>CAZAZE010000004.1:226798-282549 GCA_964489545.1 uncultured Bacteroidales bacterium
TATTACATAGTACTTATTACATAGTACTTATTACATAGTACTTATTACATAGTACATACTAATCAGTACCTCGCCCCTTTCCACCTCCCGCTCCGCAGATAAAGGAATGACAACGCCCCCAGCAGGAAGGCATATAAATATTCCGCGGTCCAGACCCAGTGTACCTCCAAACGCAAATAATCGGCGATGATATAGGTATAAATAAGATAAATGACGATAACGACGACCTCGATCATAAAAGAAATCTGGGTTTTTCCTGTACCCGATACCGCGTTGAAAAAAATAAATGCAACGCCCAGCATCAGCGCCGCGAGATTAACCACATACAAGGCCGGAAGCGATATGGCAATCAGGGCGGCATCGTTGGTATAAATCCTCAGTGCGAACTCCGGAAACAGCGAACCGAACGCAACAATGCCCAGCACCAGGACAAAACACAGCCTCACGATCTTCAGCGCCAGCGACATAACTTCTTCCTTTCTTCCCTCGCCGATCAGTCCGCTGACCAGGGTGTTGGTGGCCGAAGCGAACCCCCACATGGGCACCATGAGGACAATGTAAAAGCTCCTTATGATATTCGATACCGCGAGGGCTTGCTCGCCCAGTTTTTCCACGAACAGGAAGAACACCAGCCAGGCCGCCATCGAAAGGAAGTTTTGCGCCATTACCGGCAGGGCGAGCAGGATCATTCTCCGGTAGAGCTCCCGGTTGAACGGATGAAGTTTATAAAGCGTGTACTGATGGCCGTTGAGCCTGAAGATCGAATAGAAGGTAAAAAACACCGTGGCCGATAGCTCCGCAATGACAGAAGCCACTGCGGCGCCGGCCAATCCCATCTCCGGAAAACCGAACTTCCCGAAGATCAGGACATAATCGAGGATGATATTCACCAAAGCCATGACCACCGTAGTGTAGGTGATCACTTTTGTACGGGCGATGCCCACATAAAAACCCCGGTAGAGCATATTCACGCCGGCGAAGAATATCCCGTACGACCGGTATGTGATGAATTCCAGGGTTGCCGAGTAGACCTCGGCCGACTGCAGGATGGGCCTGAGAATATCGGCGGCGAAAAACTGCATGACGCTGAACAGGGTGAGCGCAAGGGGGAGCTGGAAATAGAAACCATGCTGGAAGGTCCGGCCGATTTCAGGCCATGCCTGCTCTCCGCGCCTCCGGGCGATGATGATCTGCGTGCCGATCCCAAACCCCCAGGCCAGCATGGCCGCGATCAGGTAAAAAATGCCCCCGATCGCCCCGGCGCCCAGGGCGATCATTCCAACCCGGCCCAGGAAAGCCGTATCCGTGATGTTCAGCAGGTTTTGCGCTATGCTGCCCAGGATGATGGGATAGGCGATCAGCCAGACCTCGCGGTATTTGATGGTTGTTTTCATGCAGGCATTCCTGCGCTTTGGCAGCGCTAAGCTATCAAATCCCGGGCAATAAATCGGCAAAGCAGGGAAATTTAGTAACTTTATGTCACCGTGTTCCGGGCCAGGCTTTCTGACCCGCAAGAAAACGGCGCCCGGAAAATGACGATATTTTACGGGGCCAAAAACAACTTGATCCCGGGATTGTTAAACTCAACGCATGAAAACTATCGCGATCATCGGCGCAACGGGTTTTATCGGAAGGCGACTTACGGCTTTTCTGGCCGAAGAAGGGGCGCATGTCATTGCATTGACACGCAATTCAGCCATTGGCGGCCAAATCCTTCCCCGAGGTACAGAAATCAGGGAATGGAACGGAATATCCGTCGAAAACCTCAGCAGGGCCATTGAAGGTGTCCCGGTGATCGTTAACCTGGCCGGGGAAAATATTGCCGGAGGAACCTGGACCCGCGCCCGAAAGAGAAAGCTGATCCACAGCCGGGTTGAAACGGGCCGCCTGCTCAGTGAAGCCATTCTGGGCATGGAGGATAAGCCTGATCTGCTGCTTCAGGGCTCGGCCATCGGTTTTTACGGGCCCCGGGTCCCGCATCCGGCCGGCGAAAGACATCCGGCGGGGACCGGCTTCCTGGCAGAACTGACTCAGGAATGGGAATCCTCTATTGGGGTAACCGAAGAAGCCGGCGTGAAGGTCATCCATTTGCGCACAGGCATCGTCCTGGGCCGTTCCGGCGGCATGTTGGCCAAAATACTCCCTTCGGTCCGGTATTTTGCGGGGGCGATTCCCGGCAACGGAGCACAATGGCTCTCCTGGATCCATATCGATGACATGGCAGGGGCCATTGCACACCTGATTTCCAGCCCCGCAGCCGCCGGACCATTCAACATGACCGCTCCCAATCCGGTTACGATGCGCGAAATGATGAAGACCCTGGGCAAGCTGACCGGGAGGCCTGTATGGTTTAAGATCCCTGCTCCGGTCATCAGGGCCGTCATGGGTGAAATGGGCCGGGAAACCCTGCTGGCCAGCCAGAACATTATCCCCGAAAAACTTCTGGATACCGGTTATGCCTTCCGGTTTAGCCGCATTGAAGAGGCATTGAAAAATATTCTCAAAACACCTCATGAACAAGCATAACATATTCTGGTTCCGGAGAGATCTGCGGCTGGAAGACAACTCCGGCCTGTACCATGCACTGGAAGCACCGGAACCCGTCATCCCCCTGTTCATCTTCGATACTGATATCCTTGAATCCCTGGAAGACCGCGCTGATCCAAGGGTCACATTCATTTATGATGAAGTCACCCGCCTCAAACGGGAACTGGACCGGAAGGGCAGTTCGCTGGTCGTGCGCTTCGGCCGGCCGGTCGATGTGTTCACGGATCTGATGCGGGAGTTCAGCGTGCATACCGTTTATGCCAACCACGATTATGAACCGTACGCCCGCCGGCGGGATGAAGCCGTGGGCAGGCTGCTGGCTGACAACAGGATAGGTTTCCTTTCCTTTAAGGACCAGGTGATCTTCGAAAAAGGCGAAGTTCTCAAAGATGATGGAAAACCCTACACCGTATTTACCCCTTACGCACGAAAATGGAAGGCACTGCAGGAGAAAACCGGCATCCGGGAATTTCATTCCGAGGATCTGACGGGAAAGTTCCGGAAGACCCGGACGCTGCCCCTGCCATCCCTTAAATCGATGGGCTTTATCCGGTCGGATCTTCCGGTTCCGCCCCGGTTCATCGACACCATCATGATGCAGTCCTACGCGCAACAGCGCGACTTTCCTTACCTGCCGGGAACCTCACGTCTCGGGGTCCATCTCCGGTTTGGCACCATCAGCATCAGGCAAGTGGTTAAAAACGCCCTCCGGTTCAGTGACGTCTTCCTTAATGAGCTGATCTGGAGGGAATTCTATATGATGATCCTGTGGAATTTCCCGGAAGTCGTGCATCAGTCCTTTAAAAAGGAATACGACAGGATCGACTGGCGCAACAACGAACAGGAATTTCAGGCCTGGTGCGAAGGGAGAACCGGATACCCGATCGTGGATGCGGGCATGCGCCAGCTGAACCAAACCGGGTATATGCACAACAGGGTCCGGATGATCACGGCCAGTTTCCTGGCCAAACACCTGCTGATCGACTGGCGATGGGGTGAAGCCTACTTTGCCAAAAAGCTCCTGGATTACGAACTGGCGTCAAACAACGGCGGATGGCAATGGGCGGCCGGAACCGGCTGCGATGCAGCACCCTATTTCCGTGTTTTCAATCCCACACTCCAGGGGCAAAAATTTGATCCGGAACGAACATTCACCCGGCAGTATGTCCCCGAATTCGGCCAACCATCATATCCTCAGCCCATTGTCGAACATTCCTTCGCCCGGCGGAGAGCCATTGAAATTTATAAATCAGGCCTCTCCGCTTCCCGTTGAACTTTATGCACATGGATTTGTTTACTCTTCCTGATTATTAATTAAACAAATTCATGAAACCTGTTATAGAAGGGGATATGGTCCCTGATTTTGAACTGAACGACCAGAATGGTGAAAAATTCAGGCTGTCTGATATGCTTGGGAAAAACAACCTGGTCATTTTTTTCTACCCCAAAGACGAAACGGCGGGATGCACCGCCGAAGCCTGTTCCTTCAGGGACTCGTACGAGGACCTGGTCGGCCTGGGCGCCGAAATCATAGGCATCAGCAGCGACAGCGAGGAATCCCACCGCAGATTCGCCGCAAACCACCGGCTTCCCTATATCCTGCTCAGCGACCCGGAAGGGAAAGTCCGCAAAATGTTTGGCGTGCCGGGCAGCCTGATGGGTTTATTACCGGGAAGGACTACCTTTGTGACCGACCGTAAGGGGAAAGTCACCCGGGTATTCAATTCTCAGTTCTCCCCGGTCCGCCATGTACGGGAAGCGATCGAAGCGTTAAAAGATATCAACAGGAACGATTAATCCAAAATGTCCATGAACATCAAAAATATCATCCGAATACTCGTTTTATTATTGTTTCCGGTGATGCTGCACGCGCAGCAGGGAACGATCAAGGGCCGTATTTTCGATGAACGCAACAACGAACCGGTTCCGTTTGCCAACATCATCATTTTCGGGACGAACATCGGCACCTCGAGCGACCTGGACGGAAATTTCATTTTCACGGGCGTAACGCCGGGCTTCGTGCAACTGGCCGCTTCGGCCGTAGGTTTTGAAAGCCGGGTCACCGAAGACTTCCAGGTGACCAACGCCAAGACATTTTTTATCGACATCCCGATGGTGCCGAAGGAATTCGAGCTCCAGGAGGTAACCATCAAAGCATCGCCATTTCAGCGCATCGAGGAAAGCCCGCTATCGCTCCGGACCCTGCAGATCTCAGAGATCGAGAAGAACCCGGGCGGCAACCGCGACATCTCCCGGGTGATCCAGATCCTTCCGGGCGTGGCCTCCACGCCGGCTTTCCGCAATGATGTCATCGTCCGGGGCGGCGGGCCCAGTGAAAATGTGTTCTACCTCGACGGCATCGAGATACCGAACCTGAACCATTTCGCCACCCAGGGCGCCAGCGGCGGTCCTGTCGGCATCATCAACGCCGACTTTATCCGGGAGGTGGAGTTTTACAGCGGCGCTTTCCCGGCCGACCGGGGCAAATCGCTCAGTTCGATGCTCGACATGAAGCTCCTCGACGGGAATAAGGACAAACTCGTGTTCCGCGGCTCGGTCGGCGCCACCGATCTGGCCCTCACCCTCAACGGGCCGGTTACCCAGAATTCAACCTTCCTGTTCTCCTACCGGAGATCATACCTCCAGTTCCTTTTCGATGTGCTCGGGCTCCCCTTCCTGCCCACCTACAACGACTTCCTGGCCAAATACAAGATCAGGCTGGACCAGAAGAACGAAATTTCATTCATCGGCCTGGGATCCATCGACAAATTCAAGCTCAACACCGGCCTGGAAAATCCCGACGAGGGACAATTATACATCCTTAACTATCTTCCGGTCAATGAACAATGGACGTACACGGTTGGCGCCGTCTACAAGCATTTTCACAAAAACGGATTCACCAATGTCGTCCTGAGCCGCAATATGCTCAACAACCGGTCATACAAGTACCTCGACAACGACGAAGTGGATTCGCTCAAGACCTATGATTACAATTCATATGAATCGGAAAACAAACTGCGGGCCGAACACACCAGCCGCCGGGGCGACTGGAAATACAATTACGGCGCGGGACTCGAATTTGCCCGGTACACCAACCGGACTTACCAGGCCTTCTGGGAGAATGGCGAACTGGCGCCCGTGGATTACGACACAAAGATCAAATTATTTCTCTGGAACGTTTTCGGGCAGGTCAGCAAAAACTTTTTTGACGACCGCATGATCCTGAGTTTCGGCCTGCGGATGGACGCCAACAATTACACACCCCACATGACCAACCTGCTGAACCAGGTTTCTCCCCGGTTGTCGGCGTCATACGGTTTAACGGAAAAACTGTTCCTGAACTTCAACACGGGCAGGTACTACCAGCGCCCGCCCTTCACAGCGCTCGGTTTCCGCGATAACGAAGGCGAGCTGATCAACCGGAAGAACGATATCCGGTATATCAGCAGCGATCATGTGGTCCTCGGATTAGAGTATCTTCCCCAAAAAGACGCCAAACTCAGCCTGGAAGGCTTTTACAAGTATTACCGGGATTATCCGTTCTCTGTCAGGGATTCGATCAATATCGCGAGCAAAGGCGGAGATTACGGGACCTTCGGTGACGAAGAGCTGATCAGCATATCCAAAGGCAGGGCCTATGGGCTGGAGGTGCTTGCCCAGGACAAATCCCTTTTCGGATTCAACGTCATTTTATCCTACACCCTGGTATGGAGTGAATTCACGGATAAATCCGACAATTTCGTCCCCTCTTCATGGGACAACCGGCACATCCTGAACCTGACGGTCCTGCGGAGCCTGGGCAAGAACTGGGATATCGGCGCCAAATGGCGTTTCGTGGGCGGGGCGCCCTACACTCCGGCCGACCTGGCGTTTTCCAGCATCCGGCCGGCATGGGACATCCGCGGCCGGGAATACCCGGATTTCAGCCGGTTCAACCAGGAACGGCTAACGGCGTTCCACCAGTTGGATATCCGGGTCGACAAGACATTCTATTTCAATAAATGGTCGCTCAACCTGTATCTCGATATTCAGAACGCTTATAATTTCAAGTCGCAAAACGCCCCGATCTACACCAATCTTGATGTCAACGGGGTGCCGGATATCGTGGACGCGACGGAGAGCCTGCCCTATGAACAGCAATTGTATAATCTCAGACCCATCAGCAGTGAAGCGGGCACCATTCTGCCCAGTCTGGGAATTATCGTTGAATTATAAATCAAGATGAGGAACAAGATGAACACAATGAAGCGATTAAGCCTGCTTGTCCCGGCTTTGATTCTGATCCTTGCGGCGGTGATGATCCGCTGCTCCGGCCCGAAGAAAACCACCGAAGACGGCGACGCCCGGATCATCGAAACCAATGTGAACGGAACAGGCCTCCAGATCCGGCTGGATTTCAGCCGGGGTTCGGCGCACAATCATCCCCTGATGGCCATCTGGATCGAGGACACCACGGGGAAGTATATTGAAACCTTGTTTGTGGCCGAATCCATCGGCAAAGGTTTATTCCGCCACGCCGACCAATCAAAGGGTCAGTGGGAACCGGGCCCGGTCCGGAGGCCTGCCGCCCTGCCCTACTGGGGACACCAGCGGGGCGTCAGGGCTGCCGACGGCTTATTTCTTCCCACCCCGGATGATCCCATGCCCGATGCCGTAACCGGCCCCACCCCTGCAGGAGATTTCACCCTGAACGCCCGGGCCGGCGAGGAGAGCCTGTCGCCGTTCAACATTATGTTCGAGATCAACCAGTCGTGGGACTGGAATAAGTACTGGACCAACAACAAATACCCCGACGACCCGCAGTATAAAACATCAAGCCAGCCTGCTGTGGTCTATTCCGTGCGGATCGACCCGCAAAGCGACCGGACTACCTATGAAATGAAGCCGGTCGGGCACAGCCATTACGCCGGGCGCGACGGGAATCTGTATCCGGACCTTTCGACGCTGACCACCGCTTTGGAGATCGCAAAACACATCACGGTTACCATCAGGAGGCCATAATTTAATATTGGCTTAACAAGCCGTTTCCGGAAGTTTCCTAATTTTACAGACCGGAAATCAACGCCAGTCTGCGAAAACACCCATGCATCCCGAACGGGGAAACATAACGGCCATCATCATTGCTTACCTGAACAAGTACCTTGACCGGTTTGAGCAAAACCTGGAGCAGGCCCGCATCGCCTATGAGCCGGAGGCCATACATGAATACAGGGTTGCGGTAAAGCGGATCCGCGCGGTGGTCAGGGCGGTTAACCAGGCCGCTGAAGAAGAGATCCTTTCACCGGAAATAATTTTTCCGCTCCGGGAGATGTTCAAGGCCGGCGGACCCATCCGCGACGACCAGGTTCAGACCGAACTGGTGGAGCAACTGGAACGTGATTCGGGCCGTAAATTCCCCCTCATTAAAGCCTTTTACCGGAAAAGGATTGATAACCAGCGCGACAAATTCTTCGTAAGATCCGTGGATTTTGACTATCCGTCCATCGGCCGGATCCGGGAAGACCTTGCTGAATCACTGCAATCCCTCGATCCGGTGGAATTTGAGCAGCAGCTGTACGATTGGCTGAAGGAAACCATGGAAAAGCTGCGGAAAAAAAGATTCAGCCTCGATGAACCCGACCGCCTGCACCGATTTCGCACCCGCTTTAAGGAAAAAGGTTACATTGTCGAAATGCTGTACCAATCTCAGGAGGATTTTCGCATTACCCGGTCAGCATATGAACGGATCAAAGATTTCGGGCTGGAACTGGGCAACTGGCACGATCATTATCAACTCTGGGCAAAAACGGCCATCATCTTCCAGGAATCCAAAGACATCAACCTGCTGGAAGAGGCCTTTGAAATGCGAAAACTGATCATCCCCGTGCACGACCGCCTGTTCCAGGAACTGATTCATCTGATTAAGCGGGATGATGCGCTGTTCCAGTTGTGACCTTCCCCACTCCCCCGAATAATAATCCTGACAGACTGATTTTCAGTTAATTTACTTTAACACTTTTTAACTGGTGCTTTAACAACTTTTAACAAAAACCGAAGAGCCTCTTCCGCTGGCAAGCCTTACTTTTGTGCCGGTTATATTAATATATTCCTCATGGAAACAGATATCAAGGCATTAAATGAAAGGATACAACAGGAAAGTGCGTTCATCGACCTGATCAACATGGAAATGGGCAAGGTGATCATCGGGCAGAAGCATATGGTGGAACGCCTGTTGATCGGCCTGCTTTCGAACGGGCATATCTTGCTGGAGGGCGTTCCCGGCCTGGCCAAAACCCTGGCCATCAAATCGCTCGCCCAGGTGATCGACGCCCATTTCAGCAGGATACAGTTCACGCCCGACCTGCTTCCTGCCGACCTGGTGGGGACGATGATCTACAGCCAGAAAAAGGAAGAATTCGTGGTCCGTAAAGGCCCCCTCTTCGCCAATTTCATCCTGGCCGATGAGATCAACCGCTCTCCGGCCAAGGTCCAGAGCGCGCTGCTGGAAGCCATGCAGGAACGCCAGGTGACCATCGGCGACCACACCTACCCGCTGGAAGAGCCGTTCATGGTGCTGGCCACACAGAACCCCATCGAACAGGAAGGGACCTATCCCCTGCCCGAAGCCCAGGTCGACCGGTTCATGCTCAAGGTAGTGATCGGGTACCCTGACAAGGATGAAGAGAAAAGGATCCTCCGCCAGAACATCACCAGTTCGTTTCCAACGGTCCAGAAGATCATCAAAACCACTGACATCACCAAGGCGCGCGCGGTCGTCAGGGATGTGTACCTTGACGAGAAGATCGAAAATTATATCACCGATATCGTATTTTCCAGTCGCTACCCCACCGAATATAAGCTGAGCCGCTTCGAGCCCCTCATCCAGTACGGCGCCTCGCCGCGCGCCAGCATCAACCTGGCCTTGGCGGCAAAGGCCTTTGCCTTCATCAAGCGCCGGGGGTACGTCATACCCGAGGACGTCCGGGCCGTCGCGCACGACGTCATGCGCCACCGCATCGGGCTGACCTACGAGGCGGAAGCGGAGAACGTCATGCCGGAGGATATCATCAATGAGATTTTAAATACTGTGGAAGTTCCTTAGTTGTTCCAGGGTTCCAGGGTTCCAGGGTTCCAGGGTTCCAGAGTTGATAGAATTCTTACCTCTTTGAACTTTGAAACTTTGAAACTTTGAAACTTTGAAACTGTGGAACTGTGGAACTGTGGAACTGTGGAACCTGGAACCTGAAACCTGAAACCCTGAAAAACAAATGGAGACGGCTGAAATCTTAAAGAAAGTCCGGAAGATCGAGATCAAAACCCGGGGGTTATCCCACCAGGTGTTCTCGGGCCATTACCATTCCGCCTTCAAGGGAAAGGGAATGGCTTTCAGCGAGGTCAGGGAATACCAGTACGGCGACGATATCCGCAGCATCGACTGGAACGTCACGGCACGGTTCAATCATCCCTACGTCAAGATCTTCGACGAAGAGCGCGAACTCACCGTGATGCTGGTCATCGACGTCAGTGGGTCCAATGAATTCGGGACAAGGATGCAGCTCAAAGAGGAACTGATGACCGAAATCGCGGCAGTGCTCGCTTTCTCGGCCATCCACAACAATGATAAAGTGGGCGTGATCTTCGTGAGCGACAGGGTGGAAAAATTCATCCCGCCCAAGAAAGGCAAAGCCCACATTCTCCGGATCATCCGCGAGCTCATCGACTTCCATCCCGAAAGCCAGAAAACCTCGCTCTCCGAAGGACTCCGGTTCTTGACCAACGCCATCAAGAAAAGATGCATTGCCTTCGTGATCTCCGATTTTATGGATAAGGACTTTGAAAAAGCGCTGCGGATCGCCGGTGGCAAGCACGACCTGGTGGCCGTGCGGGTGCATGACCACCGGGAGGCCGATCTGCCGAAAATAGGAATGGCCAGGGTGTTTAACAAGGAGACCGGGCGGTCGATGTGGATAGACACCAACGATCCCGGCCTGCGGAGTAATTTCCGATCGGCCTGGCACAGGCATGAACAGAGCCTTGCCCAGATGTTCAAGCGCCTGGGGATCGACGCGACGAACATCGCCACCGGGGAAAATTATGTCAAGCCTCTGATGAACCTGTTTAAAGTGCGGGAATCAAGGTACTGAGATGCAGATACTGAAGAAACATATCTTTCTTTTGGTCGTGGCGGCCGGCCTGGCGCCCTGCGCATTGGGTCAGTACACCGGCGCTGCAGCCCGGATCGAAGACGACAGCATCATGATCGGCGACCGGGTGAAGCTGGAACTGACGGTTACGGTACCTGCCGGACATTTTGTCCACTGGCCCGTTTTCGCCGACACCCTGGTCCGGAACCTGGAAATCCTCCGCAAATCGGCCATCGACACCGTTTCCTCCAATAAAGAGCGCTACTCGCTCAAACAGGAACTCGACCTTACCTCTTTCGATTCGGGAACATACGTGATCCCGCCCATCGTATTCAAATACAATCTCAGGGGCGATACGCTGGCCTTCTTTTCCGAGACGAGCCCCATCCGCATCGAGGTCGGCGCTCCGGAACCCGACCTTGCCCAGGATATAAAACCCATCAAACCGCCGCTGCGGGCGCCGGTCACCTTCGCCGAGATCCTGCCCTGGGCGGGGCTTGCGATCCTGCTGGCCCTCATCGCCTTCCTGCTCTATTATTTCCTGATCAGAAAAAGGGCTAAGGCTCCGGCGGTCACCACCCGGCTCAAACCGACCCTGCCGCCATACGAAGCTGCCCTGGAAGCCCTGGAAAACCTCCGGCATAAAAAACTCTGGCAATCGGGGCGGGTGAAAGAATACTATTCCGAGCTGACCGGGATCGTGCGGGAGTACATTGAGCTTCGTTTCCCGGTCAGGGCGATGGAGATGACCACAGCGGAGATTGACAGTGCATTGCGGCAGACCGGGGTCAACGGGCAGGCCCGGGAGAAACTGCACCAGACGCTCCTGCTGGCCGACCTGGTCAAGTTTGCCAAAGAACAGCCCCTGCCGCTGGAAAACGATCTGAGCCTGAACCATTGCGTGGATTTTGTCAGGGAAACCCGGCCTGAGCGCGGGGTTGAACCGACAAGTTCCGCGATGGCAAATGAACCCAATCAAACGAATACCTGATGCCGGCGAACATTGAATTTGCAAATCCGGGTTTTCTGTACCTGCTGCTGCTGCTGCCGCTGCTGGTGGCCTGGTATGGGTTCAGGCAGGGAAAAAGCATGCCCACGCTGCAGGTATCCGACACGGAATCCTTCGAAAAAACCCCGCGGAGCATCCGGCATTATCTCTACCATGGTATGTTCGCCTTCCGTGTGATCGCGCTTGCGCTGCTCATCATCGCCCTGGCGAGGCCCCAGTCCACCTCCAAACGGCAGGACGTCAGCATTGAAGGGATCGACATCGTACTGGGACTGGATATCTCCAGCAGCATGCTGGCCCAGGATCTTAAGCCCGACCGCCTGGAAGCCGCCAAGAACGTGAGCATGGACTTTTTCTCCGGCCGGCCGAACGACCGCATCGGGCTGGTGGTATTCTCAGGCGAAGCCTTCACCCAGTGCCCCCTTACCACCGACCACACCATCCTTTCGGAGATGCTGGACGATATCAAAAGCGGGATCATCGAGGACGGCACCGCCATCGGCGACGGGCTGGCCACGGCCATCAACCGGCTCAAGGAGAGCCAGGCCGTCAGCAAAGTCATCATCCTGCTGACCGACGGAGTCAACAACGCCGGATCGATCGACCCGCTTTCCGCTGCGGAAATCGCTAAAATATACGGGATCAGGATTTATACCATCGGCGCCGGGACCATGGGATATGCCCCGTATCCCGTCCAGACCCCGTTCGGCCTCCAGTACCAGAACATGGAAGTGCGAATCGATGAAGAGCTCCTGCAAAAAGTGGCCGACATGACCGATGGAAAATATTACCGGGCCACCAGCAACACGCAGCTGCAGGATGTCTACCGGGAAATCGACCAGCTCGAAAAATCCAAGATCGACGTGACCGAATTCCGGAAGAAACACGAAGAATTTCTCCCGCTGGCCATTTTCGCCCTTTTGCTGCTGGCCCTGGAAGCCTTGGCACGATTCACCCTGTTCAGAAGCATTCCCTGATGTTCCGCTTTGAAAACATAGAATACCTTTACGCGCTGTTGCTGATCCCGTTCTTCAGCATCCTCTACTTCCTTTATCATTTGTGGCGTAAGAAAGCGCTGAGGCGATACGGGGAAATCCCCGTTATCGTGCTCCTGATGCCCAGGCGCTCGGCGAGAAAGAGGTTCTTTAAATTCATCCTGCTCATGCTGGCCTTCGGCTTCCTGGTCATCGGCCTGGCCAATCCCCAGATCGGTTCCAGGCTGGAGAAGGTGCAGCGCAAAGGCGCCGACCTGGTGATCGCGCTGGACGTCTCGAACAGCATGCTGGCCCAGGATATCCGGCCGGACCGGCTCACGAGGGCCGTCCAGGGCATCTCCAAACTGATCGACCGGCTGGAGGGCGACCGCATCGGCATGGTGGTCTTCGCAGGCAAGGCATACGTCCAATTGCCCATCACCACCGACTATTCCGCCGCCAAAATGTTCCTGACCACCATTTCCACCCGTATGGTACCTTCTCAGGGAACCGCGATCGGCGAGGCCATCCGTCTTTCTGCCGGTTCCTTCGGGGAAAATGAACGCAGCAAGGCGATCATCGTCATCACCGATGGCGAGAATCACGAGGGCGATGCGATGGAGGAGGCGACCGCGGCCGCGGAAAAAGGCATAAAGATCTTCACCATCGGAATGGGCGCACCCGAAGGCGCACCCATTCCCACGTATGACGAGTACAACCGCCAGACCGGATTTAAAGCGGACCGGCAGGGGCAGACGGTCATCTCCAGGCTCGACGAAACCATGCTGCAGCAAATCGCCTCCGCCGGCAACGGGATCTATGTCCGGGCATCCACCGGACAGGACGGCCTCAGCCGGATCCTCGACGAGATCAATGCCCTGGAGAAACAGGAAATCGAAACCAAAATATTCTCTGAATATGAAGGCCGTTTTCAGTATTTCCTGGCCATCAGCCTGATCCTGCTGTTCATCGAATTGCTGATCCCGGAGCGAAAAAGCAGATGGACAGACAAAATCAAACTGTTCAACCGTTAATGTATTGAAGAAGATGCTTAACCGTTATATCCTCATATGGCTCATTGCACTGGCCGGACTTCCGGAGCTCGCGGCCCAGCAGGAAAACCGGCATATCCGCCAGGGAAACCGGTATTATGACGACGGGGATTATAAAAAGGCAGAAATTGAGTACATCAAATCGACTGAAGAGGCCAGGAACCCGCACAAAGGGGTATTCAACCTGGGCAATTCTCTTTATATGCAGAATAATTATCAGCAAGCCACGGCGGCGTTCGATACCCTGCGGACCTTCCGCATGAGCGATGAAGAGCGTTCTAAAACCTATTACAATCTGGGCAATTCCCTGCTCAAACTCGCCATGGATAGCGCGCAGCTGGCCGGACAAGCCCTGCCCTCTTCCGTAGAGGCCTTCAAACAGTCCCTGCGACTGAATCCCGGCGACCAGGACGCCAAATACAACCTGGCGTATGCACAGAAAATGCTCAGGGAATCGCAGCAGCAGCAGCAGGATCAGCAGCAGCAGGATCAACAGCAGCAGGATCAGCAGCAACAGGATCAGCAACAGCAGGACCAGCAACAACAGGACCAGCAACAACAGGACCAGCAACAGGGTGAGCAGGAGCAGGAACTGGAACAGGCGCAGCAAGAGCGGCAAAGCCAGGGTGAACCCCAGCAGATATCCAAGGAAGACGCCGAGCGGATCCTGGAGGCTCTGAAAAATGACGAACAGCAGACCCTTGAAAAATTAAAACAGGCGAAGATCAGGCAAACCCGGGTCGTAAAATCAGAAAAAGACTGGTAAAACATTTTTACGCATGAAACACCGCCGGAAATATCCGTCCCGACCGGGGCGCATGCTCAAGTCAATTCCACTGCTGCTATGGCTTTTGGCTTTCTCTTCTGCCTTTTCCCAAAGCATAGAGTTTACGGCATCTTCCAAGAGCAGTGTGCAGGTTGGAGAGCAGTTCAGGGTGGTTTTCTCCGTGAACCAGCAGGCGGAAAGTTTCAGCGGGCCGGATTTCAGCGGATTCCGTGTGCTGAGCGGGCCCAACCAGTCGACCAATCAAAGTTACCAGTTCATCAACGGAAAGGTTTCCCAGTCTTTCCAAATCACCTATACCTACTACGTGCAGGCTGCCAAAGAGGGCAGTTACACCATTCCTCCCGCCAGGGTGACCGTGGATGGAAAATCGTTTGAATCCAATTCCCTTTCGATATCGGTAACCCAGGGCTCCGCCCCTGCTCCATCCGGAACCCAGACGCAGCCGCAACGCCAGGCCTCAGGAAACCAGGGAACCGTGAATAAAGATGATGTGTTCATCCGGGCCGTTGTTGACAAATCCAGGGTTTACCAGGGCGAACAGGCCATTATCACCTACAAGATCTACACCACTGTGCCTGTTTCTCAGTACCAGGTGAGCAAACTCTCGTCCTTCCCGGGTTTTTGGTATAAAAACCTGATGGATGACAATGAACCCCTGAAGCAATATACCGAAGTCGTCAACGGAAAGGAATACGTTGTGGCAGATTTAAGAAAGATCGCCCTGTACGCCCAGCGGAGCGGGGAAATCAGGATCGAGCCCATGGAGGTGGAATGCCTGGTGCAGGTCAGGGTGGAACGTGCGCGTTCGCGGGATCCGTTCTTTGACAGTTTTTTCAACGACCCGTTCTTCAACCGCAATTATCAGAATGTTCAGATGAACCTCCAATCCAATGCGGTGAGCATCGATGTGCGCCCGCTGCCTTCGGAGGGGAAACCTGTTTCATTCAGCGGGGCGGTCGGTAATTTCAGTTTGTCGGCAGACATAGACCGGACGGAATTGAAAACCAATGAACCGATCACCTTAAAGATCAGCATTACGGGGAAAGGGAACATTGAGCTGATCGATCCTCCGCAGATCATTTTTCCGCCTGATTTTGAAACCTATGATCCCAAAATCACCAGCAACCTGACGCGCAATGCCGCCGGCATCAGCGGAACGCGCACCTTTGAATACCTGGTCATTCCCCGGAATCCGGGCGAGTTCCAGATCCGGCCGGTCGACTTTTCCTATTTCGATCCGGCCCGGCAAGCGTATCAGACTTTGACCACGCCGCTTTACTCCATCAATGTTCTCAAAGGCGAGGATGACCATGCTGCGGTGTCCTATTCGGGCGTCAGCCAGAAAAACATACAGTTCATCGGTTCCGACATCCGGCACATCAAAACCGGCCAGATATCCCTCAGGCCGGTCCATTCCATGCTTGTCGGTTCAGCGACGTTCATTTTATGGATGGCGGTTCCCCTGGTCCTTTTCCTGGTCGCATACCTGCTGTGGATGGCCGAACGGAAGCGCAGAGGCAACGTGGCCCTGGTCAGGAACCGAAAAGCCAACAAGGTAGCGCTGAAGAACCTTAAGAGGGCCCGGGAGTTTCTCACCCAAAACCTTTCGACGGCGTTCTTTGAAGAGATTTCCCGGGCGCTTTGGGGGTATATCAGCAATAAGTTCAACATTCCCCTGGCGGATCTTTCCATTGACACCGTTCACCAGCGCCTGGCCGGAAAAAGCGTCGGATCGGAGCAGGTGCGCGACTTCATCTCTGTGCTGGAGCGCTGTGAATACGCCCGTTTTGCTCCCGGCGATAAATCCGGGCGGATGCAGGAGATCTATGATGATGCGCTGGCGGTCATCAGCAGGATAGAACAGGAACTAAAATGAAAGGGAAGATGATGAAAACCTGGATCATGATCATGCTTATTCTGCCGGCCAGCCTGCTGGCAACCGGCCAGCCCGCGACTCCTGCGGAAATGACCACCGCCGCAGCCGGGGCTTACGCCGCCGGCGATTATGCCGGAGCGGCCGGGCTGTATGAACAGGTGATCGCCGCGGGTTATGAATCGTCGGAACTCTATTTCAACCTGGGCAACGCGTATTTCAAGCTCAACCAGATCCCTTCGGCGCTGCTTTATTACGAAAAGGCAGCATTGCTCGATCCCAGGGATGAAAACATCAGGTATAACCTCGAGCTGGCCAACAGCCGGATCATCGACAAAATTGAACCGCTCCCCGAATTATTCCTCCGGACCTGGTACCGTTCCGCCCGGCACCTGCTCTCCTCGGATGGCTGGGCCCGGCTGACCATCCTTTCTTTCATCCTGTTTCTGGCGGCGGCTTTCCTGTTCCTGGTCAGCGGATCGGCCAGGATTCGCCGCTGGGCTTTCTGGCCGGGCGTGGGCTTGTTGTTCATAGTATTTATTTCCCTGATATTCAGCATTCAAAACTACCGTGATTACGCCCGGAGCGACACCGCCATTATCTTCACGCCTACCGTTACCGTAAAAAGCTCGCCCAATGACAACAGTGTGGACCTATTTGTGGTCCATGAAGGGACAAAAGTTACCATTACCGACCGGATAGACCACTGGAGCGAAATCCGGCTGGCCAATGGAAACGTAGGCTGGCTCAAAACCGACACATTCCGGCCCATCTGATCCGCAGGAGATTATTATACGCTCCCGAAACAGCCGAGCCGAATCCTGATTCCGGCGCGCCGCTAACTTGCCGATTTCCAATTCCGGGCATTTAAGACGTAAATTTGCTCTGATGAGCACAGGCCCGTGATAATCCTTATCTTTGTTAAAATTTTAACTTTATCCGGTTTGGAGGGAAATAAAAATAGTGTAACTTGGGCCTCTCTTTTGAGATACATGGATACCAAAAACAAAATTCTATCTATATGAAGAAAAGACCTTTACTCGTGGGCTATTTCATTTTATTGTTCGGCATGGCCGCATTACTGATCTCGGCGACGCTGACTGACGAAGGTAAAACTGCATCGGATCATCAAAACGGATCTGATTACCTGAAGAAAGTCAGGAACAACCAGGTCACCGGGCAGATGAACCCGGCAGATTACCTGAAAGCTGTTCAGCAGCTTGAGGATCAGGCCATCAACCGTTCGGGCCAGGATTTCGGGCTCGACTGGTACCTGATGGGGCCGAACAACCTGGGTGGTCGCACCCGGGCGATCCTGTTCGATAACCGGGACGCCAGCGGCCAAACGATCTTTGCCGGCAGCGTGCTGGGCGGCATGTTCAAGTCGACCAACGGAGGCGCCAGCTGGAATAAGATCAACCATGAGTCTACAAATATGAACGTCACCTGCATCACCCAGGCCGGGAACGGAGATATCTTCGTAGGTACCGGCGAGGGATTCGATGTCGATGAATATACTGTGCTGAAGGAATGGGGTTATACCACGGGATTTATCGGCCAGGGCGTCTTCAAATCCACCGATGGAGAGAACTTTACCCTGCTGAACTCCACCAAACCCACCATCAATGGCAACAATGAGCTGGAATGGGGCTATGTCAACGAACTGGCCGCGCACCCCAGCAATGGCGCGCTCTATGCCGCCACCAACACCGGGCTGAAATATAGCGGCGACGGCGGGAATACCTGGCAGGTAGCCAAAACCACCGACGGCGAGTTGCTCAGCCTGACCTCAAAGGATGTGAAAATGGCCGACAACGGAATCGTGGTGGCGGACATGAACAATCTCTGCTATGTTTCCGAGAACGGCAACCCCGACCAGTTTATGCTGCGTTCGGGAGATTCCACGTACAATCTCCCTGTGACCGGCGTCGGACGGTATGAGTTTGCCATCGCCCCCACCAACAACGATGTGATCTATGCTCTGGCAGCCACCTCGGTCGGCTCCCTGCTGAACGTATACCGCTCCGAAGACAAAGGAGCCACCTGGACCATCATCGGGCCGGGCGGCAGTCCCAACTTCAACATATACAACACGGGCAACAACATCAATATGGGGATCGGCATGTTCGCTTCGACCATAGAAGTGTACCCGGACGATCCGTACCATGTGCTGGTGGGCGGCCAGGATATGTGGGAAGGACGGAAGATCCAGGAGGATGGATTCTACCAGTGGACACTTCGGTCGGCCGCAGGGCAGGAATGGCTGAGTCCCGTTTTCCTGTGGACAGGGCACCACACATACAAGTTCCAGCCCGGATCGGCCAACGTCTGCTTTGTCGGCACCAACGGCGGCATCTCCATGGGCACACTAAACGAAGACTTCTTCGTATTCCAGTTCATGAACAAGGACTACATCGCCAGCCAGTTCTATACGGTGAGCACAACCGCGGAAAAGAACAACGTCCTCGGAGGCGCACAGGACCTGGGCACGATCTTCATCAACGGCGCCGCCAATCCCAGCGACAGCAAAAGAGGCAAAGACATCTGGACCACCCAGGCCGAAACTCCCGATGGCGCTACTGGCGGTTATTGTGAAAATTCTCTGGTCTACCAGAGCGCATTCATTTACTCCCGGTATCCTCAAACGGCCAACAACGGAAACCTGGAAACCTTCGTCCGGCGGAACGAATTCGGAGGAGGCCCCGACTGGGCGGCCAATATGTTCAGCGACAAATACGCCAGCTCCACCTTCCTGTCACCCTTCGCGCTGTACGAGAATTTTGAAGATTATGAGACCCGTGATTCCGTACCGTACAAAGTTACCCGCAACCACCCGGCGGGGTCCACTCTCTGGGTAGAGAGCAAAAACGGCAGAAGGCCATTCCCGTATACCACCCCGGTGGAGCTTGTCCCCGGAGATTCGATCAATGTCAAGGATATTATCACCGCCCGTTTCTTCATCGGCGGCGATGACCGGGTCATGATGTCAAAACAGGTCATTCAGTTCGACGTGAACCCGGAATGGTACGTCATCAGCAACAAAGCCACCGGCGGTGTCGACGGAAAGCCGTCATGCATGGCATACAGCTCCGACGCCAATCACCTGTTCGTGGGCACGCTCAACGGTAAACTTTACCGCATCAGCAACATCAGATACGCCTATAATTATAAAA
Source organism: uncultured Bacteroidales bacterium (assembly GCA_964489545.1). Classification (GTDB taxonomy): domain Bacteria; phylum Bacteroidota; class Bacteroidia; order Bacteroidales; family JAGOPY01; genus JAGOPY01. The sequence continues at coordinate 246,337 of CAZAZE010000004.1, forward strand.
CCGCCGATGTAAACAGCGCATTCTGCATCATCAGCACCAAGCGCCTGCCCATCTACATTCCCGGAACCATGGACGAAACCGCACAGGTCATCACTTCGGTAAGCGTCGATCCGAACGATGATAACCGGGTCATGGTTACAATGGGTAATTATGGCAATAATCATTATGTCTACATGACCGATAACGCCCTGGATGAAGTCCCGGCATTCCGCTCGGTCATGGGCGATCCGGCCGGCGGCGGCCTGCCGAAGGTTCCTGCCTATGCATCACTGATCGAAATGGACCCCGACAACAACCTGGTCCTGGTGGGAACAGAGTTCGGCATATTTGCCACCAACAACATCGACGCCGCCCAGCCCACCTGGGTGGAAGAGAACCACAACATCGGCAGGGTGCCGGTTTTTATGCTCAAGCAGCAGACGCTCCGCAAGACCGATGACGTCATTCCGATCGTGAATGTAGACACCACCTACCTGGTTTACAAAGGGGTGAACAATTACGGCGTGATTTACGGCGCCACCTGGGGCCGCGGCCTGATCTCCCTGGATAATTTCCAGCAGCCGGTCGGCATTTCAGAACCCGGACAGGGCAAAGCGGAAGGCAATTTCTCCATCTACCCGAATCCGGCCACAGACCGGATCACAGTGGCGTTTGAGAACAATGCCGCGGGCAAAGTTTCGATCGAGATTTTCAACCTGTCGGGCAACAGCGCCAGGAAAATCGACCTGGGCCTCAGGCCGCAGGGCGCCCACGAAGCCATCATCAATTGCTCAGCGCTTTCGTCAGGGACCTATATCCTCAGGCTGGTCCGGGGCAACGAAACATCATCTCAAAAATTCATTATTCACTAACCCCTGATTGAAGATCATTTTCACCTTAAATAAAACTTACCAAGATGAAAAGAACATTTACGACCACATTGCTCATCACCGTGATCGGAGTACTCAGCATATTTGCCCAGGAACGAATCTACACCCCTGAACTCAGCCTGCCGGCAAATGGAGCCATAGACCAGATGCCCGATGTGGTGCTGGACTGGAATGCGGTCACCGGCGGAGGCTCCGGGATTATCCGATATGATATCCAGCTTGATACGGACCCCGCTTTTTCCAATCCGGTCAGCTTTGAAACCGAATTCCTCTCCGCTGTCCAAACCTCAGAACTGATCTTCGGGGAAACCTATTTCTGGCGGGTCCGCGCCAAAGACGGCGATCAGATTTCCAACTGGACCGAACCGTGGTCTTTTCGTGTTATCCGCCGGATCATCCTGGTGAAACCCACCGATGCTTCGAACCAGAAGACCGATGTGGAAATCGGATGGAATGCCTTGTCTGGAATCACCAGCTATGAATACCAGATCGACACTGCATATTACTGGAAGGGAATCGCATCCGGACTGTCGGGCCATATCAACGCGACCTCCGTCGTCGATGAGAACAATGCCTGGCTGGTCGGCGCCGGTGGAAAGATCCTTTACTGGGATGGAAGCACCATGACCGAACAGACCAGCCCGACCGGTAACGACCTTTTTGGGGTCAGCTTTGTCGACGCGACCAACGGATGGGCCGCAGGCAAGGGAGGCAAGATCCTTTACTTCAACGGCACGGAATGGACCGAGCAGGCCAGCCAGACCACCAAAGACCTGAAAGCGGTCAGCTTTACGGACGCTTCGAACGGCTGGGCGGTTGGCACGGGCGGCGTGATCCAGTATTTCAACGGAACAGAATGGTCGTCGGCATATACGGCCTCCGCCGACCTGAATGGCGTCTTCGCCCTTGACAACAGCCACGTTTGGGCCGTAGGCAAGAGCGGCGTGATCGTATTCTTTAACGGAAGTTCCTGGTCAACCATGAACAGCGGCAGCACCAGGGAATTGATGGGCGTCAGTTTCATGGATGCGGACAATGGTTTCGCCGTCGGAAAAACAGGCACCATCTTACAATTTGTGAACGGCGAATGGATCACCATCACGCAAAGCCTTTCTACCAGGGACTTTGCCGCCGTCACCTACCTCGCTGACGACAATGCCTGGATCGTCGGACGTACCGGAACGGTGCTGCAGTACGACGGCATTGAATGGTTCAGCCAGACCAGCGGAACCAATGCCAACCTCCTGTCCATCGACTTTGGCGCCAGCGGCGGCTTTATCGCCGGGGAAAACGGCACGGCGGTACGTTTCAATGACGACGCGTTTAGCAGTCCGCTGGCGGTAATCCATGCGGTCAGCCCGGATATCATCACCACCAAACTGATCGATCTGTATTTTGGCACCCAGTTCTTCTGGAGGATGCGCGCCGTCCACGGCCAGGACATCAGCGGTTGGTCGGGTGCCCGCTCCTTTACGACCATCGCCACCGTAGAACTGGACAAACCCAATAACAACGCCACCGACCAGGCGCTGGACGTTCTGCTGAAATGGGACAAAATCACCGATCTGGTCACCTACGAGATCCAGCTCGACGATGATCCCGACTTCGGATCGCCGGTGCTGCTCGCCACCTCTAACATTGAAAAGCGCGCTGAACTGCTGAAGTTCGGCGTAACGTACAACTGGAGGGCCAGGGCGTTGCACGCGCACGATACATCGGCCTGGTCCGAACCCTGGACCTTTACAACCCTGAACTCGGTAACGCTTACCGCCCCGGCCAACAATGCCACCAACACCAGCCTTTCCCCGCTGCTCGACTGGGCCACGTTAACCGGGATTACCGGCTATCAGGTGCAGCTTTCCGGCGACAATACCTTTGCTTCACTTATCGCAGAAGGTTTTCCGCTTCAAGCGGAAAGCCAGTTCACCACTCCTGTTGTACTGGACCGCGAAACCACTTACTGGTGGCGTGCCAGGGCCATCAACGGCCTGGACAGCAGCAACTGGAGCCCGGTCTGGTCATTTGTGACGCAGCCCCCGGTCGGGATCGAAGAACCGGGATTCGAGCAGCAATTACAGATCTACCCCAATCCCGCCGACAACACGCTGTTCATCCAGTGGTCCGGCAACAGCAGCCTTCGGGTTCAGCTCTCCGTTACCGACATTGTCGGAAAAACCGTTCTGAACCGGGAGATTATTCTCGATGGAAAAAATAAATCGGTACCCGTAGATGTCGCCGGGCTGAAAAACGGAATGTACATGATCAGGATGGCCGACCAGGAAAATACGCTCACCCGGAAACTGATCATCAGGAAATAACGGGAAATCAAAAGAAAAAAAATAAAGCTGTCGTGGTTTAAAGACTACGGCAGCTTTTTTAATTGTATCGTTTGCCCAGCGAGAAATTAATGTAAAAGGTCATGAAAAAATGCTGGGCGGGGTTTTCCGCCATAATAGGCACGGCAATGGGGAAGTATTCAAACACACCGCCCGCTTCCAGGGCCCTGATCCTGCTGTTCAATTTGCCGAACTCAAAATTCAGCCCCGCTTTGGCGTAAACACCGGGATACACCCTGATCTCCCCGAAGCCCTCGATGAACGGGGCTCTGCCATAGATGTATTCACTGCTGTGATAATAATTGTCAGGGTTGTATCGCTCCTCTTTAATAAAAGAATACGTTTCATCCCAGAAGTACAGGTACACCGGCTTGGCAAAAGCCACAGATACGCCGCCCATGTACAATGCGCGCAATTCAACGCCGCCCCAGTAAGGTTTCCGGTTGAGCAGCCTTTTATACCCAAAGCCGCCTCTGAGGATATAGACGTGATTGATCTTGCCCAGCACAAAACTTTTTGCATTGTAATAATAGGGATTGATCATCCGGACCTGCTTGGCGTGCTTCATGCTGACCACCTCAACTTCAAATATCCTTGAGTTGAAAAAAGTCCGGTTCACTCCTTTACGAAAATTGCCCCCCACACCAAGATTGTGGGCGGTAATGCCACCGGTAAGCTCTTTCTTCAGGAGAATCCTTTCGGCAATACTGTCGTAGATCACAGAGGAGTCGTCCTGGGCTAAGGATGATTTTCCTGCAACCAGAATAAGGAGAAAACACAACCCTATGGCTGGAATGAATCGCATAAATCAGGATACTCAGGTTCCCGGTATTTACCTCATACAGCAATGATCGTGCCGGGCTCTGACAGCAGACAGAACAATGGCTTAGTATCTTTGTTCAATCTGATATTTATGGGTCTCGCCGTAAGCCGGGCAATCCGTTGTCGATTTGCACGAGGTAACTGCCAGGGCAAAAAGCACTGTGGCAACAAGAGCTATGATAACTTTCTTCATAATTTCAATGCTGGAATGGCAGGGATTATGGATCCGATACCTTTACAAAGATAAATTTATTTATTTTTAGTAACCTGAAGAAGACAAATATATTGTACGACGAAAACATTTTAATGGTTGCAAAATATACTTATGGCCATTAACGCCGATCAGATCCAGATTGAAGAGAGCTGGCGGGAGATCCTGAGGGAAGAGTTCGAATCGCCTTATTTTGAGGCGTTAAGAAAGTTCCTTCACGAGGAGCGAAAGTCACATACGATTTATCCTCCCGGCCCGCTCATCTTTTCCGCATTAGACCTGACCCCGTTTAATAAAGTAAAGGTGGTGATTCTCGGACAGGATCCCTACCACGGGCCCGGGCAGGCGCATGGGCTTTGTTTTTCCGTGCCGGAAGGCATCGCCAAACCTCCCTCCCTCATCAACATTTTCAAGGAGATTGAATCCGACCTGGGCCTCCCGGCGCCCGGGAGCGGAAACCTGACCGAATGGGCGCGGCAGGGCGTCCTGCTGATCAACGCGATCCTCACGGTCAGGGCGAACTCCCCTGCTTCACACCAGAACAAAGGATGGGAATCGTTTACCGACGCCGTGATCCGGAACCTCTCTGAAAAAAGGAAAAACCTGATTTTCCTCCTGTGGGGAAATTACGCCCGGGCCAAAGAAAAACTGATCGACGGGGAGCGGCACTTTATCCTTAAAGCAGCCCATCCATCACCGCTTTCGGCCAGCCGCGGTTTTTTCGGATGCAGGCACTTTTCCAGGACCAACGCCATCCTGGCGGAAATGGGACTAAACGAAATCAACTGGAACATCAACGCATGAGCACACCCAAATCCAGTAAGTCTTTGGTATTTGCGACCAACAACAGCCACAAATTACGCGAGATCAGGGAAATTGCCGGACTGGACCTGAGCATCCGGTCGCTGGCCGAAATCGGCTGTACTGATGATATCCCCGAGGATGCGCCGACGCTGGAGGGCAACGCCCTGGCCAAGGCGCGTTTTATACATCAGAAATATGGTTACGATTGCTTCGCCGACGACACCGGGCTGGAAGTGGAGGCGCTGAACGGTCGTCCCGGGGTAAAATCGGCCCGTTACGCGGGAGATGACTGCATCGCCGGGAATAACATCCGGAAGCTGCTCCGGGAGCTTGCCGGGGTTGAAAACCGCAGGGCCCGTTTCCGGACGGTCATTGCGCTGATCCTGGATGGCCGGGAGATGCTCTTCGAAGGATATGTCAATGGCACGATCCTTACAGAGGCGCGGGGCGGTGATGGATTCGGGTATGACCCGGTATTCCGGCCCGACGGTCATAAAGAGAGTTTTGCAGAGATGCCGGCCGACCTCAAAAACCAGATCAGCCACCGGGGCATGGCCATGAATCGGCTCATCGGTTATCTAAAGCAAGCTGCATCGCCTCACTGAACAGGTCGCACAGGCTTACGCCCGCGGCGAGGGCCTGCTGCGGAATGATGCTTTGCTCGGAAAAGCCGGGCACGGTATTCACCTCCAGGAAATACAGCACCTCCCCGTTCAGGATATAATCGAACCGTACAATCCCCTTGCAATTCAGTTCCCGGTAAAGCTTCAGCGACAAAGACCTGCATTCTTCGGCAACCTTGCTGTCAAGGTCCGCGGGAGTGACCTCCTCAGATTTCCCCTGGTATTTGGCTTCGTAATCAAAAAACTCATTCTTGCTGATGATCTCGGTGATGGGCAGCGTGATCAGGGATCCGCCATGCATGATCACCCCGCAGGCGATCTCGCGACCGGGGATAAACTCCTCGAGCATCACCTGGCTGTCTTCCCGGAACGCCTTTTCCAGCGCCGGCCTGAGTTCGGCTTCGGATTTGACCTTTGATGCGCCCACGCTGGATCCTCCCCGGTTGGGTTTCACGAAGAATGGCAGACGGATCCGCTGCAAAATCTCTGCTTCTGAAAACTGAAGCCCCCGGTGAATGACCATCGACTTCGATATCCGTGCTCCGAAGCTTTGAACGGTGTGATTGCAGAAATATTTATTGAAAGTTATCGCAGAAGTGGCCAGGTCACAGGAAGTGTAAGGCAGGCGGAGCAGGTCGAAATAACCCTGCAGCTTACCATCCTCTCCCGGCGTGCCGTGGAGGGCGATAAAAATGCCGTCGAAACTGAGTCGCCTGCCCGGGAGCGAAACGGTGAAATCGTCCCGATTGACCGTGTAAGTCGCTCCGTTATCGCCCAGTAACATCCATTCCTGTCCGCGGATCAGCACGATAAAAACTTCGAACCTCCGGGAATCCAGGTGCCGGGCCACTACAGCGGCGCTGTTCACGGAAACTTCATATTCCCCGGAATCACCTCCGGCAACGATAGCGATCTTATGTCTCATTCATTGAGCGATTAGCGTTCAGAAAACAGCCTTGCGGAAAATTCATATCTTTGTCGGTTCAAACGCAATAAGAGGACCGATTTGCGTTATTAAGTAACGGACCTGGCCGCATACCTGTCGGGGATAAAATTACGAAAAATGAGTTTTCTGGGTTTTCTGGCCAAGAAGAAATTTTACATCCACCTGGTCTTATCCGTGGCGATTACCTTATTGTTGTTGTTGATCGTGCTGTGGTTGCTCAAATCCTATACCCGACATGGGGAGGTATATCTTGTGCCTGATTTTACAGGTAAGACCATTGCTGAGATCCAGAGGGATGAAGCCAACCGGATCTTTCACCTCGAAATCACCGACAGTGTTTATGACAATTCCCTGGATCCCGGGTCTGTGATCAAGCAAAATCCTTCACCCGGCTCCAAGGCCAAGGAAGGCCGGACCATCTATATAACCACCGTATCTTTCATACCGGAAATGAGCGTCATGCCCGAGCTGAAGGATCTGACCATCCGCCAGGCCGTCACTACCTTAAGAGCCGGTGGCATTAAAATCAGGAAGCTGCACTTCATCCCTCATTTCGCAGAAAATTCGGTCCTGGGACAGTATTTTGACGGGGACACGCTTTATGCGGGGGAGGAAATCCGTGAAGGAAGTGAGATTGACCTTGTGGTGGGCCTGGGTGAGAACCGGGAAACGCCGGTTCCTTACCTGATCGGGCTAACCCGGGACCAGGCGCGCGATATGCTCAATATGGCCTCCTTCAATGCGGGCAGGGAGTTCTACGTCGATGCGCCGGATCCCCGGCACAGCCGCGTATACCGCCAGTTTCCCTGGTTTGACGGCGAATTGTCGCCCGGCGACTCGGTCACCCTTTATTTAAGGTCCGATTTATACTTTAACTTTGACTCGCTCAGGGCAAGCATCCGGCCTGATACCGCAGTGGTCGCGGAACCGGATGATGCGTCCGCAGGCAGTGAAGATTTTGATTTTGATTAATGAAAAGAATCATCCTAACCTATTTGCTCGTAACGGGCACGATATTCATCCTCCGATCGCAGGAGTACGTCACCGGCTTATTTGAGAATCCCGCGGTCAGGGCTGAATATGAACAATTACTGAAGCAGCCCGCCACACGCGACCTGCAAGAGGACAATCCCATCTTCCTCCCTTTTTTCGACGACTTCAACCAGAGTTTCATTTATCCGGGCAATTCCCGCTGGGCCGACCGGGAAGCCTATGTGAACAGCAACTTCGGCTACCGCTCCGCCAACGTAGGCGTTGCAACCCTGGATGCCATCGACAGCCGGGGAAAACTGCATGAAAATGCCAGCCAGTTTCCGTTCCGCGCCGATTCTCTCACGTCCCTCCCCATCCGGCTCGATTCCCTATTCCAGCCCATTCCCAGAAAAATAACGGTCGCCGATTCCCTGTATCTCAGCTTTTATTACCAGCCGCAAGGCCGCGGCAACAAGCCGGAACAATTCGACTCCCTGATCCTTCAGTTCGGCTATTATACCGGTGATTCCATTTTTACTTATACCTACGATTCCATCTGGGCCCCTTTAAGCAATTACATCCAGGAGGGAGATACGGTAAGGCCCGGCGATACGATATACAGCCCCCAGGGTTGCGCACCAGGCCTATATGTCATTGCCGACCAGTATTATTATTTCAGCGACCTGATCCAGCTCCCCTGCGACTCCGTATTCATCCCGGATTACCGGTGGAGAAGAGTCTGGGCCACCCCAGGGCTTTCATTGCAGGAATTTTATGACCAATACGGAACGTATAGCCGGCAGGTGATGATCCCGATCACCGACAGTGCCCGGTATTTCCAGGATGGATTCCGGTTCCGGTTTTTCAACATCGCCAGCCTGGCCAGCGAAAACAACGCCAGCTGGCGGAGCAACTGCGATCAGTGGAACCTCGATTATATCTACCTGGACGTCAACCGGTCATACAAGGATACAGTTTTCAGGGATGTGACCTTCGTGGAACGGGCCCCTTCCATACTGAAGAATTACGAGGCCATGCCCTTCCGGCAATATGTAAACGACCCCACCAACGAGATGAAAAGCGAACTGGAAATGGTCATTACCAACCTTGATTCCGCCATTTTCAATTCAACCTATTATTACGTGGTGTATGAGGTCGACGGCCCGTTCAATTACCTCTACCCGGGCGGCAACTGCAACCTGTTCCCCGTATACATCAACGGTTACCAGAGTTGCGTCTCCTGCGCCGCGCACGCCTGTCCGCCGGTCAACTTCCTGTTCCCGCTCACCACGCAGGACAGCGCCGAGTTCGAGATCAGGCACTACATCATCGGTGATATCACGCCACAGGATACCGTCGGCGATACGGTCAGCATCCGGCAGCGCTTCTTCAACTATTACGCTTACGACGACGGAACACCGGAAGAAGGATACGGGCTGACACCAGCCGGATCCAAACTGGCGTACAAGTTCCGGCTGAATGTCAAGGATACCCTCAGGGCCGTACAGTTCTTCTTCAACAGAACCCAGAACGACGCAAATGAGGAATTCTTCGATCTGGTCGTTTGGCGCGACAACAATGGCAAACCCGGGGACATCCTGTACCGCCAGGACAATATGCTGGTCAAATTCGCCGATGGTATGCTGGGTTTCCAGACTTATATGCTGGATGAGCCGGTCCCGGTCAACGGGATCTTTTACATCGGCTGGGAGCAGCAGACCAACGACAACCTGAATGTCGGGTTCGACCGGTACAACAATGCGCAGCAGCACATATTCTACAATGTGACCGGGGAATGGTACAATACCACGTTCCAGGGGGCGCTGATGATGCGGCCGCTGCTCGGACGCGAATTCGAGATGTCCGGCATCGGCGGGCCGGAGCCAAGGCGCGACCTCATTACAATATACCCTAATCCGCTCCATGGCAGCACTCTTCATTTCAAAACAGAGGGAAAATTCCAGGACGAGCGGGAAACTGCCGGCTTCAGGGTTTCGGTGCACAACATGCTCGGCGCGGAACTCATCAGCAGCCCGTTGCGCGCTTCCTTGGATGCCGGGTCACTCAAACCAGGCCTATACATCGTCAGGATCACGGACGAAAACGGCCGGACATTCAGCGTTTCGAAACTCGTTAAAAATTAGCCCTGATGGCTGAAGACCTCCCGGATCCCATAGAAAACCAGGAGGTGCTGGACGAGAACCAGGACCTTTACGAGCACCATCGAATCGTGGCCGATAAGGGCCAGGGATTGCTGCGCATCGACAAATTCCTGATGGTCAGGCTGGAAAACGCCTCGCGCAACAAGATCCAGCAGGCAGCCAGGGCCGGCAACATCCTGGTAAACGGGAATCCGGTCAAACCCAATTACCGGGTCAAGCCTGACGATGTCATTTCCGTCGTCCTCTCCCACCCGCCCCGTGAGATCGAGATCATCGCGGAGGATATTCCGCTGGATATTCTGTATGAAGATGCCGACATTCTCATCATCAACAAAGCGGCGGGCATGGTCGTGCACCCGGCATACGGGAATTACACCGGGACGCTGGTCAACGCCCTGGCCTATCACCTGCAGGAACAGGCATTCGACAAAGCACCGGGTCGCACGCCGTTTCTTGTACATCGTATCGACAAAGACACCAGCGGGGTGATGATCGCCGCGAAGAACGAAATGGCCCAGGCACGTCTGGCTGCCCAGTTCTTCCACCACACGATCGACCGGCATTACCTGGCCCTGGCCTGGGGGGATTTTAAGGAAGACAGCGGCACCATCAGCGGCCACATCGGTAGGAGCATCAGGGACCGTAAGCTCTTCACGGTTTATCCCGACGGCAGCCAGGGGCGACATGCCGTGACGCACTACCAGGTCAGGGAACGGCTGGGGTATGTGACACTGGTAGACTGCAAACTGGAAACCGGCCGCACCCACCAGATCCGCGTGCATTTCCAGTACATCCGCCACCCGCTCTTCGGGGATGAAACTTATGGCGGCAACGTCATCCTAAAAGGCACCACCTTCAGCAAGTACAAACAGTTCGTAAATAATTGCTTCGAAATCCTTCCAAGGCAGGCCCTCCATGCGCGTTCGCTTGCCTTCACCCATCCCGCCACCGGCCAGTGGATGGAATTCAACACCGAACCCCCGGAAGATATGAGCACTGTGATTCACCGTTGGAGAAATTATCAGAACTCAATCAACCTCCCTCCGCTGTGAGTAATCACGCTGACGCTGGCCGGGTTGCCGCGGTAATACACGTTTCCGATGTTGCCGATCTCAGCGCTGATCTCTTCCGTAGCGTTCACAAACACGTCATTGGGGCTGAAGGAGTAGATATAGGTGAATTTCGACCCCATATTTTCAGCGTGAAAGGGGCCATAGCCCTGGTGAGAGATAAAAGTTACCTGGGAGAACCCCTTCAGATCGATGCGGGTCGTGCCATAACGGATGTTGAACTTCGAGCGGAAGGCGGCGATGTCAAGGCTGATCTGCCCGGCCCCCTCGACCACTTCAAAATACAGGGAATCGCCGGTCCAGGCATTCATACAGGTAACATTGCCAGCCGCCTGGAACCGGACGGAGTCGAGCCTTGAAAACCTGACATACACAATCACCGGGACTTCAAAACTGCGCATCCAGTCGCAGGAATTCAGGTTCCGCAGTTCCAGCCTGCCGCTGTCGATCTCCGTGGTGATGCCGCTGATCAGGTTTTCACCGGCTTCGACCGTAATGTTGTGCACGAGAGAGTCCTGGATCAGGAACAGGTTGATATTATCGTATACTTCAATCTTGTGCATGGGCAGCGCGATGCGTTCTTCCCGGACCGTCTTCCCGGCGCTGCCGATACAGATGCCTTCGTCGCCGCTGCAGGAAACATAAACAACTGCGAGCAGGATCAGGAAGATGATATGACAGAACTGCCTCATGGATCAGTAATATTTAACCGGGATGCGGTATCCCAACCCGAGTGAGACGAAATCGGCCCTGGCGTAATGCGCCCGAAGCATGATACTGGCGAACATCTGATCGGTGATCCCGAACCGCAGCGCCACTTTTTCGTAGATATAGCCATCGCTTTTATCCAGCCCTGTAAGGTAGACACCCAGGTTCAGCATGATCGCCATCCGTGAGAAATACAGTTCATAAGCCCCGTTGATCCCGGTCCTGACCAGGTCGATCTTTGACTCCGGAGCTATTCCCTTCAGGCCAAGCAGTTTTTCATCCGAGCCATCATAGGAAAGATCGATGCCAAATCCCATGCGGCTTTTGAATTTCACCGGCCAGAGGAGGTGGCTGTGCAGGGTGACTACACCATAACTGGCGCCGTTGCCCAGCGTGGCCTGGTAATCTTTTACCCCTACTGCGAGATTCACATCCACTTGCAGGAATTTCTTCCCGTCGAATTCAAAAGGCTCCAGGCGGGGCATGAGTTTCTGCCTCAGGTAAGGATTTTCGCGGCTGAGCCTGTAGGCCAGGGCCAGGTTCACACCGGGCATATTCAGCCCGTAGTTCGGCTGTTTGATGGCTCCATTGGAAAAATGGACCAGCGAAACGCCTCCCGCGGCCATGAACCGCTTGCCCAGGCGCCAGCGGGCTTCCACCAGCAGATTGATGGCCCCGTTGATATTGGAGCCAATGGCCAGGTTCTCATAATTATCGTAGCGGTGGTATTTTTTTGTGAGATACCCGATCCCGGCGCCCAGCCGGAAATACAGATTGAAATCACTCGACCGCATCAACGGGAAGCTGATGAAAGGAAACAGGGCGTGCGCGTCGCCCAGCGGCCGGGCGCCCCCCAGATCCGAATACCAATAGGCCAGCCCGATAAAAGGGTAATTGTACATGTACTCCCATCGCGTGCGGCCGTATGTGGCTTTCATGATGCTGAATTCATAAGCCATGTAATGCCTTCTGAATGGGGTCATTTCGATATGGTGATCGAGGGTGAAGCCATAGTAGGGCCGCACTTCAGCCACGAGGTTCGGGCTCCGCAGTTTATGCCTGATCTTATACTGCGCCTGTATGCCGGCAGGAATGAATGCACCGGCGAGAACAGCCACCAGGGCCGCCAGTCTCAGCCAGCGTGGGCATGCCATCACTTCCGGGCGGTATGTCGGTTTTCTATGCAAGGGTGAACGCCAAATCCGGGTGTGAACAAAATTAGTAAAATAGCGCCCCCCTTGCGGTGAGCCGGGAAATCAATTCACCGTACATTTGCAGAAAACAATGATTATGGATCCCCGTTTGGAAGCATTTGGCCGGTTACTGAAGATTATGGACGAGTTAAGGGCGCAATGCCCGTGGGACCGGGAGCAGACGCTCGACAGCCTCAGGCACCTCACCCTGGAAGAAACCTACGAGTTGTCGGACGCCATCCTGGAAAAGGATATGGACGGCATCAACAAGGAACTGGGCGACCTGATGCTGCATATCGTCTTCTATGCCAAGCTGGGAAGCGAACAGAACGCGTTCGACATCAAAAGCGTACTGGATTCCATCTGTGAAAAGCTCATCAGGCGCCACCCGCACATTTACGGCGAAGTGGAAGTGAAAGACGCCACCGAGGTACGCGAAAACTGGGAGAAGATCAAAATGAATGAGGGCCGGGAATCGGTGCTGGGCGGTGTGCCCAATTCCCTGCCGGCCCTGGTGAAAGCATACCGGATGCAGGAAAAAGCCAGCGGCGTCGGGTTCGACTGGGAACACCCGGGCCAGGTCTGGGACAAGGTAGTGGAAGAGCTGCATGAGTTCAGGGCCGAAGTGGAGAAAACCGCGGAAGAAAAGGACCGGGAACACCTGGAACTGGAATTCGGAGATCTGCTCTTTGCACTGGTCAACTACGCCCGCTTCATCGGCGTGAATCCCGAAACCGCGCTGGAACTAACCAACCGCAAGTTCATCCGCCGGTTCCAGTACCTGGAAAAAAATGCGAAAGCTTCCGGGAAGATGCTCCACCAGATGTCATTGGAAGAGATGGATGTCTTCTGGAACGAAGCCAAAAAAACGGAACACTAGGTTTTTACAGGCTTAAGGCCGATTGCGAAGGTACTCAGACACTCCGTCGGCCGTAGGCTGGATCGCCCGGTCGCCGGGACGCCAGTTGGCGGGGCAGACCTCCCCATTCTCCTCGAAATACTGCAAAGCATCGACCATACGCAGGACTTCATCGATATTCCTTCCCAGCGGCAGGTCATTGACCACCTGGTGGCGGACGGTGCCCTGCTTGTCGATCAGGAACAATCCCCGGTAAGCAATGGCATCGCCGGCAAAATCCATTTCGCCATCTTCCGTATACTCGTATTCCCCGGCAAGGACATCGTAGTTTTCCGAGATCGTTTTGCTCAGGTCGGAAACCAGGGGGAAACTCACGCCTCTGATGCCCCCGTCTTTCGGCTCGATGTTCAGCCAGGCGCGGTGCGCATAAGGACTGTCGACGGAGCAACCGACAACCGCAACATTACGCCGCTCAAATTCGGCAAGCTGGTCCTGGAAAGCCAGGATCTCCGTCGGGCATACAAACGTAAAATCCAACGGGTAAAAGAAAAATACCACGTATTTCTTGCCTATATACTGGTCGAGGGAAAACTTTTCGACCAGTTCACCGCCGTTGATCACGGCATCCGCTTCGAAGAGCGGGGCTTTTTTACCTACCAATACTGACATAACTGTAAACAGATAACCAAGATGGCCGCAAAATTAAAGACTTATTCCAAATAATCAAATCATTACATGATCTCCCGGATATCGAAGATCAGCATTTTGTTCTCCATAAAGTCGTACAGCGTGAGCCGGCGCAGCTGGAAGTAGTTGATCCAGTAACTGCGGAGTGCCTGGTAATACCCCTTGCGCTCGTTGTCGTTGGCGATCTGCGCGTTGTTCAGTTCCAGCACCTCGTTGATCTGCCCGATCATGTAGCGTTTCTGGATCACGTCGTACATTTTCTGGGCGACGGTATCCGCCTTGGCTGCAATAAAGAGCTGGTCCTTCTGCATGTTGAACTGCATGACGCTCAGGAAGACATTCTGCTCAAAATCGATCTTTTCCTGTTCTACGGAAGTTTCCACCAGTTCATAATTGGATTCCGCCACTTTGATCTGCCCCCGGGCTCTTCCCCAATCGAGAATGGGCATGGTGACCCCGAGGTTGACCTGTTGCTGGTCTCTCGGGTCGGCGTACACATCACTGATCAGGTCTGTGCTTTGGGTAAGTCCGTATTCCAGGTACAGATCGGCGTCGAACCGGCCGTTCATTTTGGCCCGGCGCACTTCGCTTTCCGCTGTGATCATCTGTTCCTGGAAATCGAGGGCCGTTGACGTATTCTTCATTGCCTCCGCGATGGCCTGTGCGGCCGCCACGGGGTCATGCCGGGTCTGCACCGGGGGCAGGAGGATGATCGGCCTGCTGTCTTTGATGCGGAGGTGGGATCTCAGCCGGAAGAGCATGTTTTCATAATTGAGATTGGCGTTGTCCATCGCCGCTTTGGCCCGGAGGAAGTTCAGTTCGAAATTCAGCAGGTCGTTTTCCGCGATCTTGCCCAGCTGGTACCTGCCCAGGGCGATATGGTAGAGCGTATCGTTGTTGGAAAGGTTTTTCTTCGCGATTTCGACTTCGATCTGCGCGTCCAGGAAGTTGAAGAAATGGTTGATCGTAGTCAGCGACACCTGCTCCATTTCCTCCTGGTACTGACGCTTGGCTTTCTCATAACGCAGCGGTTCCAGTTTCTTGGACCAGCGGTACTCATTATACTGGAAGATGGGCTGGCGGTACCCGATGATCACCGGGGTCGACTGAAAGGTAGTGAACGTGGTGTCATCATAAACATTGTCGAGCCTTTGCAGGCTGGACTGCAGGAATACAGAACCCCCGGTCGGTCCGATCTTCTGGTTGATGGTCAGTCCGGCGTTGTAACTGCTGAATGTGCTGTACTGGAATATCTTGGTACCATCGTCAAGGGTATTTTCCCGGTAGGTACGGCTGAACGAAGGGATGCTGGCGTCGATGGTGACGGCGGGCAGGTAATCGGCCTTGAACGACCGGTACTCCCAGTAATTCATCCGGAACCTGTGCTTGGCGATGAGCGCTTCATACGATTGTCCCCGGGCTATGTCGAGGGATTGTTCCAGGCTCAGCACCAGCGGCCCTTCCTGGGCGGTAAGGGTAATGCACGGGAGCATGAACACCGGCATGATCAGATTGCGCAGCCAGCGAAGAATGACAAATCTCTTTCTATTCATATCTCAAGGATTCCACCGGGTCCTGGTCGGAAGCGCGTTTGGCGGGCATGTAGCCAAAGAGGATCCCGACGAAGGCAGAGACGCCGAATGATACGATGATGGATAATGGGGTTACGATGGTGAGGATGCCTGTGGTCCGGGTGATGATCATGGCGAAAGCGACACCGAGGACAATGCCGATCACTCCGCCGGTAATGCTGATGATGATGGCTTCCGAGAGAAACTGGAAGGCGACGTCGCGCCGCGTTGCGCCCGTGGCCCTGCGGATGCCGATCTCTTTCGTCCGTTCCATCACCGAGGCGAGCATGATGTTCATGATGCCGATACCGCCGACGATGAGCGAGATTCCGGCGATCACCCCCAGCACGATATTGAAGATGTCGTTGGCCCGCTGCTCCTGTTTGAGCAAGAGTTCCGGAACGCTGACCTGGAAGTCATCCACCTGCTGATGGCGCCTGGAAAGCATGGTTTTCAGGGCTTTGCTGGTGGCGTTGAGGTACTTGCTTTCCGAAACCTGGACCACGATTTTATCCAGCTGGTTGAAATTCTCGCCGCCCGATCCGGAGCTGCTGGAGGAATAAGTTGCAAACCCGCCATTGATGATCATTACAGACTCCCCCGACTGCCGCAGGGCCGCTTCATTGACGTAGCCGCGGTCGCGGTAGCGCAGGAGGACCGTTTGGATCGGGGCATAGATATGGTCGCTGTAATCGCTGACGCCCAGGTCTTTGGTTTGATCCACGCTGAAGGCACGGGTTTCCAGCACCCCGATCACTGTCAGCCAGATGCCGCCGCACTTGATGCTCTTGCCGATCGGGTCTTCCTGGGAGAAAAAGCGGGATTTTACCGAAGGACCGATAATGCAGACCGGGCTTCCGTTCAGCAGGTGCTTTTCCTGGAACAACTGGCCGGCAAAGAGATCCAGGTTGTATACTTTGAAAAAATCGTTGGTCACGCCGACCAGTTTGGCCGGTGAACTTTTCCCCCCTTTCAGGATGGAGATTTCATAGGTCACTTCCGGGCTCACGCGCACTACCGTCGGGATGTGTTCACGGATGCTTTCCGCATCCTGCAGGGTCAGTCCCGGGGAGAACTTTTTCTGCATTTTCTGTCCGCCTTCCTCATCGGAATCACTGCCTGAGGAGCCGGAGGCCTCCAGCAGGGGCGTGATGACGATGTTATTGACCCCCACGAGCTTGATCTGGTCCAGTATCTCTTTCTTGGCCCCGTTTCCGATGGCCATCATGGCAATGACCGCCGCTACGCCGAAGATGATCCCCAGTGCGGTGAGCATGGACCGGACGCGGTTGGCGATCACCGCCTCCACTGCGATGTTGAGGGCATGCAGATAACGCTGATAGGCAGTCCGCCGGATGTTTTCGATGTTCATGGCTAGCGTCCCTGGGGGCGTTTGGCGCCCGGCCTGCCTTCCCTGCCCGGCTTGCCCGGCATACCCTTAGCCTGGTTATTCATCATGACCGGGACTTGCGGCTGCGGCGCCTGCATTTTCTTCGCTTCGTCTTCCTGGCGCAATCGCTCGACAACCTCCGCATCCAGGCGGACCAGCTTGTTTTTCTCTGCATCCGAAGGCGGGACGAGGTAGATTTCCTCTCCCGGCTTGAGGCCTGCACGGACCACCACTTCATTCTCATTGCCGGGGCCCAGGATCACCTGTTTGCGGTAACTGCCCGCATACACGTAGGTGATGCTGTCGTTCGACTGGACACAGTCGAGGGGAATGAACGCAGCGCTGTCGATGCTCGAAGTGAGGATCTCATTTTTTGTCGTCATGGCCGGGCGCATGATCGAATCGTACTCATTGATCTCGATGATCACCTCGAAGACCTTCGCATTGGAATTGGGCAGTTGCTGGCCGATATTGGCCACTTCCGTGACCACACCGGTGAACTTTTTATCGGGGAAGGCGTCGACGCCCACGCTGACCGATTGCCCGACCCGCACCTTGCTGATGTCGATCTCATTGACATAGGTTTTCGACTTCATCTCCTTAAGATTGGGCAATTCCGCTACCACGGGAGCGTCCCAGATGTTGATCGTGGATCCGACCTCCTGTTTCTGCCCGTCCCAGCCGCGGCGGTAAATGACCATGCCGGCCTTGGGCGCGAAAATGGTCAATTGTCCGAGCACACTGATCATCTTGTTGTATTCCGACTGCACTTTTCGCATGGAGGTATTGATCTCCTGCATGTCAGCCTCGGCCTTCTGCAGGGTCACCTGGTAGTTCTCCAGCGCCTGGTCATAGGTCCGCTGCGCTTTTTCCAGTTCGATTTTGGCCTGCCGCTGTGTCGCAGGCGGTTCGTAAATGGACTGGTCGACCACGATCTGCCGCTCTTCCAGGGCATATTTCAGGTTGATCAGGTTATCGCGGGCGGTGCGCAGCGACATGGTGGTATCCAGCTGGGTTTTGATGTACTGTGTTTCCAGCTTTTCTATCTCCAGTTCCTGGTCCTTCATTTTATTGACCAGGTCGGTCTGGTCGAGCGAAGCGACATAATCGCCCGAATCCACGACCGTTCCGTCGGGGATCATGTCGGCGATCTTGATGTTCCAGATCCTGAAATCCCGGAGGTTGGACGGGCCGAGAATTTTCTCGGAACTTTTCGCTTCCAGTTCACCGGTAGTGGTGATGGTAATGTCAAATTTTCCGGATTTCACGGGAACTTTCACCGTGACCTCCTGGTCGGGCCCGGTGCCGGCGAAGATCCAGATCATCACGACAGCCAGCACTGCAAGCAGACTGAAGAGGTAGATCCTGCTTTTTTTCATTGGTTTGGTCTTGTATGTTACTTCAGGAATTCCTGAATGATCTTCTCAATCGTGTACCCTTCCGCTTCCGCTTTATAGTTCCTGACGATGCGGTGCCTGAGGATCGAGGTGGCAATGGCCCGGATATCTTCTATATCGGGCGAATATTTCCCCTGGATCGCGGCATGGCATTTCGCCCCGATGATCAGGTACTGCGAAGCGCGCGGGCCGGCGCCCCAGGTCAGGTAGTCATTGGCCAGCGGATGGGCCGAAGGAGTGCCCGGCCGTGTTCTTGCAGATAAAGATACGGCAAATTTGTACACATTCTCCGGTACCGGGATTCTTCTGATCAGGCCCTGGAAGTAGAGGATCTCTTCCGCGCTGAGCACCACCTTCAGTTCCACGTCCTTATCCTGCGTGGTGTTGCGCACCACATCCATCTCCTGCTCGAACGAAGGATAATCCAGCCAGATATTGAACATGAACCGGTCGAGCTGGGCTTCCGGAAGCGGATAGGTCCCCTCCTGCTCGATGGGATTCTGAGTGGCCAGCACGAAGAAGGGTTCGGATAGCTTGTAATTCTTTCCCGCGACGGTGATGGCTTTTTCCTGCATGGCTTCCAGCAGGGCCGACTGCGTCTTGGGCGGGGTGCGGTTGATCTCGTCCGCCAGGATGATGTTGGCGAAGACCGGCCCCGGGATGAACTTGAACTTTCGGGTTTCATCGAGGATCTCCGTGCCGATGATATCAGATGGCATCAGGTCGGGCGTGAATTGTATCCTGCTGTAGCTCAATCCCAGCGCCCTGGCTATCGTATTCACCATCAAGGTCTTGGCCAGACCGGGCACACCCACCAGCAGGCCGTGGCCGCGGCTGAAAATGGAAATCAGCACTTTCCTGACCACTTCATCCTGTCCGACAATGACCTTGGCAATTTCTTCCCTCAGGCTGTTATACTTTTCGACAAATGCGTCAACCGCTTCTACATCAGATTTGTATGATATCATGAAGATAATTTTTCAAATTAAGACCTGCGCTGCGACCGCCGAAACGGAAATCATTTCTTCGAAACCCAGTGATGACGGTACGGACAATCCTGGTAATCCGGGATGACCATGACATAGGCATTTTCCAGGTTTTTATCCACCCATTCCGACAGTTTATTTTGTTGTTTCTGCTGCAGGGCCCATTGCTGGATGCGGCTGTAATCGTCGGTCAGGTTGGCTTTGTGGGGTTCCGTACGGGCTACCAGTTTCACCAGCCGGTAGGCATCCCTGCCTTCATCGTCCTTACCCGGGATGGGTTGTGATATCTGTCCCACCTCCAGTTTGCTGGTCACAAAAGAGAGCTGTGGATCCAGTTCATCCATCGCAAAACGGATCGTGCCCGAATTCGGGTTGATGATATATCCACCGCTATTCTTGCCCGGATCATCGGAGAATTTAACCACCGCTTCTTCAAAGGTCAGGGTTCCCCCGTTGATCAGTGTGAGCAAGCTATCCAGGGTATTGACCGCCGATTCGATATCTTCGGGAGAAGGTTTGGTCATCAGCAGGATATGCCGGGTATTGACGTAATCCCCTTTTCGCTGAAGCAACTGTACGATATGAAAACCGGCCTGGGTCTCAATGATCTCGGAAACCTCTCCTTCCTGCAGCTTGAATGCGATCGCCTCATATTCGGGATAAAGTTCTCCCCTGCCGTAAAAGCCAATTTCACCACCCTTGGCGGCTGATCCCGGGTCTTCAGAGTAGAGGATGGCCAGTGTGGCGAAATTCTCTCCATTCATGATCCTGCGCCGGAGATCGCGGAGTTTCTCTTTTATGGCAACCTTTTGCTCCATGCTGACCGGCGGTATCTTGATGATCTGGGCCATTTCCACTTCTGCGTTCACCAGGGGCAGGCTGTCTTTCGGGATGCCCCGGTAGAAATCCCTGACTTCCGCCGGAGTTACCGAGACATCTTTGTTGATATTATCCTGTACCTGCCGGATAAGGAGCTGGTCCCTGACCAGGTCGCGAAACTCCTCCTTGATCTCAATGAGCGATTTCTGATAAAATTCTTCCATTTTTTCCTGGGAGCCGAACTGGGAAATGAAATAGCGAAGGCGCTGATCCAGCGACTGTTCAACTTCGCTATCGGTCACTTCGATGCTGTCGAGTTCGGCCTGGTTCAGCAACAGGTTTTCCAGCAGCATATTTTCCAGGATGGTGCATTTCATGGAGGACGCGGAGCCTTCGACCATTCCCTGCATCCGGTACTGCTGATACTGTGCTTCGATATCGGATTCCAGGATCATATTCTTGCCCACCACGGCGATGATCCGGTCGACCACCTGCACCTGCTGCTGGGCCCGGGCGGTGAGGCCGGGTAACCATGCTGCAAGAAAAATGGTCAGGATTACGAGGGTGGAGAATGGGGCAGGTCTCTTCATATCTGGGTTTCCGCTAAATTCATTAACTCTGAAGTCGTCCATTTATTGCTTTTGCCGGAGGATTAATAAATCTCAGCCTGGTCTTCGCTGAAGGCCTGTTCGATGAATTCCTGCCGTTTGGCTTCGATGAGATTGGTTTTACGGGCATTGACGATGATCTGCCGGATCTTGTCGCGTTCAAACTCCAGGGGCGGAATGCTGTCGGTGGTCCGGTAATCGTTGATGCGCAGCAGGAAGACATACAGGGAATCTTCCGCTTCATCATAGCTGGTCCGGCGGAGGTACAACTCCTGGTTATCTATTTCGAGCGGCATTTCATCCAGGAGGGTGTTCATGGCCACCCAATCGCGGGCGAACCAGTAATCTGTGGCATTTTTCTCCGCATAGGTCTCCAGGTTGGTTTTATCGACCTCATTCGTCGATTTCAGCAGTTTCCTGAATTCGCGGAGGTGCCTCGACCGTTTGACGACCTTGACCAGGTCGAATTTCACGATATTCCCTTTCAGTTCGAACTGGCTTCTGTTATCCCGGTAATAGGCGGCAATCTCCTCCTCGGTGACCGCGGTGTCGAGGAACTGGGCCACCAGTTTCTGTTCCAGCGAAAAGAGCATAAGCGAGTTCCGGTATTCTTCGAGCTGTTGTGCGAAATCCTGCTCATTGGCTGACAACGTCTGCTTCGCCTTCTGCAGCAGGATTTCCTGCTGCACCCATTTAGTAATATAATTCTGGGCGAGGGTAAGGCTGTCGCGCTCGGAGAGCCCGTCGGGGATCCGCGCCGTCAGTTCCGACATCAGGAGATACCGGTCGTTGGCTCTGGCAACTGCAGGATCTTCCTCTCCGGGCTGTAAGAATCCCTTGCATCCAGCCAGGATAACCATGGATATGATCAACAGTTTCTTCAAGTGACGACCGGGTTTATTTGAGTGTAGAAAGCACTTCCTCATTGATCGTCACCGCGTACCTCGACCGGAGGTCATTGATCCATTGCTCCTCCAGGTAGGCCTGATAGTCGGCTGTCGCCAGTCCGCGGGCTTCGTCAAGCGATTTCGGTTCCGGTTCGATGAGCGCATAGACATAGGCAAATCCCGGGCCTTCCGGCGAGTCGATCATCGGCGACAGTCCGGATTTCCATTTGATTTTGTCGATGACGGGCGAGTCGCCGGGGGAGAATTTAGCGGTCTCGGCCAGGATATTGAGCGTGGTGTCGGTATTATACCTGGCGAGGATCTCTTCCACCGGTGTGCCGGAGGAGAACATTTTCCGGATCTCATCCGAATTGACGTTCGCCGGTTTCAGTATGGTCACCACGGTAGCATGAAGCCGCTGGCCCCACATATATTTCCCGGGTTGGGTTGCGAAGAATTCACGGAGTCCGGTGGTATCCTTCACCGCTTTCGACCACACATTCCGGTCGGTCAGGTCGAACAGCAGAATGCCGTCATGGTATTCCTGCACGAGCATCCTGAATTCAGGATATTTCTCTTCCAGCTTCTTGTCTTCGTAAGCAATGCAGCGCTCGGTCACAAAGGATTTATAGCTGTCATCAAAAAACACCTTCATATCGGCAATGCCCCTTTTGGTCTGTTTCTGGGCGAGATATTGCGCGAAATCGTGCTGGGTAAATTTCTTATCCCCGAGGGTGAACAGCACTTTGTCCAGGCCGGCGGCTTTTTCAGCGCTCCATTCCCCTTTAAGGACCGTCGAATCGAGCGTGGCAAAGACCGGATCGAGGTTTTTCAAGTGCTCCTTGAAACCATAATCGGCTTTGATCTTATCCAGAACGGCCTGTTCGCTGAGCTTGTTCCGGATATCCTTTTCAAGCCTTGATTTCAGTTCTGCTTGTTCCGCCTCGAAGGAACCCACTGGTTTCTTCCCGATAAGTTTGACGATATGCCATCCGAAGGCCGTGCTGAAGGGCTTGCTGATCGCTCCCGAATCGGCCAGGTTTCGGGTGACGTCAATGAATTCCGGCACCATCCGGTTCGAACCGAACCAGGGAAGTTTTCCGCCGTTGCCCACGGATCCTTTATCTTCCGTGTAGTCCCGGACCACATCTTCAAACGATGCACCGGTCATGAGCTGATCATAGGCGGCATCGATCTTCATTTTTTTCTGAAGCGAATCCTGGGCGGTGGCATTGGGTGGGATGGCCACGAAGACATGGGCCACCTGGGCCTGTCCCAGGGCCGGTGTCCGGCTGACCACCTTGATCAGATGGTATCCGAAGTCGGTACGTACCGGCATGGAGACTTCTCCGACGGGGGTGGTGTAGGCGCCGGTTTCGAAGGGATAAACCATATCAAACACGGTAAAATAGCCCAGGTCGCCCAGGTTGCCTTTACGGGCCGGCCGGTACTGGCTGGCTTCGGTATCCCGGGCCGAAGGATCTTCTGACACCTCTGCGGCCACTTTGCCGAAATCCTCCCCGGACATGATCCTTTTGTGCGCTTCCATCGCTTTCTGATAGGCAGCAAGGGTGTCTTCGGGTGAGGCGTTTTTATCCAGGCGGAACAGGATGTGGCTGGCCCGGACGTCAGACAGCTTCCGTTCATAGGCTTCCTTCAGCAGGCTTTCCTTGATCGATTCATCGGTGAAGTAAGGCTGGGCCAGTTGCTTGCGATACCCTTCCAGTTCCTTTTTGAACGAGGCTGCGGTGTCCAGTCCGAGTTCCTCGGCTTCCTTCACCTTAAGCCTGAAATTGATATACAGGTCCAGGTATTCCCGGATCGCTTCCGGGGTGCTGGGCTCCTGGCTGAAATTATTCTTCTGGTAGACATACATAAACTCGCCGGCAGTGACCTTGTCGCCCGCAATATCAAGCAGTACGCGGTCATCGGAGGATTGCCCCGCAAGGGTGCCGGAAAACATGATAAAAACGAATAATGAACTCAATACGAACCCGAACTTTCTCATGGTTTTTTTCATATTTTTTTGATGATTGTTGACAGTTTGATCAGAAGCGGCTGTAGTTGGGCGCTTCCCGTGTGATGGACACGTCGTGCGGATGGCTTTCCAGCACCCCTGCGTGGGTGACTTTAATGAATTTCGCCTGTTTCAGCAGATCGATATTCCGCGCGCCGACATAGCCCATGCCGGCCCGCAGGCCGCCGACCAGCTGGTGGATGACTTCAGAGAGTGTTCCTTTAAAGGGAACACGGCCCACGATCCCTTCCGGGACCAGCTTGCCGATATCGTCTTCCACATCCTGGAAGTAGCGGTCTTTGGAACCCTTCTGCATGGCTTCTATGGAACCCATGCCCCGGTAGGTTTTATATTTTCTTCCGTCGAAGATGATGGTTTCTCCGGGTGATTCATCTACGCCGGCAAAGAGTGATCCGGCCATGATGGTATCTCCTCCGGCGGCGAGGGCTTTGGCGATGTCACCGGAATAACGGATCCCGCCGTCGGCGATGACCGGGATTCCTGTACCCGCGAGCGCCCGGCTGACGTTGTAGACGGCCGTCAGCTGCGGCACGCCCACACCGGCGATCACGCGCGTGGTGCAGATCGATCCGGGGCCTATGCCGACCTTCACGGCGTCGGCGCCCGCTTCAGCCAGGGCCTTTGCCGCTTCCGCCGTCCCGATATTGCCGATGACCAGGTCGATGTTCGGAAATTGTTTCCTGAGCCTTTTGGCGATCCCGATGACGCCCTGGGTATGCCCATGCGCCGTATCCACCACAATGGCGTCGACATTGGCCTGGACCAGGGCTTCAGCCCGTTCGGGCGTGTCGGCCGCTACGCCGACCGCAGCCGCTACGCGCAGCCGGCCCTGGTTGTCCTTGTATGCGTGCGGATGGGCCTGGATCTTGATGATATCCTTGTAAGTGATCAGCCCGACAAGCCGGTTGTGTTCGTCGACGACGGGCAGTTTCTCAATCCGGTGTTTCTGGAGGATCTCCGCCGCTTTTTCAAAAGAGATGAATTCCCGCGTGGTGATGAGGTGGTCGCGCGTCATGACCTCCGCCACGGGCCGTTCGGTGTTCCGTTCAAACCGCAGGTCGCGGTGGGTAACGATGCCGACCAGTTCCTTGCTGCCACTGACCACAGGGATCCCGCCAATGCCGTACTCTTTCATCAGGTGCAGGGCGTCGCGCACCCTGGCGTCGACCGGAAGGGTCACCGGGTCGAGGATCATGCCGTTCTCGGCCCGTTTCACCTTGCGCACCTGGTTGGCCTGCTCCTCAATGGTCATGTTCTTGTGAATGACCCCGATGCCGCCCTCCTGTGCAATGGCGATGGCCATGGTGGCTTCCGTCACCGTGTCCATGGCCGCCGTCACGATCGGGATGTTGAGCCGGATATTCCTCGAAAAATACGTACTGATGTCAACTTCACGGGGCATCACTTCCGAGTAGGAAGGGACGAGCAGGACATCATCGTACGTGAGGGCTTCGCCAAGAAATTTATTGTTATCCAGCATCATGACCGAATTTTTTTTGAGTTGCAAATGTATGAAAAAACCCGGAACGAAGTCTTAAAATTTGTTAATGGCAAAGGATTTGCCACTGCCGGGCCGCTCAATAGATCACCGCGATATTGCCTTTTTGCACCTTCTGCCGGTTCATCGAATCGCGAAAGCGGATCAGGTAAACGTAAACACCCGATTCCACCAGCTTTCCGTTGAAGGTACCGTCCCAGCCCTGAGAGAGGTCCGTGGTTTCAAATACCAGCTGTCCCCACCGGTTGTAAACCTGCAATGCATAGCCATCCGGGCCCGCAAAAACGGCAACCGGCCTGAAAACGCGGTTAACGCCATAAGGCATGATGGCATTGGGAACATAAAACAGGGATTCCTGCTCGGCAAGCACCGGGTTAGAGAAACTGGATTCTTTGAAACCATAAAGGTTTCCATCACCCTCAACAGCCTCCACCTGGTACATGATCCTGCCCGCACTGGTAATAAATCCCGTGACATCATCCGTGTAGGTAAGCACGCCCGGGGCGGTCTCCCCGATGAGCTCCCAGTTATCATCATCATTGACGCGTCGGTGCACGCGATAACCTTCGACCGAACCGCCCCAGGACTCATAGGCATTCCAGCTGAGTGCATTCAAGCCGCTCACTGAAGCGTCTATCGCGAGCAGGATGGTCCTGGCCAGGTTCCCGATATTATGCGAGATCCCGCAGCTGTCAATTACTTCAACCTGGTAAAAGTAGCTCTGGCTTCCGGTTTCCGCGGTCATATCGGTAAAGGAAACCAGTTCGGTGCCGGGATTCTGAATGCTGCCCACCGTTTCAAAAGGCCCGTCCGAAGCCGTACCTCTCAGGATCTGGTACCCCTGGACATGCGCCGCCGTATCGGTGTAAAAATGCAATTCCGTTCCCCCGTCATCCAAAACTGAGGTACGCGCAAGGTAAAGGAAGGCCGGGACCGGAGAATTATAGGAATTCACCTGCCTGCGGCAGGAGGTGGATGTTTTAAGGCCGTCGGAGCTATAAGCCCTGACGTAGTATGTATACAGGGTGTGTGGCTGAAGGCCGGAGTGTGCAAAGTCCGACTGCCCGGGCGGTATGGTGGCCAGAAGTTGCTCCGGGCCATTGTCTTCGCTGACAAATACGTTGGTGTAACCCAGGCCCGGCTGGAAATTCTCATACTCGTTCCAGCTGAGCGCATTGGTCATCTGGCAGGGATCATACTGTACCGGCTGAAGATAGATGGTGGAATAGATCCGGGGCAGGGTTGTGACCGGATCGAAGGGAAAAGGGCTTTCGCTGCCGCAGGAGTCGATCGCGAGCATCACATAGCGCAGGGGGCCGCTGCACGGGTTGGATCCTGTGTGGGTGTAAAAAGAGGCGTTCGGCCCGTCGATGTAATCCAGTGAATCGTTGATGGCAGTCACCCGGAAGATCTTATAGCCGGCAATGTCGGGCTCGGATCCGGGCTGCCATCCGATGACGGCGTTGCCCGCCGCATCGATGCTCACGGAGTCTATGACGGTCTGGGCCGGCCGCGAAGTGTTCCGGAGCACGCGCGCCACCGTATCGGAACGTGAAATACAGCCGGTCTGGATGTCCCTGACGCCGACGACGAAGCGCACGGAATGCCCGCTGCCGTTACACTCCCAGAAATGATGGGAGATGCTCAGTCCCTGGGTCGAGTCGACGATGGTTTCGACGCCGGGGGGATATTCGCGCAGGAGCAGGTACCAGGGGTGCATGGCCGGCAGCAGGGGTGTATGTATGGGCGTCCAGTTCAGGCTGATGATTTCATCATCGCTGGTGGAACCGGTCAGGACCATCGTCGCCAGGGTGTCGGAAGGCGGGGACGGGCCGGAATCCCGGTTGGTGATGAGGTAATAATAGGATGGGGAAAGATGGGCCGCAATCCCGGTGTGCAGGTGCGTGCTCTGGGAGATGTCCGTGATCACGGCCAGTTCCGTGTAAGGCCCCGAAAGCACCGTGGCGTGATAAATGGTGTAATTGTAAAAGCCCGTACCGACAGCTATTGGGTTCCATGTGATCACCACATCGCCGTTATCCAGGACCTCGGTGCAGCGCAGGCGCACCGCCTGGCCATAAGCCTGGAAGTATCCTGCCCAGAGCAGGAGGATGCCGGCGATGATCTTACGTTTCATGAATGACAGGCAGCTGCAAAATTACACATTTTGACTGGCGTAAGCTGTTCTCTCCTTCGCAATCGGATGAATTGATTAACTTTGCGGGAAAATACATATAACATTCAACCTATCATGAAACGGGACAATCAGGTATTTCGTATCCTGGCGAAAGAAAAGAAAAGACAGCTCCACGGACTGGAGCTCATCGCGTCGGAAAATTTTGTAAGCGACCAGGTGTTAAAAGCCATGGGCTCAGTGATGACCAACAAGTATGCGGAAGGTTACCCCGGCAAGAGGTACTACGGCGGCTGCCAGTTTGTCGACGAGACCGAGCAGCTGGCCATCGACCGGGCCAAAGAGCTGTTCGACTGCGAATACGCCAACGTGCAGCCGCACTCGGGCGCACAGGCGAACATGGCCGTATTCCTGGCTTTCCTCAAGCCGGGCGATAAGTTCATGGGGCTGGACCTGTCGCATGGCGGGCACCTGTCGCACGGCTCCCCGGTGAACAGTTCCGGTATCCTGTACAATCCCACCGCCTACGGCGTGGGAAAAGAGACCGGCACGGTGGATTACGACAAGATGGAGGAGATCGCCCTGAAGGAGCTGCCGAAGCTGATCATCGCCGGCGCTTCGGCCTATTCCCGCGACTGGGATTATGCCCGCATGCGGGCCATTGCCGACAAGGCGGGCGCGCTGCTCATGGCCGACATTTCGCACCCGGCCGGCCTGATCGCACGGGGCCTGCTCAACGACCCGATGCCCTACTGTCACGTGGTGACCACCACCACGCACAAGACCCTGCGCGGTCCTCGCGGCGGGCTGATCCTGATGGGCAAGGACTTTGAAAATCCCTGGGGCTGGGCCACGCCCAAAGGCGAGATCAAGATGATGTCGCAACTGCTCAACTCCGCCGTATTCCCCGGCATCCAGGGCGGCCCCCTCGAGCACGTGATCGCCTCCAAAGCCGTCGCCTTCGGCGAAGCCCTCACCGACGAATACTTCGAATACATCCTCCAGGTCAAGAAAAACGCCCAGGTGATGTCGAAAGCCTTTGTCGACAAAGGATACCACGTCATCTCCGGCGGAACCGACAACCACCTGATGCTGATCGACCTCAGGAACAAATTCCCGGAACTCACCGGGCGGCAGGTGGAAAACGCACTGGTGGAAGCCGACATTACCGTCAACAAGAACATGGTGCCGTTCGACAGCCGGTCGCCGTTCCAGACCTCCGGCCTGCGCATCGGAACCCCGGCCATCACCACCCGCGGGCTCAGGGAAGAACATATGCCCGCCATCGTCGGCCTGATCGATGAAGTGATCTCGCAGATCAGCAACCCGGACGTCATCACCCGGGTCCGGAAGAAGGTGAATGAGATGATGGAAGGTTACCCGCTGTTCGGGGGGTAAGAGAAAATTAATTGTCGATTGCCGATTTTCCATTTTCATTCGTCCTTTCAGGACTCTGACAATGTTGTTGCCGCCGGTTTTCCCGCCAATAAATTGGCGGGCTACTGTCATTCGGACCTGTCTGAATTGATGATTTCTTAACATCGGATGATTTATCATTCAAGGGATAAATGCTAATTTTACCCTCTGAAAACTTCATTTTCAATGAAAACGATCTATATCGTCCGGCATGCCAAATCATCCTGGGACCTGACCGACCTTCCGGATGAGCAACGGCCGCTGATGGAAAAAGGAAAAAAAAGAACCAAAAAAGTCATCGACTTCCTCCTGCATAAAAACACCACCGTCGATTACATCATCTCCAGCCATGCGGTAAGGGCCCTGGAAACCGCTAAAATCATCGCGCACGGACTGAAATACCCGATCGAAGACATTAAAATCGATCCCCACGTTTATTATTCCGACGGCGACGGGATCTTCAACCAGTTTTTCGACCTGCCCGACCGGTACCATTCGGTCATGATCGTGGGACATAATCCGGCGCTGACCGACTTCGTCAACGCATTCCTGAAAAAACCGCTCGACAACCTGCCGACCTCGGGTGTCGTCAGCGTATCGTTTGACACGGACCTGTGGGAAAAGATACCCCTGAGCAGGAGCACGACCAATTTCGTTCTCATACCCAAAGAATTATAGGAAGAAGTTCCTGGCTTAAACTTGCCTACCTTTGTGACCGACATTGATCAGCATGGAAGAAACCAACGCAATATTTTTCAACCGGGAGATCAGCTGGCTCCATTTCAATGAGCGGGTGCTGCAGGAAGCCATGGATAGTTCCACCCCGCTGATGGAGCAGGTGAAATTCCTGGGCATATACTCCAACAACCGCGACGAGTTTTTCCGGGTCAGGGTGGCCACCCTGAAGCGGATGATCAAATTGCAGGCAAATGAACCCGTACCTGACCTCAAATACAAGGCTATCCTTGACGAGGTGCTGGGCATGATCGCCAGCCAGGAAAAGCTTTTTATCCGAGCCTATAACAAAGTCACGCGCGACCTGGCCCGGAATCATATCTACCTGGTCAACGAATCCCAGCTGACCATTCCCCAGGGCGAATTTATCAGGAATTATTTTAACGAAAAGGTGCGGCCTAACCTTTTCCCCCTGATGCTCAGCAATGTGAAAAGTTCATTCTCCCTTCAGGACGCCTCTATTTACCTCACCGTCAGGCTGGGGAAATCCAGCGATCCCGAATTCGCTGAGATGGCACTGATCCAGGTACCCACCGCCGTCACGGGCAGGTTCCTGACCCTTCCGGAGGAAGAGGGCAAGGTGTTCATCATCCTGATGGACGACGTGATCCGTTATTGCATACAGGATATTTTCGCCGCGTTCGGCTTTGATCAGTTCGAGTCGTACACCATTAAATTCACCCGTGATTCGGAGCTGGATATTGATAACGACGTATCCAAAAGTTTCCTCGAGCTGATCAGCGTCAGCGTGAAAAAAAGAAAGCTCGGGGAGGCGGTCCGTTTTGTCTACGATGCCGCCATGCCCGATGAAATGCTCAAGATGCTGACCAAGCGGCTGAATATTTCGAAGAAGGACACCATACGGGGCGGCGGACGATATCATAATTTCAAGGATTTCATGGAATTTCCGAGGGTCGGTCCCGCTAACCTTTATTATCCCCCGGCCCCGCCGATCAGGCACCGGCACCTCAAGGACCACCGCAGCATGTTTGACGCCATCAGCGAACGGGATGTCATGCTGCTGTATCCTTATCATAATTTCCAGCGCATCATCGACCTGCTTCGCGAAGCGTCGATCGACCCCGATGTCCGGTCGATCAAAATGACCTTCTACCGGACCACGCGCAACTCGGCGGCCATGAATGCCCTGATCAACGCGGCCCGGAACGGAAAATATGTCACCGTCTTCATGGAGATCCAGGCCCGGTTCGACGAAGAGGCCAACATTTACTGGACCCGTCGCCTGCAGGATGAAGGAGTGAAGGTGATCCAGACGATACCCGGATATAAGGTCCATGCCAAACTGATCCTCATCCGACGCCGTGAAAATGGCGGCAACAAGCTATACGCCAATGTCAGCACCGGGAATTACAACGAGGTGACCGCCCGCGTGTTTTCCGATTTCAGCCTGCTGACCTGCGACCCCCGCATATGCGATGACGTCTACAATATCTTTGAACTGCTGGAAAGCAAGTTCATCCTCCCAACCTTCAAATACCTCATCGTTTCCCCGTTCCGCGTCAGGGAGTTCTTTATGGAAATGATCGACAAGGAGGTCCGTAACCATAAGAAAGGCCGGGAAGCCTGGGCGGTCATCAAAGTGAACAGCATCGTCGACCGGAAGATTGCCGGCAAATTATATGAAGCCAGCCAGGAAGGCCTCCGGATCGACCTGATCAACCGGGGCATCTGCGTGCTCAAGCCCGGGGTCCCCGGACTCAGTGAGCACATCAACGCCCTCTCCATTGTCGACAAATACCTGGAGCACTCCCGGGTTTATGTTTTTGCCAACGACGGCGACCCGCTGTTTTTCACCTCGTCGGCCGACTGGATGCCGCGCAATTTCGATCACCGCATCGAAGTTATCTGCCCCATTTACGACAAGGATATACAAAAAGAAATCTGGGACGTGCTGCAGATCCAGCTGCGGGACAATGTCAAATCACGCTACCTCGATCCCGATAAACTCAACCAGTACCGGGAAACAGGAGATGAAGGCCGGCACCGGGCGCAGTTCGAGATATATGACTACTACGCGGGGAAGCTGGGGAGCGGGGAAGCTGGGAAGAGTGATGTAATTAAATAGTCCTTCATTCCGGCTAATCAATCTTCATGAACTTCGACACTGGCTCAGATCCATCACTTCCGAAAAGGCGGATCAGATACATTCCCGGAGGAAGGCGGGAAACATCCACCGTAACGGGATTTTCACCCATTTCATCGATTTCCATCACCATTCGGCCAAATAAATCATAAATCGCTATTCGATCAACAATATGCTTACCAACGATCGTTAACCTGTCGCTGGCCGGGTTGGGATAGATCTGCAGGTCGTTCACCTTCTCTTTCTCCTCTGTCACACCGACCGAACCGACATAGACCCATTCGCAGTATTCTTCCGTACCACAGGAATTGATGGCGGAGAGGCAGACATAATAAGTACCCGCCGAATCATAGGTATGCACCGGGTTGCTGTATTTCGAGGTATGCCCGTCGCCGAAATCCCAGTGGAACTGCTCGGTCATAAAGCAATATTCCCAGAACTGAACCTCCTGGTAATACTGGTAATAATAAAAACCCACTTGCGGGTTGACGCAAACGCTGATTACCGTGCATACACTGTCTTCGCCGCAGCTGTTCCAGGCGGTCAGGCAAACCATGTAGGTCCCGGGTATGTCGTAGGTATGGACGGGACTTTCTTCCGTCGATTCTTCCCCATCGCCAAAATCCCAGAGGTATTCTCCTGCGTCCGGGGTCTGATTGTCAAAATCCACGGTCAGGCCATCCGCAATATAATCAAAGGCGGCCAAGGGAGGTTCCGTGCAAACCTCCACCACGGCGCAGTATTGGTCAAAATAGCAGGAATCCTCCACCGTCAGGCAGACAGTGTAGAATCCCTGTTCCAGGTAAGTATGAACAGGGTTCTGCAGGTTCGAAGTGTCGCCATCGCCGAAATCCCAGTGCCAGGTGAGCGCGGAAGTGGCCGCGCCGGCGAATGAGGCGGTCAGCCCGCTGGTTTCAAAGGTGAAGGAAGCCTCCGGCGGTTCGCAAAGCAGGTAGGTGATCTCCAGCTTCGGTCTTTTGGCCGGGTCGATCACGTAATCGCCCGAAGCGAACATCACGCGCCGGTACATCACCTCCGTTTCGATCCGCACCAGCATCCCGAAATTGCTGTCGGGCTCATCCACCCATTTGTTGACCAGCGCGGTGAGGTCAAGGTCGGTGTAATCCTGCGTGGGGGAAGTGCTGGGCGGGATCCGCAACTGGTCTTCCGTGGTGACGGGCGGCTGGTTCCACCAGCTCACCTCCAGTTCCTCCCAGGGCTCGGTGACCCGCTGGATGAGGGTCCAGTTGTCGCCGTAATGCGTGTGCGGATTGTACGGGTCATTGGCATAATAAAGCGACAGGCGGGCGTCGACCACCCAGCAGGGCGAAGGAAGATCGCTCAGGTCAAATTCCAGCAGGAAGCGGCAGACAAAGGGAACGCCACCCGATGTCCCGGCCATGGCGTAGTTGTTGGTGTGCTCGCCATATCCGACCGGGTAAAAATCACTGACGATCGCGTCCTTTCCTTCAGTCCCGGGCTGAAGCGTCAGGGTATACTGGGAAAAACACAGGGTTGCCGAAATCAACAGCCCAAACAGCAGGAATAAGGTTTTTGCTTTCATTTTGGCTTGGATTGAGGAAAGAATGTTGAAATATAGACAACTTTTCGATACAAATGGTTGCACAGGAGCATAATTATTAACCTTCCCCGGTTTGGGATTATATTCCTACTTTTACCATCCAATTTTTCTGATATGATCCGCTTTGAAGAGGCATTGGAAATAGTTTTAAATCAGTATGTTAATATTACCACGGAACATGTGGCCCTC
Source organism: uncultured Bacteroidales bacterium (assembly GCA_964489545.1). Classification (GTDB taxonomy): domain Bacteria; phylum Bacteroidota; class Bacteroidia; order Bacteroidales; family JAGOPY01; genus JAGOPY01. The sequence continues at coordinate 279,953 of CAZAZE010000004.1, forward strand.
ACCGCTTCGGCCGGAAGGGTGCTGGCGGAAGATGTCCTTTCCGATATCAGTATGCCGCCGTTCAACCGGGCGGCGGTCGACGGTTTTGCCTGCCGCAGGGAAGATCTGCAGCTTGAACTGGCCGTGATCGAAACCATCCGGGCAGGCGTTTTCCCTGAGAAAAAGGTCGGCCCGGGGCAGTGCACCCGGATCATGACCGGCGCACCGGTGCCGGAAGGGGCCGACTGCGTGATCATGGTAGAACAGACCGAAGAGCTGTCCGGCGACCGGATCCGGTTCACCGGGAAGGATACCAAGAGCAACATTTCGCCTTTCGCGGAAGACATCCGCGAAGGCGACCGGACCCTCGGGGCCGGGATTTTCATCCGGCCGCAACACATCGCCATCATGGCCGCCGTGGGCCATGTCAGCCCGAAAGTGGCCGTCCGGCCCGTCGTGGCCGTGATCGCCACGGGCGACGAGATCGTCGAGCCCCACCAGAAGCCGGGTCTGTCGCAGATCCGCAACAGCAACGGGTATCAGCTCGCCGCGCAGGTGGAACGCGCCGGCGCCATTCCCAGCTACCTGGGCATCGCGCCCGACCGGGAAGAAGATACGCTCCTGGCGGTGACGCGGGCCCTGGAACAGGCAGACCTCGTTCTGCTCACCGGGGGCGTTTCCATGGGCACCTATGATTTCGTGCCGGGCATCCTGGAACAGGCCGGCGTCGATATCCTCTTCCGCACCATCGCCCTGCAGCCGGGTAAACCCACGGTGTTCGGCACCCAAGGGAACAAATTCGTCTTCGGCCTTCCCGGCAACCCGGTGTCTTCTTTCACCATCTTCGAGATCCTGGCCAAGCCCCTGCTCTGGAAGATGATGGGTGCCGCTGAACCGGTACGTCAGAATTTCTACCCGATGGGAACGGAATACCGCAGGAAAAGATCCGACCGGATGCAGTGGATCCCGGTGCGGATCCAAGACCGGAAAGTGTACCCCCTGGAGTACCACGGTTCCGCCCATATTTTCGCCATGGCCACCGCCGACGCCCTGGCTGCCATTCCCCTGGGAACCACCCACCTGGCCGAAGGAGACCTGATCGATGTACGACCAGTTTAACCGGCATATCAACTACCTGCGGATCTCGGTGACCGACCGCTGCAACCTGCGCTGCCAGTATTGCATGCCGGCGGAAGGGATCCACATGCTCCGGCATGAAGATATTTTATCCTTCGACGAGATCGAACAGGTAACCCGCATCGCGGTGGAGCTGGGCGTGACCAAAGTGCGCATCACCGGCGGCGAACCGCTGGTGCGGAAAGGGATCACGGACCTGGTCCGCATGATCGCGGCCATCCCCGGCATCCGGGACCTGTCGATGACCACCAATGGGGTTTTGCTGGAAGAATATGCCCTGACGCTGAAAGAAGCCGGACTGCAGCGCGTGAACGTCAGCCTCGACACGCTGGACCCGGAGAGATACCGCATCATCACGCGGGGCGGCGACATCGGCCGGGTGCTGGCGGGTTTGCAGGCCGCGAAATCCGCCGGGCTGAGCCCCATCAAGATCAACTGCGTGGTGGGCAGCCTGAACAGCGAATCCGATGCCTCGGCCATAGGCGATTTCGGGAAAAAACACGGCTTCCGCGTACGCTACATCCGGCAGATGGACCTGTCGACGGGAGAATTCTATGTCGTGGAAGGGGGCGACGGCGGCAACTGCAGCCGCTGCAACCGGCTCCGGTTAACAGCCAACGGGCTGATCAAACCCTGCCTGTTCAACGCGCTCGGATACAATGTAAGGCAGCTCGGCGCCCGCGAGGCGATCCTGAAGGCGCTGGAAAATAAGCCGGCCTGCGGCACCGTTAACCATGAAGAACAGTTTTACAATATCGGAGGTTAGCCCCCACCCCTGAATCCCCTCCCCCAATTGGGGGAGGGGACTGGGGAGGGGGCTGTCAAACAACAGTGTAACAATTTAACAGTCACCCCACAAATGTCAGAACTATCCCATACCGACGAAACCGGCAAAGCGCGCATGGTCGACGTAAGCCACAAGAAGGACCAGCTGAGGATCGCGAAAGCTGCGGGGTTCATCCGGTTGCGGCCGGAAACCCTGCGGCTGGTGAACGACAACCAGGTGAAAAAAGGCGATGTGCTTACCGTGGCGCAGATCGCCGGCATACAGGCCGCCAAGAAAACCAGCGAACTCATCCCGCTCTGCCACCCCTTGCCGCTGACACAGTTGAAGGTGTCCACGGAGATCACCGGTGAAGGCGTGCAGGTTACGTCGGAAGCGCGCTGCATCGGGCAGACGGGCGTGGAAATGGAAGCGCTCACCGCGGTATCCTTGGCTTTGCTGACCATTTACGATATGTGCAAGGCGGTCGATAAGGAAATGGAGATCGGCCAGGTCAGGCTGGTGGAAAAGACCAAACAGGATGTTTGACCTGGGGGTTGGAATACATTGTAATACATTGTGATACATTGTGATACATTGTAATACATTGTAATACATTGTGGTACATTGTAATATATAGTAATACATTGTAATACATTGTGGTACATTGTAATACATTGTGGTACATTGTAATATATAGTAATACATTGTAATACAT
>CAZAZE010000004.1:282649-285713 GCA_964489545.1 uncultured Bacteroidales bacterium
TGTAATATATAGTAATAGGTAGTAATAGGTAGTAAATGGTGTAAAGGGTTGTTTTTGATGTTTCGCTGGCTTTTAAATAATATCCGTCTCCTTATCCCCTTGTCCCCTCTTCTCCTGGTCTCCCTTTTTCCGCTTCTCCTCTCCGGCCAGGTCAACACGGAGTATTTCATGGCGGTGGGCCGGACGGAGCTGTCGCAGGGGAAAGATGCCGTGGCGATCGAACGGTTCAACACGGTGGTCCGCTTCGATCCCGAAAACTTCGAGGCTTATTTCCTGCGCGGCATCGCCAAATACAATCTCGGCGACTACGTGGGCGCTGAAAACGATTTCTCTTCCACCCTGGATATCCATCCGCTGTTCGTCCCGGGCTGGCATTACCGCGGCCTGGTGCGCGACAACCTGCAGGATTACTACAATGCCCTGCAGGACCTCGACCGGGCGCTGGAGCTCAACCCGGCCGACGCCGACCTGCTGGTGGGCCGCGGCACGGTCAAAATCCACATGGGCAGCTACCTCTGGTCGCTCAACGACCTGGATTCCGCCATCCGGATCGACCCGAAGAATTCGCTGGCGTTCATGAACCGGGCCGTCGCGCGTGCCACGCTGAAGGACTACGAAGGAGCCATCCGGGACTGCAACAAGGCCATCCAGCTGGCGCCCTACCAGGATATCCCCTACCTGCGGCGGGGCGTCATCCACATAGAAACAGAGAACTTCCGGGCGGCGACCGAAGATTTCGACCAGGCCATCCGGCTCAATTCTGAAAATCCCTATGCTTATTTCAACCGCGCACTGTCCCGCTACCGGCTGAACGACACCCTGGGGGCCCTGGAAGACTATTCCCAGGTGCTCCGCATCGATCCGTACAATTCCCTCTCTTTGTATAACCGGGCGCTCATCAAATCCCAGCAGAAAGATTATTACGGGGCCCTGGAGGACTATGAAAAAGTGCTCCTGCTCAATCCCGACAACCTCTATACCTATTACAACCGGGCCATCCTGTATTATTTCATGGAAGACTACCGGGCATCCATCAGCGATTTCAACCAGGCCATCCGGCTGTTCCCCGATTTCGCCGGGGCCTACCTGAATCGTTCAGATGCAAAAAAGAAGAACGGGGACGAGAAAGGGGCGATGCAGGATTACCTAAAAGCCCTGGAGATCATCGAAAAGATCAATATATACGGATACGACAGCCTGACAGTAAAGCAGTTCGCGGATTCAGCCTATTTTGACCGGATCATGCGGCTGGAAGCGGATTTTGCGCCGGTCAACCGGGAAGCCTTTGTTGAAGATGGTTTCGTCGGCCCCGAGCTTGGGTTTATGGTCCAGTTAGCCCTCGACGACCGGGTGGTGATCGAACAAAGCCGCAGGGCGGACTTCCGTCCATGGCTGGAAAGCCTCGGCGAATTGGGAACGATCGGGGCGTCGCTGATCTTTTCCAACGATCAGGCCGACCTCAGCCCGGAAAAAGCATTCAGCAGGCTCTCGGCAGCCGGCCGCATCCCCATGCCGGACAGCGGGACGGCCGTGAACTGGTTTGTCCAGGGAATCCTGAACAGCATGGTCCGCAACTACCAGACCGCGCTTCAGGATTACGAAAGAGCGCTGCAGGCCAGCCCCGGACAGCCGCTGGTCTATCTGAACCGGGGGATGGTCTACTTCGAGATGGCCGAGCGGGCTTCGGTGGAATCACGCTACCCGTCCCCCATCACGATATCCCGGGAAGGCGGGGCGGCAGCGGCTGCCGAGCCCGTTCTCTCCCCCGACTACCAGCGGGCGATGGACGATTTCGACCGGGTCATCGAACTGCAACCCGGCAACCCGTTCGGCTATTTCAACCGGGCAATCGTCAGGATCAGGCTGAAAGACTATTACGGTGCGGCCGAGGATTACCGGCTGGCCGCGGAAAAAGAGCCCCGGCTGGCCGAAGCCTGGTTCAACCGGGGGCTGACCCTCATCTACCTGAACGACAGCCGCACCGCCTGCGCCGACCTGAGCCGGGCCGGCGAACTGGGCCTGGAACGGGCCTACCCGGTCATCAAAAAATATTGCAATCCATAACAACAGAACCATGAGCAGCGAAATCAAAGTATTATCGGTGAACATCTCGGAAGAAAAAGGCACCATCAAGCACCCGGTGGACGTGATCGAACTTGATCCATTCGGGGTAAAAGACGATGCGCACGCCGGCCCCTGGAACCGGCAAGTCAGCCTGCTGGCCGAAGAGAGCATCCTGAAGTTCGAAGAAGCCGCCGGCCGCAAGATCCGCTACGGGGAATTCGCCGAAAACATCACCACGCGGGGCATCGTCCTGCATGAGCTGAAACCGCTCGACCGGCTGATCATCGGCGATTGCGAGCTGGAGGTCACCCAGATCGGCAAGAAATGCCACGGCGACAACTGCGCCATCTACCGCGAAGTGGGCAATTGCGTCATGCCCAAGGAAGGCATCTTTTGCCGGGTGGTCCTGGGCGGGATCATACGGGCGGGCATGGCAGCGACCTTGCGCCGCAGGACCTACCGGGCGCTGGTGATCACCCTGAGCGACCGCGCCAGCCAGGGAGTATACGAGGACAAGAGCGGTCCCGAAGCGGAACGCTTTCTGAAGGAATTTTTCGAAAAAGAAGGCTGGCCGCACGAGATCATCCGCCAGGTGATCCCCGACGAAGGCCCGCAGCTTCGGCTACTGCTGGAAGACGCCATCAGCGCGGGCACCGATTTTGTCGTCGCCACCGGCGGCACGGGCATAGGCCCCCGCGACATCACGCCGGAAGTCTTTCGTTCGGTCATGGATAAGGAAATCCCCGGCATCATGGAAATGATCCGGATGAAATACGGGCAGGAAAAGCCCGGCGTCCTGCTCAGCCGCAGCACCGCCGGCGTAACCGGCAACACCCTGCTGTACGCCCTTCCAGGCAGCACCCGGGCTGTGCGGGAATATATGGAAGAGATCCTCAAAACACTCCGGCATTCGGTGTATATGCTGAATGGACTGGACATTCACTGATGAGTTCTGAGTTCTGAGTTCTGAGTTCTGAGTTCTGAGTTCTGAGTTCTGAGT
>CAZAZE010000005.1:0-61276 GCA_964489545.1 uncultured Bacteroidales bacterium
GGCTGAGGAAGAGTTGAATTCTGAGTTCTGAGTTCTGAGTTCTGAGTTCTGAGTTTTGAGTTTTGAGTTTTGAGTTTTGAGTTTTGAGTTCTGAGTTTTGAGTTTTTAGATTCAGTCCAAGATCATATATCCTATAACCTAAAGCCCGAGGTCTTTTAGCTCCCAGAGGAATTCTTTCTCCTCCCGTCCGAAATGCCCGTAGTTGGTGGTTTTTTCGTAGATGGGGGTGAGGAGCTTGAGGTTTTTGATGATGTTGCGCGGGCTGAGGTCGAACAGGGACGGGATGCGCTGTTCCAGTTCCGCTTCGGGCACCTTGCCCGTTCCCTGGAAATCGAGCAGGAACGAGACCGGCTCAGCCTGGCCGATGGCGTAAGAGAGCTGCACGACGCACCGGCGGGCCAGTCCTGAAGCCACGACGTTCTTGGCAATGTACCTTGCCGCGTATGCCGCCGAGCGGTCGACCTTCGTCGGGTCTTTCCCCGAGAAGGCGCCGCCGCCGTGCGGACAGCTTCCTCCGTACGTATCCACGATGATCTTGCGTCCCGTCAGCCCGGTGTCGCCCGCCGGTCCGCCCACGGCGAAGCTGCCGGAAGGATTAATGAGGTAGGATATTTCCTGGTTAGCATATTGTTCCGGCAGTACCGGCCGCACGATATGTTCGATGATCGCTTCGTGGATCTGTTCCTGTTTGATTTCCGGATCGTGCTGGGCCGATACGACCACCTTGCGGACCGCAACCGGGACGTCGTCCCTGTACTCCACTGTCACCTGCGATTTGCCGTCGGGCCGCAGCCAGGGAAGGTCGCCGTTGCGGCGGCATTCGGCCAGGCGGGACGTGATGCGGTGGGCCAGCATGATCGGCAGGGGCATCAGCTCGGGCGTTTCGTCGCAGGCGAAGCCGAACATCAGTCCCTGGTCGCCTGCTCCGCCCGTGTCGACCGCTTCACGGATTTCACTGGCCTGGCGCTGCAAGAGGTTGGTGATGCGCACCGACTGATCGTCGAAGCCCAGTTTCGGGTCGGTATAGCCCGTATTGCGGATCACAGCGCGGACGAGGCTGCCGGCTTCGGCGAGGGCGCTCTGTGGCGCGGTGATCTCGCCGGCCAGGATGACGTGATTGCCCGTCACGAGCGTTTCGCAGGCCACGCGCGCATACGGGTCTTTTGCCAGGCAGGCGTCGAGGACCGCGTCGGATATGCGGTCGGCTAGCTTGTCGGGGTGACCTTCGGTGACCGATTCGCTGGTGAAGAGGAATGATCGGTTTGATAAAGCTTTCATAGACAATAAATTAGTTTTCCATCAATTTATTGCATCAGGAGAAACGAATCGGGGAAGCGGAGGACATTTTTTCCTTTGAATCGGACGCATTGTCAAAGCACCGTGGTGTCCTTCCCGGTTGCCGTCCCGTTGCCGGGATCTCTTAATGCAGGGGCAAAGATATAAAAAATATTGGATTTTGCTTGCTTTGAGGGGATCTTGATTAGCCCCCACCCTGGCCCTCCCCCAACCGGGGGAGGGAGTGTTGAGGTTTAAGGTTTGAGGTTTAAGTGCGGGAATTCTTTTATAGTGTTGAGGTTTGAGGTTTAAGGTTTAAGTTCGGGAATTCTTTTTTTATTTTAGGTTTTTGGGCTCTGTTCAGTCCTTCGTCCATGTGCCCCTGCGCCCATGCGTCCATGCGCCCATGCGACCGTGTGCCCATGCGTCCATGTGCCCATGTGAACCTGAATTCTGGGATTTGGAATTTGAAATTCGGGATTTCAGAAAATGGCATTGATGATGGGCGCATGGGCAGCATGGGCGAAGTTCCGTTTAAAAAACGTAGTACCACTATAGTGGTCGGACGATTTTTTATGATAATCTGTTTATCATCGTCCGATTATGCCAAAAGCAAATGATCTAACTCTTCTAAAACAATTCCTGTTGTTTAATCGTAAAGGTTAGGGGCTTCTTTCGGGTAAGCTGAACGCCGGGATGTGACTGCAAAAACGCACGCAGGCTGGATTCTGGCACAGTAAGGTTTAGTTTCCTGATGATATCTTTCGTGCTGAATTCGCCGTATTTTAACAGTTCGAGTACTTTATGCCCGTACTCCGCAACGGGCTCCTCAACCAGGGTCACTTGTCCCTGTTCTTTCGGAATTTCTACACGATCAGTGACTTGGCCAAGAAGATCCACCGCAACCGCGCCTTTCTGAATCAGGATCTGGTTCGCGTTCTTTTCTCCTTCTTCTGGTTTTCTGACGTAAATCCTGCGGTTTTTCCTCAACCCATCCATCACGCCCGACCAGGTGCCGCCTTTTTCACTGGATTCGGCAACAAATATTTCGCCGGCCAAACCGTAAATGACCGGATTCCGGGCCATCGCAAGCTCCACCTTCCAGGGAGCTTTGGGATGAAATGTGCTCAGCACCAGCACATCTCCGTCGACAATCTGTTTGTAGTATTTTTTAAACCCGGTGCCAAACGTCATGATGCCCTGCGGAAGGACAATGATGCTTTGTCCTTTGTATTTAATGGCTGAATCGAGCGCTTGCTTGTCGACGCCTTTGGCAAATCCGCTGACTACGGCTTTGTATTCCTGGCTCGCCAGCCGGGCGATATTGTCGGTGAACCGGAGCGCTATGTCTGATGCATTCCGGGACCCGACGATGGCGACCGACTTCTCGTGAAGGATCTGCTTGTTCCCTTTGATGTAAAGGATAACCGGAGCCTGCGACTTGAGATTGTCCTTCAGGGTTTGCGAATATTCCGGAGATATTACCGGGATGATCTCGTAGCCTTCGTTGTACAGGGACTCTGCCAGAAAGGCGTTGCCGGGCAGTTCGGACTTTACCTGGTTCAGTTCCGCGATTTCCGCATCGCTCAGGCCAAAATCACCCTTCCATTTTTCCGTGGGAAGATGGAAAAACTCCTCAATGCCCAGTTTATGCTCATGGTAAAAGCGAATGACCAGGCCAATGGTCTTTTTCGGCCCCCATTTGGGCAGGCTGGCCAATGCGATCCAATATGCAGCTTCCTGGTTCATACAACGTCTCCTCCGACCGTTTTCGCAATGACCAATGGTGCAATCTTCTCCGCTCCAAGGCCCGTCAGGTACTTTCCGATTTCTTTAACAGTGGCGCCGCTGTCAAAGATATCGTCAATCAGCAAGATTCTCTTTCCGTTGATCTCTTCCGGCCTTTCAAAGATAAAAGCATCTTTCACATTGTCGGCTTTCAGGCAGCTGTTTTCAAAGACTTTTTGTTCATTTGTGTCACGGACCTTCTTTAATCCATCAGACAGCGGGAATTTCAGGATGCGGGCGATGGTTTTGGCGAAGTTTTTCACCAGGTCGCCTGATTTCGTGGGGGGAACATACAGGACGAGGTCGAATATTTCCTGGCCGAATTTTTTACGGTATGCTTTTAAGGCCAAACCGACCAGAAAATCCGGGAAATCCCCGCCATTTTCATATTTACTGCGGTGTATCGCGGCCCCGACATTGGAAACACCGTAATAAGAAGCAGCCACACCGTTCACTAAATGGGTACGCTTTGTTTCAACCTGCAATTCAGGGAAATAGCTTTCCCTGTATGCTTTCAGCTTTTCTGTCCACTCCGGGCCGGCTACTGCACTTAGCTTTTTAAGGCCGGTATTATCACAATTCCGGTATAGCTGGTGTTCTGTATCCCCAAGAAAATCACACAGATATTTCATCCGGGATGCGGTAGTTTCCACGTATCCGATCATTGAGTCCAGGTCGTTCCGCTTGATATTCCTGAGTTCTTCAAAGGCCCTCGTGTTCAGCTCATGGGCGCCGGTGATGTATTCGTATTTCTTGCGACTCCCGTGGGTTACCTGGCGGATGATCTTTTGTTCCATCAGGTCGGCGGTGATCACCCGGATCTGTGTCTGCCTCAGATTGGTCCGGCGCATCAGGTCGCGTTCACCCAGCAATTCGTTCCGGATGGCTTCAATAACTTTTTCGTATTTGGCAATAGCCGGTCTTCCTCCCTCGATAAAGGCCTCCGGCAGTTCCCTGTCCCTTGGGTTAAAGAAAAGAATGATATATGCCGGCTGTCCGTCACGCCCGGCCCGGCCAATTTCCTGGTAGTAGTGAACAGGCGACTGCGGGATCTGGGTGTGGATGATAAACCGGATATCGGGCTTGTCGATGCCCATGCCCAGGGCGTTGGTCGAGATGACACACTTCCATTCGTTGCGCATCAGTCCTTGTTCGATGGCTATACGGGAGGCAGGGTCGAGGCCGGCATTATAACCAACTGAAGGAATGTTAAGGAATCCGAGCCATCGGGAATAAATCTCCGTATCCACTCTTGTCCCCGTATATAATATACCGGAACCGGGCAATTTGTTGAGGTTCTGCCCGAGCCAGATCATCTTTTCATCTTCCGACTCAACCCTGATGACATATAAGCGGAAGTTTTCCCGCATCAGGTTTCCCCTGATGATAGTCAGGTTTCCGCCCATTTGCGCGGCGATATCGGCTTCCACCTTTCTGGTGGCTGTTGCCGTGGTGGCCAGGACAGGCAGGTCGCGCGGCAGCAATTTCACCAGGTTGATGATTCTTCGGAACGCCGGCCGGAAGTCGTGGCCCCAGACCGAGATGCAATGCGCTTCATCCACCACTACCATGGAAAGGCTTAATTGACGCGTCGCCTCGATCCAGCCCGCGTTTTCCTGCCGTTCAGGAGCGATGTAAAGGATCTTGACCTTCCCTGCTTTGGCATCGCGGATAATTTGCTCATTCACTTCGATTTCCTGCTCGCTGTTGATGCAACGGGCAGGTATTTCCAGGGCGTTCAGTTTCGCCACCTGGTCGCGCATCAGTGCGATCAGCGGAGAAAAAATAACGGTCATCCCTGGGAAAAGCACCGCAGGGAACTGGAAGCACAGCGATTTTCCGAAGCCGGTTTTCTCGATCAGAAGCACCCGTTCGCCGGAAAGTATCTTTTCGATGGCCAGCCATTGCTCGTCATAAAAGCGGTCCAGTTTGAATGTCCGCTGCAGTAATTGTTCCGCTTCCTGTCTGTTCATGTCCATTGGCTGTAAATGTAAGATTTAACAATACCTTTTTACAGTCTATTAATCCGGATTTTTCGGAAATATACCCGGGGGGAGTGAAAATTTTAAGGTTTGAGGTTTAAGGTTTAAGTTCGGGAATTCTTTTATGGTGTTGAGGTTTGAGGTTTAAGGTTTAAGTTCGGGAATTCTTTTATAGTGTTGAGGTTTGAGGTTTAAGGTTTAAGTTCGGGAATTCTTTTTTTATTTTAGGTTTTTGGGCTCTGTTCAGTCCTTCGTCCATGTGCCCGTGCGTCCGTGTGCCCGTGCGCCCCTGTGCCCATGCGTCCGTGTGCCCGTGCGCCCCTGTGCCCGTGCGCCCATGTGAACCTGCATTCTGGAATTTGGGATTTGGAATTCGGGGTTTCAGAAATGGCATTGGTGATGGGCAGCATGGGCACATGGGCGAAGTTCCGTTTAAAAAACGTAGTACCACTATAGTGGTCGTACAAGTTTTTGATCACTGCCCGGATTTTGCATGCCGGATCTGCCTCAAAGGCGGTTTGGCTGAATTTTCGTACTACCACTATAGTGGTCGGACGGTTTTTCCTCCCTCCGCCTTCAGCACCCTCCCAAGCTCCCACTCCGGCACCGTGAAACCTTTGCCCGCCCGCGGCTTGTTGGGGTACCTGAGGAACTCATCCTCAACGAGAGACCAGTTGGCGAAGGTTTGCACATCAAAACGGGAATAAAACAAGGCCTCAAGATCCAGCTTGCGCTGGTTGATGATCCCCAGGGGTTTGCGGTCGTTGGTGCGGCATATGACTGCAGGATCCAGGTCTTCGATGATCTTTCCAATTGCGCGCTGACCTGCACCGTGCCTTGCCAGCAGATTCTCCAGCCTGGATATAAACTCGGGAATGGCTTTCAGCAAGGATCTGCCCGGGACAATGATGACCAAATACGTGGTTCTGTGGACGAACAAAAGCGCGGTCTTCCCTGGGGCGCCCAGCCCGGTGATGTCCACAAACCATTCGTTCAAGTTCTCGGTTCGGCCAATAAATTCTTCTGATGCCGCTGGCTTGATCCGGGCAATGTTGAGTACTTTTTGGGTTGGACGGAGGATGAGCATGTTAGTGTTGAGGTTTAAATTTTAAGCGTTAAGTTCGGGATTTAGTTTTAAAGATAATTATTTGACGTAAGGGGTTGAAGCCTTCTCTTTTTTTACAGAATTCAGCCGGTATCCCTCGCCTCCGATTTTAATGCCTTTAACACCGGTTCACGTTTATGGACCTGAAATTGGGCAATCGCCGATTGCCCGATCTTTATTTAAACGCTTTGATCATATTGTAGCTTGAATACAATTATTCATTAAAATACACAGAATAGTGATAAAAACATAAAAATGTAATATAAACAACACGAAAAAGTATTTAATGTATTATCTTTGTTGTGAAATGATCAAATATGGGAATGTTAAGTTTCAAAAAACTTTATGAATTCGGAATGATAGTAAATGACCGGGAAGTATATATTAAACTGAGTTTAGGGAGATTCAATAAAGCACCAGAATGTATGTCATTTCACATTGCAGAGCATGATCTTGAATATCCCCCTAAGAAAAAGAAATGATGAAAACCATTAAAGATTGCCCGTCTTGCGACCGTATCGCGAAACTCTGCAGCATAAGCGCTGAAAAGGAATTCAGGAAGGAGAAATTCCGGATACGGGAATTTTATTACAGGTGTGAAACCTGCCAGGAGGAGTTCACTACGACCGAAACGGATGAAGTGACCGTGAACCAGGTATACAACCAATACCGCGAGAAGCATGGCATTTTATTTCCCGAGGAAATGGTCAGGTTGCGCGAAAAGTACCATTTAAGTGCGCAAAAAATGTCGCTTGTGCTGGGACTTGGCATCAACACCTATTCAAACTATGAAAAAGGTGAGATGCCCTCCATGGCCAACAACAAGCTGATTAGCAGCGCCAGGGATCCAAACCTTTTTCTTTCTTATGTGAATCAGTCAAAAGATGAATTCACCGACAAAGCGTTCCGGGACGTGACCAGGCATCTTCAGGATGTGATTCACAGGGAAGATAAACACGCCGACCTGGTTCTCTTTTATATCAATCGCCACCAGCGGCCGAATGAATTTACCGGGTATGCCCTGCCGGATGTGCAAAAAATGTCCAATCTGTTGCTTTACCTGATTTCTTCCTGTCATCCGGATTTCAACGATAAGCTGAAGCTGAACAAGTTATTATTTTATTCCGATTACTATCATTACCAACAAACCGGGAAGTCTATCACCGGATTGGTTTACCGTGCCATCCCGTATGGACCGGTGCCGGTTAACTATGACTATCTGTTTGCCTACCTGACCAATGAATTGAAAATCATTGAGCCGACCTTCTCCGAATCTCAGAATTCGAGGATCATTGAGTACTTTTCCGCTCAAAAACCAGTTGATTTGTACGTTTTCAGTGACGAAGAAATCGAAACCCTGAAGATAATTGTTGAAAAGTTCCGCAACACCCATTCCTGGGACCTGGTGGAATTGTCCCATAAGGAAAATGCCTGGATAGAACAGCACGAAATGGCCGGAATGATCAGCTATCAGCGGTACGGATTTGATTTAAAGGCGATTTAAAGGCGAGCAATGGTTGATTTCAACCAACAACCTTCCTTTCACAGCATAACTTTTTTCAAGGCTGATGCGCAGCTTGGATCACCTCCACAGCCAATTTCACCTCATCCAATAACGATTTGAAATACGCGGATTCAATGCCATTCTTATGAAAATCTGCGATAAAATCCATATCATCCTTGTCTTCGCAAAAGCTGATGTCTTTTCCCGGCCATTTCCAGGCCAGCCATCCCCAGTTCAGGTCCTTGGAATCCCAATGGTGTTCTTCAATCAGGAATGACCTGAGGTGGCTGATATTGTCAGGCAGCTTGCTGCCCTTAAGCAGTTTTTCCCATTTAAACTGGCCGGCTTCATAGGCCATGATCCCATAGTATAACTGACCGCCAAGTTCAAGTTTAAGTTTCAGTGAATATTTATCAAGATCATGAAGATCGATGATGATTCCATAGTATTTATTATTTCTGGCGCCTTCATAATAATTCCTGATCATATTCCTGTCCAGGGATTTGACTAAGGAATGCTGTTGGTAAAATGACACCTGGTCATAGCTTCTGCTGAGTTCATCAAACAGGCAATTCCAGAATTTTTCCTGTGTTTCGACCAGAAACTCCTTGAAAGATGACCTAAGGGCAATGAGCGATTCAAGGTTGTTTTTATCTATGGAAATAAGCGATTCAAGTTTTACGGTCATATCGAAAGGGTTTGATTTTCCGGATAATTTTGATACCAGCATAAGATACTGGACAATGGTTTCCCTGATTTGCGGAAGGCCGGAAGATTCCTTGTGACAACGGTTCAACCAGTTGTGGATTTCATCCCGGTAAGAGATCAGAAAGAAATCCTGGTTAAGGATCACTTCCTTCGATTTTGATTTTCTGCTGAAATCCGACGGTTCCTGTCCTTCCAGCGTAAGATAGAACAGCACAAAATTACCGGCTCCGAATTGGTCGGTGCCATAATTATGATATCGTCCCAGCTGGAATTCCTGGTCTCCGGCGTAGATCTTATTTTCAATCAGAATGGCCCGCGGATTCCGGGTTTTCGCTTCCCGGACCAGGATATCGATCCTGCCGGTTGTGGTTCCGGCGATATGATGCTCCGTTTCCACCAGGGCATCACCGGTGACAAAGTCCGGAAAGTGATCTTTGCTTAGCTCCTCGATAAATAGCCGGAGATACAGGTCTCCCTGGGAATGTGAGCCGGCCGGATCGAGCAATTCCGCGATAAATGCAGAATGAAGCCGGTTCTCGTCAGCGGTCAGGCCCAGAACTTCAAAAACATTGAACTTAGCGCCGCTGCTCCGGGCCATGGCTTCCTGGTTCGATCGGATCAGGCTTATTTTATCGAGAACAGGTCTTAAATCCATCATCAAACTTGGTTTCATTTTGAATGACAATGATAAGCTGTCTTAAAGTTTATTTCTTTTTGCCCATCCATTCCTTTTGTCAAGATCTTCTCTCGTTTCGATGCATAAGACCATAAAATTACTGTGTAAATCTGTTTCAACAAAATTTATCCAGCTATTTAGGGGGTTAGGAGAGCAATGTGTGGGTTCAAAAAAATTGCAAAAGGACAATTTAATTTTAAAGATCGTGAAATATCTTAAAGTCCATTTGATCTTTTTATCTTTAAGCAATCAATCCGACAAATATAATATTTGTTCATATGACCAGACTAGAGAAGCTTTACGAATCCATTCAGAATTTAAAAGAACTTGGGATGCGTCTTTCTGAGGAATTAATTGAAGAGACAAACCGGGTTGAGGAGGAAATCATTCAAAATGAAGTCATTCCTGCAATGTCCGATGCAATTGAACCCATCATCACTCAAATTCAAAGAGGATTAATATTGATTGTAGAATATATCCCAGATGAACCACTCCAGGTCAAGATGACAAGAAAAAGAAGCTTTAAATTACAAGAAGATCCGGAAGTCATTATCTCTAAACCCAAGGAATTCAAAAAAGAGCGGGGATACACAATGGCTGCTCACTCCAAATCCCCCAGGACGAATCTGATTGTTACATTTCCTAACGGATCGCAGATTTCAAATCAATTTGCTTCTCAAACATTATGTGAAGTAATTGAGAGAATCGGTGGTGAAAAGGTGGCTTCGCTTGGACTTAAATTGATGGGAACGGATCTGGTATCAAAAAAGACGGATGAATTCTATCAGCAACATCAGATAAATGGGGGTTATCTGGTGTTAACACATTCCTCTACTGAAACAAAAAAGAATCTAATCGAGGAGATCTCACGAAGGTTGAAGTTGAATTTGAAAGTCGAGAAATTCTGAATACAAGAGTCAAAGTTAAAGTCTACTGATAATATACCTCAGACATTAACAGATATGATTGAGAATTACATGTACATGAACATTAATTTACTTTGATGAACACTTCATGATTTGAAAGCATGACAGATCAATATTATTTTTTTAACCGCGAAGAAAGAAACCTTACCGCAATCCTATACCATCTAATGTTGCAACCAGGTAATATGATTAAGTTCCTTGATCTTATTAAATTTCCAGAAGTTAACGATATCGATCAAGTGAGTATTTATTATGAGTACGCCTATCTAAGGGATTTGTGGGCAGGCCCGCAATTTAAGGAGAATTCAAAAAGGAAAGAATTTATTCTATCACATCTTGATCTGGCCCCTGAGAAAATAGATTATCTAAAAGGATCAAGTATTTTAAAATTCAACCAATATTTTGGAGCAATTCCTAAACCTTCAGGTAAGTTCATCCAATTTCCGGGTAATTGGAGCATACTTCGATTCGATAAAAATCCGGATTTTCAGAATGACAGCATTGAATTTGAGAAAATATGCAGATTCAAATGGTGTTTCAATGTCAAACCTGATATTGTCATTCATATTTCTTCGGATCTGGTAATTTGCATTGAAGCTAAATATGAAAGCGGAGAAGGACACTATCCATCAAACCCAGAAGAAATGAAAATTTTTAAAAATAGAATGCTGAATCCAGTTGCTCAAATGGATATTCAGGAATACTTGATTCAAAAGATTCTAGGTTTTATGACAAAGTCATTATTAATTAAAAAAACAAACAGAAAAGTTGGTAAATATCAAGCAGTAAGTTGGAAGGAGGTTTTTTCTTATTTATCTTATTCCGGAGAACCTCAATTTGTTAAGGAATGGCTGAATCGAATAATTAATGAGAAATAATGGATAGTGAATATTTTGATAGAATCAGCAATGCTCGGTTAAAGTATAAGCCAGATGTAATTTCAAGCTTGTTTATTGCCGAGGCGCCACCTGTTAATCCTGATCGTTTTTTTTATTTCGAGGAAGTTTATGAACAGGATTCGCTTTATCTGGAATTGATGAAAGGGATTTTTCTCCCGGAAGTGGGTAATGATGTCATGGTACCAACAAGCTTCTTCAGGTCAAATAAAGCCGAGTTCTTAACTGAATTCAAAACAAGGGGTTATTATCTCATAGATACGATTGACCATCCTTTGCCCTGGAATATTAGTAGAACCAAGGAGAAAATTGATTATCTGAGTGGGTATAAGGACCGACTTATAGAAAAAGTCAATCATTTGATAGATAAGAAGGTTCCAATTGTTTTAATCAGCATTCCAGTCTTCCAGGCAGTATCCGGATCATTAAAATATAAAGGGTTTAATGTTATACATGATTTCCCGGTTGAATTCCCCGGATCGGGAAATCAGGGCAAATTCCATGAGAAGTTCGATCGCATTTTACCCAAAATCAGGTAAGCATAGGTTACCGCATCAGATTCGCAAATGGCAATTTTCCATACTGGGCGATGAAGTCCTGTATCAGCCCGTGCTCCAATGCCCTGGGATCGTCAATTAGCAATGGTTTCCAACAGACGATCAGGTCGCGGGAGTGTTTTAGCTGCCAGATCAGCCTTCCGCCGTAATGACCGATATCATATCCCTGTCCGAATTTAAGGTATTGCTTCATGCGCGATTGAAGCGTAGCGCTTTTGCCTTTTCCGCCTGCTTTTCCAATGTAAACGACCTGGGCGTCATCGACCCAGTTTGCCTTAAGCTCCGATAAGGACACGTTGGGATTTTTCCCCTTAAAGTGACCGCCTGTGCCGATGGAAAGGAACTCCGGGTTTTTCGGACCTTGGTACAACACCAGGTAAACACCGGGTGAGTTATTGATCCTGGAGGGATCGGCCATAAGTTCACTCATCTTTTTGAAGCCGGAAAACCCGGCTTGCTTGATGCGTTCCAGATCGGAGAAATTTAGGTTCATCATTTGAAACTTTTTTTGAATTTTGAATTGCCCAATATTTCATTGAAAGCCGGCCCCGATATCCATCAGAGATTTGCGTATGAACTACTTATGGTCTAAGTATCTGCCAGCCCATGTTCCTTGTGCATCTCTTGATAATCTATGCCTTCTTTAGGAGGAAGGTGGTCAAATACCTCTTCGATATGAGTCATTTTTATTTCTTCTTCCGACTGAATGGATAATCCATAAGATGTTGCCAGTATGGTAAATATCCTGTCATCGATATTTTCATTTTTTACATAAGGAATGTTCAATAACTCCTTGTTTATCAACCTTACATCTGTGAAATGTTGTAATTTAACCCTCATCTGACCGTAAAGGGAGCCACCACCGGAATAAACAACTGGCTGGTTAGATAAGGCATGTTTCAATTTACGAATATCGATTTCATGAATAGGTTGACGCTTAAGAAATTCCTTTTCAATTCGGGAAATCATTTCATCAGACTGGCATTTTAAGATATTATGATACAGTGAAATATATTCATCAAATTCCTCGTGTTTTTTTCTGAATTTTTGTTCAACTTCAGCTATTGTTTGGGAATTGCTGGTTTTCGCGTATTCTTCAAAGATGTAGTTCAATCCTATGGCAAAAGATAAAACCGCATGAATATTAGGTAAATTATTGTCTGTTATTGTGAAAAAGGCAATATCTGTCGTTCCTCCTCCTATGTCAATCAATAAATGCATCCCTCTGTTCAATTTCCTTTTTTGAGTGATGGAGGTTAATCCTGCAAAAGCTTCAGGTATGACATTTATTCCAAAACCAAGTATATCTTGTTCGGAATAACTCATCAACACAGTATTATCCAATAACTCGGTATATTTGGCCCTTAGGAAATTATCCAGAGATTTATATTCGAATATTAAACGGTTGGCAGCAATCAGAATTTTAAAGGCAATTGATTTTTGTTCCTGGCAATCCCTTTCACCCATACTGTATGGAACGCCCATTTGAGTATAGAAATCCGGTCCGATTTTTTCTTGAACCTTGAAGAGCAGATAGGTCAGATACCAGGCTGAGATTATCTCAGGGTCGATTTCATAAGGCCAATATTGTTTTGAGAAGGTGGCTAATTTAAAATATCTAAACAGTTGTTTACGAGGGGTATGGTGGTTTTCCCATTGACTTACCGCTCTATCGTAGTCGGCCTGTTTCCTTTTTCTTTCACGTTCATATTCTTCTACATCGTAAGGGTAATCATTTTTTATTCCGATACAATCTAATTCCCATTCCTCATAAATTCTTTTGTTTCTTTCATTAATATCTTTACATAATATTTCCCATTGGGCACAAGCATTTTTATATCTTTCCTGGTATGCAATCTGCTCTTTAATCGAGTGGCCTTTTAAATTATCCTTTTTGGGTTTTGGTGGACATGGCTCAGGTTCCGGGCGTCCCGGAAGTATCAACTTTGGTTCCTCAGGCAGGCCCAGCACTGGCTTTGGCGTTGGCTCTGGAGACATGACTTTACAGCGATGATCATCAATAAATCCATAACTTATTGTGTCATCATCGTTAATCTGAACTATCGACGGAAACAAGACAGTTTTACCACCATTCGGATCATCACATTCAAAGAACTCGTAAATCTTTTGCGCTGGATTGGATGCATCCTCAATGCATATTTTTGTTTGGTGTGTTCCGAAATCTAAGCCAACAGTATATGACATGATCAATAGACTTTTATTTGACTTAATGATATAAGCTTAGGCTCTTTCGCTAAAATAATACTATTATTAATTTTAAGAAGGGCTTCATCCTTTTCTGCCAATAGACTTCTTAAAAGGCCTCGTTGAGCAGGTAAAACTCTCTGAACCTTTGTTCGCTCATCCTCCGAAATGGAGTATTGAGCTTTATTCTCCAATTCAGATAGAGTCTGCGTCAGATTGCTAATTCTGTTGTCATAAAACTCCTCAGTGCGCTGAACCTGTAAAATTTTACTCGTTTCCAGGCGCATTTTGCGGTCTTCGATAATGCTCGAATATAATGCGTCAATTTGTGATGCCATTTCGACTCTCACTATGTCAATCGAATTTTGATCGAGTTGAACGGGATTTTGCACGGCCGTGGCAAAGAGCTGTGATTCGCCCATAAAGCGCTCAGCCAGGGCATCGTCATAGATGATTGATTGGGATTGAAGATCAAAAACTACCGGGATCATTAATTCACTGACCTGTTCCTTGCCAAACCATCTCTTAGCAATATATATGGTATATATTCCTAACATGTAATCTCCTGCTTTAACCTGGGGCAAATCATGAAAGTGCTTAATATTTATTCCAAATTGAAAGGCAGCGATGGTATCTTTATATTGATGGCTGAAATATTCTTTGGCAGCTACAATTATCGGATGGTATGAATTGACGTATTCCAGTCCCGGGTTATCATAAGCAGTTTCCTGGTTAAAGGTTATCTGAAATGTGTTAACGTTTCTTAAAGAGTTGATTACATTTCGAAAGAGTATATCATTATCAGGATTTTCAGAAACAGGTTGATAGCGTGTCAGAAAATTGGTCAGACAAGATTTATTGGATAAGGGTAATGAAAAAATGTAAACATTTTCAGCATGTTTTTTCAAAGTGCATTCCGTAAGATAATTGCGGATAAGGGCCTGTAAAAAGTTGTGTAATTCTTGCTCGGTGATGTAACGGTAGTTTTTTAATATTTTCTCAATCTCGTTTCTAAAGTATGAATCATTGGTAAGGGTGTCAGTCAATCCGGCGTTTATTTGCTCAATATTTTCTTTCTCAAAAAGCATGGCTTTACTGATATCTTCAATTTTCCGATTTCTTTCATCCGGTGTAAGCTCTGTACAGTATAGCTCCTTTTCCAGCTTGACCCATCTCTGCTGTAAAGTGCCAGATTCAGTTTCTTTATCAAGAATAGCCTCTAAATCGCCAATACAGTTTTTAAAAATTCCGATTCGATTTAATAGTCTGTCGAAGATATCCTCTTGAATAGAGTTTCTGACGATCAGGTTATAGATATTGACTTTTTGTGATTTCTGGCCGAACCTGTCTATACGGCCGATACGCTGTTCGACGACCATTGGGTTCCATGGCAAATCGTAATTAACCAGGGCATCACAAAACTGAAAGTCCAAGCCTTCGCTTCCAACTTCTGATGATAATAATATATTTACTTCAGTACTGGTTTTAAACTTGTTGATAATTTCCCCCCTGTCTTCAACATCACCATGAATGGTTACCGGATAATATCCCCTTTTTTCCAGCCGAATGGCAAGATATTTGAGCGTCTTTTTAAAGAGAGCGAATACGATTATTTTCTTTTTGTTCTTATCGACAACCTCCTTAATAACCTCAATCAATTTGTCGAATTTAGCATCAGGATACATTTCAAATTCATCTGTACCTGCGTTTAACAGAAGGTCGTCATTCAGATATGCGTATACACTGCTGGCTATCCGTCTCTTTTTTTGAATTAAACCCAGGGCGTGACCTTGTGTTAATCGGGAATCACCATATTCATCAACATATCCATGGTCTTCATTATATTCATTGATTACATTGTCAAATTGTTCCCTTTCATGACTGTAGAGATCTATTTTTAAAGGCCTGGGCTCGCGTTCAGGCTGTGACCAGTCAGTGGTTACCTCTCGTTTTCTCGTGCGGGAGAATATATTATTCATCATGCTCATTGACGAGATATCAAACTGCAGTTGAACCCTGTTGGCCGACGTGTCGGGTATTGAAGTTAAATTCTCAATGATTTTCCTGTAAAGCGGAACATCCAGGAACAATTCATCCACTATGACATTTTTGGCATTCTCCTCATAATGAGTATGAAGGACCGTATTCTTCAGATTATCTGCGATCTCATTTAACTTGACTTTATTGTTTAAAGCTGTAATTGCTGTAATAAAGGGTCTATTGATCGATAGATAGGTTTGAAAGATCTCTTTATTATTGAACTGTTGATTGTCAAGCAAATAGAGCAAATTGTAAAGATTTTCCTCACTGATCATTATGGGCGTCGCCGTAAGGAACAATGTGGAAGTGGAGCGTGGTATGATGATTTCAGCGCCTTTGTATGTTTTTGTTCCGCTATTGCGCAGTCTGTGCGCCTCATCGCACAAAATAAGGTCGAATTTTATATTATTCTCAACCACATATTTTATGATAATATTGGATTCTTCTTCCTCCTGCCCGGAACTTCTGATCGATTCGTAATTTACTATCCCTCTTACGGCTCCAGAGACCAGTTCGCTGACCAGGTCTTTTTTTCTATCATATATTTTGAAGAAGAAGTTGAATTTTTCTTTTAATTCATTTTTCCATTTCTCCTGAAGCATTTTAGGACAAATGATCAGCACATTCCTCAACTCTTTTCTTGCCGCGAGTTCCATCATAATATGACCGGCCTCAATGGTTTTACCCAGGCCCACCTCATCCGCAATCAGTAGGCGGCGGTTTGATGAATTCAGGAATTTAAGGAGGGGTTTGAATTGGTAGGCCTTGAAAATGGTCTTAGAAGCCTTTAAGGACGAGATGGTGTTATTACTGGTATTGTTAATTTTTAATGTAGTATTTATTCTTGAAAAATCCAGGTATGAACCAAACAAGCCTTGTTTGCAACATTCATATGGATCAGACAGATCTGCATCCGGAATGAGGTTGGTTTCTAAAGAGTCTTTATCCTCGGTTCCGTATCGGACACGATATAATTGCCGGCCTCTCCCACCAGGCAATACATCAATGATCACTCCTTTTTCCTGGGAGTTTACATTGACTACTTTTTGACCGATGTAATATTTTGACATGACTGATTAATATTTATATGGATTTAAATATTTTGATTAATAGACTTCAAGTGGATTAACTTTTTTCCGTGAATGCTAGACCGTTCATCTATGCAATTGTCATAATCCCATAACTCCCGGATGGAATTCTGGCCGTACATTTTTTCGGCTTCCTCTGCAATCAGTTTTATAAGGTCATTATCATTTTCTCTATATAACCCTGTGATCACTTTTGGAATAGTGGTTATTATAATTTGCTGGTTTTCCATAACGTGATCATTTTGCAGTTCCTCTGATTTTTTGTGCTATAATTATCAGGTTCTATTAAGCACCTTATTAATTTTCACCTGTTATTTCCCACTTTTTGCTCAATAAAATACCTTCTCCATTTTTTATCACCTTGGGCGGATATTTTCTTGTCTTTTAACAGATTCTTCAACACCCTTCTGACCTTATGAATATTGATCTCTTCACCGATTCTCTTATGTATCTCGCTGATTGCGCTATTTGGATAGGCCTCGATATCCTTATATATCAGCTCTGCCAACCGGTGGTCCGTTATATTCTTTAGCGTAGTTCGACCTTTAAAGTTTAGCTTCCTGAGATATTCAGGATTAATATAATACTGTGTACCCTTGGTCTTTCCCTTCGTTAACAGCAACTTCATATCCGCAAGTCGGCCTGTCCAATTTCGCAAACCCTTTTCATCGTGCAAATCTAAAAGGTTGGTAAGCTCTGATGCTGTAAGGGATTGATGCTGTGCAATCAATCCCAGCGAAATGATTTCTTTCTGCTTTAACTGAAATTCCTGGTTGGCTTTATCCATCAGGTGAACTATCTGTTTATTCGTAAATTGTTTCTGGATGATGACAGAAACCCGGTCGCTGTCATCGATAACTTCCGGCGCAGGTTTTCCTGACCCCAGTAAGAGAGTGTATATCAGATCATACCCGCTGCCCTCCTTTTCCATCAAAGCCAGATCATAAAACACTTTAGACAGATGTTCATTTCTTCTGACAGATTGATTCAGAATATTCCCGGGAGTTACACCGTAGGGCAATCGGCCGGGGCTGTGTATTTCAAGCCGGTCATGAAAGATATTGATAAAAATATCCCCACGTGTCGTGTAGGACCTGTGCACCAAAGCATTGACTATTAACTCCCGAACAACCGCCTGGGGAAAATAGAGCAAATTTTTTCTGAATATCCCATCAGCGATTTCAATGCTCTCCTGCCAGTCAGGCACCTGAAGTAAAACAATTTCAAGCAGTTCCTTTGGATTTCTAGAGTAATCATCCAGGGAAAGCTTCCAGATCTTTTCTTCTCGTTCATTGTACCGTATCACCTGGATAGCTGGGGCATATAAGAGCTTTGCGCGGTCTTCCCGTTTCCCTATCCAAAGTATCCCAAGATTGGTTAAAAACCCTTTGGATGTAAA
The DNA here is from genome assembly GCA_964489545.1 of uncultured Bacteroidales bacterium. Lineage (GTDB taxonomy): Bacteria > Bacteroidota > Bacteroidia > Bacteroidales > JAGOPY01 > JAGOPY01. Next base: position 18,150 of record CAZAZE010000005.1, read on the forward strand.
GAAGTAATAATCCAGCAGTTCGTCATCCGATTTTTCATTAATAAATTGACTTATACGTTTAGATTGCCTGATATCCTGGATAAACTTTCTTTTTTGGATTGGGTCAGCATCCTGAATGCTTACCCGTCTGCTCGTTTGTTCTTCCCAAACATATGCATTCTTATCAGCAGCAAGCCTGGCCATTTCATCCGGTGGAACCGGTTGACATTCATCCGATACCCTGATAAAATATCTTCCGTCAGTTGTAGACGCTATGGTTTGTGCGCTTCTGAGCACATGGATCTGGATGTATTCAGCCTTGTTTTCAGCAAGTTCAAGGGTGACTGCAACAGCAACATTATGTGTGCGATGGACAATGGCTTTGTATATCTTTTCGACCACTTCAGGATCCCTTACTACCTGTCCTTTAGGGGGTAGAATCTGTCCTTCCTCAATTCCAATACAGATGATACCCCCCTGGCCGTTCGCCATACAGACACAATCTTTAGCCAATTCGTCCCAATCTGGACTTTTCTTATCTAAAAACCGGATCGATTTTTTCTCGGTGGTCCTGTTTTCTTTCATTTCATTCACCGCTTTTTTTTGGTTCAGCAATGTCATTTCATTGATTCTATCACGCACTCTATTAAACTTCTTGCCTTTTTTTCCCACCTTTTGCTCAATAACTTATAAGAACCTCTCAACTCAAAACTCAGAACTCAAAACTCAACCCCTCCCTTTGCCCTTTGAACTTTGAACTGACGCTTCTATGATCCTCACCTCCTCCACCTGCTTCATCCTCTCCATCGCCACGCTCACCGGGTGCTGGGGATCCGATAACTCCCGGTAAACCTGCTCTATCACCGCCAGCTTATTTGCATCATCCCACTCCTCCTTCAACTCCGGCAAATGCTGCAAATGCTCCAATACCTCGCAACCGGCCGACTGGATCTCGGTGGGGAAGTAGAGCTCGTAAAATATTGAATCAATAAGTTTTTCATAGAAAATTGACAATGGGTTTATATTATTATTGATGTGAAGGATAAAATCTACAATTCTTTCAAGCTTAAAACTATTTCTTCTGTCTATTGTTAAGATTGGCAATTCAAGTACTTTACCTTGAGTTAGATGAGGAAATGTTTTTCTATCTTTTTCACCAAATGTAAAGTTGTACCAAAACTCAGTCAGATTGCTATTTAGACTAGCTAATATGTATTTTTCATTTAAATCACTGTGAGGAATCTTTTTAAAAATATATATGGTCTGAATTACATACCTATACTCTGTATCAATTACTGCATTTATACCGCTTCCAGTTTTTCGGATTAATATTTTACATCCTTTGTAAAGAGTATCATCTTTGTAATCAACGCTATTACTTGAAAAATTTAAAAATACACCTGCTTTTATTTGATATTTATCAATATCCTCACCCCTAAGAAATTTTTTATAGCCTTTAATATAATGTTCTGATACCAAAAATGATTTCTTCCCAATCTCTACTCCCCTTGAATTTGTTAAATGATTCTTTAATAAATCAGAAGTTTCAGATATTCGATTTAGTAAAGAATCTATTTTGTTGTCGCCAAATATTTTAAAAATGTACCCTTCATTTGAAATAAATTCATTTTGATTTTTATAAGCAAAACCTGATGAAAAATAACTTCTGCACTTTATCTGAAATCTCTCTTTAGTATTAATAGCATGAATGATAGCTGACGGCATAGATACATTCTCAAAAATAGAATCTCCTAAACTTGTAATCTCTTTAATACCTGAATTAATAAGTAAAAATCTTCTTACTGGTTTGTAATCAATATTTGTGATGAATCTATCAGGGGTAATAAGGATTAAACTTCCTTTTAGAATTAATAAATTTAACCCTCTTTCTATAAACAAGTTGAAGAGATCATATTGGCCAATCGCTGTAACATAAAATTTGTTAAATTGATTTTTATCAGATAATTTCAGGTTTTTGGATTGTATCCAAGGAGGATTCCCAATCACCACATCAAATCCTCCCTCAAAACCAAACATCGTTTCAATATCAAAGTAAGGCGATGATTTCAGCGGGTCGAAAGGGTTCCAGCCGGCCATCTGCTCGGCGGCGCTCCGACTCATATTGTTGTCGATCAGTATCTTCTTTAGTTCTTCCCGGCATTTCTTTTCCTGCTGCTTGAGCTTCTTCTTGTCGTGGTATTTCCGGGTAAAGAAGATCTTTTCCCTGAGTTGCCGAAGTTCTTTTTCTTTCTTTTCAATGGCTTCGTCCATCGACATCAGAGAGAGCTGCCCGGCGGGTTTTTCCAATGCAATCAGCGTATTGGCCGCCACGAATTTGGTCTCCAGGTTGGGCATGCTGAGGATGTTGCGGTTGGGCTTGCTGTCGTCCACCTTTTGCTCCGCCACCAGGGAGATGAAGAAACGCAGCTTGGCGATCTGCACGGCAATCTGCTGGATATCCACACCGTAAATGCAGTTCTGGATCAGGAACAGCTTGCGGGCATAGTCGGGGTTGTTGATGCTTTCGTCAAACGCTTTGTTGATCTCGTCCAGGCGGATCTTTCGCTCTTCCTGGTCTCCGATATCGTACGCTTCCTTGGTCTCGGCCAACGCCCGTTGCTTTTGGATCTCTTTCCAGTGTGTGTTTTCGGGGTCCAGCTTGTTCAAAAGGTCCACCATGCGGTGCAGGATGCCCATGGGAAAAGCGCCGGAGCCGCAGGCGGGATCGAGGATGCGGCAATGGCTCAGGGCCTGGATGAGGTGGCGGGTGTCGGCTTCGGTGAAATCATGCCCGGGATCGGTGGGTGAGAAGAGGTTGCGGATGCTTTCTTCGAAAGTTGAGGCTATCTTTTCATCCTGAGCCGCAAAATTTTGCGGCTGTACTTTATGAGCATCTTGCAAAGAATTGGTAAGATAGGCAATCAGTGATTCATCCACCATATAGTTCACGATCTCCCGGGGGGTGTAGAAGCTGCCGGTTTGCTTACGGGCGGTGGTTTTGGTTTCGGGATTGTAGGTGGCCAGGAGGTTTTCGAACACTTTGCCGAGGAGTTCGGGATCGAGCGCCACTTCCTCTTCGAGCGGGGTGTTCTCGGTGATGGTGAATTTATAGCCGTTGAAGATGCTGATCAGTCCTTTGACTTTGTATGGCTTGTTTTTCGTGCCGTATTCGTCGTTCAGGTCGATGGACTGGTCATCGCCAAAGAACAATACGTTCGGGACAAATGCCTGTTTTTCCTTTCTGGTGCTGAATCCATCGATGCGGAGTTCGGGCTGCCCGTCATCGGGCGGATAATCCAGGCATTCGAACAGGCCGCCGTTCAGAAACGGGATGGTGGAGAAAAGTTCCAGCGCCTTCTCCTCGTGGATGAAATATTCTTTGTAGCGATAGCGGGTTTGATCGGTGTAATGCGGGTTGGCTTTGCCACCTTTCATGATGGGATCTATGAAACCACGCTTTTCCTCGCGGTTCGCATCTGTAATGTCGCGGTCCATCGGGGTGTTTAGGGTGGCGAAGAAGAGGTTTTGCAGGATGGCCCGGTAGTATTCCGTTTTGTCGCCCGACTGCGGGTCAAAATTTTTCAAAACCGTTTTGATAAACCGGTCATCGAACAAAGTAGCGGGCACCAGGTTCTTCTCCTTGATGAACCAGATGAAGATGAGGCGGGTAAGCATACGGATCACCGCCTCCTGGTTGAACTGCATATCGTCTTTGTCGTCACTCACTTTGTTAGGGAAGCGAACACTGCGGACCGCCCAGTGGTACCAGTTGAACAGCTCTTTGAAGAAGCGTTTGTTGAGTTCCTTGATGTCGAGCGTTTTCTCCCAGGCTTTGTGCAGTTCCACGAAACTGGTGAAGCCGTGTTTTCGCTGCAGCTCGGTAAACGACAGGTCGAACAGGATCTCGATGTGCGCCCGGTGGGGAGATCTGATGGAAATATCCTTGATCAGTGTCACTTTTTCGAGCACGTCTTTTCCCTCGTCACGCTTGTTCAGCCTGCGGTTGATCACAGCCAGCGTGAGGTGATCGCCGGTTTTGAACAGGATGATCGCCGGCATGGCGAAGATCTTATTGATCTCGCGGGTGACCTGCGACAGCTCGGTTTTGGTGTAGTGATCCTTTTTTAGTTCCAGCACCAGGAAGAGGAAGCTGTTCATGATGGCGTTATCCACCCGGCCGGAAGTAAACATAACGACTTGTTTCCGGATGGCGTCGTCGGTGAGCTGGAAGAGGATGTTGAAGTATTTCCAGTCATCGGTAAGCGCCACTTTCTCGTTTATCGGTTTGGATGGCAGGTACGTGCTCTTAAATCCCGGCCAGGAAGGATTGTCCAGCGGGGATTGAATAGGGGTGGGGTAGCCCAGGGATTGGAATAGATGAAGGGCGCTTTCAAACAGGTTGCCTTCTGCGCAGTTGTTTATAGCGTTCGATATGGCTTGTTTCAGGTCTTGGGTCATTTTGAGGAGCAATTAGTGGGGATAAGAACCGATTATTTTAAAACCAACCAGGTCACCAATTCAAACTGATCCATTTCTTTCACTGTTTTCTCCTGCGGGATCAGTAAAGCATCGCGGCTGGTGGTGATGCGCGTGGCGGCCCGGCGCGTGAACACCTGCCGGATGGCCATGATGGCTGATTCGAGAAGGTCACTGTAGGGCTTCATATTCTGTCCCTGGCCGGTTTCCTCGTCGAATAAAGCGCAAAGACTTTCGAAGGGTGCATTTTTCCCCTGGCAGAGCAGGCGGTACATTTCCAGTATTTGCTTGGGGTGGGTGTAATTAAACCGGACGGTCCCGTCTTCCCGGATATACACCAGGAAATAGGGTTGTAAGGGATTGACCTGGTCATTGCCCGTCGTATCGCCTTTTTGCTTCAGGCAAAATACCACACCCGGCTTGATAATTTCCTGTTCCGAGGCAGAATATTTGCTCAAATCGATCAGGCTGGCATGAGTGCCGGAAAGTGCGGGGACCACCGCATACAGCCCAAATGGCGCTTCCCGAAGTTTTTGCTCGTTGTTTTTCAGGTAGTTCATCAGCTCGATCCGGAAATCATCGAGCGTGAAATCGGTCAGCGAGATGCTTTCATCCAGTTCTTCAAGGTCCAGCACCTCGTCACGGAGCTTTTTCAGCTGCTTGTTCCGGAATTTCAGGTCTTCCTTGATCAGGTCCTCGATCTGGCCCGTTTCCAGGACGTTGTCTTCTCCCGTTGCCGTCACATCAACCAACGCCATTCGCGCTTCCACTCTTTCTTTCAGGTTGATGTAATTATCCAGGTCTTTCGTGGGCCAGAAATTGACCAGCTGGATTTTTGAATTTCTGCTGCCCAGGCGGTCGATACGGCCGAAGCGCTGGATGATCCGCACCGGGTTCCAGTGGATGTCGTAATTGATCACACAGTCGCAATCCTGCAGGTTCTGGCCTTCGCTGATGCAATCGGTGGCGATGAGCAGGTCGATTTCTCCTTCAACGCCCAGGTTCATTTTGGCGCGATTCTTCGATAGCGGCGAGAAATTGGTCAGGATATGTTCAAAATGGTTTTTTCCCAGCGTGGTTCTGGTTTCCGTACCCGTAACCAGGGCGATATGAATTTTGAGGTCATTTTTCGCCCAGTCTTTCAGATTGTTGAATAGGTAATGCGCCGTATCGCCAAAGGCGGTGAACAGAAGGACTTTTTTATTTTGCCCGTTCAGCGGTTCTTTGATTTTTGCTTCAATGATCTGTTTGAGATGGTGCAGTTTGGCGTCTCTTTCAGGGATGACCGCGAACGCGTGCACATAAAGTTCATTGAGGGCTTCCGCGTCTTTTTCCAGGTCTTCAAGCCATTTGTCCAAGTCCAGGTGCGCCAGGTTGAACTTTAATTTCTTTCCCACTTCCCATTGTTCCTGTTCTTCTTCAACCTCCTCGCGCTCATTTTCCGGGGGGACAAAATCGTCTAATTCCCCTTCATAAACCGGGACCAGCTTGCTTTGGTATTCTTTTATTTTGATGATCAGGGCGGTAATCTTCCTGATCGTCCTGTCCAGGGAAATCTCAAAGGATTCGATACTGCTTTCCAGGCGTTTCAGAAAATTCACCTTCATCATTCCGATCAGGAAATTTTCACGTTGCAACTGGGTAAATGCCAGCACCTGGGTCCGGGCCAGTTCTTCGTAAATGTGAAGATATTCCGGCAGGACATAGGCGGAGGGGTTGAACACCGCCAGTTTGTATTTTAGAATTTTCTTGTTCAGGTTATCGTAAGTCAGGAAGCGGTCCTCCAGGTCGATGGCCGGATAAATAGCCCGCGGTTTGAGTCTTTCCGGGAATTTCCCGACGGAATTGACATCGTAATAGCTTTTAATATGCTTCCGGCTCCGGGCGATGGTCAGTTCGTCGAGCAGTTTGATGAAAGAAGTGTCCAGCTTTTCCATCAGTTCTTTCACCTGCCGGTTCGGGTTTCTGACCGGATCGGCCCATACCGTGAACTGCGTCTGGGCATTCTTGATGGTCTGGCCGATATCCAAAATTTGTGATGATTCAAAGAGCGCGTCGTTCCGGCCTTCCGTGATGAAGTAGATCTGGTTCCTGAGGTCGCGGAGGTTGTTGTTCACAGGTGTTGCAGAGAGCATCAGTACCTTGGTTTTCGCCCCTGATCTCAGGATTTTTTCCATCAGCCACATGGCCCGGTTCATTTTGGTTTCGCCATCGATGGTTCTTTCCATGGGATTCCCCCGGAAATTATGCGATTCATCGATCACAACCAGGTCGAAATTACCCCAGTTGAAGTGTTCAAGATCGATCCCATCGGCGGTGGCTATACCAGTCTTCCTTCCGACATCCGTATGAAACAGAACGCTGTAGTTAAAGCGGTCTTTTTTAAAGGGATTCAGCGCGTTGTTTTTATGAGCCTGGAACAAGGTCCAGTTTGATACCAGTTTTTTCGGGCACAGGACCAGCACCCTTAAATTCAGTAACTCAAAATATCGTATGATGGCGAGGGCTTCGAAGGTTTTCCCCAGGCCAACGCTGTCGGCGATGATACAGCCATTGTGTTTCAGGATCTTATTGATCGCACCCTTGACGCCGTCTTTCTGGAAATCATAGAGCATGGCCCAGATCTCGCTCTCAAAAAATCCCGTTCGTTCATTCAGCAATCCGCCTTTTTCCTGTTCGGCGAGGAATTTCTCAAATAAGTGATAAAGCGTTTTATAGTAGATGAATTCGGGTTCGTTGTCGACGTAAAGCTTTTCCAGGTATTTCAGCACTTCTTCCTTCACATCTTCCACCAGACCCTGGTCGTTGTTCCAGATCAGGTCAAACCAGTTTTTCAGGTCTTCCCAATCGCGCCGGTCCTGGATGACCATGTTAAGCTCAATGTTCGGCTTACTGGCAAAACCCAGTCCGTGCATCGTGAAGTTGGAGCTGCCCATGATCGCTTCATGGGTGAGATTGGGATTCTCGATCAGGTACAACTTTCCATGGAGCAGATTGGTATCGACCATGGATTTGATCTCTACTTTTTCCTTGATCCATTCCGCGCATTCTTTCGCCGTCAGTTTCTGCGAAAGCCTGCTTTCCGTCGGGATGACCAGTTGGTCGTCCTCGATCTTGAAGTCCCGCCTGTTGACCTTGGACGGATCGATGGATTTCAGGTAGCTGGGTTCGCCGAACAGGAAATGCAGACGGTTAATGCCATCCAGCGAATCCCTAAGCTCATGGTAAGCGTAAATCGTAAAGTAAGCGGAAACGATGGAGAGATTTGATCCCGTCTTGATTTGATCGCGCAGGAAATCGCCTACTTTTCCAAAGGTATGGTTATCGCGGATGGAGGTCAATGCCGGTAAGTCAGAATCAGACATAGTTCTTCAGTGTCAGTTAAGCATCAATTCTTCAACTTAGCGGCGGAGTTGAAAAATCAAATATAACGAATTAAAAAATATTCCCGCTTCATCATATATCCCGTTTTCATTGGCAGAAAGGCTAATTTATAGCTAATCTAAATAATACTTTGAACCGGCATATGTCATTCATTCGTTGATGATCTTTCCTGTTCAGGGTACAGCTCCACCGCCCTCTGCAGCACTTCCCTGACTTCCTCCGCCACCGCTTCCGGCTCCAGCACTTTTACGTCGCTGCCGAAGGAGAGGATCTCGCGCTGGAGTTCTTTGTTGGGGATTACGTGGATGCTGAGGGTGAGGCCGGTGGAATCGTCGGAGAGGATCTGCTGGCTGGGGTGAAGGGGCTTTGTTCTCACGTAAGGGGCGCGGGCGGAGGAGAAGCGGAGGACGATCTTTTCCTTCTGCATGCCGCTGTAGTAAGTGACGCCGATGATGTCGTTGAAGTACTGCTCGGGGTCGATGACGCGGTTGGGGATGTAGTGGATCTTCGCGTCGTCGAGGGAAAGGACGCGGTCGAGGGCCAGGTTGACGAGGCGGCGCGGGTCGTGCTCCAGGCCGAAGACGTACCAGCGGTTGTGGTACTCCTTCAGGAAATAGGGATGGATCACGATGTCCAAGGGCTCGTCGTTGGTGAAGGGCTGGTAGTGCACGCGCACGGCGTTTTTCTCCTGGATGCGGCGCAGCAGGGGCTGCAGGAATTCCTGCCCCTTGAGCTGGTCGTTGTATTCGAAGTGGATGAGGGGGGTGTCGATGATCTTTTGCTTGTGCACGGTGCTTTCGATTTTGTTGATGATCTGGCTGAGCTCGATGTGGTAAGGAAGACCTTTGAACTGCCGAAGGAGATCGGCGGCGTCCTGCAGGTTGCGCAGGTCGGTCTCGTTCAGCGGGTTGTTGTCGATGGAGTAGTCGGGATCGTCGTAGTAGTAACAGCCGTCCTTGCAGATGATGGGCGCGGCGAAGCCTCGTGGCGGGTCGCTGCGCATGACGTTGAAGTCGCCCTGTATGGTGCGCCGGCTGACGCCGGTGGTTACGCCGAACTGCTCGTGCATCTGGCGGGAGACCTCGTCGATGAGGTCGTCGAGGGTCCACTGGCGGAAGGGGTTGCGGAGGCAGGCGTTGATGACGCGGTAGCGGAAGGAGGCGTTTTTGTTTGCAGGCATTGAAACGAGAAATTTTGAATTTTGAATTTTGAGTTTTGAATTAAAGTTAGGCAATAATATTTGAGGGAAGTGCAGTGTATTTGCATTTTTTAGGTCTCTCGCGGATTACGCAGATGACGCAGAAATTTCTCGCAGATTTCGCAGATCGCGCAGATTGTGCGGAATATTGCTTTTTGCCATTATCTGCGTCATCTGCGTAATCCGCGAGAAACATTCCTTATTTTTATGCGACAAACTAAACCCGACTGCCCTATGGAACCCGGATTTGCCGATACGCTTTATTTTCAGTTGCTTGAATCGCACGAACGAAACGCCCACGACCGCCGAAATGCCATCCGTGATTTCCGGGTGGTGTTCGAGCAGGTGTTCCGCAAGCTGACGGAAGGCGAGCCGCAGGTGTTTTCGAACGTCTTCCAGCGGGTGGTGTTCGTGATCGACAAGTACGAGGCGCCGGAAGGGCTGCGCGACGAGATGCACGGCTTCCGCCTCTTCGGCAACAAGGTGACGCACGAGCCGGCCACGGTGGTCATCGAACGCAATTACCTTACTTCCCTCCGGGCCGTCTGCCTCACGATCGCGCATTTCTCCCATGTGCCGGTGCCCGACCGCCTGCTGGAGCTCTACGGCAGCGTGCCGGGCCTGACCTTCTCGTCGCGCACCTACCGCCGCGTGGAGTCGGTGCCGCTGGTCAAATGCGTGGTGAAGGGCAAAGGCGACCTGGAGACGCGGCCCGACGGCAGGATGCAGTTCCTGCTCAACTGCGAGGACGAAGGCGAGCTGGGCCTGTTCAAACTGGTGGTGCGTCCCGACGATCGCAACCTCTTCCGCCCGCTGTACGCCATGCTGCGCGAATACACCACGCTCAACCTGCTGCACATCGTAAAGGACCCGGGGCAGGAAGGGACGTACCTTACCGGGTCGGAGACGCGCATCGTGCTGGAGCCCGACTTCCTGGTCGACGCCTCCGACATCGCCGAGTGCTTCCAGAACAACGGTCCCAACCCCCTGCTGTATTTCCTCGGCAAGCTGGTCGACTCCGAGGCGGGCATCCCGGCCTTCAAGGGCAAGCTGGTCAACGAGTACCTCGACGCCCTGATCAACAGCCCGGGGAAGACGTCGGACGAGGTGTTCCGGGAGGCGCTGGAGGCGCACGCCCTGAAAGCCGCGCGCTTCGGGGCCTTCGCGATGGAGCAGATCCGGTCGGAGATCCGCACGGGCCATTTCCCTACGCTGCAGCGCATGCCGGAGCTCCTGGCGGGGAAAAAGGTGCGGATCGAGCCCACCTTCTTCTCGCCGCTCTACGGGCTGCAGGGACGGCTGGACGTCCTGACGGAAGACCTTGCCAACCCGTCCCGGAAAGACATCTTCGAGCTGAAGAGCAGCAGCCGGTTCCCGCCGAACAGCCAGTGGATGAACCACCAGGTGCAGGTGGTGTGCTACAATATGCTGCTCTACTCCGTTTACGGCCCGGGGCGCTCGGGCAACAGCAGCGTGCTGTATTCCGCCAATGGGAGCAATCCCTTGTGGAACGTGGCGTCCACCATCCATGACGAGTGGAAGGTGCTGTCGGTCCGCAACCAGATCGTCGACGGCCTGTTCCTGCTGGCCGGAAAAGACTATGCCCTGCTGGACCTCATCAACGCGCACGATTTCGGCCCGGTGCCGGTGTACAAGCGCGACGACATCGGCGCCTTCGAAGGGGCGTACCACAGGGCGCGGGAGCTGGAGCAGAAATATTACCGTGCGATGCTGAGCTTCGTTTTAAAGGAGCACCAGGTTGCCAAGATCGGGTCGGACCTGAGCGGCGGCCGCGAGGACAGCGGCTTTTCGGCCCTGTGGCAGGAGTCGCTGGAGGAGAAGAAGAACAAGTACAACGTGCTGGCGGGGCTTTCGTACCGGCGCTTTGACGCGGTGGAGAACTGCGCCGAGTTCGGCCTGGACGACCCGGGGCTGAACCACAACTTCCGCGAGGGCGACCTGGGCATCGTGTACCCCGACGACGGCGCGGCGCCCGATCCCGTGAAATGCCAGATACTGAAGGGCTCCATCCGCGCGATGGGCGATGGGCGGCTGGTGTTCGCGCTGCGCAACCGGCAGCTCGACGAGACCTTTTTCTCCGCTCATCCCCGCTGGATCATCGAGCACGATCTTTTTGAGTCGAACACCTGGTCGGTGGTACAGAGCCTGTTGCGCTTCCTGCAGGCCCCGGCGCGGCTGCGCGACCTGGTCCTGGGGCGGCAGCGGCCCGAGTTCGCAGAGCTGAGGGACGTCAGCGTTAAGGATTTCACCGGCAACCAGCACCGTTTGCTGAACCAGGCGCTGAGGGCGAAGGACTACTTCCTGATGCAGGGCCCGCCAGGGACGGGCAAGACCTCGACGATGATGGTGCAGGTGACGCGGCAGATCGTGGAACGTACCGAGAGCCGGATCGTGATCCTGGCCTTCACCAACCGGGCGGTGGAAGAGATCTGCAACAAGCTGCGCGCCGAGGGCGTGGCGTTTTTGCGGCTGGGCGGCCGCAATTCGAACGATGAAGAGGCATTGCAGGGCATCGTCGGCGGGCTGGACGCCGGCGCCATCCGGAACCTGATCCTGAGTCACCGCGTGTTTGTTTCCACCGTATCGTCGTTCCACACCCGCAAGTCGGACCTGTTCGGCATCGCGCCGCCCGAGGTGCTGATCATCGACGAAGCCTCGCAGCTCACCGAGCCCATGGTGGCCGGGCTGCTCAGCGGCTTCCGCAAGTTCATCCTCATCGGCGACCAGAAGCAGCTGCCGGCGGTGATCGCGCAGCATGAAGATGGCTGCCGCATCGAGGACGAGACCTTGCGCAGCGCGGGCATCGTGGACCTTCGGCAGTCGCTCTTCGAGCGGTTGTACCAGTTGTGCGAACAGAACGGCTGGAGCGAAGCCACCGGCATGCTGGAGCAGCACTACCGCATGCACGACCACATCGCCGGGCTGGTGAACCACTACTACGACGGAAAGCTCGTCTCGGCCAAGCCCGGGCAGCAGGAGCTGCTCATGAGCGACATGTACGACATCCGCACGAACGATCCCGTGGTGCGGCTTTTGTCGCGTTCCCGGACGCTGTTCATCCAGAGCGGCTATCTTCCTACGGCCAAGCGGCACGAGGAAGAAGCGCGGAAGGTCGTGACGATCCTGAAGACCCTGCGGCAGGTGTATGGCGACCGGTTCGACAACCGGACCGTGGGGGTGGTGACGCCGTGGCGCGCGCAGATCGCCCAGATCCGCAGCCTGATCGACGATGCGGAACTGCGGGAAAAGGTCACCGTCGACACCATCGAGCGCTTCCAGGGCTCGGAGCGCGACATCATCATCGTCTCCCTGGCCATTTATCACCGCAACCAGCTCGTTCCGCTGCAGTCGGTCGACCTGCGCGACACCGTCGACCGCAAGCTGCTGGTGACGGTTAGCCGGGCGAAAGAGCAACTGATCATGCTGGGTTACGATCCGCCTCTGGAAGGCAGCAGGTACTACCGCGATCTGCTGGAGAAGATCCGGGCGAACGGCGGGATGGTTTCGTATCTGGAGGGGATGAAGAGCCTTGAGGGGATCTAGGATTTACGATCTTAGATCTTAGACCGTAAACCGTAAATCTAAGATCTTAGACCGTAAACCGTAAATCATAGATCTAAGACCGTAAACCGTAAATCATAGATCTAAGACCGTAAACCGTAAATCCTAGATCTAAGACCGTAAACCGTAAATCATAGATCTAAGACCGTAAACCATAAATCATAGATCTAAGACCGTAAACCGTAAATCCTAGATCAATACCTCCCGGAACAGCCGTCCGGCGACCTGTTGCAGAAACAGCTCGCGCTGTGTGTTTTGTGTTTTCGCCAGGGAAGTGATGTAGTTATACAGATCATACATCGTACTGGCGGACTCAAGGGACTTTTGGAACCCATTAAGCAGCTTTCCGGCTTCGGCTGCTCCGGCGGTTTTGGAAAGCAGGCTTTTCGTCTTCGGGTCTTCCGGGTCGCAAGGAACCTTGCCCAGGGCAATGAACTGCTGTTCAAGCTTATCATAATAAGGAGCGATCTTGTCATGGAATCTTTTCATGTTCCGGTCGAAAGATTCTTTATTGAGTCCATGGTGAAAATGGCGCAGCGTGACGTCGGGAAGATCTACCGGGTGCACCGCGCCGTTGGAGCAGACCAGGCGAAGGGCGTGGACGAAGATCTCGAACGAGCGGAAGCCGGTTTCTGAGTTCATAAAGTGCTGGCTGCAGCGGATGATGTCGCCGGGAGCGGGGTGTATGGGGGAGAAATCCGTGAAGTATATCCGGGTAAAGAAGTCATTTCGGGTGATGCTCCCGATGTTTTTCCCCGCCCAGGTTTCGATGATCTCGTGGTCGGGCGTCCGTGTATAGGCCGGGCTGAGCAAGGTCAGGGCATCGTTGTCTTCCAGGGTGACGATCACTTCCCTACGGATATGCTGTAGCAGGTCGTTCAGCATCATCACGATGGTGGGCGAAGACAATTTTTGCAGCATCGGCGGATTCAATTTGTGCCAGGCCAGCAGCTTACGGAAAAACGTTTCCCGCACCGGGTGACGGCTGATGGAGCCGTTGCGCATTTCCAGGTGGAGCCGGCCGTCGGGATCATGTATTATCGTTAGCTTGCTGGGATGCGTTATTTTATCTTCCATTTTTCTGTTTCTCAGAAAATGCAGGACGGTTTCGGGCTTTTCCCAGTGAAATTCTTTGCCCGGATGGGTGATGATGGGCGGATCGTCGAATAAGGTTGGGAGCATCATTTTTTTGATTTTTATTCAAATTAAAGGCAGCAGAGTGCAGGGTATTTGCATTGAAGGAGAAGAAAGGGTCAAGGATCTTGGATTTACGCTTTACGATCTAAGATCTTAGACCGTAAACCGTAAATCTTAGATCCTAGAAAGTAAATCGTAAATCCTAGATCCCTCAAAATTTTTTTCTATCACCGGGTATATTTCCGCCAAAAACCGGATTAACAGAATAAAAATGCTTATGGATAGAAAAATACTTGAGCAGCGGCTTGTGGCATTTTCGGTCAATGTCATGGATCTTTGCAGGAATTGCGCATTCGATGCAGTGACGGTGCATCTTTCCAAACAGATCGTTCGCTCAAGCAGTTCGACAGCTTTGAATTATGGAGAGGCGCAAAGTGCGGAGTCTACGGCGGACTTTTCGCACAAGTTGAGCATTGTGCTCAAAGAGCTTCGCGAAACCTATATCAATCTTATATTGATTGAGCAGTCGCAGGTTTGTTCCGACATTTTAAAAATAAAAGAATTGATCAGGGAAAATGACGAATTAATCGCAATTTTTCAAAAGTCGGTGAATACAATACGACAGAAACAAGGAAAGTGATGACAAAAGTGATCTAAGATTTACGCTTTACGATCTAAGATCTTAGACCGTAAACCGTAAATCTAAGATCATTCAACAATAGCCTCCACCGCTTCCATTTCCAGCGCACCAAAAATGATCTCGATCTGTTTGGTGTATTGCGCGTCGTGGCTCATGAGCGCGTACTTCAGGAGAAAAGCTTTGTAGTCGTAATCCTTCGCGCCGAACCAGGTGGCGAGGACGCAGCCGACGCTGCTCAGGCCGCAGAGAAAAAGGGTGTTGATGCCTTTTTCTTTAAGGATCTTGTCGAGATCGGTTTTGGTGAAGGCGTTGGAAAAAGTTTTTGTCACTTTGATATCGCCTTCCTGGATAGGGATCTCGTCGATGAACTCATACTCCGGGACGCCGGGAACCAGTCCGTACTCTTCGGCGGAGTGGAGGACGAAGATGACGGGAAGATCCAGCTTGCGGAACATGCGGATGTAGTCGTTGATCATGTAAGTGGCGATGCCTTTTTCGCGCTCTTCGACCATGGGCACGAAGGCCTTTTGTACGTCGATGACCAGGAGGGCGGGCCTGATCGGTTCGGACGCCTTTTCTTCCTGGGCGCACAGGGACAAGGGGAAGAGGAGGCAAGGGATCATGAAGACAAGCAGAAGCCGGAATATTTTTTTCATGGCGGGGGTTGATTTGGTTGGGATAAAGTTAAGTTTTCTAATCCGGATTACGAGATCTTTTCATCAATTCGTCCTTGCGCCCATGCTGCCCATGCTGCCCATGCTGCCCATCACCAATGCCATTTCCGAAATCCGAAATCCCAAAACGCAAGTTCACAAGTTCTCATGGGCACATGAAGAATTCAAACCAGCCCCTCACAGCCGGCGTCGCTCGTATCCCGCCATCCGCACTTCCTGTTCTTTCACCGGGAAGCAGCAGGCATGCACGGCTTCTTTTCCGTAAACAAGCATGCTGCCGTGGAGGCGCGGGGCGGTGAGGCGATGGTCGTCGCCGAGGCCGGGAGAAGGAAAGATCTTTGTCTCTCCGATATTGGCGGCCTCCAGAAAATGCTTTGCCTCCTTTAGCAGCGCGGTTGGCTTTGGAACGGGCGCGGATTTGCCCAGGACGTCGATGATGTAGCTTTTAACGAGCTTGTCGTGCAGCCGGGCATAGGCGGCGGGACGGGACACGATGTCCAGCCCGGCCGCTTGTCCTCCATGGAAAAAAAGGACGCCCGCCTGGCCCGGGGTGAGGCGAAAGTGCCGCTGCGCCTCTTCCAGGTCAGCCGCCATATTCTTGTATGCGTCGTCCATCGCGCGGGTGCGCGAGGTGCCGAAGGTATTGCTCTTCTCGTGCAGCTCTTCGATCCGGTCCCACACCTGTCCCTGGTCGCTGTGGTGGCCGCGGCCGACCCTCAGGTTGCCGAGCACCGACAAAGCGGCCGTGTGGCGGATCTCTGCGCTGCCGAAGTTGCCGGAGTCCTTGAAATCGGGTGCATTGTAGCTCCACCGCCCGCGTTCGGTGCAGCTCACCGGGATGATGAGTTCGCCTTTGGCCGGCACAAGGATGGAAGTGTTGAGGATGCGGTTCTGCCGGGCGCCGCTGACCTCTTCTCCCGCCAGGATCAGCACGGGAACGGCCGCGGTGTTGATGACCTTCAGGTTGGGCACCGAGCCGCTTTCGCTGACTTCTTCAATGCGGATCAGCAGGCCGGTGATGGCTTCAGACAGGGTGAGATACTCCAGCGCTTCGGCGGCGGAGGGAAGATGAATCGGCAGGGCCGCGACTGAACCGTAGTGTTGCGCCTCGCCGAACGTAATCTGGGTGAATAGTTCTTTGTACATGGGATTTGGTTTGTGCGTACAAAGAAAAGGAGGCGAAGTGCAGTGTATTTGCGCTTGAGTGGGGGATGTTAATACATGGAAGAATTTTCCACCGGTCAACCGGGACCTATGCTTGATCGCAGCCGTAGCGGCCTTTGTTGATGCAATCAATGAAAAAGCGGTATTCGGCGTTAAATTTTTTCTTATACAACCAGAAGAAAAAGTCAGGCACCTTGGCCGGCTCCTGCCTGGTGAGATAGATCTCATCCTGAATATCCCTGAGTGCCTGTTCATTTATTGGGAGTGTGCCGGAGATCATTTCATCCAGCCGGTCCCGGATCTTTTCTCTTTTGGAGATCACGACCTGATGACCCCGCAGAATGGCGAGAAAGTGCGTATAGAATGACAATACGCTGAAGAAGACCGCGAAGATGGTACGGGCATCGACGCTTTTCACCACGAAGAAGCCGCAGAGGGTCAGGGTGTATATGATAAGGACAGTTTTAAGGGCGACAGAATATTTTTTCCTCAGGCTGATGTCCCAGCCTGAATTGATTCGTTGGCAGATGGCAATGGTTTTGTCGGCAGCGATGTTTGCTGAGATATGCGGTGGATACCAGTTTTTTAACGGGGCCCCCCGGTATTTCTTGGAATAGTGGATCAACTCCGCCTTGTCTGGTCTTTTCAGGGTGGATTTCCAGGGGAGGTTGAATAGCGCGACATCAAACTCCTCTTTGAACAGGGCGCCGCGGTGTGTATTGCCTTTAAGATGGCCCGAGAAAACCTGGACCAGGAATGCGATCAGGAAGGTGCAGCCGAACAGTACGAGTTTTACATCTTCGTTGGAACTGTATACAAAATAGACCGGATATACCAGTGCGAGCATAAGCAGGAACAGCGTGGTGATATTCTCGATACGTTTGGAATTGGCGTACGCCACCTTTGAGGCTTTAAGCAGCTTGATCAGCTCTTTATCGTTCTGTTGGGCCAGGACTTGGTTCATGAGTCTTCGTCTTTTTCTTTGGATCTTTTCGACCACAGGGCGTAATCCAGCAGCAGTTCATCGCGCCAGTTGTGATTGCCGGGATTGTAATGGCGCTCCGCCCAATTCAAAATCCATTGGTCTGCTTCTTGCGCGCCTTCGTTGCCCTTCAGTTTCAGCCAGGAGCTTAAGGGGTACCTGGCGAGAGGATTCAGGCCGAATTGGTTGAGCCAGTTCATGAGGTAGGGATAGACGATCTTAAACCCGGCATCATTTACAAGGGCGGCCTCCAGAATGAAACTGGCGTCGTTTTCTCGATCGACGAACAGATCAAGATATTCAATCAGCGGTTTTTTTACAGCCGCGACATCTCCGGTCCGGTTAATCCAGCTCGTTAAGACATAACCGCCTTGTTCGTTGCGCGAATTGACCTTGAGAAAACGCATCACCAAAGGCTTAATGTAGTCTGGGGATTCATCAGTCTTCAGCCATAATTTGATTATGCTGCTGAGCAAAGCGGATTTCGGTAACGGCCTAAGGGATAAAGACTTGATTAGCGACTTGATATATTCAGGAGACCCATCTTTCTCAAGCCATTTCCTGCCCACAGAAAGCGCTGAGAGGTCATGGGCCCAAAAAGAGAGGAAGCTCAGGAATGCAGGGCCGATGGTTTTCCAGTCGCCCGTAGCATCCAGCCAATTATTAATCACGATAAAACTTTCTATTACTTGAGTGTGACCAGGAAGTATCCTGGCAACATAATCCCGCACCAGTTCTGGATCATCCCCATGTCTAAGCCATATGCTGCAGACCCTGATTGCTCCGTCAGTTCTGGAGGAATTTGCATCGAGCCAGGGCCTGATGGCCGATCGCACCGGATCGGGCGTCTGAGTCTTTTCCAACCAGTTGGTGATAAGATATCGATCTTCATAGATTATCTGATTTTCCGGAAGATCGAAATAATTGCTTATGGCTTTATCAACGAATTCCGGTTCATGACTGTGGAGGATCCAATTAAGCAAGAGAATAACGTAGTCTCTAACGAGCCAGTCAGAATTCATCAATTCAGCCAATAATTCCCGGACATATTCACTTTCTCCGCCTTTGTGAAGCCACTGCGCTGCGATAGCAATCCCCTGCTTTGAACGTCCAAATTCCCTGAAATACGATTCAATTCTGGGCCGAATGATGTTCAGGTTACCCCCAATTTCAATCCAGTACCCAATGATGAAGCCGATTTCCTTTAAATCCTGGTGATACCTCAACACATTAATTGTGATGGCTTCAAAGTCAACCAGGAAGCTTTTATCAATGTTTATTTCTAAAAGCCTTCCCAGCAAAGTCACCGAAACAGAATTTTCGTAGTTGTTAATGAGCCACTCATTCATTTCAGCTATGAGCGGAAGATAATCTCCACCCGCCTCCATGTAATCGCAAAGAATAGATCCTTTTGTTTCTTCATTGCTACTGACCATAAACCAATTCTTGATCGATTGGGTCAGGACATTCGCATCATCACCCTTTTTCAACCAGGAGCTGAAAATAAAAGGGATAATTTCGGGCTCCTCGGGATCGATCAGCCATTTTTCCAAATAGGATTTGATGAGTTGGGGCTTGTAACCCGAAGATAGCCAATGACTTAATATATAGTAGGCTACCCGTCGGTTGATCGGTTGTTGCAGTAGTTCCGGGACAAGCGTTTCCACCAGTTTTGGATCTCCTTCATACAACCACGAACCCACCGTTATGCTAAGGCTGGTGTAGTTCTCAGGGATGAACGGTACTTCCTGAATGAACATCCTGAACGCTCCGCTGATATGTTCATCGATTCCGAAGAGGTTGATGTAAGAAGAAATGATCTTTCCTCCGCGGGGTTCCTTAAAGATTTCATTGAACCGGCCATCAATATTCCAGTACTGGTGGTACAGGGAGTATAACTCATCCTTAAAATGAGTCCGCGAACCGGGGTCAGCAATGTTTTCCCTCACCCAATTGAACGCGTAGGCCAGCGAGCTGCCGAATTTTTCCAGGGAACTATTTTCAGAAAGCAGGTCCCTGTGCTCGATCAGGATCCTTATCCGATCTAGTTCATTGATAAGCCGGGTATTGTCGATCTTGTACCGGAACCAATCGTCTTTGCAATTGGTAGCGTTGATGGATTTACGGATGAAGTACCCGATAGTGATCTGATAAGAGGCCTGCTTTTCTTCAGGTATTTCATCCCAAATCCGCTGAAGCGACCACATCACGGATGAAGCGCTGTTGTGATTCCAGGCAAAATCAAGCAGGTCTTCCAGCACCCGTTCCCGAAAACGATAGTATTTGAAGAATTCCAGAAGCAGGATATCCGCAACGGTATCGTGCACCAGCCTCATGTAGTCGTCAGCGGAATCGATCCAGCCATCCCGGATCAACCGGTTGATTTCATAGGAAAAATTGGCGCCGCTGACCGGAACCTCAAAGAAGCTCCTGGTTGCAGGAGGCCGGGAAGGCAGGCAGGAAAGAAAGTAGAATATATATTTCCTGGAATCATAAAATCCCGCCACGAGGGGATGTCCTCCCAGGGTTTGCTGGATTTTTCTGATCAGCCAGTGAATGAAATTCTCATTGTCCAGAATATTGATCTTGGATCTTGGATTTTTGCTGTAGAGGTATTTGATGAAAGCTGCGTAGGCCGGCCGGGCCTGAGAAAGGGATCCTCGAGCACGGGCAGTCAGCAGGTACTCCACAACCCGCCGGTCAGGGATACTGTGGACGATGCTTAAAATGACCTTGCGGAGATAACGCTGCTCCATTTTGCGCTCTTCATCCAGCTTGTCTTTGAATCCAATGTCGACAAAATGAAAATAATCAGCATAACTTACTTTCAAATCTTCTACATAGGTATTCCGGCAATTTCCTATGATCCTGACCTGCTCCGTTTTTTCATTGATCATCCAGCGAATGACTTTATCAAACACTTTCTGTTCTTCAATATAGTCAAACAACAGGATAAACCGGGTTTCCGGCATCAGAGCAATATATTCAAGAAGCTCGTGAAAAGCTTCAAACTCCACATGGATCCTCAGTACCTTGTCGCCTCTTTCCATGAGCCTCCTGCCGAGCTCCAGCATCAGCCTGGTTTTTCCGATCCCTCCCTGGCCATGGATGATCAGCCCCAGCGCATCGCCGGCATCCAGCAAATTGATGAAATCGTTTTCAGTTTTAAAATCCAGCGCCTGGTCCGGGAAACAATGCGCTTTATACTCTTCCCTGCTATAATATCTGAGATAATTCCCATCCAGGAAATCGCTGAACGAGCGCACGAGCGATTTGGGTACCGGCCTTCTGGGCACACTCCTGAGCGGTTCCACAAAATCTGGTGCCGGGTCTTTTCGGCTGGTCTCCTCGGGATACCGCTGGAGAAAACGTAAAAACTCTTCTGTGGTGCAGTTAACCCAACGAATATCCTGGACCTTGTTTTCAAATTCCTGCCCGTAATTCGGTTTCTCATCATAATTGATATGGATGATGGACAGGTCATTTCTTGTTATCTGTGAGTGGAGGAATTGATAAACAGTATCTTCAGCAAATCCGGTGCCAATGATCAGGAGATTCTTTCCATGCTTTTCGAGGTCATTGAAGAGTGCGTAGTACAAATGATTGTTTTTGCCACTGATCTTTTCGGCATACTGATACTTGGTAAAGACCAGGTCATTTATGCTCTTAGCCCGTAAGATGGAATTATGCAGGTAGCCGATGCCGGTTTTATTCCCAGGCCGGAAAGAGCCCACATCGTAATATTGCACATCGTATTCCGCCGGTCTGTCTTGAATGAGGACGTCCAGAACATTGTCGAAGTTAAAGGTATATATCCTTGACCAGTAAGGGGCGAGAATGGTTTGATACAGCCTTTTCCTGTTCCGGGCAAATTCCGTTTCATCGAGGAGGAACAGGCGCCGGAACTGCTCGAACTTATCCCCGGTTTTGTCTTCTTCGGTTTTACGGAACCAGGTATCCGCAGCTCTGTGGAAATCATTTTCAGGCCAGTTGGTCTCGAACAGCCGGTTAGTGAGCCTGACGAAATTCTTACTGATGGGGATATTCATCTCATCTTCAGAAGATGATCCCGTGGCATTTTTCAGGCCAAAACTAAAACCGGCACCTAAGACGAGCACGAATCCTCCCTCACGGAGCGATCTGAAAAAATGCTCGTTTTTGAGGTCGTTCAGGTTGATCTCACTGATCATCTTAACAAGATTGATAAAAAAAATATGGCTGAACTTAACCTTGGAATGGCTAATAAATGGCTGGTTCAGGTAATCAGGCAAGGTAAGAAATTTTGCATCAATTCAGGGCCCGGTTTGACCGTGCGGAGCAATATGGAATGGATTTAAATAAGAAGATGTCCCGTAGATGCTAAATTGAAATTGCCTCTTAAGCATTAATTGCCACAGATGCACAGATTACTTTGTGCAAAAGGCTCATGAGAAATCTGTGAATCAGTGGCAATTGATTTCCGCAGATAATACTTTTTCTGATCATGACGCGCGTCATTCGGCCTCATGACATTGACGGGAAGCGATACTTTCCGGATGCGCGACTAATCTACGATCAGCTTCTGCTCATAGGTTCTGCCGGAGGTTATCGCACGGACGAAGTACAATCCAGGGCTGAGTCTGGCCACGCTGAACGTAAACGGACCGGCCGCGTTCGTTTGATCCGGTGTGAACGAACGAACGAGCTGCCCGGAAGTGCTGAAGATATCGACCTGTTTCAGTCCGCTGGCCGCAGGGAGGCGCAACTCTGCCCTGCTGCTGGCGGGGTTGGGATACAGGGAAAGCCCGTCTCTGTCCTTTTCCGGCAGGGCGGCATGCAGCACCTCGTCGATGCGGGTGATGTAGATGTCGCTGGCGATGCCCGAGCTGCTGGACCAGGCGGCGATGGCATTGTCGCCGGAAACGACCAGGGTATGGTCAAACTGCGCCGGCATGAGCGTGGTGTTTGTGATCAGCCGCGCTTCGGGACCCCAGGGCAGCGCGCCGTCGGGCGTGACCTTCTGGCCGATGTAGCCGGTCACGTTGCTCTGGAAGGCGAAGACGATATTGCCTTCCGCGTCGAGCGTCATGCGGGGAATGGGATCGTACGTATTGTAACTGGCGGCTTCTATGCCGTTCTGAGCCCAGAGAAAGTTTCCGGCGGTGTCGAACTTCTGCAGGTAGATATCGTACCATCCGGGGCTGACGCCGGGCCGGGCATCGGCCCAGGCGGCGTAATAGGTGCTGCCGCTTCTGCGGACGGTCATATTGGCCTGGGTGCCTTCGGCGCTGCAGAGGTTATGGATGCCGCCGCCCCAGCCAAAGGTGCCGTCGTTGTTGATCCGGCGCATCATGAGGTCGACGGAGCCGTTGGTTCCGGAGCCCTGCCAGATGAAGATGGCGCCGCTTTCGTCGCTGGCGGCGGTGAAGTTGTAGTTCAGCCCGGAGCTGCCCTCGGTCGCCGCGACAGGCCCCCAGCTTACGACGCCGCCATCGCCGGCGCGGACCACCATCAGGGGCGCGCCCATGCCGTTGCCGGTGGAATAAAAGAGAATGATGTCGCCCGAACCATCGGGGGTGGCCAGGAAGCCTGAGCTGCCATATCCGCCTTGAGGTCCGACCGGCCAGCCGTTTACCGGGCCTTCCATTTCACCGTCGGCATTGAAATAACTGTACCGGTTGCCGTTGAACCCAAATCCGTACGCGGCCCGAATAAAGAGCGCATATTCGTCGTTCACCGGGGCAAATCCGAAGCTGTTTAGGTAGGCGATGGTGAAAGGCTCCGGCTGAGCGACACTGGCGGCAACCAGGTCTGCCGGCCAGAGTTTCTCCCCGCTGGCGCCCAGTTTCTGGATCAGCACGGTATCGGGGAGGTTCAGGGTGGCCGACTGGGTCATCCAGCCGATGAGGATATCGCCGTTCTCATAGCGGGCGGCGGTGAATGAACTGACAAGGTTGGGATGGCTGACGATCAGCCGGCCGTTGGGTTCCCATTGCGCGTAGCCGGCGGCATCGTAGTGCTGGCCGTAGACCTCGCGGTTGGTGCCGCTGCGGCCGTCGAGCCAGAAGACATAAACGCCTTCATTTCCGTCGGCAAAAGCCCGGACGGAACTTTGCTGGCCGGAGAGGTTGCAGACTACGCCGGGATTGGATGGGTCAGTCGACCATTGGGCGGAAACATGGAGGATGGGATACAGCATGCCCAGGATAAAAAGTATCAGTGTTTTCATCGGTTTGATCTTTAAGGATTTGAACGGTAAAACTGGCTAAGGGCGCAAAATTATTTCAAAGAAGGGCGGGAAGGAAGGGATTTAACATCTGGTTAACAAAAATTCCGGGCTGCGCTCATTAAGGAATCAGGTGACCGCATCCAGCGTTGTTGCAACAGTCAACCGGTGATTATATTCATTTCAATCAAAGATTTCCTGGATGTTGTTCCTGGAGATCACCTTAGTGGACCGAACTGAATACTCGCTTAAGATCGAAGGAGGGAAGGTTCTTTTGCCACGGCCGGACCACTTGAATTCAAAGAGAGCCAATTCTCCTTTGTTTTCCTCAACAAGGTCCACTTCCGCACCGTCGTATGTTCTCCAGAAATAAATTCTTGCCTCAGGACGAAAGGCGATATTGTGCTTTAATCGTTCGAGGATGCAAAAATTCTCCCATAAGGCGCCGGCATCGGTCCGGGAATCCATATCATTGAAATTTGAGATCAGGGCATTTCTGATTCCGAGATCGTAGAAATAGTATTTTTTGCTCTTTTTGATCTCATTGCGAAGGTTTCGACTGTATGATTCCAGCTGAAAGATTACGAAGCTCTTTTCCAGTAAATCGAGATATTTTTCAATGGTTTGCGCTGAAACACCCAGCATCCGGCTCAGTTCGTGGAGGGATACCTGGCTGCCGACCTGCAGTGCGATGGCTTTCAAAAGCTTCCTCAAAAGGGGAGGATTTCGGAGGTTCTCATGAATCAGGATATCCCGAAACAGATAATCAGAAGAAAGTTCATACAATTTTTTTACTCTGAGATCGTGGGATGTATCCATCAAACCCGGGTACGAACCAAAGACGAGCAACGTTTTCAGGTGCTCGATGGTCCACATCCACCCCTTGCTCCCGGAGAGTTCGGTAAGGGATAATGGAAGCAACAGAAACTTAACATTCCTTCCGGTCAACGGTTCCACGATCCTGTTGGATATCTCGAAACTGCTCGATCCGGTTGCGATCAGTTTAAGCTGTAAATCAGCGTCATCATAGATCAGCTTAAGCAGCGCACCTATATCTCTAATCTTTTGCGCTTCATCAAAGGCGATGATTTTTTTATCGCCGATAATGAGCCTGAACCTGGCCAGATCTCGCGATTCCAGGATTTCTGCCAGGTCAGGACGTTCGCAGTTCAGGATTATGGCGTTGCGATCGTCGTCCAGCATCATATGCAACAGCGTTGTCTTACCTGCCTGGCGAGGCCCATAAATGATGATCACCTCCTGCTCCTCAATCCATCGCTGAAGCACCGATTGCAATGATCTTTGAATCATAATTATAAAATACAGGCTTAAAATTACAAATATAATTCAAAAATAAGGCATAAAATCTCAATTTTAAGAAAAATTCAGTTCCCGATCCTGACGGTGCTGCTGCCGGTGAGGATCACGCCGCTGACCGCATCGCCGACCCTGGCGGCTCCGTTGGTCCCGTTGTTGAGGTCGACCAGAGCGCCGTCGAGGTTGAGGGTGGAGGTGGCACTGACATTCAGCGTTCCGCCGTTGTTCCTCACGTTCATGGTCCCGGTGCTGTTGAGGATGTCCATCGTATTGCCGGAAAGGATGTCGAGCGCGCCGCTGGCATCGATCTCCATATTGCCAGCGCTGTTTATGGTGGTACTGTTTCCGCTGCCTATATTTGTCGTAACCCCGCTGACCAGATTGCCGGCGTTGGCCGCATAGATGGTCACGTTGTTCCCATTGAGCGAAAGATCGCCTGCGGCGGTGATGTCCAGGTTACCGGCGGCGGTGATGTTCAGGCTGGCACTGGCGTCAATGTCGATCTGACCGTTGGCGTAGATCCTGATCTCGGAGCCTCCGGCATTGACGGAGACATAGCCTGCGGTGCTGGTGATGACGATGTTGCCCGAGGCAGAGATGCCGCCGGCGGGGGTAATTGCGCCCGTGACATGCAGTCCGTTTGCCGGCGGGACCGTGGCAGCGCCAACCGATGCGCCGCCATTGGAATGGACCTGGAAGCGGGTTACCCCTGCGATATCGGCCCGGAATGGGCTTTGCGCCGTGAGTGCATTGACCTGCAGCCGGTTTGCTGGTGATGACGTCCCGATGCCGACATGCCCCAGGGTATCTATGGTGAGGCGGGTATTGACATGCAGCGAACCGGGCCCGGTGGCATTGTACCCGATCTTGAACTTGTCGGCGTCCGAGTTATCGACGCCAATAGCATAGTGTTTGCCGGCTTTCAGGCCGATGTTGAACCAGGCGTCGCCGCTTCCGCTCTGCTCAATGAGCATGTGGGAGGTATTGACGTTGGCGTTGTTGAATCCCAGCGTCAGCATCCGGCCAGGGTTCGTGGTGCCGATACCGACGAATGGCTTTCTCGCCGAGATGGTGTCGGTGTCGCGCTCCCAGGATTCATTGTTGTTGTGCACCAGCTCTGTCCACCCACCGCTGTAGAACCAGAAGCCTCCGGTGGTGTTATCGAACACCAGCAGGCCGTTGGCCGGGTTGCTGATGGCGGTGCGCTGCGCGGAGGTCATGCTGGGAATGAGCACACCTTTTGCAGTGCTCTGGACATCAAGAATGGCGCTGGAATGCGGTGTAGCGCCGCTGCCGCCGATGGCGACGCCCGATTGAGCCAGGGCGCCGGACGCAAGCAGGCAAAAACCAAGGAACAGAATATTTCTCATCTGATGTTATTTAGAAAGATTCAAAATAACATCAATTCTATCAATAAAAATCTTAAGAAATTGTTAAATAATTGATCTACTGATCATTTAACTCTATTTGAGATGATTCATGTCCGTCGGAACGGTTACGGGCAGCGCCAGGTGGCATTAATGGTTCGTTTGTAAGTGCCGACCGGCCCTGAGACGCTGGCGCCTATTTTCACTCCTTCATTATTATATTCAATTTCCATCGTGGCAAATGGGCCGGCCGCTACGATGGTGATCTGGAACGTGACGCTTTTACAGTCGGGGCTGACCTGGTAGCTGGAAACCACGGCATCGGCGGTCCATCCCAGGGACGACTCTACGCCTACCTGGATGAACATGTTGGGATTGGGCGGGATGACTATGCATCCATTCTCGTCGCAGTAGGCTGTTCCCCAGGATATAGCCACGGCGAACAGGTCCATCCCGAAGATGTTCTCACCCCAGATATTGATCATGTCACCGGGCTGTGAAGGCTGTGTGGCGTCTTTGGTGCCCGACAGCCGGGTGAGCGCTCCGGTCATTTCGGGCCGGCGGACCGTCAGGTTCGATGCCACGGGATCATAGATGATCTGTTTGGTGGCTGCATCCACCAGCGCGATGGCGGTGACGGCCTGCGACTGGTACATCCATTCGACACGGTACGGCAGCACATTCCTGGAGCCGATCAGCAGGGTGATCTGGTTGGTCAGCGCAGTCAATACCGCAGGCGATTGCACGGAGATCTTGATCACGGTGATCGCCCCGTTGATGTCCCGGTCGACTGCGTAGGAATTGGCGATCAGGTAACTGATGATCTCGGCTTTGTTGCTCCCCGCGCCAGGCTCATAGCTTACGGTGTTGAGCGACATCAGGATACCGCCCTGCTGGAAATCCTGTTCCATTTTATGGTATTGGAACTCCACCTCGATCTGGCCCTGCGCGTTATCATCTTCATCATCGTCGTTGCATGCCTTCAGGATCAGCACGGCAGCGGCGACAATACAGGCGACGGCAATCCAGGAGGCTACAATGGCCGGGATTGCCCTGAACGTTGCTTTTTTCATGGCTGTAATTATTTAAGATTTGACTTTCCCGCCGGGAAATGCTTTTTCCAAAAGAATGAAACAGGGGAAAATAATCATGAGGGAGCGGCAAGTCTCCGAACGTCAAACAGAAGTTATGAGTGTCAATTATTTTCGTCTGACAGTACAAAGTTACGTCAAGAAAGGGCGAATCCCAAGAGAACGGGCGGATAATTCTTACATTTATGGCCTGAATACCAAACCTACATACCTATGAACTACGAAATGATCCGGCTCCCGCTGGAAAACGAACTGTCGCGACAACTCTATGACCTGATTGAAGGCGACATTATGCAGGCCGTGCTGAAGGAAGCAAAAATCGAACGTTTTGAGAATGAATGGAAACTGATCCTTGAAGGGCACAGCTTCAAGGTTACGCGCGAGCTGGCCTCCGGGTTGTATGACCTGTTCCTTGAAGTGAAAACGAAGCTTGAGTTCAGCGAGGAGATCGATTTCTACGTGACCAACTCACCCGAAGTGAACGCCTGGGCGCTGACCGCCACCGAAGAGGGCGAAGCGAACATCATCAACATCAATTCGGGTCTTATCGAACGGATGGACGATGATGAGCTCCGCTTCATCATCGGCCACGAGATCGGCCACCTGATCAGCAAAAACGCCACCATCACCCGGCTGATCCGTTTTGTGTTTCCCGAACCCGACAAAATCCCGGTGCTGCTGTACCATAAGATCAATCTCTGGAACAAGCTGGCCGAACTGACCGCCGACCGGTACGGGTACATCGCCAGTCCCAAGCTCGACAAATGCCTGTCGAACTTCTTCAAGCTGTCATCGGGCATGGATCCGCGCCGGATCAACTTTGATTTTAACGCTTATCTTACAGAGAACGACCGCATTATTCGTTATTTCAAGGAAAACAGGGGCCAGAACCTCTCCACGCACCCGATCAATCCCATTCGCATCAAGGCCCTTATGGCGTTCAGCGAATCGCAGTTATACAAGGATCTCTCTTCAGGCGTGGAATTGAAGGATGATGCCGCACTGACGGAGAAGATCGATAATCTTCTGGATATCCTGATGACGCTGACCAGTTCGGAGCTGGATTATCAGCGCATCAATTTCATGGCTTCGGCGGGCCTGATGGTATCGGGCGCGGATGAGCAGATCACACAGCACGAGGTGGAGCGCATCATGGGTACGATCTCGCGGGTGATGATCTTCCCGAAGGAGTTACTGGAGCAGATCCATGGCGGCGGGAAAGTGTCGGAAGTCTTCAATGCCTCCGCGCAGGCCATCATCTCACAAAACCCGGGCGAGCGGTACAACCTGTTTGATTTCATGGTGGGGGTGGCGCTGACCGACCGGCAGATACTCCAGAAAGAGCTTGACTTCCTCTACCAGGTCGGAGAGTATTTCGGCCTGACGCGCAAGGAGGCGGCCCAGATGATCGCCCAGGGCATTCAGCGCGAGTTCATGCCGGATATTTACGGTTAAGACTTTTTTCGGGACTGTTCCGGCAGGCTTTTTTCCACCAGCCGGACCACCGTTTCCACCAGCACCGGGCAAATGGTAGTGAACTGAACAGGATCCGGATCTCTGCCGACCAGGTCGGCGCAGTCGATCCGGCCGTCGTTGTGCTGCTTGAACCGGCTGACCAGGTAATGCACCCTGTCGTAAAGTTCTTCGCGGCTTGCCGGGTTTTCGACGGTTGACGACAGGACGAAGATGCCTCCGCTCAATGCGCCGCAGACGCTGTGCTGCGACCCCATTCCATACCCGAATCCGCTCACCAGCCGGCGGATCTCTTCTTCTTCCATACCTATTACATCAGCGAACACTGAGGCCACTGACTGGGCACAGTTATATGGGCCGGCAAACATCTGCCGGGCTTTTTCAATGCGGTGGGAGAGATCACTGGACATATTGCAGGGGTCAAGGCAAATGTAAATCAAATTAGCGTGTATCTGTGCCGGAATCTGCGTAAATCTGCGTAAATCCGCGTAAATCTGCGTGAAACAAATGCAATTTTTTCGCAGATCATCGCAGATTTTAAAAGCGCAGAATAACGCGGAAGGTGTATCATTCTGTTTTTCCAATAAAATTTAAAACAGGTTAAATTATTATAGAATAAGCTATTATAAAATATTTATTAAATAATGTTTAACAAAAAAGAATATAGATTGAACAAAAACATATTTGGATTCGTTTAGCCATCATGAAAACATTTTTATCAACCTTAAAATTGAAAACCATGAAACGTTATATTCTACGCTTTGGCCTGATCGTTCTCGTGAACATGTTACTGGCCGCCCCGGTATTCTCGCAGGCGAGGGTACAGGTGATTCACAATTCAGCCGATGAGGCCGCGAAGGTCGTTGATGTCTGGCTGAACGACATCCTTCTGATCGATAATTTCGAATTCCGCACCGCATCGCCCTTTATTGATGCCCCGGCGGGAGAAAAGTTCGATGTTACCATCCAGCCGGCCAACTCCACCGACACCACCAACGGGCTGGCCCGGTTTACCTACATTCTTGAAGAAGGAAAGACCTATGTCCTGATCGCTAATGGAATTGTTATCCCGGACGGGTACAATCCCGCCACTCCTTTTAACATATACGTTTATGACACGGGCCGCGAGGCCGCGAAACTTTCCGGAAACGCCGACGTGCTCGTGTTCCACGGCTCCACCGACGCCCCGGTTGTGGATGTGGTTGAAGTAGGCGCCGGCGCCGGCACCGTCGTGAACGACCTGTCGTATTCCGCATTCGCCGGTTACCTCGAACTGCCGGCGGCTGATTACAGCCTGCAGATCCGTGACCAGTCGGGCACCAGCACCGTGGCCGAGTTCGCTGCGCCGATCGCCACGCTGGGCCTCAATGGCGCCGCGATGACCGTCGTCGCCTCCGGATTCCTTAACCCGGCCGCCAACAACAACGGTCCGGCCTTCGGCCTCTGGGTCGCCCTTCCCTCCGGCGGTCCGATGGTCGCCCTGCCCGCTGTACCGATCTCCACTGCACGCGTCCAGCTCATCCACAACGCAGCCGATATGGCCGCCCAGACCGTGGATATCTGGTTCAACGACCAGCTTGCCATCGATAATTTCCAGTTCCGCACCGCCACGCCTTTCGTGGACGCGCCTGCGGGCATTGATTTCGATGTGACCGTGCAGCCCTGGAACTCCACCGACACCACCAACGGCCTGGCCCGGTTTACCTACAACCTCGCCGGAGGAAGCAAATACATCCTGGTGGCCAACGGCATCGTATCGCCCGATGGCTATGAGCCGGCCAAAGGATTCGACATTTTCGTCAGGGACGCCGCCCGTGAAGCGGCCATGATGCCCGGCGCCACCGACCTTTTGGTATTCCATGGTTCAACCGACGCTCCGGAAGTGGACGTCGTGGAGATGACTTCCGGCGGCATCACCGTGATCGACAACATGGCGTATGGCGATTTTGAAGGTTATTTCGAACTTCCCACCGCAAACTATGTTCTCCAGGTCCGCGACGCTTCCGGCCGCAATGAAGTGGCTACCTACAACGCGCCGCTCGCTTCCCTGGGATTGCAGGGCGCTGCCCTTACCGTTCTGGCTTCGGGTTTCCTGAACCCCGGCGACAACAGCAATGGCCCGTCCTTTGGCCTCTACGCGGCCCTGCCGCAGGGCGGACAGCTCATCCCGCTGCCCCAGGTCACCAACAATACCAACACCACGGCCCGCGTGCAGGTGATCCACAACAGCGCCGACGCCGCCGCCGAGTTTGTCGACGTCTGGCTGAATGACATCCTGCTGATCGACAATTTCGAATTCCGCACCGCGTCGCCTTTCATCGATGCTCCGGCCGGTGTTGACTTCGACGTCACCATCCAGCCCGCCAATTCCACCGACACCACCAACGGCCTGGCGCGCTTCACTTACAACCTCGAAGGCGGAAGCAAGTACGTGCTGGTTGCCAACGGAATCGTTGTGCCCACCGGATACAACCCGGCAACGCCCTTCGATATTTACGTCTATGCCATGGGCCGCGAAATGGCCACATCCATGACCAACACCGACGTGCTGGTATTCCACGGTTCGACCGACGCTCCGACAGTCGACGTGGTAGAAGTGGAAGCCGGCGCCGGCACCATCATCGACGACCTGGAATATGCCGAATTTGCCGGATACCTCGAACTTCCCACCGGGGATTATTCCCTGCAGATCCGGGATGAAACCGGCACGGTGACCGTGGCCCAGTTTGCTGCTCCGCTCGAAACGCTCGGCCTGTACGGTCAGTCGCTCGTGGTTGTGGCTTCCGGTTTCCTGGATCCGATGATGAACAACAACGGACCGGCATTCGGACTTTGGGCCGCGCTGCCGACCGGTGGTGCGCTTGTGGAACTGCCCAATACCACGACCGTTGGCGTCGAAGACCTGAACAAAGGCATTTCCGGGGTGAAGGTATATCCCAACCCCGCCCGGGAAACCATCAACATACAATATGATAACACCGGAAACGTGAACGCCGTAGCCGAGATCCGCAGCATCACCGGCGCGCTGGTGCGCACCCAGGCGCTCGGCAGCGACCAGGCCTTCGGAAGCCGCGCACTCTATGTCGGCGACCTGCCCTCAGGGTTCTACACGCTGACGGTGAAAACGGAGAACTCCGTCAACGCGATCAAATTCAG
This sequence comes from uncultured Bacteroidales bacterium, assembly GCA_964489545.1. GTDB lineage: Bacteria > Bacteroidota > Bacteroidia > Bacteroidales > JAGOPY01 > JAGOPY01. Next base: position 49,975 of record CAZAZE010000005.1, read on the forward strand.
CAAGATCAATTAAGATAAATTTTGGGTTAATTGGGTTTAACGGGGTGCTCCGCTTGCGGGGCCCCCGTTTTTTTCTGCGCCAATCTGCGAATAATCTGCGTAAATCTGCGTGAAACCAAAATAATTTTCTCGCAGATCATCGCAGATTTGAATACGCAGAATGAAGCAGATACATACAATTGCTTTTTTCAAAAGGAATCAGAAAAGCCAATTTTCGTAACTTTATCCCGAAAACTTGATTTTATGATAAGATTATTGTCCCTGTTATTCCTGGCATTTACCTCCACAGTATTTTCCCTCTCTTCAAATGCTCAGTGGACCCAGGTGCTGGAAGACGTGATGCCGGCGCGGATCGTCATCTCTCCCGATTATTATTACGATCAGACCCTTTATGTTGTAGATGGCAGGGACCGCATCTTCATCAGTGAGACGAGCGGCTCGGTGTGGGTGCAGATCTACGAGGCCGCTGACCCCGACAACCCGTCGGAAACGATCCACGACCTGGTGGTCTCTCCCAATTTCGTGAATGACAATGCCATTTTCCTGATCCATCGCGACGGCAGCGCCCGTTTTTCATACGACCGGGGGCAACAGTGGCAGGTATTCCCGGTGCCTGAGGGCACTTCCGGGATCGCGTTCTCCCCGACTTTCGCCGATGATGCCAAGATGTACTGCATCACCGGCATACTGGGCCCGGTGGGATTTTACCGCTCGCACAACGGCGGGGCAAGCTGGGCGAAGATCTCCGACATCACTATCGGCGGCGGGTATTATTCCCGGATCCGGAACAGCACCGATACCGCGGCGAAGAACATCTTTGCCATTCAATACGAACCCAAAAAGCTCTTTTTTACCCGGGACGGCGGAAGCACTTTTGCTCCTTCCTTTGAAGGGGTGGTGGAACTGGACGACTTCCTGCTGTCGCCAAAATTCAGCACCGATTCTACGGTCTTCCTGTCCGATCCCCTCGACATCTGGCGAAGCACGGAAGGCGGGAAGATCCTGTCGTGGGTCAACGTGGAATCGTTCATGGAGACCAGCGGGGTGCAACTGGCCATTTCGCCCACGTTCCTGCAGGACCGGACGCTGTACGCAGCCGTTGACCGGGTTGGCGTGCTGGTCAGCACCGACGGCGGGGAGAACTACACCGATTTCAACGACGGGCTGCTGTCCACCGCTCCCATCAGCATCGCCATCAGCCAGGCCCATCCCTACACGCTGTATGCGGGCACGCAGGGCCCCGGCGGCGCCAACGGAGGCGTCTGGCGTTACCAGACCACCAGCGGAACGGGAGAGCGTCCCGGAACAGGTAACATCTTCCTTAACGCCAATCCCAACCCGTTCACAAACCAGACGGAGATCTCATTCGAACTCACAAAGAGCGGTCCCGTCACGCTTGGCTTGTACGACCATACCGGCCGTCAGTTATCCGTGCTGTTCGATGGCGATCTGTCCAAAGGGCTGCATCACTTTACTGTCGATGCGGGAATGCATGGCCTCGGGGCGGGCATGTACATCGTGCGCCTCAACGCCGGGACGGATGCCGGTGCGGTGAAGGTGATCAGGAATTGACCATTCCGAAGGGATTTTTGATAGTAGCCCCCCGATTTATTGGGGGGAAAGGGCGGCGGTGTGACAAATGAGCCCTGAAGGGGCGAATGACGGTTCCAGGATTTTAATCCGGTTTAAAATGCGATCCCAACCGGCGGTTTAAAAACCGCCTCAATCATCATCCGTGCCTTTGGCACTGGCAATTCTGCATCATGCCTTCATTCCCGCCAATAAATTGGCGGGCTACAGACGGTGCGTCCCTACGGGACGGAATTCTAAAAACAGATCCAATTCATGTTTGTAATTTGAAATTTGAATTTTGTTTGGAATTTGTTTTTTGTTATTTGTAATTTGCTGCTCTGAAATGATGATCCCTGATCTTAACCTTCAAATGGTCCGTTCTCAATTTCCTGCGCTCAGCGGGGAGTGGACCTTTTTCGACAACGCCGGCGGGACGCAGACAGCTGTCCAGGTCGGGCGGAGGCTGAACGATTATCTCTACAATACCAATGTGCAGCATGGCGCGTCCTATGCCGTTTCGGCACAGGCCGGCAGCCGGGTGAAGGAAGCCCAGGCCGCACTGGCCGCGTTCATCAATGCTGCCGACGCCGGCGAGGTCATCCTGGGCTCTTCTACAACACAACTGCTGCAAAACCTGTCCAAATCGCTGGTCCATCTTTTTCAGCCAGGGGATGAGGTTATTGTCACTAATTGCGACCATGAGGCGAACATCGGCCCCTGGGTTTACCTGCAGCGCTATGGCATCGTGGTGAAGGAATGGAAGATCAGGCCGGAGACCCTGCGGCTGGAGCTGGAGGACCTGGCGCCGCTGATGACGGAGAAGACCCGGCTGGTGGCTTTTACGCATGTGTCGAACATCCTGGGCACCATCAACCCGGTGCGGGAGATCTGCGCGTTCATCCATGAGCGCGGCGCGCTGGCCTGCGTCGACGGGGTGGCCGCCGCACCGCACCGCATGATCGACGTGCAGCATCTTGACGCGGATTTCTACGTGTTCAGCCTTTATAAACTCTTCGGGCCGCACTATTCCCTACTGTACGCCCGCAAAGCCCTGCTCGAAAAACTGCCCGGCATCAACCATTTCTTCATCGGCCTCGACGAGATCCCCTATAAGCTGCAGCCGGGCAACGTCAACTTCGAACTGTCCTACAGCCTCCTCGGCATCACCGACTATTTCCGGGAGCTGGCCTCGGGCCATAATGGGCCCGGTTCTGATGAGAACCTGCAGGACATCCTGCAAAACGTCTACGCGATGATCGCACGGCATGAGGCCCGTATCGGAGGCCTGCTGATCGATTTCCTCAACAGCAGGCGACAGGTCCGCATCATCGGCGAGCCTTCCGCCGACCCTTTGCTTCGCGTGCCGACCGTCTCTTTTGTGACGGAAAAACACCGAAGCGACGAAGTGGTGGAGCGGGTCGACGGGCACATGATCGGCATCCGGTACGGTGATTTTTACGCCCGCCGCCTCATAGAAAGCCTGGGACTGGCCCCGAAAAACGGCGTGATCCGCGTAAGCATGGTGCATTACAACACCCGGTCGGAGGTGGAGCGGCTGGTGAAGGTGCTGGACGGGATTATATAAAAATGAGATGTCATCTCGTGGCCATTTTTCACTAAGTTAATTATCAGCCATTCAATCACATAAAGAATTGGTAGATACATCGAGATGTCATCTCATTGTACCGCTTTCTCAAGCTGGCCGCTGGATCGCAGCAGTTCGATCTCGGCGCGCTTGGCCAGGAACTGCGAAACCAGCAGTTCGTACTGCGCGTCGATGTATTTCTTCTGGGTTTCGCGCAATTCAATGTCGTTCATCGTCCCCAGGCGGTATTTCTCAAAAGCCACCTCCACGTTCCGCTCCGCCACCTGCTGGTTGAGCTGTTCGATCTGCACGATCTTCAGGTTGGTCTGGTAGGAGGTGAACAATTTGTACATCTCCGTCCGGATCCCGAGGTCGGTGCTTTTGAGCATCATTTCCCCGGAGTTCAGCTCGATCCGGGCATTCCTGATCGTCCTGCTGATGTTGAAACCATCAAACAGCGGGTAGGAGAGGGTAAAGCCGAACGAAGGGCCGAAGCTGCGGTTGTACGACGCGAATCCGGTTTCCGAGGTCAGCAGGGAGTAATTGTACGCGGCGTTGAGGTTTAGCGTCGGATAGCGCTGCGATTGCAGGTTTTTCACGTTCAGCAGGTCCATATCCAGGCTGTAGCGGGCGAGCTGCAGTTCGGTATTCTGTGCTTTGGCCTGTTCCTGCAGGTTTTCATAAGCCAGCGGGTCGCCCAGGGCGATGCTGTCGGTCAGGCGGAAGTCCGTCTCCGGATTGCGGGCCAGCAGCCGGTTGAAATCGGCCTTAAGTTGCGCCAGGGCCGACATTTCCCTGAGCAGGGCGATGCTGTCGGCGTTCAGGTCGACGGTCGATTGCAGCAGTTGCAGTTCAGATCCGGCGCCCAGCTCCATCCGGGCCTGCATGATGGCCTGCCGTTCGCGCGACAGGGCCGCCGCATCCTCCAGCACGAGGATCAGTTTTTCCTGCTGCGCGATGCCATAGTAGCCCAGGATGATGGCCGCCACGGTCTGCTCCACCGTGCTCTTCGCTTCGGTCTCGCCCATGCGTTCCAGCACGCCCAGGGAGTTCTTGTTCACGAACATCCGGAACCCGTCGAAGAGCGTCCAGTTCAGCTGCACACCCGCGTTGAGCGTCATAGCCCGTGCATTATCGATGTCCCGGATCCTGACGCTGTCAGAAGTGATGGTGGTTTCCTGGTAGGTGTCGGTGAAGGTGTTGTTTTGCGTGGCGTTGAGCCCGACAAAGGGCAGGAAGCCCGCGTTGCCGATGGTGTTGTCGTTGGCCGCGATCCGCGCGTCGTTGCGGCGGATGATGATGTCGAAATTGTTTTCCAGCCCGGTTTCCACGGCTTCGGCGAGCGACAGCGCCTGCTGTGCCTGCAGCGCGGTTGAGGCCATGCAGAGGGAGAAGGCCAGGATTACCGGTATTTGCTTCAGTTTATTCATCTTGCGTTGCCGGGGCGGGTTCCGGGTTGGTGGTTTTGATGTTTCTGGAGAGATAGGTATAGAGCGCCGGGATGACGAACAGGGTGAGGACGAGGGAGAAGAGCAGTCCGCCGATGATGGTGATCCCCATGGGGATACGGCTCTGGGAAGAGGCGCCGAGGGCCATGGCGATGGGCAGGGCGCCAAGCACCGTGGCCAGGCTGGTCATCAGGATGGGTCGGAACCGGCGCGTGGCGGCGTCGATGACCGCTTCGCGCAGCGGCAGGCCGGCGGCCTTGCGCTGGTTTGCGAATTCCACGATGAGGATGCCGTTCTTGGTCACGATCCCCACCAGCACGATCACACCGATCTGGCTGAAGATGTTGATGGTCTGGCCGAACATCCAGAGCGACAGGACCGCGCCGGCCAGCGCCAGCGGCACGGTGAACATGATGATCAGCGGGTCGATGTAGCTCTCGAACTGCGCGGCCAGGATGAGGAAGACAAGCACCAGGGCGAGCAGGAAGGCGAACAGCAGGCTGCTGGAGCTGTCCTCGTATTCCTTGGATGTGCCGGCCAGCGCCGTGGAGAAGGTCTCGTCGAGCGTTTCGCCGGCGATGCGGCGCATTTCGTCGATGCCCTGGCCGAGCGTCACGCCTTTGGCGGGCTGCGCCGACACGGTGGCGGAAACATAGCGGTTGTAGCGGTACAACTGCGGCGGGTTGCTCTGATCGGACAGTTTCACGAGGTTGTCGAGCTGGATCAGCTCTCCCCGGTTGTTGCGGACGTAGATCGAGCTCAGGTCCAGCGGCTCGTCGCGGTTGACGCGGTCGGCCTGCCCGATGACCTGGTACTGCTTGTTGTTGAGGATGAAGAATCCGTAGCGCTGTCCGCTGAAATACAGCTGGAGGTTTTCGGCCACGTCCCTGACGTTCACCCCGAGTGCGCGGGCCCGGTCGCGGTCGATGTCGATCCGCACTTCGGGCTTGTTGAACTTGAGGTTGAGGTCGATGGTCTGGAATTTCTCTCCGGCCTGTGCGGCGTCCATAAAACGGGGGATGGCTTCGCGAAGTTTTTCGAAATTGGGCGCGAGGATGACGAACTGCACGGGCAGGCCTGCGCCCCTGCCACCGCCGATGGTCTGCTCCTGGGCCACGTAGGTCCGGGCGAAGTTGTACCGCCTCACGATGGCGCTGAGTTCGTCGACGATCTCCTGCTGGCTGCGCTCCCGCTCGTCGGGTTCCACCAGGGCCACGCGCATAAACCCGGAATTGGTCGAGGCCGAGGATCCGAAGCCCGGGGCGGTGATGGCCAGGAAGGAACGTTTTTCGGGGATGGTGTCTACGATCCCGATCAGTTGAAGCATGTATTCGTCCATTACTTCAAAGGAAGTGCCTTCCGGCGCCGTCGCCATGACAGTGAACCGGCTCTTGTCTTCCATCGGGGCCAGTTCCGAAGGGATCACCGCGCCGACCCCCAGGATGAGCCCGATGCTGGCGGCGATGATGACCAGCGCCAGCCAGCGGTGCCGGATGAACCGGGTGAGGAGCTTGTTGTACCCGTCGATCAGGCCGAAGATCCAGCGTTCACCAACATAGAAGAACCTGCTGGTCGTTGTATTGACCTTCAGCATCCTGGAGCTCATCATGGGCGTCAGGGTCAGCGAGACGATGGCGGAGACCAGGATGGTGCCGGCCACGACCATGCCGAACTCGCGGAAGAGGCGGCCGGTGAGCCCCTGCAGGAAGATGACCGGCAGGAAGACCGCCGCCAGTGTAATGGTGGTGGAGATGATCGCGAAATAGATCTCCTTGGCCCCTTTGTGCCCGGCTTCCATGGGATTCATGCCGGTTTCGACCTTGTGGAAGATGTTTTCCAGGACAACAATGGCGTCGTCGACCACCAGGCCGGTGGCCAGGACGATGCCCAGCAGGGTGAGGATGTTGATGGAGAAGCCGGCGATATACATGATGAAGAACCCGCTGATGAGCGAGATGGGGATGGCGATGACGGGGATCAGCGTGGTGCGCCAGGTGCGGAGGAAGAGGAAGATGACGAGGATGACCAGCCCGAAGGCGATGAGCAGGGTCTCGAACACCTCTGTGATGGCTTTCCGGATGGTGACCGTTGTGTCGAGGGTCAGGACCGTCGTGATGTCCGACGGCAGGTCGAGTTTGATCTGTTCGACGCGCTTGTAGAACTCATCGGCGATGGCGATCTGGTTGGCGCCGGGTTGCGGGGTAACCGCCACACCCACGATGGGGTAGCTCTGGTTGCCGCGCATGATGCTGCGTTCGTTTTCGGGCACCAGCGCGGCGCGCCCCACATCGCGGAAGCGGACGAGCGTTCCTTCGCTTTCGCGGATGATCATGTTGTTGAACTCTTCCGCCGTGGTCAGTCGCCCTTCGGTGCGGATGACAAGCTCGGTGCGGTAGCCTTCGATGCGCCCGGAAGGCAGTTCCACGTTTTCGCGGAGCAGGGCGTTGCGCACGTCGACGGGTGTCAGCTGGTAGCTGGCCAGCCGGGCCGGGTCCATGAGCAGCTTGATGGCGTAGCGCTTATCGCCCCAGATCCTGATCTCGCTGACGCCGGGAATGGTCTGCAGCCGTTCCTTGAAGATGTTGTTGGCAATGTCCGACAACTCCATCAGGTCGCGGGCGCTGCTTTGGAGCGTAAGGACGAGGATGGGGAAGGCGTCGGCGTCGGATTTCGTGACCACGGGCGGGTCGGCGTCGGGCGGAAGGTTGCGGATGGCGCGGGAGACACGGTCGCGGACGTCGTTGGCGGCCGCTTCCATGTCGACGCCCAGTTCGAACTCTACGGTGATGTTGCTGCGCCCGTCGCTGCTGACCGATGTCAGGGAGCGGATGCCGGCGATGCCGTTGATCGATTCCTCCAGGGGCTCGGTGATCTGCGACTCGATGATGTCGGAATTGGCGCCCACATAGCTGGTGGAAACGCTGACCACCGGCGGGTCGACGTTGGGGAATTCACGCACGCCCAGGAAGGTGTAGCCGATGCCCCCGAACAGGATGATGACGATCGAGATCACGGTGGCCAGGACCGGCCGGTTGATGCTGATGGATGAGATGTTCATACAGGTGCTTTGCCGGGTCAGTTGATTTCGGTGATCCTGGGCCGCACGCGCATCTGGTCGCGCACCTGCAGCAGGCCGGAGATCAGGATGGTGTCGCTGATGCTGAGGCCGGATAGTATCTGCACTTCCTTATCCGTGTGGATGCCGGTCTCCACGTAGGTGGTCACGGCCATTCCGTTGCGGCTGACGAACACTTTGGCGCCCCTAATGTCGGTCACGATGGCGTCGGTCGGCAGTACCAGGGCGTCCGGAATGGTCTGAAGGATGATGGTCACCTTGGCGAAGGCTCCGGGTACGATGAGCCCGCCGGGGTTGGGGCACTTGGCCCGCGCGGTGAAGGTCCGGGTGGAAGGGTCGATGCGGGGCTCAATGGCGTAAATAACGCCGGAAAACAGGCTGTCGGAACCCGCGATGGAGAAGAGTATTTCCTTGCCGTCGCGGATGCTGCCCATGTATTTCTCCGGCACGGTGAAGTCGATCTTGACCGGGTCGTTCTGCTGCATGCGGGCGATGAGCATGGAGGAGGAGATATATCCTCCCGGGCTGACGTACCGCAGGCCGATGCGCCCGCTGAAGGGGGCGAAAACCGAGGTCTTCTCGATCTGGGCGCGGACCAGTTCCATCCGTGCACGGATCACCCCGAGCTGGTTGACCGCGATGTCAAGTTCTTCCTGGCTGACCGCCTTCATCTCCAGGAGCTTTTCCTTGCGGAAAACATCGTCGGCGGCCAGTTTTTCCTCCAGCTGCAGCCTTTTCAGCTCGGCCTGCAGCTCACTGTCGTTGATCTTCACCAGCAGCTCACCTTTCCGGACCATGCTCCCTTCCTGGAAGTTGATGGAAACGATGCGGCCGGGCACCTCGGCACGGATCTCGACCTCCTCGTTGGCGATCACCGTACCGGTGGTATAGATCTTATCTTCGATCAGGCGGGGCGTAGCTACGACCGCTTTCAGCTCCACCGGCGGCGGAGCGGCGCCGGCCGGGCGTTGTTCCGCTTTTTTTGAATGACAGGAGGCCAGCAGGGCAGTGACCAGGATCAGCGGGAGATAGGATAATATTCTGGATGAATGATGCATGATTAATGAGATATACTGAGATGCAGAACCTGCAAAAGTAGGCATTTTCAATCAACCCGGAGGTTTTTAGGGAATATTGATTTCCTTTAACCACGAAGGCGCAGAGGCGCAAAGAAGTTTTACTTCCTCTGCGCCTCTGCGGTGAAAAAAATACTATCTCTTAATCTTTTATGAACTTTTGAAAATAGTTATCGTTCCCGGACCTGATCCGCAGGAAATAGAATCCCCTGCTCAGATCAGTAAGGTCAAGCCGGATGGTTTCAGAGGATGCAGCATTCCGGTTAAAAGACATCAATACCTTTCCGGTAAGGTCTGTGATCGAAACCATCAGCATGACAGGCCTGGCAAAATCAAGGGAGATGTTCAGCTGATTATTCACCGGGTTGGGATAGATGACAGGCGCTGAGCGTAAAAACTCAGGAACCCGGGAATCCAGGAAGATGATCTGGGTTTCCGTGATGAGCATTTCAACGCCGGTGACTGAAGCGGAGGTTTCATTCAGGGTGATTTCCTCCGGTGTGGTGCTTTTCCCGGGGATCTCGGCGAAGAGCGCGTAGCTGCCCAGGGGGAGGCCGCTGAACAGGAAAGAACCATCAGAGGATGAGTAGGTCATCAGGGCCGTGCCAGGATCTGCGCCCTGCAGGATGACGGGGATGTTCGCCGCTCCGCTGCGGGCGTCGCCCAGCGAGATCATCCCGCTGACGCTGCCTGGTCCCTGCGGGGCTGTGGTGGCTGCGATCAGTTGGATGTGGGCGTCGTCGGTGCTTGGGGGCACAGTGATGGCCAGGGCGTCTTCCCAGTGGAGCACATCGCCGTAATACGTAGGCAGGTACAGGCCATAATAGGCAGAAGTCGGGCTGGGTTCGGCTTTGATGATATATTGCGCCGCAGAAAGAGCGGGGAATTCAAACCATCCCAGTTCGCCGACCATATCCGCATCAATGTCCACCACCGTACCTTCGAGCATTTTATACAAATAAGCGAATCCGGTCTCAATATGATTTTCTCCGGCAAATACTTTCCCGGCGATGAATCCCAGGGTGCCCAGTTCCACGTCGAGAATAGAGAACCCGGGCATTGCGGTGGTGTCTTCAACGATCAGGTTTTGATACCCGCTTTTAATAAATTTGACATTGTAGACGCCGTATTCCAGCGGGAGTTCATAATATCCGTTATTGTTTGTATAGGTCGATTGCTCCCCAACTTTAACCAGGACATCGTTGAGGGCGAATCCCGTCGCTGCGTCGGTCACATATCCCTTAAAACCGGCCTGTTCTGCATTAACGACATGCATAACATTGTGTATCCAAACCTCCTGGTATTCGGGATTATGAATCTGGCACTGCAGCTCCTGTTCATACGAACCGACCTCAAAACCAGAGGAATTATAGGTAATCCAGATGTGTTCCTGGGTCCCGGGAGGCAGGAAGCCGGAAGCCGGAACGACCGAGGTGATGAAATTCCTGCTGAGATCGAAGCGGATCGCAAGTTCCGGGTGCAGGTAAGGCTCGTTGAACACTACCTGTAACCCCATCGTGGGGGCATACGACTGGATGCCGACCGTCGCGTTATCCACCGGAAACGCTTCCCGTATCTGCTTGTACCGGATCAGGATGGTCCCGTTGGCGCGCATCACGACCTGGGCTGTGATCCATTCTTCCGTTCCCGGATAATGGGTCATCTTGTTGAATTGCACGATCGTCTGTTCTTCGTTGGTTTTATAGTAAACCGTCGTCCAGCCGCTGTCAATGGTCAGGTCGTCCCAGAACCAGGCGATGAAATCGACATAATTATTGTTGGCGGGGATGGGGTGATTGGCATAGCTCACCACGGCATCGTTGAAACTGATGCAGCCATTGGAATTGATCCAGAACTGTGATTTTTCCTGCCCGTAGTACGGAAATTCAAAACCCATCGGGAACGGCCCGACGATATTGTCGTCCTGCAATCCTTCCACCAGCGTTCCGGTTTCGGAAATTTCCGTCCAGGCCCAGTCGGGGCCGTTCGGCTCTTCGCTGTCGATCCAGGTGTATCCATACGCATCCGGACCGCCCTGGTTCCGGTTCGAATAAGCGGGGAAATCGAATACCAGCGTATCCTCCCCGTAGTTGTGCAATATGGTGTACAACACGGCGCTGTCGTTGAGATTCAGCGTTTCTTCCAGGACGGGCGGATCGAAGAAGGTTTGCTGGGCGTTGAGCGCCCATAAACCCATAAAAAAGGTCAGGAACAGGTAAATTTTTTTCATCAGGCTGGATTTTTGATTGATTCAATAATCATTGAGAAGGTAATACAAAGATATTTATTTTTACTCCGACGGGTAAACCCGTCGGTTGATCTTAACCCGTCAGCTATACTATACTCCGACGGGTACCTGCGTTAATACTCCGACGGGTACCTGGTTAATACTCCGACGGGTAAACCCGTCGGTTATGTTTTTGTACGGTTTGCCATGGTATAACTGACGGGTTCACCCGTCAGTTAATCATTACCCGTCGGTTGATCTTAACCCGTCAGCTATACTATACTCCGACGGGTACCTGGTTAATACTCCGACGGGTAA
>CAZAZE010000005.1:61376-90690 GCA_964489545.1 uncultured Bacteroidales bacterium
ATACTCCGACGGGTAAACCCGTCGGTTATGTTTTTGTACGGTCTGCCATGGTATAACTGACGGGTTTACCCGTCAGTTAATCATTACCCATCAGTTGATCTTCACCCGTCAGTTGATCATTACCCGTCAGTTAATCTTTACCCGTCGGTTTGGTATTACACAGGATTATTCAGCGGGTCAAATTTATGGGGTCGAATAAAATTAAGGATTTATATAAAAGGTTCATTGATTGTATGTCATTTCACATTCTTAATTCTGTGACGGGTTATGATGTTCTAAGATTTTCTTATTTTTCAGATTGTCCTGCAAATTTATGACCGCAAACCGTACCCTTGCAGTTCCAATATGTAAATCAGTGTGTATTTAAGCATTGAAAATCATTAACTTTATTATTGAATTTAATACTTATAGATATAATCCACCATGGCCCGACAAATGCTGGTCATAACATTTTTATTGGCGGCAGGGTTGCTGTCGGCGCAGACAGCCTGGAAAACATTTTCCGCTGAGGGGTTTATTCCGCAAGTCATCAACACCCATTTTGAGGATAAAGACGGCAACCTCTGGCTGGGAACAACCAGCGGCGCCCAGGTTTATTCCGGCGACCGGTGGGTGGCGGTAAGCCGGATTGAGGACAGCCTGCGGCAAACCACAGAATCCCTGGGTAACGTGATCAGTCTGAGGGAAGATCCTGAAGGCCTGATCTGGGTCATTGGCCAGGGGAAGTTGTTCCTGTTCGACGGCAAAACCTGGATCAGTTTCAAGGATGACGATTACCCGGGCTATACAGTAAAGCATTTGCTTTTCGACAGCCGGGGCGATGCCTGGCTCTGCTCCGAGCTGGAGGAGGTCAACCGCTACGAGAATATACTTTCCAAACCGGTCATCAATGGCACGGTCACCCGGTTCGACGGATTGCGCTGGTTTGGTTACGGATATTTTGCCGGCGGGACGCATTATGTCCAGCATGGCGACAAAAAGCTCTATTATTCCGGCATCGTGGAGGATCAGCGGGGATATGTCTGGATTGGTTCGGTCAACGGGTTGCATGTTTACGCCGGCCAGGACTGGATCACCCTGAGAGACGAAACCCTTCCCAGCGTTTATATTCATGCCCTGCTGGCCGGCCGGAACGGCAATGTCTGGGTGGGAACGCCCGCAGGGATAGCGATGTTCGATGGTGTGGGATGGAGAACGTTCCGCCGTGGCGACGGCCTGGGAGGGAACAACATCAGAACCATCCGCGAAGACCAATCCGGCAATATCTGGGCCTTTGTATACGGTAACGTGAATTTCCTGGGATTAAGCCGTTTCGATGGAGGTTCCTGGACCTTCTTTTCTTCAGGTAAGGAAATCCCTTCCGGGCCATTGACCAGCGACCCGGAGTTTCTTTCCCGCTACGGACTGGTCCTGACCCGTTCCGGAATTGCCTTTTTTGACAGCAAAGATTGGAACAAAGCCGGCCCTCAGGACGGACTGGAGGGAAACCAGTTCTTCAGCATGGATGTCGATACGAAAGGGAAAGTCTGGGTCTGCACCGACAAAGGATTGTTCCGCGGAGATGGAAAGTCGTTTACCCCGGAATACAAGCCGGGTGCAGGTTCCTGGGAAGTTGTGGCCATGTTGTGCGACACCCGGGGAAGGATCTGGGTGGCAACAGCGACCGATGAAGTTTATCTCCATGAGGATGGGAAAACCCGGCAATTCACAGCGTCCGATGGCTTGCTCAATGAAAGCGTCCGCGAGATCGTCGAGGATCATTCCGGCAGGATATGGCTGCTGTATCGCAAAGGAACAGCTTTGTACCAGTTCTGAGTTCTGAGTTCTGAGTTCTGAATTCTGAGTTATGAGTTCTGAATTCTGAGTTATGAGTTCTGAATTCTTTGCTGCTATGCTGCTAAGCTGCTTTGTTGCTTTGTTGCTTTGCTGCTATGCTGCTTTGTTGCTATGATGCTATGATGCTATGATGCTATGATGCTTTGTCGCTTTGTTGCTTTGTCGCTTTGTTGCTTTGTTGCTTTGTATTCTCTACCTTTACTCCTCCAAACTTACCAGACCATGAATCGCATTTTATTGACCCTATTGCTGGCCGCCGGCTTCACCTCCTGCAATTATTTCACCCCTCCCGAAAAGATCTGGCTCGACGAGATGGACCTCAGCGCCATGGAAACCGGCTGGGGCAGGGTGCGCGCCAATCTGAGCTGCGACAGCAACCGGCTCACCGTCGCCGGGCAGGTCTTTGAACGCGGGGTCGGGACCCATGCGGTCAGCAAAATGATGATCGATCTGGCGGGTAGCGGCATTAAATTTTTCACGGGGGCCGGGGTTGACGACGAATCCGGTGAACAGGCCACCGTTGAATTTTTCGTGATGGGCGACGGGCGGATCCTCTGGCGCAGTGGCATCATGAAAAAAGGCGATGAGGCCCGCAAAGCCGAAGTCGACCTGAAGGGCATAAGGAAGCTGGCGCTGTATGTTTCAGATGGCGGGGATTACATCCATTACGACCACGCCGACTGGCTTGAGTCATATATCGAATACCGCAAAGTAAAGCCAGTCCCGGTCTTCCCGGTCCGCCCTGAACCCTATATCCTCACCCCGCCGGTTCCCGAAGCGCCACGTATCAATGGGCCTTCCGTCACGGGCGCCACGCCCGGCAGGCCGTTCCTGTATAAGATCCCGGCTACGGGCAGGCAACCGCTGACATTCGCCATGGAAAACCTCCCCGAGGGACTCCATCCCGGTCCGGCAACCGGCATCATCACCGGCACAGCGCCCGACAGCGGTGAATATATTGTCCGGGTTCGCGTGACCAATGAACTCGGAACCGCCGAGCGCGACCTCAGGATCGTCACCGGGAAAGGCCTGGCCCTGACGCCTCCGATGGGCTGGAACAGCTGGAACTGCTGGGGGCTGAGCGTTGACGACGCGAAAGTGCGCGCCGCCGCCGATGCATTCGTAGCCAGTGGCCTGGCAAACCATGGCTGGACCTACATCAACATTGACGATGGGTGGGAAGCCCCGGAAAGGACCAGCAAGGGCGAACTCCTTCCCAACGAAAAATTTCCGGACATGAAATCCCTGGGCGATTACGTCCATTCACTGGGACTAAAACTGGGTATCTATTCCTCTCCCGGCCCGCTGACCTGCGGCGGTTACCTGGGCAGCTACCAGCATGAGGAACAGGACGCAATCACCTGGGCCGGATGGGGCATTGACTACGTCAAGTACGACTGGTGCTCCTACGGAAAGATCGCTTTGAACGACAGCCTTCATGAGTTGCAGAAGCCCTACATCCTCATGCGGGAAAAGCTGAACAAGGTTAACCGGGACCTTGTGTACAGCCTTTGCCAGTATGGAATGGGCGATGTCTGGACCTGGGGCGCCGATGTCGGCGGCAATCTCTGGCGGACGACCGGCGACATCGTCGACACCTGGGAAAGCATGGCGGGCATCGGATTCAGCCAGGATGTCTGTGCGCCATTCACCGGACCGGGGCATTGGAACGACCCCGACATGCTGGTGGTCGGCCTGGTGGGCTGGGGGCCGAACCTGCATCCTTCCCGCCTCACGCCGGATGAACAATACACGCACATCAGCCTCTGGTGCCTGTTGTCATCGCCCTTGCTCATCGGCTGCGACCTCAGCCAGCTCGACGAATTCACGCTGAATCTCCTGACTAATAACGAAGTGCTCGCCGTTAACCAGGACGAACTGGGCCGTCCTGCCCGAAAAATAGACGAAGGGGAGGGATGGCAGGTATGGGCGAAACCACTGGCCGACGGCAGTGTAGCAGCCGGCCTGTTCCATACCGGGATCGGGTCGCCGGTGGAGGCCTTCAGCTGGAACGGGGAGATGGCCGGCAAAACCATCGCCGTCAACTGGGCCGATCTGGGCATCGACGGGGTGCGTACGGTGCGGGATCTCTGGCGGCAGCAGGATATCGGGCAGTTTTCCGGTGTCTTCACCACCGAGGTGCCGTACCACGGGGTTGTCCTGGTCCGGATTCATTAAACCCAATCCGGGTCTTCCTAGCGATAGCCTTCCCGGAACGCCGTTACCACATCATGTATGGTCACCTTGCGGCTGATGTGGCCGATCTCTTTTTCCATCCCTTCGGCGCGCAGGATGTCACGGGCCTGCCCCAGGGCGTCGACGATCTGGAGGCTGATTCCTTTCTTTTCGAGTTCATCTTCCAGATTAAGAAAAAACCGGGCCCCGGCGACATCCAGGTAATTGGCGCTGGACAGATCCATGATGACCATTTGCAGTTCCCCGGGATAATCCGATACGATCTGGCGGATCCTGTCATGGATGTTGCCTGTGTTGAAATAGAGTATAGATGCTTCCACCCTCAGGATCAGCAGGTTTTCGACCGGGATATTGTCGGGATGGCGGTGCATGTCGGAGTAATTCGTGGTTCCCGGGATCTGGCCCAGGATGGCGATGTGCGGCGTCGCGGCCTGCTTCAGGAGGAAAACCAGTGACAGGACCACGGCGATGAGCACCCCGTTCAGTACACCGAAAAGCATGACCGCGATGATGGTGGAGATCGAGATCCAGAACTCCAGTTTGCTGACATGGAAAAGGTGTTTCATCTCCTTCACCCGGATCAGTCCGGTGATGGCGTCAAGGACGATTACGGCGAGTATGACTTCGGGAAGATAGCGGAACAATCCGGTGAGGAAGATCAGGCAGATGCCCAGCAGGGCTGAGGTGAACAGCAGCGAGATCAGGCTCCGTGCCCCGGATTTGTCGTTGACAGTCGTCTGAGAAAGTCCGCCGGCTACGGGAAAACCTCCACCAATCGCGGAGGCCAGGTTGCCGGCGCCCAAAGCCAGGAGTTCCTGCCGGGCGTCCACTTCATACCCGTTTTTCGCCGCCATCGCCCGTGCCGAAGAGATGCTCTCCACGTAAGACAATACAAAGCATGCCAGTGCCAGCGTCATGATGCCGTCCACCTCCCGGAAATTCATCAGCGGGACATCGGGGACAGGAATGCCGCGGGGCAGCTCGCCCACCATGGCCAGTGAGGTTCCTCCGGGCCCGGTGAAGTAAACATACAGGATAGACAGGATCACGACGAACAGGGAAACCGGTTTTCCGGGAAATATCTTCTGTCCTCCGAGCAGGATGGCCAGGAAGATGACGCCGAAAATCAGGGTTGGAAGGTGCGTTTCGCCCAGGTTCAGGATGATCAGGCCGATCCGCTCAAAAAAATTGGTGGCTTCGATATGCAGGCCGAATAGTTTGGGGAGCTGGGTGGAGGCGATGACCAGGGCCGCGCCGGCCTTGAATCCGGTGAGGATGGTTTCGCTGATGAAATTAACGAGGGAGGAGAGCCGGACCAGGTATGCGATCACAAAGAAAAAGAAAACCAGCAGGGCGGTGCCGGAGGCCAGGAATACGGCCTCTTCCGGATTCCCGCCGGCCATGAACGCCATCGATGACGCGATGACCATGGCCATGGCGGAGGTCGGGCCTATGGCCAGCTGCCGTGAGGTACCGAAAAGAAAATACAGCAGTCCGCCGAAGAGGTAACAGTAAATGCCGGTCTGTGGCGGCAGCCCGGCCAGCGCCGCATAGGCCATGCTTACAGGGATGGCATAAAAAGCCAGCGTAACGCCCGCCAGGGCATCCCATTTAAGGTTGGCACGGCGGTACGCGGGGAGCCAGGTCAGAACCGGCATGATTCGACTCAGCTTGTGCACGGAGTTGCTTTTTCGTAAAGTTATGAATTTTCCAGATGAACCGGTTTGAAAAGATACCAAATTCCTCCAAGCGAAACCAGGGCGGTTATCAGATAAAACAGGAAGCTGATCCCTACGGCGACGTTCATATCGACATTCAGCAACTGCGAGCCATAAAGAAACGTCAGTTCCCTGACGCCGACCCCCCCGACCGAGATGGGCAGGACGGCCACTACGGATGAGACCAGGAAGATCACCAGGTAGGAGAGGTGATGTTCATGCTCACCCAGGGCCAGCAGGAGCATCCAGGCGCAGAGCACCTGGAGGAATTGTACAAGAAAGCCATAGCCAAACGTTACAAGGTTGATCTTCAGGAAATAAGGATAGATAAATTTGATGAATAAGTAGTATGCCAGGAACACCAATGGGATTATAAGGAAAGAAAAATCGAAAATCGAAAATCGAAAATCGAAAATCGGCAATCCAATCCCATCGGGATGCAAAAAGGTCATGCCCGCGAGGGCCAGCACTAAAAGGGCCGCCATTCCCGAGATCCGGTCGGCCAGCACCGCGCCCACCAGTTTTTTCATTCCCGCCGGATAGGTTTTGTTCAGGAGATAGACTTTGTAACCGTCGCCGCCAATCCCCCCGGGAAGGAACAGGTTATAGAACATGCCCAGCAGATAGAGCCTGATATTTGTCGTCTCAGCGAGCCGAAGGCCAATGGCGCGGAAGTACATATTGAGGCGGAATGCTGTTACCAGTTTTGAAAGGATGAAAAAGACCACAGCAAAAAAAATCAGCAGGAGGTCGGATTGACGGTACAGCGCTGCCACCTCTGCCACTTCGATCTTACGGATGACAAAGTAAAGCGCCGCTGCGGTGACAGCAAACTTGAGGATCGTTTTGAGCAGCTGTTTAAACCGGCTTCCCACCCCTGAACACGTTTTGCACCCGGTAGGGCTTTTTCTGCTGCGACTCGTAATAGGTCCGCATGACCAGCTCGGCGATAATGCCGCTGGTGATCATCTGGAAGCCGGCCACGAGGAGCATGACCCCGAGTATGAGCAGCGGACGGCCCCAGATATCGTGCCCGAGAACCTTCAGGACCAGCAGGTACAGGTTGATGAGTACGCCAGGGACGAGGATGATGAGGCCCCATTTGCCGAAGAAATGCATCGGTTTCTGCAGGTACTGCTTGATAAAGAGCAGCAGGATCAGGTCGCTGACGACCTTGATGGTGCGCGAGAGACCGTATTTGGATTTTCCGTGGATCCTGGGATGGTGGCTGACGTCGACCTGGGTGATCGTGGCGCCTTCCAGTGCGGCGAGGACAGCGATGAACCGGTGCAGCTCCCCGTAGAGGCTGATGTTTTTGGCGATATCGGCGCGGAAAACCTTCAGGGCGCAGCCATTGTCCTTCATCCTGACGCCGGTGGTCTTGCGGATGATCCGGTTGGCGATGCGGGAAGGGATTTTCCGGATGAAGAAATCATCTTTCCGGTTTTTGCGGACGCCGGCCACCAGGTCCCACCCGCCCTCTTCGGCCGTTTTCACCATCATCGGGATATCGGCGGGATCGTTCTGAAGATCCCCGTCGAGCGTAATGATGTAGGCTCCTGTTGCATGATCGATCCCGGCGGCCAGGGCGGAACTCTGCCCGTAGTTCTTTTTAAACCGGAGCAGGATAAACCGGGGGTCGCTGATGGATAGGATGTTGGCCACGGTTTTGTCGGAAGATCCGTCATCGACAAAGATCACTTCAAAATCGAAGCCCTGCAGCGCACTGGTTATTTTCTCGGCCAGGGGGATGACGTTGGCTTCTTCGTTGTAGACAGAAATGACCAGGGAGAGGGTTGGCATAGTGGAGGTGCTGATTTTACTGCAAATATAAGTTTTTAATCTCACTTTGTTAAAACCTGACAGGTCCACCTTCGGCGGACACGGTCAGGTTTTAATTCTACGGTACCATTCAGTTTCAGCCTCATTGAAAAATCTGGTATCTTTGTTTTTGTATCACTCGGGTACAACCTGTCAGGCGAACCTATGATTATCCTTTCATGAGGTAAGTTTGGAATCCCTTTTATCCAACCACAAGTTTTAACGCTGTCATCGCCCCTTAAATGAAGGGCTGACCGTGCAAATGATTTTAATGGATCAAAAAGACATATTGGAATGGATAAAAGTGTTTTTTTACAAGCCGGTAAGTTCTATCACATCTATAATTGTGGAATTAACGGGGCTGATATCTTTCGTTCGGATAAAGACCATCAGCATTTTCTTCGCTTATATGAAAGATACTGCGACCCTGTTTTTGAGACTTATGCCTGGGTGCTCATGAAAAATCATTTTCATTTCCTGTTGAAGATTAAAGAAAACCTGAGGTATAAGTTTTCTAATGCTCATGAGGAGTTTAGTGCAGAAAGGTTTAACGAAATCAAATGGGAAACTGTTGAAGCGTCTGGCGATGACAAGGGCAGGACTCCAAAGGGCCACCTTCATCTCTCTCATCTTTTTAATGCTTATGCGAAATACTTTAACCGGAAGTATCACAGGCATGGTAGCTTGTTTGAGCGCCCATTTAAAAGAAAAGAGGTTGATCATCGGCGATATTTCCGTTCACTTGTGGTATACATTCATCATAACCCGGTTCATCACGGTTTTTGCGAACATCCAATAGATTATGGGTGGTCATCTTATTTAACCATACTCTCCATTAAACCTACCCGATTGGATCGTGATGAAGTCATCGGATGGTTTGATGATCGCGGAAATTTCATGCGATTGCATGGAAAGGAGGTTAGGGTTGAAGAGATTGAAGATTGGCTGGGGTTGTAACAGACAGACCTGTCAGCGTCCGACGAAGGAGGACCTGACAGTGTCCTTGCGCAATAGTATGCATCCGTCGAAGGAGGACCTGACAGTGTCCTTGCGCAATAGTATGCATCCGACGAAGGAGGACCAGACCGCAGCGATACAAAACAATTCCTAAATTTGTGGCAGATGCTGCAAGATAAGTCAAATAAGTCCTTATACCTTTTCCTCATCCTGGCCGTGATCCTGTTTTTCCCGGCCTACCTGATCAACCTGGGCCTGGTGCAGCTGATCCGCGATGAGGCGATACGGGCCATCGTCGCTTTTGAAATGCTGCAGAGCGGCGACTACATCACACCGACCATCAGCGGGGAACTTTACCTCAACAAACCCCCGCTGTTCAACTGGATCCTGGCATTTTTCTTCCGGGTGACGGGCAGTTACTCTGAAACGGTCATCCGGATACCGGTCATCCTCTCTATCTTTTTCTTTTCGGCCACGATTTTTTATTTCACGAGAAAGGAATTCGGAACACGCTTCGGGCTGATCAACGCCCTTGCTTTCGCCACCTATGGGAGGATCATTTTCTACGAGTCGCTGCACGGACTGATCGATGTGACCTTCAGCTGGCTGACCTACAGTTTTTTCATGCTGTCGTGGCACTATTTCAGAAATAAGAAATTCCTCACTTTATTTCTCGTGGCATACCTGATCACCTCGGTGTCATACCTGCTCAAGGGGCTGCCCAGCCTGTACTTCACCGCGGCGACCCTGCTGGTGCTCTTCATCACCGGCGGTCGTTTCCGGATGCTTTTCAACTGGAGGCATTTCGCCGGCATGTTCCTGCTCATCCTGATTGTGGGCGGATATTACCTGCTGTACTTCACCCGGAACGACATCGGCCCCGACCGGGTGCTCGAGGTGCTGACCGGGGAAGTGACCCGGAGAACCGTAGTCCGGTTCGGCATCTGGAAAACCCTGCTGAACCTGCTCACCTATCCTTTTGAAAACATCTACCATTTTCTTCCCTGGTCGCTGATGGTATTGGTCCTGTTCAGAAGAAGCGTCCAAAGCCGGATCCGGCAGAACCCGTTCCTGGTTTATTCCCTGCTGGTGTTCCTCATCAACATCATCCCGTACTGGACCTCCCCGGAAGGTTATCCCCGTTATATCCTGATGCTGGTTCCGCTGATCATGACCATTCTGTTTGCTCTTTATTTTGAGTACAAACGTGAAAACCATTCCCTGGCCCGATGGGTTGACGGTTTTCTGGGAGCCATCATCGGGACCGGCGCCCTGGCAGGCATCGCCTTCCTGATCCATCCGGATACCCGCGATCTGCCCGGCATCATCATCGTGTCGGTTATCCTCTGTATCACTTTGACCGCTGTGTTATTTTTCTATGTGAAACAAGCGCACAACAGGCTGTTCTGGCTCGCCGTCGGGGTCCTGGTGTTCCGCATCGCCTTTGATTTCACCATGATCCCTTCCTGGGAACGATCGCACCCCGCGGTACCGACCAAGGCGCTGGCCCGGGAACTGGCGGAAGACACCTCCGGCACACCGTTGGAAATATACTGGAATCCGGAGTTTGAGCCGGATGCTTATTTCCATTACCGGTATAATAATGAAATCTTTACCTATTACCTGTCGACCGCCAGGGAAGAAATCATCCGGGTAAGCAAAGAGCCGGTTCCCGGGCATTATTACCTGGCCCTCAGGCAACACCTGGAGCCGGATTCCTGGAACATCATCAGAGCGTTCAAACCGGTATGGCAGGATTCGGTACTGCTGGTAAAATTCACCGGAGCGCCTTAATGCTGTTACCATTATCCTCTTTTTTCCGCTTCAGTAAAAAAGAATAGTTAACTTTACAGGTTATTTTTAAACAACTGATTACAGACTCTACGCTACTCGATATGCAACTGACCGTGAACTCAGAATATCAGATTAAAAGATTCATGAAGTATCTATTAATTGTTGTTATCGCTGTATTTTTTCCGTGGATGCTCCATGCTCAGGGCACCCAGCAGATCATCGTATATCAGCCACCCGAAGAGCAATTCCTGCAATACATCGAAGACTCGCTCCTTTTTGGCGGGGGAAAGCTTACGCAGCCACAGTACTTCGGGGTTTCCGACGGAAGGGGTGTTTTCAAGGACGCTGCCGATATCGGGTTGTCGCGGGGCATCATCTTATCTTCGGGATGGGTGATGGCCACCACGAATGTCGATGGAGGAGATAATAAGAACGGGGCGCAGGCTTCTGAGCGCGACAGCCTGGGGCCTTATGTCGGCCACGCCGGCCAGCCCAACCTGCGCGACAGCGATATGGACTGGATGGTTGGCGTTCTGGCGGGCGACAACAAGCCCGACACCATGGTCGACCCGTCTGCCATCATGTTCAAGTTCAAGCCCTATTACAACACCATCAAGCTGAAATACGTCTTTGCATCAGAAGAATACATGTGGGATGGGGGCGGAGGAAATCCCGGCGGCGGCGGTCCGGTGGATATTGACATGACCGGCGAGGACCTGAGCGACTTCATGGCGATCTTTGTCAAACGCTCTCCAGGGGAACAGACCCAGAGCATGATCGCTTCCATCATCGGGACGGACTGGGGTCCCGGCGCCCCCAACAAAGCCCCGGTCTGCGTCAAATATGTCAATCACCAGTCGCTGGAATATGCCTATGAACCCAACCGACATGCCAGCTTCATCTTCGATGGCTACACCACACCGCAGCAGATCGACGTGACCAGCATGCAGGTGCCGGTCAACCCCTGCCAGACCTATTGGATCAAGGCGGCTGTGGCCGATTTTCCCAATGGAATGGTCGTCCAGGAAACAGACCTGTCGCACCAGATGAATTCCGCCGTTTTCCTCGAGGCATTCAGCCTGATGAGTGGCTATGGGCTCGAATGGACGCTCGACTGGGCGCTGGATAACCAGGATTTTGTCGTGGATACCGGACTGGTCGAGGGGGGGTGTTCTAAAATCATGCTCACGCTGAAAACCAATGTAATGCCCCTGGACAGCGTCTTTGTCCGGCTGCGCATCGACGCCGCCACTGCTGGGGAGTACACCATAGATCCGCCCCTGCTGAACGATTCATTGATGGTTATCCCGGATTCCATTAGTGAAGTGACCTATCTGATTACGGCTCTTGATGACAACATCAATGAAGGGACCAACGGCAGGGAAAAGTGGAACATCCGGTACCAGATGGACCCCTGCGATGTGCCCATGCCCGATACCACGGGATTCGGGACCGCCACGCAGGGCTACAGCGGGGAGATCCGGGTGAACGTCTACGATTACAATCCCTACGTTAACACTTCGAAATCATACGGTCCGCAGCCTTCCAACATTTATCACTGCGGCGCCACCGTGCCGGTGACCATCACCGATATCGTAGAAGGAGGCGTACCGCCCTATAATTATTTCTGGTCCAATCCGCCACAACTGGCGCAGGGCGAGACGTTCAACACCACCATCAACGGCAGCCCCGATTATATCCTGTGCACCATTACCGACCGCTGCACCGGTCTGCCGGGATACATTGAGGGTGTGGACACCGTGAAGATATTCAGCACGCTGGAAGTTCAGGGAAGCCCGAGCCAGCAGCTGTGCGAGGAGGGCGAACTGGAAATCAGCGTTCAGAGCACGAATGTGGGCACCGATTACACGAACGTCTGGTATTTTGAAGGCAATCCCATTGTGCCCCCGGCGACAGGCCCCACCTACCTGGTGAAATGGGAGGATTACGGGAACCTGGCTCCCGCCGACCTGCATTTTTCCTGCCATGTGACCGACAATTGCGGGAACACCGCTTCCGACGAGATCCTGGTCACCTTTTACGCCATCGCGGAAATCACCGGGCCCTCGCTGATCTGCATCGGCGATCCCATCCAGCTCACCTGTACCGACGCGCAGACCTATCGCTGGTACCGGGAAGATAACCCCACGGCCACGCTCGGCACGGCCCAGGTGCTCAATTACACCCCTCCGACGCCCGGTTTCCACACGATCTGCGTCAATATCCTCAACAATTGCGGAGAGTATGTCGAGACTTGCTACCAGTTCGAGGTCTCCCAGCTCACCATGGCCATGACCCTCAATAATGCCAATGATTTCAGCGTCTGCCCGAACGTGCCGTTCACCCTGCAGGAGCTGAACGCATACGACGGCTGGCTGTGGAGCTGGACCGACAACGGCGGGCAGCCATATACCGCTTCAGGTTCCCGGGAGATCACACTCTCCCTGCACGATGCCGGCCCGCACCAGGTGCGTGTCATCGCGTACAATATCCATGGCTGCTATGATACCCTGCAGCGCACCGTGACGGTCTATCCTTACGCACAACTGCAGGCCACCACCGAGCACAGTTCGGTCTGCGTGGGCTACCCTACCCAGCTCAGTGTATTCCCCAACGGGCCGGTTTCTCTGATGTGGTACGAATGGACCGCAGACCCGCCGGATAACTCGCTGGTGAGCCAGCAGGGCAGCGCTTCACCCATTGTTACACCGGAGGAGACCACGACCTACCATTGCAAAATCCGCGATAATAATGGCTGTTACGATTCCACCACGGTCGTGGTCAACGTCAGGCCGGAAATTGCCGGCGCACTTTACGCATCGCCGGGCTTCGCGTGTACCGATAAGCAGGTGCAGCTGGGATTCCAGCCGATCGTCTCGCCCTTATCCAACGCAACTTATTACTGGACGCTGGACGGTGGGAATCCGCCCACCAGCACCATGCTGCAACCCAACGTGATCTGGACGACCCCGGGGAACAAGCACATCCAGCTGACGATCTCGGAACCAGGCTGCGAGGAGACGTTTGACCTGTATTATGATGTGTACGCCGATCCGGTGGCGATGTTCTCCGCCAGCGGAAACACCGGCTGTCAGCCGATCGAGGTTACATTTAATAACAATTCGACCGATCTTGAGAATCCTTCTTATCTGTGGGATTTCGGCGACGGGACGACTTCCGGCCTGGCATCACCGACCCATTTGTATGAGAATCCGGGCAATTATGACATTACCCTCACGGTTACCAATTCCACGGGATGTACCAACACCCTGACCATTAACGACCTGGTGGAAGTGTACGAGGTGCCTGTGGCCGATTTCACAGCCGATCCCCAGGCCGCCACCATCGACAACCCCACCATCCGGTTCACCGAACAGATCAGCATGCCGTTCAGCATCATCACCTGGGACTTCGGCGACGGCGGCACCGATGCCGGCGACCCCAGTCCGCGGCACACCTATACCGCCCCGGGCACCTATTACGTGATCATGTACACCGAAACCGAGCATGGCTGCTGGGACCGCGACACGCTGGAGATCGGCATCCTGGAAGATATCAAGATCTTCGTGCCCAACGCATTCAGCCCCAACGGCGACGGGCTGAACGACTGCTTCTCGGTCGGCGGCACCACCGGCGACGTGATCGAGGTATTCCGCGTGATCATATACAGCCGCTGGGGGCAGCAGATCTTTGAATCCGAAATTTCAGACCCCTATTGTGTCTGGGATGGTCGCGACTATTCCGGAAAGGTGGTTACGCCCGATTCCTATATCTTCCGCATCTTCGGTAAAAACCACAGGGGAGCCAAAAAGATCTACGAAGGGATAGTGACGGTAGTCGAATAAGCGGCGCGCAACCCGGAAACCTAATGCTTAATGTTCCGGGCGAGATTCCTTATTTAATTCAGATACCGATGATAGCCTGGAGGTTCTGGTTCCTGCTCAGATCGATCCCGGAAACTTCTTTGTATAATTCATTAAAATTCAATGGATCCCGCTTACCTTCAAAAACAGTATTCCTGTAATTGACGTTGGTGGCCAGGGCCCAGCCGGCGGCCAAAGGGTTCCGGGTGGATTTCAGGGTGCTGAAGTACTTCTTTTTGAGGACATTGCGGTCGTAGATCCGATCCCACACCTGTTCCATCAGTAATTCCAGTTCGCGCCCGGTCATGAATTTGGGTTGGAAAACCGTGTGGAAAAATGTATACTGTTCCCAGTCTTTTGGATAGTTCGTATGCGTGATCCGGTTTTCGGAAAGATACCGGTAATAGGTCCCCGTACCCGGCAAGGGAGTAAGGATCCCGGCTTGTATGCAGTCCACACCGGAATTGATGAAATAGTCAGCCCTCCTCAGGATGGTTTCCGGGGTGTCCGTATCCAGTCCGAAAATGAAACTGCCCAGTACGGCGATGCCCTGCCGGTGCATGGCGTCGTAAACTTTCTCGTAGTTGTCGACGCCTACCTTCAGGTTGGTATTTTTATTGGAAGATTCGAGCTGGTCGGTTATTTCGGACTCTATGCCTAAGAGGATGAGGCGGCAGCCGGCGTCCGACATCAGTTTTAACGCCTCGGGGTCGGAAGCGATGTGCATGGAGGTGAAGGTGTACCAGTCTTTCTTCACCCCGCTGGCGATGATCCCGCGACAGATCTCTTTAGCCCTCTGGGCGCTGGCTTTTGAATACCCGTAGAAATCATCGTCGACAACGTACACTTTTGATTGCGGGATGCTGATGAATTCCTTCACCACATCCCCGACGGAACGGTGGCGGTATTTTCGCCCGTTGATGGCATGGACGCTGCAAAAATCGCACTGCATCGGACAGCCCCGGGTGGTCTGGATTGCGCCCAGGGAATAGTTCCTGTTGTACAGATCCATCCGCTGGAAGGGAGAATCCACCATTGGGAGCAATTCTCCGGTGTACAAAGGCTTCAGGCTGTTCTGTTCAAAATCCCGTATGACCTGGCCCCAGACGCTTTCCGCTTCTCCTTTGACCACGACATCAACAAATTTCATCGACTCTTCCGGGATCATCGAGGCGTGAATGCCGCCCAAAACGGTGGGGATCTTTTGCTCCCGGTATAAAGCGGCGATCTCATACGCCCGGGTGACCTGTGAGGTCAGGGCGGTGAAACCGACCAGATCCGCCGGCCGGTATTCAAACAACTCGAAATTCTCGTCCACGATCTCTACATCCCAGTGATCCGGCGTCAGGGCGGCAATGATGCCCAGGTTGATGGGCGGCACGCCATAATCAGCCGTGTGATAAATCCCCTGCTTGTAAATGTTTTTGGGGTTGATCAGGAGCAATTTGCGGCGGGACATAGGCGCGTCGGAGTATTGGGTGCAAATGTATTAAGAAATTTCATTGTCGGGTACAAGACCGGTTTTTCTTAACTTTATCATCCAACACAAAACCGACAAACCATGAAAAAGATCAGACGCCGTGAATTTGTGAGGACAGGCATCCTGGCGGGTGGAGCATTGATGATCGGCCCGGGGCTCATCAAAACTTTCGGGCAGGAAGCCATCCAGGTTCCTGGAGAGCCATGGGACATTGTGGCCATTTCCGGGTCAGATCCCTTTGGCAATATGCAAAAACTACTCCGGCCGCTGGGTGGCATGGGGAATTTCGTTAAACCGGGACAATCGGTCGGCATCCTGGTGAATTCCCCATGGAAAAATCCGGGATTCTATACCCATCCGGATGTGGCGCTGGCCCTGGCCAGCCTGGCCCTGCAGGCAGGCGCCGGAGAGATCGTCTGCTTCAAACCCGTTCCTGCAGGCTACTGGGAACGCAGCAGCCATTATGATCAATATGCCGGAATGATCGGGAAGTTCCGGTATGGCAGCGACAGGATGGAAGTCGAGATACCCGGCGGGATTTCGCTGAAAAAGGCGGAGATCTTCAGGGTTTTTACCGAAGTCGACGTGTACATCAGCATTCCCGTGGCCAAGCATCATAATGGAACGATCTTTTCCGGCAACCTCAAAGGCCTGATGGGGGTTTCCTCTTCCCCGACCAACCGGCACATGCACTCTCCGGATGGCACGTACACGTATGACAACCACGAATACCTTGCCCAGTGCATCGCCGACCTGAACCTGATCAGAAAGCCCGATCTCTGTGTGGTCGACGCGATCGAATGCGCCACGGAGAACGGGCCGGCGGGGCCGGGGGCGACGGTAAAGCCCAACAAGATCCTGGCCGGGCTCGATCCGGTGGCCCTGGATGCCTATTCCGCCGAACTGATGGGATTTCACAGGGACGACATCCTGACCCTGGCGCGGGCCGCGGAACATGGTCTGGGGGTTGTGGACACCGCGAAGCTGAAAGTGCTCGAATTATAGTGATCGCTTCCTGCATTCCACCCTCCGGATCCTGCAGTTCACCCTCCGGATTATTCAGTTCACCGGTTTTCGCTTTCCTTCCCCTTTTTGGCGCGGTAACTTTGTTTCATGATCAACCCCTAAAAAACAAAGCGCCATGAAAACAATGATCCTTTCCGCAGCCCTGATGATCGCGATGATCGCCGCCCCCAGCTTCTCCAAAGCCGATACTTCTTCGGTGAACCTGCCCGGTGTCAACGCATTCGACGCCTCGGTGAAACTGAAACCGGCCGCTGTCATCGAATTCCGGCTCGTCAACCCCGACCATGAACTCGTAACCCTTCGCATTGTCGGCGACAACAATAACAAACTGTTCGAACGCAAAGTTAAAGGCGACGAAGCCCTGAGGCTGGCCTGCGATATGAGCGATTTCGGCAAGGGAACCTACACCTGCGTGGTGGAAAAGAACGGAGTGCCGGTTGTCAGCAGGAACATAACGCTGAACAAGTAATCCAAACGCCACGATCCCTGCGCTCTTTGACGTGTTGAAAATTTGCCTACTTTTGAACGGAACGGTTCGAATCCCGAAGGTTTGCTCAACGATTAGCCCATGATCCCATTTCTGTACCGGAGTTATTTCTGGAGATGGACCGCCGGAATCCTTGCCGGCCTCCTCGCCTGGCTCCTGGTGGAGGTCATGCTGAATATCCGGTACCGCTACTTCGAACTGTTCAGCAACCCGCTCAATTACCTGTACGCAGCGATTTACGGTCTTGTCATCCTGGAAATGCTGACCAGGCTGAACCTTTTCATTGCGCGGAAAGTACCCTGGGATAAAGGCCCGGCGCGCACCTGGCTCGTCCAGACCCTCGCCGGGTCCCTGGTGGTACTGCTCGCAGTGGTGGT
This sequence comes from uncultured Bacteroidales bacterium, assembly GCA_964489545.1. Classification (GTDB taxonomy): domain Bacteria; phylum Bacteroidota; class Bacteroidia; order Bacteroidales; family JAGOPY01; genus JAGOPY01. Next base: position 78,932 of record CAZAZE010000005.1, read on the forward strand.
GGTCCGGCTGCTGTTCAACCTGTTCATCCTTCCCGGCAAACTGGTCATCTTTTCCGATGAAAGCATCATCGCCGGGATCGCCCTGTTGTTTCTGCTGACCTTCAACCTGGCCGAACTGGGGTTCTTCCTGAACGACCGGTACCGGTCTTCTTTGGCCGAAATAGAACGCTACCGCAAGGAAAACGCGGAGTACCAGTTCGAAATGCTGAAACTGCAGCTCAACCCGCATTTCCTGTTCAACAGCCTGAACACGCTGTCTTCCCTGGTTTATGAGAACCCGGAAAAAGCAGGGGAATTCATCCGGAAGTTGTCCGATGTTTACCGGTATGTGCTGGATAACCGCAGCCGGGAACTCGTCAGCCTGGCGGAGGAAATGGCTTTTATCCGGTCATTTACCTACCTGCTCGGACTGAGGTTCCAGGGCATGATCGAATTTATCTTTAAGGTGGATGACGATGCACTCCGGAAAAAGATCGCGCCGATGACCCTGCAGCTGCTGGTGGAAAATGCCGTCAAACACAACGTGGTCGCCCGGAAGCAGCCCCTGAGCATAACGATCCATTCGCATGATGACCGGATAATGGTCAGCAATAACCTGCAGGTGAAGCCTGAACAGGGCGGTACCGGCGTCGGGCTGAAAAATATTGCCAGCCGGTATGGATTTCTCACCGACCGGAAAGTGGAAATTTCTGATGAACACGGAACTTTTTCCGTAACCATCCCGTTAATCTGAAATGATGAAGATCCTGATCATAGAAGACGAACCCTTTGCGCGGGCCGAGTTAATGCGATTGCTGAAAGGCACCGGCCGCGACTTCGAGATCATCGGCGAACTGGACACAATCGCCGACAGCGTCGAATGGCTGAAGACCAGCCGGCCGCCGGACCTGATTTTTCTCGACATTCAGCTCGCCGACGGGCTGAGTTTCGATATTTTTAATGAGGTCCAGGTCGATGTCCCGGTCATCTTCACCACCGCTTTTGATGAATACGCCATCCGGGCTTTCCAGCTCAACAGCATAGATTACCTCCTGAAGCCGGTCAGTCCGGATGCATTGGACCAGGCGCTCAGAAAACTCGACAAACTGAGCGCAGGGACACGACAGCAGAAGAGTATTCTGGATGCAGATCAGCTGGAAAAGCTGATGAAGATGATGAAGGGGGAATACAAAACCCGTTTCCTGGTGCGTGTCGGCGACCAGCTCCGGTCGGTCATGATCGAAGAGATCGCCTATTTCTACGCCGATGATGACGTTGTGTTCGCCATGCTGAAGGACAGGAAAAGATATATTGTCGACTTCACCTTAAATGAGATGGAGTCTCAGCTCGATCCCGGCAAATTCTTCCGGGCGACGCGGGGATGTATCGCGGGTATTGATTCGATCCGGAAAGTGAGCAAATATTTCAACAGCCGGCTGGCCCTGGAACTGGATCCCCCGATGGAGGAACAGGTGCTGGTCAGCCGGGTGAATGTGCCGGCCTTCTTAAAATGGTACGGCGGAGGATAACTGAAAATGAATTTTGAGTTTTGAATTTTGAGTTTTGAGTTTGTTTGTGATTTGTGATTTACGATGTTCGGACGGCAGAAAATAATATTAGTCGCAAGCCTGGTCATGTTCCTGCTGCAGGGATGTTACGAGATGAAGGTACGGATCACGGAGCTGCCTGACAATACGCCGCCGAGCGACAATCTGTACATTGCAGGCAACTTCAATAACTGGGACCCGGGTGATCCCGCTTATATCCTGGAGAAGAACTCCGATTCGGTTTATGAGATTACGCTGCCCCAGGGGATCGGATCGGTGGAATTCAAATTCACGCGGGGCGACTGGAGCACGGTGGAAAAAGACCTCTGCGGCTACGAGATCGATAACCGGGTGGCCTTTTTTGGCCGGCAGGACGTGGTGAATGTGGCGATCGAAAGCTGGAACGACCTGCCCAAGCCCCATTGCCCGAAACTGGTCCTGATCATCAATTCACTACCGGAAGCTAAATCCAGCGATGCGCTGTATATCGCCGGCAACTTCAACGGCTGGGATCCCGGAAGCCGCTACTGGATGTTCAGCCAGGGGCTCGACGGGAAATACTATATCGAGATTCCCCGGCCCGATGAGGAGCCCCTGGAGTACAAGATCACCCGGGGAAACTGGTCGCGCGTGGAATGCAGGGCCGATGGGGAAGACATAGATAACCGCATCCTGCGCGGCAAAGCCGGCGACGTGGTCTACATCGATATCGAAGCGTGGCGGGACCGGCTTTAGCTTTGATTTTATAATCTCCCCTTACGATATCTTTTGAACGAGCTGTTCGGAAAGTTCCCACAGCCTCCGGCCGTTTTCTGCCTCTGCGGCTTTTACGTCGATATCCTTCCTGCTCATTTTAAAGAGGTAGTCGAAAGTTTTCCCTTCCTGATTTTTTGATACGGCGAGATATTCCACCGGTTCTGACGCTTTGGCGGGGGACTTGAAGAACAGTGCGAAGACCAGTTTCATGATAGGTTGCACGAGGCCCGGCGCTTCGCGGGCGATGGAGGAGTTGACGGGCCCGGGACAGAGGGCGAAAACGGAAACGGGCGGCCGGCCATCGCCGTTCAGCCTGCGGGAGAGTTCCGCCGCGTAAGTTGTCAGCAGCAGTTTGTAATAGCCATAATATTCCACGGTTTTCTTCATCCCGTATTCCTTGTATTTCCCGAATCCTTCCCAGTCGAATTCCGGCGGATGGCGGTGGCTTTCGGAGGATACGAAGATGATCCTGGGCACGGTCCCGTTCCCGGTCCGGACAGCGTTTTCCCTGATGAGGCCGTTGATAAAGATGAATTTGGAGAGGTAATTCACCATGAACATCTCTTCCAGCCCCTGGGGGGTTTTGCGGCTTTGCGCCGGCACCATGGCGGCGTTGCTGATCACGATATCGAAGGGCGCGAATCTTTCCTTCAGCGCAACAATAAGGTTGCGGATCGAGCTGAGGTCGGAGAAATCGACCTGTACCATTTCGATATGCTGACTTCCTGTCTTTTTCTTCAGCATTTCGCCTTTTTCCGGGATTCCGCTGCGGCAGGCCATGATAACGCGGGCGCCGCGCCGGGCCATGCGTTCTGCAATGGCCAGTCCCAGCCCTGAGCTGGCTCCATCGACCAGGACGGTTTTACCCTCCAGCCGTTCGGAAGTTGTCAGGGTGCCCACTTTTTGTTGTTTGGTGAAGACGGCGGAGATTCCTTCCAGTGTGGCGGAGAAGGGGTTTTTGTAGCCGATGCTGGTTTTTTTTGGCATTTTTAGGAAGATAAATGTACTACCACTATAATGGTAGGACGATTTTTATAAATATCATCGCAAAAGTCAATTGCATGCTGGTTTTCCTGTTATTTCCCAAAAAACATGTACGACCACTATAGTGGTACTACGTTTTTTAACCATCCCCCCCTTCCATAAACTTCCTGTACCCCTCTGTAGCCAAAATGATCTCTTCCTTAGTAGCGCCGAAATCTTCCAGGCGGTATTCATGAATACCGTATTTGCCCATCGGGTTGGTCCGCTCCGCCTGAATGAACCGTTCGGTTAATTCCGCAGTCACCCCCCCGTTGTGGCGGTAGATTTCCTCTAGCACCCCGAGAGAATTGTCGCGGAGCTGTTCGTACATGATATCGGTGAACTGATCCCTGTGCCCGTTGTGCTGCCGGTATTCCATCCCCCTGCCAAGCATGTACCCGGTTTTCCGGATCCAGTGGCTGGCGACGGACCGGCCATCGGCATTGTTGCTGAAGATTCCCCTGCTGTGGGCGGCCATGCTGATGAACGAAGGAATGCACTCGGTCACTTCGCGGTGGGTCCAGAGAAAATGGACCTCTTCGAGATGCTTGTCGATCAGATCGATGAACTCCAGGTGGTGCGGCGATTTCAGGATCCAGCGCTTTCCTGGCCGCTGCCATTGCAGCAGCTTCAGCATTTTGACCAGGTAGGCGTAGGCGGGCGACTGGTCGGTCTGTTCGAGCCAGGCCGCGTAAGAAGGGACGTGCATCGTGGCCTCCGGCGTGGTGCTCAGGAAAGTGATGTCGAGCAGCAGGATATCCTCCTCCGGGGCTGAATGTTCCACCGGATGAATGGCGAAAAAACCGGGCGCCATGATGCGCAGGGCCCGTTCGCTGGTGCGGGCAATCGAAACGCGCCTGTCTCTGACGCCGTTCTTATCCGTCAGGGGGACGGGATTGATCGCCTCCCAACTGGCCAGCACCCGGTTGTCGGGATCGGAAGCCAGCAGACGGTGCAGTTTGGTGGTCCCGGTCCGCTGCAGGCCGAGGATGACCCAGACCGGAGGCAGAGGCTGATCCAGGATCTCCGGATGGCGGCGGAACAACGCCTCAGCCCTGAGCCGTGCGGCCAGCAGGTTGATCATGCGCTGGCGTGTGATGAAATATCCGATCGGATGCAGATCCGCTTCCTCACGGATGGATCTAAGCAACCGCTCCAGGGGTTCGTCCATGAAATCGGCGCCGAGATCCTGCAAGCCTGTGATTTTCCGTGCGGCGGTAATCAGTTTGTCTTTGTCCAGGTCCGTCCGGGTCCCTAATGGGTAGGACTTTTCCCAGACCGCGTTCAGTGAGCGGAACCACCAGGGTTTGTGCCCGTAATGCGACGAGCGGATGATCTTATCGTTTTTCACTTTCTTTGAAATCCTGATATTTAATAACAATGCATTCGGGCTCCACGGGAAGGGCGCCGGGCTTCAGGCGATACCAGCGCCAGCACATGGTTCCCTCCGTGTGGCCGGCGGTTTCCAGCCAGTTCGCATGCCCCGGATCACGGTGTGACACGATCACCCGGACACTCCCGTCAGGCTCATACACGGCACCGGTCTTGTTGATGCTTATGTTGAAATACCGGTAATCGAGCGATTCCATCCAGTAGTTGTTCAGCTGGAAGTTCCAGTTGTCGCAATCAGGAGGCTTCACCGTGATCACGAGCATTTCATCATCCGCCAGGCGCCAGTGACTGTGATGATAAATGATGGAACTGTCGCCCCCGGCGGCGTTGGATATGGCTGGGTCGAACAGGGGCAGGCGGTTGGTGTGTTTTTGAAAGCCCCTGGCCCACCGGGCGAACAGCAATGGAGCCCCCGCGACAAACAGGGAAGCGGTCTTCAACCCTTCGTCGACCAGGGCAGGGGTCAACGGATCCGGGGCCCGCCGGCCATCCAGGTTCTCAATGTGCACCTCGGCGGCTACTTCATTAATGCGGTCGGCAAACGTCTGCCGGACCATCACCAGGGAGGTATCCGCTTCCAACTTCAGCCAGTTCTTTCCGCGGGGTTCTCTGCTCAGGATGATCTCAAAGCTTCCGTCGGCCGCGCATTTCAGCTCGTCGTTCTGGATCTGTCCGCAGGGAGCCAGCCCGCCGGTCGTGCCGTAATTACCGTTCTGGGTGAAAAATCCGATATAATCGACCGTATTCCGTTTTCCGGTGATCCGGTATTCATACTTTCCGCTGATCTGCGCGTTCAGGTAATGATTGTCGGGATTATCGGCCCCCATCTTCACGGTCTCATGCACCATGCGGCGGAAGACAGGGAAGGCCGGGTCGCTGTATTCGACAAAGGCCTCTAACCCGGCCCGTGTGAGGCGGCTGAGATAGCGGATTCCCTCTGCCTGCTGGAACGGGTCGCGGGGTGCGCCCGGATGCGTCAGCACCGCACCGGCCAGCTTCAGCTGATCGCAGAATTCTTCCCACGATCTGCCCGTAACGATCCTTTGTGCATGCAGGTCATCTTCCGTTTTGCCGGTCAGCTTCATCCGGAGCTTCCGGATAACCGACAGGACCTTAAGAAAAGCGAACAGGATCTTCCTCATGCTTGAAAGAAATCTTTATCATTGCACCAGTTCAAAAAAGCGGGTAAAGATAAAAAAAGTATGTCTGACTTTTTAAAGCGATACGGTCAGTGGGGCCTGGTCGCCGGGGCGGCGGAAGGAATCGGAGCGGCCTTTGCCGAAGCGCTGGCGGCTAAGGGGATGAACTGCATCCTTGTTGATGTGAATGCGAAAGGGACGGAGTCCCTGGCAAAAAACCTCATGTTGCGCTACGCCGTTGAAACACGGGTACTGGTTGCTGATCTGGCCGGCCGGGATGCTGCTCATCGGTGTATGATGGCCATGGAAGGGCTTGATTGCCGGCTGCTGGTCTTCAATGCAGCGTACAGCCGGGTGAAGCCGTTTCTCAAGGCAAAACAGCATGAACTCGATCTTTATGTCGACGTGAACGCCCGGACACCACTCCACCTGGCCTGGCTTTTCGCCACACGGCTCCGGGAACTGAACCATACCGGCGGCATCCTGCTGATGTCTTCCCTGGCAGGATTGTGGGGAACACAGCTTGTGGCGGCTTATTCCGGTACCAAAGCCTTTAACCTGGGCCTGGCCGAAGCCTTATATCACGAACTGAGACCTTATGGGATCGATGTCAGCGCCGTTTGTGCCGGGGCTACGGCTACACCGGGATATCTTGGCACCAAACCAGCCAAGGGCCTGCTCAGCCCCCCGGTGATGATTCCTTCTGCTGTCGCCTCCTTTGCGCTGAAAAAACTCGGCAGAAAACCGGTTCTTCTACCGGGACTGGCCAACAGGATCAATTATTTCCTGCTGACACGCATCCTTCCCCGCAGCAAATCTGTGGGGCTGGTCAACCGGATGATGGCCCGGACCTACAGGGAACAACAATCGATGTTTTAATACCAGAGATTACTTTTCTGACGGATCGACCCTGAGGTTTTTCATATTCCAGATGGCGCTGTTTGAACCCTGGTTCCCGCTCAGTACCACGTCTCCGTGAACAGTCAGGGTATTGCTGCCAGCGATAATGAGTTCCGCGTCGGGTCCCACCACCAGGTTTCTGCAGCTTGCCGCCGCGTTGACGATGGGCGGCACGGCTGTGCCGGCGGGAATGATTACGGTCATCTGGTCTGTCGGTATTTCGTTATCCCAGTTGCCGCTGTCATGCCAGAGCTGGCTGACCGCCCCTGTCCATTGCGTGCGGCGCGACCAGGCTGCGTTCTGCATCAGTTCCGGCGGGCATTTCCCGTTATTGTTCCAGAGGTTGTACATGGTGAGGCCAGCGGTGTTGGTATAGTTCTCATCCCTTAAGAATTCGATATACTCTTTGGAGGTCGCCTGGTAGTATAAATTGACCTCAATCTGATCAGGGATGAAAGGGAAGAGGTAAACGGTCGTGTCCCAGTATTGCCCGTCGGCATAAGCATAGTTTACCGGGGGCGACTGGATGGAGTCGAATTTGGCGTTGTTGAAGCCTCTGGGTGGGATGCGGTTGTCGGAGTAGATTGTATCGTTGAGTACGAAATGGAACGATTCTCCAGCGGTCAGGCCAACCGCGGCGGCCAGGCCCGGGCTGAGCCCCGGCTTGATCTCGTAGACCTTTGCGCCTGTTTTGGTCAGGTATCCCGTAGCGGCATCATAATGCCCCGATTCAAAACTTTCGCCGGTGAGGGCGCTGGAAGCGGTCACATGGATCCAGATCCGGCGGCCTTCCGGGTAACCCGACGGCAATTTGTGCCCTGTTTCATTGATCACCTTGACGACAGCCCGTTGTAAAGACTGGTTCACAGTCAGTTCCAGGGTAGCGGCGTGCTGCAGCATGTCCCTGGCCCGGAGGATGCCTGCCTGAAGGGCCGCCGGGTCGCTTTCGCCCGGGAAAACGGAATTAATCAATGTGGGCACCCAGGTGTTGCCTCCGGTCATGTCGTGATGCGGCAGATCGGTGCGTACCGGAGCCTGCGCTTTGTTGCATCCTTTCCCCGTTACATCCTTCATATGGCAATCCTGGCAGGTGGATACAAACGATTTATTGCCTCCGAAGTAGGTACCGGTGACTCCCCCAGGGGTGTTATAGGCACTCACTTTCCACTCGCTGTACGTCCGCTCGATGGGAAACATCTCATGGGTGTGGAAGTCGGCGGCAGGCGTATCGAACGCATTGGGAGTATAATCAATGATGTCGCCGTTTTCATCCCGAACGGTCTGGTATACGGGATTGCTCACGTCATGACAGGTTCCGCACAACTCGGAGCCCTTATGGTAAGGCGAATAAGGCGTAGCATGGTTTGCCGGAGGATCAAAGTAAGGGCCTCTGCGGTTGTCATTATTATCACAAACATACATCCCGTTGGCACTGGAGGGTGGAATGTGTCCGGAAATAATGGCCAGATAGCCCTGGTCAATAGTGTACGTTGAGGCGACATTGCCTACCTGACTGATATAGAGTGGATCCCCTGGATAGGGATTCACTCCAAGTGCTGTTGGAGCGATCATTTTATGGCAAAAATGGCACTGGATGCCCTGGCGGTCATCTACTGTAAGGGCTGACCCGTCCGTGGGCTCCGACCGGCCTTCCAGCCAGCCTTTCGGTGCATGACAGCGGATGCACAGGTCGCCGACCTCCGGCGCATCCTGGTTGCTGATGGCCAGGCAGGCCAGGTATAAGGGATCGCGCTGCGCCTGCGACATCATGCTCCCCCGCCAGTTAAAGGCCGGCTCGACCGCAAGATCATAGCCGCCGTGACAATTATCGCACTGGTTGGGATTGGAGAAGGTGCCGGATTCAAGCGGCTGCGAACCTGGCAGGAAAAAATCGTTCAGGGTCGTGGGCACAAAGGATCTGCCGGATGGCGGGACGCTGGAAAGGGTTAACAGCATCACCGACAAAGGCAATAAGATCATACCAATAGAATGGGGGGCTTTAAGACGTGGCATAAGGAATGGTATCTAGGTATTTAATCGCTTAAATATAAAAAAAATAAATGTACCATGCAATCGCATCAGGCCTGGCCTGAATACCGCTTAAGCGAAAAATCTGATAATCTTGTCATTTCATCTTGATTTCTGCTCTATTTATATCGATTATATATTATGCCCGCCTGTTGAACGCTGGCTGAGGCAAATCATACTTTTCCTAATTTCGGCCTTGTATTTTTAGAAGATAAGATGAACATCTGCCCGAACCATAATACCTGCAAACTGGTCAATTCCGATGTGGTCGTACCGGACCCGGAAAAGAAGCAATTTTATGTTGATGAATTCTGCCTGAATGAGGATAACTGGCCTTCCTGCAAGCGCTATGTGACCAAACGCGCGTTGTGGTTCTGCCCCGACTGGCTCCTGCCCGATGCCAACATGACGGAAGATGAGATCATCGAGCGCTGTGAAACAAAGAACTGACGGACCTCAAAGCATCAAAGCATCAGAGCATCAGAGCATCAGAGCATCAGAGCATCAAAGCATCAAAGCATCAAAGCATCAGAGCATCAAAGCATCAGAGCATCAAATAAACACCAAACACTAAACACTAAACACTAAAATCTAAGTCTTATGCCTTCAATCACCATAGAAGGAAGGGTATTTGAAGTCGACGGCGACGGGTTCCTGTCCAATCCCGGGATATGGGACCGGGAAGTGGCGGAGCTGTTTGCCTCTTACGACGGCATTGCCCCGATGAATGAAAAGCACTGGGCGGTGGTCAATATCATCCGCCGGAATTATGAAGAAAAGGGGATGGCCCCGATGATCCGAACCATATGCCAGGAGACCGGCCTGAGGCTGCGGGAGATCTACGAACTGTTTCCCCTGGGTCCCGCCCGCGGCGCCTGCCGTGTCGCCGGCCTCCCCAAACCCGATGGTTGCGTCTGAAATATTCCGAATGATGGCCTGGTATCAATGGTTCGCCTGGTCTGCACTGGGCATTTGCCTGCTCGCCTGCCTGTTTCAGCTGATCCGGCTGATCCGGCTCGGTAAACCTGTCGATTACGCCCGGCCGGCCGGGAAAACCACACCGGCGGTTGCTTATGCCTTCACCGGCGCCATGAGCCCGGGGAAAAAGGAATCAGCTTATCTTCATCTTCCTACGTACACGGCCGGACTGCTTTATCATACAGGTACCTTCCTGGCTTTCTTTTTCTTTTTCCTGATCGCGTTTAATTGGATCCCCAAAGGCTGGCCCGCCTGGCTGCTCATTGCGTACTTGTCGCTCACCACCGCAGCGGGCACCGGAATCCTTGTGAAAAGAATGCTGAAGAAGGAACTCGGTTCCCTCTCCAACCCCGACGATTATATCAGCAACATCCTCGTCACCCTCTTCCAGCTCCTTACGCTGATCTATCTCTTCACCCACATCTTCATACAGTCCTACCGTCCTACCGTCCTACCGTCCTATCATCTTACAGTCACCATCGCCTACCATCTCTCCTTCGCCCTGCTCATGCTGTACGTCCCGGTCGGCAAACTCAGGCACATGGTCTATTTCTTTGCCGCCCGCTATCACCTGGGAATGTTCTTCGGATGGCGGGGCGTCTGGCCTCCGCGACCCGTCAAACAACGCACGCCATGAAGAAGATACCGGAAGATACAAGGAAAAAAGCCCTGAAGGCTCTTGACCCGGACAAGAACGGCAGGCTGCTCACCCAGCTCAATAGTTGTGTCCATTGCGGGCTCTGCGCCGAGAGTTGCGCTTATTACCTGGCATTCAAAGATCCCCGTTATATTCCCGCCCGTAAGGTCGACCTGGTATCATCCATCTACCGCCGTTATTTCACCTTCACCGGGAAGAATCTTCCCTGGCTCACCGGAGCCCGCGAACTCGACGCGAAAACGGCGGAAGAGATGATCGATTCGCTCTATGGCAGTTGCACGATGTGCGGACGATGCACCCTGCACTGTTCCATCGGTGTGGATATCGGCTACCTGGTGCAAACCGGCCGGGCGATGCTGGCCGAAATGGGACTGGTTCCCGCCACGCTGCAATCGACCGTCGATGCGGCAGTCACCACCGGGAACAATATGGCCATACCGGAGCAGGACTTCGTGGATACCCTGAAATGGCTGGAGGATGACCTCAGGTTCGAGGTGAACGACGATAAGGCTGAAATACCATTGGATGTGCCGGGACGGGAAGTGCTCTACACGCTGAATCCCCGCGAGCCCAAGTTTTTCCCGTTGTCGATTTCCGCTATGGCCAAAATCTTCTACGCGGCGGGCGAAAGCTGGACCTTGTCGACGAAGATGTACGACGTGACCAATTATGGTTATTTCTCCGGGAACCTGGAGGAATCGACACTCATTGCCAAACGGCTGTATGACGAGATGGGGCAGCTGAATGCCAGGCGCTGCGTGCTGGCCGAATGCGGCCACGGCTCCAGGGCCTTCCGCTGGGAAGCGCCGAATTACCTGGGCCAGGCCTTCCCCTTCGATGTGGCCACTTCCGTCGAACTGATCGCAGAGTATATCCGGCAGGGGAGGATCAAGGTCGATCCTTCGAAGATCAAAGGCAGGGTGACCCTGCACGATCCCTGCAACCTGGTACGCGGCGGAGGGGTGATCGAAGAGCAGCGCTACATTTTAAAGCAATGCGTCAGCGATTTCGTTGAAATGACGCCGCACGGGGCCGACAACCTGTGTTGCGGCGGCGGCGGCGGCCAGCTCGCCATGAGCGAATACAACGAACGGAGGATGACAATCACCGGGCTGAAAGCAGATCAGATCAGGAACAGCGGCGCGGATATCGTCTGCACCCCCTGTCATAACTGCGTGGATCAGCTCATCCAGACCAACGCCGCCTATAAACTGGGCGTGAAGATCATGACCCTGGCCGAGATCGTCGCCGACGCCCTCGTCCTCGATCCCACCCCGCCGCCAGCCGAAGCCAATACCCTGTCCATCTCTCAACCCGACAACATAACAATTTAACAGTAAACAACATAACAATTAACAG
>CAZAZE010000005.1:90790-240703 GCA_964489545.1 uncultured Bacteroidales bacterium
TGTAACAATTTAACAGTGTAACAATTTAACAGTGTAACAATTTAACAGTGTAACAATTTAACAGTGTAACACAACCCGACTGCTTCTCCAAACCAAAGAACCTACATCATGGACATGATCTATCTTGACAATTCAGCCACTACTTATCCCAAGCCGGAAGAAGTATACCGGTACATGGATTCGTTTTACCGGAAAAACGGGGTTAATCCCGGGAGATCGGGATTTGACGCGGCCATTGAGACCGAGGAGATCGTACAGGGCACCCGGAAGCTGCTCACCGAACTGTTCAACGGTGATGATCCCAACCGGCTGACCTTCAGTTACAATGCCAGCGATTCGCTGAACATGGTACTCCAGGGCCTGGCCCAAAAAGGAGATCACGTGGTCACAACCATGCTGGAGCACAATTCTGTGCTGCGCCCGCTGCATCATCTTCAGCTTGGCGGCATCATCGGGGTGACCCATGTTCCCTTCAATGAAAAAGGCTATGTTGATCCGGACGATATCCGGAAGGCGATCCGGAAGAACACCCGGATGGTGGTCGTGAATCATTGCTCGAACGTGATCGGGACCATCCAGCCGGTTGCTGAGATCGGGAAGATCTGCAGGGAGCTGGGCGTCTTTCTGGTAGTGGATGCCAGCCAGAGCGCCGGTGCGGTTCCGATCGACATGAAGGCCATGTGCATCGACGTGCTGGTCTTCACCGGGCATAAGTGCCTGATGGGCCCAACGGGGATCGGCGGATCCTATGTTATGGAGCATGTTCCGATCCGCGGGACGCGTTTTGGCGGCACCGGCGTGCGCTCTGCCCAGAAGACCCACCTAGAGGAGTTCCCATACCGGATGGAATGCGGAACGCTGAACATCGTCGGCGTGGCCGGCCTGAATGCCGGGGTTAAATGGGTCATGGAGCAGGGTATCGAGAACCTGCACCAGCGGGAAATGCAATTATGGGATCAAATGAGAAAGGGCCTTCAGCAGTTGGATCCGGTACGGATCTATTGTGCTGAAAGCCCTGAAAATCACAATCCTGTTCTGAGTTTTAATGTAGCCGGCTTCGACTCTGGAGATGTCGGGACGATGCTGGATGTTGACTACAACATCGCCTGCCGGACCGGCCTTCAATGCGCTCCCCTGGTCCACCAGGGCCTCGGAACCGACAAGATCCATGGAACCGTCAGGCTCAGCATGGGACCCTTCAATACCGAAGAGCATATCCGCAGGGCGATAGAGGCCGTGGCGGAAATAGCCTCCCTGCGCGGCGTGGAAAACGCGGCAGGGATGTCTCAAAAAGGAATTTATTAATACCTTTTGAATTCGCGTCTCGGGGGCCGCGGGCCTTCGTTGGCCGGACGGGCTTTCTTCACTACGATCTGGCTGTTATCGTATTCGCATTCATTCAGCTCGTTGATGGCCTTGTTGGCTTCATCATCGTTCTTCATTTCCACGAATCCGAACCGCTTCGACCTGCCGGTCATCCGGTCGAAAATCACATTTGCGGAAACCACTTCACCGTATTCGGCGAATAAATTCCTCAAATCTTCGCTCGTAGTGTTCGCGCTAAGTTTAGCTACAAAAATGTTCATGTGAAAAAAAATAAAGGATTAATAAAAAGTGGGATTGAAAATTGGTATCGGAGAAAAATTAAATCAGTGCGGTACTATGGTTCTTTAATATTGCACAAAGATAATACTTAAATAATCGGTTTGTCAAGTGCTATATTTTTTTTTAAAGGACGATGAATGAATTGATTATGTCGGGTATTCTTACACTCAGGGGGTTACTGTGAGGCGGTGGATCCTGCCGTTGATTCCGGGCGGAAGCCAGCCTGTCCTTATTGAAACACGCAGGTAGTAGGTACCGGGCGTCTCGGGTAGCGTGAGCAGGAGTGTGGTTTGGTAGTCCTTGCCCAGTACCAGGTTCGAAATATCCTCAAAATCTCCCTGGAGCACCGGATCCCCGTACTGCAGTAAAGTGTAGCTCAGGGTGGTCCTGCTGCCCGGTCTGGCGCTGAAGTCAATCGGATCGGCAAGCGGATTTTCCAGCAATAACGGTATCTTCAGCCTGCTTCCGGCTTTTCCTGACCACGCTGTGGGCGTTGCGGCCAAAGAAAGAAAGTTATACGACCGGTAATCCTGCATGGGAAGAAACAACTGGTGATGGCCATCCGGGAATTTAATGCTGTCGGGAACGCCCAGGCCGTATTCCCTGATCACGCTGTCGGGCAGGTCCTCCCGCGATATAAGCACCAGCACTTCCCGGCCCTGAAGCTCTTTCTCCATTCCTGACAAGTCGTACTGATTGTTGCGATAAAGCACGTTATTAAAGGAAAATGCTTCCTGGCCCGAATAAAACCGGTACTCTGACGCGTTCTGATAGGAGCCGACGAAAACAACCGGCCGGTCGCCGGCCATTTCGCTCAGCCTGTGAGAAAATTCTTTCCAGCCATGGGATTCCAGTTTGACCTTCTGGCTCATCGAAGCCGGGATGATATCCACGGCCAGCGCCAGGCGGACCAGGACTAACAGTGGCAGGGTGATCCAGGCTGAGATCCGGAGGAACTTCCGGAGACTGGCGCTTCCGGAAAAAACCCGGAAACTGATCAGGAACAGCGGCACCATCCCGGCGATGGTCCAGTTGGCTTCCACGCGGCCCCGCGACATGAGCAGAAGAGGCAGTAAAAGGCTGCCCAGGGCGCTGAGTTTCAGGGCACGGTCGAAGTGATTTTCGGGATGGAACCGCAGCAGGTGCCAGATGACCGGGATGAACAGCAGCGGATTGATCAGGGCGGCCTGGCCGCCCAGGTAATCGCCGAAATTGTTCCAGCGGAAATACTCGTCATGGCTGCGTTCGAGCATATGATAATATACCGACGGAAAACCATGCTGGTATTGCCAGAACAGGTGGGGAAGATAGGCCAGGGTGGTCACCAGCACGGCAATCCAGAAGAAGGGCGATAGCAGGAGCCGGATGTGCGACAGCAACACCAGAAGGATGATCATGACGCCGAGGTACTTCGAATACAGCATCCCGGCCATGACGAGCCCCAGGAGCACAGAGCGCTGCAGGTTCTCGCTTTCCAGATAATCTCGGTATGCCAGGAAGAACAACGCGGTGAAGAACACCAGCGAGGAATCGGGGATCGAAAGGAAGCCGGTGATGTGGAACACCAGGAATGAGATGAAAAGGAGCCAGAAAAGCCGGTTGTCCGCAGGTTGCAGAATTTTTTGCAGCGTCAGGGCGGTGCCGGTCGACAGTAAGATCACCATCAGTCTCGGGCCCAGCTCACCGGCGAAAAGCTGGCTGCCGGCCCAGGCCAGCAGGGCGGTCAATGGCGGATGGTCCCAGTAGCCCCACGCCAGGTCGGTGGCATAAAAATAATAGTAGGATTCATCCTTGAATAACCCGGTGAACGCCGCCTGCAACAGATTGACCAGGAGCCAGAGCCCCGGAAATAACAGCGTTTCCGGTATTTTTACTTTCATGCTTCCAGGCTTTCTTTACATATCCATATCATCATCCCCGCCGCCGTTGCGCTCGTTTTCCTGCCTGGCCGGCTGCCTGTAGTTATTGATCCGGTAGCTGACATTGAGCATGATCATGGGGGATTCGCGCTGGAACCGGCTGTAGTTGTAGAAACCGTCGCCAGAGGTGGTTTGTTCCTGTTTGGCCGACCGGAAAATATCCCGGCCGGTCAGCGTAACGCTGAGCTTGCGCTCGAAAAAGTCTTTCCGCGCCGAAAGGCTTGACATGAAATACCCTTCTTCGCGGCCCTGCACGGTGATATTCGGCCCTTCATAAGAGCCGGTAAGCTGGAAGCGGATGTCATGCTTTAATTTGATGGAGGCGGTAAGGCGGGTTTCCCAGGTGAAATTGTCCTCATCCACGGTATTGCCTTCCGATTCGCCCTGCAGCCTGTAGTAAAACACATCCGCCGTGGCAAAGAGGTTCAGCCATTTGGTCACATCGCCGTTCCATGTCAGTTCGCTTCCAAGGGTATGATCCTTGTCCTGGTTCTCAAATGTGGTGAGCAGCAGGCCGTTGTCCTGCATGGTGGTGATCCGGCTGATCAGGTTGTGGGTCACCCGGTAATAGACATCCAGCGCGATGAAGGATTTCTCAAACTTGTACTGGTACCCCAGGTCGTACGAATCGATGTATTCGTCGCGGAGATCAGGATTCCCCTGGCGGATGTTGTACGGATCCATATAACTGACAAAGGGATCGAGCATCTGCGCCCTGACCCGGTTGATCCTGCGGCTGTAACTGAGCATGACCTGCTGATTCTCCAGGAAGCCCTTTGAAAGGTGCACGGAGGGAAACAGGTCGAACCGTTCAAGAATGCTGGCTTCGGCAGATTTGATGTTTTTTACGCTGCGGTATGAATATTCCCCCCTCAGGCCGAGTTGGAACCCGAAGCCTTTCCATTCATTGGCATACGTGGAATACAGCGCGTGGATATCCCGCCGGAAATCGACATCATTGCTGTAGAGTTCGTTTTCGGTCCATGCATTGAAAAGGGTGTCGTAATCATAAAAGTCATAACGTTCTTCATCGATGTAGAACCTGCTCTGGTAGCCCGCCTCCAGTTTGCTTTTTTCTCCGAAAGGAAGGGTGTAGTCGGCTTTGATCAGGTAATCGAAAGAATTGTCGGCTTCAATGGTCCGTATCTTATCTTCTGCGGGCCCGATGGATTCCCAGTCGGCGTTGGTGGGCGTTTCTTCCTGTTCTTCCAGGTCATCCCCGGTCCGGTTGCTGAAAAAGCCCATCACTTCCAGTTTCTGGCCTTTGGCATCGAGTTTTTGCAGATAATTCGCGGTGACTTCGTAATAATTTCCCTCCCGTTCGGACGTATTCAGGGAGGTGGCATAATCCTCACTGATCACAGGATCTGAATAAAACGACATTTCCCCGTTGCGGTTCCTGCCGAAGCCGTAATAACCGTATTTTCCCGAAAGGGTCAGCGTTGCCTGGTCGCTCAGGAAATAATCCATGCCTGCCTTGAATCCGTATCCATCGCGGTTCATCCGGTTCCGGGAATCGGTTAGGCGGTAGTACGTTGTATCGCCCGAATAGGTCAGGTTTTCCGACTCCCCCTCTGCGCGCATGTTCCATTTGCGATAATCCACGCCCCCGAAAAAATTCAGTTTTCCGGTGCGGTAGTTCAGCAGGATATCGCCGCTGTACTTGTTGTTGGTTCCGATGGAAGCGTTGACGATACCATTAAGCCCGGAGGACTTGGTTTTTTTGGTGACGACATTGATAATGCCGGCGGTCCCGTCGGGATCGAACTTGACGGAGGGGTTGGTGATAATCTCAATGTGGTCGATGGAGGCGGAAGGGATCTGCTGCAGGGCATCGCTGGCCTCCAGCACGCTGGGGCGCCCGTCGACGAGCACCGTGAAGTTCCCGCTGCCGCGCATGGTTACGTTTCCCTCGATGTCGACCTTTACCGACGGCACGTTTTCCAGCACATCGATGGCCGTTCCCCCGGCCGATTTCAGGTCCTGGCTGACATTGACGATCTTTTTGTCGATCTGGTAGCTCACACGGTCTTTGTCGGCCACGATTTCCACCCCTTCCAGGGTGGTCGCAGCTAAGTTGAGATGGATGGTGCCAATATTCATGGATTTGCTCTGGGGATTGATCATCACCGAATCGACCACCAGTTTTTCATAGCCGATGAAATTGGCGGTAAGGTAAAATCGCCCGAATGGCAAATCTTTCAAATTAAATTTCCCTGCCGCATCGGTGATGGTGCCGGTAACCATAACCGAATCGCGTGCCCGGAAAAGGACGATGTTGACGAATTCCATCGGGATTTCGCTGCCTGATTCCAGTACCAGGCCGGAGACCATTCCTTCGCGGGCCATGGCGCCGGGGTTGGTGCCCATGCGTTCGCCACCGCCGGTGCCGGGCATTTGTGCTGATAAACCTGTGGTAATGAATAGTAGGGTAAGGAGAAAAAATCCTTTCATGAATGAGTTCAGATAGTTGGTAATAATAGTAATAACGAGCATCCGGGTGCTTTTGTTGAAATTGCGGGTGCAAAATTACAACAAAACACGTGCCGGCTAACGCGTGAGCAGGTATTTGGCAGAATGGAGCGTATTCCCATCTTCCGTGATCCGGAAGAGGTACAGGCCCGGCTCCCGGGATGACAAATCCAGGGTTATGGTGTTCTGTGTTTCGGTAAAGACGGCAGGATAGTCGTCAACGACCCGGACGCCGCTCATTCCGGTTACCGAGATCGCGTAATTGCCTGGTTTTCCGAGGTTTTCGATTTTCACCAGCCCGTTGCCCGGATTGGGGTAGATACGGAACAGCGATGAGGCAGCCTCACCTTCATCAACACCCAGGCAAACCGAAAAGTCGAAATAGATCAGGCATTGCTTGCTGTTCGTGCATCCGTAAGGAGAGGTCACTTCAACGCTGAATGACTTTATGTCGAACCCGATCCCGGTGGCGCCCACCTGCAGGAATCGTTCGTTGGATCCGTTCGACCAGAGGTAGGTACTGCCGGGGCCCGGGTCTCCGGCGTCGAGGGTCACGATATCGAAGACGCAGACGGTGGACTCGGTTGGGAACCCGATCACCGGCACCGGGTTCACTGTGATGCTGATGGTGCCGGTCACGGTGTTGTATCCGTCATAGACCGACACCTCGTAGGTAGTGGTTTGAGTCGGGTTGACCACGGGATTGGCTTCTGTGGAAGTAAATACCGATGGGGGTATGGTCTTCCATGAGTATGTATGCGTAGGCGCGCCGCCGCCGGCATTGGCCGAGAGCTGGACGGTCTCACCGGCGCAAATGGTTCCGGGCAGTGCGCTGGGGTTGACATGCAGCGCGACGCCGGTGACGTTGACCGTCATCATGTCGGGGCCGGTGCAGACACAACCGCTCTGCGCATCGGTCACGGTGAGGTAGAACGGGGTTGTTTCCGTCAGGTTAACGGTTACCGGTGTGGGCGAATTTTGTCCCGTGGCGATCCTGTTGCCGGGTTCCCAATGGTAGATATATGCCCCCGTGCCGCCGGAGGCGCTGCCAAACAGGGTCGCCGGCGTACCGTACGGCACGCTCTGGTCCGTGCCCGCTTCCGGTATTGGGAGTTGATAAACGGTAACGGTCACTGACTGGGTGACCTGGGTAAAGCCGTCATCGACCATAACTGTATAGGTGGTGGTCACGCTGGGGTTGACCCAGGGATCGGGCAGATCGGAGGAGAAGCCGGGCGGGTTCGAAGACCAGGAAATCGTATAGACCCCGGATCCGCCCGAAGCCAGCGTTTGCAATTGCGTCTGTTCGCCGATGCAGATCTCGTCGGGCGTGGCGACGGGGTTGCAGGCCAGCACGCCGCCGGTGACGATTACCAGGACCTCATCTTCATCCACGCAGCCTCCGTTGTTGTCGGTCACGGTGAGGTTGAACAGCGCGGTACCGTAAAGATTTTGTGTGACGGGCTGGGCCACGCTGGGATTCACCAGCAGGTTAGCGGGTGTCCAGGAGTAGCTGAAATTACCGGATCCGGCCGAGGCGGAACCCAGCAACGTCGTGGAGGTGCCGCTCGGGATCATCTGGTCGGCGCCCGCGTCGGCTATGGGCAGCGGATTGATGTTCACGTAGATCGAGTCGAGGTCGCTGCAGCCATATTCATTAAAGACCTGGCACCAGTACCAGCCGGGCGAGGTTGCGGCAAAGGTCTGGGTTGTGTCGCCGTTTTGCCAGAGGTAGTGGGCATGCCCGGTATCGGCGTCAATAATGAAAGGCTCATTGGAACAAAGCGTTGTGTCGTTACCGAGGTAGACCTCCGGCGTGTCCCTGACGATGACCAGGTGCCAGACGCCTTTGGCCTGCCCGTAAAGATATACGGTGAGCGTTACGGAATAAATGCCTGGGCTGGTAAAATGATGGACCGGGTTAAGCAATGTGGACGTGTTGGCATCGCCCGAGGCCGGGTCGCCGAAATTCCAGAAAACGGAATCGGGATTGTCGGAGGCGCTGGTGTAAAACTGGGTGGGCGTTCCGTAGCAGACCGGGGTGTCGTAATAATAATCGGCCGTAAGGTAAAAGAAGGACTGGATGAACGGGGGAAGGCCGTAGGTGCATTCACGGCCGCCCAGGTTCACGGCATTATCCACAAATCCGCATCCGTTCCCCACCACATTGGGTTGGTTGATGCGGGATAAATAAGGGCTGTTCTGGCGCGCGATGTAGAGCCTGTTGTCAGGACCAAGCTGCAGGGCGCCAATCGGGTCGGCGCCTTGTCCGACCGAAGCGACCATGGTTTTGGAATTCAGGATGGTTGTCGGATCATTGGATGACAGGTCGTACTGGTATATCTTCCGGTTGGCTTTCCACTCGCCGATATACAGCAGGGTGCCGTTCGGGGAGAATTCCACCCCATAAGGGCCGCCCGGGTCCCAGCCGCCCGGATTGATGTAATTGTTGTCGGTCACCAGGTGGGTGACGACGCCGGTGGTGTTGTTGAAATTGAAGATACCCACGGAAAAAGCCGTATTGTTGGCCATGGCGATCTTCGTCCCGTCAGGTGAAACCTTGATATAGCCCTTGGATGCCTGCATATCCCCGAGCACCGGGGCGCCGGCATTGCTGATGACCGGTGTCAGGTTGACTCCGGAAGAGGTGATCTTGTATGCATAGAACTCATCATTCCCCCATTTGTGGGTGATCACCCAGAAGGAAACCCCGTCGCTGTGCCCCACGGCCGTCACTTTTTCACAGGTAAGCGGAACCAGGGAGATGTTCTTTTCAGATACGACCACGTCCCCCATTCCGTTGTTCAGTGTCATGTCTACCCGGGAATAGCACAGACCGTTGGCCAGGTTGTTGTCGTAGGCATCCACCGTGAAAATATAATACTGGGACGTGCTGAGCGGCTTGGGAACGATGATTCCCGACTGTGTACTGGAAGAATGGCCCAGCAAACCGTTGCCATTAGGCATCTGGTTGTGGTTCCGGTCATAAACAAAGCGCCCGTCGGTGTAAAACTCCAGGTTGCCGCTGGCTGTGGAAATGGATGAACAGCCCTCGCCGGTGCTCAGGGCACCGTTGGTCAGCGCCACCGGAATCCCAAGGCCGAAATTCACACCGGCGTGATCGCCGAAATACCAGTAATTGGCCTGCTTCTGGGCGCTGGCGGCCAGGCAGACAATGGATAATAGTATGAGTACCAGATATTTTTTCACCGAAATCGTTTTTAGTTCATCAGGGAATACACTCAGAATAACAAAAATAATATTTTTCGTTTACGATATTTTCAAATCCTTATTTTCGCATCCATATAAATAATTGAATCTTAATTAATGGAGATGATGAAGGGTGAAAAAGGCCTCCGCGGGTTTCCCAAAAACTTCTGGACGGCCATTACGATGGAGTTTTTTGAAAGGGGCTCTTATTACGGGATGATGTCGGTGCTTTCGGTTTATCTCGTCCTGAGCCGCGACAGCGGGGGCCTCGGTTTTTCCAAAGAGAGCGTGGGGGTCATCAAGAGTGTGATCACGCCCCTGCTGTACCTGCTTCCCATATTCTCCGGCGCCATCGGCGACCGCTTCGGCTACCGCAAGGTGCTGTTCTTCGCCTTCTTCACGATGAGCCTGGGCTACCTGCTTACGGGTCTTTCCACCACCTATGTGACCGTGTTCAGCAGCCTCATCCTGGTCGCCCTCGGCGCGGGCTTCTTCAAACCCATGATTGCCGGGACCATCGCGCGGGTGACCGACGAATCCAATTCCACCCTGGGATTCGGCATTTTCTACTGGTCGATCAACCTGGGGGCGTTCCTCTTCCCGCTCATCCTTGTGCCCTTCCTCAAAACCATCTCCTGGTCCTATATCTTCTTCATGGCGGCCATCGGCACCGGGTGGCTCATCCTGCTTAACCTGTTCGTGTATAAAGAACCGCCCGGAACCAGCAACCGCAAGCCGATCGGGGTGGTACTCCTCGAAATGCTCAGCGTGCTAAAGGACTTCCGCTTCATCCTGATGATCGTCATTTACTCAGGCTTCTGGATCATGTACTTCCAGGTCTACGACTCGGTGCTTTGGTACCTCACCGAAAAAGTCGATATGACGCCGTTCAACCGGATCGTCAATTCCGTGCTGGGAATTTTCGTCAGTAATCCCGACTGGAAATTCGAAGCCGAGCACGTGACCGCCTTTAACGCCGGCGCCATTATCATGCTGCAACTGCTTGTTTCCAGCATCGTCCGGAATACAAAGGTCATGCCCACGATGATCTTTGGCATCGCACTGGGTTCCATCGGGATGGGCATGCTGGCCATAGCGCCCAATGCCTGGGTGTTCCTGATCTCCATGCTGGTGTTCACGCTGGGGGAAATGATCGCCCATCCGAAATTCATTTCCTATGTGGGATTGATCGCCCCCCCCGACAAAAAGGCCGTTTACCAGGGGTATTCGTTCCTCTACGGGGTGATCGGCAGCGGGGTCGGGGGAATCCTGGGGGCATTGTTGTACGTATATTTTGTTGAGACGCATAATAATGCGTCTCTCCTTTGGTTGACGTTTTCCCTGATCGGCGTGTTCACCATCATCGGCCTGTTGCTGTACAACCGGTTTTTCATGGCGCACAACCGGTAATCAGATTTTTAATAAATACTGCACCGAAATATTAATTGGGGGTTGAATGTCGCCCGGCCGGCCCATGGATTCGGCGTTCAGCATGTTTCTGGCGATGACTGTTATCTGTGAAGACGGCGCCACCTGCCATCCCACCCTTAAATCGACGATTACCGTGCCATGGTCGTTCTCCATCCGGTATTCCTTGAGCCCAGGGAAAAACTCCTGGCCCAGGATGGTTTCCTCGAAGGCCGGGTCGATCCTCTCGATAAAGCTCTGGTACGAAAGGGTGATTCCGGCGCTGAAGGCTTTCCATGCGGCCGACAGGTCGCCTTTGGCGGAATGCCGGTAGCGGTATTTCAGGATTTTCCGGCTGATGGTGTCGGTCGACTGATCGAGCGGATCCATGTAAGTATAGCCTGCGAAGAACCGGAGCAGTACGGCCCCGGCCTGTCCCTGGCCGGTCAGCGAGATATCCACGCCCGGGATGCGGGCGTTGCCGATGTTCAGCGATTTGAATCCGATATGATCAAGGGTGGCCACAGGAACGGAATCCGGTTTGTATACCCCGAAAGTAAACTCCATCATGTTCTGGTATTCGGTCCAGAATGCCGCAAGATCCACATATCCCGACCAGGAACCGAAGCGGTACCCCTGTTTGATGCCCAGCTCGGCGCTCCACCCGGTTTCCGGCTCCAGTAAAGGATTGGGGAAGATGTTCAGGCTGCCGAGGCTGGTGGCGGTATATTTTTCGGCCATCGAAGGATAACGGTAGCCCTGGCCGTAAGAGGCCCGGATGAATGTCGAAGGCGCCGCCCGGTAATTGATGCCGGTTCGGATGACGGGCCGGGAGTCTTTATCGGTGCGGTCAAGGGTGTATCGCTCCCAGCGCAGCCCCAGGCTCAGCGACAACCGGTCTCTCCAGCGATAGTCGAACTGGGAAAACAGCGCCATCGTCGAACCTTCATGGTCGCCGTACAATGCCGACCGGCCCAATGTGTAAGAAGCGGCCGCTCCCAGAGTCCAGTGCAGCGGGATCCGGAATTCGCGCTGGTACCTGTATTCGCCGTAGAAGAAGTCCGATCCGTTCTCTTTGTCGGGATCATCCTTGAAATGGTTGTCGACCAGGTAATAGCGCGTATTCAGGCTGTGAACGCCCTGCCTTTTGTCGAAATACTTCACGAAGGGATCAATGTTAAAACGGTTGCCGGTATTGGGCGAAACGGCCTGCGGGTTCTGGAGCCATGCCCCGGAATCGGCGTCCTGCCAGATCAGGAAATCGGAGAAGCTCTGGTACTGGAAGTTTGCGAACAGCCCGGCCGTCAGGTTGTTCAGCTTTTTTGGATTGTACCGGAAACCTGCGTTCAGACGTCCGTAATAAGTGTAGTTTTCCTCTCGATATCCTTCATCGGCCATGGCCGCACCGCCGAGGGTGATGTCCAGCGGGCCCGATTTGCGCATGTGGGAAAACCTGAAATTGCCCATCAGCGGGTTGCGGTCCCACCACCAGGCCAGTTCTTTGCGGGCAGGCTTGAGGTACATTCCGGCCGACAGTTCCACAGAGGTTGACGGCTCCGGGCCAGGGACCGCGGAATGCAGGTTGATCACGCCGTTCAGCGCCGCGGAGCCATACAAGGCGGAGGATGCGCCTTTGATGATCTCCACCTGGCCGATGTTTTCCACGGGCAGCGTGCTCCATTTTACGTCGTTGACATCGCCGGAAAGCAGCGGCAGTTCGTCGAGCAGCAGCATCACGCGGCTTCCCGCGCCGTAACTGTATCCGCTCCCCCCGCGGATGTTGGCCTGCCCGTCGAGCACATCCACCCCGGGCATCAGGCTGATCGTCTCTTCCAGGCGCAGCGTGACGACATTTTCAATGAACTGGGCCGGAATGACCTCCATGGATACGGTAACGTCGGAAAGCCGCTGCTCATAAAGCGACGCGGAAACCACAGCCGTGTTGAGCTCGATCGCCGCAGGCTGCAAATAAACCGAGCGCTCGATGGTTTCCCCGGGCTTCAGGTCGACTTTCAGCGATCCTTCGGCATATCCGATGAAGCGGAACCGGAGGTGGTGGAGGCCGCTGCCCAGGATCAGCGCGAACTGCCCGTTTTCATCGGTTGCGGTCCCGTTGACGCTGTCGGCTATGATGTTCACGCCCGGCAGGGATTCTTTCGTGATGGCGTCATACACCGTTCCGCGGAGCTGCGCCTCCTGCGCGCCGGCCAGAAAAGGTGCCGCCGAACAAACAAGCAGCAGCAGGAATAGCCAAAAGCGGAGTCCGGATCGCGGCATGGTCAGGGCGAATGAGATGGAGTCTCAATCCCGGTCGTGGCGGATGATCATCCCCCGGGCTGAATTTCTGCCGGTTGTAATGGCATAGAGATAAGTCCCGGCGGGCAGATCGCCGCCGTTAAAATGATAGTACTGCTCGCCGGTAGACAGTTGCCAGTCAACGGAATACACCCGCTGACCCTGCAGGTTAAATAATTCAAACCGGGCTTCGCCGGCATCTGCCGCAACGATCCGGAAGCTCGTCCAGGAGGAGAATGGGTTGGGGTAGCTCCCGGCTACAACAAGTCCGTTGTTTTCAGCGATACCGGTATTGTCAAGGATCTCGATGGCGAGGGAGGTGGAATCCGTGATGGTCAGGGCATAAACGGGGAATCCCAGCACGTTGATGTATACGTCCACTACGACTTCCAGGTTAAACACGCCGGTTTCCGTGGGAACGCCTTCCATCAGGATGCAGTAGTAATTGCCCGCCAGGAATTCGTTATTCGGGGCGTTGCTCTCCCAGGTCAGACCGGGGGGGAGGTTGTCGACCGATTGCAGGGTCAGGTGGTGGATCGGGATGTTGTTGGTATCGCTCAGGGGAGTGAGGATCGTGGCCACCTGGCTGTACAACTGGTTCAGGAATCCGTCGGCAAGGGAATCGGGGCAGATTTCCCCGTTGTTTTCGGGATCGGGACACTCCTCGGCGCTCATCGGGGTGCATTGCGCAGCGACCCGGTATCCCGGGCTCATCAGGGCAAGAATGCCGGCAATCAAAAGCAGGACAGGTAGTTTAATGTTCATAGCTGAATTGTTTGGCATATAAAAGTAATTTACTTCATCAAGCAAATCAATATATCCGGATAAATATTTAAATCTTTATTAATACCTTCGGGGCAGGATTCCTGCGGTTTATCTGGCCTATGGTACTGAATTACATCTGGATCGCTTTCTTCGTGGTTGCCTTCGTCATCGGGGTGGTCCGGTTGCTGTTTTACGGCGATACGGAAATTTTCCCCGCCATGATGAACAGCACTTTTGATATGGCGAAGACCGGTTTTGAGATCTCGCTGGGCCTTACCGGGGTGATGACTTTGTGGATGGGCCTGATGAGGGTGGGGGAGACGGGCGGCATCGTGGCTTATATGACGCGGGCGGTGGGTCCGCTGTTCCGGAAGTTGTTCCCGGAAATCCCGAAAGACCACCCGGCCACGGGTTCCATCATGATGAACCTGGCGGCCAATATGCTCGGGCTAGACAACGCCGCAACCCCGCTGGGCCTGAAGGCCATGACCGAACTGCAGGAGATCAATACGGATAAGGAACGGGCTTCCAACCCCATGATCATGTTCCTGGTCCTGAATGCATCCGGCCTGACGATCATCCCGATCAGCATCATGGTGTACCGGGCCCAGCTGGGCGCCGCCGATCCTTCGGATGTCTTTATTCCCATCCTGTTGGCTACTTTTGTTTCTACACTGGCCGGCATCATCGCAGTATCGCTGTACCAGCGCATCAACCTGCTGAACCGGGTCGTTCTGCTCTACCTGGGCGGCTTCACCCTGCTGGTTTCCTCCGTGATCTGGTATTTCAGCACCATCCCGCAGGAACAGGTCACCATTGTTTCGGCCGTTGCAGGCAATTTCATCCTATTTGGCATCATCATCTCTTTTATCGTCCTCGCTTTTTACAAGAAGGTGAACGTTTATGAGGCCTTCATCGAAGGGGCCAAGGACGGGTTCATGATCGCCGTGAAGATCATTCCGTACCTCGTGGCCATCCTGGTGGCGATCGGTGTGTTCCGCGCTTCCGGGGCGATGGATTTCCTGGTCGGCGGCATCGGGAAGATCGTGGCGGCCATGGGCGTCAATTCCGATTTTGTGAGCGCCCTGCCCACGGCATTCATGAAGCCTTTGAGCGGATCCGGAGCCCGGGGCATGATGGTCGATACCATGAAGCAGTTTGGCGCCGATTCCTTCCCGGGCCGCCTGAGTTGCATATTCCAGGGCGCCGCCGACACTACTTTTTATATCGTAGCCGTTTACTTTGGCAGCGTGGGCATCCGCAAAACGCGCTATGCCATCACCTGCGGTCTGATCGCCGACATGGCCGGGGTGATCGCGGCGATCATGGTGGCTTATTTGTTTTTTCACTAACCTTGCAAGGGTTATAACCCTTGCAGGCTTTTTCTTGCATTCCCCCTCAATATTTCGTAACTTTATATCCCGCCAATACGCATTGCATTGCCGGTGCCAGGTCTTACGCTATGCATGTTCAGGCGAAACAAGGTTTCGATCTCCCAGGATCAACAGTTCTGTTTATCTTCCTGATCATTTTCCTCTGTGCCTGCGGACCTTCCCAGCTCAAACGGCAACTCATCGCCCCCACCAGCGATTTTGACTTTATCAAGGATAAGGAAGGTAAATTCCTTAAAGTGCACATGAAAGATGGAGGGCTTTACATGCTGGATACCTGGCATGAATTAGAAGCTCTGGACACGCCATTCATTTATGGAACCGGGAAATATTATGACCTGAACCGCACGCTGGTCAGGGAATATGATTCGGGCCTCGCCGGGAACGCTTTTAAGATTCCGTTTGAACAGATCGCCCTGTTCGAATCCAACCAGACGAAATGGGTTTACGGCCGTGTCGGGGCCATGTCGCTGGTGACGGTTCCCACAGCGATTGTTACCATCATTTGCCTGGTCGACCCAAAGGCCTGCTTTGGCTCCTGCCCTACATTTTACGCACGCAAGGACGGCCAGTGGAAGTTGATGGCGGAAGGTTTTTCCTCCAGCATCGCCAGGGTATTTGAGCAACGCGACACAGACATGTTTTACGAAGCCCGGGACCTGTCGCCCGGGCAGTATTTCAACCTGCGTGTGACCAATGAAGCGCTGGAAACGCATGCCATCAGGTATGCCGACCTGCTCGCCTTCCCGGTTTCGGGCCAGGAACGGGTTTTTGCCGGGACTGACGGACGTTTTTACCGGACATCCTGCATCCTGCATCCTGCATCCAGTAACGCCGCAGAAGGCGATTGCACGGCCAAATTATCCGAATTTGATGCTTCGGAGCGATTCAGTTACGCGGATTCAACCGATCTCGCAAAGAAAGAGACTGTCGAACTTTTCTTCGACCAGGTCCCTGATGGAGCCCTCGGGCTGGTGCTCAGCACGCGGCAGACCTTTATCTCCACCTATCTTTTCTATCAAAGCATGGCCTACAGCGGAAAAAGGGCAGGCGATTATGCGGCGCTGGTGGAAAGCGGCAATAAAAACCTTCACCGGCTCATCACCAACCTGTGGGATATGCTTGGTGGAATAGATATTTATGTTCACAACGGAGACCAAAAATGGAAGCACGCCGGCAGCCTTGATGAGATGGGTCCGATCGCTTCGGATGTGCACCTGGTGCCCCTTCCGGAAAACGTTAAGGGCCATTTGTATGTTAAACTGGTCATGACCCAGGGCTTGTGGCGGATCAACCATATAAACCTGGTACAGATCAACGGGGAGGCCAGCCCATACCGGATCAGGCCGGAAATGGCCCTCAAGTCGGGATTACCTGACAATTCGGCGCTTCAGTTGCTGCTCGATACCAGCCGATACCTGGTGAATCTTCCCGGAGAGGAATATGAGTTGAAATACAGGCTCCCGGAAACTGAGGCCGGATTTGAGTATTTCATCGATACAAAAGGCTATTACCTGGAATGGATGCGGGAAAACTGGCTGGCTGAAGAAGACCAGTTGAAGGTGCTGAATATGTTTTATTTTCCGGGCCTGTACCTGAAAAAGGCTGCGCCGGAATTCAAGAAGATAGAACTGACCATGGAAACCGCTTTCTGGCAGAGCAGGTATGTTAGGTAAGAAAATGATATTGATCATTGGGGTTGCTATACTGACCGGGTGCAGCGCAACAAATATTCCTTCCGGATCGCTGCCGGGTGCGGGAAAGCTGCATGATTTCCCTAAAGGAGGATGGATCGTTGCGGAGAAACTGCAGGTTACCGGGAATCCTGACCAGGATTTCATTCGAGGCGAGCTTATTGCACTTGAGGATAGTATGTTGTATATCCTCACTCCGGACAGCATGGTGGTTGCCAGCGCTTCGGCGATCCGCCGGGCAACGGTCTATGTCTGGCGGAGCCATCCGGAAGCCTATGCGCTATGGACCGTTCTTGCCATCATTCCTAATATCGCCGGGGCAATTGCCACCGGCTATGGGGAATTTTTGTTGCTGGCCATTCCCATGATTGTCGTCGGGACAACCATGACCGCCGTTGAAGGAGCCAGTAAATCCAACCAGATCATCTACCCCCAGAAGCATATTCTGGGCGACCTGAGGCCCTACTGCCGTTTCCCCCAGGGCATTCCGGAATCCGTTCCATTGTCTGCCATTCACTGATGTCAGAAATCCGGGTAATTACTACATTTACGTCAAATAATTAACCATGACCAAAACCATTAATATTATCGGAGCCGGCATTGCCGGCCTTTCTGCAGGATGTTACCTGCAAATGAAGGGATTCAGTACCCGGATCTTTGAATTGCACAACCAGCCGGGCGGACTGTGCACCTCCTGGAAAAAGGGCGATTACACGATTGATGGCTGCCTGCACTGGCTTGTAGGCTCAGGACCTGCAGATCCCTTTCACCAGCTCTGGAATGAACTGATCGACCTGAAGAAGATCGAATTCGTCGACGCTCCCGAATTTTTCCGCATTGCCGACGCCAGCGGGAAGGAAATCATCGTGTACACCGACATCGACCGGTTGCAGCGGGAACTGATGGAAAAAGCGCCGGAAGACGAGCAAGTGATCAGCGAATTCATCCGGGCGGTGAAAAAGCTGGAAGGGTTTAAGATGCGGGTCGACAAGGCCCCTGAGTTGTACCACCTGCTCGACCATGCAAAAATGTTCTTCAGCTACCTCCCATATTTCGGCCTGCTCGGGAAGTATTCGAAGATCCTGACCAGGGAATTTGCCGCCCAATGCAAAAATCCCTTACTGAAGAAGATGTTCGAATCGGCCTTCGACCCGGAAATGCCCTTTTTGTTCATCCTGATGACCTTTCTCTGGCTGAACCGGAAAAGCGCCGGGTATCCCATCGGGGGCTCATTGAATTTTTCCAGGATGATCGAAAAGAAATACCTGGAGCTGGGCGGGGAAATCCAGTACCACAGCCGGGTTCGCCGCATCCTCACCGAGACGGATGGCAAAGGGCAAAGGGCGAAGGGCATAGAGCTTGAAAATGGAAACATCGTGACCGGCGACATCACAATCTCCGCTGCCGACGGGCATTTCACTATTTTTGAAATGCTGGAGGGCCGGTTCGTTGACCAAAAGGTTCGCCATATCTATGACCATTTCAAAACCTTTCCGTCCTATCTTCAGGTTTCGCTGGGCGTGGCGCGGACATTTGAAGGGATCCCTCCGGTGGCCGGATACCCGCTGGAAGCGCCTTTCCAGGTCGATCCGGAAGAAAAAGCAGAAGACTTCTCCTACCGAATCATGAACTACGACCCGAAGCTGGCCCCTGCAGGGAAAACGGTGGTCATCGCTATGCTGCGGACCAATAATTACCGGTACTGGGCCGATCTGCGCCGGGATGACAAGGCAAAATACGAAGCCGAAAAAAAGCGCATTGCCGATTTTGTCATCGAGGAGCTGGAAAGAAAGCTCGGCCGGATCAGGGAGAACCTGGAAATGCTGGATATTTCCACGCCGGCCACGGTGATTCGGTACACCAACAACTGGAAGGGGAGTTTCGAGGGCTGGCTGATGACCCGGGATACCGGGTTCAAGAGCCTGCAGAAGACCTTGCCCGGATTGAAAGATTTTTACATGATCGGCCACTGGGTGGAGCCGGGCGGCGGGGTGCCGGCAGCGCTGCTGTCGGGCAGGAACGTGGCGCAGGTGATTGAGCGGAAGTATAAAAAGTAACCTTGCAAGGGTTATAACCCTTGCAAGGTTATTCGGGGTCACTCGCAGTGGTCCACCCGATGTTTAGTTTGATGATACTGCGATTCACTCTTGATTCTGTCCCAGTTGTTCCAATATTCTCTTGTTCTCTTCCCTCAGTTCATCAATCATTGCCTGTTGCTCCTGCATTGCTTTGACCAGCAACGGGATGATTTCCGAGTAATTAACCCCTAAGCGTTCGCTGGAAACCCATTCGATTGCTCCGGTCCCGGGATCTTCCCGCCGTTCCTGGCTGAAAACCACCTGGGGGATGACCTGCTGCAGTTCTTGCGCAATAAAACCGAAATGCTCCTTGCCCAGATCTATTGTCTCATCATCCCACCGAAAGGTGACCGGATGCAATGCATCGATCAGATGTAACGCCTGATCCATGGTCTGAATATCTTTCTTCTCCCGGATATCCGATGTTTGAATGCTTCCATTGACCGACCAGACGTCTGTCCAGCGGAACGATCCTCCTCCGAGGCTGATGGCATTGTCTGTTGCGGGGCGAAATGCGGCACCGGTGAATTCGGCAATTTCGGTCACATTGGCGAAATCATCGGTGCTCCGCTGAATGACCAGGGTGCCGCTGTTGTTCATCCGAAAATCCGTTCCGGTATTTTCGTCAAGTAATTCCAGGTTCTGTCCCTCACCCGGGGATGAAATCCTTATGGCCACGCCATTACTTCCTTTGACCTCCAGCTTGGTATCGGGTGCAGAAGTACCGATCCCGACATAGGTTTCTATCGTTCCGCCTCCGACCGCAGTGGTGCCGCCAAGCACCAAGCTGTTCGACTGACTTACCAGGGCATTATATCCTATGGCGGTAGCATTGTCCAGATCCTCGGTGCTAACATCCGCACCCGAACCAATCAGCGTATTTCCTGAGCCGGAAAAATTGGTAAACCTGCCTGTTGATGCCCCGAAAAAACTGTTGTCGTCCCCTGATGTGTTAGCACTCCCCGAATTATCCCCGACAAAAACATTGTACGACCCACCGTTGTTGCTCAGGCCAGCATTATTCCCCATGAAAGTGTTGTACGCTCCGGAAGAATTGAAATATCCCGAGTTATAACCAAAAAAGGAATTGCCATCACTGGTGTTCGTGAACCCGGCATTTGACCCAAAAAAACTGTTGTAGGAGCCGGTTGTGTTCGCCCTTCCGGCGTCATCACCAAAAAAGGAATTGGCGTAACCAGTCACCAGAACGGTGTTCAGACCGGCTTCCAGGCCGAAGAAGGTATTGCTACCCACGTTGTTGTCATCCGTCCTTTGAATAAAACCGGCCGGCTTTCCAAATACCCTGAATCTTAAAGATACGCTGTCGATGGTACCGATGAAATTAGCCGATATGGACGTGCCGGTGTTGCCGGTTGTGCTCCAGGCTTCGCCCATGGTCCCGCCCAGTGCGATGCGTTCCCAGATCGCATTCTTTCTGAGGTACAGACCGGGTGTCACATCCGAAACGGAAGACGTATTGATAATCATCAACCCGTTGGCCGCCCCGGGAATGGTGGTGTTGTCCGTTGATCCGGTCAGGCTGACCCGGGGGATCAGCAGACCCTTACTGTTCGATTTGATTTCCAGCATGGCTGAAGGATCGGGACTGCTCCCGTCGTTGTTGATGCTCACTTGCGCCCTGGCATTCCAGGCAATGATTATCATCAATAATGATAATCCTGTGTTTTTTAAGGAAATAGCGAAATTCAAAGAGTTAATCTTATACATAGCAAATACATTGAATGAATAATCAGATTTTAAAAGGCAAAAGCAGGTGCAATAAAAATAAAAAGTCGGCAATCAGAAGGATTACATCCGGGCTTTTAACAAAAGATTAACAATATGAGGTATTTATACGGAGAATTTATGGGGAAGCAGGATGAGAAAAACATGCAAGGGTTATAACCCTTGCAAGGTTATAACCCTGTCAGGGTTCCGACCGGTTTTCCTAACCCATTCACCTTGAAATAACCAGCTTTCTGCTCACAACCCCTTCTTGGGTCATCACCCTGATGATATGCAATCCCTGGGCCAGGTGGCTTATATTGATATCGGCAGTATAATGGTTTATTTCTCCCCTGTAAACCATACTCCCCAGAAGGTTGTAAATCTCTATCCAGCTGAGCATGATTTCGCTGCTTACGTGGACTACCTCCCGGGCAGGATTGGGCGACATGCGGATTGCGAAGCTATCATTTACAGCATATGGTTGGTTTTCTCCCAATAGGATTATGGTACATCCCTGCTCCGACAGATGAGACATACAGGTATCCGACCCGTTGACCCAGACCGCCGAGATCTTGTAACAATAAATATCCTGCCAGGGAGGATACAAGGTGTCATTGTACCATACGTCTGAGGTCGAATCAAGATACTCGTATCCCTCATACAGGTCAAATGACCGGTATACATTGTAATGTGAAAATCCGTCTGTTACGGGCCAAGGTGTCGTGACCTCGGCCTGGATGCTCCAGTTGTAATCCAGTTCGGGGTTTATCTGCAGCAGGGTAGCCCATCCACCGTAGTCGATGAAATTACCATACCCGTCTACCGCTGGTCCATCATCACAACCGGCCGGGTAACCTTCTTCAGCAAGAATATGGTAGCCAACCCACACCGTATCAGTTGAGCTGAATACCAGCACCGAATCCAGTTCAACGGTATTCCAGGCATTGATTTCAGCGTCAGGCACATATTCCTCATAAACCAGTTCAGGGTATGTTCCCTGCCAGATACGGACAGTATATTGCGCATTGCTTTCGGCGGGGAAGAATTTTACCCGGGTAATCCCTGCATCCTGTGGGTACTGGCTTAAACCATCCCATTTCACCGCCACCTGGAACTCGACCGGATCACCTGTGCCGATGGCACTATGATTGAAATCATCTCCAATGCGGTACCATTCCGGAAGATTCAGTCCATTTGGCGGATACCATTCTACCCTGTTTGTATTGTACCACCATTGTTCCTGGATAACAACATGCGTCGGCTGGGCGCATTCCTGCGTGACCTGAAGATTGTCGATTATCCAGCCCACGATATCAGCGGAATTCACCCCACTGGCCCTGAAACGGAGCCGGAACATTTCCCCTTCACCATCAAGGAGGTATCTCATCCTTCTATATGCCGATGGCCAAAGATTCTTTACAACCCCAACGGTTTCCCAGGTGCCGGATTCCCAGTGCCAGAATTCCAGGGATAATTGTTCCTCCCCCGTCTGGTTTACGTTTTGCCACCAAAGGTCATACTCAATGTACGTGAGCAATCTCGGCGGCAATGAATTGCGCGTTATGTAATAGCTGGCAATGATTTCGGAATAATTTTCCAGCGAAGGCGCTCCGCTGAAAACCAGTGCAGGCGAAGGCGAACCCTCGGTGGAACTGATCCCCCAGTTGCTCCCGTCGACGGTCCACCCATTCGTTTCAAAACTCCCGGACGTCCAATCTTCGTAAAATGGCAGCGGGAACCCGTAGAATACCGTATCAATGATACAGACGGGGTCTGATATCCAGACGCTGTAAACCGCCTTAACGCAGAATTCCGTCAGGCCGGGATCAAGCTGGGAATCTTCAAAAAAATAAATGACAGTGTCTGCAGGAGCGAGGACATCAATATCATCAATAAAAACACTATCGGCGTAAATGAGGTACTTCAGCAACTGAACCGGCGGACCGGGCATCGTATCGGGCGGGCAGATCAACAGGGACATATCTTCATACACCAAACAGCCGGGCGGAGGATAATCAGAAGAAAAAGACAGATGGCTTTTCAAGATTATCATGACAATCGTGAGGAATATCGGAAGTGACCGGCGCATGACCGCTATGATGCTTATATCTGCAATAAATATAATGCAAAAAATTCTTTCATTTCATCTTTACATGGATATAGCAGGGGTAACGCACGGAATTTTATTAATTTTATCAAAAAGCCCATTCTATGCAGCGAGACCGCCTCTTTAAACTCGTCGCCGCCGACCCCTGGCTCGAACCCAGCGCCCCGGACATCGCCGAACGCTATGAACGCTTCAGAAAACGCGAGGAAGAGATCCGGCGCGATTTCGGCAGCCTGATGCAGTTCGCGGAGGGCTATAAATACTTCGGCATCAACTACGACCGCAAACGAAAAGGCTGGATTTACCGCGAATGGGCCCCACATGCCAAAGCGCTCTTCCTGGTCGGGGATTTCAACAACTGGGAGCAGTTTTCGCATCCGCTCATACGGAATGATTTTGGGATCTGGGAGATTTTCCTCGACGAAAAACACCATAAGGATACCTTCGTCCATGGGAGCAAGATCAAGGTGCTGGTCGATTCGGAAAAAGGCCTCAACTACAAAATTCCCGCCTACATCACACGGGTGGTGCAGGACGACGATACCAAGAACTTCACCGGGCAGCTGTGGTTCCCTGAGAAGTTCAACTGGGCGGGCGACAGCTTCAACGCGGAAAGCCTCGGCGAGCTCTATATCTACGAATGCCATGTGGGCATGGCCCAGGAGAAGGAAGGCCTGGGTACCTATGCCGAATTCACCGAAAACATCCTGCCCCGGGTGAAAAAAGCAGGGTACAACGCCATCCAGATGATGGCCATACAGGAGCACCCGTACTACGGATCGTTCGGATACCATGTCTCCAATTTCTTCGCGCCATCCAGCCGCTTCGGCACCCCGGAAGAGCTCAAGGCACTGATCCGGACCGCACACAGCATGGGCATCGCCGTGATCCTCGACGTGGTCCATTCGCATACGGTCAGGAACACCGTCGAAGGGCTCAATGAATTCGACGGCTCGGATGCCCAGTATTTTCATCCCGGCCCCCGCGGGGAGCATCCGCAATGGGATTCCAAACTGTTCGACTACGGAAAGACGGAGGTGCTCCGCTTCCTGCTCTCGAACCTGCGTTACTGGCAGAAAGAGTTCCGATTCGACGGCTTCCGCTTCGACGGCGTCGGCTCGATGATGTACTACCACCACGGACTGGAGCCCATCGACTCCCGCGAAAAGTACTTCCGCGAGGGCGTTGAGTGGGACGCGATCACCTACCTCCAGCTGGCCAACACGCTCATCCACGGCATGAGCCCGCTGGCCATCACCATCGCCGAAGACGTCACCGGCATGCCCGGCCTGACGTTCCCGGTGGAGGAAGGAGGGCTGGGCTTCGACTACCGCCTGGGCATGGGCATCCCCGATTTCTGGATCAAACTGCTGAAAGAATACCGCGACGAAGACTGGAGCATCCACGAGATGTGGCATGTGCTCAACGACCGCCTGCCGCATGTGAAGACGGTGGCCTACGCCGAATCGCACGACCAGGCCCTGGTGGGCGACAAAACCCTGGCCTTCTGGCTGATGGACAAGGAGATGTACTTCCACATGCAGAAAGACGATCCGGACCTGGTCGTGGAACGCGGCCTGGCGCTCCATAAGATGATCCGCCTGTTCACCATCGCGCTGGGCGGGCAGGCCTACATGACCTTCATGGGTAACGAGTTCGGCCACCCGGAATGGATCGATTTCCCCAGAGAAGGCAACAACTGGAGCTATAAATACGCCCGAAGGCAGTGGTCGCTGGTGGATGATCCGGAACTGAAATACCAGTACCTGGCCGCCTTCGACCGGGAAATGATCCGCATCATCAAGGAACACCAGGTGATGACGTCATTGTTCGGCAACCAGCTGAATATGGACGAAGCCAATAAAACCATCGTATTCGAGAGAAAGGGGCTGGTGTTCGTCTTCAACTTCCATCCTGCGCATTCCATCCCCGATTATGTCATCCCGGTGCCGCGGCACGGTGAGTATCGCATCATCCTGAACTCCGATGGCAAATCATTTGGGGGCCATGACCGCATTGACGAGGAAATGACGTACCAGACCTTTTCCGACCCTACCGGCAACTGGCCCTTTCTCAGGATCTACAACACGAACCGGACGGCACTGGTGCTGGAGCGGGAGTGATGCGGGGGCGCAGGGGTGCGGGGGCGCAGGGAAGCGGGGAGAAGAGAAGACGAGAGGACATGGGGATCGGGGAGGACTGCGCTCCGTAGGAGCGCGCCATCTGTAGAAAAGACGGCCATCACACAACCCAAAGCTCCAGCGGAGCGGCCCGTTGAATTTATTGGAATTGTGTCTGCATATTTCAGCTGTCATATTAATAGATTGTTGTACAATAAAATAAACACTGAATCATGAAAAAACTCGGATTCCTTGTTCTTCTGTTTGGTGTACTGATTTCCTGTTAAAAAGAAAAGGTGCCGGATGCCCCGAAAACGTATGATCTGTCCGGATTAGCTCAAAAAGGTCCATTTCTTGTTGGCTCCGAAGTGACCATAATTGAATTGAACAATGAGCTCAACCCAACCGGCAAGGTTTTTTTCTCCACAGTTGAAGATAATTCGGGATATTTCTCTTTCCCCGATGTTGTATTTGAGACAGACTTTATCCAGGTCAGGGTTGAGGGTAAGTATTTTGATGAAGTCTTCGGCGCCGTTAATGCACTCTCGGTGATCATATTGCAATCAATAGTTGACATATCAGACAATTCAACCATAAACGTAAATATTATAACGCACCTGGTTCAGGCCCGTGCCATTCAGCTGGTTAAAGATGGAATGAATTTCAGCGACGCCAGTGATCAGGCTTTTAATGAACTCTTAGCTTTATTCTATGTTGAAAACACCGGATATAATATACTGGTGCAGGTAGCCTGGAATTGGAACTATTCATTGTTGCTGACCACGATTGGATAGACTATCCGAGCATTGAGGTGATCTGGAATTGAAAGCGCCAGCCAACAGGTGCGCAGCCCGCAGACCAGCCCCTTAAAGCTTTGGCCGGATGATCAGTTTTTTGGTCATCAGATCCTGCGGTGTCATCACCCGGACAAAATAAATCCCTTGAGGCAGATCTTGTATCGGCCACCCGATACTTTGTGTTCCCGCTGAGAGATCTCCAATGAAGATTTCCTGCATAAATTGGCCGGAAGTGTTATGCAAGGTGATTTTCGCCTTCCCGTGCGATTTCATCTCAAACCGGATTTGGACATAGCTGCTGGCAGGATCAGGGAAAATAATCAGTTCCGGGGTTGCATTGCCGACGCCCTGATGGACGGCAATTCCGGTGTATCCGTTATTTTCAGTGAACAGCACAGTTCCATTCTTTCCAACAGCCCATCCATGATTATCATCCGCAAAGGTGATGTCGACCAGCAGCAAATTGGGCGGTAAATTCTGGATGGTCCAGTGCTCTCCATTATCCTGCGTGTCCATGAACAAGCCCGATTGCCCGACCCCCCAGCCCGAATCGGGGGTTGTGAAGTAAATGGCCAGGGGCTTCCATGCATCTTCATAGATATAATCATACCATCCGGCAGCTCCATTTTCGATGCGGGTGATGAACCCGTTGTCGTTCGTCCCGCCCCCGATCTGAATGGCTGAATACGACCCGGAGATCCACCCGGTCAGTGAATCCAGGAACATCATATCGCTGAAGAACATATCTCCATCGACCCCCCAGTCGATGAAGGGATTCCATGTGGTTCCTGCGTCGGTGGTCTTCAGCACTTTCATACGGAAATGATCGGATTCGCGGTGGGTCCCGCCGATATATCCGACCTGGGGATTGACGAATACGACTTCATTCGGGAACATGATACCTGGCAAAAGCTGGTCAGTCCAGGTATTGCCTCCATCCACCGTGGTTTTTACCAGGCCCGGGGCCGGCACGTCGACATTCGCTCCGATCACCCATCCCCGCAAGGGATCCACAAAAAAAACGTCCTGAAGGTTATGATCGGAAGTGTCGATAGCCTCCCATGTCATGCCGCCGTCATTTGTCCTGATAATCAACCCTGGGGGCTCGCTGCCATGTCCCACCGCCCATCCGTACAGGCTGTCGGTCATGCTGATTCCTGACAGGGATACTCCTGTATTGCTGAATTGCTGGCTCCAGTTCTCACCTCCATCACCGGAGTACAGGATCGTTCCACCGGCGCCCACGATCCAGCCGTGCCGGGGATCGGGAAAACAGACCTCATTGAAACTGGAAGTCACGGGAATGCCCGTATGCTGGAACCACTGGGAAAATGTAACCAGGCCTGTGGTGCACAGCAACACAGTCAATATAGAAGATTTCATGGCCATAAGAATTCAAGGTTCGGGGAAAGCCTTTCAAAATTAGTTCATTTGAGATTGAATTGCAAGAATAAGCATGGCAAATCCAATGTGCGTCGGGTATGAAAAAAAACATGTTCGATCATAAGGGGACAAGGGCCGCAATACACCAATCTCCGTCCTGAAAGGACGATTGACAGTAGCCCGCCAATTCATTGGCGGGAAAATGCGGAATCTTCAAAACAGGCAGTGCTGAAAGCACGAATGAAATAAAGGCGATTTTATTGAATAACCGACGGGTTTGAATTAACCGACGGGTTTGAATTAACCGACGGGTTAACCCGTCGGTTATCGGTCTGATTAACAGGATTAAACTAAGGGCTGCGATGATGGTTTGCCTTCCATTCCCCCGCCAATGAATTGGCGGGCTACTGTCGATGGTCCCAGGCGTGACTTATCTCTGTTTGCAAAAAAATAAATCTAATTTATACGTATAAATAATAAATATAGAATATATTTGTAAGAAAATGCAAACATGAAGCCCGTCACATTCACCAGCACCCTGCCTCCGGAGATCTGGCAGGCACTTGAGGCCTATGCCGAAAAATTCAAGGTCCCCCGGAACCGCATCATGGAACAAGCGCTCCGGGCTTATTTCGACAGGCTTAAACAAGCTGAATACATCCGGTCTTTTAAAAAAGCTGCCGGGGATCCTGAGATGGCGTCTCTGGCAGAAGAAGGCCTGGAAGATTATCTGAAAATCATTGATGAGCCATGAAACAGCGGGAGATATGGCTGGCCGACCTGAACCCGGTCAAAGGGAGCGAGCAGCAAGGGATCCGTCCGGTGGTCATCGTGAGCGGCAATGCCATGAACGACAACCTCGGGATATGCATCATCTGTCCGTTGTCATCCAAGATCAAAAATTACGCCGGCTGCCTGGCCCTGAAAAA
The DNA here is from genome assembly GCA_964489545.1 of uncultured Bacteroidales bacterium. GTDB lineage: Bacteria > Bacteroidota > Bacteroidia > Bacteroidales > JAGOPY01 > JAGOPY01. The sequence continues at coordinate 118,691 of CAZAZE010000005.1, forward strand.
AGACAGTCTGAATAGGCTGTCCGAAGATTCTGAGGTCATTACTTTTCAGATCCGCAGCATTTCCGGAGAACGATTGATCCGCAGGTTGGGCGAGATCAGCCGGCCACAGCTGGAAAGGCTGAAGAAAGGGCTGATGGAGGTGATGACGTATTAGAACAGGGGACGAGGGGACCGGGAGAAATGGGGACAAGGGACAAGGGGACGGGGGGACAAGGGAATTGGGGAGGACTGCGCTCCGTAGGAGCGCGCCATCTGTAGAAAAGACGGCCATCACACCCCCCATAGCTCCAGCGGAGCGGCCCATTAAATCACCGGTTTTTATTCGATATATTTGGAGTAGTAAATTCAATAAGTTTATCAGCCGGAAGCAAGCGGGTAAATTCATTGGATTTACGCGAATGATATCGGGCATTATTTAGAAAAATATTTTATTGTTTCCTATTAAGGAAACATTTTATTATCTTTGCAAATATTTTTACTTATGCAAAAGAGGTTTTCTGTTGTTCTTCTGAAATCAGCAAAGGATTTTATTTATGGATTGGATCTTAAAACCCAAACAAAGATTTATTTCGTGCTGGATAAAGCATCATTCGTAAATGATCCGAAACTGTTTAAAAAACTGCAGGATGAAATATGGGAATTCAGAATTCAAGCCAGATCCTTACAAATTCGATTGCTTGCATTCTGGGATAAAAGAGATGGAGAAAATACGTTGGTGATATCCACTCACGGGTTTATTAAAAAGACGGAAAAGGTAAGTAAAAAAGAAATCGATAAAGCCATTAGCGACAGGAAACAGTATATTGAAAATCAATGATATGGAAAAGAAAAAATTAGAAATAATCACTCTTGAGCAGCTCAAAGATGAAACTTTAGGTAAAATTGGAACACCGCAAAGGGACAAATATGAGAATGAGCTCAAATTGAAACTGCTTGGAGAAATGATTAAGCAAATCAGAAAAGATAGAAATCTTACCCAGGAAGAACTTGGAAATTTAGTTGGAGTTCAAAAAGCTCAAATATCTAAACTGGAACGAAGCACAAAAAACGCCAGGATAGATACTATCATTAAAGTATTTAATGCTTTAAAAACTAAGGTGTATTTCTCTGTTGAACTCTTGGATGGAAATCTTGAAGCAGTTTAATGAATAATGCCCGGTAACATTCGCGCAAGCGCCCGTCTCTATGGTGCAATAAACACCCGGGCCGGTTGTTGCGTTCAACAGTGACAGGGAGCGCCGCGGGAACAGAGAGAAAAAGATTCACAATACACCAAACTGAGTCCTGAAAGGACGATTGACAGTAGCCCGCCAATTCATTGGCGGGGAAAATGCGGAATCTTCAAAACAGGCAGTGCTGAAAGCACGAATGAAATAAAGGCGATTTTATTGAATAACCGACGGGTTTGAATTAACCGATGGGTTTGAATTAACCGACGGGTTTGAATTAACCGACGGGTTAACCCGTCGGTTATCGGTCTGATTAACAGGATTAAACTAAAATCATTGGTTTTCATTCGTCCTTTCAGGACTGCGATGATGGTTTGCCTTCCATTCCCCCGCCAATGAATTGGCGGGCTACTGTCGGATGTCCTTTCAGGACTGCGATGATGGTTTGCCTTCAATTCCCCCGCCAATGAATTGGCGGGCTACTGTCGATGGTCCCAGGCGGGACTTATCTCATAACCAGAAGAGGGGACAAGGGGACCGTGGGACCGGGGGACAGAGGTGATTGAACAAATTGCCGGGTGCGTGGTTTTTTAGTTGTATTTTTGCGGCATGATGAAGAAAGTCCTGATCACGATGACTGGTTTGCTGGCGCTGCTTTTGACAGCTTCGGGCCAGTTCTATTGTGGCGGGTTATCCTCATCATTTTATATGCCCCGAACGGAGTATGTGGTCGATTCAGCGGGTAATCTACGGTTCAAACCGGGTGATACCGGGTTCAGCATACAGGCGGGAACCGGGATCGGGAGCAATTTCAAAGGGAACACTTCTTACATGACCTATATCTCCCCGGCCTTTGCCTACAATGTTTCCCCGCGATTCCGGCTGAAAGCCGGCGTCAGCGTGATCAATACCTTCGGCGATCCTTATTACGCCGGATATGACGGCTATTCGGCCGCGGTGATGACACCGGGGACGACCACACGGGTATTCGCCCAGGGAGATTACCTGCTGAGCAACAAACTCATGATCTCCGGGGCCGCTTACAAAGACTTCCCGGTGTTCAATCCCAGGGCCACCGACCCGACGTTTAAAATGCCCGAAAGCCAGGGGATGATCCTGAACCTGAACTACCGGCCGACAAGCAGTTTTGAGATTAACGCCTCTTTTGAATACGGGACCGGCAGTAGATCGCCGCTGAACAGCCCGTTCTATCATCATGGCGGTATTCCGGGCTATTCTCCCTGGTGAGCGTTTAGACGGGTTGCGCTTCGGAAAAGTGATCTAATCATTCCCGAACTTAACCCTAATCACCTGTCACTTCCCCCGTCCCCTTGTCCCACGCACCTCCGGCTCAATCACTTCCCTGTTGCATTTTGCCGATAATTTCCCTATATTTACAACGCCATGATCGAAAAGCCAGGTCTGCAACAGTTATTGTTCCAGCAAATCAAGTCCAAACTCCCGGCGAACCTTTCGTTTGTCCATGAGGTGGCGGAGTTGCTGGAAATATCCTACGACAGCGCCTACCGCCGCATCCGGGGGGAAAAGGAGCTCTCGATGGAGGAATTATACCGCCTTGCGATGAAGTTTGAGCTCTCGCTCGACGCCCTCCTGGGCATCGAGGCCGGTAATGTCGTTTTCAGAAGATTTTCCCTGACGCCCGGGGAGTTTTATATCCGCGACTGGCTCCTGAGGATACTGGAAGATCTCAAAAGGATCAACCTGGCCCGGGAGAAGGAGATCATTTACGCGGCCAAGGACCCGCCGATCTTCCATTACTTTCATTTCCCGGAAATTGCGGCCTTTAAATTCTTTTTCTGGGAAAAAACCATCTTTGATTTTCCGGAGCACCAGGGCAAGCAGTTCCGCCTCGACGACATGAACCCGGAGATCGTGGAGATCGGCAAGAGCATCCTCAGCGCCGCCATCCGGCTGCCTGCCACGGAAATATGGAACGAAGACACCTTCCGGATCTTCATGCGGCAGATAGAATATTACTCTATTTCAGGTTATTTCGCCAAAAAAGATGATGTTGCCAACCTGCTGGATAAGGTGGAGAAATGGATCCGGCACATCTGGCACCAGGCGGAGCTTGGGTTCCGGTATTATTACGGGCAGGCGCCGGAAGGGGTGGAAAACTCGTTCATCATGTATGAGAATGAGGTTGTGCTTAACGACAACACCATACTGGTAAAACTTGGCGACCAGATGGCCACTTACGTAACGTACAACCAGATCAGCCTGCTGGTCACCCGCGACCCGGTATTTTGCAACGATATCAGCTATTATATGAAAAGCCTCATCAGGAAGTCGCACCTGATCAGCCAGAGCGCGGAGAAGGAGCGGAACCGCTTCTTTAACAAGCTACTGGGAAACATTGAAAAAACCCGGAGCAACATCGGCCTGGATTGAGCGATGCATCAGCATGCAATAGATGTTACGGGGCATTAACGAGGACAAATGCACGATCAGTTTATTCAGAATGCCGGGGATGCAAAGAATGAATCCTTTTTCCAGGGCGTTCAGTGATTTTTCGACCACTTTTCCGGCATCCATCCACAGGATGGTGCCTGCTTTCCTGATATCCTGACCGCAGCTCCGGCGTTGATGGAAATCGGTTCGGGTAAAACCAGGGCACAGGCACTGCATGCGGATTCCTGATCGGTGCAGTTCAATGGACAGCGATTCCGTAATACTTTTCATGAACATCTTTGTGGCGGAATACATAGAACTGCCACAGGCCGGGGTGAACGCCCCAAGCGAAGAGACATTGATCACGGTGCCCTGCTTCCGGCGGGCCATCTGCGGCAGCACGGCGTGGATCAGTCTCAGTGATGCGATCACATGCACCTGCACCATCCGGAGATGATCTTCGATATCATTCGGCATAAATTCCAGCCCGGAGCCATAACCTGCATTGTTGATCAGCACATGGATGTCTTCACGTTGCCGGATTATTTGCACCAGGCGGGCAACATCTTCATCCGCCGACAGTTCTGCTGTAACAATAGTCACAGAGGTCCCGAATTCCAATTTCAGTTCTCGGGCCAGTTCCATTAATTTTTCTGTTCTTCTTCCGGTGACGATCAGGTCATAACCGAGCCCGGCGAACCGGCGGGAATACTCACGGCCGATGCCGCTTGAGGCACCGGTGATCAGGATCACTTTTTTTGTTGGGGCATCCATGGCTTAATTTTTTAGCTTCCAGATTACCTTACAATATTAAGATCGGTCCGGGCTGAAGAGAAACGGATACCGTCCAGCCCTTGCGCGAGATTCCGGATTATTGCGATGAAACGGTGATGGCCCTGGATGAACTGGCAGAAATTGCGGATTGTCTTTACAATGCCTTATCTGGCGGTATAAAATGCAAAAAAGATAATGTCACGTTTCCGATTTTGCCCTGAAGATGATTTTGCCGTCTTCCGCTCTGACCCCCTGGAAATCCATTACAGCATGCTGGTTTGAGCAGACCTCGATCCGTATGTTCTCACCGGGTTTCACTTCAGAAAGGTAGTTGACGGTAAAGGATTGGATTTGGTGTTCACGGTGCCAGGCAGCGGGGATGGCATCAAGGCACCAGTCGATGTAACGGGTATTGTTGACATGACCATGGAAGTCCACTTCGCTGAACTGCACCTGCCGGAATACCGAATCCGTGGGATGATCCAGGTGGGGCAGGTGTGGCGGGTTCTCATTAAGGATGTCCTGGTGGGTGGCCAGGTGCAGCACCGGTTTGACGATATCTACTTTCTTCGGCCTGTGCGTTGAGGCGTCCAGGATCATCCAGCGGGAGGTGGCGGCGCCGAGGACGTTGCCGTGGCTGTCTGAGATCTTGAAGTCGCGGAACGCGAACAGCCGGTCGATCCCCTTTGGCCAGGTTTCGACCGTGATGGTTTCGCCCCAGGCCGGGTATTGTACCATGCGGATCATCAGCCCGACGATGACCCACATTTCGTTGCGTGCTTTGGCGTCTTCGTAGCCAAATCCGAGGTGGTTGGCGTGCCGCCAGGCCGATTCCTGCAGGTAGTTGGCAACAGCCGACATTTTCGTATTGCCGTTGAGGTCGGTGTCATACCAGTTAACGCGGTAATTTTCGGGCCAGATTTTCCGGAGTTCCATGAGGCAAAGTTAAAAAACGAGATGTCATTACGCGGAATGCGAGATGACATCTCAGAACTAAATTTTTATATGCGAGATGACATCTCGAAGTGCTCCTCGAGATGTCATCTCACGGCCTCCAACGATCACATTTTCAGTAATTCAACGTCAACGGTGACCTCAAGGGATTCGGCGATATTCTTAACCACCGCACCGGGGATCTTTATGTCGTAATCAGCAGGCTTTACCATGAATTTGCTCTTGCCCTGCACCTTGTCGCCGGCCTTTACTTCGAAGGTCCCTTTTTCGCTGATCTTGCGGGTAACGCCGTGAATGGTCAGGTCGCCCTCGATGGCCGCATCATAGGTGCCGGGCTTGCTGAAATCGATGCCGGAAATGTTGGTGACTTTCCCCTGGAACGTTGCATTGGGGAACTTGTCGCTCTCAACGTAGTTTTCGTTGAAATGCTCCTGCATCAGGGCTTTCTCAAACATGAACGATTTCATGAGCACTTTGAAGACCAGGTCGCCCGTCTGGCTGTCGAGAGCAGCGTTGACCTGCTTGTTGTCGGCCTGGATGGTCTCAATCGGCGTTTCGGAATAAAAACGGATAAATCCGGTCTTGGTCATGAATTTCTGGGCCTGGCCCTCTATCGAGAACAGGACTGCAATCAGTGAGATGGTAATAATCTTAATCGAAAGTTTCATTTTTAAATTATTTTATACGTTAACAATGAATAAGTTGCTTTGTTCAATGGTTTAGCGGATCAGCGAGCATTGTTCCAGGATGACATCGGTGTCGTTGTACCCCGTCAGGTATCCTTTTACCTGGATTTCACTTTTTTCATCCAACATTTTAATTTTTTCCGCATGCTCCGGAAGCATCGTGCAGCGAATGCCCTCATCGCCAAACATACCCTGGTCGAATACAAATATACCGGTTACCTGCTCATCGGAAGTTTCCACCTTATCGAGCCGACCGCTCAGCAGCACCACCTGCCCGTTGAACCGGGATTCGGCGGCCTGCCTGTCATTGCGGTAGCTTTCGAACAGTTCCGACGCGGTTACCATGTGCGCGGGTTTCGCTTTTTCAAAGTCAGGGTGCGGTTTGTTGATCACGAACTGGTAAACCAGTCCTGCGGACACAAGGCCCAGCACCATCAGGGCAATAAGGGATCGGATTATGTTTTTCCTTTTCATCAGATTTGATTTTTAAAATTGATATCGGATCATGAAATTTTTATTACTGTTTGCTGTTTAGTTTTTTAAAGAACCAGGGCTGCCGTAGAAGCGAATAAGCGTTTGAGTGTTTTGCCAGGCCATCATCTGGCAGCACCCGGTTACTTCCTGAAACATTAATCAAAGGTTATCTTCCAAAGCGAAGTTGTTCATCGCTGTTATCGCCGTCATCTTTCAGGCTGATTTCTTTGTCGGTGAGGCTTACGATCAGCCAGTCGTCCTGAAGCTCATCCATGGCATAATTGCCGGTGATCATGATATTCAGCTTGTTGCTTGAATTGTCGTCATCAGAGCTGCTGCTCCCGATCCACCAGGTGCCGGTGAACGTGCTGTTGTTGCCTGTCGCGGTCAGTGTTCCGTCCTGGCCAAACACAAAGCTGTAGCCGGAAAAATAATGGGTTTCATCTTTACCGCTGTCAAAATAATAGGTGACCTTCCAGTCGCCGCTGACCTGGTCGACCTTATTATTTGTGTTGGATGGACCGCTGTTGTCGTCATTGCTCTTTGAGCAGGAGGCCATCGTGATCACGAGTGCGAGAAGAATCAGTTTTGCCGTAGTTTTCATGGTGTTTTTGTTTGAGGTTGATGATGCAAAGTAAACACCATGGACAGGGCTCCCGCAACTAAAGGTTGCTGAACGGGAAAATATGGCTGCTGAACGGGAAAAAAGACGTTAAGACTGTAAGACTGTAAGACTGTAAGACTGTATGACTTCCTACCGTCTTACCGTCTTACCGTCCTACCGTCCTACCATCTTACCGTCCTACCGTCTTACCGTCCTACCGTACTACCGTCCTACCATCTTACCGTCCTACCGTCTTACCGTCCTACCGTCTTACTGTCCTACCGTCTTACCGTCTTACCGTCCTACCGTCCTACCGTCCTACCGTCCTCTCAGCCAGTCGCGGAATCCGGCGGATCGTTCGGTGCTGGTGATGGATTCCAGCTCGCATGGGGGTTTTAGTTTGATCTTGATCCGGGCCTTGGAGTAGGTGATCATCGTGTCGATGGATTCCAGGCTGACGATAAATGCCCGGTTGATGCGGTGGAATCGGGCGGGATCAAGTTGTCCCTCCAACTGGTCAAGGCTCAGATCGAGCGGGTAGCGGTCACCTTTAATATTAACGCCGAAGACTATTTTCTCATCGATATAACAGTAAGCCAGATCTTTAATCTCAATTACTTTGATTTGCTGCCCGATGCGGACCACCATCCTTTTAAGGTAATCTTTTTCCGAACCCGAAATTATTGCGGCGAGCGCTTCCAGGTTGATGGCAGGAGCCGCAGGCCTGGTCCTGCCAAATTTTTTAAAAGCTTCCGCAAGTTCCTCTTTTTTAACGGGCTTGAGCAGGTAATCGATGCTGTTTACCTTGAAAGCCTGAATGGCATACTGGTCGTAAGCCGTGGTAAAGATGACCGGGCAGGCGACCTCTGTTTCCCTGAAAATCTCGAAGCTCAAACCATCGGCCAGGTGTATGTCGACCAGGGCCAGGTCTGGTGCGGCGTGGGTCTTAAACCACTGGACCGTGGAAGAAATGCTGTCGAGGATTTCCAGGATCCGGGCATCCGGGATGATCTCTTCGGTCATTTTTTTCAGCCTTTGGGCCGTAGCCGGTTCGTCTTCAATGATGAGAATGTTCATAATATGATCGTCATTAGGTCATTGGGTTGCGGCGCTCGCGTCATGTGTTGGTATTCAGTTTTTGCAGTATCACCCTGTAATTACAGGCAAAATGACCCGGAAGTGACTGTCGGTCTTTTGCATGGCCGGTTTCTGATCGGTTTTGAGCTGGTATCTCCGGGTGATGTTCTCCAGCCCGATGCCGGTCGAGGCTTCCGCGGTCTTTTTGGGTTGAAGGTTATTTTCGACAATAATGTGGTTTACTTCGGAAAATATTTTGACAGCCAATGGTTTGTCTTTGGAGATGATGTTGTGTTTTACCGCATTTTCAAGCAGTATCTGCAGTGTCATCGGTGGGATGTAAGAATTCAGGGCGTTCGGATCGAGGTTGATATCCAGGCTGATGTTTTCTCCGAAGCGTTTCCGGATCAGGAAGAAATACCTGTCGGCGATGGTGAGTTCTTCTTCCATCGGAATGATTTCCTGGTCTTTGAGCTGCAGGATGATGCGGAAGAAATCCGACAGTTTTTCGGTGTACTGCACTGCCTCATGTGGTTGATCTTCGATGAGGGAGATGAGTGTGCTGAAACTGTTGAACAGGAAATGCGGATTGATCTGGTTTTTGAGGACCTGGAATTCGAATTCGAGCTTTTCTTTCTTTGCCAGTTCCTGCTTTCGCAGTTTTTTTTCACGCAATCGCATAACGAAATACGTTATCAGGGCCAGTGAAATGATGATAAGCCCTATGAACCAGGGGCTCATCCAGAAAGGCTGTCGGATCCGGAAGGTAAAAGATGCCTCGGGCGCCTGCAGGAACACATTGCCGGCGGCTGACCGGACCCTGAAGGTGTATTCGCCCGGGGGCAGGCTGGAGTATGTGGCCGAACGGTCGAACGTGTTTTTCCATCCGAGATCATATCCTTCAAGCATAACCTGGTACGAAACTTTACCGGGATTGGTGAACCACAAACCGGAATAACGGAATGAAATGTGGTTGTCCCCGCTGTTGAGTTTCATTGAAGCGCGCATACCGACTGGTTCGAGGAATACCATCATTTCTTCCAGCACTGTTTCGGGCCCTGTGGAGGCCTTGCTCCCGGGGCGGTACCTGACAATCCCTTTTTTGGTTCCGATCCATACGTTCCCCCGCTCATCCGCACTGATGACGTTCAGATCCGGTGCGATACCGGCCAGGCCCGATGATTCTCCGTAGTTGACGATAGCCCCGGAAGGAATATGAATGATGTCGAGGCCGTCGTCCATGACGACGATCACTTCGTCGCCGCTGGTGATCATCCCGGAGATATCCAGGCCGGACAATCCCTCATCAGGGCCGAAGTGGCGGAAGCCTTTGTTGTCGTATCGGTATATTCCGGCGTTTGCCGTCGCGATCCAGATGTTTCCGTACTGGTCTCCCGTGACGGAGTATATCACATCATCCGCCAGTCCTTCCGCCAGTCCGATATTTCTGAATTTCCCATGATCAAAAACCGAGACTCCGTCCCCGTCGGTGGCGAACCAGATGCTGTTCTGCCGGTCCTCAAAAACGGAATAGATATAATTGCTGACGAGGCCATTGCTGCGGTTGAATGAACGGATCCCGAACGGTCCGGTCAGTTGGTCGCCGCTAATGACGATCTCAGTCGCGCCGCCCAGGGTGGCCAGCCAGAGGGTGTCGAGATGTCCTGAAATAGAAAGGACATTATTGTTTACCAGCCCCTCACGTTCGGTGATCCGGATTGATGTTCCCCGGACCGGGTCTGTTCTGAATACGCCCTGGTTAAACGTACCTGCCCACACATATCCACGTTCGTCTTCCAGCAGGCTCGTGACCTTAGCTTCATCAAGACCGTCAATGTTCAGTTTCTTAATTATTCCGGTCAGAAGATCGGCGGAATAGCAGCCATCATCATTGCTAAAAAATAATTTACGACCGCCATCCTTCCGGTCGGCTTGGATAGCGTGGACATTCCCAATATGACCCTGCTCAAGCTGCTCATAGAATAGGAATTTCGAGCCGGTACTCTGGTATAGCCCGGTATTTGCGAGTATCCAGATATTCCCCTCCCGATCTTCAAGCAGGTCGTGGATTTTACCGACCCCAATTTTAAGTAGTTCAGGGTCAATGAGTAAAGTGCCCTGAGATGACATCTCGAATAATCCTCCCTCCAATGTTGCAACCCACGCTTCATTACCGGTGAACACCAGGTCGCTCACCGGGCCATAAGACCAGTCTCCGGGGCCGGAAGAAATAAATGCTTCGGGCTGCCCGGGCGTGTTATATCCGGGTTCGGCATCGTGAAATCCAAGCCAGATGCGGCCCTGGGGGTCAAACCGCACTACCCTGACGATGACGTCGGGCAGTTTCCGGTTAAATTCGGGTGTTTGAATGATCTTTTGGCCCTCGTCCCGCCGGCACCTGGCCACTCCACCATCCGTTCCCGCCCAGACCGATCCGTCGGGCGCGGGTTCCAGGTCATACACATAATTTTCCGGCAGGCCATCTTCCTGGTTAATGTTAAAGACCCGTCCCGCCTCTATGAAGTAGATGCCTTCCCCGAGGGTGGACCACCAGGTGCGCCCGTCGCGGTCGGTTATGATGTCGGAAATACCTTTGCCCGGCATACCTTCCTCTGGTTGAAAGGGTTGAAGGGCATCCCGATCCAGTATAAATATCTTTCCATCGCGGCATCCGGCCCAGATTGTTCCATCCGGAGCCTGGTGGATAGCGGAAACATTGAGGTCATCCGTCATATCCGAAGGACTGACTTTCACAAAACTCTCGCCGTCGAAGCGATAAAGCCCTTCGGATGATCCCAGGAAAATGTACCCATTTCGATCCTGGATTCCACAGGTAAAAACAGGTTCTTTTCCGGGTAATGTGAATTTGATCTTTAGGATATGCGGGAATTGCGCCGTAACAGGTGAATATATCAACGACTGCGAGAGAAGGAACAGGATCAGGGATAATTTCTTCACTATATTCTCCTGTTATTCGGTTTATTTCCGTTTTAGTTCCGCCTCGATCTTAATATCAATGACTTCTGCAATTTTCTGGTAAACCACCCTGGGGATTTTAATGCCATGGTCTTCCAGCGGCACTGTAAATTCAGCCCGGATAATCGCTGTATTGTCTTTGATCCGAATTGTTCCCCTGATGATCCGCTCCTGCTCCACGCCGTGGATATTCAGAATGCCTTTGGCCCTGACCACCTGTTCCTGGTCCGAAACAGGATCAATATTTTCAATGAACTTACCCTGAAATGTGGAGCTGGGGTATTGTTGTATCTCCATGTAATTTTCATAAAAATGCTCCTGTTGCAGGGGGCTGTTAAAACCGGTGAAGGATTTGTTGCTGATGGTGAAAACAAAGGTGCGCTCGTCGAGGTTAACCGCACCGTATAGCTCATCTGAAGAGGCTTTGATAAGTTCCAGCGGGGCATCGGAAACGAATGACGCATTGCCTGTTTTCGTGGTGAATATCTGTTGTGCATTCAACGCGGGCAACAGTGAGCATAATATGATAATTGCAAGACCTGTCCTGATCATGAGCAGGGATTATATTGCGAAGATAAGGATTATGAGGTTCTTTCAACGGCCTCATTATGAAACATTATCTTCGCAGCTTTGTTAATTGTGCAAACGCAAATTCGATGAAGATATTTTTATTCATACTCGCTTTTCTCCTTGTGATACTGTTTATTATGATTTTGATAGGCTGGTTTTATTCAGCTCCAGGTTACCGGGGACCTGTCAGTGATCATTTTGATGGCCGGAAGTTTCATAACCCCGGGAATGTCGAGGCCAAAGGTTTTAAGGATCTCTTCAAATGGATAAGGACCCGGCAGCAGGGCCCCTGGGAAAGACTATCAGAAAATCTTTCCTATCCTCCTCCGCCACAGTTAGTTCCTGGCGACAGCATTGTGGTGACTTTTATCAACCATTCCACTTTTCTGATACAAACCGAGGGGCTCAATATCCTGACTGATCCGGTCTGGTCGGATCGGGCGAGCCCGGTGGGTTTTGCCGGTCCGAAGCGGATGCGGCCGCCCGGGATCCGTTTTGAGGAACTGCCCCGGATCGACATCGTTCTGCTTACCCACAATCATTATGATCACCTGGATATCAAAACGTTAAAAAGGCTCTCTGAGGAGCATGATGTTCAGATATATTGCCCGCTGGGCGTGGGGCTCTTTATGGATCGCAAAGGCATTGGAAAGGTGCAGGAGATGGATTGGTGGGATGAAATCATGATCTCCGACAGCGTGCAGATGGTCTGCACACCGGCTCAGCATTTTTCAGGCCGGGGCATGTTTGACCGCGACCGGACGCTCTGGTCCGGTTTTGCATTGAAGACGGGCAAGGGAAGTATTTATTATGCGGGGGATACCGGTTACGGCGATTTTGTCAGGGAGATCGCGCAAAGGCTGGCGCCCATCCGGCTCTCTTTCATACCCATCGGCGCGTACAAGCCTGAGTGGTTCATGGCGCCCATACACACCTCTCCCGCGGATGCCATTCGGATGCACCGGGAGATTCGCTCACCCCTAAGTGTTGCCATGCATTTCGGGACCTTCCCCCTGGCGGACGATGGCATGAATGAAGCTGCAGAGGAATTGCAAAAAGAGGCGTTCAGCCAAGGGGTTGAATCATTTTTTCTGCCAGAAATTGGTAAAGTAATGGTATTTAAATGATTAGGTGCTACGAGATGACATCTCACATCATTTTGTCCTATCTTTAGTTTGTTGAAAAACAGAATTTTAATCAATCAATTGTGAAGTTTTTTTTTTCGAGATGTCATCTCATAAAAATTTCCATCCTTCACCGGGTATATCTGCCTAAAAATCCGGATTAATAGGTATTATCCAATTCACCTAATCATTAATCCTAAACTTTTCCGACATGCCAATTCCAGCATTGATCATTCCCCTGGAACCAGGGAAGTATTACCATGTTTACAACAGAGGTAATAACAAAGAAAAAATGTTCTATACTTCAAGGGATTATGAGATTTTTCTGCGTAAGTATTCAACTTATCTCGGTCCTTATGTGACAACCTACGCGTATTGTCTTCTGCCAAATCACTTTCATTTCCTCATTCGAATCAATGAGGAAGTCAACACTGATTCAATCCACATTTCAAATCAGTTCAGAAAGCTCTTCATCAGTCATGCCAGGCGAATAAATATATTAAGGATGAGAACAGGTTGTTTAATGACCCGTAATTTCAGAAGGATAGAGATCAAGGGTGACCAGTATTTAATTAACCTGATCCGGTATATCCATTTCAATCCGGTGAAACATGGTCTTGCCAAGAGTTTGATCACTTATCCCCATAGTTCTTTCTCTTATTATGTTAATAATAATCAAGCCGATGTTTCGAAATCCGAAGTATTCGATTGGTTTGGGGGTTTGGAAGGCTTTCTTGAACAGCATTGGGGATTAGAACGAGACAAAGAATTAAACTGCTTATTATTAGATGATTAAATAGCGTAAGATGACATCTCATTTCATGTAATGAGATGTCATCTCGTAGTGCTTTTTTTAACCCCTGAGATGTCATCTCGTAGTGCTTTTTTTAACCCCTGAGATGTCATCTCGTAGTGCTTTTTTAACCCCTGAGATGTCATCTCGTGGATAAATACCTTACCTTTATTTATCCCAACCTGCTATCTCTATGCCCAAAAATATCCCCGCCAAACTCACCCTCTTCGATGGCACCGTCTTTCAAGGTTACTCCTTTGGGGCCAGGCGATCGGTATCGGGTGAAGTGGTCTTTAATACGGCAATGACCGGATACCCGGAAAGCCTTACCGACCCTTCCTATAAAGGGCAAATCCTCGTTACGACGTTTCCGCTGATCGGGAATTACGGCGTGCCGCCTCCCGAAATGGAGAACGGTCTGATGAAGCACTTCGAATCCTCCAGAGTCCATGTCGCCGCTTTGGTAATTTCCGATTACTCCGCCCGGTTCAGCCACTGGAATGCTGGCAAAAGCCTGTCAGACTGGCTTTCCGAATTCGGAGTGCCCGGAATTTATGGCGTGGATACCCGCCGGATGACCCGCATCATCCGGGAAAAAGGAGCCATGCAGGCTAAGATCGTGGTCGATGGGGACGTTGATTTCTATGACCCCAACCGCGACAATCTCGTCAGCCAGGTTTCCTGCACCGAACCCATGACATACGGTAACGGACGTTATCGCATCCTGCTGGTCGACTGCGGCACCAAGAACAACATCATCCGCTGCCTGCTGAAGCGCGACACCACCGTCACCCGCGTTCCCTGGGATTACCGGTTCAGTGCCCGCGATTACGACGGCGTCCTCTTCTCCAACGGCCCCGGAGATCCGAAAATGTGCGGAGCGACCATTGACGCCGCACGGGACCTCCTCAACGGCGACCTGCCCTTTTTCGGCATTTGCCTGGGATCACAGATCATGGCCCTGGCCGCCGGCGCCGACACCTACAAGCTCAAATACGGACACCGCAGCCATAACCAGCCGGTCCGCCTCGAAGGCACGCCCCGCTGTTTCATCACCTCCCAGAACCATGGCTTCGCCGTCGATACCGAAACATTGCCCGACGGCTGGCAGCCCATGTTCACTAACCTGAACGATGGCACCTGTGAGGGCATCCGGCACCGGGAAAAGCCCTTCTTTGCCGTGCAGTTCCACCCGGAAGCCTCGGCAGGACCGGTAGATACGGAATTCCTCTTCGACAATTTCATGGACCTGGTCCGATCCCGCGCTCAATGACGTTCCTCTCTCAACCGCCCCGCATCATCATGAAACACGATATCAAAAAAGTCATCCTGCTGGGCTCCGGCGCCCTGAAGATCGGAGAGGCCGGCGAATTCGACTACTCCGGCACCCAGGCGCTCAAAGCCCTGCGGGAAGAAGGCATCTTTACCGTCCTCATCAACCCCAATATCGCCACCGTGCAGACTTCCGAAGGAATGGCCGACCGGATCTACTTCCTCCCGGTGACACCATATTTTGTAGAGAAAGTCATCGCCAAAGAAAAGCCAGATGGCATCCTGCTTGCATTCGGCGGACAGACCGCACTGAACTGCGGCATCGCCCTCTATAAATCCGGGGTCCTGGAGAAATATAGCGTTAAAGTTCTGGGGACCCAGGTGCAGGCGATCATCGATACCGAAGACCGGGAACTCTTCGCCCGCAAACTCGACGAGATCGGGGTGAAAACCCCCCGAAGCCTTGCGGTGACAAGCATAGACGAAGCCGTGAAAGCGACGGAAAAGCTGGGCTTTCCGGTGATCGTCCGGTCGGCATACGCCCTGGGCGGGCTGGGCAGCGGCTTTTGCACGAACGAAGAAGAGATCCGCCATCTAACCCAGAAATCATTTTCCTATTCGGCCCAGGTACTCGTGGAAGAGTCGCTCAAAGGATGGAAGGAAGTGGAGTATGAGGTGGTCCGCGACCGGTTTGACAACTGCATCACGGTGTGCAATATGGAGAACTTCGACCCGCTGGGCATACATACCGGCGAGAGCATCGTCGTCGCGCCTTCCCAGACGCTGACCAACCGGGAGTATCATAAGCTGCGCGAGCTCTCCATCCGCATTATCCGACACATCGGCATCGTGGGCGAATGCAACGTGCAGTACGCGCTTGACCCGGAATCGGAAGACTACCGGGTCATCGAGGTCAACGCCCGGCTGTCGCGCTCCAGCGCCCTGGCCTCGAAAGCAACAGGTTACCCCCTGGCGTTCGTCGCTGCCAAGCTGGCCCTGGGCTATGGTTTGTTCGACCTGAAAAACTCCGTCACCCGTGACACTACCGCGTTTTTCGAACCCTCTCTCGACTATGTGGTCTGCAAGATCCCTCGCTGGGACCTGGATAAATTCCGCGGCGTATCGCGCGAGATCGGCAGCAGCATGAAAAGCGTGGGCGAGGTCATGGCCATCGGCCGAACGTTCGAAGAAGCCATCCAGAAAGGACTCCGTATGATCGGGCAGGGAATGCACGGTTTCGTGGGGAACAAGGATATCGAGGACATCATCATCGACAGGGAGCTCACGGTACCCACCGACATGCGCATCTTCGTCATCGCCATGGCTCTTTACAAAGGCTACAGCACCGAGAAGATCTTCGGGCTGACCCGGATCGACCGTTGGTTCCTGGAGAAGCTGCAGAACATTTTCGGCCTCAGGAACGAACTCATGCAATTTAATGATCCGGGCGAAATCCCCGTTCCACTGTTCCGCCGGGCGAAGCAACTGGGCTTTTCCGATTTCCAGATCGCCCGGTTTGTATTTAAAAGCGACCGCGCGCACATCACCGAAGACCTGCTCCGGGTAAGAGAACACCGTAAAAAACTGGGCATCCTTCCGGTAGTCAAGCAGATCGACACCATGGCCGCGGAGTACCCCGCCCGGACGAATTATCTGTACATGACCTATAACGGCGAAGAACACGATATCGGCTTCGGGGAAGAGTCCCGGGAAAGCATTGTTGTGCTGGGCTCCGGCGCCTACCGGATCGGCAGCAGCGTGGAATTCGACTGGTGCGGGGTCAACGCCCTGGAAACCATCAAAAGAGAAGGGCTTCGCTCGGTGATGGTCAACTACAATCCCGAAACAGTCAGCACCGATTATGATGTCTGCGACCGGCTTTATTTCGAAGAGCTGACGTTTGAGCGCGTGATGGACATCCTCGACCTGGAGCAGCCGGCCGGGGTGATCGTTTCCACCGGCGGGCAGATCCCAAATAACCTCG
Organism: uncultured Bacteroidales bacterium; assembly: GCA_964489545.1. Lineage (GTDB taxonomy): Bacteria > Bacteroidota > Bacteroidia > Bacteroidales > JAGOPY01 > JAGOPY01. The sequence continues at coordinate 135,560 of CAZAZE010000005.1, forward strand.
CCATGCGCCTGCATGAGCAGAATGTGAACATACTCGGGACCTCACCGCTGTCCATCGACCGCGCAGAAAACCGGCATAAGTTCTCGGCCATGCTCGACGAGCTGGGCATCGACCAGCCACGCTGGAAGGAGCTTTCAGAGATCGATGAGATTTACCGGTTCACGGAGGAGGTCGGCTTTCCGGTCATCATCCGGCCTTCCTACGTATTGTCCGGGGCGGCGATGAACATCGTCTCCAACCGCAGCGAGCTGGAGCATTTCCTGAACATGGCCTCGATGGTGTCGAAACAATACCCCGTTGTGGTGTCGCGCTTCATCGAAGACGCCAAGGAGATCGAGATGGACGCCGTGGCGCGCGGGGGCGAGATCATCTGCTACGCCATCTCCGAGCACGTGGAGTTCGCCGGCGTCCATTCCGGCGACGCCACCATGCTGTTCCCGCCGCAAAAGATCTACGTGGAGACCGTCAGAAGGATCAAGCGGATCTCAAGACTGATCGCCGAAGACCTGCGCATCTCCGGACCGTTCAACATACAGTTCCTGGCCAAGGACAACGACGTGATGGTCATCGAGTGCAACCTGCGCGCCTCGCGAAGTTTTCCGTTCATTTCCAAGGTCCTCAAAACCAACTTTATCACCCTGGCCACGCAGGTCATGCTCGGCCGTCCCGTGCAAAAGCCCGACAAATCGCTGTTCGACCTTGATTACGTCGGTGTGAAGGCCTCGCAGTTTTCCTTTTCGCGATTACAAAAAGCCGATCCGGTTCTGGGCGTGGAAATGGTTTCCACGGGTGAGGTGGGCTGCATCGGCGACAATTATTATGAAGCAATTTTGAAAGCGATGATGTCGGTGGGATACAGCATCCCGGAAAAAGGCGTGCTCTTCTCCAGCGGCCCGACCCGCTCGAAGATCGAACTGCTCAACAGCGCACGGATGCTCCAGGAGAAAGGGCTCGCCATTTACGCTACCGGCGGCACCCATGATTTCTTCACAAAGAACGGGATCCGGTCGGTCATGCTCCACTGGCCGGGCGACGATGGTTCGCCCAACACGATGGAGTTCCTGAGGGAGAAAAAGATCGACCTGGTGGTAAATATCCCGAAAGATCTGAGCAAGAGCGAGTTGGACAACGATTACCGCATCCGCCGCAGCGCCGTTGATTTCAACATCCCGCTCATCACCAACGCCCGGCTGGCCAGCGCGTTCATCTATTCAGTCTGCAAAGTGCCTTTAGAAGAAATGGGGATCCAGAGCTGGGAACAATATCAGTAGTGTTGAGGTTTAAGGTTTGAGGTTTAAGTTCGGGAATTATTTTTTTAGTGTTGAGGGTTAAGGTTTAAGGTTTAAGTTCGGGAATTATTTTTTTAGTGTTGAGGGTTAAGGTTTGAGGTTTAAGTTCGGGAATTATTTATTTATTGGTCTAGTTGGGTAGTTTTTACAATCTTGGTCAGTATGCGGATGATTTCATCTATTTCTGCTAATAATGGAGAATAATCGAAATTGTCAACCAGGTTGCTATCGGATAATAATCGGAGCCAATAGCGCGACTCCCTGGCTTCTTTTGAAGCGATGGCCATTTTTGATACGAAATCTTTTCTGCTGCTGCCTGCAGTCGCTTCCTCAATGTTTGCGCCAATACTTGTGGAACATCTCAATAATTGTTTTGAGATAATAAACTCTCTTTGCAGAAGCATCTTCTGATACAAAGGAATGATCATGAGGGCATAATAATATGCTTTCCCTCCAACAATACTTTCTTTCATCTTTCAGGGATTTAGGTTTAGCTGTTAATCCGGAAAAACGAAAATTATACCCGCCCTGTTAATAAAAAAATCCCGAACTAAAACCTCAAACCTTAACCCTCAACACTAAAAAAATAATTCCCGAACTTAAACCTCAAACCTTAAACCTCAACACTAAAAAAATAATTCCCGAACTTAAACCTTAAACCTCAACACTACAGACGGGGCACCCCTACGGGGTGGGGGGAATCTGGATTGTCGATTGTCGATTGTCAATTGTCGATTGTCGATGTAGATCGGAAATCATTCATCAACTTAAACCTTAACCCTTAAACCTCAACACTTAGATTAAAGCTGTCCAGCACCCTGTATACCGGTCCTTCCCGCTGAAGGATGCTCTCGTAGAGATGGAACTCCGTTACCTTTAGTTCCTGGAAACGGTCGTTTTTGTGCTGGTCGATGATCTGCTGAAACAGCCTTTTATCGGGCACGTATTTGATGCGGGCAATGGTGAGGTGGGGGACGAAGTTCTGCCGGTCGCGCGGCCAGCCGATGGGTTCCACCGACGCCAGCACATCCTCCGCCAGCGCCTTCAGCGATCCGGCCTCCTCCAACCCGAACCAGATGACCCGCGGATCGTACGCGCTTCCAAAGATGCCGACGCCGGCCAGCTGTGCGCTGAAGGGTCGGTGCCTGGCGGCCACTTCATTCAGGACTTTTTTGATGGCAGGGATCCGGTGCTCTTCCGTTTCCCCGAAAAATTTCAGGGTAACATGGATGATCTCCGGTTTTACCCATTTGATCTCTGCGAATTTCAGCCCGGACTTCAGACTGTTGTAAGTTTCCAGGAATTCCGGCGAAGGATGGATCTTCACGGCGGCGAACAGGCGTTTCATGCAGACATTCTTTTGTGTAAAGATAGTTAATCGTCATTGATGGTCATTGGGTGTCACCGGGAACTGCTATAATATCTATTGACGGGTAAACTGGAAACCGGGGTTGGCCATTGGTATATTTCATCTTGCGAGGAGCATGTCATAGCCATTAATTTAGTCAGAAAAAGATCTGTCATGAAACAGGATAAATCCAATAAACTGGCGATGGGAGTGGCCCTGGGCTTTGCGATCGGCGCGGTGGCCGGAGTTATCATTGGCATACTGGCCAAAGACCTGGCCGTATGGCTGTCGGTAGGCGTGGGGGCCGGTATCGCAATCGGCGCTGCGATAGGCGGATTCAAGTCTTTTACCTAGCTTTGAAGGCTAATTTAGCCTCATGATGATCCGTCTTCTACTTTTTACCGCATTGTTCCTGGTTTTACGGGCGGTCCCGGCCCAGGACCCCTACCTGCACCCATATGCGGAAACGATCACTGCAGATGAACTGAAACAACATGTGTACAAGCTATCTTCGGCTGAGTTTGCAGGAAGGTATACCGGAAGCGAAGGCCAGCGGCTGGCGGCGAAGTTTATCCAGGAGGAGTTCCGGCAGGACGGGCTGACGCCGCCCTACCGTTCCGTTACGGATCCATACCTCCAGGAATTCTCCCTGGGCAAATGCCGCTGGGCGGAACAAAGCCTGGCTTCGGGCGGGATTTCGTTCAAGCCCCGAAAAGACTTTGTGTTCCTCAGCGACCCGAAAACGATCGAAGGCACTTTCCCTGCAGTTTTCGGCGGGTTTGGCATCGATGATACGGTCTATTCCGATTACAGGGGAATGGATGTCCGGGGCAGGGTGGTGTTGGTTTTTTCGGGCGAACCCAAAGACGAGGATGGCAAGTACCTGTTGTCGGGCAGCACCGAGCCTTCGCGAAAAGCTTACTACGGCAACAAAAGCAGGGTGGCCGCGGAAAAAGGGGCCGAGGGTATGGTGGTGATCGCCCGGAACAACATGGACTTCAAACAATACATCCGCCGCAACCGGGCCAACCTGGACGCGCCGGATATTTCCTATCCTGATTCCCGGCCCCCAAACGACTTTTTCACCCTTTATGCCGATATCAACACCGGTGCCCGGATCCTGAACACGAGTCCGCATATGCTCAGGAAGGCGATGAAGGCTATGGAAGAAGGCGAAGCCACGCAGGCGGGCCGCTACAGTGGCGAGGCCGCGATCCGGGCCGGAAAGACCTGTGACGGGCTGAACACCGAAAACGTGATCGGCATGGTGCTGGGCACCGACCTGGCCGATGAGGCCGTTGTGCTGGTTGCGCATTACGATCACCTGGGCGTCCGTGATGGGAAGGTTTATTATGGCGCCGACGACAATGCCACCGGCACCGCCGCCGTGATGGAAGTCGCCGAGGCCTTCGTCCGGGCCGCTGCTGACGGCTATCGTCCCCGCCGCACGCTCATCTTCATGGCGGTGAGTGCGGAAGAGATCGGCCTGCTCGGCTCGCGATATTACACCGAGAATCCCCTCATTCCCCTGGAAAAGACCTATGCCTGCCTGAACATCGACATGATCGGCCGCGTTGCGACAAAACTGAAGGATACAACGAATTACATTGGCGGCTGGGCGTATAGTTCAGAGGAGCTGATGGACGTAGTCCGCGGGAATAACGCCGAATGGGCTCCGGGCTTATCGGACCGCATGGAGTTCCGGAAAAACCCCAGGGGCGGCAGCGACCATTATCATTTCGCCCGGAACGGCATCCCCTCGGTGTTTTATTTCACCGGGATCCATAAAGATTACCACGCGCCGACCGATACCCCCGACAAGATCCTCTACGACCGCATGGAACAAATCGTCCGCGCCATCTTCGGCACAGCCTGGGAACTGGCCAATTCCGATCGCAGGTTGGTGATGGATGAATGAGACGGCATTTACCTGGTTCCAGGTTTCTGAGTTCTGAGTTCTGAGTTCTGAATTCTGAGTTCTGAGTTCTGAGTTCTGAATTCTGAGTTCTGAATTCTGAGTTCTGAATTCTGTCTTCTGACTTCTGTTTTGCGGCTTGGTTCTCCTTCAGAAAAAGAAGATTTCCCTTCCCGGCTTGATTTGAATTATTTTTTTCGTACATTTGCAGCCCCAATTAGGAAATCGTTCTTTGGGTCGAAAAAATAAATTCAAAATTCAACATTTAGAATTTAAAATTTCTACGGGGTATTAGCTCAGTTGGCTAGAGCGTTTGACTGGCAGTCAAGAGGTCATCGGTTCGACTCCGATATACTCCACGAAACGAAGCCTGTTTTCCGGAAGGAGAGCAGGCTTCGAGTGTTTAGTGTTTAGTGTTTAGTGTTTAGTGTTTAGTGTTTAGTGTTGAATTCTTTGCGGTCATTGTGTGATGGTTACCTTTCTGGTAATCCGTTCATTTCCAGCCTTGATTTCGAGGAGATATAATCCTGGTCTCAACCCCGCGGTGTCCATGACGAACGAGTGAGATCCGCTGTCCTTTCTGATGTTTCCTGAGGTTTTGCTCTTTTTTCCTGAAGGATCGTACAGGCTGATGGATATGATCCCCGGTTTTTCCAGATCGATGTCGATATTCAGTTCATCTCTCGCCGGGTTCGGATAAATACTGACTTCCAGGCCTGATCGTTCCGGCGACCACTCAGCGATGGCGGTTAGCGTATCTACGGTGACCAGGACATATTCCAGGTTATTCTCCTCATCCGACTCTTCCACCTCAAAATCCGCATCGGCGTAGAATAAAACATGCCAGGAGCCGGCGGGGGTATTTTCAGGGATCAGCAGTTGCTGCTGGCAGGAATAATACTGCCCGCTGCCGACGCTGTCCGTGATTTCGGCGCCCAACTCAAGGTCCTGCATGTCGAGGAGCGTGTCCGACGACAGGAAATATTTTGTCGTGCTTGGCCCGGCGGCCGCAAGATCCTGGTTGAATATCCCGCAAGAAACAGTAAGGGTAGCCTCGGCCGGAAGGGTATCCGGTTCGGCATTTTGATTGATGACGATGAGGTCCGGAAACGTGGCCGGGATCGCGGTGACCGGCACAACCACAAGCGGTTCGTCGGCATCATTGGATGAGATTTCAATGGCGCCGTTCTGTGGTATCCCCGTGAACTGCAGCCAGTCGATATCTACAAGAACCTGCTGGCCGGAGCCGGGATCAATAACGAACGGGGGGTCGGGGTGCCCCGAAGTGATGATCCAGTTTGTGCTGGCACTCAGGCTTTCAATGATCAGATCATCGCCTCCGGTATTCAGGATCGTCAGGGTGTCTTGGGATGAAGTTCCTGTTACTTCCCGCTGAAAAAAATTCTGATGCTGAAGGATCGTAAGCTCAGCCGGAATGACCAGGATATCAGGCTCAAAGACGGAAATATAATCGGCTTTTACGATGGAATCAACCCCGTATTCGTTTTCCACCCGCAGTTTTACCGAGTGATAGCCGGTCTCCTCATAGATAAAGTAAGGGTTCTGCTCAAATGCATCGTAGATGCCATCGTTCTGGAAATCCCAGCTCCAGGCAGTGGGATCTAAGGTAGAAAGATCGGTGAACTGGATAAATAGTGGCGGAGCCCCTGCAATGGGATTCGCGATGAAATCTGCCTCGGGCGACATGAAGAAGGAGCAGTCGAGGCTCCCGTTGCCGGCTGTCTGGCTGAACGTGATGTTGACCGGTTGCAGCGAAAAATTCGTGATCATCAGGATATAGTATTCACCAGATAGCCCATCCGGAATATCGCAGTATTCGGTTGAGCTGGGCAAATAGCTGCAATCGACAATAACGCTGGCGGTGAGTCCTGCCACGCAGGGTGCCAGCGGATCGGCGAACGGCCCCCAGCAGATGAAATCGATATCGACCAAAGGGGCGCTGTGCATGGAAATGGTAATCTCACCGGGATCATCCACCAGCATGTAAAACCATGCCGGCGCCGGCTGGGTTTGCAGGCACCCGTAATCGGCGCCCGGTTCGGCGACGCCGGAAGTGCCCGCCGGGTAACTGTATGTTGGGCCTGTACAGATCGGCACGGCAGATGCGCAGGTGGAACTTTGTCCGTTTGCGGTCCCGGCAGCAAAAATCATGATCAGGACCAAAGAGAGAATAGAATTGTTCATAAACAAGGTTTGGCGACGATTGCTTAAAAATACAATATCTTTACATGAGCGTTAACAGATTACTGACCAAATTTAATTAGAGATGAAAAAGATTGTCTTTCTAATGATTGCCGGGTTTATTCTTTGCGGATCTCCGCTACTGAATGCACAAAAAGTGTCCCTGAAATCCGGTTCCCTGGATTTTTTACAGGGGATGACTGAAATTCGGATCGAATACGCCTACGACAACATGATGGTGGGCAAGACGAAGGAGGCCGACTATGTCGCCAAAAAAGTGAAGGAGTACAATTCCAAGGAACCCGGAAAGGGCGATACCTGGCAGGAAGCCTGGGTGAGTGACCGCGAGATGAAATTCCAGCCCCGGTTCCAGGAGGCGTTTAACAACTTTGTGACTTTGGGATTGGTGAATTTCAAAGCAGATATTAATTCAGGGAGTAAAGCGAAAATGGTCTTTCACACCACTTTCACTGAACCGGGATACAACATCTATATGTCGAGCAAAAACGCTTCCATCAACGCGGAAGTGAAATTTTTCGATGAAGCCGGCACCGAAATGGCGCTGGTCACCATCACCAATTCCCCGGGCAGCGGTTTCTGGGAACTGGATTACGATACCGGAACCCGGATCCAGGAAGCCTATGCCAACGCAGGGCGGTCGCTGGCGGTGTTTATCCTGGAAGAGGTTTACGGAAAGTAAGTGTTGAGGTTTAAGGTTTAAGGTTTAAGTTGGGTGTTGCTTTTTCAGCACCAGGTTAAAAAATATTGATTGATATGAAGATACTATTTACACTGATTGGTCTTTTATTGACCACCACCCTGTTATCCCAGCCCCAGGCCGACGCCCTCCTCGGCAAATGGCTGAACGAGGATAAAGATGCCCATGTCGAGATCTATAAAGAAAGCGGTAAATATTTCGGGAAGATCGTCTGGCTGAAGGATCCTATCGACGAAGTCACCGGAAAACCCAAGGTCGACGACGAGAACGATGATGAATCCCTGCAAAGCCGGCCCATATTGGGACTGGTCATCCTGAAGGATTTCGTCTACGACGGCGACGGCGAATGGGAAGACGGCACCATCTACGATCCCAAGAACGGCAGCACCTACGACTGCTACATCCGCTTCGGCGACAGCAAAACCCTCAAGATCCGCGGCTACATCGGCATTTCGTGGATCGGTAGGAATACCTACTGGACGAGAGTAGAATGATCAGGTTTAAGGTTTAAGGTTTGAGGTTTGAGGTTTAAGTTCGGGAATTCTTTTTATGATAATTCCTTTAGATTCCAATCAACCCTAAACCGCAAACGGCAAACGGCCAACGGCAAACGGCCAACGGCCAACGGCGAACGATCAGGGAATTGCAACTCCCGGGTAGTCGCTTACGATCACTTGGGGAATGTTCGCATCAAATTTTCCGTTGATGGCTTCGATGAAGTAATACGCCAGCGCAGCGCTGCCCATCTTTGTCGGGTTCAGCCCGTCGAGCGAGAAGAAGTTCCCCTGCACAAACCGGCGGTCGAGCTGCACATTGTCGAACATCAATCCGTCCATATAGAGCTTTTTCATGACGCCATACATGTCCACCAGCGCGACATCGCCCGTGGCCATTTCGGCGATCTTGACGTTGTAGTCTGTGACCGCGGTTTTCACGAGAGCGATCTCGGCTTCGTCGAGGATAAAGGCTCCGGGCACGGGTTTCTGGCTTCCCCAGCCGGCGCATTTCAGCGAGTCCTGCGGGAGTGAAAGCAATACCAGCTCCGTCGATTTCACCTGCCGCATGCCCCAGGGCAGCGCGGCATCCATGATCACGAGGGGGTTGGGGCCCGGTGCGAAATGAATGGTGTCAGTCGAACCGGCTCCTTTGATGATCATATTCAACTGGGCGTACGCTGCATTCAGCATGTCGGCCGTGGCCTGGTCGGGAATCGGGAGCGCGTTGTACGGGATGGTGTTGAAATACGCAAATTCGGTAATGTCGGGGATGTTGGCGATGGCGCCTTTGGCTCCGTTGGCTTTCAGCACATCCAGGGTCGTCTGCACGGAGGCGGCGAACTGCGCGGTCGGCGTGATCTGGTCGCCAACCCCGCCGAGCATGGCGAAGTACTGTATGTCGAACATGCCGAGCCAGAGGGTGAAGAAGGTGGCGTTCACCGGGGGGATCTCCTCTATGACTTTCACCGTCGCCGAGGAGGCGAACCGGCCGAAATACGGATTGAGCGTGGCAAAGCCCGCGACGCCCATGTAAATGCTCTTGAGGCCGGGCATGCCGATGTTGTTGAACGGGCCCTGGCTGCCGATCGGGGCCAGGTTGGCGGGGTCGACCGCCACATTGGCGAAGGCGGGTGACAGGCCGATCACGCCTTTGCAGTCGGGATGGAATCCCAGTTCCAGCTTGGGTTTGGGTGTTCCGGTGGAAATTCCGACGCCGTAATCGTCGACCATCAGCGGCTGCTTGAAGGCGCCGCCGCCGGCATAGGTGAACTGCCTGGCCAGGATGCCGGGGAATGATTGCTCCTGCCCGGATTTGTACAAGGCGCCGTCAGCGAAACCGGCGGTCCAGAAATCGCCCACGGCGATATAGCGGCTGAAATCGGCCTCACCGGCCGACGGAACGAATTCATCGACTTCCGGCTTACAGGCTGCCAGCAGGATCAGGGGCAAAATAAAAAAGAGATATCTTGTTTTCATTGCGTCATTCGGTTAAGGTTAAAAACGATAGTGCAGCCCGATTCCGGGGATGAATGTCATGGTCTTATAGGTGCCGCTGAAGTTCGCCGGAGCATAGGATTTTTCGGCTTCCAGCCCATGGAGTTCCAGGTAGGATATGTCGATGTCCAGGCCCTTAACGGGGGTGATGGTGGCGCCAAGGGTGAAGGCGACCGTGTTCAGGCTGACGGTTTCCGGCGTGAAGTATTCTTCGCTGGTCGGGGAGGGGTCGTAATAGACGCCGGCACGGAGGGTAAACACGTCGTTCAGCTTGTACTGTCCGCCGATGCGGGGGATCCAGCTGTCTTTGTAATTCCTGGGATTGACCGAGTTCAGCAGTTCGCCGCTTTCGGTGAATTCAAAATCCAGAGACTCATAGGTGCTCCACATGATCCAGTTGACTTCAGCGGCCAGGGTAAGTTTTTCACTGACTTCATAGGCCAGCCCGAAGTCCAGGTTTCCCGGCAGGGGCAGCTCGGCGCTGAAGGTGTTCTCGGCCGGGACGGAAGAGGAGAACGCGGAGGGAACGGTGAAGGTAGCTTCGCCGTCTTCGACCGCCATGGTGATCTTTGACCGGTAATCCACGCCGATGCTCAGCTTTTCAGTGGGTTTATAAAACACCCCGACGTTGAAGCCGAAATTGCTGGCGCCTCCTTCCAGGCTTGCTTTAGAGTCCTCGCTATACGGTAGCGCTTTATTCAACGAGACATTCCCGATGGCATAAACAAAACCGGCGCCGATTCCGAATTTTTCCTTGTACTGGTAGGCAACGGTCGGCTGGATGTAGATGGCGCTCAGGCTGATGTCCTGGATGAGGTAGCGTCCGTTCCAGTCTTCATCCCAGGCGGCGCTGCTGCCGAAGGGGGTGTACACTCCGACGCCGACGGCGAAGTTTTCTTTGATCTTGGCGGAGAAATAGCCGTAGAAAGGCGTTCCGGTCGGATTGTCGGTCCGTGCCTGGTAGTTGGTGCCTTCCTTCTGGAAAATGTGGTTGCTGAAGATTCCGCTCACGCCCGCGGAAACGCTGAATTTCCCTTCATATAGGGCCAGCGAGCCGGGATTGTAGAAAATGGAGCTGGCGTCCCAGGCGAATGGCGTTCCGATGAGCCCCGCACCGGTTTGTTTTCCGCCCTGCAGGCGCACCTGGTACCCGCCGCCCAGGGCCGTAAATGCCCATAAGCATAGCGCCAGGAAGATGAATGATCTGTTTTTCATAGGTAGGTAATTTGGTTAGAAAAGTGACGCAATTTAATATTATTTCTAACCACAAAATAATTTCACGGTTTTGTTTTGAACAGAAAGGGGCGAGAGAGTCAGATTTCCCGCTCCACGATGTACATATCGATCTCGCCTTTGTTCTTGGCCGGGATCCGGCCGCGGTGGGTGCAGACAAAATGATCTTTGATGTGCTGGTATGTCGCACCGGAAATATTCACCTGGCCCGGGATGCCGCTCGATTCCATCCGGCTGGCGGTATTTACGGCGTCGCCCCAGATATCGTAGGCGAATTTGTTTTTACCGACCACCCCGGCGATAACCGGACCGGTATGGATGCCGATGCGCAGTTCCCAGTATTCCTTACCCTGGGCGTCACGGTCGCGCTTGAGCTGTTCCATGAACTCCCGGATCTCCAGGGCGGCTTTCACGATATCCACCGGGTTGGTCGTATTGGCCGCCGGGATCCCGCCGGCGCACATGTAGGCATCCCCGATGGTTTTGATCTTTTCGAGATGGTGCCGGTCGATGATCCGGTCAAACGCCAGAAAACACTGGTTCAGTTCTTCGACAAGCTCCTGCGGGCTGAGCTTCTCGGCGATGTTGGTGAAGCCCTTGAAATCGGTGAACAGGACCGAAACTATGTCGTAATGTTTCGGCGTGGCGCTGCCTTTTTCCTTGAGCTCTTCAGCTGTCTCCACAGGGAGAATGTTTAAAAGAAGCTTGTCCGATCTTTCTTTTTCGTCGGCGATGATCTTGTTCGTTTTCCGGACGTATTTGTACCGGTTGAACAGGCCGCCGACCATGACCAGCAGCAGCAGTCCGGTCAGCGCGGTAGCGTTGCGGATGGCTTTCTGCCGCCTAAGGTCTGACTCACGCAAGGCCTGGTCCTTTTCCAGCAGATCGATTTGACCTTGTTTTTTCTGGATTTCGGAATTCAGCATCAGGGCCTCCACCCGCTTGCTCATCTCGACATTGTACAGCGTATCCTTGATGCCTGAGAACCGGGTGTGGTACTCGTATGCATTCCGGTAATCGGATATCTTGGCGTAGCTCTCGGCCAGTCCTTCATAAGCGTCTTTCAACTGGTAACTGGCATTGATTTCCTGAGCGATCAGCTTGGCCCGGTTAAACGAGGCGATCGCAGCGGGATAATTTCCCTGTAACTCATAGGTGCTGGCCAGGCCCAGGAGCGACTGGGCCATTTCAAGCCGGTTGTCCTGGCTGCTGGCGAGCTGATAGGCATCATTCTGGTACTTGATGGCCTGAGGGAATTCCTTTCGTTTGGCGAACACTTTTCCCATGCTGTTCAGGGCATAAGGTACATTGCCGGTTGCGGTCTGCCGGTAGGCTGTAAGGGCTTTTTCAAAATAGTACAGCGCAGAATCGTCCTTGTTTTGCTCCAGGTAGATCTCCCCCAGGTTGACGGCCGTGGTGCCGATGGCATCCTGATTGCCCAGCAGTTCGCTGAGTGGCAGGGCTTTCAGGTAGTAATCAAGCGCAAGGTTGTGGGTTTCGTGCTTGTTGAAGTACACCGCCCCGATGTTCACCAGGGCCGTGGCAATGCGCAGCGTATCCCGGATTTCCTCGGCGGCGCGCAGGGAACGCAGGTAGTACTCAATGGCTTTTTCGTCGCCCCCCTGGTTGAAATGCACCGCCCCCAGGTTGTTCAGCATGTTGGCCACCCCATTGGCATCTCCAATCTCTTCAAACACAGAAAGAGATTGTTCCCAGTCAACCAGGGCATCAATCCAGTTGCTGCTGAAATAATGTGCCATGCCGATGGATTTGTATGCCTGGGCCAGGCCGTTTTGATAATCCAGCCGCTGGGCCAGGTCACGGGCCTCGGTGGCCAGCCGGAGCGCTTCCTGTGGGGCGGATCGATAATATTTAGTGCTCAGGGTGATTAAAGTCTGCACCCGGGAGGAGTCCTCCCGGGTGCCGGCCAAAACTGATTTAAGACTGTCGATCTCGGGGGTCTGGGCGGTAGTATGACCGATCACCGTGATCAGAAGAATTATGGCAAGGAATTTCAGCACTGCGCCATGGTTTTTCGGATATCCCTGAATTTTTCACCAAATATCGTCATCTTTTAATGATTCTGAATACAGAGACAGATATTCCATCGATGATCCGGATGAAGTACAGGCCCGCCGGCCTGTCGCTCAGGTCCAGTCCGTACTGCCCGTCGGCCGATCGCGAGGGTCTGACCGACAAACTTCTGCCGTAGGCATCCAGCACCATAATGTCTTCTTCACCCAGGGCCGCCCGGCCGGTTTCTATCCATATGTTTCCACCCGTGGGATTGGGGTATACAAGGATATCCTCCTCCGGCTGTTCATTATGGGTGTTGGATTCGGCTTCTGCTGACTTGACGCATTGTGGCGAATAGATGCTGGCACGCGTCAGACTCAGGGACTTCTGGCCGGTGGTGTTGTTGCTCCTTACGCCCCAGCTCAGGAACTGACCGTCAAAAGGAACGGAGAACGATCCGCCGCCGGGAAGGAATAAGTCCGGCTGTTGGATGGGATTATAGGTCCCGGAACCGGAGAAATAATTATCAGCGCCTGCCGGGACAAAGACCGGCGTAGCATTGGCATTGGCGTAGCCAAAATGAGCAATATAGTTGAAACCGGAAGAATCGGGCGTCGAAAGATGTTCCACGCATTCGATGAATACGTTGACCGGAACTGTGCCGGGACCCGCCGGATTCACATATAGCGTTCCGTTCACCGGTGTGAAGACATAATTGTCGGCCAGGGCTGAAGGGATGATGTCGTAGACGCCGGCGGCCCCGCCATAAGCAGGGGTCACTGAGAAATCCAGCGAAGTGACAACGCTCTCATCGTCGCCTTCGTTGAATCCATCGAATGTTGCGGTGAATGAAGGGAGCGGGTTTCCGGCATCGATCACCCGGTCGGCGGCGATGACCTGTGCGGTGTCCGGCAGAATGGTCAGTACGCCGAGCCCGTATGAAATATTGAAATTATTGGCGATGAACGAACCGGGTACCACCAGGTGCTGGCCGACGGTATTGCCGGTGATCAGGTTGATGCTGCGCAGATCGACGGTCCCGGAGGAGTCGCCCGAGAGGATGCTGATGTCGCCGTCGCCGAGGATCACAATCGCGTCGCTGTTGCTGTTGGCGTTGATGGTGCCGGAGTTGACCAGCGCGGTGGCCAGGGTGTTCACCAGTGCGGTTGCATAGCCGAGCTGTATGGCGTTGATCAGCACCCCGTCGGGATCATATGTGTTGACCAGGGCAGTGCCGTTGACCAGGGCGGTGGCCGGAACCAGCGCGGTGTTGTTCTGCTTTGTGACGGCATTCACCAGGGCGGTTGCATTGTACAGGGGTTCCGCTTCGATCAGGGTGCCGTTGACCAGGGCGGTGGCGTAACCCAGCCTCATGGCGTTGGAGATCATGAAACTCATGTTGACCAGTGCGGTGGCATCCAGCAGCGGTTCGCCCTGCGCGTTGACCAGGGCTGTGGCGTCGACGAGCGCGGTCTCATTCACCAGGGCGGTGGCATAACCCAGCTTCATGGCGGAAAGAAGCGCCAGGCTGTCGCCAGTTTCGATCATCAGCCCGCTTCCCGGGCCTCCGAAACTGAAATCGTAATGAAAACCCCCGATATCTTCACCATACACGAAGGCCGTATCCCTGGGGCTGATCACCAGGTCTAGATTTTGGATGGTCAGAAATCCGGTCTCATACCCGAATTGAAAGCGTTCGAGGAGCGCAAGGTCAAGCGAATCTAAAGCGGGCAGGCTGCTGAGCGGGCTGAGGGGATCATCGGCCCCCGGTTCAATCGCCCAGGTTCCGGTGTTGCTCAGGGAATTCGCCAGGGTCACCAGCGGAATACTGTGGATCCGGTCGATCTCATCCTGTGTCAGACCGGCCGAATCCAGGGGTACGGATCCGTTCACACCTTCCAATGAGTAAGTGGCTGAGAACGCGGGGAGTACTTCGCCGTATTTCTTGGCCTGATCGTCAATGTTGATCAGGATGGTTTCCTTTGTAGTGAAATACAAAGCGTTGGACAATCCTCCATCCAGTCCGTTGGTCCCTTCCATCGGGGGATTGAAGACCTGGATGGCAGGGTACAGCTGGTCAAACACAGGGATGACCGCACGGATCACCGTATCGCCGATCAGTACGGTGGCGCTGTCGAGCGGCTGCCCGTCGAACCAGATCTTTGATTCGCCGTTTAGGAATCGCCCGAAAACACTGAGTTCTACAGGCTCTTCGCCGGGGGTTAGTGTGGTGTCGTACGCTATGCCCGTGATCAGGGGCTTGCCATGGGCCAGGGCGAGCAGGAGCGAATCGGCCTGAACATACCCGGCGCCGGAGGCCGCATCGTACCCCGGTGCATGCATGTCTATGGCGCCGGCCAGGAATGCGCTTCTGACCCCTTCAGGAGAAAGGCCGCTGCCGTAGAATTTCTGCCTGGCTTCGAGCAGCAGTGCGGCCAGTGCGGCGGCATGGGGGGCGGCGGCGGAAGTGCCGAAGAAGTTCGGGAACAGGTCGCCGTCGATGTTGACCCCGCCCAGGTCGACTGTGGTATTCACGCCGTTCGGAGCGCAAATCTCCGGTTTAAGCCTGTCGATCCCGTCGACGGGCGTGCCGCCGCGGGAAGAGAAACTGGCGACGGTCGGCGGATTGACGCCATATTCCGGTGTATTGCTGTAGAGAACTGCTCCCACGGCGATGGCGCCCTGGGCGTTGGCCTGTCCCACCAGGGTGCTTCCTTCCGGAGTGGCGTACTCATTGATGGTCGCATTACCCCTGAAAATGATGTATTTCAGCAGTGCCGGACCGGATCCGGAAGCTCTGACGATCATGATGTTCGTCTGGGCCACGTCGCCGATGACGGTGAACGGCAGGATCTCCGCCGGGGCCCCGCCGGTGTTGACCCGGTTGAAGCCGAAAAGTGTGGTGCCATTGTCCTTGGTCAGGTAGATGTCGAAGTCGGAAGCCGTGGTGTTGCCGGGCGTTCCGTCATCCCACTGCAGCACCAGCGTGTAATTGCCTTCTGTCAGGGAGATGTTCTGGTAGATGTCGGTACCGCCAGCCAATGCGGCGAAATTGTGCGCTTCCCCGCTGATCCCCGGGGGAGTGGCCGCCGGTGCAAACCCGGCCTGGTAGGATTTGCTGCCGTAATTCCCGGCGGCGGAGAAATAGGTCACGCCGAGCGCGGCGGCGCTGTCGACCGCCCGGGCCACGATCCCGTCGCGGAAGAAGGGCTCGCTGATGTAGGTGATGTCGTCCACGATAATATCGCAGCCCTGTTGCTGAAGTTCCAGTATGCCCTTTGCGAAGTCGGCCGCGCCCAGGAAGCCGGTCCGGAAGGCCAGGCTGGCGCCGGGCGCCACGTCATGGAGTATCTGGAGCATCGCCCGGCCTTCATCGGAACGCGGGCCATAGGGATAATCCCGCAGCACCTGCACCGGAAGAGGATGGTCCGGATTTGCAGCCCCGGGCAGGTCGCCACGGGTCACATCATCCGCGGCGGGATCCCCGGGCAGGGTGTTGTAACTGTCGGACAACACACCGATCTTCACGCCGGCGCCACTGATCCCGAACGCTTCCCTGGAAAGGTCCGTCCGAAGGGCAATGTCGCCCTGGCTGGTCACAATGCCTGCATTGCCCAGGGCGGGGTAGACGGGCCGGACAAAGCTGATGAGGTCTGGAAGAAGATTGATGGAAAGCAGGTTGACCACAGGGAACAACCCGGAAAAGAGATCCTGCTGCGGGTCATCCGTGATTTCCGTCATCCCGTATCCCGGACCGGCAATGACAGCACGGGCCTGGTCGTACATGCCCGCCAGCGGATGCACTTCAATAAGAACATTGTCGCCAACGATCTGGAAAATATCGTCGGATATGTATGAGCCGGAATTGATGTAAACTTCATACAGGGAAGTCAGTTCCGCCCCGATGAGGTCGAAGTTTTTGCCATCGTCCGGCGGAGGGTAGTAAGGAGAAATGTTCTCCCCGCCGCAGATCATCACCGATTCGAATTCTGCCGCGGTAAAGGATACATTCTTGTTGGTATTCAGCAAACGGGTCTGTGCAATCTGATTCTGCAGGGGTCCGCTGATCGAATAGGATACAGCGAAGGACCCGGCAATGCCGAAACCAATGCCTCCGATGGGCTCGATACGGAAACCCTGGAATCCCGACCCGGGCAGCGTCGGCCCCATGTTGATCATCCGATAGGTCATCTGCCCGCTGAGCACCTCGACGGAAATATCGCTGTAAGTGCCCGGAGCAGCCTGGACGGCATAGCTCGAAAGCGCCCTGCAACTGTTGCCGCCGCATCCATTGTGCGTTACGATCAGGGTGATATCGTACCCTCCTTCGCCATCCGGCGCAACGGAGGCAATGGTCGTGGTGTACCCGCTGCCATGGGATTTTGTGACATCACAATCATCCTGGCCACGGAGCGCAAGCGTGAAAAAGAAGAACAGCATGGCCGGGAACAGGCGGACTATAAACCGTATTGAGGAAAATCCATGAATGAATTTCATATTGACAATTTTGATCTGGTACATAAGACTTGACTGGGGGGTGGGGTACTTTTTAAGCGCTCCGGGTTGAACCGGCTCTTATTTATACCGATTCTAAACAAAGGTAAGTCGGCTGACGAATTCAGACATTTAATTAACATACTGTTAACAAAATTTCTGACAGGTTCGAATTTACTTTAATCAGTCCGCCACTGGAAATTAGGTCTTATCTTTGGGTTCTCATTTCTTAATAAACCATACATCAACCTGCATGGAGGCAAAAATCAGCGCAAGAAGCTTCAAATTCAACGAAGACTGGATGACCGTGTTCATGGGGTTCATCATTATCGCCCTGACGATCTTCATATACGAATATGTACCTTCACTGCCCATGCTGTTCAGTCCGAAGGAGCAGTGGAGCGGGAGCGAATTTCTGGCCGGTTTCCTTTCCCGGCCCAATATGCTGCGGATCGTTTACATATTTCTCTTCTTCGGTCTGCTGGCCTGGGCGGGATTGAAGCTTTCCGGCAGGAAGACGAATTATTTCTTCGGATCTTACCTGGTTATCGCCTTGCTGGCGATCCTGGCGCAGGTTCTTTCGACCCATGTTTCGATGAAGGCGATCAGCCTGGAAACGGTATTCTTCTCCGTGCTCATCGGCCTGCTCATCAGCAACACGATGAAGCTTCCGGAATGGTTGAAGCAGGCCGTGCAGAGCGAGTTCTACATCAAGACGGGCCTGGTTTTGCTGGGCACGGGGGTGCTGTTCACCAACATCATGAAGGCCGGTGCCCTCGGGCTGGTCCAGGCCCTGGTGGTGGTGATCTCGGTCTGGTACCTGGCTTTCTGGATCGCACGCAAAATGAAGGTCGATAAGGAGATGTCGACCATGCTGGCTTCTGCGGTGTCGATCTGCGGCGTCTCGGCCGCCATCGCCACCAGCGGGGCGATCAAGGGCGACGGCAAAAAACTTTCGTACGTCATCTCGCTGGTGCTCATCGTGGCCATCCCGATGATGATCTTCATGCCGTACCTGGCCAAATGGATGGGGCTTTCCCAGGAAGTCGCTGGCGCCTGGATCGGCGGGACGATCGACACCACGGGGGCCGTGGTGGCTTCGGGCACCATCATCGGAGAGATTGCGCAGAAGTATGCGGTGATCATCAAGTCGGCCCAGAATGTGCTGCTGGGCCTGGCCGCGTTTGCCATCTCCATCTACTGGTCGTATTCCGGGCAGGGCGCCGCCACGGAAAAGCCTACCGCACGGGTGATCTGGGACCGCTTTCCGAAGTTCGTGATCGGGTTCATCCTGGCTTCCCTGGTCTTCTCTTTCCTGCTCAGTGCTGACACGGTAAAACAGGCCGGCGACACCATAAAAGGCTACCAGAACATCTGGTTCAGCATCGCATTCGTCTGCATCGGCCTGGAAACCCGGTTCCGCGATATTTTCACCGCGGAAAACCGGAAACCGCTCTACGCCTTCCTGCTGGCCCAGTTCCTGAATGTCCTCATCACCCTGGGCATCGCGTATCTGTTGTTCCGGTCCTAGCTTTTCCAGAAAGGCACATGAAAGTTTCCCTTACCCTGATATGGATATTTGCGGCAGGCGCGTTATGCAGCCAGGGCACCTGGGAGCCGGTTGCCAGCCCTGTCGGTAATTTCCTGCGGGCGGTCTGGTTTGCCGACAGCCTGCATGGCTGGGCCGCGGGCAATGGCGGCGCCATGATCCATACCTCCGACGGAGGGGAGAACTGGACGGTTCAGGACAGCCAGACCGGCCACGACATTGCGGATTTAACATTTCTCAATAACAATTATGGATGGGCTGTAGCGCATAATTACACCGCTCCGCCCTTCGGCACCTTCATCCTGAAAACCTCCGACGGCGGGCAAAACTGGACTTCAGAACCTTATCCCGAAGAAAACATCTTCATCAACCACGTGTTGTTCCGCGACAGCCTCGACATCTGGATGGGCGGCAGTCCGCATGCCCTGGTGCATTCCGCCGACGGGGGCGCGACCTGGCAGCAGGCCGCCATCGATACTTCCATCCTTGCCTTTTTCCCGGTGCTGAGCATCCGGTTTTATGACGATCAGCACGGATACGCCTGCGGCGGCATGTTCGAGATCGCGGGGGTGATCTGGCGCACGGCCGACGGCGGGCAGAGCTGGCAGGCCATCACGCCCGACCAGGCGCCGGCGGATGAAGTGCACGAGCTGCATCTGTATGATGCGCAAAACGTAATCGGCGCGGGCGGCGACCCCGATTTCGGCTACGGAGTGGCTTTTATCAGGACGAACGATGGGGGATTGAGCTGGGAATATGAAGAAATAGGCCTGCCGGGCAACGCTTATGACCTGGATTTCCGGACGGCGCAGGAAGCCTGGGCTCCCCTGGGCCCGCGCCGGCAAATGGTCTACAGCCTCGACGGGGGCGATACCTGGACTCCCTATGCAACACCAGGCAATGTTGCCATCTTCGACATCCATTTTGCCGATTCCCTGCATGGCTGGGCCGTGGGCGACAACGGGGCCCTGCTCCGGTACAAGCCGCTGCAGGTTGCGGTGGATGAGGAGTTGGCAGTTGGCAGTTGGCAGTTGGCAGTCGGGGTTCATCCGAATCCTTTCAGGAAAAGCACAATGGTTAAATTCCAAATCCCAAATTCCAAATCCCAAATCCATTCAAAATTCAAAATTCAAAATTTAAAATTACTGATATTCAATGCGTTCGGCGAGGAAATACTGATTCTCACAGAAGGTTCCTTTCCTCCCGGGGAATACCAGGTTAATTTCAATGCGCAAGGATTGCCGCCGGGCATTTATTATTGCCTGTTGCTGATTGATGGGAAAAAGACCGGAGCGATTAAACTGGTTTCTTTAGACTGATTTTTAACCACAAAGGCGAAGAAGGGTTTTCACGGATTTCTTTAAACGGACCGGTCATGCATTGATTCAACTACTTCCATTTGCAGGTGCCCTTCGAGCCGCCGCCCCAGAAGATCATCACGCCGATGAGGAAGCCGAGGTTGTAGAGCTTCCCCACATTGTTGGCTTCATACATCGTCACATTATCGTTGAACAGGCTGACGATGAAGCTGAACAGGGCGATAAAGCCATGCCACAGCCCGAACCAGAAATTGGCGGGCGCTTCGTCGAATTTCAGGTTTCCCGGCGCACAGGCGGTGAGCAAAAGCACCAGGATGGCGAAGAGAAGGATGGGTTTCAGGGTGAAGATCTTGTTCATATTGGTTGGATTTGGGGTGTCATCTTCCAAAATTATTAAAAACGAACCTCTATTAAAACATTTGATAAATAAAGTTTTGATTGATTGACTAAAATCAGCTCTCTTTCACCCGAAAATATTTTTAAAAATATTAGGTTTAAGAAATAAACAAGTTTATATTTGCAATATCATTTTTAAAACAATCAACATAAACCAATTTGAGATGGAAACGACAAAAGACTACAATGAGAAGCTGGATGTGATCTTCGGGATGATCGAGAATTCGAAGACCAACATCCGCGACAATGCGTTTTTCTACCTGTTATGGGGGTGGCTGGTACTGCTGGCCAGCCTGTTGCACTTCACGCTGATGAAGCTCGGCGTCGGCTATTCTTACCTGGTCTGGCCGGTAATCATGACCGGGGGCAGCATTGCATCCGTCATCGCGGGTATACGGCTCGGCCGGCGGGCGTCATATATCACTTACCTCGACAAGGCGATCATTTTCCTGTGGTGGGGATTTTTCTTCACCATCATCATCCCGCTGGCTTTCGCCGTGGCCGGCAAGATCCCCTGGGGCATCGCCAACGCCCTGATCATTTCGCTTTACGGCCTTGGCACCTTTGTTTCGGGCGGCATCCTGAGGTTCAGGCCCCTGGTTGTCGGCGGGATCTGCTGCTGGATCATCAGCCTCGGCGCTTTCTGGGTGCCCGAAAGCTACATGCTTTTATTGGTGGCCCTGTCGATCATCATCGCATATCTTATCCCCGGCTACATGATCAGGTCGGCCGCGAAAAACCAAAGCCATGTTTGAAGAACTTGACCCTTTGCTTCATTCACAGTTGCGGCTGGCGGTCATGTCGGTCCTGATCAGCGTTGAATCGGCGGAATTCAACCATCTGCTGGAGAAAACCGGCGCCACCCGGGGCAACCTGAGCGTACAAATCGCCAAGCTGAGCGACGCAGGGTATATCACGGTCAATAAGAGTTTCCGCAAAAACTACCCCCTGACCACCTGCCGGATCACACCGGCAGGGATTGCAGCCTTCGAGAAATACGTCAGGGCGCTCAAGGGATACCTGAACCGGGAATAAATAACATCATTATTTACACTGATGATTTTGGCAAGATTATTGGTAAAATTTTCCTGACCAAACCGTCCGGATCGTTTTTGATCGATTTATTCTCTAATTTCATAAAACAGACCATTATGAAAACAAATCCCTTCTGGGTGAAAGCAATGCTTATGCTTTCCCTTGTCACCGGGCTTTCCTCAATCACTATAGCCCAGAATCAGTTTCGCCTGTCAGAATATGTAAACCCGGATTACCAGTGGCGAAAACTGGAACTTGGGTTTGGATTGGGTGGAAGCAATAATTTCGATGATAGAAAAATTGGAAATGAAGAAAGTTACCACGAGCAGGACCACCAAATGTATTATAACTCCGATGCTGATCTCAATTACTACTCCACAAAAAACACCCAAAAATACCAGGGTTACCAGTCTTTCCTCATCTCCGGTTCAGTAAATGGAATGAAAAGAGGTGATCAGGATAATATAAATGACACAGAAACCACACGGCATAACAATACCCAGAGAATCTACTTTTCCGGCCGGACAGAAAACAGGTTCTACAATCTGCGGAAGCAATTCCTGGAAGTGGATCTTGACCTTTCATCAAGCATTTTCAATGGGAAATCTGAGTATAACGGCCTGCTCGAGACAGTCCCTTTTTGGGGCTCAGAAACATCCAAAGATCATCAGTATGCCATCACCGCCTCCCTCCCGGTATTGATTGGATTCGGAAGAATCGAAGAAGTGCAGGATGCCCGCCTGGCAGTCTATATCCTGGATGACCTCAAACAATCCGGCGATCTGAAGCGGGCACCAACTTCGGAGGAGGTCCTGGCTTTCTCCCGGTTTATCACTGAGACCAAGAACCGGCGATTCTTCGATACCCGTATCCAGAAGATCAATGAAATCACCCGGATCGATTCCATGTTGAACGCCATGGGCCTGAAAGCTCGTTCTGAAGCGAGCTATTTTACCATTCTGAACGATGACTGGGACTTTGCCAACGGACCGATAAGGAAAACCGGCGGACGTTTCTCTGTGGGGATTATTCCAAATATCCTTTGGTCATATCATTATTCAAATACTAATACGGAATTTGAAGATACTCCTCCCGCCCCAATTATTGTTGACCTTACCACTAAATCCTGGCAGTCTCTCTGGGGTATAGACTTTAAGGCAGGATACATCTGGGAAAAACCTGCAAACCTTTACTGGCAGCACACCATCATTGTTAACCTTGCCTATGCCCTGGAATATGATGACCGCATCTCCAAAAGTTACAGAATGGACACTCTTTCCAATGATTTCAGATATGAGACCGATTCGCCCAATTTGGAGTTGACTGCTGGTTATCGCCTGGGATTCTACCCGAATACCCGGACAGAATTAGTACTAGGCATTAACAATATCCTTGGGCAACGATGGGAGAAAGTCACTACCGGCAACCTGGAAGATATGAAAGCAAACACCTTTGAATTCGCCCATGAACTGAACCTCAACTGTTACTACTACATTTCTGAGCAGCTCAGGCTCACAGTCACCATCCAAAACACATATAATCACGATCACTATACATTCCCGGACTATCCCGATTCCAAAAACGCCGAGCACAAACTCAAAACAAGCTTCGGGGCAGGACTGGTGTATAAGATTTTTTAAGGGAAATCTCACATCTATATTCACCTGGTCAAAAGAACTTCCAGGGCTAATCGCTTATGTGCAGAATTTTGGAAGAAATTTGGGTCATCCCTGTTCGTAATGAGATATAATACATTCTTATCCCGTTTGCCGTTTGCCGTTTGCCGTTTGCCGGTCTTTCCACAGAGGGAACCCGGAAATGAACGCTATATTCTCCCGGAGATGTCATCTCATCGACCAAGACCGCCACTTCATTTCCCATTAGGTCATGGATCTTCAGCGTGACATGTGATCTTTCGGAAATCCTGTAAGATATTGTGGCAGATGTTGAAAAAGGATTCGGGTACACCCTGACCGCTGACTGCTGACCGCTGACTGCTGACTCTTCTCCCACCCCGATCAGCCCGGCAATTTCCACCGGTGCCGTCCACACCTGGTAAACGCCCGTGGAATTGTCCATCCAGACCGGCCAGAGCCTGGTGGTGCTGGAAACGATGTCGATGTTGTCGCCCTGGTATCCCTGGCCCAGTCCGCCGATGGGTGAAGGCCTGAAATAGTGGTCGCTGATCCGGTATTCGGCCCAGCTTTGCCCGCCGTCGGTGGTGCGCGACAGCATCACCCCCGCCGAATCGCTGCCGGTGTTCCGGTCGTCGTAAAAGATGACGTTCAGCGCCCCGGTGGCGTCGACGTCGATGCCCGGGAAATACTGGATCTTGCCGTTGTTCAGCTCGTCGCGGTTCACGCGGATGCCGGATGACCAGCTTTGTCCGCCGTCGTCGCTGAAATGCATGACGATGTCCGGGTCGCCGCCCGCCGGGAGCAGCCCTTTTTCCCCGGTCACGATGTAGATCCGGCCGCGGCGCGGGCCTGTGCTGTGGTCCACCGCGATGTTGGGCAGGCCGTTCACGCGGATGTTCGCCTTCTCGGGCAGTATGCCGGTGGTGCCGTTCATCGGGAAGGCATTTTCGGTGACGGCCCAGCTCTGTCCGCCGTCGGTTGACGCGGCGAAGCCGCAGTAGATCTCCCGGAAGGGCGACACCTCGGTGACCCCGGCCCAGCAGACGTAGACCTGTCCGTCGGGACCGACGGTGATGTCGCCGCCGGCGCTGCGGTTGGGCGGGTTGTTGATCTGTTGCGGGGCGCTCCAGCTTTCGGTGCCATCATCGGTATAGGACAGCATCAGCGGGTAGGGCGGGGCGAACCGCACCCAGGCGGCGTAGGTCCGGCCGAAATATGGGCTCAGCGGGCTGGCGTCACTGGCCACGGTGGCCCGCTCCAGGTCGTCGGTGGAGATCACTTTCTGGTCCGACCAGGTCATCCCGTTGTCGGTGGAATAATGGCTGTAGAGGCCAACGAAGGGCGAGCGGCCGATGCGCGTCAGGATGAAGGTGCCATCCTTGTCGATCGCAATGCCCGGATCGCCGCCGTGGAAGGCGATCGGGTTGCCGGCGCAGGTGTCGCTGCCGTACCATTCTTGTCCGCCGTCGGTGGTCACATAAATGCCTTCGCTGACGAAGAACGGGATGAAAGAAAGCGTGTTGCAGGAAGCAAAGAGGATGTTTTCATCGATGGGGCTTTTGGTGATGAAGACCTCGGTTTGATTGACAGCAGAGGGGTACAGGCGGTAATTCGGGCTGATGGAAAGAAGTTTTTCCTGGGGGAAAGCCCCATAGGCGCTAACCATCAATAAAATTAAACCGAATAGTTTTCTCATCCCGGCAAAGTTAAGTGAAGCATGATTAATTCGCTCGCTGATTTCGCAGATATCGCAGAAAGATTATCCGCGGAATCCGCGAAATCTGCGAGCACCCTAAAACCCGTATCCCAAATTAAGCGAAATAAACCAGTTCCGTGGTGCGCCGGCCTCGTAGAACCTCCGGTTCGCCGAGTTGGTGTTGGTGAACCCCACATACACCTCATCCAGCAGGTTATCCACCCCGCCAGATACCATGATGTTGAATTTCCCGAACCGCATATCCAGCCCCAGGACGCCGTTCAGCAGGCCGTAGGCGTCGGTCTGGTCGGTGTTGGCGTCGTCCACCCACAGCCCGCTGATGCCCATGCAGCTGAGCCGGGCAAAGCCGCTGATCTTGTCTTTATACAGCGGTTGGGCATAGGATAGCGCCAGGTACAGGTTGTGTTTCGGCACGCTGGGGACGATATTCCCGGAATAATCTTCTTCCTTTTCAATGAAATTCGATGATGAGTCGATCTCTATGGCGAGGGCGGAATAGGATTGATAGAGAAAATGGGAGAATGTGTAGCTGACGGTGAAATTAAAATCTTTCAGGATCTCCGCCTGGCTGCCGAGTTCGAAGCCGAGTCTTTGCGTCTCCGCGGCATTGCGGTAATACACATCGCCCAGCACTTCGTACGGCACGATTTCATTTTCCAGGTCTATATGGAAGAAGGTCGCTTCAAAGAAGAACTTTCGCAGAAGGTTTTCTTCCGGCCTGAGCCGGTTTCCCTTGATGCCCATCTCGAAGTTCTTCGATTGCTGGGGTTCCAGGTCCTGGTTGAAGAGGAACTCCGGGTCGGCACTTTCCATTTCGTTGTTGGCGGGGCTGTCGAAGCTCAGGCCGTAGGAGGTGTACGCCGCCATCCAGGGTGTCAGCTTATAGTTCAGGGCCAGTTTGGGCGTGAAGGCGTCGAAGGTCCGCTCATCGTCGCGGGAGGGCAGGGTTTCTTCCTGCTGATGGTAGAATACGTGATCGTATCGGCCGGTGAGCAGGACAAATAGTTTCTCTTTCAGGATCTCGAAGTTATCCGACACATAAAACCCGCTGTTGTTGATGCTTTCGTCGACCAGTTGCAACAGTTGGTCGCCTTTGCGGCCGTTGATGTTCTCGTAGTATTCGATGCGCGCCGGCTGGGCGAAGAGGTCGCCGCCAAAGGAGAATTCGTTTGCTCTGTGCAGGATTTTGGCGCGGTTGACGTACCGTGCCGTGAGCCCAAGCCCGTTACGGTTGATGATGCGGTAGTCTCTCGAGGTGCGTTCGAAGTACTTGATCGTGCCGTAGGCGGTGATTTCAACTTCATGATTCCGCGCGGCGCCGAAAGTGTTGTTGAAGCGGATCCCCAGCCGCCCTTTGCGCGTAATGCGCTTTTCGTCGCGGTCGATGGAGCGCTGGTCTGACTGCCATGGATCGTTTTCAAATTCTTCTTTGGTGAGGGATCCGGGCAGGCGGATCGAGCCATCGACGAAATAGCCGAGTATTTTGAGGTTGGAGCGGTCGGAGGGGGTGCTTTCCAGGACCATATTGAGTATGTGCCAGTATTCGGTATTGTGTTTGCGGTAGCCGTCGTAGTTCTGATAGCTGTAGGTGGTCAGCAGGCCGTAGTTTTTGGTTCGCACCGCCGCTTTGAAGCCGTTGCGGTGCAGGCCGAAGGAGCCGAACTGGTTGTACTGCACCAGGGAAGACCGGTGAAAGCCAATGTCGTTGATGAAATTGGCGACGCCGCCGGGGGCGTTGGTATAGAGTGAGGAGGCGTTTCCTTTGACGATCTCTATTCTTCCGACGGAATTGAAGTCGATGGCTTCGATGCGGGTTTGGCCGTCGGGCTCCGATTCGGGGATATCGTCGAGCAGGATGCGGACCCCGCGGATGCCGCTGTTGGAGCGGCTGCCGAAGCCGCGGATGGAGAAGCGCACGTCGTGGTTGCCATAGCGCGACTGCAGGAAGAGGCCCGGCACGGCGGGCAGGACATCGCTGGCGCCGATTTTCCGGTCGTGGCGGTAGCTGAGGTAATTCAGACGGGTGACGGAATAAGGTATATCGATGATCTTTTTCGATACCCTGGTGGCGGTGACGACGACTTCATCGAGTTCATTAACGAGGGAGGTGTCGGGTGAAATATAGAC
The DNA here is from genome assembly GCA_964489545.1 of uncultured Bacteroidales bacterium. Taxonomy (GTDB): domain Bacteria; phylum Bacteroidota; class Bacteroidia; order Bacteroidales; family JAGOPY01; genus JAGOPY01. The sequence continues at coordinate 162,546 of CAZAZE010000005.1, forward strand.
TGTATCGGGAGCGGTCTGGTTAATCTGCGCAGATGACATCTCCGGGCAAAGCAGGCAAAAACACAGCAGGAGGCAGGAGATTATCGCGGCAATTTTAAACATGGTGAATCTATTCGGAATATCATCACCAAATTTAGTAATTTTGCAGCGAAACCATCGGGGTATTAGCTCAGCTGGCTAGAGCGCTACATTCGCATTGTAGAGGTCACCGGTTCGAATCCGGTATACTCCACGAAAAAATGGGGGGGTCACTATAGTGGTAGTACGATTTTTTGGGTGATTGAGTTCAAGGGATTGATTGTGTAAGGGTGCAGAAGTTTTTTAGAAAAACTGGTCCTATCACTATAGTGGTAGGACTTTTTTTTTCAAATATTCCCAGCCGAAAAAGTATCCCCCTGCGAAACGTCTCCCGTCTTAAATCCCTTCATGAACCAGGCCATCCGTTGCTTCGAGGTACCGTGCGTGAATGCATCGGGCACCACATAGCCCTGTGATTGCATCTGGATGTGGTCGTCGCCAACAGCGGAGGCCGCATTTAATGCCTCCTCGATATCCCCCTCTTCCAGTATTCCGAACATCTTTTCTGCGTGGTGCGCCCAAACCCCGGCCAGGAAATCGGCCTGAAGTTCCAGCCGAACAGAAAGCTCGTTATATTCCCGCTCGCTGACCTGTCCGCGCAGTTCCTGCACCTGGTCCATGATGCCGAACAGTTTCTGGACGTGATGCCCCACTTCGTGGGCAATGACGTAGGCTTTTGCAAAATCGCCGGGAGCATCCAGTTTTTTTTGTAATAGCTCGAGAAAATTCAGGTCGATGTAGACCTTTTCATCCATTGGGCAATAAAAAGGCCCGACGGAAGCGCCGGTCACGCCGCAGGCTGAACTGACCTGGCCGGAATACAGGACCAGGGTGGGTTCACGGTAGGTTTCACCGGCTTCATTGAAGACCTTCGACCATACATCCTCGCAATCGGCCAGTACTACGGCAACAAACCGGGCCTGCAAATCCTCCTCTTCCGAAGTCATTACGCTAGTCTGCCCGGCATCCCCGGCCTGGAACTGGTTGAGGATCTCCCCAGGGTCCCCACCCATCAACAATACGATCAAAACGATCACGATGGTGCCGATTCCGCCGCCCACTGCGGCTTTTCCACCGCTTATCCTGCGGCGGTCATCAACATTACTGCTGGTTCTTCTTCCCTGCCAACGCATAATTTTTTCTTCTAAAATTAGTCAATTTGCTGGTAATTTTTTAATCAGGTCGATTGATTTTCAGAAAAAACGTAGGACCACTATAGTGGTAGTACGTTTTTAATTAGAATCATTTTAAATACTATCTTTGCCCCTCAAACCGTCAATTCATGACCACGCACCTCCACCCCTTCCTCTGCATGCCTATGTGCATGCGCTGAGACTTCAGAAAACCACCCCTGAAGTCGCCTCCCTTACACCTTCCAAAACAACTTATCACAATGTATTACAATCTATTACTATCTATTACAATCTATTACATCTGATAATCATGCCCTCCATTGAACAGGAAATAAAAAACCGGGTGCTGGTTCTGGACGGCGCCATGGGGACCATGATCCAGCGATACCGTCTGGAAGAGGCCGACTATCGCGGAGACCGGTTTACAGACCATCCCCGCGACCTGAAAGGGAACAACGATATCCTTTCTCTCACCCGCCCAGATATCATCCGCGAGATCCACGAGGCTTACCTGGAGGCGGGCGCCGATATCATCGAGACCAACACCTTCAATGCCAACGCCATCTCTCAGGCCGACTACGGGACGGAGTCCTTTTCCTACGAAATGAACCGGGCCTCGGCCGCTATCGCCCGCCGCTGCGCCGACCAGTTCACGATGGCCGACCCGTCGCGCCCGCGCTTCGTGGCCGGCGCCCTCGGCCCGACCAACAAAACCGCTTCGATGTCGCCCGACGTGAACGATCCGGGTTTCCGCGCCGTGACCTTCGACGACCTCTACCGGGCCTATTACAAACAGGCCCAAGGGTTGCTTGACGGCGGAGCCGACACCCTGCTGGTGGAAACCATCTTCGACACCCTCAACGCCAAGGCCGCCCTTTATGCGATCCAGGACCTGCAGGAACAACGGGGCGTCAAGATCCCGGTCATGGTCTCCGGCACCATCACCGACCTCAGCGGCCGCACCCTCTCCGGCCAGACCGTGGAGGCCTTCCTGAACAGCGTTGCGCACGCCGGCCTCTTCAGCATCGGCTTCAATTGCGCCCTCGGGGCCAAGGAACTGCGGCCCTTTGTGGAAGAACTGGCCCAGAAGGCGCCGTTCTTCACCAGCGTCTACCCGAATGCCGGGCTGCCCAACCAGTTCGGCGGATACGACGACACCCCGCGGCAAATGGCCGCCGTCATCTGGGATTTCCTGCGGAACCGCTTCGTGAACATCATCGGGGGCTGTTGCGGCACCACGCCCGACCACATCCGGGAATTCGCCCGGCTGGCAAAAGAGGCGCCGGTGCGCGCCGTCCCGCCTCCCGACGACAACCTCAAGCTCAGCGGGCTGGAGCCGCTGATCGTCTTCCCCGGCAGCAACTTCATCAACATCGGCGAGCGGACCAACGTCGCCGGCTCCCGGGCCTTTGCCCGCCTGATCCGCGAAGAGCGGTATGAAGAGGCGCTGTCGGTCGCCCGTCAGCAGGTTGAGAACGGCGCCCAGGTGATCGATATCAACATGGACGACGCCATGCTCGATGCGGAACACGCCATGGTGCGGTTCCTCAGCCTGCTCGCCGCCGAACCGGACATTGCCAAAGTGCCGGTGATGATCGACTCGTCGAAATGGCCGGTGCTGGAAGCCGGGCTCAAATGCCTGCAGGGTAAAGCCATCGTTAACTCCATCAGCCTGAAGGACGGAGAAAGCGACTTTCGTGAAAAAGCACGAAAGATCAAGAAATACGGCGCCGCGGTCATCGTCATGGCATTCGACGAAGAAGGCCAGGCCACGACCCTGGAGCGGCGCATCGAAATCTGCCGCAGGGCCTACCAGATTCTGACGACTGAAGTCGGATTCCCGCCCGGCGACATCATCTTCGACCCCAATATCCTCACCATCGGCACGGGTATGGAAGAGCACAACAACTACGCCGTCGATTTCATCAACGCCACGCGCTGGATCAGGCAGAACCTTCCGCACGCCCGCGTCAGCGGCGGCATCAGCAACCTCAGCTTCTCCTTCCGCGGCAACGACGCCGTCAGGGAAGCGATGCATGCCGCCTTCCTCTACCACGCCATTCAGGCCGGTCTCGACATGGGCATCGTCAATGCCGGCAATATGCCGGTGTATGACGAAATCCCGAAGGACCTCCTGCTCCTGGTGGAGGATGTTATTCTAAACCGGAGGAAAGATGCAACTGAGCGTTTGATTGCCTTTGCGGAAAAAGTCAAAGAAAAGTCAGGCAAAGAGGAAAAGATCGATGAATGGCGCTCGGCCGCGGTGCCGGAACGGCTGAAACACGCGCTGGTCCGCGGTATCCTGGATCATATCGAGGAAGATGTGGCAGAAGCGCTGAACATCTATCCCCGCGCACTCGACATTATCGAAGGGCCGCTCATGGACGGGATGAACCATGTGGGCGACCTGTTCGGCAGCGGGAAGATGTTCCTTCCGCAGGTTGTCAAGAGCGCCCGCGTGATGAAGAAGACCGTGGCAAAGCTGGAGCCGTTGATTCAGCTCGAGCCCCCACCCCGTCCCTCCCCCAGTTGGGGGAGGGAGAAAGGGAGGGGGCAGCACACCATACTCCTCGCCACCGTCAAGGGCGATGTGCATGACATTGGCAAGAACATCGTCGGCGTGGTGCTGGGGTGCAACAATTACCGGGTCATCGACCTGGGGGTGATGGTGCCGGCCGAAAAGATACTGCAGACGGCCATCGACGAACAGGTCGATATCATCGGGCTCAGCGGGCTGATCACCCCGTCGCTGGAAGAAATGGTGCACGTGGCTTCCGAAATGGAGCGACTGGGGCTGAAGTTCCCGCTGCTGATCGGCGGGGCCACCACCTCCGAGATCCACACGGCGGTAAAAATCGCGCCGCAATACAGCCAGCCCGTCGTCCATGTCCGCGACGCATCCCGTTGCGTGGGCGTTTTGTCTAAACTGCTATCCGAAGAGAGCCGGCCCGGTTATGTGGCGGAGATCGGCGACAAATATGCCGCCCTCAGGGCAAAGCACGAAGGACGGAAGGACAGCGAGGCGCTGATCTCCCTGGCGGAAGCCCGGAAGAACAGGCTGGAACCTGGTTGGGAGCAGGTACAGATCACCACGCCGCAGTTCACCGGCCTGATGAGCCTGGAGGATTACCCGCTGGAGGAGTTGCGAAAGTACATCGACTGGACCTTTTTCTTTCATGCCTGGAAGATCCAGGGAAAATATCCGGAGATCTTTGACGACCCGGTAAAAGGTGAGGAGGCGAGGAAGTTATTCGATGATGCAGGATTCATGATTGACGAGATCATTGAAAAAAAGATGCTGAGGGCCAGCGCCGTTTTCGGATTTTACCCGGCCGCATCGGTTGACGAGGATGTTTTGCTTTATGCTGATGATGAGCATGGGGAACAAATCGCCACACTTCACTTCCTGCGGAACCAGGAAGAAAAAAGGGACGGAGTCCCTAACCTGAGCCTGGCCGATTTTATCGCGCCGGCCGAAAGCGGCGTCAGGGACTATATCGGCTTGTTCGCGGTGACCGCCGGCATCGGGATCGAGGATTGGGTAAGGCATTTTGAGGCGGAGCTGGACGATTACCGGGCCATCATGCTCAAGATCCTGGCCGACCGTTTTGCAGAGGCCTTCGCCGAGCGGCTGCACGAGCGGGTGCGCAGGGAATTCTGGGGTTATGCCCGGGAGGAGCAACTGAGCGTGCCGGAAATCCTGGGCGAACAATATCACGGGATCCGCCCGGCGCCGGGATACCCGGCCTGTCCCGAACATTCCGAGAAACGGACGATCTTCGACATCCTGGAGGCGGAGCAGCGGGCGGGGATCACCCTGACGGAGAATTTCGCCATGTACCCGGCGGCATCGGTCAGCGGATATTACTTCAGCCATGATTTTTCCCGCTATTTCAACCTGGGGAAGATTTCTGAAGAACAGGTGCAGGGTTATGCCCGACGAAAAAACATCCCATTCGAACAGGCAAAAAAATACTTGCGACAAAATCTGATGGATGAATAATAAGCTCGCGGATTTCGCAGATTACGCGGATTATTCCCTTTTGTGATCTGCGAATTCCGCGAAATCAGCGAGAAATATAAATCATTATGCGCGTAACAGAAGCCATAGAGAAATCGAATAAACCCCTCTTCACCTTCGAGATCCTTCCCCCGGTGAAAGGCAATGACATTCAGTCCATTTACCAGGCCATCGATCCGCTTATCGGGTTCGGGCCCAGCTTCATCGAGGTCACCTATCACCGGGAAGAGATCAAATACCGCGAACTGCCGGGCGGGAGCATCGAAAAGAAGGTCCTCCGCAAACGCCCGGGTACCGTCGGCATCTCGGCCGCCATCAAATACAAATACAAGGTGGAGGTGGTCCCGCACATCATTTGCGGGGGGTTCAGCAAGGAGGAGACCGAAAACGGCCTGATCGACCTGCATTTCCTGGGGATCCACAACCTGCTGGTGATCCGGGGCGATAACCTCCCGGGAGAAAAATATTTCCGGGCGGAAAAAGGAGGGCACCAGTATGCCGTCGACCTCATCCGCCAGATCCGGGATCTAAACCGGGGCATCTACCAGGACGACGAACTGGAGAACAACGCGCCCACCTGTTTTTCCATGGGGGTGGCCGGTTACCCGGAGAAGCACGCCGAAGCCCCCAATCTGAGCACCGACATCCGGCACCTCAGGGCCAAGATCGAGGCAGGGGCGGAATACATCGTCACCCAGATGTTCTTCGACAACAACAAGTACTTTGAATTTGTGCGCCAGTGCCGCGAGGCGGGCATCACCGTGCCCATCATCCCGGGACTGAAGCCGATCGCCACCATCCAGCAGCTCGGAACCCTGCCCAGGACCTTCAACATCTCCATCCCGGAGGATCTTCAAAAAGAAGTCGAGAAATGCAAAGACAACCGCGCAGCCCGTCAGGTTGGCGTCGAATGGTGCACCCTGCAGTCGAAGGAATTGATGCGCGCCGGGGTGCCCGCCCTGCATTATTTCACCATGGGACGGTCGGACAATATCCGGGAGATCGTCAGGGCGGTGTTTTAAGGCTTAACGGGCGATGGCCAGCCGTCCGGTTTCCTCATGGCTGCCGGCACGGAGCCGGTAGTAATAGATGCCATTGGCCAGCCCGGAAGCGTCGAATCGTTCCCGGTAAGTCCCCGGGGCGCGTTTTTCGCTGACCAAAGTCCCTATTTCTTCCCCCGAAAGTGCGAACACCTGCAGGGATACCGCGCATTCCTCCTCAAGAACAAAATAAATAGTGGCCTGCTGACGGGCGGGATTGGGATAGGCCTGTGCTATTTTTTTCTCCGAAGCAGGATCATTCTCACTAATACTTACGTAATCCGGCACGATGAGCGAGTAGTACACATCCTGTTCGCCGTTGAAGGTGGCGGCCCAGGCCAGGTGCGCACCGGCTTCGTCGGAATACATGTCGAAATAGTCGCCCATTTTGTCCTGCTGCGGCCATCCAATGTGCGGATCGAACGATTCGGACAGTTTGACATTCTGGCTCCAGGTCTCCCCCTGGTCGAGGGAATAGGCGTAATACAGCGCCGAATTTACAAAACCCGGATTGTCGCGCGTATCGAGCCAGACCACATCGATGCGGCCGTCGGGCGCCACCGACATCGTGCCGAACCACTGGTAGGCCGCGATCCCTGCATCATCATTTACCTGGACCGGCCAGTCCCAGCTCTGCCCGCCATCCATGCTGCGGGCGAACATCACATCGCAGGGATCGGTGTTTGAACTGCGGTCCACCGAACAGAGCATGTAGATGTAGCCGTCGCCCGGCCCGCCGGTGGAGTCCATGGCGATGATCGTCTGGCCGAGGAGCCCTTGCGGATTCGGGCAGGTATATCCTCCGAACCCTATTATGTTACCGTCGAGGAACACATAGGAGCTGAAATCCCAGCCTACCGGAAGGCCCGGGTCTTTGGCCGATGAAGAACGGGTGAACACAAAGCCGCTCCATTGCGAACCGCCGATCAGCACGTCTCCGTTGGGCGCGACCAGGGCGGTCCCCCAGTAGGGGTCGGAAGGGATGCTGCTACAATCTTCATAAGAAAGATTTCCGTCGTAGGAGCGGGTGAAGGCGTTGGGCCAGCAGATGCTCCAGTCGGAGGTCCAGTAGGCGTAAATATTGCCATCGCCGATGCCCCCGGTCCGGTCGATCGCCATCCACTGCTTGTCGCCGCCCTGGGCATAAGTGCCTTCGTCCCAGGTTTCGCCGCCGTTATCGGATTTGTAGACATTGCATAAGTAATCATCGCCCAGGACCGTCAGGCTGTTGTAGTAGAAGTTGCCTTCGGCGTCGCTGCGCAGTACGGGATCGGAGCGGAACACGCCAGGTTCGATGACGCCGGGGAAGATCCAGGTCACCCCGCCATCGTTCGTGAACCCGAAGCCGGCCTGGCGGAAGCTGTTGTTGATGTCGTCGAACTGCCGCCAGCCGATCGCCATACGGTCGGGGTCGTTGGGATCGAAGGTGATCGAGGGCTCGTTGGCCGCATCGCCGACGATATTCAGTCCATCGAGGTCGACATTAACCTGCACAACGCTGAATCCGGGAGCCGAAAAACGATAGGCCTCGGAACGGGCGAAATCGTCGCGGTTCGAAGGGACATAGCTGCCTTCATATTTTTCATGAAGAACAGGTCCGGTTCCCCCCGCCGGACGCGAGCGTTCTTGTGCGGAAGCGCTCTGAAAAGAGAGAATGACAATAATGATCAGGGAGGAAAAAAGAGTAATGTGGAATTGATTTCTGGCAGCTGATTTCATGGGATGTCTGTTTTCGGTTTTGATTCCTGTAAAAGTAATGAAAACAACATCATTCTTGCTTTTCATAAAGCGAAATGCGCCTTTCAGCCAACCCGTCGCCCTTTGTAACCAACAAAATACATATCATAAAGTATCGCCCAATAAACAAAACTTCCTTAAAATTGTATACCGTGATTAGTAATTAGTAATTTGTAAATTGTACATCCAATCTCCACTAAACACTAAACACTAAACATTCAACACTATGCTTTTAAGCATAACATACATCGTTCTTTCCCTCGCCGCCCTGTTCCTGGGTGCGAGCTGGCTGGTCCGGGGCGCTTCCAGCGTTGCGGAGCGACTGGGCGTCACGCCGCTGGTCGTCGGGCTTACCGTCGTGGCCTTCGGCACCAGCACCCCGGAGCTGATCGTCAGCATCCAGTCGTCGTTCCAGGGATTCGGGGCCATAGCCGTGGGCAATGCCCTGGGTTCCAACATCGCCAACATCGGCGTCATCCTGGGACTCTCTGCCCTGATCCTGCCGCTGCGGGCGCACATGCAGCTCATCCGCTTCGACACCCCCGTCATGATCCTGGTGGCGGGGATCTTCATGGTCATGTTCCTCGACAACCGGATCGGCCGGCTGGAAGGCCTGATCCTGGTTCTCATCCTGGTCGCCTACACGGTTTTCAACGTGATGAAATCGAAGAAGGAGCAGCAGGAAGTGGTGTTGCACGAGTATGATGAGGGGGTGCCGAAAATATCCGGCCACTGGGCCATCGACGTTTTGCTTATCCTCGCCGGCCTCGGCCTGCTCATGGGCGGTTCGCATTTCCTGGTGAAAGGCTCGGTGAGCCTCGCCCGTATGCTCGGCCTCAGCGAGGCGGTCATCGGCCTGACCATCGTGGCCCTGGGCACCAGCATGCCCGAGCTGGCCACTTCGATTGTGGCCGCCATCAAAAAGCAGCCCGATATTGCCATTGGCAACGTCGTCGGGTCCAACATTTTCAACATCCTGGCCATCCTGGGCATCGCCGCCGTGATCAAGCCGATCTCCGCGCCCGACATCAGCCTGACCGACCAGCTGGTCATGCTCGGAATGTCTATACTGCTGCTTCCGCTGATAAAATCGGGGATCAGGCTGGGAAGATGGGAAGGCGGGCTGTTCTTCCTGATTTACGTGGGATACGTGGTGTACCTGTTGCGGTAGAGATCTTCTGTCCGCTGATCTTATCATTCATTCAGAATCAGGCTTACACAGATTTCCGTTAGTATTATATTTCCATAAATGCAAATATATCTAAGGAAAATCAATGTAAGTTATTGCTTTTTGCCTGATTTCTAACTATATTTGGGAGACCAAGTACCTTCCCTCAAAAACCAATGCCATGAAAAATTCATTGTTTTTATTTTTTGCGATTTTTATCAGCTGGTCCGCTTCCCCGCAAAACATTACCACCTTCGCGGACAACTTTGAATCTTACACTACGGGCGATTACATTGCCGCGGAAAATCCTACCTGGTGGAAGACCTGGAACAACCTGCCCGGCACCTACGAGGATGGATTGATATCCGCAGATCAGGCCAGCAGCGGAACCCGTTCGGTTCGGGTCGACGATAACGGAGGCCTGACAGACCTGGTATTGAAACTGGGCGACCGGACAACAGGAAAATATGACCTCAAATGGATGATGTATTTCCAGCCAGGGTGCGGAGGCCATTACAACATCCAGCATTTCGAAGCCACGGGGATCGAGTGGGCCTTGCAGATGTGGTTCTCTTCCGATGGAACCGGGTGGCTGGAAACTGGCACAGGCCCGAATCATAATTTCACTTATCCCCCGGGAACCTGGTTCCAGGTCACCCATAACATCGACCTCGACAATGACTGGATCAGACTTACTGTCAACGGTGTGGTGATTCATGAATGGCCTTTTTCTTATCAGGTAGGCAGCACCTCGGGGACCAATCAGCTGGGTTGTGTGGATTTTTATGCCACATCAGGAAATCCCTCCGCTGCAAAATATTATTTTGATGATTTGTATTTGATTCAAATCAAGCCCGGTGGATTTTACACCGACAACTTTGAATCTTATGCCATGGGCGCATACATTGCCGCGGAAAATCCCGCCTGGTGGAAGACCTGGAACAACCTGCCCGGCACCTACGAGGATGGATTGATATCCGCAGATCAGGCCAGCAGCGGAACCCGTTCGGTTCGGGTCGACGATAACGGAGGCCTGACAGACCTGGTATTGAAACTGGGCGACCGGACAACAGGAAAATATGACCTCAAATGGATGATGTATTTCCAGCCAGGGTGCGGAGGCCATTACAACATCCAGCATTTCGAAGCCACGGGGATCGAGTGGGCCTTGCAGATGTGGTTCTCTTCCGATGGAACCGGGTGGCTGGAAACTGGCACAGGCCCGAATCATAATTTCACTTATCCCCCGGGAACCTGGTTCCAGGTCACCCATAACATCGACCTCGACAATGACTGGATCAGACTTACTGTCAACGGTGTGGTGATTCATGAATGGCCTTTTTCTTATCAGGTAGGCAGCACCTCGGGGACCAATCAGCTGGGATGCGTGGATTTTTATGCCGCATCAGGAAATCCCTCCGCTGCCTGGTTTTATATTGATGACTTGGATTATTATAAGAAATATCCCGCCGCATTTTATACTGATGCTTTTGAGTCATATGCCAGTGGTGAATACATCGCCGCGCACAATCCCCAATGGTGGAAGACCTGGAATAACCTGCCCGGCACATACGAGGATGGGCTGATATCCGCAGATCAGGCCAGTAGCGGAACCCATTCGGTTCGGGTCGACGATAACGGAGGCCTGACGGATCTGGTATTGAAACTGGGCGACCGGACGTCAGGAAAATATGACCTGAATTGGATGATGTTTTTCCAGCCCGGATGCGGGGGCCATTACAACATCCAGCATTTTGAAGCCACCGGAGTCGAATGGGCCTTCCAGGTATGGTTCTCTTCTGATGGGACAGGTAGGCTGGAAGCCGGGGTCCCGCCCGCGTATAATTTCACTTATCCTCCGGGGACCTGGTTCCCGGTGAACCACTTAGTAGACCTCGACAATGATTGGATCAAACTCACCATCAACGGTGTCGTGGTCCACGAATGGCCATTTTCATTTCAGCCGGGGGCCAACTCGGGGATCAATCAATTGGGATGCGTGGATTTTTATGCCGCATCAGGAAATCCCTCCGCAGCAAAATATTATTTTGATGATCTGTACTTCCTGCCAGCCGGTGCCGCAGTGATTCCGCTGTCAAACTGGCCGGTTCTCCTTGCCTTAGGCCTGATTGCATTGCTCACGGTTTTTATGGTGATCAGGAGGAGATGAAACAGAAAATATATTGATGTGTCATTCGCCCCGTTGGGGCTCTGAATTGTATTGGCCGCATTTTCCTCCCGGATAAATCCGGGGGCTACAGACGGTAAATCCCTACGGGATGGGATTTGGGATTTGTTTTTTGGAATTTTTCTGCTCAAGCCGGGTATATTTCGTGAAAATCCGGATTAATAGAAAAGAATAGCAGGTCACCATTTGTGACCAGTAATCCAATTCAAGTTTTCCCAACAAACCAAAGATTTATGAATGACATGAATGAGATAATGATCCCGGAGGAGGTGATTATGAGCAAAATATTCCTGATCCGCGGAGTAAAGGTAATGCTGGACAGAGATCTTGCGCAATTATATGAGGTGGAAACAAGGGCTTTAAATCAGGCAGTGAGGAGGAATGAAAAGCGCTTTCCTGAAGATTTTATGTTTCAGATGAGCAAGGAAGAAATGGACGATTGGAAATCACAATTTGTGATATCCAATCGTGAAAAAATGGGATTAAGGAAACCTCCTTTGGTATTTACAGAGCAGGGAGTAGCCATGTTGTCTAGCGTCTTGAACAGCGAAAGAGCGATCATGGTAAACATTCAGATCATTCGGGTGTTTACCAGGATAAGAAGAATTCTTTCGACTCACGCTGAAATATTGCGGAAGTTGGAACAGATTGAAAAAAAGGATATTGAGCATGACAATCAAATTATCCTCATCTTCGAATACCTCCACCAGCTTGAGCAATCACGCCAGCAACAGCATGACCGGGAAAACCGGAAGCGGATTGGGTACAGGCAGGAAGGGGATTGATTGGGAGATTTGAGGATTGGGATATTTGGGATTTCCGTCCCGAAGGGACTCCCCGTCTGTAGCCCGCCAATTCATTGGCGGGAAAAAAGGCGCGAATGATTTAACGGTTTATTTCGATCAGTGATACACCAATAATTTGCGTGCATCACTTACCACCTGGTTAAATGACAGGCTTAGCAAATAACATCCATTGGGCCAATGAGCGCTGCTTATTTGTAAAGAATAATCGCCCGGTTTATATTTTCTTTCATCAAAAACATTGAATTGCTGGCCGTCACATGTGAGTATTTTTACTGTAATATCACCCGGATGAAGCACTTCATAATTTACATTTAGATTATTCGCCGCTGGATTTGGATAGACTGAAATAAAGCGGCACGGCATCACCTCATCAATCCCTTTGTCATTGGGACTTTTATTGGGGGGAGGCGTTTCCGTAAATTTTAAAAGAAGATCTACCCAGTCTTTCCGCCAGGCAATAAATTGTGTATACGTGCCGGGTATGACTGCTGGATTGCGCGTAGTAAGCGAGGCTTTCAATCCGGCCGAATCGGTCATTTCTGCAAACACCTTACCCAGGTCAATGAGGGCAAATACAGAATCGGCGTAGGTTCCGGGATTAGCCAGGATTGAATCCAGGGAATTTATGGCTTGCTGATAATGATGATTTTCGACATCACATCGAATGGACATCCAGTCTGCTGTTTTACCCAGCAGACTGTCTCCCGGATTCAGCGACAGACTGTCGTAGTAAGATTTTAGAGAGGAATAACTTGTTCCGTGTAAGGCAGGATTTAAGGCAAAGAGACCTTTTAATGAAGCAAGCGCATACTTATCCTCCGGATATTCTGAAATTAGTTGTTTATATCCAATATCCGCCAAAAGATAATTGCTGTCCTGAATATCAATCTTCGCCTGATAATATATCGACTGAGGGATATTTGTCGTTTTCAGGTGCCCTTCTCCGCCTGGGGGGCACCATGCCGGACTATAGAAATAAGCGCCGACAGGTATTAACCGATCGTAAAGATTCGAATCGTGAACCCAGCAATTGTAGGTTACATCCAGGAAAGGATCCAAAATCCATTCGGGTGCGCCTGTGGTATCCTGCATCAGCTCATCATATTCGACAGTCTTGATGAATGGGTGATATTGATTTGCATAGATAACGGTGTCCCTGAACACATTCCCGTGAAACTCGACAGGAAAACTTGCGAAGTTGAATAAGCACTGGCAACGCGTGTTGTCCGCGATAAGCTGTGTTTTCGTGTAATCGTAGGCTGAAGAATCGCCCAGAACATTGATGTCGCTGTTGTGAAAAGCCACAAGCCCGTAGCTGTTTTCTCTGATGCGGTTATTTTTGATGGTCGCATGGCTGCAATAGGAATGAACCCCGACATCGCTCCAAATTGATGCAGAAGGTTGTTTAAGTTCAATAATATTTTTTGCTATTTGCTGAACGCCCCTTCCTTCCCAGCCGGCATAGAAAAGCTCGATACCCCGGCCTGATGCATAACTGAATGCGTTGGTATCGATTTGAAAGTTTCTATAATCTTCAATTGTAACAACAGCGGTGGTGACATATGTTGTATCATTATCAAAACTATTGTTGGATATTTCGATGAAGGAAGCTTCATCAAGAGGTTGCGCAATTTTTACCGATGAGTTATTGAAAATATTACTGTCTGATATGATGATATTTCCTTTCGATAAGTCAAGCATTGCGTTGCTGAATTCATTTGAACCGGTGATATAAAGCTCGTCTCCTGAGCATTCGATATCGGAATCGGTAAAATTATTGGCTCCTGTAATAGATACACTGCTGCTACTTAATGTCAGGTCAGAGCTTGTAAAATCGTTTGTGGCATTAATCGTCAGATATGTGCCTGAAACATCCAGGGGCGAATTGTAAAAGGCATTGGTGTTATTCAGTATAAGACGACAGCCGGTGAATTCAAACGGAGTGTGATCAAAACTGGTAAAGGAAAATGAAAGGCTGTCGCAGTAGGAATGCACCGAAGCATTTTCAAAGCTGAAATGACTCAGTGCATACTTTTTGGATGCATTGTTAAAATTGACATGAATAGCGGCATTCGTGTCGCCTTGAAAATTCATGTAACCTGCACTGACATTCCCAATGATATTCACGAAGCTTGGTCCGGAGGAGCCGTAAAATTTAGCGTTTGTTCCTGAAATATTAAGCGAAGCATTGTCCTCCACCAGAATCTCCGAACTGTCATTAAGAAAAAGGTTTAATTGGCCGAAACCATTTGATAACGTGGTGCCGGGAGCAAGGGTAAGTTTCCTTCCAATGAGAAAATCGCCGGAAATATACTGGCTGGAATCTACCCGGCCTTCGATACCGTTTAAGGTGAGAAGATCACCGATGAAACCGTCATTAATAAAGTTCTGCCCATTTCTGTCGCGAATATCTGAAGCATATCTATAAGCAAAATTGAAAGCTTCCTGAAATTGAATAAATCCATCATTATTACCGCCTAAAGTGTCATCCGGATTAAAATCCGTTGAATCGATAATGGAAATTGTATGAAGGCTATCATGTTCACCAATTTTTGGCCCATCTTCCCAAGGTTTATTTTTGCTTAACGGATAACACCCTCTAAGCGCTGTTCCCCACCAGAAACTCATGTCATGAAATCCAAATCCTGAAAAGATTATGGAAAAAGTATCGGCTGATACACAAGTTTGCACAACAGTATGATAACCTTCAAGATCATCTTTGAATCCTCCTGAATAGCAAGCATCAATGCCAAAAATTCTTTGCGAACAATCTATATTATTCACTAATGCGGCAACTTCATAATCAAAGATCGAATCCTGTCCATTGAGTCTTAAATATGAGGTGTCATTTCCAATCGTACCTCCGTGAGATGTAGCATAAACAAATAATAGATCTTCAACGCTCATAGCCTGGCTTAAATAATTAAATACATCCTCGATATTGTCCTTTGTACAAGGTCCGTCAAAATCCTGCTCATTCCCGAAATTATCCAAATTATAACTCGGCAAAGAATCATAATTACCATTTCCTGAAAGTACGAATATATTATCATCCATAAATCCATAATTTCGTTTGATCCCACAATAAATATGACTGAGGTTGTTCCATCTGCATGGTTCATTTTCGTTCCAACAAATAAACACAGCATATTTGTGCGGATCCGGATTAGCAATATTGCTATTCCCTTGGTTATTGCCTTGTAAAGGATTATTTAGAGGATAAGGATATGGGGTGTTGACGTATTCCAACCCATACCAGTAATCTTGCGGAGGAATCCTGTAATTTATCGTGGTATAATTTCCGGTTTGCTGATCCAGGAATAAATACTTGCAATTATGATCCCATTGAGCCAAAGGATACATATCTATGAAAAACAACCAGGACATATCATATTCTGAATGTAAAACATGATAGGGTGAAAGATTAAATTCCTTGCCCTGTATCAGATCTGGAAATACGAGGACATTGTAATTTTGGAGCTCTTCATTGGTCAGGCTTGACTTGACTATTCCAATAGCCTGGTCTTTGTCAATTTGAGCTGCCGCTCTGAATTGTACCCCAACTAGTATGATCATGAGGATCACAAATAGATACTTTGTTTTCATAAGGTTTGGTTACAGAATATCAATATTTTAAAGCTTTTTTGGATAATTGAATTGAATCGGATCTTACGGTTATAATATAAACACCTGCAGGACAAAAAGCATTATTTTCATCATATCCATCCCAGGTAATTGTTTGGCAGGCAGATAATTCATTTGCTGAGATAATGAATGTCTTCATAGTACTGCCATAAATATTTGAGATTGTTATCGAAACATCATTAGGTATTTTATGATTTAATTCTACCTTAAGTCGAGTAGTGAATGGATTTGGAAAAATTCTAAGTAAATGATCATTAAATATTTGCTCATATGTATTGACCGTATTTTCAAAGCTGAAATTTCCGTTTCCATCATTCCAAAGAAGCGTTAAAATATTACTGCCATTGCATCCCTTCATAAAAATATCCGGAAATGAATCTCCATTCAGATCTGCGGCACAGGATTTATACCATGTCTGGACACCAATATAGAGGATTTGATTCAGATTAAATGACCAGTTATTATCATTTAAGTAAATATATAATGAATCAGAACTATTCCACCAATCGCCTCTTGTAATGGCAAAATCATCGTATCCGTCCTGGTTAAAATCCGCAGTTAAAAATGAACTTATCGGATAAGTTCCTTCGGCATAGAAATTGGATTGAAGTTCAAACTGATCATTTCCTATGAATTTATATAGAGGGATTGTTTTTGTGTAATAGTTTACAAAGGCAAAGTCATCGGTGCCATTGTTGTCAATATTCATCGCGAATGCTTCTCCCATAAACGACTCGGCCAGTAACACTTCGTTAAAATTAAAATTGCCCTCGTTGATATTTACTGATGACCGATTGAATGCCGAATAACTCAGCACTATATCAGGTAATGAATCATCAGTAATCAAACCCACTGCAGGCATAGTTGTGGGGCTACCCGATTGAATAATGTTCTTGGTAAAAACTAAACCATCGTTATTCTTATAAACACCCCAATTTTCATAATCTGTGACACTAAAAATCAAATCATTCCAATTATCATTATTAATATCTGAAATTACTGATAAATTTCCTCCCATATTATCGTCAATAGTGACCATCTCTCCAAATCCTTCTAATCCATTATTGGGGACGTAAAAGACATTAAAAGATAACCTAGTTATTAAATCTGGAAATTCATTTCCATCCATGCAACCACATAAAATAAAGCCACTATTCGGATAACGATATCCCATTCTTTGAAGATAACCTGCGCCATTGTTATAGAAAATAAATATTGAATCCTCATCATAATTTAATATCTGGCATATGCATAAAATATCTACATCGCCATCCAAATCTATGTCACAAGATGTTATATCGTCAATAAAAGCAGGTAAGATAAATTCCTGAGGAAAAGCTGCATTGGATTGAACAATTAGCAATGCCATGAAAATCATTTTGATCCATGTTCGCATGGGTCCTTTTTTTAAGTCTCTGTTCATGAGCAATGGATTATTGATTGCGCTATATGGCTGCGATGCCTTCGTAAAGTTATAAAAAAGTGCGTATTTAAAGAAATCGAATATATTCATGCCAGACCGGCCATTTGCAAATAAACCAGGAACTCATTCGCGTCTGTGAACCAGATGAACAACGCTGGCCCATCATTTGCCCCTCCTTCTCTCTTTTTCCCATGCCAATGAATTGGCGGGCTACAGACGGTGCATCCCTACGGGATGGGATTTGGGATGAGATTGTGCTCAAAAAGGTCTATACAGGAATTTGACAACCGGAATCATTTAGAAAGCCACCAAAACACAAAATCACCAAATATCACAAAACATAGATAATCAAAAGAATAAGATTTTATGTTATTTTGTGTTTTCGTGATTTAGTGGCATGAAAGACATTTAATGCACACTCCAAAATTCATTTATCCTATCCGAATATCCGGCTCTTCGCCAGCCCTCTTTTTTGCAGGAAATACGTGAACGACACGCCCAGCACGCCGAGGCCGTATTTGATGCTCCGGCGGAGGTTGATCGACGAGGCTTCCTCGAAATATTTGGTCGGGCAGGTGATCTCGGCGATCTCGTAGCCGGCGTAAAAGATCTGGGCCAGCATCTGGTTGTCGAAAACGAAATCGTCGGAGTTGGCCCGGTAGTTGATCCGGCGGAGCACTTCGGCCGAAAAGGCCCGGAAACCGGTGTGGTATTCGGATAACTTCTGCCGCATCAGGATGTTCTGCGCCAGGGTGAGGAAACGGTTGGAAACGTATTTGTACAGCGGCATGCCGCCCTTCAGCGCGCCTTTCCCCAGGATCCTGCTGCCCAGCACCACCTGGTAGACGTCGTTGGCGATCAGGTAGCACATGCTGTGGATGAGCTTCGGGGTGTACTGGTAGTCGGGGTGCAGCATGACCACAATGTCGGCGCCCAGCTCCAGCGCCCGGTCGTAGCAGCTCTTCTGGTTGCCGCCGTAGCCTTTGTTCTCCTCGTGCTCTATGATGTGCCGGATGCCCAGCGCCCGGGCCACCTCCACCGTGTTGTCGCGGCTCCGGTCGTCGACCAGGATCACCTCGTCGACGATGTCGAACGGGATCTCCCGGTAGGTTTGCTCCAGGGTCTTCGCGGCATTGTAGGCCGGCAGCACGACGCAGATCTTCTTCCCGTTAATCATCTTGTATTGGTTTGTTTTCGGGATAACGCGCTGCAAAGATAAAACCGTTCTTCTCATAGAGGATTTCCAGGTGCGGAAATTCCACGGCATATTTTTCCTTTTTGGTCACCTTCCAGACAAAATAGGCCGGCTTGTCAATAGCTCCGTGCAGCAGCCATTCCTGATCATACCGGTTGGGATGGGTTTTCGGCTGCTTGTCGGCATAAAACAGATGGGCGTAACTTTTAAAACCGAGGGTGCGGATGTAGCAGTCTTCTCCCTGCCGCGACCGGTAGAAGTCCAGCGCCGCCCGCTGGGAGTAGCCTTCGATCCTGCCGGTGAAGACGAACATGGCCATGAAGGTGAACAGCATGGTGCCGGCGAACAGCAAAGCCAGCCGGGCGAAGGGCCGTTTGATGAAGAAGAACGACAGTAATGCGGCCAGCAGCAGGATGGCCACGAGGGACTCCGTCCCTGTCCAGCGCACGCCGGCCTGCAGGTTCGCCAGAGCGAACGGGTCGCGGATGAGGCCGGAGGCGATCAGTTGTTCCTTGTACAGCCCGGCCAGCGTGAGGCCCACTACAACGAGGACCCAGATGGCAGAAATGATGATCAGCAGGGTTTTTGCCAGTTTCCCGGGCTTTGCCGTCCCTTCGGCGATGCGGAAGATATACAGCGAAGCCAGGTAGGTAAGCGGGAAGTAGGCCAGGGAGGAATAATGGACGATCTTGGTCTGCACGATCTCGAAGAGGACGACGACGACGGCCAGCAGCATGATGCAGGCACGGCGCCAGCTGCGCTGAAGTGCTGGCTCTTCACCGTTCTTCCTGAATCCGCCGAAGAGGAAGGCGGAGGCCGGGAAGACGCCCATCAGGAGTACCACCAGGTGATAGCCCGGGAAGCCGCCGTGGCCGGCGTCCTGCGTGCTGAACAGCCGCACCTGGTACACGATGAAATCGCGCACCACGTCCATGTTCCCGTTCAGGATCAACAGGATGAACCACGACCCGCCGGTGAGGACCAGCCCGGCGAGGAAGAACAGGATGTGGGTGAAGGTGAGTTT
The DNA here is from genome assembly GCA_964489545.1 of uncultured Bacteroidales bacterium. Taxonomy (GTDB): domain Bacteria; phylum Bacteroidota; class Bacteroidia; order Bacteroidales; family JAGOPY01; genus JAGOPY01. The sequence goes on from CAZAZE010000005.1 coordinate 182,004, forward strand.
TACCCGGAATTTCTCCACAACCAGGTACACCGCTGCGGTGAGCCCGAAAACCAGCAGGGCGACGGGCCCTTTGGTCAGGATGCCCAGTCCGATGAACAGCCCGGAGAGAAAGACGAAGAGATTGCGTTTTCGGGTTTCTGCCAGGAACAGAACGGCGAACCATGTGCCGGTAAAGATGAACAGGTTGAACCAGGGGTCGATGATGCCGGACTTGAAGTAAGCGAAGGGGAGGATGGAGCCGGCGTAGACCATGGCCCAGGTGAAGCCCATGCGCGGGCTGAAGAGCTTTTTGCCGATGTTATAGAGGATGAGGAGGGTGATGATGCCGCCGAGGGCGTTGGGGAAACGGGCGGCGAATTCGTTCACGCCGAAGAGCTTCATGGAGAGCGCCTGCAGCCAGATGAACAGGGGCGGCTTTTCCCAGAAGGGCTTAAAATCCACCTGCACGTCGAGGTAGTTGCCCGTGACGATCATTTCGCGGGCGATCTCCGCGAAATTGATCTCATCCCAGTCGAACAGCGCCACTTTCCCGAGGAACGGGAAGAAGAGCAGGCTGCCGGCCAGGATGATGATCAGGGTAAAGAACGTGTGGTTTCCCGCCTTAATGCGCATTTTGCGTCCTTCGCGCCTCCCTTTGCGCCCATTAAGTTTAAATAACAGGGCTCAGTCGACCGAAGGTTTCAAAGGTACGCAAATCAGCTTTTCTTCTCCATGCTCTTGCCGAGGAAAAAACTGATGACCAGGGCCAGGCCGCCGAACAGGAAGACCATGGAGAAATAGGATGCCTCGGGGCCCAGTTCGGTGGAGACCTCCAGGATGTTGCCCATCAGGATGCCGATGGCCAGGCCGATGAGGAACAGACCGTAGCGGAGCGAAGTCAGCTTTTCGGTCTGGGGCGTGTGGAAAATGGCCGGGTCGGCGCCCTTTTCCAGCAGCGCCATGCGTTCTTTGCGGCGTACATTAAGGTAAATGACCGCGTACACAAAGCCAAAGATGATGGCCATGACGAAGATTGGAGTCAGCTCTAACATAGTGTTTGGTGTTTAGTGTTTAGTGTTTAGTGTTTAATGTTTGGTGTTTAACTCAGAACTCAGAACTCAGAACTCAGAACTCAGAACTCAGAACTCAGAACTCAAAATTCACTCATTGGACGCAGGCTTTATTCGGGAGGTTACATATATTCTCGCAGATTTCGCGGATTACGCAGATATGGTTTCAGCGCGATCTGCGTAATCTGCGAGAGATTAGTGTAACTTTGTAACCTGCCTTATCCTTCAATCGTCCAATGCACAGATGGAACACCGGGACGACAACCAGTACATCGAGCGGACACTTGCCGGAGAGACCGCGGCTTTTGCCGTGCTGGTCGACCGGCACAAGGACCTGGTGTACACCATCGCCGTGAACATCGCCCGAAACCGGGAAGACGCCGAGGAGATCGCGCAGGACGCGTTTTTGAAGGCTTTCCAGAAGTTGAACACGTTCCGGAAAGATTCCCGTTTTTCGACCTGGCTGTACCGCATCGTCTACAATGAAGCCATCAGCCGGGTAAGGAAAAACAGGATGGTGATGGCAGACCTGGAGGACAACCTGGCCGACACCCTGCCGGAGGAAGACGTCGCTCAGGAGGTGGCCGGGCTGGATCCCCGGGAGCAGTCGGTGGCCGTCAGCCGGATCCTGGAGCTGCTGCCGGAGACCGACCGGGTGCTGGTCACCTTGTTTTACCTCGACGGGCAGCCCGTGAGCGAGATCAGCGCGGTGACCGGGCTGGGGGAGAGCAATGTGAAGGTCCGCCTGCACCGGGTCCGAAAAAGGATCTACGCCGACCTTCAAAAGATACTGAACAAGAAAAATATGAACGCATTAAGATAAAAGATCATGGAAAATCAGCACATCCACGACGACTTCATCCGGAAGATCGTGACCGGCAAAGGGCCCGAACGCGCTCCGGACGGCTTCACCGACAGGCTGATGGCGAAAATCGCCGCGAATCCTGCCCTGGACGATTCCCCGCTGCTGTCGAAAGGCACCTGGATCGCGCTGATCCTGGCGGCCGCGGCACTCATCGTATTCATCCTGTTCATCGATATTCCCTTCTTCAATGAATTCTTCTCGACCACCCGCATCCAGAGCGTTTCGATGAACTTTTTCTCAGGGGAATTCCTTACCTCGATGTCGGCGTTCTTCAAAGGGTTGAACATCTCCGGCATCACCGTGGCGATCGTTCTGGCTGCCGCCGGGCTGGTGGTGCTGGAACGGCTGCTGCAGAGAAAGTTCTATTCCGCAAAACTATTGATGTTGCTGTCGTAGTTGTTGCTCGCAGATTTCGCGGATTACGCAGATTTTATTATAATCCGTTTACAATTCGGATAATCGACTTGTTTAAATCTGAGGAGTTGAAATTAATCAACAAGCCCAGTTTTTTATTGGTTAATTTTAAATAAGTCAGTAGTTGCTTGCGATGGACATCCAGAATTGTTTCAACGGATTTCACCTCAATAATGACAAGGTCATCCACCAAAATGTCCAAACGGAAACCCAGATCAAATCTGAGATTATCATAATAAACAGGAAGACCAAGCTGCCTTTTTACATCATATCCCATTTGGATTAATTCATAGCAAAGAGTATGTTCATAGATTGACTCCAGCAAGCCCGGGCCCAGCTGATTATAGATACGAAATGCTGCCCCACGGCAATCATAAGAAACACTGTTTTCAGTTTTCATAAAATTTGATAGTTAAAGGGTTATTAAGAAATCTGCGAAATCCGCGAAATCTGCGAGAGATTTCTTTTATCTATTAATCCGGTTTTTCCCGAAATATACCCGCCCGTCCCCCCGGAAAAAATCTTAATTTTGCACCTTCATCCTAAAATCATCCTCATCTCATGACAATCAATAACCTTCCCGAGGAGAAATCCCAGAAATCCCTGAATTTCATCGAACTCATCATCGAGGAAGACCTGCGTACCGGAAAGAACGAATCGCGTGTCCATACCCGCTTTCCTCCGGAGCCCAACGGCTACCTCCACATCGGCCACGCCAAGTCGATCTGCCTGAACTTCGGCCTGGGCATCAAATACGGCGGCAAGACCAACCTGCGTTTCGACGATACGAATCCCACCAAGGAGGAGCAGGAATATGTCGACTCGATCATGGCCGACGTGCGCTGGCTTGGCTTCGACTGGGAAGACCGGCTGTTCTTCGCCTCGGATTATTTCGACCAGCTTTACGAGTGGGCCGTGATGCTCATCAGGGAAGGCAAGGCTTATGTTGACGACCACAGCGCCGAGGAGATCAGCGGGCAGCGCGGCACGCCCACGCAGCCTGGCGTTGAGAGCCCGTTCCGCAACCGCAGCGTGGAAGAGAACCTTGATCTGTTCGAGCGGATGAAAAACGGCGAGTTCCCCGACGGGACGCGGATCCTGCGGGCAAAGATCGATATGGCCTCGCCCAACATGCATATGCGCGACCCGGTGCTGTACCGCATCCTGCACGCCCATCACCACCGCACCGGCAACAAATGGTGCATCTACCCCATGTACGATTACGCCCACGGGCAGTCGGACTACATCGAAGGCATCACCCACTCCATCTGCACGCTGGAATTCGAGGTGCACCGGCCGCTCTACGACTGGTTCCTCGATCAGATCGTGAAAGATAAGAACGCCTACCGTCCCCGCCAGATCGAATTTGCCCGGCTCGACATGACCTACACCGTAATGAGCAAGCGCATGCTGCTGCAACTGGTGCAGGAAAAGCTCGTCAGCGGCTGGGACGATCCCCGCATGCCCACTATTTCCGGTTTGCGCCGCAGGGGGTACACCCCGGCCTCGATCCGCAATTTCGCCGACATCATTGGCGTGGCCAAGCGCGAGAACATCATCGACGTGGGCCTGCTGGAGTTCTGTGTCAGGGAGGACCTGAACAAGACCGCACCGCGCGTGATGGCCGTGCTGAACCCGCTCAGGGTCGTCATCACGAATTATCCCGAAGGGCAGGTGGAGGAGTTCGAGGCCGAGAACAATCCCGAGGATCCCGGTGCCGGCACGCGCATGATCCCGTTCAGCCGTGAAATTTACATCGAGCGCGACGACTTCATGGAGGTCCCGCCGCCAAAGTACTTCCGCCTGCACCCCGGGGGCGAAGTCAGGCTGAAGAACACCTACATCATCAAATGCGAGGAGGTGGTGAAAGATGCGGCCGGCAACATCACCGAAGTGCGTTGCACGTATGACCCCGAAACCCGCAGCCATGGCGGCAGCCAGAAGAAGGTAAAAGGGACGCTCCACTGGGTATCCGTGCAGCATGCCCTACCCGTGGAAGTGCGTCTCTACGACCGCCTGTTCACCGATCCCGAGCCGGCCGGCCACGAGGACAAAGACTTCAAGACATTCCTGAACCCCGACTCGCTGAAGGTGGTGTACCCGGCTTATATCGAGCCCGGCGTCAGGGGCAGCGCACCGATGTCACACTTCCAGTTCCAGCGCATCGGCTACTTCAACGTCGATCCCGACAGCACCGCGGAACGGATGGTATTCAACCGCACGGTGCCATTGAAGGATACCTGGGCCAAAGCTGCCGGGAAATAAGCAAGCATGCTCTGATCATTCTCCGTGGACCTCCGTGAAACCTCTGTGGACCTCCGTGAAAATTAAATTATTTCACGGAGAACCACGGAGCAGGCACGGAGATCCACTGAGGGGTTCTTCGTAACCCTTTTGCAGCTTGTTGGAGTGAGATTATTTGAACGCCTGTCGCGACAATTCCATTTCTTTTCCATCTGCCTTTTACGATCAGAACAGCTTAACCCGGAAATTCTCTTCGGTGTAGCGGAAGTACCAGTAGAGCTTTCGGTTCAGCCCGATGCCGTAGTCGATGTTCGGGCGGTAGTCGAGGTAGCTGTCGATCACCCTGCTGTATTTCCCCGTGTTGTAGTAGTAATTCCAGTTGGCCACGCCGGTGATGTTTTTGCTGCGGTAGAACTCATCGGTATAATCCTTTGCGGGGGAATAATTCATCAGGTACCACTGATCGAACTGCGGGTCGACAATAATGATCTCGTATTCGGTGCTGTCCTGTCCGACCAGGTCAAGATCGGAAGTGCTGCCGGCGGTTTGCCTTGCCGGGGCGCAGGCCCAGATGGCCATCGCCAGTATGGCGGAGATGATGATGGATTTCATAGACGGATATTTTTAAAGCTGGTACACCAACGAAATACAGAGCAGAAACTGTGCCAGCATTGTAAAAATAATTCCAAATTTCGGATTCCGGGTTTCAATTTTTTTGTATTTTTGCGTCCCTGTTCATTGAACGCATTTTGCCCGATGGTGTAATTGGCAACACGTCTGACTCTGGATCAGAAGAGTTCAGGTTCGACCCCTGATCGGGCAACTTCCCCATTTCGCATTTCGCAGGTACATTTCGCATTTCACAATGATATTTTTCAACGGCCCTTGCGAAAGAGCGGTTCAATTAGTATATTTGGGTAAGATTTATAACCATAATCCAAGGGAATGAAGGTTCTCCGTTTTTGCCAGGACCTGCTTTTTCTTAAAGATATCATTATTAACCAAAAACCGTAACAATGAAAAGATTGATTTTTTTGATGGCCTTTACGGCCATTGCGACTGCATTATCTTTTAATGCCTGGTCGCAAGAAGAGCCCAGTTCTCTGATCGACCCTTACAAGCCGGCGGAACTTCTGGTAAAGCCCGGGCAGCACGCAGCGTTTAGTGAATCGGTGAACGCTTACTTTTACCCGGTTGGTTATGCTACGCCGCACGGCCTGTTCACCTGCCCGTTCCCTGCCCTGAGCCCGTTCACCCAGATCAATACCGGCACGGTCACTTTCTATGGCGGTGATATAGGCCCCAATGGCGTTTTCTACGCGATCACCGATGATGAAAGACTGATGACCATCGACAAGGCGACCGGAACGCAGACATTTATCGCCAATGTAACAGGCATCACCGAGTCGAACATCACCGGGATGGCTTACCACGAGGCGACAAACACCATGTATGTTTCAACTGGCACGAGGCTTTTAACTGTTGATCTCACCACCGGGGCGACGACAGTTATCGGGAACTTCAACACGGTCAGCCTGGTCATTTTCATTGCCATCAATTGTGAAGGGGAAATGTATGGTGTAGATATTGCCGCCGACGTCCTGGTGAAGATCAACACTTCCACTGGCGCAGCGACCATCATCGGGCCGACCAATTACCCGACCAATTACGCACAGAGTGGCGATTTTGACAACGAGACCGGGACCCTGTACTGGGCTGCCTATGTCGGGAGCGGGGCCAGCAGCATCCGCACCCTGGACCTGGCCACGGGCAACTCCACCCTGGTGGTGGACACTTATCCATACGAAATCGAAGCTTTTGTGATTGATAACGGCTGTGCGCCGCCTGTCCCGCTATCCGGCTGGGCGCTCTTTATCGGCATTGCACTGATTGTTTCATTTACCGTCATCCGTTTCAGGAAATTTTTATAGATGTCCGAACATAAATCATTGCAAGGGGGTCCCGCGACGGGCCCCTTTTTCATTTCGCATTGCGCAATACAGATTTCGCATTTCTCAATAATACTGCGAAATGAGAAATCCACACTGCGAAATGCGAAATCCTACCTCACCCGCTCATTTTGGCCCTGGCCGTTTTTAAGGTTGCATAAAATATCGCAATCAATTCGTCAACTTCCCTGAGCATAGTATCAAGGTGCAGGAAATCATCACAGATTGAACTCTTAAGAATGATTCTGAGATTCACTCTCGATTCGCGCAATTCTTTAAGCACTAATCCGATTTTATGGATAAAATCCCGGGTTGTCTCTGCTCCCTGGGCTTCACCATAGTTTAAAGCCGATGAAGTGGCCGACCTGATCAATTGACCGTACAGGTTTGAAGAAAATTCTGTTTTTTGCAACTTCCCGTTCATCTGATAAGCAGTTACGGAAAACCTGATCAAACGGAGTTCAATATCTTTTTTCATGGTATTATTTTACCAGTTTATCAGTAAAAAATGGAAAAATACCCGGTGTGTTGAAAAAAAATTAATTTCGCATTTCGCAATGGCATTTCTCATTTCTCAATAAAACTGCGAAATGCGAAATTTGTACTGCGAAATGCGAAATGAAAACCCTGACCAGCATTACGATCCTTAGCGCAGTCCTGCTCCTCCTCACGGGCTGCCCCCTCGGTTACAAATATGATACCGGCGTTTTTCCCACATCCCCGGTGAACATGATGGCGGTCAACTCTGCATATGATGATTACAATTCCACATCACCAGTGATCGAAAGCCAGCGTTACCTGTACTTTTCCTCCAACCGCAACAGCCAGGGCGCTGATTTCGATATCGTGGGCGATCATTTCCGGGTCTTCTGGGATAAGGATGACGGGTCATTGGTCATCGACGACAAGCCCAACAGCTGGAAAGACCTGGAATATATCCAAACCCTCTTCGGTATGGTGAATTCCCCGGCCAATGAGCTCGGTCCTTATTCCATGCCGTACTATGTTTTCACCGGCAACAATTATAAATACACCGATGTGCTGATCTACGCCACCGATTCGACCGGCAGCCTGGACGTCCGGATGGCCTGGTTTACAGGCACGGGCGAGAACCCCGCCCCGGAGGACGGCGATTTCTTCGGCCCCGAGCCCATTCCATTCCTGAGCGGGCCGGCCAATGAGGCCTACCTGTGCTTTTACGGGCCAAATTATTTCATCTATGACTATTCTGTCGACCCGGCGGCCGTTACGGAACTGCTCTTCTGCTCCGACCAGGACGGCGATTTCGACCTGTACACCACACCCTTGCCCGCCGATTCGAACCTGTTCGATTTCCTGCGCGAGGAAAGCGGAATCGTTTTTTCCGGCCTCGAAGCCCTTAATTCTCCCGGGCAGGAAAAATGCCCCTTTGTGAACGGCGAGCTGCTGGTGTTTGCTTCCGACCGTCCCGGCGGCTTCGGTGGCTTCGACCTTTATTATTCCCGCAGGCAGGGCAACGGCTGGTCGGCTCCGGTGAATTTCGGGGAGAAGATCAATACTTCCTATGACGAATACCGTCCGATCGCCTTTGAATATTATGAGTTCGAAAACGACGTGATGATCTTTTCTTCCAACCGCCCCGGCGGAAAAGGCGGATTTGACCTGTATTATGTCGGGATCCCCAAAATGATTTAGCAATACGGATTTCGCATTTCGCAGTGTGGATTTCGTATTTCGCAATAATACTGTGAAATGAGAAATTTGCATTGCGAAATGCGAAATGAATTCATTTTCTTACCTTTATCAGTTGCATCAAAATCCAGCCTGCTATGAAAAATTTCTTACTCCTGGCTTCCCTCGTGCTATACAGCATGCTTTCAGCTTCTCCTGCCCTGTCGCAGCAAAACCGCGAATGGACCATCGTGGCCAGCTTCACAATTCCCGGCAAAGCCTCGGGGCTTGCCTGGGACGGCACCTACATCTACAGCGGCCTGTATGCCACCACCGGGCCGGACAGCGAGATTTACCAGATCGATCCGGTGACCGGCAGCTATACCCTGCTGTGCAACGGCCCGCACGAGAACGCTTACGGCCTGTGCTTCGACGGCAACGATTTCTGGTCGACCGCCCGCACCGGATCATACACTCCTGCCTATGCCGTTGAATTTGATTACGACGGCGATTCCCTCTCCGCTTTTACATTGCCCGCCACCTATATGTCGGGCATCGAATATGACGCCGGCGCATTCTGGGCCTGCTGTTACTATAATCCCGACGGCATGGTGTACAAGCTGACCGGCAATGGCACCATCATCACCCAGTTCCCTTCCCCCAACCTGCAGCCCTGGGACATCTGCAAGGAAAACGAATACCTCTGGATTGCGGACTACAATGCCAATATGCTGTACAAAGTCGATCAGACCGGCAACCTGATCGAGAGCCACCCGTCCAACGGGATCAAACCTTCCGGGATCACGTTTGACGGGCAATACCTGTGGTATTGCGACGGTGAACTGAGCAGTTCGTCTACCCTGTACAAGGTGGACCTGGGCGGAGGCGGCACTCCGGTGGTCAGCATCCCGGAAAATACGCATGATTACGGGATCGTGCCGGTGGATGAATCCGTTACCTGGAATATGGTTATTGAGAACGCGGGCGCCGGAAACCTGATCATCCAGAATATACAGATCCAGAATTCCGTACCGGTCTTTACCACGTTCACGACGCCGCACACGCTCCTGCCGGGAGCATCCGTGGAGGTGCCGCTTACCTACGCTCCCACGGAACCCGGCCCCCTGGCCACGCAGGTCAATGTGATCACCAACGACCCGGTGCATCCCAGCAGTCCCGTCACGCTGACCGGCAATGCCGTTTATGCGGGTCCGTACCTGCAGGCGGAAGATATTTCGCACCATTACGGAAATATCCGGATCACCGCATCCACGAGATGGCATCTCGGGATATGGAACATCGGCAGCCAGGACCTGGTCATAGACGAAATCACACTGGCCAATACGGCATTTTACCTGGACGAACAGCTTGCCCTGCCCGTCACCATCGCACCGCTGGACACGTTCCGGCTCGGCATCTGGTTCAGCCCGGATACCGCCATACAATACACCGACGTGATGCACATCCTCACCAACGACCCGGAGCACAATCCGTTTGATGTATACCTGCTTGGGAACGGCCTGGATGTTCCATGGCCGGTAGGGACCAGCCTCTGGCATTACTTCATCGACGTGAGCTATGATAACAGTCCCAAAGCGATCATGCCTATTTTGGACATTACGGGCGATAAAGTCAGCGATGTGATCGTGGGTTCGGAAGATAATTATATCCGCTGCTTCAACGGCAATTCACACGGGCTGGCCGATGTGATGTGGGAGCAGGAGGTGTACGCCGGATCGGTCTACCACCAGAACAGCATCGTCATGATCGACGATATCGACGGGGACGACCACCAGGAAGTCATCGTCGGCACCGCCTGGGGCGACCGGTCAATCATCGCCTTTTCCGGCAAGACCGGGGCCCTGCTCTGGAAACATGATACGCACGAATATGGCAGCGGCGGATGGGTGTACCAGGTCGATGCCCGGTTTGATTACAACCTCGACGGCCACAAAGACATCCTGGCCGCCACCGGGGATGACTCCGACGGGACCGGCCCGAAGCGGATCTATTGCCTGGACGCCCTCACCGGCGAGTCGATCTGGGAATGCTTCACTGCCGGTCCGAACTTTTCGGTGATGGGCATTGAGGATGTGAACGGGGATAGTTTCCCCGATGCGCTGGCCGGCGCGTCGAACGACCAGGAAACGATCGCGCGGGTGCATGCCATCAACGGGGTGAACGGATCGTTCATCTGGAGTATCAGCATGCCCGGATCATCGGTCTGGGCCCTGGCGCAGCTGGGCGATGTGAACAACGACGGGATCAGCGATGTCATGGCGGGCGATTTTGACGGAAATATTTCGATACTCAACGGCCCTACGGGAACGGTGATCGGGGGATCTTCCATCAACAACGAGCTCATCCTGAGATTCGTCATGATGGATGACCTCAACGCGGACGGGCATGCGGATGTGCTGGTAGCCCACAGCGGCACCAACGGCATCGCGCTCAGCGGGCTGGACGCTTCCACGCTGTGGTTCCGGCCGCTGGCCGACAAGTCGTGGTGCGTGGCCAAAGCCAACGACCTTGACGGCGACGGGTTGCCGGAGGCCTATATCGGCACGCTTTATGGGAGCAATTACTGCTACTTCCTCAGTGGGGTTGACGGTTCGGAGCTGCATTCCATCCATTTCGGCACGCCGGTCGACGCCATCAATGCGATACCCGACATTGTGGGCGACCTCACCTATGAGATGGTGGCGGGTGGCCGGGATGGCCGGCTGTACTGCTATTCCGGAGGCATAGAAGCGCCGGTGTCGGTCCCCGGGGAGCTGCCGGAGCCGGCGAATTTCCATTCGACTGCGGCCCCCAATCCTTTCGGCGAACAGACCGCCATCAGTTTCCACCTGCCGGCTAAAGCACCGGTGGTGGTGGAGGTGTATTCCGCCGGGGGCAAACCGGTGGATGTGCTGTTCAGAGGTACGCTTCAGCCCGGAACGCACCAGGTGGCCTGGAATGGCCGGAACAGCGCCGGCGGGATCTGTCCTCCCGGCGTATATGTGTTCCGGGTCCTGGCCGGCGATAAGCAATCGAGCGGTGTCCTGTTCCGGGTGAAATAAAGGCTGGCAGAATCATGCTATAATAATTGCTCATGGTTTTCCGCCAGGATTTCTTTTTACTGCAACCTTATCATTGTATCCGTTAAAAAGGCCTTACCTATTACATATTGACATCCCTTCAGGATTTTTGTAAATTGAGGGCCCTTTCACCAGGTCTGATTTATTATTAACCCATAAAACCAAAACACTATGCCATCGGAACAATTTTATTTCCCTTTCCTGACCCTAAGATTGGCACAAGATCCGGAAACGGGCATTCCTGCGCTGATTTCCAATGTCAAGATTGCCGTACATCCGGGAGAGTTTGTCAGTTTGACAAATTTTGTTCCCCCGATTCCCGGGAATACAAATTATTTACTTGAATACACCGTATCTGGTAAGATAAAAAGCGATTGGGCATATGACTGGATGGATGAATTTGTTTTTGAGAAAAAACCAGATCAGGATGCATTGTACCTTGTTTCTATTAGGGTATATCTTGCGGGCAATGTTGTTGCCTCGATGAGCGGCAATATCAAGGGCGACGGCACGATACCCGTTTGATCCTGAAAGCTTGTTATCATGAAGATAGCGCAACTCCCGGGGGGTATACGGCTGGTTGTCCTGGCCTGGTTCATCATTTGGGGTGGCTGTTTACAGGCACGGGCTGATGAAACCGACAGTTTGCGGCGAGCCGCTTTATCGGCCGGCGATATCCGGGCGAAAGCCGATATGCTGCTGCAATTGGGCAACATATTCAGCGCCTCGAATGCCGACAGTGCCCTTCGTTATTACGGGCTTGCCCGGGAGCTATATTCCCGGATCGATTACCGGGAGGGTATCGCCGATGCCACCTACCGGCCTATAATCTTATTCCGTCAGAACTATGCCTACGACTCCGCGGAATACTATACGCTGCAGTTCCTGGAACTTAGCAGGGCGATGCACGACCGCAACCGGGAAGCCAAAGGCCTGCACCAGATGGGCAATATCCGTAAAGAGACCGATCTTTACGAAGAAAGCCTGGAATACCACCGGCAAAGCCATGAGCTGTTTGCACTGACGAAAGATACAAATGGCCTGATATCCAATTTCAATGGCCTTGCCAATGTGTTCAAGGCCATGTCGGCTTTCGACTCGGCGGCGGCCTATTATCTTAAAGGAATCCGGCTATGCGAGCAGACAGGCCAGGAGCTGAAGGCCTCTGTGATCTATTCAAATCTGGGAGATATTTACCTGGAAAGCAATCAGTTTGATTTTGCAAGGAAGTATTATACGCTGTCATATGACATCAACGTCAAAAATGAAGGTCGCAAAGCGAGCCTTGCGATAAACTTTCTCGACCTGGGCCGTGTGGCTGTGCATGAGGGGAAATATGAAGAAGCGGTCGATTATTATGAACGATCCAGGGAAGTATCTGAAATGATTGGCGATTCGTTGGGAGTGCTATACATCTATACAAACCTGGGAGACCTGTATTTCCGGCAGGAGAAATGGAAAGAATCAATCCGGTATTCCGAGATCGCCCTGCAAGGCTACCGGGGTATGAATTATTTGAAAGGGATTGCCATAACTTACGGTAATCTTGCGGCGGCCATGGCAGAAATGGGGAATTACCGGGAAGCGGCGGTCATGCAGGATTCCGTCCTTGTTCTATCCAAAAAGCTTGGCAATAAGGATCAGATCATGGATGCATATAAAAACCTGGCGGATGTATACTCGAAGGTGGGCGATTACCAGAAAGCGTTCGGGTATCAGTCTCTGCAATATTCCATGAAAGATTCCATTTACAATTTAAATAACACTCAGGTTATTAATGACCTTTTGCTGAAATATGAGAAAGAGAAGGATGAAGCCCAGATCCTGGCGCTGGAAAGCGAAAATCTGAGAAAGACCATTCAACGCAACGGAGTTATATACGGCAGCCTGGGTCTGCTTCTCCTGGCAGCTTTTGGCTACTTTTTTGCCCGGCAGAGAATAAGGCATCACAAGGCGTTGGCTCAGGAGAAGATCCAGCGGCTGGAGGAGGAGAAGAAGCTGATGACCGCCAAAGTTCTGCTCGAAGGCCAGGAGGAGGAACGCAAGCGCATCGCCCGCGAACTGCATGACGGGCTGGGCGTTCTGCTTTCGGCCACCAAGATGCAGTTCACCACCATCAAGAACATCAGCCCGGAGAACGGGCACATTATCGACAAGGCCACGGAATTGCTGGAGCAGGCCACCGGCGACGTCCGCAAGATCTCCCACAACATGATGCCGGGCCTGCTCACCAAGCTGGGCCTTTACGAAGCCGTGGAGGATCTTTTTGAGAACCTGAACGACAGCGGCAGCATCCATGCCGTTTTCGAGCTAACCGGCGAAAACATCCGGCTCCCCGAAAACAAGGAGATCATGTTGTACCGGGTGATCCAGGAGATGGTGAACAATACCCTGAAACATGCGGAGGCAGGTGAGATAAAACTCATCATCAACGTGGTCCCCGAACGGATGGACCTGATTTACTATGACAACGGAAAAGGCTTCGATACGATAAGAGTCTTTCAGGAAGAATCCGAGACCCTGGGATTGAAAAGCATCCGGTCACGGGTCGGCTTTTTGGGCGGGGAAGTCGACATCGACGCTCGCCCCGGCGCAGGGACCCGTTTCCGGATACAGGTGCCGATTGAAGGTTGATCTTATTTCGGCAGTTTGAAGAAATAGACGATGGCGGCGACATGTTTGTCTACGCCCGGGGCGGCGCCGACTTTGGTGTTCCCGGCATCGGTCACGGTGCCGTCGGTGGCGATGGTCCCCATCAGTTTGCCCGTACCATCGGTCACTTTGCCATCCTGAGCGATCCGGGCGATCACGTTGCCGGAAGTTCCGGTAATAATTCCGTCTTTTACCGTGGCGGCTTTCTGCCGGTTTTTGGCGATGAACGCCCCGTCGATGTATTGTCCGAGGAGGCGGTTCTTTGGATTCCGGATATATCCGAGCTGATCGATGTACGCTTTTAAGCTGCCCTGGGCGTCGAACATTTTATTGGATTGCCCTGCGGTTGCCGTGGTAAAAGTGCCTGAAGGCTTTGTTGCCGGAGTGCCCGAAGGCTTTCCCTGGGTCGTCGGCGCCGGGGCGGTGCCGGTGGGCTGCCCGGCCTGCGGATTGGCCTCAGGCGCCTTTTCAGCCTGCGGATTGGGTTGCTGCACCGGAGCCGTCTGAGAAGACGTGGTCGTGGTCACCGTGGTCTGCGACTTCATCTTCTTTTTAGAGTCACCACTGCCTTTGGTCTGGTATTCGGTCTGAGCGAACACCTGTGCGGAAAACACGACGGCCGTCATGATCCCCGCGAATAGAAATAGTTTTTTCATGATAGAATTTGATTTATCCTTAAAGATACAAAAACCAGACCAGAGTGACATTTCGCATTTCTCAATTAAAGATTACTGCGAAATGCGAAATGTCACTGCGAAATGAGAAATTCTATTGCGAAATGCTAAATACGTACCCCAGTCCATGCCGGTTTTCAATGCTGACGGTGGGATCGTCCTGGAAAAATTTGCGCAGGCGGGAGATGAAGACGTCGAGGCTGCGGCCGGCGAAATAGTCGTTCCCGCCCCAGACCGCTTCGAGGATCTGTTCGCGGCTCATCAGGCGATTGCGGTTGCGGCTGAAAAAACTGATGAGCTCGGCTTCCCGGTATGTGAGGTTTTTGATGGTTCCGCCACAGTTCAGTTGAAGCAGGCCCATATCGAGGATGCAATTTCCAATGGGGATCACATTTTCTGATGGGGCGTCGCGGTGGATCCGGGAACGTTTCAGGAAAATTTCGATCTTCAGCGTCAGCTCTTCAATATTGAACGGCTTGACGATATAATCGTCGGCGCCCAGCAGCAGGCCTTCGATCTTGTCTTCCGTGAGCGATTTGGCAGAAAGGAAGATGATGGGGATCTCTTCGTTTTCTTTTCGGATCAGGCGGGCGAGGGTGAACCCGTCGAGTTTCGGGAGCATGATATCGAGCAGGCACAGGTCGAACGGCTCGCTGCGAAACAGGCGCAGTGCTTCCTCACCGTCGGGACAAAGGCGGACTTCATAACCTTTCCGTTCCAGGTTTTCGGATGTGATGAATCCCAGTGTTTCATCATCTTCAACATATAAGATCCTGTTCCTCTTCTCCATTTATCCTGCTTTTGGGATGATAACCGATACTGTTGTGCCTGCTCCGGGTTCGCTTTCCATCCTGATCCTCCAGCCGTGGAGGTCGCACACTTTTTTCACGTAAGTCAGCCCCAGCCCCGATCCCTTGACGTTGTGGATGTTTCCGCTCGGCACCCGGTAAAAAGGCATGAATATCCTGCGCATATTCTTCCGGTCTATTCCCACTCCGTTGTCTGCGACCCGGAGCAACACCCTGCCATTGTAAGGAGTGAGTGAGATAGTTACCGAAGGGGGGCGCTCACTGTATTTCAAGGCATTGTCCACCAGGTTGATCAGCATGCCGGAAAGATGGAACCGGTCGGCCAGGATGAGGCCTCCGGGCGCCTGGTTCACGAATTCGATCTTGCCGTTCCGGTGGACGGCGGCCGGTTTGAATTCCTCTATCACTTCTTCGATAAGCTGCTCCAGGATCAGCTTATCCCGGTTCAGTCGGAAGAAGCGGTGTTCTGTCTCGGCCTGCAGCAGGATCCGGTCCACTTTTTTCTGCAGGATCTCCGTCTGGCCTTTGAGAATGGCGGAGAATTTCCTGAGGCGTTCCGGGTTGCCGCCCGGCCCTTCTTCGTCGATAACATTGGCGGCCAGCCCGATGGAGGTGAGCGGGGTGCGGAATTCATGGCTCATGTTGTTGATGAAGTCGCGCTGTACCTCCGACAATCTTTTCTGGTGCAGGATGACCATCATGGTGTATCCGAAGAACGCGATGACCAGTACCAGGATCGCCGTGAAAAAATACCAGAGGCGCATTTCACCGAGGATGTAGTTCCGCATGCCCGGGAAATGCACGCCGAAATAGTACAGGCCCTGCTCGTATTTGGGCCAGTCTTCCAGTTTTTGCTTTTCGCCTTCCTTTTCATCCAGCGAAACATAGTCGCCGTACATCATCCGGTCGTCGTTGCAGTCGTAGATGGCATATTCGAAATCAATGTCCAGGTGGTGGCGGTTCAGTTCGGAGCGGAGGTAATGCTCCAGGATCCACGGGTCGATGTGGTTGTTGATGTCGACGATATAATAATCCGGGCTGTACTCGTGGATGATGTTGTCGGGGAGGGTGCATTCGTTGTACCGGCAGATGCTTTCGGCCACCGATTGCAGGCTGATGCGGAGCGACTGCACGGTTTGCCGTTCCTTCATATCGAAGGCCTGGTAGAAGAAATAGCCCTGCCCGGCGAGTATGGCCAGGATGGCCAGCACGCCAAACCCGATGACCCAGCGTATGGAGCGGTTCGACATAGAGCGAAGGTAAGAAAAATGATGGGGATGCCTGACAGGGACGGAGTCCCTTTTACAATTCGTTAACAATTCATTAAGAAAAATTTGGACTTCATTAACCTGCCTATCCTTTCCGTCGTCTTAGCTTTGAGGTCAATTAGTCACTAATCGAAAAATCTCAAAATGATGAAAACAATTATCACTCTGATTATCGCCCTTGCTTTCGGATTTCAGTATGTTTCCGCGCAGAACCAGCCTGCGCCGCAGGCGCCGCCCAAAATGATCAGCTGGAACGAGCAGGTCCATGATTTCGGTAAGCTCGTCCAGAGCGCTCCCGCCGTGGCGACGTTCACATTCACCAATAATGGTACGGAACCGGTGGTTATATCCGCGGCGCGCAGCTCCTGCGGCTGCACCGTTGCAGAGTACACCAAGGAGCCGGTCAAGCCGGGAGCGACGGGAGAGGTTAAAGCCACTTACAACACCGCAAGGGTTGGTTCGTTTGCCAAGACCGTTACGGTGACCTTCAGCGGCATTGCGCAGGCGGAAGTGCTTACCGTGAAAGGCGCTGTGGAAGCCAAACCGGCTAATTAGCGTTTTTGACGATCATCACGGTGCCGTCCATGTCGGGCACCGCCACCAGGGTTTCCGGGATCCGGGCAGCGAATTCATCCACCGCGTTCCGGATCCCGGGCCATTTATAGGTATAATCATGGACCAGGATCACCCCGCCGGGCGACAGCCTGGGATAGAAATATTCCAGCCCGGCTTTGGTGGGATTGTACAGGTCGGCGTCGAGGTTGACGAAGGCGAAGGTCAGTTGGCAGTTGGCAGTTGGCAGTTGGCAGTCTTGCTGGTCATCCGGTTCATTGCTCAATGGTTTTCCTGCTCCCTCATTTGACCGGGAACCGGGAACTGCGAACTGGCAGAAGTTTCCCGGGTGAAAGATCACGTTCTCGTTGCCGTCGATGAACCGCCGTGCCGCTTCCACGCTGGTGTCGGCGAAGCTCCGCGTGGTGTAGGTGGCCGCCTCGCCGGTCTCATGCTCCAGGTCTTCCGCCCGGAATCCCTCAAAGGTATCGAAGAGATGAAATTTCCGTGAAGGGTCCATCCGGTGTATAATGCGCGCGCTTTCGCCCTTGTACACGCCCAGCTCGGCGAAATCCCCGGGGACTCCGTCCCTTTTCAGTCGTTCAACCTGGAACCACCAGTTGAAGAAACGCACCTTATCGGGATAATTTCTCTCCAGGCGGATGAGTCCCTTGTCGATCAGTCCGTTTTTCAGGGCAGAAGCCCATTCCACCGGCTGGTACGACGCGTCGAAGAAGATGCCCCAGGCATAGCGGGCCAGCAGCACCACCACCAGGAGGATCAACAGCGAAGCGACGAGCGTGAAGATATTCATATCAACTTAAACCTTAACCCTTAAACCTCAAAACTTCTCTCTGAGCCTCTTGTAGCCTTCCGCGCTGGCGCGCAGCTTCGCGCCGCTTTTCAGGAACACCAGGTGCGTATCTTTTTCATAGAGTTCAATACCGGTGATCTGGGCGATGTTGATGATATGGCTGCGGTGGATCCGGACAAACTGATCATCCGGCAGATGCTCCTCGAAGTATTTCATCGTCTTTTCCTTCAGGTGGCTGCCGAGTTCCGAGTAGATCATCACATAATCGTCGGCCGCCTCGATATACCAGATCTTCTCCACCGGGATGACGGTGATCTTCGGACCCAGCCGCGTGATCACCCGATCAAGGGTTTTGCGCTCATCATCCAACTGTTGTTTTAGTTTGTCGATGGCCTGCCCGGGTTGAGATGGAGTCTCATTCCCGGCCATTCTTTTGTGTGCTTTTTCCAGGGCCTGGTCCAGCCTTTCTTTCGAAAAAGGCTTGAGCAGATAGTCGACGGCGTTCATTTCAAAGGCGCGGATGGCATACTGGTCGAATGCGGTGGTGAAAATGATCTCCGGCCGGGGATCGAGCACTTCAAGCAGTTCGAAGCCGTCGATCTTGGGCATCTGGATATCAAGGAACAGCAGGTCGGGGCGCAGGTCCTGCACCATTTTCAGGGCTTCGAAACCGTTGGCGCATTCTCCGGCGATCTCCACGCCGGGGTTGCCGGCAAGGTACCTCTTCACCAGGTACCGTGCCAGGGCTTCATCGTCAATGACGAGCACACGGATCTTATCTTGCATGGCGGGGTATTCTTATCGTTACCAGGAAATAGTCGTTTTCATTGCGTACCTGCAGCAGGCTGCCGGTCCCGTAAAGGTTCAGCAGCCGGGCAGAGATGTTGCGTAGGCCGGTCCCGGTGCCTTTGCGGGCCGGCGCTTCCGGATCGTAATTGTTGCCCACGCTGATCTCCAGCACCTCGTTGTCGATCCTGCCCTTTAGCCGGATCACGGTCGGGCCGGAAGATTCGTACACGCCGTGCTTCACCGAATTTTCCAGCAGCGGCTGCAGGATCATGGCCGGCACTGTGTAATTGAGGGATTCCGGGTCAACCTCCTTCTCAAAGACCAGCCTTTCGCCGAATCTTACTTTTTCAATATCGAGGTAAAGCTCCGACTGGTGGATCTCTCTTTCAAAGGTACTCATCATGGTGTCGGGGAAATTGAGCGAATAGCGCATAAATTCCGACAGTTTGATAACCATCTCCTGCGCGCGGGCGGAGTCGGTCATGGTGAGTGCGCTGATCGAGTTGAGGCTGTTGAAGAGAAAGTGCGGCCGGATCTGGCTGCGCAGCAGGTTAAGTTCCGCTTCCTGCAGGAGACTGGTGAGCCGGGCTTCCCGCTGGCTTTTTTCCTTCAGTTCCCGGAAACTGATGAGCAGGTAATAGATCGAGACCAGCAGGGCGTAAAACATGATGCCGGTGATGATGCGTATGGTCAGTGTATTCCGCAGGAAGACGTGATAATAAACATCGTTTTTCAGGATGTTCCCCAGGATGAGGTAGCTGATGCCCAGCCAGACCAGGATGGTGACGGCGGCGCCGGAAAGATGGTAGAAGGTGAGCTCTCCGAACGACCGCGATTGCAGGTCGGAGTAGCGGACCATGAACCAGAGGCCGCTGCCGATCAGGGCGAAGAGCAGGTTGAAGACGGCGCTGTCGGCCAGGGCGGCCCGGGCGTCGAGTTCGTAGATCCCATACAAAATGGCAAAGTGGATGACGCTCAGCGCCACCCACGAAAGCATATAAACGATCTGGAGGTTATTTTTCAGGTTCCTGAGGATCATCCTGAAGCAGTTTTGGGCTTAGTAGCTTTTGATCTCTCCGCCGCCGAAAATGGCCACACCTTTCACCGTTACGGTCTTGTTGAAGTCGACCTGGCCACGGATGCGCTTATCGGCGTATCCGCCAAAGATATTAAAAACTTCGATCTTCACATTCCAGTCGGTAGGGACAATGAGGGTGGAGCCTCCGAAGATAGAGACGTTTTCGATCTCTATCTCGCCTTCGGCCAGCTGGGCCTGCGTCAGATGGATCTTGGACCCGCCGAAGACCGATACGATCTTTCCTCCGCGGAATGCCTGGGAATTCACGAAGCGCTCCCGGCCCCCGAAGATGGATACTTCTTCAATGAAATCCTCCCCTTTGGAGACGGTAATATGCCGGCGCCGGAAGATCCTGCTGCTTCCGAATATCAGCACCAGGCCGATAAGGATCAGCAGGGCCGGCCAGAAGACCTGGCGGAAATTATAGGGCAGATCGTACAGGTCGGAGATGAGGAAGAAGCCGCCGATGGCGATGAGGACCCAGCCCACACCGCGGGAGGAGTCGTTGGATATGTTGATGACGCCGATGGCGATGAGCAGCATCTGCCAGGAGAAGATGACGTCCCATACGTTCTCGCTCATCAGTCCGAAGTTGCGCATGAGCCAGGCCAGGCCCAGGCCCAGGACGATCAGGCCGAATACAAGGGATTTTCTTTTTAGTCCCTGCCGGACCGGTTGTTGTTGCATTGTTTCCATATTGTTGAGATTTAAAGGTTTCAAAGTTCCAGGTTCCAGGGTTCCAGGGTTCCAGAGTTTCAGAGTTCCAAAGTTCCAGGGTTCCAAACGGCCAGCGGCCAACGGCCAACGGCCAACGGATTCTCCTCTACTGAAGCCGATCAAAGAACCTGAAGCAAAATTAATCTCAACGGATGGTGGGGGAAAGTGGAAATCGGTGAATGCCGGTTTTTACCCGGTAAAGGGAGCGGGGGAGCGGGGGAGCAGGGGAGCAGGGGAGCAGGGGAGCAGGGGGGCAGGGTGTGCTACTGGCCCCCCGTGTGGCCCTCATTTATGATCTTTCCACCGTTACTGTGACGTCGATATCGTCCTTCATATGCCTTTTTACGGCGCAGAGGGCTGCCGTGTTGATCAGCGCCTGCTCGTACTTTTCCGGAAAATCCGGGTTCACATGGATCTTGATATGGAACTTACCGATGATCTTGCGGATGGGATCGAATTCCTGTTCCTGGGTCAGGTACATTCCTTCGGTGGATATGCCCCGCTGGTCGCAGAATGATTTAGCGTATATACCGGCACAGGTTCCCAGTGCCGCGAGAAACAAGGTGAAAGGTTCGGGGTACATCCCGTCGCCGCCGGCGCGCTGGGCCTGGTCGGTCTTCACGGTATAGCCGTTGATGTTGGCAAAGATCTGTTTGTTGCCTGCAAAAGTTATTTTCATCTTACCTGGTTTTTTCTTTGCAGATATCAATAAGCATTCCTTATTTACCCGAAAAAGGTAAAACTGACAAAATATCTATATTATTGAATATAACCGGATCAGAATTTAATGATCAGGTTTCGGAGTAGCTGATCTGATGATTTGATTATCAGAAGATAACATCCCGGTGCCACGGATTTCCCCGAGGCGTCTTCGCCCTGCCAAAATAGCTGATGAGGTCCGGCATTCTGCCATCCGTCGTATAATGTCTGAACCGGATTGCCTTTCAGGTCCAGGATTTCGGCCCGGGTTTCGCCGGCATTCCGCCGCTCATAAAGAATGCTGATTCTGTCCGAGAACGGATTGGGGAACGCGCGCAGCCCTTCATTGGGGTCCACCTGACCGGAAATGCCGGTCAGATCGAAGACAAAGATCAGGTGATGGCTGGTTGCGCCGAGGGTCATATTCTGGTAGACCGGGTCTTCCCCTTCCATCCATGCGCTTCCGGAATAATCTCCATAGAGCATATCTTCAAAAACCAGGGAATCGTTAACGATGGTGCCGGTAAGCGTTCCTTCCGGACCGTCGATTTCCACGCTGACTTCGTTGAGCACGGCGCCGTAAGTATCAATGGCGCGGCAGATCAGGCTTCCTCTTACAATCTCGAGGTCGAAATCTATATTATCGGTGGTTTGGCCTGTTACTACCTGGACGTTGACAATGCTGTCGGGCAGGGCAGAGGGGTGTGAAGCATGCACCGTATAGGTTCCCGCCGGCAGGGGGAGGAAGTAATGCCCGCTGGGGAAGGGATTGGTTGAGACCCCTCCGGCTTCGACAACCGCTTCCGTCACATCTCCGGTGCCATTGACCAGGGATACGTATCCTTCAATATATCCCACGTCTGGCGCCAGGTACAGGAAAAAGTCGACCCCGACGGTCGTCTGGCCGTTGAACACCACGATGCCTGTCTGGACCTGGGTAAGAAAGCCCTCCAGTCCGGCGCTCACTTCATAGGTTCCCCCGGGAACTTCCAGAATGAAATCCCCGTTTGCGTCGGGATGGGTGGAGAAAGTTCCGGCGATGACATCGACCTGGGTCACGTCGCCGGCATTGTTTTCCAGTTCAACAGTCCCGGTGATGAAGCCGGTGACCGGGATGAAGTTGAGGTTGAAGTCAACATCGGTGGTGGTCTGCCCGGCCAGCACCACCACTGAATTCACGGTGTCCGGGTAATAGCCGTCGAGGGCGGCGGTCACGGTGTAGGTTCCGATCTCGACCACCATGGAGTAGTTGCCGTCGGCATCCGGGCTGGTGCTGTGATAGCCGGTGCTGACCACAGCCTGGGTCACATCCCCGTTGCCTCCGGTGAGCTGGACATAACCCGATATGGTACCGGTAGGCAACGCTTCGAGCGTCAGGTTGACGCCCGTGGTGATCTGTTCGTCAATGACGACGACTCCGAATACCGTATCCGGGTAATAGCCCTGCAGGCTGCCGATGACGTCATAGGTCCCAACGGGGACCACCATGGAGTAATTTCCATTGGCGGCGGGGTGTGTGGTGGTTGTGCCGGCTGTGACATCGACGAGCGTAATGTTGCCTGTGCCGCCGACCAGGGTCACGGCGCCGCTGATCGTCCCTTCCTGCGGGTCGAACGGCCCCAGGTCGCCGCCAAGCTGGATGTTCTGCGCATAAATGTCCTTGTCGCCGTTTCGGTCGTCTTCCCAGGCCAGGATCCACTGGTTATTGGCGAACTCGTTGACTTCGGGGTGGACTTTTTCTGACACGACCGAAGAAATATCTTTAATTGTGGGCGACCATACGAAGCCGCCGCTGGTATTGATGCGTGCGGCTTTAAGCAGGATATCCGCCATCCCCACATATTCCTCATAAAACAGGACGACATCGGTCGGGGTACTTCTGACATTAACGATATAGACCTGTGTTCCGGTGACGGGGATAAAGGAGATCCCGCTGGCCCCCCAGAGTTTACTTCCCGAGGAGGATATTTTTTGTCCTGAAACGCCCCAGTCGCTCTGGAACATGGGTTCGATCTCATTATAGAACACATAGACATCGGAGGATCCCGGGGGGAGTGCCAGCGCCGCTTCGGTCAGCATATTGGCAGAGCTGGAAACTTCCACTCCGTTGGCGGCGAAGAGCGCCTGGCCGGCGGAGTTGATGTGATGGACGTATATCTTCGGTGGCTGGGAGGCTCCGTAGCGCTGGTCGTGCCAGGCGATATAAAAGCCGTCCTGTCCGTCGTTGATAAACGGCAGCACCTGGGTCCAAGCGGTGATGCCGCCCGCGTTGGAAACGGTGGTGGGGGACGACCAAACTTCATTTCCTGAGGCGTCAAACCGCCTGGCGTATATATGTCGTGTCAGGGCCGGGAATGAGCCGGTATCCTCGAAATATTTCAGGATCACGTCGTCGGCGCCCACCGGGAGCAATTGCGGCCAGGAAAAGGTGTTGGTCCCGCTGAGGGTGATGCCTGAGGTACCCCACAGCAGCGAACCTGAGGGGCTGACTTTTTGCAGGATGACCACTTCGTCGGCCATCCAGGCGAAGACCGCGTTTCCGGAGGCGGTCACGCAAACTTTGGGCGAGGCGTTGAAGGCGGTGCTGTTCGACAGGGCGATGCCATCGTCGCCCCATACGAAGGCCCCGGCCGGCGAAATCCGGTAGGCGACCACGTTATTATTGCCGCCGTTCCGGATGTCCTGGAATGTGAGGATGGCGTGGTTGCTGGCATCGGCGGTCATGTCCCAGTCGGTAAGCCACGACATCTGCTGGTTGTCGCTGATCAGGATGCCGTTGTTGGCCCACAGGGCGTTGCCCTGGGCGTCGAGGCGTTGCAGGCGGACATTGTAGTTGCCGCTCTCACTGGAGAAGAAGGCGATGTAGGTATCGCCGCTGGGGCAGGTGGCAATTTTCGGGATGGCCTGTTCACCTGTCATCGTGTTGATGGCGTTGTTGACTGCCGGTGAGGTGCTCCACTGGCCGATGGAAAGCAGGGGGAAAATCAAGGCCAGAAGTGACGGAATTAAATGGCGTAATTTTTCCATGATCGGTTAAAAATTTAACCGATAAAGTTAATATTAATTCAGGCTAAATATTTAAGAATGAAAAGGAATAATTAAAAATACGGCAATGTCCCACACCGTATGGCTGACGACGTTCATGACCATGGATTTGTACTTCATGTACATCCAGCCCCAGAACAGTCCGGCGACGAGTGCCGCGACGATGAGCATGATATTGCCGGTGAACACATGGACGCCGGTGTAGACTGCGGTTGCGATGAGGAAGCCTTTGGTGTTCCCGAAGCGTTTCTCGTAATGATTCTGGAGGAATCCCCGCCAGAAGAGTTCTTCACCCGGTCCGATCACCAGGAGCATGAGCAGTCCGACGCGGAGGCTGTCCGCGTCGCCCTTGAACGCGTAGACATTGGCGATGCCAGTCCCGGCGAAGTGGAACATTAGCCGGGAGAGGTGGTTACCGAGATAGAAGACTCCATAGAGTGCGATGGCAGACAGCACGCCGAGGATGATTTTTCTGGGAACGTTTAACGAGATGTCATCTCGCAGGTTTTTCCCGTAGGATGGATCGAGCAACCAGGCGAGGGAGATCATAACGACGAGATTGGCGCTCATCCAGTACCAGAAGTCGAACGGACCTATCTGTCTGACAATGAACATAGGGCTGAAGAGGATGACAGCCAGAGTTGACAGTACGGCGAGGGTGGAGGGGGGGAGTTGATTATGAGATGTCATCTCGTGATGTATCTATTTAATATACATGTTTTAATGGATTGTTTATCAAATTATTGCAAAGGTGGATTTTATCACGAGATGTCATCTCAGCCTATGCAAAGTTTTGAATAACAGCATGTAAAATTAAAGCGAGGGTGCAAAGTGATCCGAACAACAGGTTGAGTTGGGCGGTGGCGCCATCGAGTGCAATGAAATCCAGGGGTTTGGAAGGATCTTTCCGGTTCAGTGCTTTCTTCCAGAGTTTAAAAGCGAGGGGAAGTGCAGCAATGGTTATGAGAAAGGTATAAGGCATTGCGGCAAGGTTCGGGAAAAACAGGTGCGGGACCATGATCAGGAGCAGGACCAGTACGAAAGGGCCATAGATCAGGATCCCGTAATAGCGCAAAGAGATCTTATCGCCCAGTAATGCAGCGATCGTGATGATCTTACCTGTTTTATCGGACTGAATATCGCGCCAGTTGTTGGCATGAAGGATGGCGATCACCAGCAATGACATCGGGACGGCCCAGACCGCCGGGATCCAGGACAATGTGGATGACTGGACATAATAAGCGCCGAGCGAACCCAGGACGCCGAAATTAAGAAACACCGCCAGGTCGCCCAGACCATGGTATTTCATGTTGATTCTGGACTCGGAAGTGTAAAAGGTTCCGATGAATAATCCCACGAAGCCGATTACCAGCAGCCACGGTCCGGTAACATAGGCCAGGTACAGGCCGATCAGCGTGCCTGCGATAAGCATGCTCACCGAGGCGATCCAGGCCTCCCGGATGGTGATATAACCCCTGACGACTCCGCCGGAAACAGGGGATGGGAATTTATCCAGGCCTTTACGGTAATCGAAAATATCACTCAGAATATTGGCCCCGGAATGAAGGATCAGCATACCAAAGAATGCGAGAATAAACAATAAGGGTTTGAATTGATACCCGCCATATACCACAGCCAGAACGGTACCAAAAATCACCGGCATGGTTGATGCGGGGAATGAAAAAGGCCTGACGGAGATCCACCATTTGCGGAATAATGAAATATTTGCCTGTTCTTCCATGAACTACACTTTATCGGGTTTAACAAGTTGGAAACAAAAATGTTCGGGCCGGCAAAAATATAAAAAAAAGTGTATATACCGGCTGATCAGGTCAATTATAGATCTCGACCTGCCAGCTGCCTGGCTCGTAAATTTCAAACTCGAAGATCACGTCCAGCATCACTGTGCGGAGTTTGTTCCAGGTTTTATAGGTTACCTTTATACTCACCGGGTAAATGATATTTTCATATCCCACCGATTCGCCCAGGTTGGTTGGGGTTCCGCTGGAAGTTGCCATCATGAAATTCTCGACACCCCGGTTTCTCACGCCGTTTTGTATCAGGTCAACCAGCACGCGGTTTTGTATACCCAGGTTTTTGTTGAATTCATAACGGTCGACATTATATACCTGTTTTACCCGGGGCGGTTTTGGTTTTGGCCCTTTGTACTGGTCATTCTCCCAGATTCCGGCCAGGGTAGAGTCCCGCCCATTGACCTTAAACCGGAAAGTACCTTCACCCTGTCGCATCCCTCCCTGCCATTCGCCGGTATAGGTATCGCCATTAGCCCAGGTATAGGTGCCTTTTCCCTGGGGCAGACCCTTGACAAACAGCCCTTCATACGTATCGATGCCCATGGCTTTCCCTTTGCCGTGGGCCAGGCCGTCTTTACATTTTCCTGAATAGTTCCCCGAAATCGACTCCAGAATGACTTTGCAATCCTGCTGGGCCGTTAAGCTGGCAGTATATGCCAGGATCATCAGGGAAAGAATGAATTTTTTCATGGTTAATCGACATTGTTGCTCAAAGTTACGACAATTGTCGCTGGATTGGATATATTCGCCCCGCTTATTCCTGCCGCTGCGTTTATTGTTTTTCAATAACTTAATTTTGTGGAGATTTGGCAGGCAACCAATCCTGATTTTGGTGTTTTTTTCTTGCAAGATATGCCGGATATTCATTGCAGCGGGATGATCGAACGCCTCAAAGAAGGCGAGAAATCTGCATTGGAGGAATTTTACGATGCTTATGCCCCCGTTTTGCTTGGTGTTGCCATGCGTTATCTGCCCTCCCGTGAGGATGCCGAAGATGTTATGCATGAATCCTTGCTGAAGATACTCCATGGCCTCGATCGCTTTGATCCGAGATTTTCTGGATCATTTGAAGTCTGGATGCGAAGGATCACGGCGAATGCTTCACTCAATCATCTGCGCGTTATACACCGGCACAGGCCGGTCAGCGGGTGGAATAAAACAGATATTACGGATGATGAGCAGGATTTCGACGATCGTGAAGAAGTGCCCGGACCGATGGATCCCGAGGTGGTGATCCGCATGATCGGCGATCTGCCCGATGGGTACCGGACCGTGCTGAATCTTTATGTATTCGAGCAGTACACACACAAGGATATTGCCCGGGAACTGGGCATTGCCGAGAACACTTCCAAATCTCAGCTTTCCAAGGCAAGGGCTCTGCTCCGCAAGAAAGTGCTTGCTTATATGAACCTTAACCAGGTGATCAAATGATGAAAGAGCAAAACGAACTCGACCGGTTGCTCAGGGATTCTCTGGACGGATTCAGGCCAAAGCCTGATCCATCAGGGAAAGAAAAATTCCTGGAAGAAGCATCCGTATTGATTCATCGCAAAGGATCCGGCGGATTCAGCTGGCGGTGGCTGTTCGTCACCGCCGTGTTCCTGTGCATTACCGGGATTGCTGTTTACTGGCTTAAACCGGAGCACGTATCACAGAAAAATGAGATGACCGATCAATCCTTTGCTTCTCATTCCCCTGAATCAGAGCCTTCAGGCTACCAGAACCCGTTAAATGCTGCATCCGGAACTTCGTCTGCAGCCAATCAGGCTACCAACATTGGATCTATTGATAAAATTGAAAATGCCAGCCGGAAAGAATTGCCCTCAGAACCTGTGGATCAAGATCGTCTTTGCATCGAAAAAAGCGTTGTTTCAGATGTAATTTCCGGCGAGGCGACTTCGCAGGGTGAAAATTTGAAAACATATGATATACAAGATGTTGGAGGCCGTGAGATGACATCTCGTGCCATTTCGGATACTTTCGAGATGACATCTCAGGCCGTTTCGGATACCTTCGAGATGTCATCTCGTGCCTCCCTTAAACTACAAACGGATACCCTCCCTACTCATCCATCAGACTCAATAGAAGCTACAGATGCACTCATGCCGGATCGCCCAGCGAACAGGCCTGGCGAACCGGCCCCTTCCGGATCCCGGCGCGGCAGCCTGAGCTTTGGTATATACTACAAGCCCGAACTGCTACTTAATATCATCGATGATAATAAATTGGCACATGCGCTTGGCGCCGATCTGCAGTTCAGGTTTCCGAATCCGCGCTTCATCATCAGGACCGGGCCGGGAATCTCATTCAGCAAAGGCTATAACGAATACGTGATCGGCTACAATGAATACCTGGGTTCCTACATGCGACTCGACTCGGTTACGTTTAGCCTGGCGGAGAACAACTTCACGCTGATCCCGTTGGTTCATCAGTCGGAACAAATGGTATTCGATACCGCCGTGCAGGCGCTCCCGTCGAAGGAATACCAGAAGTTCGTCTATCTCCAGGTGCCGTTTATCGCCGGATATGAGTTTTTTGTGCGGAAGAACTCTTCTTTAGGTTTCAGACTGGGCCCGGCGATGTCGGTGCTGCTGACCAGAAATCCTTCCGAAATCACATATGAAGCCGGCATGAACCAGGTCATTTTCGTAGAAACCGTCACGCCGGAAAGAGCTTCCATGAACTGGCAACTCACGGCCGGGCTGAACTTCGCTGTAAAAGGGCCAAAAAGGACCAGCGCGGAACTGGAGCCTTCGTTCAATTATTATTTCAAGGCGCCGCACCAGGATGCCGGGCAGGGGAGGCATCCTTACAGCATCGGGTTCAGGGTGGCTTTCTATTTTCGATGATTAATTTTTTAACGATGAAAGATCGGCAACATATAAAATACATGGCTCTGTTGAGCATTTGCTTATTTCTTCTGCTGTTTGCGTGGGCGAACACAAAGGCTCAGCAACCTAATGTTCAGATCTCCGGCACAGTTACCGACGGGCCCTCCGGCGCGCCATTGACCGGGCAACCGGTTTTCTTTACCATCAGCCCGGGCAACGATTCATTGATCAGCTACACAGAAATGGTCATGACCAGCGACTCGGGACATTATTACTATGCCTTTTACCTTCAGGTCAATACTGCCCGTGTGGAAGTTTCGACGCCTGATTGTAATGGCAGTATGCTGACTGAAACGGTATTCGTTTCAGCGGGAAGCGCCTATGTGATTGATCTGGAGGTTTGCACGATGAATCTGTGTCAGGCATTTTTTGTGGTTGAACAAACAGGCGATTTGTCCTTCAGCTTCTCCAACCA
This sequence comes from uncultured Bacteroidales bacterium, assembly GCA_964489545.1. GTDB lineage: Bacteria > Bacteroidota > Bacteroidia > Bacteroidales > JAGOPY01 > JAGOPY01. The sequence continues at coordinate 211,472 of CAZAZE010000005.1, forward strand.
GTCGTCAGGCCAGGGGCTGAGCTATTTCTGGGATTTCGGCGATAACAACATTTCCTGGGAACAGAACCCGCAGCATACTTACCAGCAGCCCGGGATCTATGAAGTCTGCCTTTATATATCCACCGTCGACAGCCTGTGTTTCGATACCTATTGCAATACATTGATTGCCGGCAATTCCGGAGGGTGCTTAGCCAGGTTCTCCTTTTACCCCGATTCCGTTCAGTCTCTCTATGGAGTTCAATTCTTAGACCTTTCCAACGGAAATATCACTGAATGGCAATGGGATTTCGGTGACGGTACGGCTTCGACACTGCAAAATCCTTTGCATGTTTTTCCCGGTACCGGAACCTATTCGGTCTGTCTGTCTATTGCCGGACCCGAATGCCAGAGTACCTGGTGCATGCCGGTTTATGTCACGGCAGCCGGTGACTGCTTTAACTATTTCACCTATCAGTCTTCCGACAATTCCGTGGTCTTTGAGGGATTTCATTCCCTCGGGTTACCGGCTGTTTACTCGTGGGATTTTGGAGATGGTGTCTCAGGAGAAGGACAAACGGTGGTGCACGAATATCCTCTGGCCGGCACTTATTATGTCACGCTGAATACGGTTGACAGTTTTGGATGCGTTTCGTCATCAAGCCAAACCATCGTTTTAGGGGATACGATCATTTTCAACCAGGTATATGGCCAGGTCATGGCCGGCAATTTTCCTATTTCCTCCGTTAAGGTTGTCCTGGCTTCCATGGAAAACAATCCTGGGTTCAGTCCATTGATCCAGGAAGTTTCGGTGGATGGATCCGGTGTTTTCGTCTTTCCCTACGTCCCAAACGGGATGTATTATCTGAGTGCCGTACCGGATGAGTTCAGTGGATATTTGCCGACATACTACGGCGGTGCGATGCATTGGGAAGAGGCTGAGAAGGTATCTTTTACCGGCACCTTGTCGGATCCCCATGTGATCAATCTGAGTGCGGGGCGGTTGGAAACTTTAACCGGTTTCGGATCCGTTTCCGGGTCGATCACTGGTTCAGCCGGCGTTTCAGGATTGCTGGACAAAATTAGAGTACTGTTGTACGACGAACAGTTCGAGCCCGTTGTTTTCAGCGATGTCACGCCCGATGGGGTTTTTGCTTTTTCCGGCCTTGAGAATGGCACTTACTACCTGTATCCTGATTTGCCGGGATCGGCCAGCAGTTATCTTAGAATCGAAATCAGCGATGTTGAGCCGAATAGCGTTGTGAGCCTGAGTTTCACCGGGAACAGCATACTTGGGGAAGGCGAACCGATCCTTGCCGACCCTGTCGGGCAGATATGGCCCAATCCCGTGAACGAAACTGCGCATCTCACGGTACATTTCCCGGAACCTTGCGCGTTGTTTATTGCCATCATCGACCTATCCGGGAGGGTTGTTTACACGACCAGATGCCAAACGCCAGGTGGGGAGTACCAGATTCAGATTCCCGCCGGGGATTTGAAGCAGGGTTTGTATCACCTCAGGATTTCGGCTGAAAGTGGCCTGAATCTGACACGAAAGTTTATCAGCCGATAATTTCTACTTTTGTAAAGCCACGGGATACAAACAACGTAAATTCAATATGATGAAAACCAAGCTTATCATGATGTTACCGGTTATTTTTTTGACTATGATCTGGGGTTCCTGCAAAGACGACAAAGTGGCTGAGCCTGCCATTGAGATTACGGAGCTGGGGTACAACAACACCGGTGTGGCATATATAGGCGGCGGTCTTGGGGTCAAGGCAAATGTCGGCGCCCAGGGATTGATTGGAAATATCCGTGTTGAAGTGGATAAAGGTTCCGGAAAATCTGCGGCAGGTTTTAATGCTGTGTGGAGCTTTGACACCGTTTATACCGGCAATTACTCCGGGTTATTGGATACGGTTTTCAGCGAGATGATATCAATTCCTGAGGATGCTGACACGGGAACTTACCGATTTTACATCCGGGTGGAGGATCTGGAAGGGGGGCAGGCGTCGGATGAGGATTTTTTCCGGTTGGATTACGGGAAAAAACTAGTACTACCACTATAATGGTAGGACAACTTTTTTAGATTTCATCACCAAACCCTTGTCCCTGTTGATTTTTGGAAGATTTTCCCAAAAACTTGTCCTACCATTATAGTGGTAGGACATTTTTGTTCCTCATCCCCCAATCTAAAAAAGTTACCGCGCCTCCAGCGCCGCCTGCAACCGCCTGATCTGCTCCGCCTGCCGGTCAATCTCCGCCTGCTGCTCCTGAACGGCCTTCACCAGGATCGGGATGAGCTCCTGGTAATCCAGGCTCTTGAAATCCACCGGCGGAGAAACCTGCCGGCCGTCTTTGCCGGTCTTTGCCGGCTGCCGGTTGTTCAGGACCAGCTCCGGCAACACTTCCTCCACCTCCTGTGCGATCAGCCCGTACTGCCTGCCGCCAGGAAGAGCCATGCCCGGGAACTCCGACTGCCGGTAGTAATAGGTTCTCGGCTTCAGCTGCATCACGATGCCGACGGCGTTGTCCAGGGATTCAATGTCGCTCTTGAGCTTGCGGTCTGACGGACCGTAAGTATTGGTAATATATACATCTCCATTAAAGAAGCCGGCAAAGGTCGGGCCGGAGGGCACCCCGGGACCCGGCGCGCCGCCGATACCCAGCGCATCGGCATATACCGCGTAGTTGCTCCCCGTGGCATTGGCCGCCAGGAAATAGCCTCCATAATTGACCAGGGTGGCGTTGTCCGATGCCTCGCCCCAGATCCCGAAAGCATGGGCCGCTACGCCGCTGACGGGATTGACCTGGTTCTTCGCCAGCCCTTTCACACCGATGGCCGTCATGGACTGTCCAGCCGGATCGGCCTCGCCATAACCATACACCCCGATGTTCTCATCATTATTCCCCAAAAGCTTAATGCCCTGAAGTCCATAGGTGCTGGCCGGATTCGGCAGGTTGGTCCGGTTTACGAACAGGCCGGCCGACTGCTCGGTCTGGGTCTGTACATTGAGCTTGGTTCCGGTAAGCGGCGTCAGCGGCTGGATGGTGTTGTCCCCGATCTCGACCATATCCTGGTTCGCCGCCAGGTCTCCCTTGAAATAAATATTAAAGCCGTACATCGGGATCTCACGGTTGTCAAGCAATTGCGCCGGATCGCCCGCGGCGCCGGTGCTTTGCCCCAGGTGGGCGGCGTTCGCCGTCGGCCCGCTGGTCGACAACCCGTTGTCCACCGCAGGGGGGACACTGGCCGGCGCGTTCACCAGGATCACATCCCCGTTGCTGTCGACGCTGAGCACTACGTTCCGCACGTTGGTGACCGGCAGCGTCAGGTCGTGCAGATCGCGGAAACGCAGACCGCTGGCGCCGACAATGCCGGTGGGCGTCGGGGCCATGCCGTTGACGCCCGCGTCAATCTCCAGCTTGTTCTGCGGACCGGTGGGGTCATTGCTCAACCCGATTCCGATCTCCTGGGTGTTGTTCCCAAGGATCACGTCGTTGCTGTTCCTTACGATCGTATTGTACCCGAGTGCCGATGAATTGAACAGGGCCGGCCCGCCCATCCCGGCCCCCGCGCCCAGGGCCACGTTGTCGCTGCCGTTGGCGTTCTGCAATCCCGATCCGATCCCGATAAAGGTGTTGTTGTTGCCGTTCAGGTTGTTGAATCCGCTGACATTCCCGACAAATGTGTTGTGATAGCTTGCCTGGTTGTTGTTTTGACCAGAGAGCCAGCCAACGTAAACATTCTCATCACCCATCTCCGAAAAACCCGCCATCGACCCCAGGAAAGTATTGGTAGATCCGCCCATGTTGTTGAAACCGGCACGATATCCCAGGAAGGTGAAGTCATTGGCCGTAATGACATTCTGGCCCGCACCGTTCCCAACAAAGGTGAGATTGCTGCCCCCGGCAAGCGACTGTCCCGCATCCACCCCGACCAGGATATGGTCGACATTTCCCTTGTGCCGCAGAACATACTGATCTCCGATCATGTAGCCGAAGGTCGGGGTGTTGATATCGATATCTCCACCCGCGACATCCAGCATGTTGTTCGGCGTTTCGGTGTTGACCCCCATCGCCACCAGCGGCGCTGCAAACTTGAATCCGCCCGTGACGGTGAAAATATTGGTGGATACCCGCATCAGGTCATGCATCGGGGCCGGAAACGCCTTGTTCCCGAAAAAAACAAAGGATCCGCCGTTGTTGGTGACCACCAGCGGCCCGTTGATCGTGGCGCTGTCGACGCGCAGCTCCCCTTTCAGGTAAACCCCGCTGGAGTCATAAACGGAGAAGAGCTCATTCCCCCTGGATTCAACACTGAAGATCTTATTGGTATCGGCTACCGATGCCCCGGGGACATCCGAAACGACCACCTGAGCCTGAATGGACCCAATCCACAGGCATATCACTGAAAAAAGAATGATAGATTTAACCATGGCAGTAACTTTTTTTTTGGAAGGAAGAGCAAAGTTACTGCGCGGTTCAGCGGTTTGTTGTTAACGGTATGTTAAAAACTGGCCCTCAGCGAAAGAATGAAATTCCTTCCGGGAGCCGTTATTCCCGAACTGTATGGACGATATCTGACATCCGTCAGGTTTTCCACTCCGCCGCTCACCGACAGAAGGTCCGTAATCTGGTACATCGCCTTCATATTCAGGGTATACCAGGCGGGTGAGTACGGATTCCCGTTCTCATCAAGCGCGTACATATAATCCTTCCCCTGCTCCTCCGGCGGCAGGTTCTCATTGCTGACCTCGCCGCTGTAACTGGCATACAGGTCGATTTTGATCTTGTCGGCGGAAAAGGTGAAACCTGAAATACCGAACCATGGCGCGGCATGCCGAAGCGGGCTGGTGGTGCCGTCATCCAGCTCTTCTTCCCCCTTCTGGTAGTTGAACTGGGTGAAGAAACCAAAGCCGGCGGGCATTTTCACTTCCAATCCCGCCTGAATCCCGTAAACCGTGGCAAACGCCGCATTCTGCATGGCCTGCACACGGCTCATCTCCCCGTCGTAGAAGATGCTGTCCTGCCCGTTCAGCGTGAAGTCGCGGCGGACCATCGCATTATCCAGGTAGGTGTAATACGCGGCCAGGTCGATCTTCATATACCGGCCAAAAACCCTGGCAAAACCGATCTCCGCGTTGTACGCGTATTCGGCTTCCAGGCCGGGATTGGGGACCATCACATAACCCGGTTCCGAATCGAAGACTTTCCCGACATCGTCCACGTTCGGCGAACGGAAGCCGGTGGAAAGATTCAGGCTGAGCGACCATTTTCTGGCCGGATGATACATGAATCCCAGGCTACCGGTCAGGGCTCCGTCATTTAGATCCGCCGTGGTGTAAGGGAATGGGTAGAACGTAGTGTCGAAATCGGCATGAAGGGCAAAGGCATTGTACCGGGCTCCGGCCTGCATATTCAGCTTTTCCGTGATTTTATAATGCCAGGTCAGGTACGCCGCGTAAGATGCCCAGGTGGATTGCGGATAACGACTGGGTCCGGGCGCCGATTCACCGGTGGCGATGTTCTCGTCCGTTCCGGTGGAAGTAACGCCATTGAATACATATTCCAGGCCGTAATAAAGATGATGTTTCACCTTCAGCGATTTGCTGAAGTCAAGATTGACAGACCAGGCGTCCACCTGTTCCGTCCGGTTGTACCGCATGGGTTTGTTGAAATCCCGGTCGTGCCGGCTTTCTTCGAAATACTGATAGGCCGCGCGAATGTTCATCTGGTCGTAAATTTTCGTCTGAGCGTTGTTCTCGATATTCAGCGTGTTCATCATCCATACCTGCGGTCCGTAATACCACTCGGCGCTGCGCGGAAGCCCGTTCTTCGTCCGGAGCAAGCGGTCGTAGCGCGACACGTCGGTGGTAGTGGAATAATGGAAACCATAGGTGAAGTCCCATTTTTTATTGGGTGAAAAGCGGATCTTCTGCATGAGGTTGGTCTGCGCATAGCCCGTAGGGGTTTGCACTTCCGGGTCAGGATTGGTCACGACGACATCGAGGCTGTCCTGGCGGGTGACGTAAAACGGGCGCAGGTAGTCATCCGGGCCGTTCTTCCCCATCCTCAGGTCGTTGAAGTTAAAATGGGAGAAGCTGGTCACAAAGGCCCATTTCTTCCAGCCGACATTGATATCCATATGCCCGGCAAGTTCCTGGTCGGCCGAAGAAAAGCGGGCCAGGGCGTTGCCGGTGATATACGGTTCTCCGTTATCGGCCAGGTGCGGCACGAGAGTCTGAAAGCTCATCACGCCCCCGATCGCGTCGCTGCCGTAAATGACGGAACCGGGCCCGAACAAGACCTCGGTCTTTCCTATGGCAAAAGGATCCAGGGAGATCACGTTCTGCAGGTTTCCACTGCGGAAGATGGCCGTATTCATCCGGATGCCGTCGACGACCAGCAGCAGCCTGTTGGTGGCGAATCCGCGGATCATGGGGCTGCCGCCGCCCAGCTGGCTCTTCTGGATATAGACCTCTCCTGAGGAACCAAGCAGATCGGCCGCGGTCTGCGGATTTTGTAAAGCCACTTCTTTAGTGGAGATAGAGGTGATCTTTGAGGGGACATCCCTGGTTTGCTGGCTCCACCGGGTGGCCGAGATGACCACCTGGTCGAGAGAGATGGAAGACTGCTGCAGAAATACCTGGAAGCCTGACTCCTGGATGCTTTCAAAACTTTGTACCTGGGTTTCGTACCCCAGCATCCGGATCTCAATCTTCTGCGCGCCATTAAACGGGCTGATATCAGCCTGTCCACGGCCATTGGTGATGACTGAAGCGACGGGGTCCTGGCTCGACAGGGTCACCAGCTCCATGGGCTGATGGTTTTCCCGGTCCCTGACCGTCACCGTTTGCGCCTGGCTGCCTATCATCATAAGGGTAAACAGCCAATTAAAGAGAATTGTCTTTTTCATTCTATTCAGATAAAAAAATAGTTTAGTTAAATTTTTCACCGGATTCCAAAACAGCCACCAAAACGCAAAGTCACTAAATTTCACAAAGCACATTTAATCAGAAAGATAAAGCATTGGTGCTTTTTGTGTTTTTGTGATTTCGTGGCAGGAAAACTTCTGCAGCAGCCTCATCGGGCAACATGGTTACAAAACAGATGATTTATTTTGAACCGAGTGCTTTTGTGGTGAAATGAAAGATAACTAGACTGTTTTTGGCGGCGGGGTCGGAGGAGAAAGGAAAAGAGGATGGTATTGTGTGAGGCAGGAGGCATGATGAAGGGTGGAAAAGGGAAGGCAGGGCGCTGAATCGTAAATCAGGTTATGGTTGATCAGCGTTTTTAAGAAATTGGCCAGTCGCTCGCTCTGGTGCTTCGCGGCAGGATCCTGGCCCATGGCTCGGGCTGCAGCCTTGCCGATCTCCCGGTTGATGCGCGATTCCTTGTGGTCAAGGATGCAGTGGTAAATAATGCTGTCGCCAATGATTTCCCGCTCCACGATATCGTACATGCTGCCCTTGTATTCGAATTCCCCGTCATGCTTCCAGTTAAGCTTTGTTACCGATTCCTCTTGTGTGAAGGATAGCGTAACCAGGTTTTCGCGGGAAAGGTTTTCAAAGATCATCTTTTTGATCTCTTTCCGGTGTTTTTTCTTTTCAAGATGAAGATAACCGATGGTTCCCGCTACCGGGAGGAAGAGGCAGAAGATGAGGGATATGGCGAAAACTTTTTTCAAAGTGACCGGTTCGGCATGCTTTAGCCGCAAAGTTATAAAATCTATCAGGATAAAATTCCGTAATTTCACACCTTCAATTAAACGGAAACCATGAGCATTGGTTTCCTGAAATTCAGCAAATACTTGAGCTCAGCCGCACCCGAACACCTGAACGCCACGCAAGCCCATCGTAAGCCGGAAGTATATTTTCACGTGGGATTGGGGAAGGTGGCTTCTAAGTATTTGCAATACGGGGTTTTCCCCCATTTTCGCAACATCCATTATATTCCCACCCGGTTGTTTTACCGGAGCATTGCGGAGATCAAAAAGGAGCAGCACGGATCGTATCTGGTCTCGAGAGAGTTTGACCGGAATTTTGAGGAAGAGGTCCGCAAATTTGCCGCTCATTTTCCCGATGCTCACCCTATTTTACTGCTTCGCCGGCACGACGACTGGATTGCCTCCCAATACCGGCGCTTTGCCAAAAACGGATTTACCGGGCCATTTAGCGCGTTCATCGATCCGATTGACGACAAGGGGCATTTTACCATGGACATCCTTTCGTTTTACCGGAAGATTGAGATTCTGGAAGAGTGTTATACCCAGAAGCCCCTGGTGCTGACCCATGATTACCTGATCGGGTCTCCCTGGGCGTTCATCGATGCGATTGCCAGCTATTGCCGTGCAACCTATTCAAAAGATGACATCAGCCTGGATCGAAGGCATACATCCTACGGGGAGAAGCAGATCCGCTGGATGCAGCGGGTGAACGGGTGGTTGAACATGCGTGAGCCCGGGTATTCATCAGTCCCTGCCATAAAGTTTTTCCAGCGGATGCCGTTTTGGCTTTACCGCTATACCGTTTTATACAGCGGGTTGCTTGTCCCGCGCCGGTGGCTGAGCTACGAACCGCTGATCCCACCGGAGGAGCTGGCCCGGATCCGGGAACTGACGAAAGATGATTGGGAAAGATGCCTGAAGTATATAAAGGAATCCCAGGGGCACCGCACAGCACAATTTTGATTTTATCTGATCCGATCCAGCCGCTTCAGCATCTTGGCAGCGCAACTGCGCATGGATATCTCACTGTCTTCACCGATCATTTCCAGTGATGCCCGGAGTTCTTGCAAAAGCCCCGGCTCTTTCCCGCCCAGCTTAAAGATCAGAGCCATGGCCTGAATCCGTGTCGCCGGTTTTTCGCCGGGATCCTGCAGCCAGTCGAAGGATGCGTTCAGCAGTGTTCCGGGATCCCGAAGCCGGCTGAGGTCGATAAATTCGGAAAAGATCTTCAGAAAGTTCCTTTTCACCCCGTCAATCTTTGAGGCGATTGTTTTTTCCACCGATTCCTCGAGAAAGGGATAGATGCTTTCGGGATGTTTTTCGCAGAAGAGCTGGATGACGCGGGCCGCGCGCATCGACATGGGGTATTGTTCCAGAAAGCAAAGGTCCAGCGCCTCCCTGAACGCCGCAGGATTTGCTTCCAGCGCCGCGACAGCCAGGTCGGCCACAGCCCGTTCAGAGCCCATGGAGAGAATAGAGGTGAACATCAGCGAATCGAGATGGAGTCTCATATTTCGAGACTCCATCTCGTTGACAAAGTTAGCGAGAAAAAGAATTACCTGCTGATCAGGACCTGGCCCGAAAACGACTGCCCGCCGGCGTCCAGCCGGTATATATAGATGCCGTTATTCAATTCGCCGGGAACCTGCCAGGTAATCATGCTGTTGACCTGGTCATTGCCCGGGAGCCTGATGCGTGCCACCTGGCTGCCCTTCTGATCCGTCACGATCAGGATTTTTTCGCCTTCGAGATCGCCTGGGCATTCAAAATTGATCCTGTGTGCGGCCGGGTTCGGATAAACCTTCACCTGGCCCTGCGCGGGCTGGGGCTCATCAATACCCACAGTGGTGGTGTAAGTATACGTGGTTTCCATGCTGTTCTGCCACGACCGCTCCGCTCCCCAGCTCTGGCGTAATTCGGTGACCAGGTTGCCGCCCGCATCATAAGTGAACGTGATCTGGTAGCTGTTCTGCCAGACGCCGATGCTGTACATCTCTTCGAGTTCATGGCTCTGGAGGCCGTCTCCATTGTAGGAATAGGTCGTTCTGCTGCCTGGGAGCCATTCCCGGGTGAAGCCGAAATATTCATACAGCTTCTGGACCAATTGTCCCTGCCCGTCATAGGTATAGGTTTGCAGATCACCATCCTGGTACTGATCGCCCACCCAGTATTGCCGCAGGTCCTCGATCAGATTATTTTCGCCGTTGTAGGTGTAATAAATCCTGGAATGATGCTCCCAGGCCATGTTCTCAAAGCTCCAGCTATCTTCTACGTAGAGCGTGATGAGATCCTGGTCGTTGTAAGTGAAATAGCTGACAGAAGCATTGACCCACCCAAAAGGCGGGAAATTCATCTCGACCAGTATCTGAGTTGCCAGCTGGGAAACGGGATCGTAGCTCGGGGTGCTGCGGCCATATAACTGCCATGCTCCGGCATCAGCATCCCACATATGGTAAAGATTCTGGGTCAGCTGGCCGTTCGGATCATAAACAGACTCCAGTTGATAACTGTTCACCCATGCGCCCTCAATCCAGGTCTGCATCAGGATCAGCAGAATGTTTCCGTCTTCATCGTACGTATTGGTTTGCAACTCGGAATTGACCCATGCGCCGTCCTGCCAGATTTTTGTCAGGATCTGGTACACCAGGGGCTCTCCATCCCGGCCTGCCAGGATGATTTGGGTTTGCTCCGCCTGGTTTTTCTGTTCCGACGCTACCGGCAGCGCAATGATCCCATGCCGGATCATCATGGTTTTGAGCGTTTCGCGGTGGCTTTCGGGTGTATTACCGGAAAATGCAGGGGTAAGCCATGCCCCCGACATCAGCAACACGATTAAAGTAAATGTTCTTCTCATAGCAATAATAATTTAGAATTAGACTTGGTAAAAAGTGTGCAAAAATAAGGGCTTAACCCTTACAGTGCCAAGGGTTGATCCGGGAAAAATTGTTAAAATATTCTTAAATTTTAATTGAACCAGGGGCAATCAGGGACTCCGTCCCGGTGGAAAGGGACTCCGTCCCGGTTGGCCTTTTATATCTATTCCCAAATGAATTTTCCATATCTTTATCCTTGATAATATCCTTTCCATGAAAAAATTCGCAGTAGTCCTTTCCGGTTGCGGCGTGTTCGACGGCGCAGAGATCCATGAAGCCACGCTCACCCTGCTGGCCATCGCGCAGCAGGGTGCCACATACGAAATCTTCGCCCCGGATATCGATCAGCACCATGTAATCAACCACCTTACCCACCAGGAGATGCCGGAGCGAAGAAACGTCCTCGTGGAATCGGCGCGCATCGCCCGGGGCAAAATAAAGCCGCTGAGCCAGTTCCAGGCCGCCGGCTTCGACGCGCTCATCTTCCCCGGCGGGTTCGGCGCCGCCAAGAACCTCTCCACTGTCGCCTTCCACGGCCCCGGCGCCACGGTAAATCCCGACGTAGAAAAAGCCGTGAAAGCCATGCACGCCGCAGGCAAACCCATCGGCGCCCTGTGCATCGCCCCGGCCGTGATCGCCCGCATCCTCGGCAACATCGAGGTAACCATCGGCAACGACCCCGGAACGGCCGCAGCCATCGAAAAAATGGGCGGCAAACATGTGAAGACGTCACACGGCGAGGTTACGGTCGACCGGAAGAACAAGATCTTCACCACACCCTGCTATATGCTCGACGCGACCATCGTGCAGATCTACGAGGGAGCGAGAAATGTTGTTAATGAAATAATGCTTAATGCTTAATGTTTAATGTTTAATGTTTAATGTTTAATGTTTAATTTTTAATGAGGAAGGCATAATGAATTAATGTTGAATTCATATTGAATAAAATTGAATGAACCATGATTTGAATACAATAAGACAAGAACTATAATTATTTCATTAATAATTATTTATTAATCATTACGGCATTACTCATTAAACATTAAACATTAAACATTAAATAATCATGACCCGAATCACCACGCTCTTCAACACCCGTTACCCCATCGTCCAGGCCGGCATGATCTGGTGCAGCGGCTGGGAGCTGGCCTCGGCGGTGAGCAATGCCGGCGGCCTGGGGCTGATCGGCTCGGGATCGATGTACCCCGACGTCCTGCGCGACCATATCCGCAAGTGCAAAGCCGCCACCGAAAAGCCGTTCGGTGTGAACCTGCCCCTCATTTACCCCCAGGTGGCCGACCACATCAACATCATCCTTGAAGAAGGGGTGAAGATCGTGTTCACCTCGGCCGGAAATCCCGCGAAGTACACATCATTCTTCAAAGAGAGAGGTATCACCGTGGTGCATGTGGTGGCCAACACCAAATCGGCCCGAAAGTGCGAAGAGGCCGGCGTCGACGCCATTGTGGCCGAAGGTTTCGAGGCGGGCGGGCATAACGGCATCGAAGAGACCACCACAATGACCCTGATCCCGATGGTGCGCCAAGCAACCTCCCTGCCCCTGATCGCCGCGGGTGGCATCGGAACAGGCCGGCAGATGCTGGCGGCCTTCGCCCTCGGCGCCGAAGGGGTGCAGATCGGCAGCCGGTTCGTCGCCTCCGAAGAATCGTCGGCCCACCCGGAATTCAAACGCCACGTGCTGGAAGCCAAAGACGGCGATACGGCCCTCATCCTCAGAAAAGTCATCCCGGTAAGGCTGCTGAAAACCAAATTCTACGATCAGGTGAAAGAGCTGGAAAACCGCGGCGCCTCCCGCGAAGAACTAATGGAACTCCTGGGCCACGGCCGCGCCAAAAAAGGCATGTTCGAAGGCAACGCCGACGAAGGCGAACTGGAGATCGGCCAGGTGAGCGGACTGATCCGGGAACTGATGCCGGCGGGGGAGATCGTGGCGGAACTGCTGGAAGAATTTGAAAACGCCAGGAAGGAATTAGCCAATTTGGAAATGAGTTAATTTGAAAATATATTTGCCCTGCCCGAATTCAAAATTTAAAATTCAAAATTCAACATTTCGATGGATTTCACCTTCACCGAAGAACAACTCCTCATCAAGCAGGCCGCGAAGGACTACGCCGAGCGGGAACTGATCAAGGACGTACTGGAGCGCGACGCCAAAGCGGAGATTCCCTGGCAGCACATTAAAAACCTCGGCGAGCTGGGCTTTTTCGGCGTCATGGTCGACCCGAAATACGGTGGCGGCGGGATGGATACGCTCTCTTACGTGCTGGCCATCGAGGAGATCTCGAAGATCGACGCCTCCATGGGCGTAATCCTTTCGGTCCACAATTCCCTGCCCTGCTACGGCATTGAGAAATACGGCACGGAGGAACAGAAGGAGAAATACCTTCCCGACCTGGCTTCGGGCCGCAAGATCGGCGCATTCCTGCTGTCTGAGCCGGAAGCCGGCTCCGACGCCACTTCCCAGAAAACCACCGCCGAAGACAAAGGTGATTATTACCTGCTGAACGGCACCAAGAACTGGATATCCAGCGCCCACTCCGGATCCATTTATATCGTGATGGCCCAGACCTACCCGGAGCTCGGCTCCCGGGGCATCAACGCCTTCATCGTCGAAAAAGAATGGCCGGGCATCAGCCTTTCGCCCCATGAGGACAAAATGGGCCTGCGCAGTTCCGACACCCATTCGGTGATGTTCACCGAATGCAAGGTCCCAAAGGCCAACCGCATCGGCGACGACGGCTTCGGCTTCAAATTCGCCATGAAGCTGCTGGAAGCCGGCCGCATCAGCATCTCGGCCCAGGCCACCGGCATCGCGGGCGGCGCCTTCGAGCGCGCCCTCCAATACGCCCAGGAACGCAAAGCCTTCGGCAAATACCTCATCGACCACCAGGCCATCGCCTTCAAACTGGCCGACATGTACACCCGGCTGGAAGCCTCCCGCAATTTCCTGTACAAGGCGGCCTGGCTCAAGGATAACAAGCAACCCTACGGCCTCGCCAGTTCCCTGTCGAAGCTTTATTGCGCCGAATCGGCGATGTACATCACCACCGAGGCCGTGCAGATCCTCGGCGGCTACGGCTATGTGAAGGAATACCACGTCGAACGCCTCATGCGCGAAGCCAAGGTCACGCAGATCTACGAAGGAACTTCGGAGATACAGAAGATCGTGATTTCCCGGGCGTTGCGGAAGTGAGATCAATTGTTCTATTGTTCTATTGTTCTATTGTTATTAGCTTTAGCGTTCTTTTTTAGTCATTAATTTTAATTGGGAGGATTGTGGAGATGGAAAAGAAATACTTAAAATTAAACGACATTGATGCTTACAAGAGGGCATTTTACCTAAGCAATAAAGTTTGGAGTTTAGTAATCTGCTGGGAGAATTTTCCTAAAAATACTGTTGGATCCCAGTTTGTCAGAGCTATTGATTCCATTTAGAGATCAACCAGTTGATAAAGTATACCAATCTGAAGCTGTCAAAATAATGTTAAATTTGCCTCAGATTTTTATTAAACAATAGAACAATAGAACAATAGAGCAATGAAAGTATTGATCTGCCTTTCCAACGTCCCCGACACCACCACCAAGATCAAGTTCACCGGCGACGGTAAGAATTTTGACACGGCGGGTGTCCAGTGGATCATCAATCCCTGGGACGAGCTGGCCCTGACCCGGGCGCTGGAAATGAAAGAAACCTCCGGCACTTCCATTGAGAAAGTGACCGTGATCACCGTAGGGAAAGCCGATACCGAGCCCACGCTGCGCAAGGCGCTGGCCATCGGCGCCGACGATGCGGTGCGCATCGATTCCGACGCGAAGGACGCCTACCAGGTGGCCGCCGAGCTGGCCGATTTCGTAAAAGGCCAGCCGTATGAGATCATTTTCTGCGGCATCGAGTCGAGCGACTACAACGGCTCCACCGTGGGCGGCATGCTTGCCGAGTTCCTGGACTGTCCCTCCGTTTCGTCCGTCTCGGGCGTGACCCTCGAAGGGGGCCAGGTGCGCATTAACCGTGAGATCGATGGCGGGCAGGAGGTGCTGGAAACCTCCATGCCGTTCGTGGCCGTCGTTCAGAAAGGCATTGCCAAAGAACCCCGCATCCCTTCGATGCGCGGCATCATGATGGCGCGGACCAAGCCCCTGGCGGTGAAACCCGCCGCCAGCGCCGAAGCGCTCACCGAGTTTACCAACTTCGAGCTTCCGCCGGCACGGGCCAAATGCAAAATGATCGACGCCGAAAACGTGGATCAGCTGGTTGCGGTGCTCAGGGATGAATTGAAGATTATTTGATCATTAGAAAATTTCCAAATTGAGGAATATGTCAATATTAGCATTTACAGAGAACTGGGACGGAAAATTCAAGAAGATCAGCTACGAACTGGTATCTTACGCCCATCAGCTGGCCGTCCGCATGAACACCCAGGCCGTTGTGGTTTCCATCGGGAACGTAGCGGAAGACGAACTGAAGAAACTGGGCCATTACGGCGCTTCGAAGATCGTCACAGTGCAGGATCCGCGCATCAGCGGGCTGGTCAACAAGGCATTCGCCGCCATCATCGCCGAAGTTGCCGAAAAGGAGCAGGCCGAGGTGGTGGTGTTCTCCCACAACTTCACCGGCAAGGCCCTGGCGCCGAGGGTGGCCGTGAAACTGAAGGCGGGTCTGGCTTCCGGCGTCAACGACCTGCCCGACTCCCTGTCGCCCTTCGTCGTGAAGAAAGGCGTGTTCACCGGGAAGGCCATCGGGCACATCACCATCAAATCCCCCAAAAAGATCCTGACCCTGTTCCCGAATTCCGTCGAAACCCATGAGGCCGACGAGAACGCGGTGATCGAAGCCTGCACCCCGCAGCTAACCGACGCGCATTTCGCCACCAAAGTCCTGGATGTGAAGAAAGTCACCGACAAGGTCCTGCTCACCGACGCCGAAGTGGTGGTCGCGGGAGGCCGTGGCATGAAGGGCGCCGACAAATGGGGGCCGCTGGAAGAGCTCGCCGGCATCCTCAGTGCCGCCACCGCCTGCTCCCGCCCGGTATCCGACGAAGGCTGGCGCTCCCATCATGAGCATGTGGGCCAGACCGGAAAGATCATCGCACCCAACGTCTACATCGCCCTGGGCATCTCCGGTGCCATCCAGCACCTGGGCGGGGTGAGCGCGGCCAAGCACATCATCGCCATCAACACCGACAAGGACGCGCCGATCTTCGAAGCGGCCGAGTACGGTGTCGTCGGCGACGTGCACCAGGTGCTGCCCGTGCTGATCGAGAAGGTTAAAGAAGCGAAACACTAAGATTGGTCGATTGGTCGATTGGTCGATTGGTCGATTGTCCAACCGTCCAGCTATCCGCCGGATCATTCCTCTAATTGCAAACTGAAGCCCGGGCTCAGGATGAATGAGCTGCCGGGAAGAACGGTGAATTCTCCCGTCACGGAGGCGTTGGTGTTCAGCACCGCGCCGGCGCCGGTTTTGGCGATGGTCAGGTGATGGAACGGCTGGGTTGCGCCTGTCGTCCCGGAAATGGCGGATGTGCCGCTGCCGGAGAATTTTACCGTGCCGTTGCCGGGGCTGAACGTGCCCTGGTTGCTCCAGTTGCCCGTGAGCGTAAGCGTACCCGTTTCCAGGAACTGAATGCTTCTGCCCGATTGGATGGTGACATTGCCGTTCACCTGCATGGCCGTTCCGGCGGTCAGGACCAGGCCGCTGCAGGCCGAGCCGACCGTCAGGTTCCCGCTGTAAACAGGCCAGTTGGCGGCCAGAGGATGGATCCGCACCGGCGTGCCGGAGCCGGGAACCGCTCCGTCGGCCCAGTTGCCCGGGGTGGTCCACACGGTGGAAACAGCGCCCGTCCATAATCCCGCGATCTCCTCATCGATCTCCACATCGTCGATGGCCCACCACCAGCCCCAGCTGCCGGTGTAGTTCCATTTGAACCGGACCTGGCTGTGACCGGCGACCTGCTGGGTGACATCCATGCTGAACGCTTCCGCGTTGTTGGTGGAGCCCGTCCAGGTCTGCAGGACGGTCCAGGTGCCGCCATTGTTGATGCTGTAAGACAACGTGGCGGCCGAGCCTTCGTAATCCTGGAAATGATGATAGAATTTGAGCATGACGCCCTGTGCCGCCGTCAGGTCCAGCGGCGGGGTGACCAGATCGCAGTCCTGGCTGTTGTTGCTCCCGTACCAGTCGCTGTCGAGGATGGCAAACCCGTTGGACGCGGTGGGTGTGTTGATCGTGCGGTTGCGGGGATTGTCGAAGCGCCACACCTGTCCGTTGTTTTCATGGTCGACCAGGTCCCAGCAGGGCGGAAGGGCCTGTGCCGAAAAGACCTCTGTCAGCGGGAACGGGCCTTCCGAACAATCATAGGCGGTGATGTAGCCGGTTTTGGTTTCCGTATCGCTGCCGTTGCCATTGGAAACGGTGAGCGAAACGGTATAGACTCCCGGGGCGGTGAACTGCACTTCGGGACTGCGGGAATTTGCGCTGGTGCTGTTAACGTAGACGAAGGCCGATGGGGTGATGGCCCAGCTCCAGGCGTTGATCGTTGGGCCGCCGGTTGACAAGTCGGTGAAGGACACCGTGGTGTTGACCGAGGGGCTCAGCTCATCGGCCTGGAACTCGGCATAAGGGCCGAAAACCGCCTGCTGGAGCTGCACCACGGTTACGGCATAATGGGTCATGTTGCTGTAGCTTCCGCCCCAGGTCATGGTGTGGCTGCTGTAATCCCAGGTGTCGTGCAGGTACACCGTATTCCCGGTATCATCATAGCCATAGCCGAGCATGGTGTGACCGGTGACATGGATGAGCACCGGCCGGCCGGCGTCGATCTCCAGCTTGTACTGCGCAAAGGTGAATCCCAGTGTATTTCCCTGGTACCCATGGATATACTGGTTAAAATTCTGCAAGACCGTGTACCCCCGCGACGCATAAAAATCCCGTAGCCCATGGCAGCCGTCGATGTTCCCGGGTTCTGCGCCGGTGTAATTGTGCAGGGGGCTTCCATCGCCAAAAAAGTAAAATGTTGTGCCCCCGTCGACATTATCCAGGGCCGACTGGTTGGTGCCCATGAAGTCGCCCGTGCAATCTCCATAGGCATGAGGGGTCCATCCGTTGGTGATGTAGGGGTCCGGTTCGGTAACCGCTGTGGAGTACCAGAAATCGTCGACGTGGCCGCGGGCCGAACGGCCATCAAGCCCGTTCATGGTGGCGCTCAGAGGGCAGAGCGCACGGGTTTCACCGTTGATCACGGTGGTACCCCAGGTGCTGTTGTTCATAGGCACTACCCCTCCGTTGGCCGGCCCGGTGTACATATCCGGATAACCATGATTGTCGTAATATCCTGCAGCCATGGCCGCCGAGGTGGCGGAGCAGCCAAATACCCAGTCGAAGGCGGGCACATCGGGCAAAAGCACGCTGCTGCGCGTGGGTGCGGCCACCGGCTCCCGGTGATCGGCCGGAGGCAGGCCGGGATGGATATAACCGACAATTTCCCTGCCGGAGGGATCAACCGTTCTGCTGATGATGAATGAGTCGGGCGGCTGGGATTGAAATTGCGCGTTCGCGGCGAAGGCTGCCAGCAGCAACAGGGCAGCCGGGGAGTAAAACTTCTTCATTTATACTCTGATCTGTGATGGGTAAAAATATTAATCGCAAATATACCGAAAGGTTATATACAAAAAGTGGGGGATCTGATAAATTTGAATACAGGGAGGCGGTCACTCCTGGTCCAGGGACAGGGTTTTACCGCCGCTGATGATCACGGAACTGCCGGGCAGGAGGTTCAGTTCACCGGAGATCTCCACATCGGTATTGAGGTTCAGATTCCCTCCGGCATTATTGATGATGAGGTGGTGAAAACTGATTTTTTCGATGGCAGGACTGAACCGGTAATTCACCAGGGGCCAGTCGGTACGGCTCACCAGGTTGGTGACGCCGTTGGTGGTGCTGCCCGTGATGGCGTCGATAAAGTTGCCACTGCCGCCTGTGGCATTTTCGATGCCGATGGATGCGCTTTCGTTGTTGGAGTGTCCTCCCGATTCATAATTCCCATAGTGGAACTCAATGCGGTTGGAGGTTTCAAACAGTTTCAACTGAAAGCTGACCCTGGCCGTGGAATTCTTATAGGTGAGGATGCTTTTCCATTCGGCGGTAAAGACACGGTTTGGCGCTTCGCCTTCGGTGGCATAACTGATCAGGGAAGCCTCATCGGCCCTCAGGTCGTCGAACCAGGGGGCCAGGGTGGCGTTGGGCGTTGTAGCGCTGAACAGGCTGGTATTGGCATTGGATATGGTCCCTGTCCGGTTGAGCGACAGCCAGCCGTTGGTGCTGAGGCGTGCCTGCGTGTAAGCCGTTCCGGCGTAGATAAAGGGAAAGCCCAGCGTAACGTCCATGTATTCATTGTCGCCGTTCGGCCCCGGCGCACCGCCCTGAAGCGGGGTCATCGACCGGTTGAAGACGCTCCGTTCGAAATTGACCATCTGGTTCACCGCGCCGCGGCTGATTGTAAACTGGGCAGGTCCGGCAAACATGATCAGTCCTTTCCCGCCCGAGAAGAATCCATTGGCCGCCAGGTTGCCCCACAGGATGACCAGGCCGGAATCGGCAATAGCCAGGCGCTTGCCGGGGTTGATGAGCAGGTCGCCGAAAACTGTCAGGTTGCCTGTTTCGTAAATATGCAGCTTATCGCAGTGTGCTCCGACCACCAGGTTTCCCGAAAATAACGGATAGTGTGGAGCAGGGCTTTCGATGAAAACCTGCATGCTGCTGTCGGGGACCTGTTCGCCGGCCCAGTTTCCGGGGTCGTTCCAGTCGGCCGATACCAGGCCGGTCCAGCTTCCGGGGGGGTCGGGGATCTCAAAATTGGCGATCCGGGTTTTGCGGACGGCTCCGGCGTCGATGTATTGCCCGGTGAACCAGAAGGTCTGGTCGGAGGAGGGGTCGACCTGGAGCGAGGCATAGTCGCCCCAGCGATTGGCCAGGGTCTGGGCGTATTCTCCGGTATGTATGATTTCCTCCGCTACGTCGAGGATCCCGGAACCACTGAGGTAATCGACGGACGACTGTCCGCAGTAGCGGATACCCGGGTAGAGCGTATTGCTGGAGATGGAATAGGCCAGGGCGATCTCATTGTGGCCGTTGAGCATGATGCTGCCCATCCATCGGGAGTGCTCGTCGGGGCCGTAGGTGCTTTGCTGCCGGATCTGCCAGTCGCCATCCGTCTTGCGGAGTTCATACCAGCGGATGCCCGCATGGTCGGTGCCGTCGACATCGACTGTATGGCAGCAGACGATGGTCTGGTGGCTGCCGAAATTGCGGTATTGCGGAGGGTTCATCAGTACCTGGGGGACGGCGTCAAGTTTACGGGTGGTGCCCGGCTGCGTGATGTTCTCCCAGTTCAGCCCGAAGTTGCTGTCGAACGGGGCCACATTGATCTGCTGGACGCGGTTGAAGGTGGCCAGGGAAGGGTTGTTCCAGTCGACCGACAGTTCGTAGATCCAGAGCTGGTCGCTGCCGCCGCCGACGGCGTCGTCGTTGATGGTGATGAAGATGCCCGGCTGACCCATCGGGGCGAACGGCCCGTCGTTATCCACCGGGGGGACGCACATGAATCCATCATTGGTCATCGGGCGCCAGGGATTGTTGAAGCCCACAGCCTGGGCCGGTTGTCCCAGAAGCATTTTGCTGCGTTCAAAAACATAAATATCATTCCCGCTGGGGTTGTTGGTGCCCAGGTAATACCCGTCGCGCCATACGCCGAATTTCGGGTAGTCGGGCATGTCGGCCACATCGAATGAATAAGCGTACCAGGTTCCGGTGGGATTGCTGGTGGCGGATATGGCAACGAGCAGGTAATCCGTGGCCTCGCAGAGGGAGAATTCAGATATAAGCCAGCGGTTCGCCTGCTCATCGTATAAAACGATGGGATCGCCATTGTTGCAGGATGACCCGGGCAGACCTTCGAACAGGGTGTTGAGCGCGGTCGGGCCGGTAACCAGAGCGCCCTGCTTGTCATAAATGGTGAAAACGGCGTTGATGGTCTGCATGTAATGATCGGGACCCACGGAGCCGTTGGCGTCAGGCGGATAGTAAGGAGAGGTCTGGCCGTTGAAGCTCATGATGGGCGTGCGGTTGCCGCCGCCGGCACCCCCCTGGCGCTGCCAGACGGGATCTGAACCGGCGGGCAAAGCCGTTTCAGCATAAGGAAACGAGCGTGTTCTGATCTTCGGGTTGAGGATTTTCTTTTCGCCATGGGCCACCAGCAGGTCCCATTCTTCAGAGGTAATCCGGGGCATTTCACGCGCAGGAACCGTTTCCCTGACATACCCACTGGTAATGACAAGCGCGGGGCTGGCCGCTTGTCCAAATGCCATAGTGGAATACATCACCACTAAAGACACCAATACCGGGGGGAGGTATGTCTTCATGATTTTGGGCCTAAATGACTTGGACAGTGGTGGTGCTGCAAATATACGGAGAACTTCCGCTGGATACAAGTTATTATTGAATTTTACCAAAGATTATGCCGCTGCGGCTGAATCCTGCACCAATCAAAAAAAGGAAGGGACGATCGGCATCCCCGGGAGGGCTCCCTGGGGTGTATAGCTCCTCATCCCCTCATGGAAAAAGCTAATCTTGGATGTTTTATGTAACAAAGGTTGTCTTATTATAATCAAAGATAATGCCATCATTCATAAAATATTATTATTCAACAATTTGAATAAATTGTATTTAGGTAATCCTGAGATGCTGTCGCCGAATCCGGTCATTATTCCGGTACGTATTGCCAGGAAATTAAGATAAATTACACAAGCCCAGCATGTTGGGATAAAACGGGATTATGCCCGGAAACGGGCGGATGCCCGGTGCCGGCAGGCAATCGTTTCGGCTTACGGGTTGGTCACCGACATGGTTTTGCCAGAGGCGACGGTGAAAGAACCGCCGGGCGATACCGTAAAATCGCCGTTGACCGTGGTATTGACGTCGAAGTGGACATTCCCGCCGGTATTGCTGATCAGTAGATTGTTGAAGGACTGGCTCACGGGAGTTACCATGATCCGGTAATTCACCGCCGGCCAGTTGCCGCTGCTGATCAGGCTGGTTACGCCGAAGGTGTTGCTGCCGGTGGTGGCTTCGAGGAAGTGTCCGGATCCGCCGGTGGCGTCTTCCACGCCGATGGAGGCGCTTTCCGAGCTGTTGTGCGTGCCGCTTTCCAGGCCGCCGTAGTGGAACTCGATGACGTTGGTGGTCTCGTAGAGCTTCACCTGGAAGCTGATCCGGGCATCGGCGCCGGTGTAATAGGTAAGTACCCGGTTCCATTCGGCGGTGAAGACGCGGTTGGGGGTTGTGCCTTCGGTCTTGTAGTAGACGGCGCTTGTGGCGTCGTCATTCAGGTCATCCCACCAGGGGGCGATGGTGGCATTGGGCACGGTGGTGGTGAACAGGTCGTTGTTCAGGTAGCCCAGCGACCCGGTCTGGTTCAGCGACACCCAGCCGTTTGTGCTCAGTTTGAGCGAGGAATAGGAGGCGCCGGCGTACACGAAGGGGAAGCCGATGCTGATGTTAACATTCCCGTCGTCGCCGGTGGGGCCGCTGGTGGCGCCGGTCAGGGCGGTCATCCCTTTGGCGAAGGTGCTGACGGCGTAGGCCAGGATGCCCGTGGGCTGTGCGGCGCTGACGGTGGCCGCGCTGCTGCCCGTGAATTGCACCGTGCCGCTGCCCGCGATGAACTGCCCGTTGTTCAGCCAGTTGCCGGAGACCACGAGGGTGCCGCCGTTGCTCATGCTGAAGGTCCTGCCGGCGGCAATGGTGAAGTCGCCGTCGACGGTCATCACGGATCCCGCGCTCATACTGATGTTGGCACACTGGGCTCCGAGCGTGAAACTACCCGGGTATTGCGGCCAGTGGGGCGCCGTGGCCGGAAAGGTGACCATGGTGCTGGCGACAGGCAGGAAGTCGCCGTCCCAGTTGCCGGGCGTGTTCCAGTCCGACGATACCGCGCCGGTCCACAGTCCGGGGGCGTAATCGACGAAGGTGAAGCTGGCGATGCGGGTCAGGCGGTTGGTGGAGCTGCCACCATACTGGCTGGTGAACCAGAAGGTGGCGTCGTCGGCCGGATCGAGCTGCAGGGCGGCATAGTCGCCCCAGCGGTTAGCGGCCGTCTGGGAAACGCTGCCATTGACGATGGTTTCTTCCGGCAGGTCGAGGACGCCGGTGGCAGCGGCGTAGGACGCAGCCGACTGGCCGCAGTAGCGCAGGCCGGGATAGACGGAGCTGCTGGAGACGCTGTAGCCCATTCCGATCACGCCTTCGCCGTTGAGCATGATGCTGCCCATCCACCGCGAATGGGCGTCGGGGGCGTAGGTGCCCGATTGGCGGATGCTCCAGGAGGCGCCTGTCCTGCGGAGCTCATACCAGCGGATGCCGGCATGGTCGGTATTGTCGACGTCGACCGTGTGGCAGCAGAGTATGGTTTCGTGGGTGCCCCAGTTGCGGTATTGCGGCGGATTCATGATCACCTGCGGGATGGCGTCGAGCTGTCGGTTGGTACCGGGCTGGGCGATGTTGTCCCAGTCGCTGCCGAAGTTGCTGTCGAAGGCGGGCACGCTGAGCTGCTGGACGCGGGAGAAGGTGGAATTGGCCGGCGTGTTCCAGTCGGCGTCGAGCTCGTAGATCCAGAGCTGGTCGCTGCCGCCGCCGATGGCGTCGTCGTTGATGGTGATGAACAGGCCCGGTTCGCCCTCGGGGGCAAAGGCGCCGTCGTTGTCGAGCGGCGGCACGCACATGAAGCCGTCGATGGTGGTGGGGCGCCAGGGGTTGTCGAAGCCGACCATCGTGGCAGTGCCGCCGGTGAGCATCTGGGTGCGTTCCAGCACATAGATGTCGGTGCCGGGACTGGTGTTGGTGGCCAGGTAATAGCCGTCGCGCCAGATGCCGAACTTGGGGTAGTCGGGCATGTCGGCCACATCGAAGGAATATTTATGCCAGGTTCCCGTGGGGTCGTTGGTGGTGGAGACGGCCACCAGCATATAGTCGTTGGATCCGCCGATGGAGAACTCGGTGACCAGCCAGCGGTCGGCCTGTTCGTCGTATAGAATGATGGGATCGCCGTTGTTGTAGGTGGCGCCCGGCACGCCGCTGAACAGGGTGTTCAGGGCGGTGGGGCCGGCCAGCAGGGTTCCGGTCTTGCTGTAGATGGCGTAGACCACGTTGATCGTCTGCATGTAGTGGTTGGGCCCGACGGTTCCGTTGGCGTCGGGCGGGAAGGCGGAAGTGGGCTGCCCGGCAAAATTCTGCAGCAGTTCGCGTGTTCCAAACGAGGCGGGGGCGAAGCGCTGCCACACCGGATCCGGTCCTTTGGGCAGGGCGGTTTCGGCATAGGGGTACGAACGCTTCCGGAGTTTGGGGTTGCGCATCTTTTCCGCGTTCCATTCGTCGAGGGCCTGCAGCTCGGCTGCGGTCAATGGCGGGATATCGCGCAGGGGCGGCGTTTCGCCGAGGTACACCCCGGTGGTGATGTGGCTGGGGCTGACCGGCAGGTCCTGTGCGGTCAGGGTCCAGGGAAGGAGGAGTATGAGGAGGAGGAATTTTTTCATTGCGCAGACTTAAGGCGATGCAAAGTTAGCGCAAAAAATAAAAAGGTAACCCTGCAAGGGTTATAACCCTGTCAGGGCTGAATCTTTCAAGGGAAGGGACCTCACAGGTCACCTGTGAGGTCCCCCCTCCAGCATATCAGGGCGCCTCAAACCTGATGCGTCCGTTCGCTCCCGGGATAACCTGGATGGAATTATTTGCCCCGTTCGCGACCGTTTTCAGGATGCCCTTCACGGTCAGTAAGTATCCGTCTCCTCCGAACATTATGCTCCGGCAATGGGAGGCCGGATCATTCCCAACCAGCAGGTTGCCGGTGAATTTCGGCCAGAAGTCCGGGCCGGTCTCCGTGGTGATCATCACATCGGTCAGCCCGTCGGGTGTCAGCAAATCATCCCAGTTGGATGCAGTATTCCATTCCTTAGAGGATGTGCCAATCCAGAGCCCATGGACCCCAGCCCTGATATACCCTACTTTGGTTTCCGTATCCCCGTAGCAATCGTTGGTCACAGTCAGCGCAATCGTGTACAGGCCGCCGTTGGTGAACTGCACCTTTGGGTTGGGTGAACCGGCGTCGGTGCCATCGACAAAGAGCACGGTATTCGGTGTGATCGACCATGAGTATGCGGTCGGATCGCCGGTGCTCAGGCTCGTGAACTGGACCGTGGTGAACTTTGCCGGGGTGAGGTCATCAGCCGTGAAGTCAGCCACCAGCATTACGGGGTTCACAATGGTGTTGTAGTTAACCGAACTGCTGTTGCCGCAGGGATCTGTGACCGAAACGGTAATGGTGACATTATAGGTTCCGGTAGTTACGGCCATGACGACCAGCGCGCTCACCGCGGCACAGTTGTCATAATAGGCGGTGGCTGCGATAGCCGCTGCTTCGGCCTCTGCGACACTGGCATAACAGCCTGCAATAGTCCCCTGGGTGATCGTGGGCGGAGTATTGTCTATCACCGTGATGATCTGAACCTGATCATCGGCTTCATTACCGTTGATATCAAACAGGCTCCACGTGCGGGTGATGATCGTCGCGCAAGGATTGCTGTCATCAATCAAATCAGCATAAGTGGCTTCAAGCGGAAAACAATTATCGGATTCATCGGTTACATCCCCGGTTACCGCTACGCTTGCATCATAGGAACAATTTGCATTCCTGTAAATGGTGATGTTTTGCGGGGCGGTGAACGTAGGCGGTTCGGTATCGGTAACAGTTACATTGAATTCACAGCTGACCGGTCCGCAATCATTCTGGGTGGTTGCGGTAACGATGGTCGTCCCGACAGGGAAGTACTGTGAAAAGCTGACCGAGACCCCATCAACCGTGATGGAGAAACCGACTTCCGCGCCGCATTCCCCCGGATCATTGTTCACACTGATATTACCCGGGCAGATGATCACAGGTAAGGATTTGATCTCCAAAAACACATCGAAGAACGAGGAGACGCAATCGTCGGCGCTGGTAACGGTCCCGGTGTATTTATAATTCCATTCCGGGTAATCGCCGCTGATCTTCAGTGGCTCGATCGTTCCGGTCGACTGGTAGGTCAGCCCGTCGATGAGCCGGTAATCGGTTCCGTCGAGGTAGATATAGAAGATCGGGGCGTTGCCGTTGATGATGGGCCACATCCAGTACTGCCAGTCGTCGGAATTGGTGGAGGTACCATCGACGCCCTTGTCCGCCCAGTAGTCGAGCCATCCGGTGGGCAGGCTGGTCTGGTCGAGGGTGAAGGGGTTGAGGAAGCTGGATTTGAGGGCGACATTGGCGGTCAGTTCATCGATATCCAGGAAGAAGTAGCTGGGGTTTACCACCAGGGGATCGACACAGATGTCGAACTGGTTGAAGGAACCGCCCACGGGCCAGGTCCATGTTGAAGGCGCAGCGCCCACGTCGGCCAACAGCGTGACATTGGAAACGACCGGAGCGGGATTGACGATAAAAGTATGGTTGTAGTAAGGCAGCACAGCCGTACTGACTTCGCAGCCTTCGGCATCGGTGAGGGAGGTCATCACCACGGCGTAGGTTCCCGGGGTGAGCGGGGAGGCCTGGTAGAAGATGACTTCGCCTTCATTGACGGAGACGGGGGTCTGCGGTACACCGTTGAGGGTGTATGTGAAAGTCAGCGGACCGGTTCCCTGCTGGATATCGGTAAGGGTAAGGATGAGCTGATCACTGTAACACAGTTGGGTGGTGGCGTTGATGACCGGGGGCAGGATATTGCCGTTAAGCGATATCTGCGCCTGGGGCATGGGGTGCACCACAGCCGAAGCGACGTAGGGTGAGTAGTTCAGCGGGGAGCATCCGTTGGCGTCAATGATAGAGGTGATCTGCACGACATAGGTTCCGGGGGTCAGGGAACTGGAGAACAATATGTCGTTCAGTAATACGCCCGTTGCAGAAGCCGGTGTGCTATTGACGGTCCATTCGATATTGAAAGGCGGTGTTCCGGCCCAGATCTCACCGAGGGTAACGGTGACGATATCATCGTAGCAATATTCAAAAATGCTGTTGGTTCCGGCGATCTGTCCGTTAAAGGCGAAGCCCAGGGCAGGCTCGGGCCGCACGATGACTTCGCGGGTTGCCGTTATGGCGATGTTGCCGGCCTCGTCAGTCACGTCGTAAGATAGAATATATGTCCCGGGGACATCTGTATCGACCGTACCAGTCACGACAATATCAGCAGTCATGTCCCCGTCGCAGTTGTCCGAAGCGGTGGCTCCGGCATCGGTATATCCGGACCACTGGCAGACGTAGGCGGGTGTGGCACCAATCAGCGTGATCACCGGTTTTTCGGCATCGGTTACGATGACTTCGAACGAGGTCTCAGAGGCATTCCCACAGGCATCGGTCACGGTGAAGGTATTGAGGGTGAGGCCCACCGGGAACTGGCTGCCGGAGATCAAACCACTGGTCTGGACGGGTGCGGTTGTCCCGCAGTTGTCATAATAGATCACCGTTGGAACGGCAGGATCGGTTGGGTTCGAGAACCGTCCGATGTGCAGCGGAGCACTTGCGGGATACCAGTTGGTACCGTTATCAGGGCTGACCTCAAGGAATACGTCAAAGAAGCTTTCCACCTGGTACCCTCCTCCGGAATTTTTGCTGGAAAATTTACCCGTAGAATTCTGGGCCTGGTCGATCCGGAAGATTATTCCGCCGGGGAGAGATCCGCCCTGAAGCGTAAGTTCAGTCATTTCAGTCGAGAAGAACCGGGTGTCGGAGTTTTCCCCGGTGAGGGTGATCTCTATCTTCATGGTCCCCTGCGCTGTCACCGGGTCCCAGCCGCCTTGCGGCGGAATGCCGGGATCGGTGAAGACATCAAAGAAGGATTCCACGCTGAAGACCATCTCTTCCGGCACTCCCGGTTCAAGGTCGGGAATGGCCAGGTCTGTGCCGGTTTCGCGGATCACGAGTTTGCGGATCCGGACATCCGTGCCGGGGAAATCGGCCGGGCCGTTTCCGGCGTAGGTGCAGTTGTCGTCGATGATGCCATCGAACGGATCGGTGCCCGGGTCGAGGAATACATCATAGGATATTATAGCTCCGCATGTCCCGGGATCGTTATTGACCCTGATGGTGGCCGGACTGATGATCTCCGGCGGGGTGAGGTCGCCCACTGTGACCGTGACCGACTCGGTCCGGGAGCAGTTGTCACCGTCGGCATCGGTCACCGTGCAGGTGGCGGTAAAGGTTCCTGTGCAACCAGCAGGCGCGATGGCTTTGGCCGTGCTGCCGTTGGTGGGGCCTGAAGGCGTGGCATCGCCAAACTCCCAGGCATAGGTGAACGAACCGCCTGCCGGCACGGCAACGGAGAACTCCACCTCCGACCCGCCGCAGACCGGCTGCGGATTATCGAAAACGATTTCAAAGATCGGGATGGTATTGATCTCCACGAATACGTCAAAGAACGAGGAGACGCAATCGTCGGCGCTGGTAACGGTTCCGGTGTACTGGTAGCTCCACTCGGGGTAGTCGCCGCTGATCTTCAGTGGCTCGATCGTTCCGGTCGACTGGTAGGTCAGCCCGTCGATGAGCCGGTAATCGGTTCCGTCGAGGTAGATATAGAAGATCGGGGCGTTGCCGTTGATGATGGGCCACATCCAGTACTGCCAGTCGTCGGAATTGGTGGAGGTACCATCGACGCCCTTGTCCGCCCAGTAGTCGAGCCATCCGGTGGGCAGGCTGGTCTGGTCGAGGGTGAAGGGGTTGAGGAAGCTGGATTTGAGGGCGACATTGGCGGTCAGTTCATCGATATCCAGGAAGAAGTAGCTGGGGTTTACCACCAGGGGATCGACACAGATGTCGAACTGGTTGAAGGAACCGCCTACGGGCCAGGTCCAGGTGGAAGGTGCAGCGCCCACGTCGGCCAGCAGGGTGACATCGGAGACGACCGGTGCGGGGTTGACAGTGACCGTAGCGTTGCAGTATCCCAGGAAAGTGGTGCTGGCCTGGCAGCCTTCACTATCGGTGATGTTGGTGACGACGATGTTGTAGACTCCGGGGGCATAGAGCTGCGGGGCGATAATGGTTGATCCCGCGCTCAATCCGGTGACTGTGACGGATGGTTCGCTGTTGACCGTATAGGTGATGCTGTAGGGAGCGGTCCCGCCGTATTCAGCAAAGAGGGTGACGCCGATCAGCTCGTTGTAGCAGTACTCAAAGCTGGCGTTCCAGCCGGCTTCCACGCCGTTGAACCCGAAGCTGACCAGGGGCTCTTCGTTGACGGTGACCGTAGCGGTGCAGTTGGCCAGGAAAGCGGCGCTGGCCTGGCAGCCTTCACTGTCGGTGATGTTGGTGACGGCGATGTTGTAGACACCGGGGGCATAGAGCTGCGGGGCGATGATGGTCGAACCCGCGCTCAGTCCGGTGACGGTGACCGGGTCGTCGGTGTTGACGACATAGGTGATGCTGTAGGGCGCAGTCCCGCCGTACTCGGCAAAGAGGGTGACGCCGATCTGCTCGCTGTAGCAGTACTCAAAGCTGGCGTTCCATCCGGCTTCCACGCCGTTGAACCCGAAGCTGACCAGGGGCTCTTCGTTGACGGTGA
>CAZAZE010000005.1:240803-242114 GCA_964489545.1 uncultured Bacteroidales bacterium
GGGTGACGCCGATCTGCTCGCTGTAGCAGTACTCAAAGCTGGCGTTCCATCCGGCCTCCACGCCGTTGAACCCGAAGCTGACCAGGGGCTCTTCGTTGACGATAAAAGTATGGTTGTAGTAAGACAGCACAGCCGTACTGACTTCGCAGCCTTCGGCATCGGTGAGGGAGGTCATCACCACGGCGTAGGTTCCCGGGGTGAGCGGGGAGGCCTGGTAGAAGATGACTTCGCCTTCATTGACGGAGACGGGGGTCTGCGGTACACCGTTGAGGGTGTATGTGAAAGTCAGCGGACCGGTACCCTGCTGGATGTCGGTAAGAGTCAAGATGAGGGGATCGCTGTAGCATAGTTCGGTAACGGCATTAACGATAGGTTCCAGTATATTGCCGTTGAGGGCGATCTGCGCCTGGGGCATGGGGTGCACCGTGAGATCGATTCGATAATACTGATTCAATACCGAAGTGGGGATGACGCAGCCTTCGGCATCGGTTGCGGCGGTCATCTGGATCACATACAGTCCGGCGGCGAGCGGGGCGGTCTGGGAGAAGAGGGTTCCGCCTTCGGCTACGGTGACGTCCGTACCGCTAAGGTCCGGATCCAGGACTCCGTCTTTGGTCACGGTCCATGACAGGGTCATGGGGCCTGTTCCGGCCTGGATGTCCGACAGGGTGAACTCCAGGTTTTCGCTGTAGCACACTTCGTCGGAGGATGGGCCTACGCCATAGGGTATGCCGTTGAGGGCGATCTCCAGCTGGGGCATGGGGTGCACCACGGCAGATGCGACGTAGGGTGAGTAGTTCAGCGGAGAACAGAATTTGGCATCCACGATTGAGGTGATCTGCACTACGTAGTTTCCGGGGGCCAGGGTGCTGGAGAAGAGTGTGCCGTTGAGCACTACACCGGTAGCTGATGCCGCGCTGCCGTTTACCGTCCATGCGATGTTGAAGGGCGGTGTACCGGCCCAGATCTCACCGAGGGTAACGGTGACGATATCGTCATTGCAGTATTCAAAGGTACTACCTGTACCAGCGAGTTGCCCGTTGAAGGCGAAGCCGAGGGCGGGTGCAGGCTCAATGGTGAGGGTGACGGCCGTGCGGGTCAGGCTGTAGCAGTCTGTGATGTCATCCTGTGAAGCGGCATAATAGGTTACGGTTCCCACTGTGTTGAGGGTGGGCGAAGCGACGATGTTTCCTGCGGTTGCCGCATCAAACCAGACCACGGAAGAACCGCTGGGAGCGGTGGCCGTGGCGGTGAGTGTCTGTATGGGGCTTTCTTCGCACTCGGTGATATCGCCACCGGAAGTGGGGGCTG
>CAZAZE010000006.1:0-104346 GCA_964489545.1 uncultured Bacteroidales bacterium
CCCGCTTCCCCGCTTCCCCGCTTCCCCGCTTCCCCGCTTCCCCGCTTCCCCGCCTAAGAAAACAGGTCCGGTTCGTGCGCCACGTCGCGCTCCAGGATGGTTTTTCTTCGGTCGTGGCGCGCTTTTTCGGCAGATTCCCTGATGATCTGCTCAATCCTGTGATTTAACGCATCGATGCCTGTGCGGCCAAGGTGGATGCCGATCGACCGGGCCAGTTGCCGTGCCGCAGTGTTGTTCAATAAGCGGGACATATTCTTGAATTAAATGAATGTTAAAGATAAGAAATCCTGTTGATTGTGCGGGAAATTAAATAAAGATGCATGGGTTCATTCTGCTTCGCCTTTGCAGCTGCATGGTGTGATAATGACCACCCGTGTCCCCGGATTGTCCTGACCCGGAAAAGCATAGGTAATGGTGACTGATGCGTCGGCTTTTCTCTGCCGGCCCAGCAGCTCGAGCCTTTTCCGGGTCATCTGCATCCCCAGGTGAAAATGTTTTTCCCTGTTCCGGCTCATGGCGCCGGCGCGCGCAATGCCGATGCCATTGTCTTCAATGACGATCATGAGGGTTTGCGGATCATGGCGCGTAAAGCGGATCGTGATCATTCCATCCTTTTCAAGGGTGGAAATGCCATGCCAGACGGCGTTTTCGACGAAGGGCTGGATGATCATGGCCGGGAGGGACAGGTCCTCCTCCTTCAGCCCTTCTTCATAAATAATGCGGTAACTGAACCTGTCTTCCAGTCTGATCTTTTCCAGGTCAAGATAATTTTTGAGCCGGTCGACTTCCTCCTCCAGCCGGATCATGGAGGTGTTGATCGACGATAAATTCTGCCGGATCAGGCGGGCGAATTGTGACAAGTACAATCCCGCTTCCGAAGGCTTGTTCTGGATGAGGAAATTCTGGATGGACCCCAGGGTGTTGAAGATAAAATGCGGGTTCATCATCGACTGCAGCGCTTTTTGTTCCAGCAGGATCAGCTGGTGCTCGGTTTCTTTACGCCGGTATTTGATGTTCTTGCGCCAGTTGAGCAACAGGATGATCATGACCGACAGGAGCAGGGAGAAGCCCACGAAAAACATCGGGTTTTCCCAGAAGGCGGCCCTGATCCTGATGGGATATCCAACCGGTTCGCTCCATCCGGAGGTGGGGGTCCTTGCTTTAAGAAGAAAACGGTATTCGCCCTTGGGCAGGTCCTGGTATACCACTTCCGTTCCTTCACCTACATGCCAATCTGATTCTCTGTCTTCCAGTTTGTAGGCGTAGGTCATGGGACCTGATGCAAAGCTAATAGACCCGAATCCTATCCCGATCCTGCTTTGCCTGTCGGCCTCCAGGCCCGCCCCGGAGAATACGAGCATCGCGTCATTCAGGAATATTGATTTGAGATAAGGCTCCGGAGGAGTCGTGCCAATCTTCAACAGCATGGTGTCGGGGATGACGGTGAGCCCGTCATCACTGGCAATGTAGAGGGAATGATCATTAACGAGCATGTCCTTGATGTTCCGGAAGTTCAGACCGATGGGCTGTAAACTGACCGGCTTGTCAATGAATACGCTCTGTGGCTTGCTGCACAAATAAATATTCCGGGTTGTTGCCAGGTAAAGAACTGAATCATGGTAATCGATAAAGCGAACCTGACGGTCGAACGGTTGATCAAAACGGGAGCTGAGATTCTTTATCGTGCCGTGTTGTGACAGGTAAATGCTGTCGCCATCGGTGATGTATAATTCACAGGACCCGTCCAGTATCCTGTACTGCGTGATGACTCTGCCGTTAAATTGCTGAAGCCGTGGATCCGAAAGCAATCTTCCGCCGTTGAGAATATAATTACTTTTTGCATTTACAACCAATTGATCGTCAATATTATAGAAAATGTTGAAGATTCGTTCCCTGATAGTGACAATGTTCTCGATATGGAAGAGTTGGCCCGGGCTATAACTGATCAGTAAAAAAACACTGAATGCCGTAAATTCTTCCCGCGGTCTGCTCAGAATTACGTTTTTTAAAAGATGCTCCGCAACGCTGACATCCGTGTACCGGATGACTTGACGGGCCCGGTCCAGTGCTATTCCCTTATAAGCATAATATTGGCTGTTCGATTCTCCGGCAACCAGCGTTTGTTGATCAACCTGGAGCAGCTGGCCGAAGGATTTGTCTTTCTCTTTGAGTCCCAACGTGAATATCTGGTTGTCTTCCAGAAGGAAAATCGATTGCCCGCTGGTCAACCATATCCCTTTTTCCAGGTGCGGGCTGAGATCTACGATACCACTGTTGCCGAAAAGGGAACCGGGAAAATGAAGATGCTGATTGACATGACGGCTCAGCTTAAATACTCCGTCATTGAGCGAAGAGATCCAGATATCTCCGTTGTGATCCTGGATAACTGCCTGGGCCTGATTAATGTCGAAATGCCGGATGCGTTCGCCGTTTCGATAGCAGAAGACCCCCTTATCTAAAGTTGAGATCCAGAGTATCCCTTCACGATCTTCGATAACAGAAGAAACGGTAGTGGTTTCCAGTCTGATGGGCAAGGCGCCGGGCACCGGCTTGAGGTCCCGGTCATAACGTACCAGGTCGTAGTGGTTGGTGCTTCCTTTACTTTCCCGGTACAGTTGTGCCATCAGTTCACCGTTTCCCAGAGGGTATACCGCTCTGCAGAAACGCCTGCCGGATTCAGGCATCAGTCCGCTGTCGAGGTCTTTCAGTCTGTATATGCCTGATGACGCCCAGAGATTGTAAGCGCCTTCAGTTGTACGATTCAGATATCTTATCACCATTCCATCTGTCGGTTTGGCATTTTCGGGAAACCGGAAGGGTACATGCGGCATTTTGTATTTTCTGACTTTACCCGCAGTATCCAGTATGAATATATCGCGCTGATGATTGTAATAAAAGATCAGGTTGCCTTCATGATCTTCATCAAAATCACGGAAGAATTCCGAAGCCTTGAGCGAATCCAGGAACGGTGCTTTGGTCCGGTTATGCAACATGTTATCCTGGTATAAGTCGATCTCGGCATTCAGGCTGAACATCCACAACCTGCCGTAACGGTCTTCCTTAATTTTGATGATGTCGTTGGTGCTTAATCCATCCGACTTTTTCAGGTACACAAAAGAAGAGCCGTCAAAGCGGGCAACTCCGGCATCGGTGGCGAACCAGATGAAATTCCGGCTATCCTGGTAAACCTGGTAGACCCTGTTGGACGGAAGCCCGTCATCGGTGGTATATTGAACGATATAGGGACTTTGTGCCCGGGCATGAATTGCGGCCAGCAAACACAATGTCAGTAATGTCCGTATCATAGCCAAATCAGCGCCGGTTTTTGGAATAGTGCGTGACTGCTTGCTCGAATTCTGCCAGTTTGCTGCGTGATATGCTCAGCCGGGTCCCGTCTGTCAGTGCGATATGACAGTTTTCACCTGTCGTATAAGCGCTCAGGTACCCCAGGTTGATGAGGGTGGATTTATGGATCCTGAAAAACAAGGTTCCGTCGAGCATTTTTTGGAATTCATCGATCGAAACGGCCGAAACGACTTTCTTCAGCCCGGAAAGATGGATAATGGAGTAATTACCGTCTGCCTGAAGGTACATCAGTTCTGAAATGCTGATGCGGTGCAGTTCATCCTGCTCGCTGACGGTGAATTTATCCGCTCGGGGCGGGTATTCTGCAGCCATCCGGCTGAGCGCCGTGAGCGACTCATTGTAGGTGTCCTGGCACTCGGTATTGTCCTGGCGGAGCTCAAGCAACCGGATGGCTTTTTGAACCGCCTCTTTCAGCTCATTGGGATTGACGGGTTTCAAAAGATAATCTATTGCATTGGCTTTCAGTGCCATGAGTGCGTATTCCTCAAATGCCGTAATAAAAATGATGCCGTACCTTTCCCTGTTGATGGAATTTAAAAAATCAAATCCATCCTCCCAGGGCATGGAGATATCCAGGAAAATCAGGTCAATACTGTGCTGACTGAGCAGTTTCCGGCCTTCCTCTGCGGAGGACCCGGTACCGCAAACCCTGATCTGCGGGCAGTTTTCGGAAAGCATGATACTGAGGGCCTCCCGGATGTTTTTTTCGTCATCGATGATGATGGCCTGGTAGCGCTGCATGTTAACATGTTTACCGATATAAAGATAAGGATTTGCCAAATTCAAAATTTATAAACACAGCGCCCCGGCGCCGCTGCTTTGGGGGCTTGCATAATGCAGCTGTGGCCGGGGGCTAAGGGCTGTGGTAACTGGTTTACTTTCTTGTTCTGTTTTACAGAAACCAAAAGTATTAGGGCCGCAAATCTCACCGCTAATATTTTTAATCAACCTGGTATAAATTCCTAAACGGGATCCAGGTTTAAGAAATAACGCGGAAAATTAGCACGGCGCCAGAAAAAAAGAGTAGCGGAAAACCACTAGAAAAAAATTTTGGTGGGTTTCATGGAGGAACCATCACAGGCAGATTATCACAGCACGATAAACCGGGTCCTGGCTAAAGTTTTTCCTTCTCCGGCCGCCAGGACATAAAAGCCCGGTGACAGCACGCTGATGTCGATCGTCTGATTTGCATCTTCCATTCGGCCTTCCAGGGCAAGGTTTCCAGTATGATCGTAAATCCTGAACGGGCAGGGGCCGGTGATTCCCGGAATACTTACCTGTATCCTGCCGGAATGGGCGGGATTGGGGAATACGCTGGCATTGCGCAAGACGGGTTCATCGATGTGCAGCAGGGAGGAGCAGAAGTTTTCCCAGACCTCCTGTACCTCATCCGCCGTCCATGAGAGGTTGCGGATGATGATGGAGGAAACGAAGCCGGGAGACGCTTCATTGGCCAGAACTGAAGGATGATCCCTGAAAAAAACGATATAGTTGTCGGGCGGCCCCGGAACGAATTTCTGGGTCTGGCTGTCGTCGTACTCAGCGAATTCCTGTCCGTTGATATAAATTTTGATCAGGCCGTTGGCCGTTCTAACAAGGATCAGCTGGTAGAAATCGCTAGTGTTGAAGAAATCGTATTGCCCTACGGTGCCATAGGGCCAGAACTCCAGCGTACCGTTGGTGGGCGGGTTGGTCAGGTAAATGTACACCCCAATGTCGTCGACATGGGTAAAGCTCAGGATTCGCACCCAGGGCGGGGGCGTGATAAACTCATCAACCTGGAAGTTGAAAGCCAGTGAATAGCTTTGCCCGATGAAGCCTGCAGGGTTGTTGAACTGCAGGCCGGCATCGTCTTCAAAGTAATACCCGCCGGCAGTGCCGCCCTGCCCGCAGGTACTGGCTGGAACTGTGCGCGTAGTAAAGTTACCCGAGACCCCGCTGTTGTTCGGGATCTGGATCAGGTCGGGACCTCCGGCCTGTACACTCGAGAAATCGCTGGTCAGCGGATACGTGTAAATGGTTTGGGCTCCGGTCCTGATCAAAAGGATGGAAAACAAGACCAGCAGGAAGGTCATTTGGGATGTTTTCATGGCTGGTGTATAATGTGTGAATGACTTGGATCTCATAAAGATAGCAATTTATTTCGGGATAGTCAATGAATCCGTGTAAAATTTTGCGGCGGATGATGAAATTATTCGATGGATAATTTTGTACCTTAACTGTACTTTTGAGATAATGGCTAATAAGGTGATATCTATGCAAGCAGTAATTGATAATCTTTATTTTGAGGCGTCAGTACAGGACCAACTCGCCGTGGTGACCTTTAAATCGGAAGTCTTCGATATGATTACGAGCCTGACGGAAAGCCAGGTGATGATGGAATTCATCCGAGAGGCGGAATACGACAGATCGGTTCGCGGGCTGTTGTTGCTGAACCATCCGGGGTGCATGGGAGAACAGGCTTACGGACGGTTTATGAGGAGCATTCTGAAAGAGGCCGGCGACAACGACCCGGACGTTCCGGATTTTATCCAGAAGAATACGCGGTTCCGGCAGATCACTATTCTCAATAAATTCATCCGTTTTCTCGCCGCTTACCGTAAGCCGGTCATCGCCGGCATAGGCTGCACCCTGGTAACCCCGTTCATGGGCGTAGCCCTGGTGGCCGATTTCCGCCTGGCCAGTCCCAACGCGGTGTTTTCACTTGCTCATAGCAAATACGGCCTGCACCCCAGCGGAGGCCTTCCATACCTTCTTACCCACTACCTTGGGCACTCCCGGGCTATGGAAGTTCAGCTCTCTGAACGGATTACCGCCGATGAGGCCTTTCGCATGGGCCTCGTGAGCCAGATCCTGCCGGCCGACCATTTCCGCGAGAACTGCATCCGGTATGTGCAACCCTGGCTGGCCCACGCCCGCTCCACCCTGTTCACGACCAAACGGCTGAATAATTTCAAGAACCGCTGGCTGGACGATTATTTTGAACACGAAACTAGTCTGATGAACCTCTGATCCACATGGCCCTCTTCAATACACCGGAAACCCGCACGCTCATCCGCATCCTGGCGGTCATCGGCCTGGTGATCCTGTTGCTGATCGCCGGGGCTTTCATCTTCCTCAAATTAAGATCCCCGCACCTGCTTCGCTTTTCCGGGGGCCTCACAGAACTGACGGTTGAAGTAACCCTGGAGGAGCTCAAAGACGCACGGTTCATCCAGGGGATGAACGGATGCGAAAACATTGTATTTGAAAAGGATGGCGCCGGATTTTACGTTTCCTGCCTCGACGGGCATATTCACCACCTGACGCCTGGCGAAGGCTCATATCGCATCTCACAATCCCATAAAGCCGGCAGCCAGGTTACCGGCCTGGCCCTGGATGCCTCAGGTAAGCTGCTGGCTGCGGTCAACAGGAATGCACCGGAAGACTGGATGACCCTTGGCGCGTCCATCGAACGATTCAGCCCTGATTTCTCCACTTCGGATCAGGTCACCGGAATGTTCCCTGCAATGAACGGCCTTGCTGCGGACGAGGCGGGGAACGTCTACTTTGCGTCCAGCAATTTCAATATTTTCAATCCCCGGGGATCCATCTACCAGATGCGGCCGGCCGACAGCACCGCTTTTTATCCGCCAGTTGTTTTCATCCCAGAAGCCGGACTGGCCAACGGCCTTTATTATGATCCCCGCAACCATGATCTTTATTTCAGCAATACGGTGGAGGGCGCCTTCCGGGCTTCATTGCCCGACGCCAGGCCGGATGAGGTTTACCTTAAGCTTCGCTTCATGGAGGCCTGTGATGACCTGTGCACCGACATCAGCGGAAATGTGTGGATGACGGATCCGGGCTACAGTACGGTAAAAATGTACAACCCCGGTACCCAAAGGCTGGTCCGTTTCGTCATCAAAGGCATAGGGCAAACTTCCTCGGTACGCATCAGGTCGGAAAACGGGGAGGAGATGCTCTACATTACGGAATTGAAACAAAAGCAATCGGTCCGGTCGCAGGTTTTCGACGGGCGCGGGGTCATCATAATCCCCGCCCGGTCGTTGATTGAATTGCTGGAACCTTTGCTGATCCAACCCAAAAATATTTGATCCCATGAAAAGCTTCATCACCTTAACCCTGCTGATCCTGGGGTTTTCCGCGCTCCACGGCCAGAACATCGTATCATCCAACGACCCGAAACTCGAAGTTTTTTTTCGAAAAAGCGATGGCACCGCAGCAATTATGACCTGTGACCGCATCACCGTAATGTACAACCAGCTGCGCATGTCCGGAGAAATGGAACTTAGCGCACTTGTGACTGAAGATGAGGACCTCAGGGCATTGATCGCCGCCGCCGCCGCGGATTGTATCTCCTTCACCACACAATTGCCTGAGGGCCAATTTGTCTTTCACAATACCTTGAATAACCAGTTCAATACCGAACTGGACCTGACTTTCGGTGACTTCCGAAAGCGGATCATCCTTAATGGAGAGGTAAGCAATCTTAAAACCACGGTAGGTAATACTTTCCTGGTGATATACAGCGGGTTGAGATTATCATTAAAGGAAGATCTCGGGATCATCCAGGACCTTGGGCTGGACGATCAGTTTGATTTCAGAATGACGCACAATGTTCGCGTCATTAATTACTAAGCTGGCCGGATCATAATTTTTTCCCGGTACCCAATCCCAGCAGGAAGTTCAGGGCCACGATCAGGTCGCCTTCGCCGGTGTAGTTTCCTTCAAAATCACGGCCGAGGGTCAGTGAAAGCTTTTTATTCCGGCCCACTTCATATTCTGCGTTAAACGTGAAGCGCCATGAGGGATCCATCGCGGAGGCCCCAATGGCGGCTCTGTATATGCCTTCGAGGCTGGCATTGAACGGACCGGCGCCGGGGCTGTAAATGACCCTGAGGCCGGCGTCAAAGGACTGCTCGTTGTGGTACAGGGCCAGCTCATCGCCGCCGTACAGCGGGATATTGCTGAAATGGCTGTACCGCAGCAGGAACAGGCAGCTCAGGCCGAATGGATATTCATAGCCGAGCATGGCCCAGGCAGAGACGGTGGAATAACGTCCATCGGCGAATTTCATCCCCGGGAAGTCCCAGGCGATGGCTGCCGCGAGGTCGAGTTTCGGCCCGAAACGTTGTACCCTGATCTTTTCGAGCGCCTGGCGTGCATCGTCGAATCTTCCGGTAGCGATCCGTTCCCGTACGATCTGTCTCAGGGTGTCTTCCCTCAGGCTTTTGGCAGTCCGGATGGGCGCCGTGAGGGCTTCCTTCTCCTCGAACGACAGGCCTGTGTTGAAGACGATGGTACGGATCAGGCTGTCGAGGAGCCTTGTGCGCCGGTCGGCGGCGCGCAGCGAGTCGAAGGCCGTGTCAAACGCCTTGGCCAGATCGCCCAGGGCCTTGCGGGCCTGATCGATCTGCTGCGCAGTGGCGGGATCGATCCAACCCCTGATGAGGGAGATCTTCACCCCGGCGGCCACCCGGGTCACATCGGGCAGCGTGTCGGCCTCCGTATTGGCCGTATGGGTGGCCAGGCTGACCACCAGGCTTTGGGCCAGGCTTTTCTTGATGTTGCGCGACAGGAAGTCTTCGATCGTGATCTTTTCACCGGCAAACAGCCAGGCCGGGGCCAGGTCGACGGCATAGGATGCGGGAAAGCCGGTGAAGCCTCCCGTGGCGGCGTTCACCGACGCCATGAACGCGGCAGGGTCAGAAGGCTGCTCCACCTGCGAAGGCGAGATGCCCAGCAGGGTGGCGGCAGGGGAGACCGGCGCCCGGAGCAGGTCGAGCGACACCTCATCCTCCGCCGGCGGGCCGCTTTCCTGCGATAAAGAGGGCCCTGCGCGGAAAATGACCAGAAACAGGACCAGTAGGGCCGGGACAAACGCCTTTTTCATATCAGAAGGTCAGGTAGAATGTGGCTGAAAAGACCACCGGGTTATCCTGTGAATGCTCTTCCATGGGATATTCCCGGATCTCATAACCACCGGAGAGCGCGATCAGCACGGCGGCCTGACCGGTGTGGGGCGGGATCTTCCCCGCGTAGGTCCTGATTTCCAGTATCTTTCCGCTGAGCGCGCCATTCGGTCCGAATTCGGTTTCGAACGAATCCTGGAACGACCCGCCGAGCCTGATCCCGTCGAGGATGACCGTGGTTTCCCCGATGCCGGAATACCCGATCCGGAGCTTCAACCGCAGCGGCTCCGCGTCGTCCTTCAGCCTGTATAATTCAGTAATACCTGGCATCTCATTATCCAAATTTTGAATTTTGAATTTTGAATTTTGGATTTTGAATTATGAATAATGACGAGAATATCTTCAACAAATATAATGAATTGAAAACGAGGTTAAAAGAGAATAGAATAAAAAAAGTTGAAAAAAAAGTGGAAATTGACCGGGTATATTTTTAAAAAAACCGGATTAACAGGTTAGAATGGTACACTATACACATAACGGGATAATCGACGGCATCCGCCGGCGTGACAAAGAGGTCATGCAGTTTGTCTATACGCAATATCTTCCGATGGTGCGGTATTTCATTATACGGAACCATGGAACGGAAGAAGATGCGGAGGACCTGTTCCAGGAGGCGATGGTCGCGGTGTTTGAGCGGGTGAGGAAGAAGAACCTCAGCCTGGATTGCTCTTTCAAGACCTATCTGTACTCCGTGATCAGGCATATGTGGCTTCAATACCTGGACCGGAAGCGGATCCATTACGAGTTCACTGAAATGGATGAATTCATCGCCCTGGAGGAGCTGGAACTTTATGAAGATTTCCAGGCGCGGAAAGCGATCTACCAGCGGAATTTCATGCAGCTGACGGAACTGTGCCGCAAGGTGCTGATGATGTTCGTTGAAAAGGTTCCTTTTGAAGAGATCGCGGAAATCCTGGGTTACAAAGGGCGGCAATATGCCATCAAAAGAAAGTACGAATGCATGAAATCATTAATGAACAGGGTCGAAAACGATCCTGAATATAAAAGACTTACACAATGAAAACACAGTATCTCAAAATGCTGGAGCGGTATTTTAACCAGGAAATGGAACCTGGGGAAAAAATTGAATTTGAACGGATGATGGAAAATGACGCGGAATTGCGATCGGCCTTCCGGGAGTACCAGCTCATCCTGGAGTCGCTGGGCGACCATGATATGCTTGATTTCCGGGCCAAACTCCGCGAGATCCGGGACGAAAACTACCGCAAAAGGATCGGTGGGTTTTTCCTTAACCAGAATTTCAACTGGATGTGGCTGGCTGCACTTTTGGTGGTCATCATCTGTCTGACGGTGGTGGCCACGATGCTGATCTACCGGATGGAATTTGCAGCACCATCGCTGGCGGTCAATGCTGAACATCAATTACCCGACGCATCTTTGCTGGAAATGGAGCTGAACCGGTTTACCCCAAGAAACCTGAATTTCACCCTTGAATCTCCAAAGGATTCTTCCATTATTGATTATCCGGGCTATTTGCTGTTTTCATGGAAAGTGGACAGTGTATCCGCGCTGAATTTTGAGCTGATTGGCAGTGACGGCACCATTGTGTTCGATTCGCGCAGCCCGGTCCGCAGCCCTTATCTGTTTGAGGGTGTTGTGGACGAGGGTCTCTATGTATTCAGATTCCGGCACGGTCGGTTTTCCATTTTTCACGGACTGATCTACCTGAGATAGTCCGGAGTAATTATTCAGGTCTATTACCGTAATGGTGTTCAGCGGTGAACGGGCTGCAGGCATACACTCCGCTGCGTGTCGCCGCTCCTTTTCTTCTGGGTATCGGGTTAGCACTGTCCGTTCCATGGAGCGGAGATATCGCAGCATTATTCATTCTTCCGTTCAGCCTGTTTGTCGTTTTTGTTCTCATTACGGTTCTTTTTCCGTTGAAATACAGTTTGCGATGGGCCCCGGGGCTTATGGCAAACCTGGGTCTGTTTTTCCTGGGATGCTGCCTGACTTTATCTGTTGATTCCCAGGCGATAAAAGAAAGCCGGGCATGCGAATGCATTCCTCCGGAAGGGTTGATGATCTGTGAAGTAACCGGAGCGGTCCAGGCAAATGCTTATGGTTTCACGGCAAGAGGGCGGATAAAGGGTTATGCAGATTCTTCCGGAGCCTGGAAACAGGTCAATGCGCGTGTTCTGATGAGTATCCGGCAGGATTCTGCGGCTGCCGGCGTTTCTGTGGGTGATGGGCTGATCATTCGCGGTGAATGCCGTCCGGTGCCCGGCCCGGCGAACCCGGATGCGTTTGATTACCGCAAATACCTGTCCAACAGGCAAATATTCTGGCAGGTCAATGGGGATGACCACCTGGTTTTGAAAGGCAGATTTGCCGGTGCGCATCCACTCATGGCCTGGTCGGGTCGCAGCAGGGCTTATATCCGGGAGAAACTGGAGGCCGGGGGGTTGCAGGGCGACCAGCTGGCTTTAGCGTCCGCTTTGCTGCTTGGGACTAAGGATCTGCTCAGCAGGGAGATCAGCAATGAGTTCAGCAATGCAGGGGCGATGCATGTTTTATGTGTTTCGGGACTCCATGTGGGAATCATGTACGTCATCGCCGAGCGGGCTTTGTTTTTTCTGAATACGGGGCGCAGAGGCAGAAATATCCGGCAATTAATGGTGATCGCTTTCATATGGATCTTTGCGTTAGTCACCGGGTTGTCCGCTTCCGTTGTCCGTGCAGCCCTGATGTTCAGTCTTCTGGCCCTCGGGAAAACCCTGCGCAGCAGCACCATCAATTTCAACATCCTAGCCACCGCGGCATTTATCCAGTTATCCATCAATCCATATGATTTGACCCAGGTGGGGTTTCAATTGTCATACCTGGCAGTCCTGGGCATCTTTGCTTTTTACAAACCACTGAATAATTTGGTTGTGAGCAGGAACCGGGTGGTAGCCTGGGCCATGCCGGTCATGGCCGTGTCCATGGCGGCCCAATTGGCCACCGCGCCCCTTGCAACACACTATTTTCATAAATTCCCGGTCTACTTTCTCCTGACCAATATAGTGGTTGTGCCCCTTGCCGGGGTAGTCCTGTACATGGCATTATTGCTATTGGTCGTGGCAATCTGCGGGGTAGGAGCAACGTGGGTCTCATTCCCGCTGAAATGGAGCCTCTGGC
Source organism: uncultured Bacteroidales bacterium (assembly GCA_964489545.1). Classification (GTDB taxonomy): domain Bacteria; phylum Bacteroidota; class Bacteroidia; order Bacteroidales; family JAGOPY01; genus JAGOPY01. The sequence continues at coordinate 12,483 of CAZAZE010000006.1, forward strand.
TGATGCATCAGTCCGTGGAACGCATACAATCCATCCCGGGCGCTGTGGCCGGCCCGATCGTTATGACCGCGACGGAAGTATTGCTGTTTTACCTGATCATCTCAGGAATCTTTATGTTTTGGGTTGTGAAACAGCGCAAAGGATTGTTTCTTTCGGGTTTTGCCATGGTTATATTACTCTTTTCCTGGAACATACGTTCGCTGGAGCGTTCAGGAAGAAACGAACTGGTGGTTTATCATGTTCCCGGTCTGCCGGCCCTGGACCTCATCAGCATGAGCCGGGTGACCTGCCTGACCGACAGTTTGTCGGAAGATGCCATTTCACGGATCAGTTCCCGGGCAGACCCGCACCGGATACGTTCCGGCTTTAAGGGGATGAACTGGAGAGAACTGAAAAACGGTCAGTCAGACAGTCTGTTCCTGAATGACCGTGGTGGCTTCCGTTTGTTGTTTTTCCAGGGTAAACGCATTGGCCTGGTCACAGGCGAAATCCCGGAAAATGACCCGTTAAAGAAGCTGGAACTGGATCTGATCGTCATGAGCGGCCGGAAGAAAATTGTTCCCGGCGGGCTGTGCAAACTGTTCGATTTCCCGCTTGCAGTAATCGACAACTCAGTGCCGGCCTACCTGGAAGCGGTTTACCTCGAAGGTTTTTCGGAAGCAGGCATCCCCTGTCACTCCGTTCGGAAACAGGGTGCTTTCCTCATGTCGTGGTGATGGGGGTTATCTTGCGACGACCACCTTGCGGACGGAACGGTGCCCGGCCTGCTCCATGACCAGGTTATAAATGCCGTTCGGAAGATCCGACAGGTCCAGTCCGATAGTGAAGGTGCCTTCCGGCATTTCCCCGCTTTTGAGCAGTCGGATCACCTTACCCCCGGCATCAGTCAGTTCCAGGCGTACAATGCCGGAACGGAGTACCTGGTAATCAACACTTGTGTGGTTCGCTGCGGGATTGGGCCGGATGTGCAGAAGGTTCTTTGAGCCGGCCGGAGCGTTGTCGCCAATGCCCAGCCCGGCCACGTCGAGCTCCAGGTCATCGATATACATGCCGTCGTCTTCGACATACATATCGCTGTAAAAGCGGAACCGTACGATGACGTTGGGATGGTTGAGATAATTGTTGAGGGAGTAGGTTTTCTGGGTCCAGGTGTTCTGGTTGCCGGTGAAGGAGGCCAGCTGATCCCAGCCGATCCCGTCGGTGGATGCTTCAACGTACATATAATCGTAGCCGCTCTCGATCCGGTAGCGTGTCCAGAACGACAGTTCGGCCGAGGTGGCCCCTTCCAGGTTTATGGCCCGGAGGGAGGTCGAAATGTTGAGGTTAGCGGCGTAGTTGCCGTTGGGGCTCTCAGTCATGGCCCAGTCGGGCGAGTGGTACACGCCGTTGCGCAGTCCCCAGGTGCCTTCGTATGTCCAGTAGGGGCCTCCCGTTTCAAAGTCATCATAGAAGGGGAAGGCGATCGGCGGCATCGGTACCACGGTGACCGGGTTCGACGGGCCCGATTCTTCGCCCGTATTGAGGAACACCGCAGTTACATAATAAGTGTAGGTTTCGCCATTGGTTACATTGACATCAGTGTAAGCCAGTTCCGTTGCGGTGGCATAGGGATCCGGTTCGCTGTTGCGGTAAATATTGTAGAACTCCGCGCTGTCGACGCCTGTCCATTCCAGCGCTATTTCCGTATCGCCGGCAATGGCGGTCAGGTTGTCGGGCGAGGGCAGCATGTCGGCCATGGACACCACGCAGGCCAGGGTGGCCTGTACGAACGTCATATGCTGTTCGAGGTTGTTCACACTCAGCCCCACAAGATCGCTCGAAGTGTGGATATACGGGCTGTAATTCTGGGAGTCTTCGAAGGGGAAGATGCCCTGGTAACCGTTATTGTTGAAGGAGGTGTGGTCGCTGTCGCCGCCGCTGAGTGCGCCTGGTTCGACCGGGAAATCCGGAAGATAGATGGTGCACACGTCGCGGTAGAACTGCTTCAGTTCATTGGCGGAGGCGGGGCCGATCAGATCCGTGTGGATGTAGCTGCCCGGTTGCAGGTAGCCGGCCATGTCGATATTGAAATAGCCCAGGATGTTCATTCCGTTCTGCGCCGCTTCGGTCGCCCAGGCTTCGCTGCCGTACAAACCGTATTCTTCGCCGCTCCAGGCTGCGAAGATGATGCTGCGGTCGAACTGATACTGGCTGAGGATGCGGGCGATCTCCAGGATGCCGGCTGTTCCGGTGGCATTGTCGTCGGCGCCGGGTTCGGCGCTTCCGCCGGCGTACGAATCGTAATGCGCGCCCAGGACGACATATTCGTCCGGGTATTTCGTTCCCGTCTGGGTGGCGATGACATTATCGCTGGCCGGTCCGCCGGGCATGCTGAAATCATGGAGTTCCACCTCCAGGCCCAGGGAGTCGAATTTGCTGAAGATCCAGTTCTGCGCTTCAATTCCGCCGGCCTTATACGCATTGCGGGTGCCGAAATCCTGAAGATGCTGCACCATCTGGAGGAGCCGCACGGTGTCTACCTGCGCAAGCATGGCGAAAATGTTATCGCGGGGCGGAAGAGAACCGGCCTGGTAATTAAGTGAACGCGGCGGAAAAGTCGCGGCGTTGCGGCTGATCCTGACGATCCCGCCCTTAACCGCCGGGAAGAGCCCCGACGTCGCGGATGCCTCCGCCGATACGATCAGGAAGCGCTCGTCCTGGTGCAGGATGCGGGCTGTGGAGGCGATGGCGGCGGAATAAATTTCCCGGTCGGCCGGCAGGTGGTGCAGCAGGAAATATTCACTATTGCCCTGCCAGGCGTCGGTGTCGAGGACGACGCATGCAAAGCCGGGCGTGACCTGTGCCGTGGCGATGGCCATATTGTCGTTATAAAAATGGACGGTAAGATTTGCATCGGCGAACACGGCCTTGGTTTGTTCAAGCGACCCGGTAGGGATGAGCACAAGCTGCGAAGCCATGGAAAACAATCCGGTCAGCAGCGCCAGTGAGAGCAGGGTGATCTTTTTCATGTACGATTATTTGAAGGGCAAATGTAGGAAAATTCCCGTTCAGAAAGGGTAATCTTCAAATCTGCATTCAGTTCTGCAGCGCTACTCTGTCGCCCGGGCCCACGCCGTATCTATCGGCATACCCTGCCACCACTTCCAGTACGAATTGAGCAGGGGCTTCGGATGGCAATGAATAGGTTGATTTCGGCTGGGTGTACTTCTGGATGCTGATGATTTCGTAATCCTTGTTGATATAAATGATATCCAATGAGATAAAAGTGTTTTTCATCCAGAAGGAGCGGGGCTCTTCATATGGAAATATAAAAAACATCCCCTGGTTTTCTTTCATGGAATAACGGTACATCAGTCCCTGCATGCGCTCTTCCTCCTCGTCGGCGATTTCCACGTCGAGGATCAGCGGGCCGTTGTGCTGCCGGTGGATGGTCAGCTGCGCGTCTTTCCGGAACGGGATGCCGGCGCTGGAGCTGGCGGTCTGGTTTTCAGCAGGCCTTTTTCTGCCCGGGTTATATAAGTTAAAAAATAAAAAAGAGAACAGGATGATGACCGTGAGGATGATCAGGAGGACCGATCCCAGCCTGTTTTTCCGGGCTTGCGGTTTCTTCTTAGCCTGTTTCTGTGCGGGTTTCCCGGGCATAGGTGTGTTTTGGGCAAAATTAGGTAAAATACCGCCATGTTATTATCTTTGGATCCATCAATGGACGCGCTATGCATGAAACCCAAATAGACCGGCCCTGGCCGGCCTGGAGGATCCGGCTGAACCAGATCATTTTCGGCACCGACACCCGGGAAGGCAGGCTGTTCGACATCATCCTGCTGGTGTTCATCACCCTGAGCGTGCTGGTGGTTTTTGTCGACAGTACTACGGAATTTCATGATAAGTATGGAACATACCTGTACATGGCGGAGTGGTTCTTTACCATTGCGTTCACACTGGAGTATATCCTGAGAATTATTTCAATACAGAAACCGGTCCGATATATATTCAGTTTTTACGGCGTGATTGACCTGCTTTCTTTTCTTCCCACCTATCTCAGCCTGTTCCTGACGGGTGGCCAGCTGCTGATCATTTTGCGGATTTTCAGACTGTTGCGGGTATTCCGTGTACTGAAGCTGGGCCGTTACCTCTGGGCTTCGAAGTATATGATGGTGGCGATCCGCAACAGCCGGCACAAGATCGCGGTATTCCTCTGGTTTGTCATGATCATCGTGGTGATCATGGGCACGGTGATGTACCTGGTCGAAGGGCCTGAACATGGATTCAGCAACATACCGGAAAGCATTTACTGGGCCATTGTCACCCTCACTACGGTGGGATACGGTGACATTTCGCCGCAAACAGGATGGGGCAAGGCGATCGCCTCCATCATCATGATCATCGGTTACGGGGTGATTGCCGTGCCTACCGGTATCTTCGCCGCTGAGATGTCGCGCGTCAGGCATGACAGCCGGAAGGAATGCCGGAACTGCAACAGCAAGGACCATGAACCCGACGCGGATTACTGCAAACACTGCGGGAAGCCTCTCAATTAGCCCTGAAATTATTTTCTTTAATAATGAATCAGCACAGCCAGGGCGACGAATATACCTGCGATCAAAGCCAGGTTCAGAAAGAGTGGCCAGATGAACCGGAACCATTTTTCATAAGGGATGCCGGCAATGGCCAGCATCGCCATATTTACCCCATTGGTCGGGATAATCATATTGGAAAAGCCATCGCCGGAGCAAAGAAAATAGCCCGAAACCACATTCCGCTGCCAATAGGTACTTCAGCGATCTGCTGGGCGATCTGAACGGTGAATGGATTGGTAATGGCCGTAGCCCATCCGATACCTACAGCAACAATCAAAAAGCACATGGCATAAATCCGGTCATAGCCCAGGTTTTTGGAAATCAGCAGGAAAATGGGTATTAAAGGGATAAATTCGGTACCCATCCCGAGAAAGGTTGAGCTTAATGCCAGGGACACAAAAAGGATAAGGCTCAGTTTTGTGGGAGAATGCCTGAATTTGCTGAGTAATTGTTTAATGAAGACATTTATGGTGCCGGTATGCTGGATCAGGTTCAGTACGGCCCCGATGATGAATACAAAGAAAATGAGCGATGCGGCAGAATTAAGTCCTTTTGGAACCGCCGTGAACAGCCCCAGCAAACTGATGGGTGTCGCTTTTCCGGGTATTTCGTCACCAAGGATCAGGCCTTTGATCGAGAAGTGTTTGGGCAATTGCTGATAAGTGCCGGAGATGACCAGTGTCTGCTCCACATTTCCCACTTTCCTGGTTGCCCGCTCATAGGATCCGCTGGGGACAATGTAGGTGAGCATACTGCAAAACAGGATGATGGCAGAAAGAAAAATAAAGATGTGCGGGATTTTAAAATTCTTCATACACCGGAATCATCAAACGGTCAGATCATTGTCCAAGAATGATTACGGCTGCGGGGTGTGGCTCAGGTCTTCAACCTTTGAATAGATATACGACCAGGATTCATCGATGGTTTCCCTGAATTCAGCCTGCATGAAGTCCCTCATTTCCTTCCCGAAGGCATTTTCATAGATCGTCCAGATGGCATCTCTTTCTACGTCCATGGCGGCGTAATTTTTGAATGGAGTCGCCACAAAAACATCCGCCTCCTGAGCACCGCCTCCGATCATACCATACCAGTAGCCACGGGGAGATCCCTCAGCCTTTTTAACCTCATTGTTCAGTTGCTTAACGATCTCCCTGAATTTCGTACCATCATTCAGCCGCCAATAGTTTACCCAGATCAGCGCATCAGGATTGGGATATTCTTTGCTGATTTCAGGCTGGAAACGGGCGAAATTGTCCTTGGTGCTCTCGATGTGGGGCATAATCTGATCCTTCACAATGTCACGGCATTTCTTACCGGCTTCATCAGCCTCGTCCATTTCAGCCCATTTTTCCATTGCGGAAGTGAGGACATAAACATTGCCTTCTCCATTTACGCGATGCCACATGTTCCAGGTCCAGGTGCCGCCATTGTCAAGGTAGCATTTTTTCCAGGCCTTTACGCCTTCACGGAATTGTTCGTCGTGGCCAGTTTTAATCTCAAACTCAGTCATGGATAAAATGAATCCCAGCTCTTCCTTGGGGGTCTGGGCGCCCAGTTTGAAAATGGAGACCATAAAAATGACGGCCATAATGAAAGCAGTCTTTGTCATAAGGGTTTTAATAGATTTCATGATTGATTTATTTGGGTTGTTGCCTACTCTGTTGGGAAGGATTTTCGGCTTGCTCCGCAGGATAATTTCCAGGTGGCAAAATTACAGGAACAGGTCCGTAGATATTTGGACTCCTGACGCAGATTAATGGACTTTCCGCGCAATCCCAAAGATTCAAATTTCTCTGCGGAACGCTGACGGGCTGCAGCCGAACTGTTTTCTGAACGAACGCGAAAAATAGGCCTGGTCGTTGAAACCAACCATGAAGCATACCTCCGCCACATTCCCCGCATTTTGTCTGAGCAGATCGGCAGCGCGCTGAAGCCGAAGGGAACGGATCAGCTGCCCGGCGGGCTGGTCAACCAGGGCGTTCAGTTTCCTGTTGAGTTGAGAAATACTCATATTTAATTGAGCGGCGAGCTTATCGACCGAAAACTGTTCATCAGGAAAATGCGCTTCGATCAGTCGGATCGCCTTTTCCAGGAATGCCTGGTCGACCGAAATAGCGGAAACTTCTGAAGGTCTGATCACCGTTGATTTGCTGAATCGTTTCCGAAGCGCTTCCCGGCTGGCGATCAAATTTTTAACCCGGATTTTTAATTCTTTGGCGCTGAATGGCTTCAGGAGATAGTCATCCGCTCCCGTTTCCAGTCCTTCGATCTTGTCGTCCAAACCGGCCCTGGCCGTAAGCATGATCACCGGAATATGGCTGGTTTTCTCATCTTTGCGTATTTCCGTACACAGCTGGCAGCCATCCATGTTCGGCATCATCACATCCGTGATGATGAGATCCGGGATCAGTCGCTGAGCGGCTGAAATTCCTGCCAGGCCGTCTTCAGCTTCCATTACATTATATTCGGGATCAAGCTGTTCGCGAATGTAAGATCTTACATCGGGATGATCTTCGACGATGAGAATGATCTTACGGTCATTCGCCGGAATGATCTTTTTAGGTAATAAAACTTCCTGTTCAGTTAAATATTCAGTTGAGGCGGGAGAAATGTGGATGATCGATTCCACGGATGATTCTTTGGATAATAAATTCTCCGGTTCGTCCGCCCCTGAGACCGGCAGGGTCAGGATGAATTCGGAGCCTTCACCTTCCCGGCTGCGTACTTCAATGCTGCCGTTGTGCAATTCCACAAGTTCCCGGGTCAGGGCCAGCCCGATTCCGGTGCTTTCGTAATTTTTGCCTGCCGGACTTTCGGCCTGGAAGAAACGGTCGAAAATATGTGGGAGTAACGCTGCCGGAATTTCTTTTCCGGTGTTCCTGACATGGATGTTTACACTGCCTTCATCCGGGGAAGCAATGAAAACACAGATCTCTCCTTTCTGTGGGGTATATTTCAGGGCATTACTGAGCAGGTTGTAGAAAATCTTTTCCAGCTTGTCCGTATCGAAAGACACCAGGAGCGTGGCTGGTTCAGATTCAAAGCGCAAGTTAATTTTATTCAAGGCAGCAATCGATTCAAAGGAAAAGAACAGGCTTTTCAGGAATGAAACGATGTTTTGCTGTCTTGCGTCGAGCTTCATGCTTCCGGCTTCCAGTTTGGAAAGTTCCAGTAGTTGGTTGATGAGTGTCAGCAGCCTGCTGGCATTGCGGCTGGCAATTTGCAGTTTGTCTTTTTCCCTGGAGTCGATATCGGATGACAGTACATGTTCGATCTGTCCGAGGATCAGGGTAAGGGGTGTGCGGAATTCATGGGATATGTTGGTAAAGAAATGTGATTTCAACTGGTCCAGTTTACGCAGGGATTCCGTTTCTATCTTTTCTAGTTTCAGTTGATTCCGAAGCCTGATGCGGCTTAACTCATAGCGCCTGACAAGGTAAACCGCTGAAATAAAAAAAAATCCATACAAAATATAGGCCCACCATGTACTCCACCAGGGCGGCTTGATGATAGCCGAAAGCGGCATTTCGTCTTCATTCCGGAATGGGTCATTATCGGAACACATAATCCCGGGCACGTACCGGCCCGTGGAAAGGTGCATTAGAGTCGTTGCAAGGGCATTTCCCGGGTAGTGAAGAGTAATGCCCATGCCTTTATCGATGGACAGTTGCCTGAATTTCAAATCCTGTGCGTTTAAGTTGACAAAACAGAAGATGAACAGGAGGGGGATGGTTATTTTGTAAGATCCGGGCATTGAGGGTCAAAAGTAGTGCTTTTTGAGCATCCCGAATAAAAAAAGCCGCCCTTTCGGAGCGGCTTCTTGCAGCGGTCTGGACGGGACTCGAACCCGCGACCTCCTGCGTGACAGGCAGAATTTTTGGTAATTTTGCTTACTTTTTTGTTTTAACTATCTTAATAAAAATATTCCTGAAACCCTTGACAATCCTAATTTATACACTATATTTGCAGTATTAAGTTTTAATAAGCTTTAAGGCAATAAAAGAGAAAAGCACCGCAAACCAAACCGCAAACCGACCGCAAACCGAAATAAAAAAGCACCATGAAAGCATCAATAATTTTGTTCACCAGCAAGCGTGTAAAGGCCCGGCACCAGGACGGCGAAATGATCTATTTTGAACACCCCTTAATGTTGCGCCTGACTGACGGGGATAAACGTAAACATATTTCACTCAAAGTATCTTTGCCGCCGGAACGCTGGGACTTTGCAAAGGGCGAATACATCCCAAAACCGATAACCAGGGGCATGAGTAAAGAGGATCGCGCGCGCGTGGAACAGGAAAACGCCGAAATCCGGGAACTGATTACCGGCACCCTAACAAAGTACAACCGCAAAATATCGGAATTGGCCCGCGCTCAGAAGAATATTACACTTGACAGCCTTCGGGATAAAGTCGATAAGGTAATAAGCCGGGAATATACCGTATTTAAATGGATTGAGCAGCTTATACGCGAATTTAAGGCAGCGGACAAGATAGGACAGGCCCGCGTTTATACCGACGCGCTGAAGGCTTTTAAATCATTCAGGAATGATAAAGATATTGACTTCAGCGAAATCGACATACCATTTTTGAACCGATATGAAAACTACCTGACCGGGAAAAAACTGAAGGTTGCATCCATCAGTTTATACATGCGGACATTGAGGGCGGCGGTTGCTAAGGCCGTTAAACTTGGTTATGCCCGGGACTTCGCGTTTTCAGAGTACAAAATACCGACCGGCAAGCCTAACAAGCGGGCTTTATCCGCTGAGGACATGGACAAGCTGCTGAACCATGAGGACGTAAATAAAGAGAATGATAATTACCGGATCATGGCGTTTATCTACTTTACCGCCGGGATGAACTTTGTTGACGTTTGCCGCCTTAAATTCAGCGACATCCGGGGCAACGAAATACACTACATCCGGCAAAAGATACACTACAAAATGATTATTCCGGTTCATCCGAGGGTAAAGGAAATAATATCCTACCGGAAGAAAATCACTATTGAGGCTATTAAGAAGCAAGGCGGATCCGTCGGGATAAATGGAATAGGTGAATATTACATTTTCGGGACGCTGGGCCGCAATTCATCCGGGGGCATACTCAGTAAGGAATTGCATAAGACGGAAGCGCAGATAATGGACAGGATCATGAAAAAGCGGACGCAATTCAACCAGTATCTAAAAAGAGTAGGCACCACCGCCAAAATTGAAACGCCGCTATCGAGTTACGTTCTGCGACATACCGCCATCACTAATTTAGCCCGCGCCGGTGCCACCGTCGACGCAATTCAGGCACTTGGAGGCCATAAGAAGTTAACCACAACGGAAAACTACATCCGGGAAGCTTCGCAGGAACAGAAAAACAAGGCCGTGAACATGCTTTAAAACAACGCCGCCGGATGCTGCGAACATACCGGCGGCCATTCATAAACAATCAAATACACAAAACAATGAGAATTGAAAGTTTACAGGGCAAAGTTACATCATTTAAAGACTTTACCGCAACCGTCGAAAACTTCGAACTGTTGCAACCGGAAGTACAATCCATTGCCCGCGCCGCCTGGGATCATGCACACCACGCCGCCGTTAATATGATCCTGGAGGGCCTGGAGCAGGTAATTGAGCACGCCGAAGCGTTCGAATATCCGAACCTACCAGCGCCGCGGGAATGATCCCGACCGCCCCGCGTGTTGAAAATAATGAGCCTGGAACCCATCGGAACCAGGCTTATTTTATTTAATACGCTGATATTGTGCTAACTAATTTCAACACACCCGTGTTGAGAAAATCGGCGCGCGCAATAGGGAATTTATTATATTATTGCAAAACAAACTAATTAAAAATTCATAACCCATTACATAACCCTGCGGCACTAAAAAACGCAAAATGCCGCCGTAACTTTGGGCAACGTTCTTTAAAATAGGAATTAAAAACCCGGCAGGGCGAACCGTACCGGGCGTGTGTCGACACAGAAAATTTTTGGTAGATTTTTTCGAAGTGTCTTTGCAAAGGTAAGCAATTCTGTTCTATCCGCAACCCGCACCCGCCCCCATTTACGAACAGCCCGCCGGTTAATGTTTAACAATAAATCTTAATCGACATGGCGAAATTAAAACGCGATCGGAAGCCTTTGAGCGTTTCGGAAATCAATCAAAAGGAATTTTTATCCGCAAGGGAATTGGCCCTACTGCTGGACGTATCTGAACAATTCATTTACGGCGAAACCTTTAAAGCCCGATCCCTGGGCGAAGGCATCCCGCATTACCAGGCAGGCCCGCGCCTGATCCGGTTCAACCGCGTTGAGGTTATGGACTGGTTCAAATCGCGCCGCGCTCATTACAGGCCGGTCGGGGACGCGCTGGAGGCATCACGGGCGGCGAAAAATAACTAATGCCAGGCCGATCATGATTTGTGCGGGATTAAAGAATTTGAACGAGCAGCCCCCGGCGGTCAGTACATCCGACCGCACCGGATCGGAACGCCGCCGGGTAAGCTGCGATTTTGAGGGGATAGAATATGAACAGAATAAGTTTTTTCCAAAGGGCAAATAATACAAAGCCCGTTGAAGAATTTGACGTAATTCAATACCTTGACCGGATCCGCACCGGGGCCAGCCGCGAACTGGTGGAACGGATTAGAAAAGCCGATGACGCGACGCGCGCCGACCTAAAAAAGCAGCTGCCAGGCGTAACGGGCGCCGGGGCGTTCACAACCCGCGAAGATGACGCGCTAAAGCAGCCTAGCGGATGGGCCGTGCTGGACTTTGACCACCTGGCCAACCCGGCAGAATTCCGGGATTACATCGCAAAACAAGATTACATCCTAGCAGCTTATATAAGCCCTTCAGGCGACGGCGTTAAAGCCTGGGCTAAGATACCCGCTGTTAAAGACAAAGCCGAATATAAGGCCCGATATGAAGCCCTATTGCGGGAAATCGACAATGAAGCAACCGACCCGGCAAATAAGAATGTTAGCCGCTTGACCTTTGACAGCTGGGATCCGGATATTATCATTAAAGACCCGGAAAAGGTAAGCGAATTTACCGGGCTGGCCATCGAACCCGACCGCCCCGCTGCGCCGGCATCAGCACAACCGACCGGGAAAACGGATGACAAGCAGTTTAATAAGATAATGGCCAAAATGGCGGCCCGTGGCGAAGTATACACTATCGGAAACCGCAACCCGTACGTTCACAACCTGGCATGCAATTGCAACCGCGCGGGCATCCCGGAAGCGGACGCGCTGGCCTTCATCCTGAAGACCTTTAAAGAAAAGTCGGATGAAGAAACAACCGGCACCGTCCGCGGCGTTTATACCCGGCATGCGGATGAATTCGGCAAAGATACGGCCGATATGGCGGCAATGACAGCGGCGTGCCTGGTGGATCCTACCAGCCCGCGACCGGATGAACCCGTTATCCTGACCATCGACGGGCAACCCGTTGCGAACCAGGGCGGCATAACAACCAACCTAGGTAAGGCAAAGTCGCGCAAAACACACCATAACACACACCAGGCGGCGGCGTTTGTAAGGGGCGGTAAACTAGGCAACCATGAAGCGATCCTGCCGCCGGATAAAAATATTGTTCTGTATTTCGATACCGAACAGCAGGCCGGCGAAGCCTGGGACGTTGTAAATAAGATCCGGCGAACGGCCCGCACCGGCCTAGACCGCCTGAGGTACTTTAGCCTTCGCCCCTTCAATCCAAAGCAGCGCACGCAATTTATTGACTATACAATAAGCACAACCGCCGGCGTGGGCGTGGTATTTATCGACGGCGTGCGCGACCTGGTGAGCAATATAAACGACCCGGATGAAGCGACCGAAGCCCTGACCGCTTTAATGAGGTGGACAAATAACTATCACCTGCATATTTTTGCAACCCTTCACCTGAATAAATCGGATAACAACGCGCGGGGGCATTTGGGAACCGAATTAATGAATAAATCCCAAACCATCATTAACATTGAAAAATCCGACTCCGGCCCCTTCAGTATTGTAAGCTTTACCGACGGGCGCGGTATGGGCTTTAAACCTTATGCCCTGGGATATGATAGCGAGGGGCTGCCGGCCGACTTTACAACGGATGAAGTAACACCCGCTAAGAAGGGAAAGAAGCCTATAACACCGGGGGAAATCGCAATAAACATACATCACAAACGACTTCAAAAGACAATACCCGCCGCCGGGCTAAAATATGCTGACCTGGTGCAAGCCATCCGCGAAGCTTATGCCATCGGGCGCGACAAGGCCCGGGAATTCGTTACATACTTCGGCCAGGATCAGGACTGGATATATAAAGACGGCGCAGTATATAAATATCGCAAGCCGCACAATGCAAAAGACTTTAAAGCTGAATATCCTGATGAAATTAACGACGATGCACCATTCTAGGCTGACCAGGCGGGCGGGCGGGTATATACTATATATATACCCGCACCGCCTAGCCTAGGCTAGTTAATAGCCGCCTAGGCTAGTATAGTAATATAAATAATTGATATGCAAATGATTACAAGCCATGCAAAATCTAGTACAAAATAGCCTAGTTATCGGCAGCAAAATAGAATACACAGCGGGCGGCGAACTGGTCACCGGCCTGGTGGTGGATAAATTTACGGCGCTATCGCAGCGCGAAGGGCGCGAAACAAAACAGGATTACTACCTGGTACAGGCTGAAGGCGGGCGGGTATTTAAGATTAGCCCGATGCAAGTAAAGAGAATATTAAAATAGATTAGATATGAAACCATTATTAACATCGCAACAAATTTACCGCGCTTTATCCGGCACTATTGCAGACTATTGGCAGGCATGGGAAGCCATCCGCCGCCATCACCCTGAGCCGGTGGAGGCGTGGCGGGAACTGGAAATACTTATCAATGAAAAGACAAACCAGCACCGATACAAGACATATGGCAGCTTTCGTAGCGCGCTTGTTATTAAACTGCGCTCAGAGCATCCAAGTAATAAACACCGGCGAATGATCCGCAAGCGCAACCGCGCCGAACTATTGCGCCGGGAGGCAATGCAGGAAGGGGGCCGATCATGAGCGAAGTAATAAGACTGGGTTTCTGCCCGATACAGGGCGAAGGTTGCGCCGGGCAATGCTGCATATATTACGACTGCCTGGACGCGCCGCGCTGCATCCTGAGCGATACGGAATTGTTTACCGTCGATGACCAGGACGAGCCGGACGACCCGCCAGCGGATGAGGAAGATATGTAATATTATACATATATACCCGCCATAGATATTCTACAGCACCCACGCCATACATCGACCGCTGAAGCCTCATGAATACACGGGCAGTGCTCCGACCGGGGGTTAAAATAGATACTTACATATATAACATAAAACTATATAATAATATGACAGAAGACAGCGATTTTGTGAACGTACCGCGGCGCGTGCTGCTGATGACAGACCCGCTCGGATTTTGGGATCAGGTAATATTGGAAAGCGCACGGCGCGGCATCAGCTACAATAAGGCGTTCCAGTTGTGCAATTCCATGTATTACGATGTATTTAAGCGCGACCGCTTCAGCGACATTGACTCTGCACGCGGGGCAATGAGGCGGGCGAAAAAGCACAACGCGGCTAAACAAACCGATAAATTATTAGGGGTTTTCCAAAAGAAGCGCCCGACCTTTGTGCGAAACATTACAAGACTCTTAAACATGGATTTTTACGACGACGACATTGAACTGCAGCCGGGCATCAGCTGGGCGGATGACCTTCCGGGGGGCGTTATGACTGCGGAGAAGGCCGCTGAGCTGGGATTGTCTCCACTGTGGGAAGAATATGAGAAACAACGTAAGTTGCCGCCCATCGTTTTGACCCGCGAAAACTTTGAGCGACTCTGCGACCAGGTGCCGACGGTTAAACCGCTTAAGATATAAGCCATGAAGAAAAAGCAAAAATCCTACTCACAAACCGAACAGCGGATCCGATATGAATACCTGACCCGCACCGTGCTGGAGCGCACGAAGGCAGCACACGCCGAAGGGCGTTATACCTGGACGCCGGAAGAGCAACAAGAAATTTCCGCAATGATCGACGAAGCTGAGGAACTTCGGCAGGCGTTACGACGGGCGGAAGGTAAACAAAATTAAAATTATTGCATATGAATCTATACACTAAAAATAAAGAACAGCGCGACAAAGCCATTAATGAGGCGAAGGCGCTTGCACAAAGGGCAAAAGAAGAGGGCCGCCAGCTAAACGACTATGAACGATTTCAGTTTGATGAACTGATGAGGACGGCAGACAGTCATTCTACTGTTATCGACGACCTGACGGCACGGGCCGCGTCGATCACCATCGACCGGAATTTTTCCGGGCCGGACTCAGTTTCAAATGAAATGGAAATTGTCGGGAGAAGCGTTGGGGGGTACCTTCGGGGCGACCGGCGCGCCATGAGCGAAGGCACACCCTCGGCCGGTGGATATACGACCCCGACCATTGTCGACGGGGCGTTTGTTACGGCACTAACGGCAAATATTGTCGCCGCCAGGGCCGGGGCGCAGGTCATTACACTTGACAGCGATTTGCATAACTTCGCGACAGTCAGCGCGTTACCAACATTTCACTGGCGCGCTGAAAACGCGGAAATTAGCGCCAGCGATCCTACTTTAGGGCAGGTTGCGTTTGACGCTGAAGCTGGCGCGGTACTGGTGCAGGTTTCTAACGAACTATTACAGGACTCTGTAAATATCGACAAAGTGCTGGGGTACTGCCTGACTCAGGCCACGGCCAACGCCATCGACGCGGCGGCATTTGTCGGAACCGGCAGTAATAACATTCCGCTTGGAATTAAGGGTTATTCCAACCTGGGTTATTCCGTGGCAATGGCTACTGACGGGAGCGCCATTAGCAGTTATGATACTCTGATTACCGGCATGAACGGGCTTTATTCCTACAATGTAAACGACATCACGGCGTTTGTCATGCACCCCCGGACATTTACCGACCTGGCTAAATTGAAAGAGTCGACGACTGATGCATATTTGCAGAAGCCCGACATCCTGAAAAATATTCCGTTCTTCCATACAACCGCGATCCCGATCACCGATACGCAGGGGCAGAGCAACGCCGCCAGCGCAATTTATTTCGGGAACTTCAAGGAACTGGTTATCGGGTACCGCCAGGGGTTGAAAATTCTCACCCTGGATCAGCGTTACGCGGAATTCGGGATGACCGCTTTTCTGGCCTGGGTCCGGGTTGACATCCAACCGCTGCATACCAGGTCATTCGGCAGAATTTACGGCATCAACGCCGCCTAATTTTGAAGGCCATGAAGATTATCCTAAAATTAATTATCCTGATCCTGTTGGCCATCGGGGTTGGCCGGGTATCGGGGCAGGGCTTCGAGGTGAACCGGGCCGATCTGAAGTTGTACCACTTTTGGAGTGGAAGCGATACCATCCAAGAGTCGATTGATACCCTTATTGTGGAGTATCCGAACACCCTGGACGATGCTGACTGGAAGCTGATATTTACCGCGACCGCTGACAGCCTGGACGGCGATCAGACCGGCGCGGCGTATCTGCAGGCCAGTTACGCGGTGGACGATCCTAGCTGGGTGGACCTGGATACTTTGACCTTTGCGGGCGAAGGCACTTACACAACCAGTTACAGCCACGTTTCAACGTCGCCGTTTATGTATAACAAACTGCGCTTATATACCGTGACGACCGACACGCTTGGCACGCTGCGGCTGACGAGTGCGACACTACTTTTGAAGCGGTGATAATGTGTTCTCCTTAGTTGTTTTTCATCGTTTGTTTCGGGGGCGGCTGGTGAACGCCACCGCCCTTTTTAGACATTAGCTGCCAGTTGGCAGCCGCTTTGTGGTGGAGCGATCGACCCCGGTGGAAACGCCGGGGTTTTTTATTGCTGAGCAAATCACCGGGCTGGAGAGGCGCACAATACAAGACTATAAGACTGTATCTGAAAGGACATCTGCGGTACGTCACGCAGACTTGGGCTATTCCCACCACCGCGAAGTCGCTAAGCTGCCGGAGCATCGCTGCGAAGGCGAAGCGGAATCAAAGGGAAGCGGGGGGCGCGGTTCCGCAGAAATCTGCAAAACCGCCCATTGATACCCGCCAAGAACTTGCTAAAGCCGCCGGGGTATCGGCCAGCGCGCCGGGGATATTGCTAAGCAGGAAACCGGACGGCCGGTAAGTATGCCGGAAGGGAATACATACCCGCCCCGCACGCTGCGCCACTTACGCCGGAATAACCATTTATCCCATCGCAGGCGCAGCGCGTCCCATATGGCTTTAAATCGCTTCATGACTATTAATCCGGAAAAGGGGCGAAATATACCCGGTGCCGGGGTGCAAAGTTATTAACAGGCGTTTCGTTAGTTTAGTTTACCTATCGGAAGCGGATTAATTACGCTTGTGAGGCACCGACCGCAAACCAAACCGCAAACCTTGTTAAAATGAAAAAAGTCAGCAAGCTTTGTAACTTACTGACTTTCAAGGGCGCGGTCTGGACGGGACTCGAACCCGCGACCTCCTGCGTGACAGGCAGGCATTCTAACCAAGCTGAACTACCAGACCAATATTAAAATGAACTTTTGAGGGTGCAAAATTAATACATTTTTTCAATTCTTTGCCATTGCCATGATTTTTTTCTGTTTTCTGCACGGATTCTGTCATTCATCCCGTCGGGATTTAATGTGTCTGGGGGGATCATTGTGCGCGAATTCCCTCCGTTATGTCCGGATTTCATCCGTCATACCCGGATTTCATCCGGGCCTGCATTCAATTATCCCTTCGGGATGAATAATTTGTGGCTATTTGCCAATATGAGGGTCTGCACTGATTATCTCGGAGGAAGATCCGGCGTCAGGTACAGGGTGTATCCCTCTTTTGCTGTCCCCTGCAAATCAGGGTACGTTACCATATTGGCACTACCCGTTGTAACGGCATCATCCAGGGAAAAAGGCGTTGTAACATTGTGGAAAGGATGTTCCAGGGTGTAGTGATTGACCCCTGAGAGGACAAACCCGTCCTCCGGATCATAATCATACATTTCTTCTGTGTAATCAACCACCGAATGAATGTTCGCATTGATGATCTCCTCCCCGTTCACTACCTCATAAAGCCCTTCAACGGCGTCAATGACCACCGTTCCAAAATGACGAAGTTTCATCTGGGGGACTCCTCCAACCTCATAAATGTCTGCTTTGTCAAAACTGGCAGGCTGCTCATAGCCTGAGGTCATCGTGCCGTTTATATTCAGCTGGATTTCTATATCGGCAATAGCGGTGTAGGAAGGAAAGCCCCGGGTATATTGAAAGGTCATTTTTCCTTTATAGGAGTTTTTCAAACCCGGTTCTTCTTCATTCTTCTTGCATCCTGAAATCACCAGGAAAACTGCCATAAGAAGGCCGGCAAGCATAACCAGCTTTTTCATATCTATTGGTTGAATGTTTCAACCAAATATAATCAATTTTTTTGAATATAACAAGCGAGGCTTTTTACAGGGCTTTCCCGCATTGCAGGCAGAAAGCCGCTCCTAAAGGGCGGCTTTTTTTATTCATTCTGGTCGGAATGTCCCGACGCAGTCGGGAAGGCCGCGATTAAGACTCATCCGGCATCATTATAATTAATTCCTGTAATTTTGCACCATGCTGAATGACCGGATAACCGTTACCCAAAAACATATCGCGGCGGCCAATGTGGTTGTCGATGAGATCCTGCCGCGCATCGAAAACAAATACATCATCGCCATCGGAGGTGAGGTGGGCTCGGGAAAGTCGACCCTGGCCTTCGCCATCGCCCACCGGCTGAAAAGAGAGCAAATCAAAAGCAAGATCATCGACCTGGATGACTTTTACAGCATCCCGCCGCACAGCCGCAAAGCCTGGCGGCGTGCACACGGCATCCAGAGCGTCGGGCCTTCCGAGTACGATTGGGACCGCATTCACCACGTCATGCAGGACTTCCTACATGACCGGGAATCAACCATGCCCTGTGTCGACCTGATCACCGATGAAGTGGACCAGCTGACCACGACATTTAATCAAGTCCGGGTGGCGATCGTGAATGGTTTGTACGCCACAATGCTACACCAGGCCGATTTCAAAGTGTTTATCGAACTGACATACCGGGAGACGCAGGAAGCGCAGCTTTTCGGCCAGAAGGAGGAAATGACCGACTTCCGCAGGCAGATCCTGGAAAGGGAACATAAAATGGTGCAGGCCCTGAAAACAGGCTGCCATATGTTCTTTGATTTCGACGCCTCCCTGGATAAATATCATTTGTAATCCGGCCAGGGATGCTTTTTTAAAGCAGATGTACTGAAATTCGGGAAAAGGATTATCTTTGATGCACCAAATCTAAACCTATTTACCTATGAAAATTAAAATCTTATTCATCACCTTACTGTTCCTGGGTTTCAGCGCCGCCGTCATGGCACAGTCACAGGAAGTTCCTGCAGCGAAAAAGGATGCAGCCACCACACAGACCATGACAAAATCAGGCGATTGCTCCGGAACCCACACCGCAAAGGCGGATTGCAAATGGGTCGACAAGAACAATGATGGCCTTTGCGATGTTTGCGGAAGCAAGGAATGCAAAGACAAGCAGGCCGCTGCCGCCCCGAAGAGCTCTTCCGCCGCCCCATGTCCGTACACCAAAGAATGCGGAAAAACAACTTCCTGCGGCGCCGCCAAAGGAAGCCCTGACAAGAAATAACCCAGGAAACCACAGACACTCATGACCTGCCTGCTGTTTAGCAAGGCAGGTTTTTTTATTTTTGAACCCATACAGTTTATAAAGATTCCGGCATAAATTTGCACTCCGGATTGGCTTCGATCCCCAGGTCCCAAAAACTCCTCCGGACCATCCCATTCCAACTCAAAGTTCTTTTTGTTGACTTACGGTAATGATTCCGGGCAATTTTAAAGGACACATGACTTAGCATTAGTTCCGGAGCAGTTTACAGTACTTCAATATATTAAGTACAATCCAATTTATTGCACTGAATCCAAACTTTATGGAAACAATTCCTTCGATTGGTCCCGTCCGGCTGGAATTCATTCTGTTCGGACTTACACTGGCGGGCGTTGCGCTCTTTCACAAGAAAACCATGTATGTCGCCCTGGCCGGCCTTATCGCGGTCCTGGCGTTTAAACTGATCTTCGATCCGGCATTTAACCTGGTATATCATATTACAGGCTCTGGCGCGGAGGAAGGGGAGTGGCGGATCCTGCTGAACCTGATGGGATTGCTGTTTGGCTTTGCCATTCTGGCCAGGTTCTTCGAGGAATCGAAGTTGCCTGAAGTGCTGCCGCAGTTTCTGCCTGCCGACTGGAAAGGCGGGCTGGTGTTGTTGCTCATGATCATGATCCTTTCATCGTTTCTTGATAACATCGCCGCCGCCATGATTGGCGGCACCCTGGCCATGGTCGTTTATAAAGGCAAGGTGCACCTTGGCTTCCTGGCGGCGATCATCGCGGCCAGCAACGCGGGCGGCGCCGGCAGCGTGGTGGGCGACACCACGACCACCCTCATGTGGATCGATGGGGTGGAACCTACGTGGGTGCTGCATGCCTATGCCGCCTCGTTCGCCGCCTTTGCCGTCTTCGGTGTCTTCGGGGCACTTCAGCAGCACCGTTTCCAGCCTATACTGAAGGAGAAGGGCACAGGCGCCAGGATAGACTTCGGCAATATCTTTATCGTGGCGCTGATCCTGGCTGGGGCCATCCTGACCAATTTTTTATTTGACTTTCCGGCCCTGGGCGTCTGGATTGCGATCCTTCTGGGCGGGCTGATGCGCAAGGTTCCCTGGGGGGAGATGAAAAAAGCGTGGCAGGGCACCGTGTTCCTGATGTCGCTGGTGACCATAGCCTCCATGATGCCCGTCGACGAACTGCCGGCCGCTTCATGGCAGTCGGCTTTTGCCCTGGGCTTCGTCAGCGCCGTTTTTGACAACATCCCTCTGACCAAGCTTTGCCTGGAACAGGGCGGTTACGACTGGGGCGTGCTGGCGTACACGGTCGGTTTTGGCGGATCGATGATCTGGTTCGGATCCTCTGCCGGGGTTGCCTTGTCGAACATGTACCCGCAGGCCAAACATACCGGTAAATTCATCAGGGGTGGCTGGCATGTGGCCCTTGCTTATGTCGTCGGATTTTTTGTTTTGCTCGGAACTGTCGGCTGGCATCCCCACGCCCCGCACAAGAAAACGCACGGCGCAGGGCAGCCCGACATTTCCATCAATCATGACGGCCATTAGTCAAAAGAGCGAAAAAGAATTCCTTGGCGTTTCGCCATAACTTTATATTTTTGACCGGCTGGATCCATCATTAGAAAACTAAAGTATCAGTCACCAACCAAAAACCCAAAAATTGCAATGGGAGTTAACACTTTCTTTCAGAAGCTCGTTCCAAAGGACAAAAAGTTTTACCCGATGTTTGAGTCGCAGGCGGAACTGATCGTCCAGGCTACGGAACTGCTTAATGAGCTGTACGCTGTGAATAATCCTGAAAAGTCCGTCGCGCTGCACAAAACGATCAAGGACCTGGAGAACAAAGGTGACGATATTGCCCACCAGATCTTTGACATGCTCGACAAGACTTTTATCACCCCTTTTGACCGTGAGGACATTCACCAGCTGACCTCCACGCTCGACGATGTACTGGATTTCATCAACGGCACCAGCCAGAGGATCAGGCTGTACAAGCTTAAAAACTTTCCCCCTGAATTCGTCCAGTTTTCCGGTGTGCTGATGAAAGGCGGGAGCGAGATCCGGCTGGCTGTCGGTGAATTGCATAACCTCAAGCGACCGGATAAGATCAGCCAGGCCTGCATCCGCATCAACGAAGTGGAGAACCAGGCCGATGACCTCTACCACCAGGTCATTTCGGATCTTTTTGAGCATGAAAAAGACGCCATTGAACTGATCAAGAAAAAGGAGGTCCTGCAGACCATGGAACGGGCCAGCGACCGCATGGAAGACGTGGCCGATGTGCTCAAGACCATCATGATCAAAATGGCCTGATTTATCCGGATTATGTCAACAATCGTTATCGTAGCCATCGTTATCGCGCTGTTATTCGATTTCATGAACGGCATGAACGATGCCGCCAACTCCATCGCCACGGTTGTGGCGACCAAAGTCCTGCCCCCCCTGGTAGCCGTCGCCTGGGCCGCTTTTTTCAATTTCGCAGCGGTGTTTTTCTTCGGCGTCCATGTGGCCACCACCATCGGCAAAGGCATCGTCGATCCTTCCATCATGAATGAATACATCATTCTGGCCGCCCTGATCGGCGCGGTGATCTGGGTGTACTCCTGCACCATGCTGGGACTGCCGATCAGCGTATCGCACGCCCTGATCGGAGGGCTGATCGGCCCGGCGATCATGGTCGGGGGAAAGTCGGTCCTCATATCTTCCGGGATCATTAAGGTTTCGCTTTTCATCGTCCTTTCGCCCCTGATCGGCCTGGTACTCGGATACTTCCTCATGGTCCTGACCATGCTCATTTTCCGAAGGCAGTCTCCCCGCAAGGTCGACAACCTGTTCCGGGGCCTGCAATTGCTTTCATCTGCGGTGTTCAGCCTGGGGCATGGCGCCAATGACGCACAGAAGACCATGGGGATCATAGCGATCCTGCTGTTCAGCACGGGCAGGCTGGGCCCGGAGTTTTACGTCCCGACGTGGGTTGTGATTTCTTGTTATACGGCCATTGCATTAGGCACATTGGCCGGGGGGTGGAAAGTGATCAAAACCCTCGGGAACAACCTGACAACGCTCAAGCCGGTACATGGCTTCAGCGCAGAAACCGCGGGAGCCATCACCATTATCGGAAGCTCGCTGGCCGGAATCCCGGTCAGTACCACGCATACCATTACCGGTTCGGTGATGGGCGTGGGGATGACCCGCAGGCTGTCGGCGGTTCGCTGGGGCGTGGCGGGAAACATCGCCGCCGCCTGGGTGCTGACCATCCCGGGCACCATTGCGATCAGCGCCGGGGTATACTGGGTCATCTCCGTTTTTATCTGACAGAATTTATTGATTCCTGCTGATCTGACATCAGTTTGGTTCGCCCGGTGCCGGACCTGCTGAAGATTAAGGCACCACAAGTAATTTGGAGGTGTGGCAGCTCTTTACTCCTTCAAGCCTTATCATATAGAGCCCTGGCGAAAAATGCGAAATGTCGATGGTTCGTTCCCTGAGTACCCGTCCATCAGAATAAGCCACTGCGCCTGTTTGATAATAAATCCTTAAGACAGAAGCTGTTTCGGAGGAAATGGTCACAGAACTGCGGGCAGGATTGGGATAAACGGAAGGCTGGCCGGAGGCCCCAAGCACGTCGATACCTTCCAACAATTCCACCTCTATGTAACAGGTCCTGACCAGCGTATCGCTGCCGAGCTCATTTGAAACCATGAGGGTTACTTCAAATACGCCCGGTTCAGAATAAATTATCCCCTGGGGATTTTGTTCAGAGGAAACCGAAGGCGATCCTCCAGCGAATTCCCAATGCCATGAGGCGGGAGAAAATGAAGAAAGATCGGAAAAGTCAATACTTTCCCCTGTGTATAAAAAGTAACCGGATGCTGAGAAAGCAGCCACCGGACTCCTTTCACCCTGAAAACGATAGCATTCAATCGTATTTCCCGAACCTGCAATGATCATGCTCCCTTCCCGGGACAGGGCCGGGCCTGCATAATAATTTCCCTGCCGGTTTACCTGCCAGAGCAGGTTTTGAAGATCGTATGCAAATGCATAATAGCTCCCGTTGGTGTTATTGACGTAAATGGTGGAATCTCCCCCGATCGCGATCCTGCCCGCATCCACCCCGATAAACCCGGTGGAATCCATGGCCGCGCCGTCCGTGCGGTTCAGGCGGAATATCTTTCCTTTATCCATTAAAAGTACATTTCCATCCCAATCCGTAGCGAAGTTCATCACAAACAGTCCCATATTTTCCGGCGTATAGGTCCACAGGATCGAAAATCCCTGGCCGGTGTCGGCGACGGCATAAAAATCACCGCCGTCTCTTCTGAAGAATATGGTTCCATCGTTGCTGACAGCGATGGGTCCTTCCTGGTCCCCATCGCCAGGCAAGTCTTCCGAATAGAACAAGGATGCTCCCGATCTCATGTCGACCGCCGCGAGCTGTTTGGGTTGATTGATCGCGCCTGTGATGAGGTACAGATGATCGCCAAATGCTGCTTTGGTTTCATTGGGGGTTACGGATATCCAGTTGGCATTGGCCCAGATTTTTTCACCGGTGTTTTTATCGATGCACATGGTGGATGCATCTACCGACCCCAGATTTCCGTTGATGATCAGGTCACGCTCGCAGGTGAAAATTACACCGTCCATTGGTCCAAAGGTATAGGAGAGCTCATCGGATACCCACTTCACGGATCCGTCGGATGTATTGAGTGCATAGAAAAGGTTGGAGAAGTAATCATGCGCGTAAACGGCGTCTTCATTGAATCCCATGGCATACAGGATGGAAGCGGGGCCCAGGTCGGGCGACCGCCAGGCCAGTGATCCGTCTTCGAGGCTTCGGCATTCGATCACGGCGGAATAAGGAGAGAAGTTCACCCGCGATGTGACAAAATGGCTTCCGAAGGAATAAATATTCATGCCCAGGCTGCTGGAATGGGCATCGTTCACCGTCCATGCGGGCGTCACCATTTGCTGCGGGCCGGCCATTTCAGTCAGCCCGTTTCTTTGGTTGTTTCCATTGTGCGTGGTCCAGTCCTGCGCATGGGTCATCATGCCCGCCAGTAGCAATAGATGAACAATAAAGATATGCTTAAACATATTGAGCGTATTATTCAGGATTCCGGGAATAGTTCCTGCTAATGTAATAAATAAATCCTGAATAAGTGGGCGGATGCCTGGATGCTCAGTTGCCGTCAGTCTTTCCCATTATTGTACAGGCTGGTGTAGCCTTTCATAATGCCCCTGGTTGAAGTGGCGATGAAGGCCAGGATCTCGTCTCTTTCCGGAGTGGCCGGCACATCCGCTTCGATGATGTTGATGGCCTGGGATACGTTGTAATTCTTCAGGTAGATGATCCGGTATATTTCCTGGATCTGGTTGATCTGTTCGGTGGTAAATCCCCTTCTGCGCAGCCCGATGGAATTAACGCCCACATAGGACAATGGCTCCCGGGCGGCCTTGGTGAAGGGCGGAATGTCTTTCCGGGCCATGCCTCCTCCGGAGATCATGGAATGCGCGCCGATCTTGACAAACTGGTGCACGGCAGCCAGGCCCCCGATGATCGCGAAATCGTGGATCTCGATATGCCCGGCCAGGGTGGCGGCGTTGGCCAGGATCACATTATTGCCGATCACGCAGTCGTGCGCCACGTGAACGTAGGCCATCAGCAGGCAATTGTTGCCGATGACGGTCTTGTAGCTGGCTTTGGTGCCGCGGTTCACGGTCACAAATTCACGGATCGTCGTGTTGTTGCCAATCTCCACCGTGGTTTCTTCTCCGTTGAATTTCAGGTCCTGGGGAATGGCCGAGATGACCGCGCCGGGGAAGATCCGGCAGTTGCTGCCGATGCGCGCCCCCTCCATGATCGTCGCGTGGTGGCCGATCCAGGTCCCTTCGCCGATTTCAACATTCTTTTCGATGGTCACGAAGGGATCGATGATCACATTGCTGGCCACTTTGGCCTGTGGATGTACGTATGCGAGGGGTTGGATCATTTCAGTGGATTTGCGAGGTTACTGGTTCCTTTTTCAACGATGGAAGCCATCAGTTCCGCTTCCATGACGATCTTGTTCCCGACATAGGCGACGCCTTTCATGTTGCAGATGCCCCTTCTTACCGGACCCATCAGCTTGATGTCGAAGATCAGGGTGTCGCCGGGGACCACCCGCTGGCGGAACCTGACCTGGTCGATCTTGAGGAACAGCGTCGTGTAATCCTGAGGGTTAGGAACGGTACTCAATACCAGAACACCGCCCGCCTGGGCCATGGCTTCAATCTGCAGCACGCCGGGCATGACCGGTTCGTCGGGGAAATGGCCTTCAAAAAAAGGCTCATTCATAGTCACGTTTTTAATACCGACAACGCTGTTTTCGGTCATGTCGATGATCTTGTCGATCAGCAGAAAGGGCGGCCGGTGTGGCAGCAGTTTTTTGATCTGGTTGATATCGAGGACCGGTTGTTTATTGGGATCATAAAATGGAGCGCTGCTCATTTTTTTATCTTTATTGATTTGTTGTCTGATTAATCTGGCGAATTTCGCGTTGGCCGTATGGCCCGGCCGGCGTGCGATGATGTGCGCTTTCAGTGGCTTGCCCAGCAGGGACAGGTCGCCCACCACATCCAGCAGTTTGTGCCGGGCAGGCTCGTTCTCAAAATGAAGTTCCAGGTTGTTGAGGATGCCCTCGTTGAGCACGCTGACCGATGGTTTGTTGAACACTTTGGCCAGCCGGTCCAGTTCTTCCTGGCTGACCTGCCTGTTGACAAAGACGATGGCGTTGCTCAGGTCTCCGCCCCGGATGAGCTGATTGTGCAGTAAATACTCCAGTTCATGGAGGAAAACGAAAGTCCTGCACTTTGATATTTCCGGAAGAAAATCTTCTATGCGCTCCATGATGGCGTATTGGGTGCCAAGTACCCTGGTTTCGAAATTGATCATGGAAGTGACCTTGAACCGGGGATAGGGCATGGCCACCATCTCGATCTTGTTTTCCGGGTCTTCATAAAACACCGGAGTCTTGAGTTCAAGATATTCCCGCAGGGCCATCTGTTCCTGGATGCCCGCTTCTGAAAGCGCCTCGATAAAATACCGGGAACTCCCGTCCATAATAGGGGTTTCAGCCTGGTCTATCTCAATGATCAGGTTGTCGATGCCAAGTCCCGTTACGGCAGCCATTACGTGTTCAACGGTCTGAACTTTTGCAGATGCGTTCTGGATCGTCGTGCCCCTAGCCGTATCTGTCACATGTTCCACCAGGGCTTCGACTTTTGGCGCACCCTCCAGGTCTACGCGGCAAAAGACCCGGCCGGTGTTGACGGCGGCGGGCTTAAAAGTGAGCGTGACCGGTTCCCCGGTGTGCAGGCCAACACCGCTGAGACTGACTTCTTTGCGTATGGTTCGCTGCTTCTCCAAGGTTATTGTTCGTTTCCGAGTTTCTTCAATTGCTTTTCGAGCTGGGATATCCTTCCAGCCAGTTCGGGCAGGTTGTTGAACAGGACAATGGCCCTTTTGAATTTCGACATGTCAATGGCCGGCGAACCCAGTACAATCGCTCCGTCCTGGATGTCATTGATCACTCCTGCCTGTGCGCCGATTTTCACGTTATCTCCAATGGTGATGTGGCCGACAAACCCTACCTGCCCGCCGATCATGCAATTTTTCCCGATCTTTGTGGATCCGGAGATGCCTACCAGAGCAGCAATTACCGTGTTCTCACCGATCTCGACATTGTGCGCCACCTGGATCAGGTTGTCAAGCTTCACGCCCCGGCGGATGATGGTCGACCCGAGCGTGGCCCGGTCAATGGTGGTGTTGGAGCCGATCTCGACATCGTCTTCGATGATCACATTGCCGATCTGGGCTACTTTCTTGTAGTTCTTATCCTGCTGCGGTGCAAACCCGAAGCCGTCGGCCCCGATGACTACTCCGCCATGAAGGGTGCAGTTGTCGCCGATCTGGTTGTCGGAGTAAACAATGACACCGGCGTACAGTGTTGTGTTGTGACCGATCCGGACATTGTCGCCCAGGTGGACATGCGGAAAGATCTTTACCCCGTCGCCCAAAACCACATTTTCGCCGATCACGGCAAATTCCCCGATATAGACATCTTTTCCCAGTTTCGCGCTGGGTGCAACAAAACTGAGGGAAGAAATCCCTTTTTTATCGTTTCTGATCTTGTTGTACAGCTCCAGCAGAGCGGCAAAGGCAGTGTAAGCATCGCTGACCCGGATCAGGGTGGACTGCACCGGCTGCTCGGCTATGAAATCATCGCTTACGATGACAATTGAAGCATTTGTCGAGTAAATATAATGGGTGTACTTCGGATTGGCCAGGAATGACAACGAACCCGGTTCTCCTTCCTCTATTTTTGACAACCTGCTGATCTTAACATCGGGATTACCTTCGATGGTGCCTCCGATGACTGCGGCGATCTGATTTGCCGTAAACTCCATGTGCTGTGGATTATGATGAAAATGATGAAAATGCAGGGGGCAAAATTATCAAAATTATAGCAACTGGCGTATAAATGTTCCCTTCAATTTTTTAACAGGCTGATTTTCTTAGGATAGCCCAGGACATACCTGACGTCGGGTTCGTTGAGCAGGGTGAGGTTGAACAACCCGGAAGCTTCCGGCAGGCTGATGATATCGCCATTTTTCAGGAGCACTTCCACCGGGCTGTCCAGCGGGTCAAAGGTGTAGTTGGAGGTAGTATCGGTGAACACGAAATAATCGGCCTCATCACGAGATACGGGCATCTGTTTTATCAGGGCCGAGACCAGTTCGTCGGCATATTCCTGGCTAAAGGGTTGCTGCTGCATTTCAATGCGATACAGTTCCCGGTTGATGAGCCAGCGGCTGAGGGTGGACAGGACAAAGTCGGAGTGATCGACCCAGGTTTTGATGGAGGAGATCACATCGAAATCGTCTATTCTGCTGAAATGGAATAAAGCAGCCGGGTCGGTCCGGAAGGTGTCGCGGCAGGTCTCTTTTTCCAGGAAATGCGCCAATGAGGGTGTGGCGAAAAGTTTTTCCCCGCTGCGTGACAGGAATTTCGCCCGCCGGAGGATCCGGATCAGCAGCGCCTCTGCCGCCAGCACGGTCTTGTGCAAATACACCTGCCAGTACATCATCCGGCGTGCCAGGATGAATTTTTCAACGGAATACAGCCCTTTCGCATCGATCCCGATGTTGTCGTTCAGGATGTTCATCGTCTTGATGATCCGGTCGTTGTTCACGATCCCTTCGGCCACACCGCAGAAAAAGCTGTCGCGTTTCAGATAATCCAGGCGGTCGGTGTCGAGTTGTCCCGACACAAGCTGGTGCAGGAAATGCCTGGGATAGGCGTTGCGGAAGATCTGAAGCGCTCGATCCAGCGCCCCGTCAAATTCCGTGTTGAGCCGGTCCATAAACAGCAGCGAAATATCTTCATGATTCACCCCGCTCACGATGCTGTGCTCCAGCGCATGGGAGAATGGCCCGTGGCCAATGTCGTGCAGCAGAATGGCCAGCCCGGCCCCCTCGTATTCTTCCGGAGTGATCTCGTGGCCTTTTTCCCGGAGGGAAGCCAGGGCTTCCGACATAAGGTGCATGGCCCCCAGGGAATGCTGAAAACGCGTGTGCATGGCGCCGGGGTATACCAAATGGGTCATGCCGAGCTGCCGGATCCGGCGTAAGCGCTGAAAATACGGGTGCTCGATGATACGGAAGGCGCTATCCGAAGGGATCGTGATGAACCCGTAAACCGGATCATTGATCATTCTCATTTTAAACCTGCCGGATTGGCCCTTCATTTCATTAATTTTGGAAGAAGATTCGAACCAATTTTTTGTTCTGCACAATAAAACGGGTTTATTTTCATTTGATTCATACAAAAATAAACTATATACCTCATTAAATACGCTTGCATGGAAAAGATCAGGATATTATGGGTCGATGATGAAATAGAAATGCTGAAACCGCATATTTTGTTCCTGGAACAAAAAGGGTATTCGGTCGACACCTCCAACAACGGGGACGAGGGGCTGGAAATGATCCTGAAGAATGCCTACGACATTGTGTTCCTGGATGAGAACATGCCCGGTCTGACCGGGATTGAAACCCTGGAACGGATCAAGCAGAAGCTTCCCGGCCTGCCGGTGGTTATGATCACCAAAAGCGAAGAGGAGTCGATCATGGAAGACGCCATCGGCTCAAATATTGCCGATTACCTCATCAAACCGGTTAAACCGAACCAGATCCTGCTCAGCCTGAAGAAAAACCTGGAGACGCGGAAACTCGTCAGCGAGAAAACGACATTCTCGTACCAGCAGGAATTCCGGGGCATCAGCATGGAAATATCCGCCAATCCCGATTTCCGGGAATGGGTTGAAATATACCGCAAACTGACCCGCTGGGAACTGGAACTGGAAAAATCAGACGACGAAAGCATCCGGGAGGTGCTGCAGTTTCAAAAGAATGAAGCCAACCAGGTATTCTCCAAATTTATCGAAAACAATTACCTGGACTGGATCAACGGCCGCACCAAACAGTACCCGATCATGTCGCCGAATCTCATGAAAGAGAAGGTGTTTCCATTGATCGACAGCAATGAATCGTTGTTCGTCATCCTCATCGACAACCTGCGTTTTGACCAGTGGAAGTCCATCCAGCCGGTCCTTGAGGATTATTTCCGGGTCGACCGGGAGGAGATTTATTACAGCATCCTGCCCACTACTACTCAATATGCGCGCAATGCCCTGTTTTCCGGATTGATGCCGCTGGAAATTGAACGGAAATACCCGAAATACTGGGTTGCAGAGGAGGCGGAAGGAACCAAGAACCAATTCGAGGGAGAATTGCTCGGGGAATATCTTAAAAGGTATGGGCGGGATATCCGTTATTCCTACAATAAAATTTTAAATCTCAATTCCGGGAGGAAACTGCTGGACTCCCTGCCCAATCTCCTGGGCAACCGTCTTTCGGTCATCGTGTACAATTTTGTCGACATGTTATCCCATGCACGGACCGAAATGGAGATCATCCGGGAACTGGCCGATGATGAAAAAGCCTATCGCTCGCTCACGCTTTCATGGTTTAATAATTCCCCCTTGCTCGACATTCTGCGGTACCTGGCTGAGAAGAAGGTGAACGTCGTGATCACCACCGACCATGGATCCGTTCGCTCTCAGGACCCCGTGAAGGTGATCGGCGACCGGAACACCACAACAAACCTGCGCTACAAATCAGGCAAGAGTTTGAATTACAATCCGAAAGAGGTGTTTGAGGTGCGAAATCCGCACGATGCCTACCTGCCGCGGACCAATGTCAGCTCCACGTATATCTTTTGCCGCTCCAACGATTTCTTCGCGTATCCTAACAACTACAATTATTACGTGAATTATTACCGGAATACCTTCCAGCACGGTGGCATCTCGCTTGAAGAAATGCTGGTCCCGGTGGTGTACCTTAAAGCAAGATGATGCAGGTGCGGTTTGCAAATTCCTGAAACTTATCCTATCTTTGATCTTTCGCTTTTCCAGATGGATCAAATCGTTTTTCAGCATGTCCGTTTTTCGGACCTGCCTGCTGTGGCCGGCAGTATCCTGGATAATTTCCCGGATGAACGCGTTTTTGCGTTTTACGGCAATCTCGGCGCCGGGAAAACCACGCTCATCAAAGCCCTGTGCGGGGCTTTACAGGTTACCGACGAAGTGACCAGCCCTTCATTCGCCATCGTCAATGAATATCGGTGCGCTACGGATGAACTGGTCTATCATTTCGATTTTTACCGGATCAAAAAGCTTGAAGAGGTGCTGGACATCGGCTACGAGGAGTATCTGTATTCGGGATGGTATTGCTTTCTGGAATGGGCCGACAAGATGGAAGAACTTTTGCCGGAGACCTTCGTAAAAGTTACGGTAGTCAAAAATGAACAGGATGATGGCCGGAAGATCCATGCCGTTCGGGTGGGTCAGGCTTCCAACAAGTGACCAGACATGGATCAGAAGCAGAACAGTTACATCAAGTTTTCGCATTCCGAGGGCCTGATGCCAAAAGAAGAGATGCTCGAGGTTGGGCAGAACAAATGCCGTCTGACCATTGGTATTCCCCGTGAAACGACCCACCATGAGCGGAGGGTGGCGCTGGTTCCCGAGGCGGCGCACCTGCTGGTGCAGAACGGCCATACCGTGCTGGTGGAGAACAACGCGGGCGCCGCGGCCCGTTTTCATGACCATGAATACAACGAGGCCGGCGCCCAGGTCGTGTATTCCGACAAGGAGGTCTACCAGGCCGACATTATCCTGAAGGTCGCCCCAACAACGGCCGAAGAGCTTGAGCTGATGCGGGAAAAGCAGACCATCTTTTCGGCATTGCATTTGAGCAACCAGGAGCAGGCGTATTTCCGGACCATGATGCGGAAAAAGATCACGGCGTTTGCCCACGAATACATCCAGGACCATTTCAGCACATTCCCGGTACGCCGGACCATCAGCGAGATCGTCGGCAACGCCGCCATCATGATCGCGGCGCGCTACCTCAGCGACCCTGAATTCGGGAAGGGAAACATGCTGGGCGGTTTTTCCGGGATCAGCCCCACCGAAGTGGTGATCATTGGTGCCGGCACGGTGGCCGAGAACGCCGCCCGCGTCGCGCTTGGCATGGGTGCCACCGTCAAGGTGTTCGACGACTCCATTTACCGGATGCGCCGGCTGCAGGTCAACATCCAGAACCGGCTGTTTACTTCCATCCTGCAACCTAAAGTGCTGCTGAAAGCGCTGCAGACCGCCGACATCGTCATTGGCGCCATCCACAGCACAGGAGGCAAAACACCGGTGATCGTCACCGAGGAAATGGTGCAGCAAATGAAGGCCGGCGCAGTCATCATCGACGTGAGCATCGACCAGGGCGGCTGCGTCGAAACCTCCCGCATCACCACCCACCAGAATCCCGTCTTCAAGAAATATGACGTGATCCATTATTGCGTTCCGAACATCGCCTCACAGGTGCCGCATACGGCGTCCTACGCCCTGAGCAATTTCTTTTCACCGGTCATGCTCGCCATCGGGGAAAACGGGGGCGTCGACAATCTCATCCGCACCGATCGTGGACTGTGCAAAGGCGTTTACCTGTACAAGGGCATCCTGGTGAACAAAACCATCAGCGACCAGTTCAGCCTGCCATTCCAGGACATCGACCTGCTGATGGCCGCGTTCCACGGCTAATCCCTGGGCTGAAATGCCGATCTTCCCGCTTCATATCAATCATGTCCTTCCTTATCCGGTATGCTTCGGCGAAGAATCCTGGACCGAGCCCTGGTTCCGGGAGCTGTGCCGGGATTCCAGGATCTTCATCCTCACCGACCGGCACACCGATGCGTTTTGTTATCCGCAGATGGAGAAGAGGGTTCCTGAATTGAACGCCGCTCCGCGCCTTGCTATTCAGCCGGGAGAACGTTCAAAAAATATCCATACCCTGCAGGAGATTTGGGCGTGGCTTTCCGCAACGGGGGCCGCGCGCGACGCCGTGCTGGTCAACCTGGGCGGAGGCGTGGTCACCGACCTGGGCGGATTTGCCGCAGGGACTTACATGCGGGGCATCCGCTATGTGAACATACCCACCAGCCTCATCGGCCAGGTGGACGCCGCCATTGGCGGGAAGACGGGTATTAACCTCGAACAGGTGAAGAACCAGGCGGGCCTGTTTTATGATCCGCAAGGGGTGATCATAGATTCCGCATTCCTGCGCACATTGCCGGAACGCCATTTCCGCAGCGGCATGGCGGAGATCATCAAATGCGCCGCCCTGGCCGGCGGAACCGAGTGGGAACGGGTCGTGGCGGAGACGGGCCCGGATATCAGCCGCTGGGTGTCCTTCATTATGCCCTCGGCCGCCTTCAAATGCAGCGTGGTTGCGGGCGATCCGCTTGAAAAGGGATACCGGAAGGTGCTCAATTTCGGCCACACCATTGGCCATGCGATGGAGACTTTATCCCTGCGTGGAGAAGCCGGCTCTCATCTCCACGGGGAAGCGGTCGCCGCCGGTATGATCTGTGAGGGGATCCTGTCGAACAGGCTCCGGGGCTTTCCCGCCCGACGCCTGGAGGAACTTGCTTCGGTCATCCTGCGCCATTTCCGTCCGGTTCCCGTTGCGTCCGGACTGGAGCGTGAATTATTGGAAATAACAGGCAGGGATAAGAAGATAAAAGGCGGGGTGACCGGTTTTTCTTTGCTGGAAGACACCGGAAGACCTGTTCACGATGTGGCCTGTCCGGAAGAAACCATCCTTGAAGCAATTGCGGCGTTTAACCGTATGGTCGCATGATCCGGATCGTGTCCGCACCGGAGTTGCTCAACGCAACGGTGTTGCTTCCGGCTTCAAAAAGCATTTCCAACCGCTTGCTGGTCCTCCGCTTTCTGATGGCGCCCGGACTGGAAATCCGCAATCTCTCCGGGGCGGGGGATACGGTGCTGTTGGGCTCCCTGCTGGAAATCGTCCGGCAGCATAAAGAAAGCGGGAGCCGGGAGATACTCCGGCTTGATGCGCGTGATGCCGGAACCGCCCTGCGTTTCCTGATCGCCCTGCTGGCGGTTACCCCGGGCCATTATTACCTGACCGGGACCGCCCGGATGAAACAGCGGCCGGTCGGCCCGCTCGTTGAAGCGCTCCGCGAGCTGGGCGCTGACGTGGAGTACACCGAACGCGCAGGCTATCCTCCCCTGATGATCCGGGGGCGTAAGCTTTCCGGCAGCTCGCTGTCAGTCGATGCCTCTGTCAGCAGCCAGTTCATCAGTGCGCTGATGCTGATCGGCCCGGTCCTGGAAGACGGACTGGATATATATTTTCATGGAAGACAAGTTTCCTGGCCCTATGTCCGGATGACCGCCTCCCTGCTGCAGCAATTTGGCATCAAAGTCATGGAAGAACGTAACTGCATCAGGATCAGGACCGGAAAGCCGGTTTTTACCGAAGCGTCGGCGGAGCCCGACTGGAGCGCGGCTTCTTTCTGGTATTCTATGGTGGCCATTGCCGGACAAGGCTCGGTTTTCTTTCCCGGATTGAGGTTTTCCGGACTGCAGGGGGATGAACAGGCCGCTGACTTGTTCGCCCTGCTTGGGGTGAATACCTCAGCCTCCGAAGAAGGCGTTCGGATCGCGTGGACAGGTCCGGCCCCGGAATCATGCCGGGCCGACTTCGAATCATGCCCCGACCTGGCCCTTCCGTTTATCGTGGCCTGCGGCGCGGCAGGCATCGAAGGCGCCTTTACCGGGCTCAGCCGGCTGACCATCAAGGAATCGGACCGCCTGGCCGTCCTCTCCGGTGAACTGCTCAAAATCGGAAGAATACTGGAATATCAACACGATGCATGGCGCCTGCTGCCCGGAAAGCCAACCATTAGCCGCGTCCTGGACATCCCCGATATAGAGGATCACCGGGTTGCAATGGCCCTTTCCGTCCTGGCGATAAAAGGCGCTGTGATTGAGATTGGCCAGCCGGATGCCGCCGGCAAATCCTATCCCGGATTCTGGGATGATCTGAAAAATGCGGGCTTCACCATCGTGGCATGATGTTGAAAAGATTTCCCGGGCCGGTTTTATAATTTGATACCTTTGCCAATAATTGATAGGATTTCCGGAAGATGACCGTAGATATTTTCATTCCCTGTTTCATTGACCAGATCTTCCCGCAGACGGGCTTCAACATGGTGAAGATCCTGGAAAAATTTGAGGTTGAAGTTCATTATAACGAAGAACAGACCTGCTGCGGCCAGATCTCGTTCAACAGTGGATACTGGGACGACGCCAAAGCCATCGGGGAGAAATTCATCCGGGATTTCAACCACAACAGGCCGGTGGTGGTACCCTCGGCTTCCTGCGCCGGGTTCGTCCGCAATTATTACGGCGAATTGTTTCATAATACCGGGCTCCACCTGGAATTCCGGCAGTTGCAGAAAAATATCATCGAATTCACCGATTTTCTGGTCAACCAGCTCAACGTCACCGATGTGGGTGCGGTTTTTGAGCACAAGGTCACTTATCACGATTCCTGCGCCGCATTGAGAGAATACCGGCTGGGCAACGAACCCCGGACGCTGCTTTCCCGGGTGAAAGGACTGGAACTCGTGGAAATGCAGGACCGTGAAAGCTGTTGCGGCTTCGGGGGGATGTTTTCGGTGAAAAATGAGCCCATCTCGACCGCCATGGCACAGCAAAAAGTACAGAACGCCCTGGACACCGGAGCGGAATACATTGTTTCCACCGATTCTTCCTGCCTGATCCACATGGATGGCTATATCCGGAAACACAAGCTGCCCTTACGCATCATCCATATCGCCGATGTTCTGGCCGCAGGGTGGTGATCGCCATTTCATTTCCCGGTTCCTTCCAGAACATGCTGCGGTTTGCAAATTTTATTATTTTTGGCCTGTGACCTATGCATAACTCTAACCGCCATGAGATCTAATTTCGGCAAGGGCCGGTTTCCGAATCCGGCCATCAATCAACTTATCCTTGTCTCATCGCTTCTATTCACACTGATTTCGGCCAGAACCGCGGCCCAGGTCCCTACAGTTCAGGATTGCCTGGGCGCGATCCCGGTCTGCCAGGATATTTATGTCCAGGAAACGACCTACCTGGGAACGGGCAATTATCCGAATGAGATTTTTAACCCGGCGGGGAATTGTGTCAACGACTGCCCGGGCAGCTGCCTCGATGGCGAGCAGAACAGCGTCTGGTATGTGTTTACCGTGCAGACCGGGGGCATGCTCAGCCTGACCATCGATCCGTTTTTTGATGCCGACGATTACGATTGGGCCGTTTATGACATCAGCACCTTCAGATGCACAGATATCTACGCGCAATACAGCCAGATGCAGAAAAGCTGCAATGCCTGGGGTTCATCTTCCTTCAACGGGAATACCGGGATCAGCACGGCCAACGGCGGCAACAGCCACTGCAACCATTGCGGCGACGGGTCGGGCACCAGCAAATGGAACGCGGATCTGCCCGTGGTAGCCGGCCGCACCTATGTGCTGGTGATCGAAAACTGGGGCACCACGCCGCAGGGTGGTTATACGCTTGATTTCAGCGCCTCTACCGCCAGCATTTACGATAATGTCCGGCCAATGCTGGACGAGGTCCATTCCGGAGATATTTCCTGTGGTGACAATTTTATCAAGATCGACTTTTCCGAGAACGTCATGTGTTCCTCGGTAGATCCTTCGGATTTTTTGCTCTCCGGTCCCGGCGGGCCCTACGCGGTGACCGGTGTACAGGGCCAGACCTGCCTGCTGGGCGGGGAGATGGAGAAAACGTACACCCTTTTTCTCGACCGGGCCATCGGCAGCGACGGGGATTACGCCCTGCAGCTTACCCCGCTGAACTTTGTGTACGATGCCTGCAATAACTTCGCCCTGGGCAATACGGTCAGCTTCAGCGTCAGTCTCGGCGCCCCCGTGATCAGTACTTATTCCATGTCTGTACAGGCGGCTACCTGCGGCCTCTCCAATGGCGCCATTACCGGCATTGTGGTCACCGGCACTCCGCCTTACAGCTTTCTCTGGACCGATCAGAACGGTGTGGTTGTCGGCACGCAACTGGACCTGCTGAATGTTCCCAGCGGAAATTACACCTTAACCGTCAGTGATAACAATACCTGCCAGACGGTTGGCGGCCCTTATTATGTTGACCAGACCGGTGAACCGGCGCTGGATGCTACCGCCCTGATCATCACCGGGGCCAATTTCGGGGCCAACAACGGGCACATCACCGGCCTTACCGTTACCGGCAACCAGCCCTTCACCTATCTCTGGACAGATGAAGGCGGCAACCCGGTCGGCACGGAACTTGATCTGCATGACGTCTATTCAGGAAATTACTACCTGCTGGTTACGGATGCCTATGGTTGTGAAACCCTGGGCGGGCCATATTTTGTCGATCAGATCGGCGGACCGCTGGGGGTTTTCGCCATGGCTTTTCCGGATGAGATCTGTATTGGCGGGTCAGCGGTGCTGAATGTGACTCCTTACGGAGGGACGGGCAATTACCAGTATTCCTGGACGTCCGATCCTCCCGGCTTTATTTCCAATTTGCAGTCTCCCGTAGTCTACCCCGAGATCACGACAATTTATACCCTTGAAGTTACCGATGGATATGTCAATGTTTCGACGGATGTGACTGTGACGGTCATACCGCTGCCATTGTCTGCCGCAGGGGCGGATCAGTTGATTCCATATGGAACGAGTACGACATTATTTGGATCCGCCGGAGGCGGAACAGGGAGCTATCAGTATGCCTGGGAGCCTGCCGACCAGCTCATCAGCCCGAATGTGCAAAATCCGGCCACCAAGAACCTCTACCAGACCACGCTGTTCCGGATGCGGGTAACCGATGAGGCCAGCGGTTGTGTCAGCCGGTACGATACCGTGGTGGTATCCCTGAACGGGGGGCCGCTGGGCGTGACCGTGTCGGCTCAGGATGACACGATCTGCAGGGGCGAAAGCACTGTGATAACTGCTTACGGGTTTGGCGGGAACTTTGATCATTATTCCTATAAATGGATGCTGAACGGACAGACGGTAAAGGAGGAGCAAGGCCCTGTCTCAACCTACAATGCGATGCCTCCCGCTTCAGGAGATTATTTGTATACGGTCGAGATCTTTGACCAGTACAATACCTATACCGGGGAGGTCACCCTGCACGTCGCCCAGAGCCCGGCGTTCATCATCTCCGGGGGGCCGACGATCGTGGCCTGCCCGTTCGATGTGATCACCCTGAAACCCAACATGACCTATCCCGGCGCATCCTATTACTGGTCGAACGGCGCCGTAACCCAGGAAATTCAGATCGGCTCAACCGGCATCGGGTTCGAAAGCAGGATGTATGTGCTCGAGGTCGAGAATTCGGTGGGTTGCAGCCATAACGACAGCGTGATGGTGATCTTCGACTTTTCCGTCTGTACCGGGATTGGGGAGACTGAGCCCGACGCTCCGTACCGAATCTATCCGAATCCTTCCGGTGGCGAATTCACTGTTGAATTTGACGATGCCGGCGGATTTGAATCGATGAAGATTTTGAATGTAAACAGTCAGGTGGTTTATGAAAAGAGTTTGAAGGATATTGGGAAGGGAAGCGGTATCATATCGGTCAGTCTTTCCGGGCAACCCGCCGGATTATATGTTGTCCGGATGGCTCATGAGCGATACCTCCGTTACCATAAGCTGATCGTCCAGTGAAAACAGCCGGATTTCACCCGGCTTTGGCTGCCATTTTTAAAAAATTTAGTATCTTAGCATAATCGTTTTTTTGGATGTTTTTTTGAATAATTTCTGAAATGAGACTCACAATGATTTTACTCATGATGCTGTCCGTTACCCTGATCCGGGGACAGCATCCTGCTGCCTTCACTGACCGGATGAATTCCGGAGACATTCCTCTTGTCTTTAACCAGGAGGAATTTGATGGCCGCCTTTCCGTCCTGGCCATCAGCGCTGATGAATATGACTATTATGTCGTCGACCTTACCCGCTTTGAAGACAGGCTGGAACGGATATATTTCCTTAACCTGGCTTATGGTGAGCAGCGTCTGATCAGCATCAGTCATGAGCTGGAAGGAGGTCAGTTGTGGTTTAAAGCGCATCATCAGTTTCCGGAAGCGGAAATTACCTGCCTGTTGTCAGATATGAAGGAAAGGTCCCATACCGACTGCGCAGGGATGAGCACGGAAGAAAAAACTGCCTGGCTGGTGAAATATGATAAATACGATAAAAAGTAGGGCTATGAATAAAAATATTTTGCTGATCGCCATTTCCCTGCTCTTTGCCCTTCATACTTTTTCCCAGGGACTGACCTGTGAAACTTCCGAACCCTTTTGCACGGGATCGATTTACACATTCCCGGCCGGGACCACCGGATATGCTCAACCAGGGGCCAACTACGGTTGCCTCACCACACAGCCTGCCCCGGCCTGGTACCACATGCTTATTGATGATCCCGGCAATATTACGATTTACATGTACAGCACACCGCTGGTGGATATCGATTTCATCTGCTGGGGGCCGTTTGATAACCCTTACGATCCCTGCGTCGCCGGGCTGACTTCCAACAAGATCGTAGATTGCAGCTACTCACCTAATCCGACGGAGTATTGCGATATTACGAACGGCCAGACCGGCCAGTATTACATCCTGCTCATTACCAATTATTCCCAGCAGCCGTGCCACATCACCTTTTCGCAAACGGCGGGCAATGGTTCCACCGACTGCACCATCCTGCCGCCTCCGGTTTCCAACAACGGCCCGCTCTGTATCGGGGAAACCCTGAATCTTTATGCTGAAACGGTGATCAACGCCTCATACTGGTGGAGCGGTCCCGGCGGATTCCTTTCCGCCCAGCAGAACCCGGTCATCCCCAATGTAACCATGGCCAATGCCGGAAGCTATTCCTGCATCATCACCGTCAACGGCCAGAGCAGCGATCCGGCCATCACCAACGTTGTCATTTACAACCAGCCTACTGCCTCGCTGCTCAGCGACGATACCACCATATGCATTGGCACCCAGGCGGCCATCCAGTTCCAACTGACCGGGTGGAGTCCTTTTGAGATCGATTACACCGATGGGACCAATAATTATACGGCTACGGGTATCTATGGCCCGGTGGGGACGGTTTATCTTTCGCCGACCAGCCCTACAACCTATACATTCACCCAGGTCAGGGACCTGCATTGTGAACGCAACCTGCTGTTCTCCCAGGTGGAAGTGGATACTTACCCGTTAACATCAGCAACCCTTTCCGGCGGAGGCGCCGTATGTGCCGGCGAACCCGCCAGCCTGACGCTGAACCTCACGGGCACACCGCCCTGGTCGGTGGTATATACCGCCAACGGAGGTAACCCGCAAACCGTGGCGACGAATTCCAATCCTCATACCTTCCAGGTTTATCCGACCGGCACAACCACCTATGAACTAGAGTCCGTCAACGACCAGTACTGCAGCGGCGAGATTTCTGGAACGGCGAATATAACCGTGAATCCTTCGCCCACGGCCAATGCCGGCAGCGACCAGACCCTGCCCTACGGAGCCAACACCACGCTTAACGGCCAGGCATCCGGCGGTTCCGGTAATTATCAGTACTCCTGGGAACCGGCCAGCAAACTGATCAATCCGAATGTGGCCGCCCCGACAACGGCCAACCTTACAGAATCAACCGTGTTCACACTGACCGTAACCGATAATTCCGGCGGATGCCAGGGGACGGACAATATGCTGGTCAGCATTACCGGCGGTCCATTAGGCTGCACACCTTATGCCAGCCCCGCAGTGATCTGCCACGGCGAAACCACGCAATTATACGCCATGGCCTCCGGCGGATCAGGGACCTACACCTACAGCTGGTCATCCGTTCCGTCAGGTTTCAGTTCTTCGCTGCCCGATCCTGTGGTCAATCCTGCAGGTACGACAACTTATTACGTGACGATCAATGACGGGTACAATGTTTCCAATGGAAATATCGCGGTTACAGTGCACGCCAGGCCGGTGGCCGATGCGGGCAATGACCAGAACATCCCGCACGGGACTTCCACCCAGTTGTTCGGATATGGCGCCGGTGGCAGCGGAAACTATACTTATCACTGGGAACCGGCCGACAAACTGGATGATCCGTCAGCCACATCACCCCATACCCATAATCTTTATACTACAACGGTTTTCCATTTAACGCTTACGGATAATATAACAGGTTGTGAATCGGCCAGCCCGTCGGAGGTTGAAATTGTCGTCAGTGGCGGAGCGCTCGCTGCGAGTCCCGTTGCCACCCCATCCGAAATCTGCGAGGGTGACACGGTATTCCTCTCCGCTGCAGCAGGCGGGGGATCAGGTACGTATACCTACATCTGGACATCCAATCCGGCAGGTTTCACGTCCGGATTGTCCAATCCATTCGATATCCCCGGCCAGACAACTATTTACCAGGTGACTGTCGATGATGGGTACAACCTTACATCGGGATTCTGCCCCGTGACGGTACTCGACGCCCCGGAGCTATACCTCGGCCCGAACTCCGTTACAGTCTGTGTTTATGATACGGTCAAGCTGGATGCGGGAAATCCGGGCGCATCATACCTCTGGTCTAACGGTGCCACCACACGGATCAATAAGATCGCAAGCACCGGCCTGGGCTTCGATGTGCAGAACCATAGTGTCGTGGTGACCAACCCATCAGGTTGCACAGCCACAGCGGAGGTTACCATCACTTTCGACTTTTCCGCCTGTTCCGGCATTGATGACCACGACAGGTTTAACCCGGTGTCAATCTACCCCAATCCCGGCAAAGGCAGCCTCAGAATAAGGCTTCTTGAAAGATATGATCCCCTTACTTTAAAAGTATCAGATGTTACGGGCCGCACCTTAGCCGGCCCATATGAACTGATTTCCGCAGTGAACCAGGATGAAATCATCCTGGATCTCGGGATCTTACCCCCAGGAATTTACTTCCTCCATTTCAACGGAGCTGATGGATTATCAGCGGTCTATAAATATTTTTTGAGAAAATAATTAAATGTTATCTTTGGCCTGTTTTTAAGAGGCCGCATTTTAATAACCTGATCCTGATCATGAACAGAAGCCATTCCTGTAAGTATCTGCTCTTCGCTTACGTGTTGACTATTGCTGTATTTTTTATTGCTCTGCCCACCACACTTGATGCCCAGGGATACCTGAAAGCCGAGGTCAGAAATACAAACTGCCCTGTGGCTAGCCATGAGGCCGACCGCTGGTTTTTCGGACAAAATGCCGGGCTGGATTTCCGGACCGGAGACCCTGTTGCAGACC
Organism: uncultured Bacteroidales bacterium; assembly: GCA_964489545.1. Classification (GTDB taxonomy): domain Bacteria; phylum Bacteroidota; class Bacteroidia; order Bacteroidales; family JAGOPY01; genus JAGOPY01. The sequence goes on from CAZAZE010000006.1 coordinate 54,565, forward strand.
TGAACAACCACCTCCTGAACGTGCCCACCAGCCCGGCCATCATTTCCGACAGCACCGGGAATATCCTGTTTTTCACCGACGGTACCAAGGTATACAACCGGCTGGGACAGGTGATGCCCAACGGCGACGGCCTTCACGGCTTTGCCGGTTATACTATGCCGGTGATCATCGTTCCGAAGCCCGGTTCCGATGATATTTTCTACATCTTCACCGTGCACCGCCCGAAACAGAACCAGTTCGATAACCAGCAGCTTTATGGTTTTGAATACAATGAAGTGAACATGACCCTGGCAGGCGGACTCGGAGACGTTACCCGCAAAAACAGGCAGCTGCTGCCCCCGGAAATGTCATCAAGACTGTCAGCGGTCAGGAGCAGCAACGGTAAGGATTACTGGGTGGTAACCCATACTTTTAACTCGAGTACATTTTACTCCGTGCGCGTTACCGAAAACGGCGTCGATACCAACAACCTGGTTCCCAGTAACACCAACGGGACCATTCACGCCGCCCCGGGGGAGACCAACAACGGGATCGGTTATATGAAGATCAGCCCGGACGGGACCAGGCTCGCCATGGCCATCCATGGATCGAGTGTTTTTGAATTATACGATTTCAACGCTTCCAGCGGGACGGTTTCGCAGAACCCGATCGTTTCCCAGGCTATCTTTGATGATGCCTATGGGGTTGAGTTTTCCAGTGATTCCCGCTATCTTTATGGAACCACGACCTCTACCAGCCTGCCCCAGCCCAACCAGACACCGCCGTCATACCTCTTCCAGTTTGATATCAACAATGGTGCTTCGATCTTTACGAATTACGATACGATCGCCGTTGACACCCTGGGCAGCTATTTCGGCGGAATGCAGCTTGCCTCCGACGGCCGCATTTATGTTTCGCGGTCGCCTTATGGCAATGCCGCTGTCTCAGTCATAGAAAACCCGAAAAGGCCGGGCCTTAATTGCAACTTTGCCCCTAATGCGGTCGACCTGGCCGGCGCAAAAAGCCGGTTTGGCTTCCCGAACTTCGTGCAGTCTTTCTTCGACCTGCCCCATTTCGATGTTGAGAATATTTGTTTTGAAGATAATACCCTGTTCAACCTCCAGAACAACTCCAACGTGGAAAGCGTGACCTGGACGTTCGGTGATCCTGCCTCCGGAGCGGCCAACACCTCCGCCCAGATCCAGGGGAGCCATATGTTCACGGGTCCGGGAACCTATACGGTCAGCGTGACCGAGATCTATGGCGGAATACCTTTTGGTCCTTACACGGAAGAGGTCGTTGTGAATGAATTGCCCCAGGTTGAAATCGGTGATACCGTGTATATGTATCCGGGCTCGCCCATCCTGCTTGACGCGGGCGAGGGATTCACTTCCTACGAATGGTCCAATGGTGCCAATACACAGGTGGTTAGGGTGACCGAGCCCGGAGAATACTGGGTCACCGTGCAGAATGAAAAGTGCTGCTTCAATATCGACACTACGCTGGTTCTCTATTTTGATGTCATGGTTCCCAACGCCTTCCGGCCTGGCGGAGTCAACAATATTTTCAGGGGTTATGCCAGCAACAACGATGCAATCAACAATTACAGGATGTACATATACAACCGCTGGGGCCAGCAGCTTTTCTTAAGCGAAGACATTGAACAGGGCTGGGATGGCAAGGTCAACGGCGCAGACGCCCCCGGCGACGTGTATGTCTGGATCATCAATTACGACGTGGAACGGGAAGGGAAGACCGACCGGATCTCTTACAAAGGCAACGTGGTTCTGTTGCGTTAGCATGGAAAAAAAATATTACATCACCATTGCCGAGGAACTGAACATTTCCACCGAGCAGGTGATCAATACCTCGGCCCTGCTGGAAGGGGGCGCGACCATTCCGTTTATCGCGCGGTATCGCAAAGAGGTAACCGGCAGCCTGGATGAAGTGGCCATCGCACACATTCGCGACCGCATGGCGCAACTGGCGGAACTGGACAAGCGCCGGGAAGCCATCATCAAAAGCATAACCGAGCAGGGGAAAATGACGGACGCGCTCCTGGACCAGCTGAATGAAGCGGCCACCATGACCGAACTCGAGGATATATACCTCCCCTACAAACCCAAACGGCGCACCCGGGCGACCATCGCCCGCGAAAAGGGCCTGGAACCCCTGTCGAAGATCATTATGGGAAAGCATGAACTCAATGTGGCGCGCCGGGCCGCCTCGTTCATCGATCCTGAGAAAGGGGTGAATGATGCGGATGAGGCCCTGGCCGGAGCACGGGACATCATCGCGGAATGGGTCAATGAAAGCCGGCATGCCCGCGTTAGAATCAGGAAGCTGTTCTACCGTGAAGGCGTGATCAGCGCACAGGTGATCAAGGGGAAGGAACTCGACGGGATGAACTACCAGAACTATTACGAATGGAGCGAGCCGGTCGTCAAGGCGCCGCCCCATCGCTACCTGGCCATGATGCGGGGAGAAGCGGAAGGCTTCCTCAGGATCAACGTGCAGCCGCCCCGCGAAAAAGCCGTCGAAGCCCTGGAAGAGATCTTCGCACGGAACTGCACCGAGTCGTGCGGAGAACAGATCCGGGAGGCGGTATATGACTCTTACGTCCGCCTGATGCAGCCTTCCATAGAGACGGAAATCCGGTCCGAAGCCAAAGAAAAAGCCGACCGGTACTCCATCTCCGTCTTTGCCGACAACCTTCGTCAATTACTGATGGTCCCGCCTCTGGGGCAGAAGAACGTCCTGGCCATCGACCCGGGCTTCCGGACCGGCTGCAAACTCGTGTGCCTGGACAAACAGGGCAACCTGCTGCACAACGAAACAATTTATCCCCATCCTCCGGAAAACCAGGTGCGGCAGTCGGAGAAAAAGATCCTCAGCCTGATCGATGCTTACAAAATAGAGGCCATCGCCATCGGCAACGGAACCGCCGGAAGGGAAACCGAACGATTTATCCGGAATATCCGGTTCAATAAAGACATGCTGGCGATCATGGTCAATGAGAGCGGCGCATCGGTCTATTCCGCTTCCAAAATCGCGCGCGAAGAGTTCCCGGACTACGACGTAACAGTCAGGGGAGCTGTTTCGATTGGCCGCAGATTAATGGATCCCCTGGCCGAACTGGTCAAGATCGATCCCAAATCCATTGGCGTGGGACAGTACCAGCACGACGTGAACCAGGCTGAGCTCCAGAAGAGCCTGGAAGATACCGTGGTCAGTTGTGTGAACCAGGTTGGGGTGGAGGTCAATACGGCCAGCAAGGAGCTGCTTTCCTACGTTTCCGGTGTGGGGCCCGCCCTGGCACAGAATATCGTGTCGCACCGGCGTGATAAGGGACCGTTCCGGTCGCGGGAGGATCTGAAAAAGGTGACCCGCTTCGGGGATAAGGCATTCGAGCAGGCGGCCGGCTTCCTGCGCATCCGGGAAGGGGAGAACCCGCTCGACCGCAGCGCCGTGCACCCGGAGAGCTATCATGTCGTGTATAAGATGGCCAAAAGCCTGGGTGCGCCGCTGGAAGAACTTATCGGAAAGGATGAAGCCTGCAAATCGATCCGGCTTGAAGATTTTATCGATGATAAAGTGGGGCTCCCGACGCTTCAGGATATCATCCAGGAACTGGCCAAGCCCGGCCGTGACCCCAGGCAGAAATTCGACCTGTTCGAGTTCGCCAAAGGGATCAACAGCATCGAGGACCTGCATCCCGGAATGGTGGTTCCGGGCATCGTCACCAATATCACCGCCTTCGGCGCTTTTGTCGATATCGGCGTACACCAGGACGGGCTGGTGCATGTGAGCCAGATCGCCAACCGCTTCATCCGCGATCCCAAGGAAGTCCTCAAACTGAACCAGAAAGTCATGGTGAAGGTACTGGAAGTGGACAAGGACCGGAAGCGGATCAGTTTGTCGATGAAGGAGGTGGAGGGGTAGCGGGGGAGCGGGGAGGCATGGAGGCATGGAAATAGAAAGTATAATTTAACGTTTAATATTGCGTTTAGATCTTAGATCTTGATTTTTATGTCTGGAAGGCTTGCCATACTTACCTTTTTGTTTGCTTTACTTAGCGTTTCCATTTTTGGCCAGCGGTTCAAAGGGGCGGTGATGGGCGGGATGAATCTTTCGCAGGTGGATGGGGATGAAGTGATCGGTTTTAAAAAACCCGGCGGACATTTCGGTGCAGCGGCCATTTTACCCATCAAAAAGTGGGACATCACGCTGGAAGCCGTTTTTAACCAGAAAGGCGCGCATGAGAAACAACAATACCAGGATACGGTCAATGGTTTTATTTACACGGGTGAATATGACGTGCGGCTGAATTATGTCGAGGTTCCACTGACGGCTCATTTCACCGACCGGGAAAGATATACCGTCGGCATGGGTTTTTCTTACGGGAGGCTGGTTTCATTCAAAGAAAGTGAGCATGGGGGATCCATTCCGCCCTATTCGGATACCGTCGCCTTCAATAAAAATGATTTCAATGTGCTGCTGGACCTGCAGGTCAGGATCTGGCGGCAACTCAAATTCAACATCCGGTATGCCTATTCCATGGTTCCCATCCGGGAAAGAACCTACCAGGACATTTTCGGCATCGATCCTGCATGGACCCGAAAACAATACAACAACATGCTCACATTCCGACTGGTTTATGTCTTTAATGAAGCTGTTCCGGAACGGAGCGAGTGAGGGCAGTTGGACAGTTGACAACAATCTATTACAATCTATTACAATCTATTACTTTCAAGATAATTAATTTTAAAGTATAGACAATGAATTATTCAGAGGATGATCGCCGCCGCTGTGGCTGGATAACGGATCCGCTGATGCAGAAATATCACGATGAAGAATGGGGTGTGCCGCTGCATGATGACCGGAAATTGTTTGAGTTTATGGTGCTGGATGCGTTCCAGGCGGGGCTGAGCTGGAAAACGGTGCTGGCCAAGCGGGAGAATTTCCGGCGTGCTTTTGATGATTTTGATCCGGAGAAGATCGCTGTTTATGATGAGGCGAAATACGAAAGCCTGCTGCTTGATGCTGGCATCATCCGCAACCGGGCCAAGATCCGGGCGACCATTTCGAACGCCGCGGCTTTCCTGGCAGTTCAAAATGAATTTGGGACCTTCGACCGGTACATCTGGTCTTTCGTCGGGTATGAACCATTGATCAATCACTGGAAATCGCTTTCGGAGCTGCCGGCTAAGACGGCTTTATCCGATGCGATGAGCAAGGATTTGAGCAGGAGGGGATTCAAATTCGTCGGGTCGACGATTTGTTATGCTTTCATGCAGGCGGCCGGCATGGTGAATGACCACGTGGTGGATTGCTTCCGGCACAAGCAGTTGTCCTGATTTTTTTCACCGCCGAGGCGCGGCGACGCAGAGCCCCCCGGCGCCTTTGCGTCCCTGCGGTTTCTTTTTCACCGCCGAGGCGCGGCGACGCAGAGCCCCCCGGCGGCCTTTGCGTCCCTGTGGTAAACTAGGTCTATTCGCCGGAAAAGTATCTTTTCGATGATGCCGCAGAAAGAAAAGTCTTCCCGATCTTTCCCGACAAGGGATTGCTCAGCTCCATCCGCTCCGGGTGCCATTGAACCCCGATTAAAAAGGCTTTGCCATCCCTGGTTTCCCATTCTAATGCTTCCGCCAGGCCGTCGGGAGCCCTCGCAGAAACCTTCAGCCCCGGCGCGATATGGTCCGCTGCCTGGTGGTGGTTCGAGGTGACCGGACCGGAAGAACTGCCAGTAACGGTAAATAAAAGTGAGGATGTATCAACAATCACATCATGCATGCAACTCAGATAATCGTCGCACTGGTGCGTAACCGTGGTGTCGAAGTCCGACGGGATATCCACGATCAATGACCCGCCCAGGGCCACGTTCAGCATTTGGTGGCCCCGGCAGATGCCAAGGATGGGCAGTTGCCAGGCCAGGGCAGAATCGATCAGCCGCATCTCAAGTGCATCGCGGTGATCGTCGACCGGCCAGCAGCGTACTGTGTCATAAGCCTTGCCATAGAAGCCCGGGTGGATATCGGTGCCGCCGGTGAGGATCAGCCCGGAACAGGACCGGAACAATTCCATCGCGGAATCGATGGGCATGGCGTACATATCCAGGCAAACCGCATTGGAATCCAGGCTCCTGACCCAGTTGTAATAGTTGGCGTACGATGTGTCCGGGCTGCCTTTTGAAAGGGCGATCATCAGTTTTTCCGGAACCGGCTCAGGCTGATTGCAACCGGCAACAAGCAGCGCGGTAATGAGTGCAGCAATAATCAGGGTAGTATATCTTTTCATATAATTTATTTTCATAATCCGAAAGTTACTTGATCGCTTTGTCGGTATAATAATCCACGGGAGCGTGCTCATCGGTGAGGACCGGGAGGTGCGGGACCTGCGCACTCACCTCGCGGGCCAGGTAGCCGGCCAATGTTTCATCCGGGCTGGTTAGAACCGGTTTCGTCCCAGATTTTACTGCAACCAGCACGGTACTCTGCACCAGTTCCGCATCATCCGGGTCCATCACGGCGAAAACGTAGACGTGGGGAAACACGGCCCGGTAGGTGGCCAGCTCGGCGCCCAGGAACAGGGAAGAAGGTCCGGAAATGGAAGAGATAATGTTCAGGATGGCGCATCCGCCTTCATTCAGCATGTCGTAGGTTTTCCGGGCGGCCTCGATCGTAGTCAGGTGCCAGGGAAGGGTGTAGAGGGACTTGAAGGTGTCGCCGAAGACCACATCGTAGCTCTTTCCCCCGCGGTTCAGGAAGGTCCGGCCGTCTTCGTGATAAATCTTCATCCGGGGATCGTCCTGCAGCCCGAAATGCGCCCGGGCAAGGCGGGTAAGTTCCGGATCAATTTCCACGACATCGATCTTCGCATCAGGATACTTCTCCAGATAATACATGGGATAAGTGCAGGCCGCGCCACCGAGAAGCAGTGCCGAACGGAAATCCGGGGTAAAGTGTTCGGCCAGCCGGTAAAAACGGGCATAATCAAAAACGGGCTCATTGCTGTCGAAGAATTTTGCGGACGAACTTTCGTTATTGATCCGCATGAACCGGATCGGCTTTCCGGTGGCCGCGTCGGTGGCGTCGTAGACCCACACGCGGCTGTACTGGGTGTCCTTATCGATGAAGAAGACATCCGAAGCCGGTTGGTTAAAGCCGACATAACTGACCAGGATCAGCAGGATCACCGCAGGCAGGCTCTTTTTGGGTTTGCTGTCGGCCAGCAATAAAACCAGCGACAGCAAAGCCAGCAGGATGGTAATGGCGATGAGGATGTTGGTCGTGCCCATGGCCGGGATCAGGAAAAAGCCGGCGGCAAAGGTGCCGGCGATGCTCCCGACGGTCGAGATTGCGTACAGCCTTCCCACGGTCGCTCCCGAGGTTTGCAGAGCCTTGATCTTCAGCCTGACGGCGTAGGGGGAGACCATACCGAGGAACACGCTGGCCGGGGCGAACAGAAAGATGCTTGCGACGACCGACTGCCATTTCAGCCCGGTAACCAGGCGGGGCAGGTAGTTGAGGAACAGGTCTTTGACGAGCGTGGTCAGGCCGATCAGCGCCGCAGCCGCCAGGATGATCCAGGCCAGCAGGGTGTAGGAAGGCCATTTGTCGGCCACGCGCCCGCCCAGCCAGTACCCGAGGCTCAGGCTGCCCAGGATGATGCCGATGAGGCTGGTCCAGATGAAGGTCGATGTGCCCAGAAATGGCCCCAGCACCCGGGAACCGGCGATTTCGTAAATCATTACCACCGCGCCGCACAGGAAGACAATGATTTCGAGGAAATACTTTTTCAAGGTAATTATTTATTTCCGTAAAGATAAAATTTACTTCGGGTTTAACTCCCGGGCTAAAGGATTCATTGTATAATGAAGAACACTTATCATGATCAACTTATTTAATAGCCACAAAAACACAAAAACACCTAATGTCACCAAACTAAAATGGTAATCACTTTTTGTGTTTTGGAGCTTTAGTGGCAAAAAAATCCTTCAAAAATCAATATAAAACTCCCCCGTAAATTTTATGTACTCCTGTGTCCACTTCCCATCCTCCTGCCAGTGTGTCAGCGTTTCAATGGCAATATGATCGGTTTCCTCCCGGTTCAACCTGAGGATCAACCGGTTGTAATCCTTCCCGGCCTTTGGGATGATCTTCAGGATGCGCTGCACATAAAATCCCCTGTTTTCAGCAATATCGATGAATTGAAGGCTTTCCTTCACCGGCAGGATAACCCAAAGGTCCCCGGCCACATGCAACAATCTATCCGCGTTTTCGATCAGTTCATCAAACGTGAGTTGCTCATTATGCCGGGCGATGTTTCTTTTTTTATGATGAGACTTATAGGTGCCGCTGAAGTAAGGGGGATTGGAGATGATCAGGTCGTATTTTCCTTTAATGGCGGGCGCAAAATCCTGGAGTGATGAATGGATGATGTTTATTTGTTCCGGCCAGGGGCTGGATGCAACATTCTCCCTGGCCTGGATGATGCTGTCGTGATCCACCTCGATGGCGTCGATCAAGGCATCCGATCTCTGGGCCAGGATCAGGGCGATCACGCCGCTGCCGGTGCCCACTTCCAGGATGTGCCTTGCGCCGGCGACATCTGCGGCAATGCCCAGCAACACGGCATCCGTGCCCACCTTCATGGTACTGCGGTCGTCCCTGATGCTGAATTGCTTGAAATAGAAGACATCCGTGGCTTTGCCCAGCCGTTTTAAGGCTTCCGGATCTGTCGGACGGGAAGGTCTATCTTCATTTCGCATTGCGCATTTCGCATTTCGCATTTTGCAATCAACACTAAACACTAAACACTAAACACTCAAAGATAGATTTCCAGCAGTCCTTCGGGCGCTTCGGTTTCGATCTGCTTCTTCTTCCGGTCCACTTTTTTGATGATCGCGTCGGTGATAGGGAGGAGGATCTCTTTATCGTTGAAGCGGATGACGAACAGCGGGTTTCCGGGCAGCTCCAGCACCCGCTCGATGGAGCCGATGCTGCCGTGGGTGCGGTCGACCACCTGGAATCCAGTCACCTCGTGGTAATAGAACTTGTTGCCCCGGAGTTTCGGCAGCAGTTCCACGGGGAGGTACAGGATGCTTCCTACCATCTTCTCCGCCGCTTCCATGGTGCTCACGTCCTGAAGCTTGATGTTGGCTTTGGCTCCTTCCATGTGAATGCTTTCGACGACCCAGGGTACGAGGCTGCCGCGGATCTCGATAAAAACCATGTCGAGTTCCCGGTATTCCTGCGGCTGGTCGACGTCGAGCAGCGCTTTCAGGCCGCCCCTGTAGCCATGGGTGCGGATCAGCTTCCCGAAAAAGAAGTAGCCTTCGTGGGTATTGGCGCGTATCTTGCTCATAAAGTAAAGATAAACAAAAAGGCCAAAGTTCCCGTTGGTTCCGGTGACTTTGGCCTGAGTTTCATTTTTACGGGAGATTTCCAGGTAAAAATAATTCTGGTTTTAAGTAAAGGCTGTGGATAATGAAGATTAAGCTTTCGGTTCTTCTTCGGCTTCTGCGGCGGGTTCTGCTTCGGCTTCGGGAGTTTCTTCCGCGGCGGCGATTTCGGCTGCAGGCTCTTCAGTTACCTCAGCGGCAGCTTCTTCAGCGATGGATTCTTCAATGACCGGAGCTTCTTCGATCACTTCAGCGACGGCTTCTGCTACAGGCTCTTCAACGACCGGAGTTTCTTCGGTCACTTCGGCAACGGCTTCTGCGACGGGCTCTTCTGCAACCGGTTCTTCCACGACGGTGGCTTCGGCGACAATGGTTTCCTCAGCTTCAGCGGCGGCTTCTCCGGCTTCCTCTTTATGAGCTGCGGCAATTTCTTTGGCGCGTTTGGCGGCCAGTTCCTTCGCCTTGGCTTCGTTGACCTTCAGTTCGGCTTCGTGGCGCTTTTTGCGGGCGTCTTTCTTGGCCAGGTCTTCTTCCTTGATTTTCGACAGGAGCTTTTCCTGTTTTTCCTGCAACCAGGCCTGGAATTTCGCTTCGGCCAGTTCTTCGGTCAGGGCGCCTTTGCGCACGCCTTTCAGCAGGTGGTGCTTGTACAGGATCCCTTTGGTGGAGAGGAGGGCGCGGACCGTATCGGTCGGCTGGGCGCCCGACTGCAGCCAATAAACGGCGCGGTCGAAGTTAATGTCAATTTCGGCGGGTCTGGATACAGGATTATACATGCCAATTCTTTCGATGAATTTCCCATCCCGTGGTGCACGACCATCCGCAATGACAACGTGGTAAAAAGGCATGCCTTTTTTCCCTTTTCTCTGCAATCTGATTTTCGTTGGCATAAAAAGTTGTTAATGAATGATGAAAGAATTTTTTAAATCGGGGTGCAAAGATATTGAAATTATTCCAATTTCCAAATACCGAATTCCAAAAAGGTTGGGTTGGGGACAGGGGGATTGGGGGACAATCGGAATAGGGGATTGGGGAGATTACATCACTTCGGGAGTTCCTAAGGAGGGCGATAATATATATCATCACCAATAATGCTTTAGGTGCCCTGAGATGACATCTCGCAATCAAAAACTCTTTCTTAACCCATTATCAGCAAGTTGTTTCCCGTCAGTGCTTTAGGTGCCCTGAGATGACATCTCGCATACAAAAACTAACACTAATCCTATTTTCAGCAAGTTGTTTTTTGTCAGAGCGTTAGGTGCCCTGAGATGACATCTCGTGTATGAACCTGTTAGGTCACCGATGATGTCGGGTCTTCCTAAAACTTTTCAACACCACCCGCCGGCCGGGGCATTTTGCCTATTTTTAACCGCCTGAGTCATGAAACACTAACGATCAGCATAACAGATGTTTTTAATCTACGATACCGAAACAACCGGCCTGCCGCGCAACTTCGAGGCGCCGGTGACCGACCTCGAAAACTGGCCACGGGTGGTGCAACTGGCCTGGCAACTGCACGACGCCACCGGCCGGCTCATCGAAGCCCGGGACCATCTCATCCGCCCGCAAAACTTCACCATACCCTTCAACGCCGCCAAAGTCCATGGCATCAGCACCGAGCTGGCGCTGCAGGAAGGCGAAGAACTGGGTACCGTGCTGGAGGAATTCTCCGCGGCGCTCGAACGGGCGCAGGTCGTGGTGGGCCATAATATCGACTTCGACCTGAACATCATGGGCGCGGAGTACGTCCGCGCCGGCCTTGCCAACCCGCTGGAGGGCAAACCGATTGTCTGTACTAAAACAGAGTCGGTCGATTACTGCGCCTTACCGGGTGGACGTGGCGGCGGCTTCAAGTGGCCCAACCTGGAAGAGCTGCACCAGAAACTCTTTAACGAACCGTTCCCCGATGCGCATAACGCCGCAGCCGACGTGGTCGCCACCACCCGCTGCTTCCTGGAGCTGGCCCGGCTGGGCGTTATCTCCTCCGAAAAACTGCTCCTCGACCCCGACCAGCTTCGCGAGTTCATCCTGAAAAACCCCGAACCGGTAGCACCCGAAAATATCCCCGTCCGCAACTTCCGTGAAGCCGGCAGTTCGCAGTTCGCAGTTGATAGTTCGCCATTACAAACCGAAGATCCCCAACTTAAACCTCAAACCTTAAACCTCAACACTACCTTTGTCCATCTCCACGTCCACTCCCAGTTCTCCGTCCTGCACGCCACGCCCGACGTCAGGGAGATCGTGAAAAAGGCGGCGGCGCTGAAGATGCCGGCCATCGCCATCACCGACCACGGCAACCTGTTCGGGGCCTTCACCTTCATCAGCGAATCCGTCAAACACGGTATTAAACCCATTGTGGGCTGCGAATATTACCTCTCCCTGGAACGGACACGCAAGAAGTTCACCAAAGAGAACCCCGACATCCGCCACCACCAGGTCCTGCTCGCCAAAAACTACACGGGCTACCAGAACCTCTCCCGGTTGTCGTCGCTGGGCTACCTGGAAGGTTTTTATGACGGCGTACCCCGCATCGACAAAGCCCTGGTGGAACAACACCGGGAAGGATTGATCGCCACTACTGGCGGATTGAGATCGGAGATCCCCGACCTGATCCTGAACGTCGGGGAGACCCAGGCCGAAGACGCCTTTCGTTACTGGCACGGGCTTTTTGGGGATGATTTCTACGTTCAGCTCAACCGGCACGGCCTCCCGGAAGAGGAAGCGGTGAACAAGGTGCTGATCGCGCTGGCCCGGAAATACGGCGTGAAGATGATCGCGGCCAACAGCGTGTACTACCTGGATAAGGAGGACCACGACGTCCACGATATGCTGCTCTGCCTGCAGAACAACGAATACCAGGCCACGCCGGTGGGTAAGGGCAGGGGGTTCCGGCCTGGCTTCCCGAACCAGGAGTTCTACCTGAAGAGCGACGAAGAGATGAAGGCGCTGTTTGACGATTTGCCGGAAGTGTTCGCCGGCATCGTGGAACTGGTGGAAAAGGTCGAGCCCTATGCCGTAAAGCGTGATCCGCTCATGCCCGATTTTACGATGCCGGAGGGATTTGCCGACGCCGATGAATACCTGCGGCACCAGACCTACGAAGGGGCTAAAGCCCGCTACGAAGAGATCACCGGCGAGATACGGGAGCGGATCGACTTTGAGCTGGAAACCATCCGGCGGATGGGATACCCGGGCTACTTCCTGATCGTCCAGGACATCCTGAACCAGGCGCGGGCGATGGACGTGAGTGTCGGGCCGGGCCGCGGATCGGCCGCAGGCTCGGTTGTGGCTTACTGCCTGAAGATCACCGACGTCGACCCCATCCGGTTCAACCTGCTGTTCGAGCGCTTCCTGAATCCCGACCGCGTGTCGCTACCCGATATCGACATCGATTTCGACGAAGACGGCCGCGAGCGGGTGCTGCGTTGGGTGGTGGAGAACTACGGCGCCGGTCGCGTGGCGCAGGTGATCACCTTCGGCCGCATGGCGCCGCGCGGCGCCATCCGCGACATCGCCCGCGTCAAACAACTGCCACTGAGTGAGTCGGACCGGCTTTCTAAACTGGTGCCCACCCGCCCCGGGACGACCTTCAAGGAGGCCTACAAGGAATCGCCCGACCTGCTGCGCGAACGCACCCAGGGCGAACCGCTGGTGCAGGAAACGCTCAGAGGCGCCGAACGCATCGAAGGACAGATCCGCAGCACCGGCACCCACGCCTGCGGCATCATCATCGGGAAAAACGACCTGATCGACCTGATCCCGCTCAGCATCACCAAGGAGTCGGACATGCTCGCCACCCAGTACGAGGGCAGCCATATCGAAAGCGTCGGCATGCTCAAGATGGACTTCCTGGGACTGAAAACCTTGTCGGTCATCAAGGACGCGCTCAAGAACATCCAGCGATCCAAAGGCGTCGCCATCGACATCGAACAGATCCCCTTCGATGACCCGGATACGTTCAAACTCTATTCCCGGGGCGACACCAACGGCATCTTCCAGTTCGAGTCGGAAGGGATGAAGAAGCACCTGCGCGAACTCAAGCCCAACCGCTTCGAAGACCTCATCGCCATGAATGCCCTCTACCGTCCGGGGCCGATGGAATACATCCCGAACTACATCCGCCGGAAACACGGCAAGGAAAAGATCGAGTACCCCATACCCGAAATGGAAGTGATCCTGAAAGAAACTTACGGCATCGCGGTGTACCAGGAACAGGTCATGCTGCTGTCGCAGATGCTCGCGGGGTTTACCAAGGGTGAGGCCGATAACCTGAGAAAAGGGATGGGGAAGAAGAAAAAGGAGATCATCGACCAGATGAAGGCCTTATTTCTGGAACGGGGGACGCAGAACGGCTACCCGGCCGATGAGCTGGCGAAGATCTGGCAGGACTGGGAGGCCTTTGCAGGCTATGCTTTCAATAAATCGCATTCGACCTGCTACGCGGTGGTATCCTACCGCATGGCCTATCTAAAAGCGCACTATCCGGCCGAGTTCATGGCCGCCGTGCTGAGCCGCCACCTGACCGAAATCAAAAAGATCACTTTCTTCATCGACGAGTGCAAACACCTGCACATCCCGGTGCTGGGGCCCGACATCAACGAATCGGACCTTCATTTCGTGGTGAACAAAAAAGGGGAGATCCGCTTCGGTATGGCGGCCATCAAAGGCATCGGCGAGTCGGCCGTTAGCGCGATCATCGAAGAGCGCGACCAGAACGGCCCCTACAAGAATATCTTCGACTTCACCAAGCGGGCCAACCTGCGTGCCGTAAACAAGCGGGCGATGGAAGCGCTGGCCATGGCCGGGGCCTTCGACGGATTTGCCGGGGTGCACCGGGCGCAGTATTTCCACCGGGAGAACACCGACGATCCGATCTTCCTCGAAAAAGTCATGCGCCACGCCGCCCTGTTCCAGGAAAAGCAACAGGCCTCGCAACACTCGCTTTTCGGGGAGAACATGGCCATCGAGCTGCCCGACCCGAAGGTGCCGGAAACCGCTCCCTGGTCGAAACACCAGCAGCTTAAATATGAGCGGGAAGTGACCGGGTTCTATATCTCCGGCCACCCGCTCGACGAATACAAGGCCGAAATCGAAGCCTTCTGCAATGTGACGTTCCAGGACCTCAACGGCGGGCTTTCAAAATACCTTAATAAAGGCATCACCTTCGCCGGTATGATCAATACTGCGGACATACGAACTTCGAAGATGGGCACCCAGTATGCCAATTTCGAGCTGGAGGATTTCTCCGATACCTACCGTCTTTCGCTGTTTTCCGATGAATTCCTCCGGTACAAGCACCTGCTCGTGGACGGAACCTATGTGCTGATCCATGGCCGGGTGGAAGCCAACAAGAAGACCAACCGGATGGAGGTCCGCGTGAAATCCATGATGCTGCTGGCCGAATCGCTCGACCGGTACTGCAAATCGGTCAGCCTGCACATTGAACTGGAAAACCTCAACGACGACCTGGTCAATGAGCTGGCCAAACAGATCAAAGCCCATCCCGGCGACTGCCAGCTCCGGATCCGGGTCTCGGACGGCGATGAGGGGTATATGCTGGAGTTGTTCCCGAAAAAAGCAGGGATCAACCCAAGCGGGTTCATTCACGCCATCGACGAGCTCGAACTGGTTAAGTACAAGCTCAACGGCATATCCGCCAACTGAGTTATTTTTCTTAATTTTGCACGCAGTTGTTTAACCAATAAATTGATTAAAGATGGCATTAGAAATCACCGATGCGAACTTCCAGGAACTGGTCCTGAATTCTGATAAACCCGTCATTCTGGACTTCTGGGCGGAATGGTGCGGCCCGTGCCGCATGGTCGGCCCCGTGGTCGAAGAAATCGGCCGGGAATACGACGGCAAGGTGGTGGTCGGCAAGCTGAATGTCGACTTCAACCCCGGCGTCACGGCCAAGTACGGCATCCGCAACATCCCCACCCTGCTGTTCTTCAAGGGCGGACAGGTTGTTGACAAACAGGTTGGCGCCGTGGCCAAGCAGGTCATCGTCGGCAAGCTTCAATCGCACTTATAAGATCATCGTTTGACGTTTTCCATAGACCATAACCGGCTCCAGCAGTTCGGTTCTTTGGAATTCCTGGCACGACAGGTCGTGGAAGGGTTCATCGTCGGGTTGCACCAGAGTCCCTTTCACGGCTTTTCTGTTGAATTCGCCGAACACCGGCTTTACAACACAGGCGAGTCGATCAAGCACATCGACTGGAAGTTGTTCGGCCGGACCGATAAGTTATTTGTCAAGCGTTTTGAGGAAGAGACGAACCTGCGCTGCCACCTGGTCATCGACAATTCCTCCTCCATGTATTTTCCGGTGCTCGACAAGCCGGATATCGATCATCCCAACAAGATCACCTTTTCGATATACGCGGCCGCGGCCATCATGAACCTGATGCGGCGCCAGCGCGACGCCGTGGGCCTGAACGTATTTTCAGACCGGATAGAGTTTTCCTCGGCCGCCAAATCCAGTTCGGTGCATTTTAAATACCTCTATTCGGAGCTGGAAAAGATGCTGCCGCCCATCCCGGCGGAAACCCGGCGGAACACCTTCGCCGCCCCGGCGCTGCACCACATCGCCGAAAACATCCACAAAAGGTCGCTGGTGATCATCTTTTCCGATATGTTCGAGAACCAGGGCCATGCCGAAGAGCTGTTCTCTGCTTTGCAACACCTGCGCCACAATAAGCATGAAGTGATCCTCTTCCACGTCGTGGATAAGCGACAGGAACTGGATTTCGACTTTGAGAACCGTCCGTACCGTTTCATCGACCTCGAAAGCGGCCGGCAGGTGAAGGTCAACCCGCTGGAGGTGAAGGCCGAATACACCCGGGCGGTCGGCGCTTTTAAAAACCAGCTCAGGCTGAAATGCGGCCAGTACCGCATCGATTTCATCGAAGCCGACATCAATACAGGCTTTGAACCCGTTTTGCTGCCTTACCTGCTTAAACGGGAAAAACTCTACTGAAAAAGATCCCGGATCATTACCTGGAATTCAAACTCATTCAAGCCGTTGCCTCCCGTCGCCTCCGGACCGGTCCCGATGGATCTTCCGGTGTAGTGCACCGCAGCATATTTCGCCCAGCATTCCAGCCACGGGAAAGGCTCCCAGTTCAGCATCAGGATGAAGCGGCTGCCCTTCCCGTAATACATGAACGAACTGAAATCATACAGAACGTCGTTCTCATAAGCATACATCCGGAAATCATAATCCGGCGCCTGGAACAGGCAGGCCCGGAACCAGATCCTGATCCTCTCGGAAGGAAAGGCATAGCCGAAGTCCTGGAATACCAGCCAGCCTGAGGGGGCCCTTGTTCCTCCTTTTGCGCCGGTCATCAGTTCCACCCTCGATTTCAGTTTCAGGGATTCCGAAGGTGTGATCTTACCTTCGATCCGGAAACGCCATAAAGAAGTGATGCTTTGCCGGTCAAGCCATTGAAATCCGTCTTTGCCCCTAGCTGTGCGCTGCTGGTAATAAAGGGAAATACTCAGCGCCTGCGGTCCCTTCCAGGTTTTATCCAGCGTCCCGCTGATCCGGGTTTCCCTGGCGGGGAAATTCATCTGGTACCGGTACCATCGGGAGCAGGAGTGGTCCATCATCAAGTTCAGGTTGATGTTGAGCGGTAGTTCCGCACTGAACACCATCCGGGCGCCGGTTTCATCCTGGTTCCGGGATGACGAAATGAATCCTGAGCCGTGAAGGTTCTGGTAGTCCCTGGAAAATTTCCTGAAGATGAACTGGAAATCCGCACCCGGGGCGGCCTGGAGCCCGACCCCGCCCATCAGGGCCCATCCTTTGTTCCGGCTGACGGACCCTTCGCCGAAGATATGCCATCTGGCAAGATAGGCTACTCCTGAAACGCCGGCCACGAGATTGTCTCTTCCCCTGAGCTGATATCTTTTGCAGAGATCGCCTCCCGGATCCAGCGAGGTATTGTAACGACTGAAAACCACGATTGCACCCGTCTTCAGCCAGTTGTTGCCGAACAGCATGTGTCCGCCCAGCAGACTTTCCCGAACCAGCTTCCTCCGGGCCAGTTCCGTTGCAGTCCGGTGTAATCCCGATGCATTCAGGCCGGTGAAAGAGATGAGCCTGCCGGTATCTCCTTCAAATTTAGGAGAAGAAACATCAATGTTCCGGGAAGAGCCGTATGCCGCGAAACTGAACCGTCCCGCCGCCACGGTGACCGCCGCGCCGCGCCAGTAGCCGCTTTCCTGCATCGACGTCTTGGCCCGGATCTGTGCCGCCATCCCCGCAATGCCTCCGCTTGACAATGAACCGTAATTTCCGGACGATTGATTCAGTCCGAACCCGAACCTGACCTGGAAATCGCCGAGGATGATGAACGGAAAAGGCCCGGCTTTTTTAATCGCCAGGAATCCCGAATAGTGATCGGGCAGATGCATACGGCCCCGCCAGGCGGTGTTTTCCCCGACCATCAGCGGCTCCCCGGGGTCTTTTTCCATCCGGAAACCGACAGAGATCCGTTTGCGGTACTCCAGGTCGTATCGCAGCGAGAACCGGAAGCGGGATCCCTGGTAGACCGGGGGCAGTACTTCGCCCTCCCCGTTATCCGTCGACCGGTAGCCTGCACGGGTTTCCGCAGTGAACCCGGTCTTCAGGACCATCCGCTGTTGAAGGAATTTATCCCTGAATGTACCGGCTGCAGGGTTCTCCCGGGGATTCTCGGCGATGACCAAAGGTATGATCCTCAGAACGGATTTCCGGTCCCAGCCGTCGATCATGAACAGTTCAAAGACCGACAGCAGGTCGCCGTACATCAGGCGGTATTCCCTGAGCCTGTTCCATTGATAGCGGCTGATGAGGCCTGTTTCATGCAGTATGGTGGTCTCTTCCGCATTGATATTCAGCGGCGATTCCAGCCAGCGGTCGATGGCTTCCTTCCATTCTTCCGCAACCGGAAGATATTCGTCACCGGATTCGGCCATATCGTTGAAGTAATCCTCCAGCGAGACCGATGCGCTGTGCTGTCCCTGGCCCTGCAATACCATCGCGGGCAGCATCAGGATAAGGGGCACAGTCATAATGAGATTCTTCGGGTTTGTCATATGTTCAGAATTCATACTGGATTGTGATACCCGGGGTAAATCCCAGGTACTGGTGATAGGCTGAAGAGATGTCGATCATAAGCCTCCGGTTGCGAAAGCCGGCGCCAAAAGCGTATTCAACCGGCATCAGCCGGAATCCGCTCCTGATGAAGAACCGCTCCCGGAATGCCAGTTCGCATCCCGCCCGGAACGAAGGGGGAAGCTCTGAATCCTTTTCCAACTCAGCATGTAATCGCAGGTTCGATGAGTAATGATACAGCAGGCCCGCACGGATCACGCTGGGGAGGGTCACATACGGCGCCGAGCGGTAATAAAACCGGAAGGGGTTCATCGCGAAGAATCCGGCCTCTATCCTGGCAGAAAGTTTAACCACAATACCGGCGGCATAGCCCACCCTGTGTGTTGCCGGATAATCATTGCCGGGGCGGGCATGGTAATAGGACAGGCTGATACCGGCGGCCAGGCCCGGCCCGAAATGGCGGCCGAAGGCCAGGGCCAGGCGCTGGCTCCGGTACAGGTGGTACCCTTCGAAGGTCAGGCCCAGGCCCAGTCCTCCCCCAAGGACCGGCATAGCTGCCCCCAGGGCGTATACCCCTGTCTCTTTCAATACATACCGCTGCTCCGCGCCGGTGCCAGCAGCCGGCCTGTCCAACCCGGCCAGCTCCGCCGGATTGTTCATGACCGACCATATCCCGTCGACCATGACCGTTATCCCGGCCATCCCGGCGCTCTGCGCGCCTACAGGCAGATCCTGCCCGCTGCAAGGCACCATAAAAATACCAAATGCAGTCATCAAACCCCCGGCAATGTATGCTCTGTGATCCATATGCTTCAATTGATTTAAATGAATAAATTGAATGCTCCAGTCCGCACTCCTGAGAACTTAAACCTTAAACCTTAAACCTTAAACCTTAAGCTTTAAACCTCCTGCTTTCCATCCTGTTAATCCACTTTTTGCCCCCGATATACCCGGTCGGGGACGAAAAAAATTAATTTTGTTGAAAAAGAAGTATGGAAAAGATCATCATTGATTTCCTTAAAGACCTGAAGGAGAATAATGAACGTGAGTGGTTCCACGCCAACAAGGGCCGTTATGAGCGGGCCAGGAAAGAGTTCGAGGCTTTTATCGACGCCCTGATCCCCGAACTCAGGAAGATCGATCCGCTCATCGATCTCATCACGGCTAAGGACTGTGTATTCCGGATTTACCGGGATGTCCGGTTTTCGACCGACAAATCGCCCTATAAGACCAATATGGGCGCCTACATCGCCCGGGGCGGGAAAAAGTCGCAGATGGCCGGATATTACGTGCACGTCGAGCCGGGCGGCTCCTTCCTAGCCGGCGGCATCTATATGCCCCAGCCGGACGTCCTTAAAATGATCCGCCAGGAGATCTTCTACCATTATGATGCGTTTGACCGCATCGTTTCCGCACCGGAATTCAGGAAGGTTTTTGGGCAGATGGATGATGACGGGAAGATGAAGTCAGCGCCCCGGGATTTTCCCAAAGATTTCGCCGGGATAGAATATCTTAAGTTCAGAAGCTTTGCGGTGATGCATTGGGTTAACGATGAGCAGATCCTTTCGCCCGGCTATCCTGAGTATGCTATCGGGGTGTTCTCCGTGCTGAAGCCGCTGAACGACTATTTCAATAAGATGTTCGCATGATCGCAATAATCCGGGAATGTTTTTCCTTATCAAACGCCGCTTTTAGCAATGAAAATGGTTTGGGATTTCCGGAAACTGACTCAGATTGACCGTTAACTGATTTGATTTGCGCCGGGTGGGGGGAGGACTGTATTTTTGACTCGGATTAATTGGTTAATTATTTCCTACTTCGCAGACTTTTGAGGGTTTGGTTAAATTGGTTTACTTTTCTTCAAAAGTCTATCTCACCTCAAACTAGTAAGACTTGGCAAAAGCAGCCCCGACGACGTCGGGGTTGTTTTTTTATCCCCTTTCCGGACGAACCGAAAAGGGGATAAATATTTGGAATTCAATAGGAAAGATGATTCTACACGTCGATGTTGGCGTACTTGGCGTGGGTTTCGATGAACTCGCGGCGGGGCGGGACATCGTCGCCCATCAGCATGGAGAAGACGCGGTCGGCTTCCGTGCCGTTTTCGATCGTCACCTGGCGCAGGGTCCGGTTGGCCGGGTTCATGGTCGTGTCCCAGAGCTGTTCGGCGTTCATTTCGCCAAGACCTTTATAACGCTGTATGTGCACGTTACGGTCGCTGCCGTTTTTGGAGAACTCGGCCACGGTGGCTTCCCGCTCTTCTTCGGTCCAGCAATAGCGTTCCTGCCGGTTCCCTTTGATCAGGTATAGCGGCGGCGTGGCGATGTAAACGTAGCCCTGCTCGATCAGCTCTTTCATGTAGCGGAAGAAGAAGGTCAGGATCAGTGTCGCAATATGGCTGCCGTCGACATCGGCATCGGTCATGATGATGACCTTATGGTACCGCAGTCTGTCGAGGTTCAGCGCCTTGCTGTCTTCATCCGTTCCGATGGTCACGCCCAGCGCGGTGAAGATGTTCTTGATCTCCTCGTTGTCGAAGATCTTATGCTGCATGGCTTTTTCGACGTTCAGGATCTTTCCCCTGAGGGGCAGGATGGCCTGGAAGCTGCGGTCGCGGCCCTGTTTGGCCGTTCCGCCTGCCGAATCTCCCTCCACGAGGTAGATCTCCGATCGGGCGGGATCTCTTTCCGAACAGTCGGACAGCTTGCCGGGCAGGCCCGATCCGGAGAGCACGTTCTTGCGCTGCACCAGCTCGCGGGCCTTGCGGGCGGCGTGCCGTGCCGTGGCCGCCAGGATCACCTTGTCGACGATCGTGCGGGCAACCTTGGGGTGCTCTTCCAGGAAATAGGTGAGGTGCTCGGATACCAGCTGGTCGACGGCGCCCATGACGTCGGAATTGCCCAGCTTGGTCTTGGTCTGCCCCTCGAACTGCGGTTCCGCTACTTTTACCGAGATAATGGCCGTAAGCCCTTCCCGGAAGTCGTCGCCATTGATGTCAAACTTGAGCTTTGAAAGGAAGCCGGCTTTTTCGGCATAGGCTTTCAGCGTTCGCGTCAGGCCCCTGCGGAAACCCGCCAGGTGCGTTCCGCCTTCGTGCGTGTTGATATTGTTGACGTAAGAATGGATGTTTTCGGCAAACGAGGTGTTGTATTGCAGGGCGATCTCCATCGGGATGCCGCTTTTTTCGCCTTCGATATTGATGGGGTCG
The DNA here is from genome assembly GCA_964489545.1 of uncultured Bacteroidales bacterium. GTDB lineage: Bacteria > Bacteroidota > Bacteroidia > Bacteroidales > JAGOPY01 > JAGOPY01. The sequence continues at coordinate 76,255 of CAZAZE010000006.1, forward strand.
GGCATCAGGGCTTCCCGGTTGCTGTCGAGGTACTGGATGAAATCCTTAAGCCCTTCTTCTGAGAAGAAGGTGTCGGACACATAGGTGCCGTCGTCTTTCTTTTGCCGGTGGTCGGTGATGGTCAGCCGGATGCCTTTGTTGAGGAAGGCAAGTTCCCGCAACCGGGCGGCCAGCAGGTCGTAGTCATAGACCGTCGCCATGAAGATGCTGTCGTCGGGTGTGAAGGTGACCTGCGTTCCGGTGCGGTCGCTTGTGCCGATCACAGCAACATCGGCTACCGGTTTGCCGTACTGGTACTCCTGCCGGAACACCTTGCCTTCGCGGTAGACGGTGGCCACCAGCTTCTTAGAAAGGGCATTGACGCAGGAAACCCCAACGCCATGCAGACCGCCGGAAACTTTGTAGGATCCTTTGTCAAACTTGCCGCCGGCGTGCAGGACGGTCATGACGACCTCCAGCGCCGAGCGGTTCTCCTTCTCGTGTATGCCCGTGGGAATGCCGCGGCCGTTGTCCGTTACCGTGACAGAATTGTCTTCGTGTATCGTAAGGTCGATGCGGTCGCAAAATCCTGCCAGCGCCTCATCGATCGAATTGTCCACCACTTCATGCACCAGGTGATGCAAACCCCGCTCGCTGATGTCCCCGATATACATCGCCGGACGCTTCCGCACGGCCTCGAGGCCCTCGAGCACCTGGATGTTGTCGGCGGTATATTCCATGGCCTGGTTGAATTTTTCTTCTGCAGTCATAATCAATTAGTTACATAAATTTAGATAAGTCTTCAAAATTACGAATTTTATCCTTATAAAATTCATAAAACATCAGTAAAATCAGGCATTTTATTAACAATGCCCGGCGCCTTATGAAAGGGTTGATTTAAAAGGAGACTTTGGCCGATGCCATGACCAGGATGCCCTGCACCGGGTAATGGTACCACCGCTGATATTGCTGGTTGAGGATGTTGTTGATATCCAGCCCGACAGCGACCATTTTGTTGATCCGGTATTCATATCCGGCAGACCAGTCGAAGGCCCCTTTCATCTTTTCCGGGACCACAAGCCCTGCGTTGTCATAAGTCTTCGCATAGCGCGTGCCCAAGGCCAGCAGAGAGGTTTTCACCAGGTGTTTTTCCCCGAACCTGTAAGCGGCGTCCAGCAGGAGTTCAAAATTGGGCATCTGCCAGGCTTGTTCCTCGTTACGGGGGATATTGTGGTAGTAATTCCCGGTCAGGCGGGCGGTGACCTTGTTGAGCACGACATACCCCAGCCCGGCTTTGACATTGAGTATGTTCAGGTTGTCGTAGGTGACCAGGAATTTGTTGTCGAGGGCAAGGGATGTGTCTGTAATGAAGAACGGCTGATTGTTCACATAGCTGTATGAGGCTTCCGCCAGGAAATTCAGCCGGCCGGCATGCCCGGTGATGCCCCCGCCGAACCTGATCTGGCGGTCGGTTGCCCTCCAAACCGGGGTGCTGGTGATGTAGGGATTGATCCCGGTCAGCTGGCGGAACGAGTTGATGATCCGGTCGCCCGTGAATTCGGCGTAAGCCTTCAGCTGTTCATCCAGGATGATCACTTCGGCCCTGAGTTGGGGAAAGACCTCCAGGGTGAAATTGGAAGCCCCGTTCTGCTGCTCGGAAAGCATGTTGATGCTGATGCCCGCCTCGAAGCGGTACTGGGAGATGCCGAACCTGTATACCGGCCTGATCTCGATAAACAAAGGCTTGTAATCCCGGATCGAATCCTTGTAATTGAAATAATCGAACCCGACATCCAGCACAAATCCATGCTTAAAATCCCGGTTGTTCGAAGGCAGATTGCTTTCGATGGCCGCATCAGCGCTGACCTGCATTTCCCGGGTTTCAAACCTGTCGCCGTAATGATGGAATTCCAAACCGATCCGATGGCCGATCTTGTCGTCGTTCGTGTACTTGCTGCTGAAATCAACCCCGGCGCTGATGTGCTGGAAACGTTGTTTCAGATCTTCCTCGATCAGGTCGATGCCCGGGAAGCTGTCGGCCGGAAAGCCGTAGAAATGATACACATCTCTCTGGTAGCCCAGGTCGGCGGTCAGAGTGTGGTTTTTCAGGAAGGTGCGTCCGAAAACCGACACGAGGTTATGGCTGAAGGCTTCGGGTTCGTAGCCTTTGACGCCGGTCTGCGAGGAATGATGTTTCAGCCGGGCGCCGAACTGGTATTGTTCCGATTGCAGGTTGCTGGCCATGAACTCGGCATAAGGCGTCAGATAGTTGCCGAAGCCCACTTTGGCAAAATTCCGGTACAGTTCTTCCTGTTTTCCTTCACTGACGCGGACAGGTTCCACCGGGTCCAGTTCCAGGCGGGTGGTCACGCCCCGGGTCACATATTCATACTGGAATGACGGGGGCGTAGTCTCTTCCGGTGTGATTTCGGGCCGGAAAGGGATCTTGGCCGCCTCCCCGATGGTCGGGATATACGGGGCGATAATGGTCACTTCTTCATTTTTCCCCTGTCCTTTACTTTCAGGAACCACTGTGAACAATACCAGGCAAGCAGCCACTGCCTTGATCCATATCATCGATCTCTTCATTATGTTCGTTGTCATCATCGTTTAACACACCTTAGCATAAGTTTAGTTACCGAGCGCCTGCAGTTTCCGCCGGGCCACATCGCCCAGTTCCGGCCCGGAATAGTTGTCAATGACGCTTTGCAGGGTTTCCCTGGCCTGGAAGTTGTTGCCGGTCTGAACAAAGATGTCGGACAGCAGGATGAAGCCTTTGGCGACCCAGTAATCGAACGCCGCGAATTTTTCCGCAAGGGAATAAACCTTTTCTTCCGCATCCTGAAGCTGTCCTTTCTGGAATGAGATGGATGCCAGCATGTATGCGGATTCCGCGCCCATTTCCGTTCCGGTCAGCTTGCCGGTGGCCGACAGTTCATTTTCAGCCAGGGTGAGGTCGCCTGCGTCCAGATAAGATTTACCCAGGATGAACCGGGCTTCGTTCAGCGTATTCTCCCGGGCCGTACCCGAAGCGGTCAGCCGTTGTGCGGCGCCTGCTGCGGCCTGCAGGTTATTCAGCCGGTAGTGGCAGCGCATTTGCCCGGCCAGCGCCGCCTGGCTGTTGTCCGGGTCTTCCGCCAGGGTCTCCAGCTGTTCGAACAGGGGCAAGGCTTCTGCGTACCTGCCTTCGGCATATTCCATGGAAGAGGCTGTGGCCAGCGCCGGCTCGCTGAAGCGCGACCTGGGCCGCGAAGCCACCTGCTTAAAGCCGTCACGCGCCTGGATCTTCTGGCCTGATTTCAGATAACATTCAGACTGATAAAACAGGGCGTCGGTAAAATAAGCACCGTTCGGGAACCTTTCCATATACTTCCTGAACGCCCCGATGGCCTGGTCGCAGCGGCCCTGCATGTATAAGTTCTGCGCGACCTCATAGTTGAGCGAGTCTTCCTCGGTGGCATCCACGGCGGCGAAAGGCACCGATTTGACGTAGGCGTAATACTGGTCGATCTGCCCGGTTTCGAGATAAATGTTCTTCAGCGCCGCCAGCGCTTCCTGCGATTCCTTGCTCCCGGGGTACTTATCTGTAACGGCCTTGAATGAAGCGATCGCCTGGGAGTAATCGCTCCTGTTAAAATAGATGAACCCTTTGCGCATCAGGGCCTGGACCGACTTGGTGTTCGCCGGGAAAGCCTGGATCAGTTTGTCAAAGTAGGTCAGCGCATTGTTTTCCTGGTTGAGCAGCAGGTAAGCCAGCGCGGTTTCGTACAGGGCTTCATCAATATAGCCTGATTTGGGATAATTATTGATCAGGACCTTCAGCACGTCGATCTTCCGGTTATAATCTCCCTTGGCGCCTTCTGAAAGCGCTTTGTAGTAAAGGGCGTAATCCATGGCGTTTTCCCGGGCGGTGATGACCTTGTCGTAATAGCTTATGGCCTGATCATATTTTTTGGAGATGAAGTAAGAATCCCCGAGGCGGAGCCAGGCATCGGATGCCAACTTGCGGTCCCTGCCCTGGCTGGATTCAAGGTAGCGGTTGAAGGAACTGATGGCTTCCGGGTAATTTTTCCTGTTGAAGTGGGCATACCCAAGGTTATACTGCGCGATTGAGGCATAAGCCGACTTCTTTGAAGCGGCAGAAGTAAGAAAATCCTTCAGATATTGAATGGCCGCGGTATAATTTTGCTGCCGGTACGCGATTTCACCCATCCAGTAGAGGGATTCCGCACGGACTGCTTCATCGTTTTTCAGTTCCGAAGCTTTTTTGTACAAAGAAAATGCACCTTCCAGGTCGTTGGCGTTAAACAGCTCGGCAGCCCTGTAATACAGGATTTTCTGGTACGCCCCCTGGAGTTGTTTGTCTTTGTTGCGGGTCGATTCCATCGAAGCCAGCGCCTGCTTGTAATTCCTGGAAGACAGGTACAGTTGTGAAAGATATCCGTAGCCTTCATCGGCCCGGGGAGACGCAGGGTTGTCCTTCAGGTATTTTTCCAGCAGGGAGATGGCTTCATTATAGGGATTAAACGGGCTTTCGAGCGAAATCCGGATATAGTTGAACAGGGCTTCTTCGGAGAGTTCCGGGTCGAATCCTGCCTTGTAGGCGGACAGGAAGGCGTTGCCAGCGTATTTTTTCTGCCCGGTTTCGTTGTAGCAGGCGCCAAGGTAGTAATAGGCGTTTTGCGAGAGCGCATCATTCTGCTTGATGGCCTGCTGGAAATTGTTGATGGCATTCTGATGATCGCCGGCCAGGTAGCTCACAAAACCAAGCAGGTAATTATCTTCACGGGAAAGTGATTTCCGGTTGGTGCGTTCGAAGATGTCGAGGTAATAGGCTGCCTGGGAATAATCACCGGAGTTGAAGAAGGCGTTGCCGGTGATGCGGGCGATTTCCGGCTTGCCGGTGGTGCCGGCCGACTCGATCAGGCCCGGGCCCATAGCCATTACCTGTGCATAATCTTCCAGGTAATGATAGATATGGATTTTGTAGATCGGGACGATCTTCTGATAGCGTCGGTCGTTCTCGATCTGTTCGAAGGTCTTGAGTGCCTGCTGGTAGTTTCCCTGGAGGTAATCAATATGGGCGATGTAGTAGCGGGACTGGCCGTAGTAGGGGGAATTCTGATTTCCGACGCGCTGAAAGTAGTTTTTCGCCGAAGTGTTATCGCCTGATTTAAGGTGGGCGTAGCCGGTCATGAAGTACATTTCCTCCCTTCCTTCCTTGCTCAGGCCGGAGGGTTTCACGGCCTGGAACGCCTTGATGGCGTCTTTATAGCGGCCTTCCCTGAATAGGATCTTTCCCAGGTAGATGCTGGCTTCCCCGGCAAGCGCGTTCTCAGGATAATTGGCCACGAAATTTCCGATCCGGGCCGGTGCATCTCCGTTGTTCAATTCGGCGGCGCTGATGGCGTCAAAGAATTCCCGGATGGTTTCCGTTTCCCGTTCTTCGCGGGTTTCCAGGCGGTCGAGCACGAGCCGGGCGGGGCCGTAATGGCGGTCGGAAACCAGTTCGGAGGCAAGCCGGAAGTCGTTCCCGGGTTGCCGGAAGGCGGCGCTTTCCTGTGCCAGGGCGTGGCCCGCAAAGCATAAGAGCAGTAGTAAGTTAAGAGAAGTCCTCATCGGTTCAAAACTCAGTTTTTATTCGATCTGCGAAGGGTTTCAAAGGTAGAGATTCGACCGATAGAGGATTTTTGGATATGTTGAACTTATTAACAATGGATTTTTAATTCAACGAAGGATGGCGCCGATTATTGCAGTTAAGTACGGATGAAATGCAGGAATCAAAAAAGCCGCCCCGGATACCCGGAACGGCTTTTTCGTGGATCATGCCGGCAACCCTGTAAGCAGGATTCTGTTCTCTTCTGCCATTTATCTGGGCCCGGCGTCACCGCCGGGCTCTAGCGGCCTACCCGTCCCGATTCCGCCTGGGGCGGATTCACGCGGGCCGCGTGATGAGGGTAAATGCACTTCAGGGAGTGCGTTTGCCCTGATCGGAACATATTTGGCCTTGCAACCCATAAGGTTTACCCGCTGCGACGGTCACCCGCCGCAACCGTGGGCTCTTACCCCACATTTTCACCCTTATCGCGCCCAGGGGGCGGACGGTTATTTTCTGTGGCACTGGCTGTCACGCCGAAGCATTAGCCACGACGTGCCTTCCCGTTAGGAAGTATGGCGCCCTGTGTTGTCCCGACTTTCCTCCGCCAGCATTCGCTGACGGCGGCAGAACGGGCTGCCGGCTGCCGCAAAGATACGGATAATTGAGCGATATAGCGTAGTGACGAGGCTCCGAAGCGACAAAGTAGTCATTTAAAAACCCGGGAAGGGAAGAGGATAAAGAATATTACCTTTGGCGCTTCAATATTTTATGATCCGATGAAAGACCTTACGGCAGGCAAAGAAGGGAAACTCATCTGGCAGTTTACGGTTCCGATGCTGCTGGGGAACGTCTTTCAGCAGTTGTACAACGTGGTCGACAGCATCATTGTGGGCAATTATATCGGCAAGGAAGCCCTGGCCGCGGTGGGCGCGTCGTTCCCGTTCATTTTCACGCTGGTGTCGCTCGTGATCGGGATCGCCATCGGATCCACCATCGTCATCTCCCAATATTTTGGAGCAAAGGATATGGGCAAAGTGCGCCAGGCCATCGACACCTTGTTCATCATCATGTTTTTCGCTTCGATCGTGGTTTCCGTCGTCGGGATCACGATCAGCGAACCCGTGTTCCGCCTGACCCGGTTGCCTGAGGATATCCTGCCCTATGCCGAGGATTATTTTGATGTATATATGCTCGGTGCGGTGTTCTTTTTCGGGTTCAACAGCATCAGCGCCGTGCTCAGGGGGCTGGGCGATTCCCGGACGCCACTCTATTTCCTGATCATTTCCACTGTGCTTAACGTGATCCTCGACCTGGTCTTCGTGCTTTATTTTCACTGGGGAGTGAAAGGGGTGGCCATGGCTACGGTGATCTCCCAGGCGGCGGCGTTCATCATTTCCATCTTTTACCTCAACCGCTACCACCCCATCATCAACCTGAGCTGGCGAAAGCTGGAATATGACCGGGCCATCATGGTCAGGAGTGTCAGGATCGGGTTTCCTGTCGGTTTTCAGCAGGCGTTCGTGGCATTGAGCATGCTGGCCATGTACTGGCTGGTCAACCGTTTCGGTACGAACACCACGGCCGCTTACAGCGTTGTGTTCCGGATCGATTCCTTCGCTTCCATGCCGGCCATGAACTTCGCCATGGCCCTTTCGACCTTTGTCGGCCAGAACCTCGGTGCACGCAAACCCGAACGGGTCCGGCACGGACTGATGGCCACCTTCCGCATGACCGCCTTGTTCTCGCTGGTCATTACCTTTTTGTGCATGTTGTTCGGGGCGGAGATCATGCGCCTGTTTACCAAAGATCCGGCCGTCATCAACATCGGAGTCCGTTACCTGATCATTGTATCGGGATTTTATATCATTTTTTCAACCATGTTTGTCGTTGGGGGCGTGATGCGCGGGGCCGGGGATACATTCATTCCCATGCTTATCACGTTTTTCGCACTCTGGGTGGTGCGGATCCCGGCAGGGTACTTTATGTCGGAAGCCTGGGGGCTGAACGGCCTCTGGTGGGCCATTCCCATCGCCTGGGTCATCGGGGTCGCCCTGTCATTTTCCTATTACAAAACAGGCCGATGGAAACGAAAGGTCGTCGTGAAAGAACGCTTTTAACGAACCAGCAACAGATTGCCGCGCCAGGTCATCTCTGATCCTTTTTGCCCGCCGACGGAAGGCAAAATAAGCACCAGGTACACATAGACATCGGCGGGGCAGTCCTGCCCTTTAAACCTCCCGTCCCAGCCTGAAAACGGATCGCGCGACGAAAATAGCTCCGCTCCCCAGCGGTTGTAAATATACATTCTGTATTCACCCTGTGGCTGTTCGTGGATAAGCGGCAGAAAGAAGTCGTTGAGGCCGTCGCCGTCGGGAGAGAACGCGTTCGGAACCCAAAGCACAGGCTCGGGTGGTTGCTCTTCGGATACCTGGATGTAGATCTCGTCATACGACATGCAATCCCCTTTGGTCACTGCCACGCCAATCAGCGTATCGCGGTCCAGCTCCGCCAGGGTTAGGGAATTCCGCAGGGAACCGTCCGACCACAGATATGACCATCCGTACAGTTCGGGACCGGCAACCAGTGTGATGGTGGAATAAATGGGCACAAGGGTGTCGGGGCCCAGGTCCACCGGTGGGTTTTCCTTCACATTGACCGCTCGGACCACTGTGTCGGTGCACCCGTTGGAGAAAATGGCCAGCATGGTTACCGCATAGTTCCCTGCATTCTGGAAGATGTGTTCACCGCGCACCAGGTCCTGGTCAACGGTTCCGTCGCCCCAGTCCCAGCTCCAGGATACCATCGCAGGATTATACCCCTGGCATAGTGTGTCTTCAATGCTGGCGGTAACCGGGTCGCCCGCGCAGATCTCCTCCGGAAAAACCTGAATATCCGCTGCCTGGCTTATCGTCAGGTTGCTAAACGTGACCCGGTATTGCGAATAGGTATAGAATCCGATCCGCCCGGGCTGGTTGCAGCGGTCGACGGTAAAGACCCTGATACCGTCGATGTCGATGATCACCGATGCCGTGGTGTACCATGCTTCGATATGATACGTCCTGCCCGTTTCCCATCCCAGGTTGTCGCCTTCTTTTCTGGCCAGCGGACTGAAAACGGTGTTGCCGGTATAGCCATAATGGTTCCAGAAGTAAGCCGGAATGAGATTCGGAGCTATATACCCGTGGAAATCCAGCAAGGAATAACCTTCATGGGCCTCGAGGCCAAATGCGGTTTCTTTTCTTGCCTTCCAGTCGAACAGCACGAACTCGTACTGATTGGACCCGGAGGAAAAAGGATTTCGGTACCCGGCAACGAAGCCGATAAAATCATCATCGCCGGCGTAATTGGACACTACGTCGAACGAAATCTTTACGTTAATGTATTCCTGGTCACTGACGTAGAAAGAGGGCATGGGCGGAAAAATCTCGACCTCCTGGGTCACGGTATGCGGGCCATCGGCCACCCAGTTCACCTGTGTCTGAGCCGGCTCGAACCAAAGGGTCAGGTCAACCGTGTCGATGCATTGCGAATGTGCTCCGTTCACCTGAAGGCAAAAAAGCATAAGCAGGTACAGCACGGGCGATTCCAGCACGGAACTGATCCGGGAAAGCAGGGCGGATTCAGGCCTGATATTTTTCATCGCGAAACGTTTGGCATAACATATTAAAATTATGGATATGATTCTAATATGTCAATAGACAGTCAGTAAAAGGAGGGACCGGCTAAGCTAAAGGCGATGGTGCTAACTGTATCAGAAATATTCGTAACGATAGAAAAGGGTATAGGCAAGAGTGGTTCCGGAATTCTTCTGGTTCACTTCCACCGTTACCGAGTCCAGGTCGCCGTTTTCGCCATATTTCCTGAATGCCTCATGATTCAGATCCCCGTTCAGGTCACGCTCGACCTGGTGCACCAGGCGCCCCTCATCGTCAAAACCAAAATCCGTCGTATTCTTTCGCTGCTTGTTTTCCTCGATGATTCGGATGATCTTTCCGGAGCCGTCATCCTCAAATATATTGCGTTCGATCAGCTGGTTGCGGCTGTCATACCGGAGTTCCTGCTCCCTGATCCCGCGTTCGTTGAATCTTTGCACCAGGGTATACGATTCCGATTCTTCATCCGACCAGGTTTTTCGCTCCGATAAGATCCCGTTCTCATAAATGTCTTCCTGCCGGAAAGTGGCTTTACCGGATTCATCATAGCGTTCGGTTTTGACCAGAGCATCGCCCTCCCAGAAATACTGCTCACTGTATTCCAGGGAATCTTCATCATCAATGACTTCCAACCCGGTCAGATGGCCATTGTCATCATATGAATAATGATAGGTGTCGACGGATCCGTCCAGGTAATGGACCTGTTCCTGCACGAGGCGTCCGGAAGAATCCCGGCGGGCGGTCCGCCGCTCCATGATCCCGCCATCTTCATCATACATTATCGTTTCCACCAGGCGCCCCCGGGGATCATACCGGTATTCATTCTTCTCGGTGAGGGCTCCTGTACTGGAATAAGAAGCCTCCAGCAAAAGGTTTCCCTGTTCATCGTATTCCTGCCGGGAATGATGCGGCTGTCCTTCGGGCGTCCCCTGCGGAGGCTCGCCGGGCAGGTGATCCGCCCGGTAAATGGTCTGGCTCTTTAATTTTCTGCTCATGGTTGCCTGAAATCCTCAGTTTGTTAAATGACCCTGAAGAAAGCACCAAAATTGACTATTTTTGCCCAAACCACCAAGAAAAGCGTTCATTTTCCAAAAATTCATCATTAAATAAACGAGTATGAAACAAATTATTTTGAGTGCGATGGCTTTAACCCTGATCTTTATGGTATCCTGCCAGCAACAGAAGTTTGAGTATCCTGCGACGGCCAAAACCGACCAGGTGGATGATTATTTCGGCACGCAGGTGGCCGATCCCTACCGCTGGCTGGAGGACGATAATTCGGAACAGACGGCGGAATGGGTCAAAGCGCAGAACGAAGTGACCTTTGCCTATCTGAACGCGATCCCGTTCCGGGACAAGATCAGGGAGCGGCTGACCAAAATCTGGGATTATCCCAAGGTTACAGCTCCATATAAGGAAGGCGGAAGATATTATTATTCGAAGAACGATGGATTGCAGAACCAGTATGTGGTTTATTCAAAGGAAGCCCTGGATGGTGATGAACGTCTCGTTCTGGATCCCAACACGTTCTCGGAAGATGGTACGGTGGCCCTGACCAATTTTTCTCCTTCGGAGGATGGAAAGTACATCGGCTACGGCATTTCCCGCGGCGGGAGCGACTGGAACGAGTATTACGTGATGGACGCTGCCAGTCTGGAACTGCGTTCCGATCATCTGAAATGGATCAAATTCTCCGGCATGTCATGGTATGGCGACGGATTCTTCTACAGCCGCTATCCCGAACCGGCCCAGGGCGACGAACTGAGCGGGCAGAATCTGAACAGCAAGGTCTATTTCCATAAAGTGGGCGATCCCCAGGAGAACGACCGGCTGATCCATGAAGACCCGGCGCATCCGGAGTGGGGTTTCAGCGCTTTTGTTTCGGAAGACAAGGAAATTCTCTTCCTGATGACGGTCGAGTCGACCAAAGGTAACCAGCTGGCTTACCGTAAGATCAAGGACGACGGTAAACCCTTCATCAGCCTCGTCGACAATTTTGACAATGACTACTCTCCGGTCGCGCACCTCAACGGCATCGTTTACGTGATGACCGACAATGGCGCGCCAAAATACCGCGTGGTCGCCATCGACCTGGCCAACCCCGCCCCGGAGCAGTGGAAGACCGTCATCCCCGAGAAGGAAGAGGTGCTGACCAGCGTTTCGGTCATTGGTGGCCGCATCATCGCCGAATACATGAAAGATGCGCACGATGTGGTGCAGGCCTATGACCTGGAAGGTAATTTCCTCTACGATTTGGATATCCCCGTCCTGGGAACCATCGGCGGATTTTCGGGTAAGATGGAAGATACCCTTACCTTTTATACAGTGACTTCATTCACCACCCCGGCCACGATTTATAAATATGATGTGAAAAACAATGTTTCCGAGGAATACAGCCGTTCGGCCGTGGATTTCGACCCCAGCCTGTATGAGACCCGGCAGGTGTTCTACACTTCGAAGGACGGAACGAAGGTCCCGATGTTCATTGTGCACAAGAAAGGCCTGAAACTGGATGGCACCAATCCCGCGCTGCTTTACGGTTACGGCGGTTTCAACGTCAGCCTGACGCCCACTTTCAGCATCAGTCGGCTGATCCTGCTGGAGAACGGCTTTGTGTTCGCCCTGGCCAACCTGCGCGGCGGCGGTGAATACGGAGAAGAATGGCATGAAGCGGGCACAAAGCTGAACAAGCAGAACGTGTTCGACGACTTCATCGCGGCGGCGGAATACCTGGTCGATAACAAATACACTTCTCCGAAGAAGCTGGCCATCCAGGGCGGATCCAACGGCGGCCTGCTGGTCGGCGCGGTGATCAACCAGCGTCCCGACCTGTTCGGCGCGGCCCTGCCCGCCGTCGGCGTCATGGATATGCTCCGGTACCACAAGTTCACCATTGGTAAATACTGGGCCACCGACTATGGCACCAGCGAAGACAGCAAGGAGATGTTCGATTACCTGTACCGGTACAGCCCGCTGCATGCCATAAAGGAAGGGGCGAAGTACCCCGCGGTGCTGGTCACCACGGCCGATCACGACGACCGGGTGGTGCCGGCCCATTCATTCAAATACATCGCCACGCTGCAGGAGAAGAACGCGGGCAGCAAGCCCGTCATGATCCGGATCCAGACAAAGGCCGGTCATGGCGCGGGCATGCCTACTTCGATGATTATCGAGGAGTACAGCGACCTCTGGGCCTTCATCATGAAGAACCTCGGCGTAACTCCGGTCTACTAAATCGTCCATCGTCCATGCGTCCATGTGCCCATGACCAATGAAGGATGGGCACATGGGCGCATGGGCCATTTTTGATGGTTGACGGGCGCATGGGCGCATGGGCGCATGGGCCATTTTTGATGGTTGACGGGCGCATGGGCACATGGGCGCATGGGCCATTTTCCATATTCTTTACGGCAAAACATCCGGTCTTCCAAAGGCCGGATTTTTTATGAACTCCTCGTCGGTCAAAGAAAGGAGAAACGCCTTCAGCTGGGCTTTTTCGGTTGCGGTGAGCTGGTTGCCGCCGGTGCCGATGTGGTGCATGAGCGGGTCGATGTACGGGGTGTTGACCAGGCTGTGTGCATAGAAGTCGATCACCTCGTCGAGGGTTTTAAACCGGCCGTCGTGCATATAGGGCGCGGTCAGGGATATGTTGCGGAGCGAAGGCGCTTTATAAGCCCCGTGCATCATCGGGTCGCCGGTTACGCCAAAGCGGTCGGACGGATCGCTGAACACCGAGTCTTTTCCGTTGTTGTAATAGAGATGCGTAGTGAAAAGCGGGTTTCCGGAGCCGCCGTGGCAGTGAAAGCAGTCGGCCCCTTCTTCTGTCATGAACAGCACGTAGCCGCTCAGTTCCTCCGGCGTCAGCTGCGTTTCGCCGCGCAGGTACTGGTCGAAGCGTGAATCGGCCGAGATCAGGGTGCGGACAAATTGCGCGATGGCTTTGGAGATCCGGTCCATGGTCACTTCCTCCGAACCGAATGCTTTTTTAAACAGGGGCGCATATCCGGGAATAGCGCGGATCGCGCTTATGGCGCTCGAGGTGTCGCTGGCCATCTCCGAAGGATCGATGATGGTGAGGTACACGATCGACTCGATGTTCCGGGCCCATGGGTCGGGGTTTTCGTTATTAATGTAACCGTTCCAGAAATAACCGCTGCGGTTCCAGACCAGGTTGACCAGGGGCAGCATGTAATGATGCGTCGGAATGCCGGTTACGCCATGGGTTTTGCCGCCAGTGAATTCCGGATGGTTGATGCCGCATTCAAACGCGTTTTCCTGGATGTGGCAGGTGGCACAGCTCATCTGCTGATCGGCAGATTCGTGCCCGGAAAGCCTCCCGTCGTAAAAAAGGTACCGCCCAAGTTCAATGCCTTCAACGGTCATAGGGTTATCTTCCGGGATGTTCATCTTCGTCGGAAACCCAAAAGGGACGAATATTTCGTAAGGAGTAGGCCGGAAAGCCGGCTTCAGTTCCGGCTCGGGTTGCTTGGTGCAGCCAAAAGCCAGTAAAACCGACAGGATTATAATGATATTTGATCGAATCAATTTCATTGATCAATGCCCAACGCGACATCCATAAAAAATACGTCATGGCCGTTCTCACAGGCGGCGTGCATGGCAGCCTGGTTCTGCATGATATCCCCGCCCCAGTAATTGAAGTCCCAGTTATTGGGCGTCCGGAACCAGTTGGCGACATCCATGAAAATTCCGATCTGGGCTGTATCGTCCTTAACGATTTCAAAAGTCCTGTTCTTCAGACTTACCGTGAAATAATTCTGAATGAATCCGGTGATATTTCCATTTCCGTCATAGATCTGCCCGATGCCGAGGTGAAAATTGAACGGAAGGATTTGCTGGTTGGTGGTAAGCCATTTTCCGTTCAGTTTCAGATAATGAAACCCGCCGCCCAGTATGTCGGGCCAGAACATGAATGATTCGGGCGGATTGACAAAAAGGAACGATTGGTTCTTATCTTCATTAATACCAAATGTAAAGGTTACGGAATCGACCGTGCCGGCCGGAATGCTGTCGTAAACATTCCAGGTCTGCGTCGAAGGGATGTCGCTGTCGACGTAATGGATATCCTTCCAGGCATCGATGAGGTATTCCGAGCCATCCCGGTAATGCAGGGTAACATCAGAAATGAAGTACTGCAGCTCGCTGAAAATCATATCGTTTCCGGCCTCGTTAAAGAAGTGGACTGAATCGAATTCCAGGCGATCCTGGCCGAAATAGTGCCGGAAACTGATGGTCAGTTTCCCGGTGTTGTGGTCCGGTTGCACCGGTTCATCCCCGCAACCGGCATGCACCAGAATTAATATCAGGGATATGTATAAGAAGAACTTTTTTATCATCGTGTTGTCATCCATTCAATGGTTCATTCCCTGATGGGGAGGACCCCTGAAACCGTGATGAAGGATACGGTGTCGTTCTTGCTGGCGGCCTGACGGAACATTTTACCATCGACCTTAACCTGTACCTTGATCGCCGATCCGGGGTCTTTATAGTTAGCCGATACAAAAACGATGCCGCCGTCCTCAGATTGGAAAGAATATTCCCAGATATCCTGTGCGCTCTGGGTCGTGATCTTTTCTGAAACGACCTCCCCTGATTCATCCAGGTATCTGACGTTAAATCCGGATACTGAGTCGGTGATCCGGTATGTGACCTGCCGGGTGGCGTCCTTTTCACAGGCGGCCAGTGCCAGTAACAATATCGGGAGCAACAGCTTTTTCATCTTATTATAATTTGAATTTCAGGTTGATATAAATATTCCGGCCCGGTTCGTAGAAATTATCGGTCGTTCCGACCATATTCCGGTTCAGGTGTTCATAGTACGCTTCATCGAACAGGTTGTCGATGCCGGCTGAAACCTGGAGCATCCCGTTAAATTGGTAATACAGGGAAAGGCCGGCCAGGAGAAAGCCCGGGGTATTGCGTTCTTCGTAGGCCACACTGATCCGCTTCTGTGCGGCGACCGCCCTGAGGCTGGCTTTGGGGACCAGTTTCCCGCCGAAGAATTTCCAGGAGAACTTCAATGTGCCTTCCAGTGGAGGAATCTCCGGCAGCGGATCGTTCTTGACCGTTTCCGAACCGGTCACATCCCCGTTTTCAACCAGATAATGGGTGGCTTCCGGGTTTACGGCGAAGGTATAGCCCGCCATGGCTTCCAATAGCCAGGCTTTTTCAACGGGTGTGTGGTACTCGATCTCAAATCCCGTGAGCCAGGCCTGGTCGAGATTGACAAACTGTTTCACGCCATACACCCCTTTGGTTTGCGGTTTTACCACCGATTCGGGCAGCAGTTGCCCGGTGATGTAATTACTGACATAAGAGAAGAAAACTCCGGCCCGCACCATGCCGGCTTTTTCATGCCGGTATTTAACCGTTACGTCGGCCTGGTAATTCGTTTCGGGCTTCAGTTCCGGGTTTCCGAGATAGTCGTAGTTGTCATAACCGATGGGAAGCAGGATGATGAACCGCTCGGTCATATCGGGACTGCGGGTTCCTTTGCCGACCGAGAAGTTCAGCGCCAGATTTTGAGTCATGAGCCAGTCGGCGCCGGCGCTGATGCTGAAATTGGCGTAGTTCGATTCGACCTGGTCGTCGTAATACACGGGCTGCCCCTGCATGTTTTCATAAGCCATCGGGCTGGAATTCGCGTGGTTGAAATCCAGTCGCATTGCGGCCACTGCAGTTGTTTTACCCATCGTCCGGCTGAATTCGGCAAATATCCCGTAATTGGTGATCCGGGCGTTATCCCAGAGTTTTTCCGTTTTCACGGGCAGGGTGGGCTGCAGGATAAAGGTCTTCACCCGGTCGCCGTCCTTGCGGATGTCTTCCATGTCGGTACCAAACAGCAGGGTCCCGCCGCCCAGTCCCAGTCCGGCTTCGGCCCGGTATCCGGCATTGATGGCGTCGATCGTTGATACCGCCACCGTGGTATCCGAGATCGGCCGCTGTTTGTTGTCCATTTCATGGCTGACGTCGGACCGGTAAGCTTTAGCGTGGATGCTTTGCAGGGTTCCCCCGGGGTTCCTGAATACATAGTCTATGGAATGCAGCAGGGTGAAATCCAGCCGCTCATCCATGGGCAGGGCCGGGAAGTCGAGGTTTTTACCGGTGGCCCGGTCTTCCGAAAGGGTAATCATGTGTTTTTCGGATGGCGTGACCCGGAGCAGGGAGCTGAAGTTGTAGCGTTCAAAGGATGAAGGAACGGTGTTGCTGTTCCCGTCCTGGTAGTCGCCGTATTTTTTGTAGTTACCGGAAAATCTCGCCTGCACGAAAGGCCCGCCCAGCATGACGCCCAGTCCCTGTTTCATGCCCTTCCAGGCGCTTTCGTAACCGGCGATGGCTTCCACGGTTGCTTTAAAACGCTCCGGACGGCCTTCCGGCCAGGTGTGCAGGTGCACCAGCCCGCCGAAATTCGGCCCGAACCGCAAAGCGTACGGACCTTTGAACACTTCGATGACGCGGATGTCATCCACGTCGACATGCGCGGTAGGCGGATCCATCCGGTTGGGGCAGGCCGCTTCGATTTTCTGCCCTTCGTTCAGCTGTACGTTCAATTGGCTGTATTTGAATCCACGGATTACCGGGTCAATGCCGGTGCCTCCTTTGCGAATCCCGGAGATATTGGGCTGCGACCGGAGCAAATCGCCCACATCCCGCGCCGGCGCCCGGCTGATCATCTCCTGGCCGACTGAGGTGGCCGGCTGGAAAACCTTTCTGCCGGTGAGGTCCGTAATTTCAAACTCCTTTAACCTGATCAGCGTGTCCGGTTCGCTGGGTGCCTGGGCGATTAGTTCATTCAGCGAAATGAGCATTAGAGCCGTACTCCACAACAGCGTTGTTTTCATCTTTTTCTTAATTAATCTGGTTTTTCAAAGATAGTGATAAAAAGCCAAACAGACCTGTGAGGTCACCTGTGCGGTTAAGTACTATCTTTGTCAAAAAAGCACAATCATGAAATTCCAGATAGGCGATCGGGTCAAGTTCCTTAATACATCCGGCGGCGGGGTGGTCAGCAAGATCATCAGCCCCACGCTCGTCAATGTGATGATCGAAGACGGTTTTGAGATCCCCACACTCACCAGCGAACTGGTCAGGGTGGATCCGAAAGGCAAGGCCGAGCGCATGTTCGACGAGCAGTTCCAGGTTCCAGGTTCAAAAGTTACCAATGCTAATCAGAGGATTCCGTCCGGGCGGAATATCCCTGACACACAACCGAAAACCCCGAAAATCGAAACCCGTAACCATGGAACTTTGGAACCTGGAACTTTGGAACCTGGAACTTTGGAACCCGCCGACCGGCAATCGCCGCTCGGGAATTACGCTTTTCTCGCGAAAAACACCCCTGGGATCTACCTTGCCTTCGTGCCGCATGATCAGAAGTGGCTGGTAACCGGTATGGTGGAAGTGTACCTGGTCAACAACACCCAGATGGACGTCCTCTACACCTTCTTCCTGGAAGGGGAGCAATCGCTTTCGGGCAAGGATTACGATGTGTTGTTCCGCCAGAACAAGATCCTGATCGATACTATCGACCGCGATGAGTTGCTGAAATGGACCAGGGGGCTGGTTCAGGTTTTGCTCTTTGACGAACGACCGGAAAGTATCTACATGCCGGTGAGCGCTGAATTTGACATTTCGCCTTCCCGCTTCAATGACGAAAAGAATTACAAGAATTCCCAGTTCATGGAAGAGCGCCTGCTGCTGGTCAGCGTGGCCCAGGTGGCGGCGTTAAGTTCCATCGTGAGTCGCGAAGAATCGAAAATGGACGAGGAAGCCCTGATGAAGCAGAAGGCCAGGGAGGTGCGACCGGGTTCGCTCATCGAAAAACACCAGACCGGCCCGCGTGAGGCGGTGGTCGACCTGCACATCGGGGAACTGCTGGCCGATTTTGCGCATATGACCCCGCATGAAATGCTCCGCTACCAGATGGATTATTTCGAACGCTGCATCGAGAGTGCGGCCGACAGAAACTTCCGGAAAGTCACCTTCATTCACGGCGTTGGGAACGGCACCCTGAAAAGCGCCATCATCCGCCGCGTGCAGGAGTATGAGCATGCGGAGTCGCACCTGGCCTCGCTCGAGAAGTTCGGCGTCGGCGCCATTGACGTGACTATAAAACCCTTAAAATAGTCCTTTGATCTGATCCAGGAAACTCATCGCCAGCCTGGGTTTCAGTGCGATGGTGAACACCAGTCCGAAAACGGCGCCCCAGAAATGGGCGCTGTGCCCGATGTTGCCCTGGCCGCGGCGGGCCATCACCGCGGAGTAAACCAGGTAGAGCACGCCAAAGATGGCCGATGGGATCGGGAAGGGGATCGGGAAGAGATAAACCGATCCGGTCGGGTACACCAGGATGCTGGCGAACAAAACCGCCGATACGGCCCCGGAAGCCCCTACGGCGCTGTAATAGGCATCTTCCTTGTATTTCCCGTAATCAAACAAAACCGAAAAAACAACGCCTCCCGCATACAGCAGGATGTAGAAGAAATACCCTTTTACATCAAAAAGGAAATGATACGCATCCACAACGGCCTTGCCAAAGGAATACAGCACAAACATGTTGATGAACAGGTGGATCCAGTCGGCGTGCACCAGCCCGTAACTGAAAAAGCGCCATCCCTGTCCGTGATGACGGATGGCATAAGGTGTGAACTTCATCCGGTCGAACACCTCATGGTTATAAAACGCATAGATGGAAACAAGGACAGTAACGGCTATGATGGCAATATTGAGCATCAGATCTCCCGATTCACTTTACTTAAAAATTAACAAATAGAACATAAAACATAGAACGTAAGGTTCACTATTTCCCGGTCATGATCTCCCCGGAGCTGTAATCCAGCTCTGAGCCGAACATGCTGTGGGGGATCAGGTAGACCAGCAGCAGGACAATCATGGCGGCGACGGGCCAGGTGCGGTTCTGAGGGTATTTCTTCAGCCGCCAGACAGCAACAGCCCAGAAGATAAACGCCACCAGTGTTTTATTGTCCGTCAGGTCATTGCCGAACGGCCAGCCTGTCCAGAACGCGCCAAAGGCGTATTTCTGAACGACCGGTCCCAGGATCAGCCCGCCGGCAAACAGGGTGATGGCTGTGATCCAGGCGTAGGAATAGGTTTTCTGGCGGCGGAAGAGCGATTCCAGGCCGGTGCGCGTCGACATCATCATGGCCGTGAACATGATGATCACATGCGGGATGAGCGCCCAGGCCGGCACATCGCCCTTGAACCGGATCACCGCCGGATCTTCGTTCAGGGTGATCTGGCCTGCATCGGACATCAGGTCGACATAATAAACCAGTTTGCCGGCGGGCGGTTGCTGCGGAAGCAGGGCGATGAGGGCCTCCCCGTCGCGTACCATGGGCAGGATCGTCCAATCGTCGGACGTGTTCAGCCTTTTATACCGGACCTGGCCCATAACTCCTTCAGGGACATCCTTTATTTTCAATTCTGCATCCCGCTCACCGGAGGTGCGGATCAGTTTGTATCTTATTTCATGCCCGGAGAATTCCTTTTTGCCGTTCATGGGATAAGTGGGGCCGGTGGTCCGCTGGTAATAGGCAATGGCAATGGTGAACAGGAACGAAAATATCCAGATCAGCGTGTTTTTGATCTTCATAGAATGATGATTAGTTGTTTCCGGGGGCAAAAATCGCGCTTTTTTTAATGGCGTCATAAAGGTACTCGTGGATTTTCTCCCGGATGTTCATTCCCGACAGTTTGTTGTTTTCAGCATCCGGGTATACCCGGTTTGACAAAAACACATAAACCAGGCCATTTGCCGGGTCGACCCACAGATAGGTCCCGGTAAATCCCGAATGACCGAAGCTGTCTTTGGATGCGCTCTGGCAGACCGGACCGGAAGTGGAAAATTCCGGCAGCGGTTTGTCGAAACCAACGCCGCGGCGGTTGCTGTTGAGCGGGAACTGATATGAAGTATAATCCTGAATTGTTTCGGGCCTGATATAACTTAGCCCTGCATAGGATCCCCGGTTGAGCAGCATCTGGCCGAGGATGCCCATATCGTTGGCGTTGGAGAACAGGCCGGCGTGGCCCGAGACGCCGCCCAGCATGGCTGCAGCAGGATCGTGCACGTCGCCATGGACCAGCTGGTTGCGAAAGACCTTATCTTGCTCGGTGGGAATGATGCGGTTGAGCGGGAAGCGATACCGGGGCAGATAGCCTGTTGTGGAAAGCCCCAGGGGAGCATAGAACTGTTCATGGGTGAAATTGTCAATTGACTTCCCGGCCAGCGAGCCGATGATCTCCGCCAGGTAGATAAAGCCCAGGTCACTGTATTTGTAATTATTCGTTCTCAACAGTGCTGACGACCTGATGCTGTCGAAGATGGCCTGTTTGTAGGATTCACGGATGTACAGATTTTCAGCAACACGCACGTCAAACTCACCTTGCGGCGATTGCCGGTATATGGTTGAATCGGGCTTGCCTTCAAGCAGGGTGTATTTGTAAAAGGGGATCCAGGGTTTGAGTCTTGCCTGGTGCGCCATCATCTCCCTGATGATGATCCTGGCTTTGTTTGAACCTTCAAGATCAGGCATATAAGCCACCAGTTGCCGGTCAATATCTATTTTCCCCTCGTCCTGCAGACGCATGACCGACAGAGTGGTGGCGGCGATTTTGGTTAGCGAAGCGACATCATAGAGGTCAAAATCCCCAACAGGATTCTTGTTCTCATAAGTATGCGCGCCATAAGATCTGGCCAGGAAGACCACTCCGTCCTTGGCCGCCCACACCTGGCAGCCGGGAAAGATCCGTTTATCGATGCAATCCTTTACCAGGGAATCAATGGGATGGAGCCATTGTCTGCTGATGCCCAGTTCTTCAGGCAGCGCGTATTTCAACCGGATGGCATCGGTGAACAGGCCTGTGCCCTGCGGAAAGCGTCCGCTGGCGGTAACCGGCAATGTCCCCGTGGCAGGAATTCCCCCGAAGATGACCTGGGCGGAAACGTCCTGCATTTGCGGATGGTCCTGGTATGACATGATCACCGCGGCGGCCGGAGGGAGGTTTTCAAAAGATTTCAGTGCATAGGGCGTGGAAAACAAGTCCAGGATGATCTTTCGTTCCGTAGCGCATTCCCGGATGAAACGGGATACCTGGGGATGAATGCCATACGGACTTCCGCCCCAGATGGAGGTGTTTTGAACGGCGATGATGACCAGGCTGAACTCCTTCAGCCGGTCCAGCATCATGCTTACTTCCGCTTCGGAAGGCTCTTTAGAGAGGCTGAAAGCGGTGACGGGAGCGTAATACTGCAGTCTTTCCTGGAATGGCGTTATCCGGCCATACCCTGTCGAAACGGATGCGATTCTGAGGGTGTCGAGCCCTTGAAGGGGCAGAATACTCCGATCATCCCGCGCAATGGTCACCGCTTCTTCAAAGAGTTGCCGGGTGACCAGGACCGAAGCGGGGTGATTTAATTCCGGAACCATTGATGATGGGCTAACCGGGGAGAACCCGCCGAGTCCTGCTTTGTACTTGTACCGAAGCACCTTCCTGCATCGCTCGTTGATCAGTTCTTCACTGATTTCACCGGTTTCGACGGCTTTCATCACCCGGTTGACCGCGGCCGGAACACTGGCGCTCAGCAGCAGGATATCGTTCCCCGCCAGCAGCGCCCTGACCTCGATATCGCCCGGTGCGGCGCTTCCGGTAACGCCTTTCATATCCAGTGCGTCGGTGACGATCAGGCCGTCAAATCCCAGTTCTTCCCGGAGGTAACCGGTGACAATGCCGCGGGAAAGGGTGCTGGGCGTATTCGGGTTTTCTTCGAGCGCCGGCACATTCAGGTGTGCGATCATGATGCCGTCGAGCCCGGCGTTAATCAGTTCCCGGAACGGATAGGCTTCAAGACTGTCGATCCGCTGCATGGAATGCGGTACCAGGGGCAGGGTGTGGTGCGAGTCGGTGCCGGTGTCGCCGTGGCCGGGAAAGTGCTTGGCCGTCACGATCAGCCCGCCGTCCTGCATTCCTTTCATGTACATGATCCCTTTCCGGGCCACATCTTCCCGGTTCTCTCCGAAGGAGCGCATATGGATGACCGGGTTGGCCGGGTTGGAATTGATGTCCACCACCGGGGCGAAATTGATGTGGATGCCCAGCGCCTTGCACTGACGCGCCACTTCCAGCCCCATGCGGTAAATAAGGCTGTCGCTGCGGATGGCGCCCAGGGTCATCTGGTAAGGAAACGAAACCATGCTGTCGAGCCGCATGGCCGGGCCCCATTCCCCGTCGATGGAAATGAACATCGGGGTTTTGGCCAACGCCTGCCATGTATTTGTCTGGAGTGCCTGTGCCACCGGATGGCCGCCGAAGAAAGTCACCCCGCCGATGTTGTATTCTTTGATATAACTGCTGATGACATCGAAATAGGGCTGGTTCGGATTGTTGGCCCGGATGATCATCAGCTGGGCGATCTTCTCCTTCAGGCTGAGGGTGGACAGGACGGAATCCGCCCACCGGTCTTCAGGGGCATCGCCGGCCTGCGGAGGATCCTGGGAAAGACAATCTGGTGTTATGATGAATGGGAGGCAGAACGCCAGCAATATGTGGATGGATAAGTTTTTCATAAGGTCCGGACCATGCGTGAACAAGGCGGTAAAGGTAGCATGACCCCTCCGCGCCGGGGGCATTCATGGAAATTATTTTATCAACAATTTCTTTTTGAATAATGGCTAAAAAGCCTATTTTTGACGAAAAGTCAGGCCGTGGTCAAACTGTTCCGGGTTGCTTTTCTGATCATTATCTTCACCATTTCTGCCCAGCCCCTGGTGGCGCAGGTGCAGCCCAAACCCGCCGTGCCTGTTCAGCAGAAGCCTTTGACACGGATCCTGTTCGTTTTTGACGCGTCCCAGAGTATGTACGGGCTGTGGCAAAGCGACCAGAAGTTCAACATCGCCAGGGGAATTCTCAATTCCGTTCTCGACAGCCTGTCGAAGATGGCCGACCAGAACCTCGAAGTCGCGCTGCGGGTCTACGGACACCAGTATCATTATCCACCACAGGTATGTAACGATTCGAAGCTGGAAGTGCCTTTTGCAAAAGGCAATTATGCACGCATCATCAACAAGATGAATTCCATCTCGCCCCGCGGAACCTCGCCCATCGCGTTTTCCCTCGAGCAAACTGTTCATGATTTCCCGCCGTGCGACAATTGCCGCAATATCATCGTGCTCGTCACCGACGGCATCGAAGAATGCGGCGGCGACCCGTGCAAAGCCTCCGAAACCCTCCAGAGAAGCGGAATTGCGTTGAAACCATACATCATCGGCATCGGGACCAATTTTGAGAAGGCCTATAATTGCGTGGGAACATATTTCGACGCTTCGGATGAAACCCAGTTCAGCCAGGTGCTTAAGGTCGTGGTCACCCGGGCGCTGAACCCGACCACCGCGCAGGTGAACCTGCTGGATGCAAATAACCGGCCTACCGAGACCAATGTGAACATGACGTTCCTGGATAATTATACGGGCAAGATCAGGTATAATTTCATTCATACCCTGAACAGTATGGGCCTTCCGGATACCCTGAACATCGACCCGAAACTCACGTATGATATCATCGTGCACACGATCCCTTCGGTAAAAGTGGACAGCATCCGGCTCATCCCCGGCAAACACACCATCATCCCGGTGAATGTGCCCCAGGGCCTGCTTAATCTGAAAATGAACTCCCAGAGTACGCAGCTCAAATCCATCAAAACCATTGTGCGCCGCAAGGGCAGCATGGAAACCATCAACCTCCAGGATATTGATATTCCCGAAAAATACATAACAGGAACCTATGACCTGGAAATACTCAGCCTGCCCAGGATCTATGTAAACGATGTGACCATCACCCAAAGCAACACCACCGTTGTGGAGATCCCTGTACCCGGCATTGCCGTCATCCAGAAGGCGGTCAGAGGCTACGGAAGTCTCTACCTGGAAAAGGACGGTGGCCTGGAATGGATCTATAATTTCAGGGATAATGGCATGGCGCAGGAATCACTGGTCCTGATGCCCGGGTATTACCGCGCCGTCTTCCGGTCACGTTACCATGACCGCTCTATTTTCACAGTGGAGCGCTCCTTTGAGATCAAATCCGGCCTGACCACCAACGTGAGGCTGCAAAACTGATCCGGCCTTATCCTTCTTTCCATGCTCATTTTTATCATAGGCTACATGGCGAGCGGGAAGACCACGCTGGGTGAACAGATGGCCCGGCTGTTGAATTACCGTTTTGTTGACCTGGATGAAATGATTGAAGTGGCATCCGGTTATTCTATTCCCGGGTTTTTTGAAAGATTCGGGGAGGAACAGTTTCGGCAGAAGGAACGGGAGGTGCTGCTGACTCATCTCAATGATACGGATACGATCATTGCCACTGGTGGCGGAACGCCGTGCCACGCGGATAACATGGAATTAATGAATCGCTGCGGGATAACAGTATTTTTGGATACCTCCCTGGAAACAATTTTAGAAAGATTATCCCGGAAAATATCCCAGCGGCCGCTATTGAGCCGGGTGCCCAAACAACAGGTCCCCGAGTTTATCCGAAATCATCAGCAGTCGAGAAAAATATTCTATGAGCAGGCAAAAATAAAGATCAGGCAGGACGACTATTCGCTTGATGAAATAATAAACCAGATTTCCAACATTAAATAATTCCTCACCCTACGCCCTACGCCCTACGCCCTACGCCCATCAATCCTCACCAGCAACACCACATTTTCAACATGCTGCGTATGAGGGAACATGTCGACAGGCTGCACAGCGGTAACCCGGTAGTTTTCCGACATCAAATGGATGTCCCTGGCCTGGGTAGCCGGGTTGCAACTGACGTATACCACTTTTTCCGGTCGGGCCTCCAGGATCTGGCGGACCACTTTTTCATGCATTCCCGCCCGGGGCGGATCGGTGATGATCACGTCAGGCGTTCCGTTTTTCAGGAAAAACTCCGCATCCATGATCCGGGCAATGTCGCCGGAATGGAATGATAAATTATCCAGCCCGTTCAGACGGGCGTTTTTTTCGGCGTCTCCGACAGCGGAGGGAATATACTCCAGCCCGACCACTTTTCTCACGTAAGGCGCGATATAACAGGCAATGGTGCCGGTCCCGGAGTACAGGTCGTAGACCAGTTCTTCTCCCGTAAATCCTGCAAACTCCGCGGCGGTCCGGTACAGGCGGGCGGCCTGGCGGGTGTTGGTCTGGAAGAAGGACACGGGCCCGATCTTGAATTGCAGCGGGGCATGATCCGGGCTGAAAGCCGGGATTTCTTCAATGATATAAGGATTTCCGTGAAAAAGCCTTACCTCCAGGTCGGAAATGTCATCATTGTGTTTTGGGTTGATGACGTACATCAGGGATGTGATCTCAGGGACGGAGTCCCTCAGATGGCTTAACATTTCCCGGATGGGTTCCGGTTCATCATCCCGGAACACGACGATCACCATCCATTGCCCGGTTGTGGTGTTCCGGATGATGAGGTTACGCAGCAGGCCTTCCCAGTTTCGTGCATCATAAAAGCTGAGCCCTTGATCCAGGGCGTATTGCCTGGCCGCCAGCCTGATCCTGTTGGAAAGATCTTCCTGTAAAAAGCATCGCTCAATGTCGATGATCCGGTCGAACATTCCCGGAAGATGGAATCCTAATCCGTTGGCGTTCTGGATATCAACGCCTTCCGGTCTTTTTTCAGCAAACCATTTTCTGTTGGAGAAGGTGAATTCCAGCTTGTTGCGGTAATGAAATTCCGATTCGGAGGGAAGGATCGGGCGGATTTCCGGGTAATCGAATTTCCCGATCCGGTCAAAGTTGTCTTTTACCTGCTTCTCCTTATAAAATAACTGACGAGCATAATCCATGTTCTGCCACCGGCAGCCGCCGCAGAGGCCGAAATGCGGGCATGGAGGTGTTACCCGGTCGGGAGAGTGGCGGTGAAAATGGGTGATCCTGGCCTCGAAAAACGATTTTTTCTTTTTGTACACCTGGAGGTCGACTACATCGCCGGGGACGCCATAAGGGATAAAGATCACCCGGTTGTCGACACGGGCGACGGCATTGCCTTCGGAGCCGGCGTCGAGGATCTCGACCTGTTCGAAAGCGGGAAAGGGTTTGTTGCGTGATCGGTCTTTCTTCATAAGCGGCGTCAAAATTAAGCAAAGATCGGCAGACCGGCTTCATTCATTGATAGTTTGGATTTTTCGCGCTTGCAATGCCTTTTTGAAATGTTAACTTTGTGTGTATAATAAACCTGCCATGAAGATCCTCAGTGTTGACAAGATACGGGAAGCCGATGCCTATACCATCGCTCATGAGCCCATAGCTTCCATCGATCTGATGGAGCGGGCTGCCAAAGCCTGTTACGATTGGATCCGGAAACGCGTGGATCGCGACAGGCGGGTACTCTATTTCTGCGGTCCGGGCAACAATGGCGGCGACGGCCTGGCGATTGCCCGGATGATGGCGCAGTACAATTTTAACGGGGAGGTGTACGTGATCCTTCCATCAGGCAGAGCTTCCAGTGATTTCAGGATCAATTTCGACCGGTTGAAACAGCTGAAGACCGTCGAAGTGAATGAGTTGAAAGAATCCGATCCTTTGCCCGTGATTAAAAATGAGGACGTGGTGGTCGATGCTTTGTTCGGATCGGGGTTGAACCAGCCGGTAGACGGTTTTCCGGCCCGGCTGATCCGACACATTAATGCCAGCAGGGCGCTGGTGGTTTCGGTCGATATTCCTTCCGGCCTTTATGCCGATCGCCACACGGATGAAAAGGAAGGCGCCGTGGTGCATGCCGATTACACCCTGTCCTTCCAATTGCCCAGGTTCGCGTTCATGTTTGCGGAGAACGACCTGAGGGTTGGGGAATGGCAGATCCTGCCCATCGGGCTGCACGAGGGATTCATCCGGGGGGCCGACGCCCGGGATTACCTGGTTAGCAGGAGCGATGTCCGGGAGCGCTTGCGTCCCCGGACCAAGTTTTCCCATAAGGGCCAATATGGCCATGCTTTGCTGGTGGCCGGCAGTTATGGTAAGATGGGCGCTTCAGTCCTGGCCTCTCGCGCCTGCCTGAGGTCGGGTGTCGGGCTGCTGCATGCGCATTCGCCCGGCAAAGGAGTGCCCGTGATGCAGACCGCCGTCCCGGAAGCCATGCTCACGGTGGATGAGCACGAAGAATATTTCAGCAAGGTGCCTGACCTGTCCCTGTTCACGGCCATCGGCGCTGGCCCCGGGATCGGTTTCGCGCCGCAAACCCGGAATGCACTCAAACTGCTGATCCAGAACACAACGGTGCCGTTGCTGTTTGATGCGGACGCCATCACTATTCTCGGAGAAAACAAAACATGGTTATCCTTTCTGCCGCCAAACAGCGTGCTGACGCCGCATCCTAAGGAATTTGAGCGCATCACGCGGAAAGCTGCGGATGACTTTGACCGGAACCGTCTGCAGCGGGAATTCTGCCGGAAACACGGTGTTTACGTGGTGCTCAAGGGGGCGCACACCTCCATTTGCGGACCGGACGGCGTTTGCTGGTACAACACCACCGGGAATCCGGGCATGGCCACCGGCGGAAGCGGTGATGTGCTCACGGGCCTGATCCTGGGGCTACTGGCGCAGAAATATCCGCCTTTGGACGCCAGCCTCATCGGGGTTTATCTGCATGGCCTGGCCGGGGATATGGCTGCGAAAAAACTGGGCATGGACGCTCTGATCGCCGGCGACCTGGTGGATCATATCGGCAAGGCGTTTAAGAAACTACATTGATTTGGTTCCTGGTTTCCTGGTTCCACAGTTCCACAGTTCCACAGTTCCACAGTTCCACAGTTCCACAGTTCCACAGTTCCAC
>CAZAZE010000006.1:104446-232937 GCA_964489545.1 uncultured Bacteroidales bacterium
AGTCACATGGGTAAAAATCGGATTTTCAAAATCTTAAATCAACATCGTCAAACCGTCCAATCGCGCCAATCTCCCAATCTCCCAATCTTTCAGTTTTCAATGGCAAGCAGTGCGTCTTCTTCGACACGCAGGTTATCGATGATGAAATTCTGCCGGTCGGGGGTATTTTTCCCCATGTAGAATTCAAGGAGGGACTTGATAGGGGCTTCGCGTTCCATCAGCACCGGTTCCAGTCGCATGTTCGCTCCGATGAAATAGCTGAATTCATCCGGGGAGATTTCTCCCAGGCCTTTGAACCGGGTAATCTCCGGGTTGGTGCCCAGTTTTTTAATTGCCGAAATCCTTTCTTCCTCGCTGTAACAGTATATCGTTTCTTTCTTGTTCCTGACCCGGAAAAGCGGGGTTTGCAGGATATACAGGTGCCCGGCCTTGACCAGGTCGGGATAGAACTGAAGAAAAAAGGTCATGAGCAGCAGGCGGATGTGCATGCCGTCGACGTCGGCGTCGGTGGCGATCACCACATGGTTATACCTCAGGTTCTCCAGGCTCTCGTCGATGTTCAGGGCCGACTGCAGCAGGTTGAATTCCTCGTTCTGGTAGACGATCTTCTTGGTCAGCCCGTGCACGTTCAGAGGCTTTCCCTTCAGGCTGAATACGGCCTGTGCGCTGACATTCCGGGCTTTGGTAATGGATCCGCTGGCGCTGTCGCCCTCGGTGATGAAGATGGTGCTGGCGAGGCGGTCTTCGTGATTGGTGTTGTAATGTACTTTGCAGTCACGCAGTTTTTTGTTGTGCAGGCTGGCTTTCTTGACACTGTCGCGGGCCAGTTTCTTGATGTCGGCCATGTCCTTCCGCTCCTTTTCCGATTGCAGGATCTTGAGTTGAAGCGCTTCGGCGGTATCGGGGTTGATGTGGAGATAATTGTCCAGATGGCGCTTGATCAGATCCACCACGAAATTCCGGATGGTCTGCCCGTTGGGTTCCATGTGGGTAGAGCCCAGCTTGGTTTTGGTTTGCGATTCGAATACCGGTTCGGAGACCTTCAGGCTGATCGCCGCCATGATGCCGGACCGGATGTCGTTGGTGTCGTAATCCTTGTTGTAGAATTCCCGGATGGTCTTGACCATGGCTTCGCGGAACGACTGCAGGTGTGTTCCGCCCTGGGGAGTATACTGCCCGTTGACGAAGGAATAGTATTCTTCCCCGTATTGTTTGGAACTATGGGTGAAGGCGCATTCGAAATCTTCGTCCCTGATGTGCACGATGGGATAAAGGGCGCTGCCGTTTCCGTTGAGGTAAAGGTTGAGCATGTCGAGCAGCCCGTTGCGTGCCTGGAACTTCTCCCCGTTGAGGGTCATTGTCAGGCCGTTGTTCAGGAAGGCGTAATTCCACAGCAGTTTTTCGACATGTTCCGGGATGTAATGGAAATGGCCGAAAAGCTTTTCATCGGGAATGAAGGTGATTTCTGTTCCCTGGTGGAGATCACAGGGGGTGATCTCATGGTCGGCGATGATCTCTCCGCGTTCGTATTCGACGATTTTGGTTTTTCCTTCCCGGACTGACTGTACCTTGAAATACCCCGAGAGCGCGTTCACGGCTTTGGAACCGACGCCATTGAGCCCAACGGCTTTTTTGAAGACTTTCGAGTCGTATTTTGCGCCGGTATTGATTCGCGAAACGCAGTCGATGACCTTGCCCAGCGGCATGCCCCGGCCATAATCGCGGATAGTCACGGTTTTTTCTTTGATGGTAACATCAATGCGTGTACCATGCCCCATGACATGTTCATCGATAGCGTTATCGATGATTTCTTTCATCAGGACATAGATTCCATCGTCCGGCGCAGCTCCGTCGCCCAGTTTTCCGATATACATTCCGGGCCTCAGCCGGATGTGTTCCCTCCAGTCGAGCGATTTTATGCTTTCCTCAGTATATTTTTCAGCCGACATTTTCAATAATCTGGCGCAAAGATAGAATCATGAAACATTGATTTTACGCGGGAATCAGGATTTTTATCAATAAAATGGTGTTGATATATACACAGGGACGGAGTCCCTTTTTAGCTAATTTTATTCCCTCAACCATCAAACCTTTATGCCAAAAACCTCCAAAGCCCTATCCGCCCTTGCTCAAATAGCCCGGAACCCCTGGCTGCTTAATAAAATCCTGGAAGATGATAAGTACTGGAAAAAGAAAGTAACTGGTCAATTTGCCGGCGGATTCCCGGTGATCATGCCCTGGGAACTGTTCGGCGATTTTAACGAAGAGATCGAGCCGTTTGCCTTTTTGGATGGCGGTTCGCTCCCCACAGACCTGGCACTCCTGAAAAAACTTGCCCGCTCCATCGATCAGTGCATCTATTTCGAAATCGGCACCTGGCGCGGTGAAAGCGTCGCCAATGTCGCCTCTGTGGCCAAACAGTGCACTACGTTAAACCTCTCGCGCCAGGAAATCCTTTCCATGGGTATGAGCGCCAAGTATGCCGATCTCCATGGATTCTTTTCCCGACCGCTGCCCAACGTCACGCACCTTGAAGGCAATACAAAATCCTATGATTTCGCCGCCCTGAATTCAAAATATGACCTCATTTTTATCGATGGCGATCATCATTATGAAATGGTAAAGAACGACACGGCTAAGGTCTTCAGCCATCTTATTCACGACCGGTCCGTGGTCGTATGGCACGATTATGCACGAAATCCCGAAGTGGTGCGCTATGAAGTCATGGCCGGCATCCTGGATGGCTGTCCCAGCGATATGCATCATCGTATCCTTCATGTGGCACATACCCTCTGCGCCGTCCTCCTTCCCGATGGCCATCAAGGCGTTCCGATAGCCGGTCCGGTAAAACCGCAAGGAGCATTCCGCGTCGAGATATCCTTCCGGAAATCAGGTGAAGATTGATTTTCCTCAATCCACTTTCATTAACAATTCTTTAACAGGAAGCCGGTATAATTTCCTCCGGATTGTTGTAATTTAGCAGGACAGCAAGTCTTATTGCCGGATGTTGAAAAGCCGGTGTTTCCGTTTTAAATTTGATCATCATGAAAAAGAGGGTAGAATTCGTTCAGGAAGAACTCCGCAAACAAGGCCTGTATACAGGTGAGATCGACGGGCTGGCCGGTGACGGTACGGAGCAGGCGCTGAATCAGATCTCCGGGATCGATGTGACCTGGAACATCACCAGGAAAGTCACCGCGTTCATCCAGCTGCACTGCAAGGCGAATGGCTGCGATCCCGGAGATATTGACGGATACTGGGGGCCGGACACCGAGCATGCCTACAACAATTACCTTTATCTCCGCGAAAATGGCCAATTGCCGCCCTCCTGGCGGCCCGAGGACCGCACCCCGGTCAACCCGAACCTCTGGCCGGTGCAGTACACGCCGCAGTTCGACGCGTTCTACGGTCCCAAAGGTTCCAGCCTGGTCAGGATTCAGCTGCCTTACCCGCACCGCCTGGCCTGGGATACGAAGACGATTGTCCATTCCTTCTCCTGCCATCAGAAAGTCCACGACAGCCTTAAGCGCGTGCTCACGAACGTAGTCAATCATTATGGCCTGACCGGGATACAAGAGCTGCGGCTCGACCTGTGGGGCGGCTGCTATAACGAACGGCCCATACGGGGCGGCAACCGCTGGTCCATGCACAGCTGGGGCATTGCCATTGATTATGACCCCGTGCGTAATAAGCTCGAATGGGGGCGCGACAAGGCTTCTTTTGCCCGACCAGAGTATGAACCCTGGTGGCGCTTCTGGGAAGAGGAAGGATGGGTGAGCCTGGGCCGCGATTGCAATTTCGACTGGATGCATGTGCAGGCCACAAAGCTGTAACTAACGCTTCGACCCCGTAAATTTCATCAGTATTTTCTTCAGTTGGGCGAAGTCATCACGTTCCGGAATCAGCATCCGGTACCATGGCCCGTGTTCCCGTCCGAACCGGATCACGAACAGTGCACTGGTAAACAGGTACGAGGCGGAAGTGGCCGCCCCGGCGCCCAGGTATCCGTAGGCGGGGATCAGCCAGTAATACAGCAGCACGGAGACCGCCAGCCCCGCACCGGAAATGGCGGCATTGACATAATAACGCCCTGTCCCGGAAAAATAATGACCGCCCAGGATTGCATAGTTATAAACAATCACACCGAGCGCCAGCGACCAGATCACCGGGCGGGTGTCCTGAAACCCGGGACCGAAAAGGAAGACATAGAAAGCCGACGGCAGAAGCATCAGCGGGGTCAGGATCACCAGGCTGGCCAGGACGCTTACCTTCGACAACCTGGCCGTCAGGG
The DNA here is from genome assembly GCA_964489545.1 of uncultured Bacteroidales bacterium. Taxonomy (GTDB): domain Bacteria; phylum Bacteroidota; class Bacteroidia; order Bacteroidales; family JAGOPY01; genus JAGOPY01. The sequence continues at coordinate 108,738 of CAZAZE010000006.1, forward strand.
CCGCCGCTTCCCCCCGGTCGGACAGGTTGGCGACCCGGGCGTATTGCACCAGGGAGATGCTCTTCCCGATAAGCCATATGGATTCAGCCAGGGAAATGCCGTTGGAATAAACACCCAGGGCGGCCTCCCCATGGTAATGATCGATGAAGTAGAAACTCAGCCTGAAACTGAGCATCTGGGTGATGTGGGCCGCCTGGTTCAGGATCCCGTACTTCATCATTTCCTTCACCACCCCTGGGTAGGCGCTGATCTGCGGGAAACGGGCGACTCCAAAATTTCGCATGAAAAGAACGAAACTGAGTACAGTTGTCGCTCCGAACGATGCATAAAGCGCCTGGATATAAGAATCAATGCCGGCCTGGCCGTTCCTGTTGAACAGCAGGAGCAGCGCCGCGATCAGGATGACCGGCTGCATCAGCCCCAACAGGTTGGCCTGCCGGATCCTTTCCCGGCCGATCAGCATGGTGCTGTGGATGGAGGAAAAGGAGTTCAGAATGGACAACAGGCAGACATGCAGCACGAATTGGGGTTCCACAAGGGGGATAAATTGCAGCACCCCCCAGGCGAGCGCCGCCATTAACAAAGTCCAGAGGTACGATGGAATGAGCAGGAGGGCGGGGGAATGGCGGGGGACCAGGTAGACCAGGGTGGCGCCCCCGACCAGGTTGGCAAACACCAATACAAAGGTTATGGTGGTGATGATCAGGCTGGTCACACCTTTACCTTCCGGACCCAGGTACCGCGACAGCACCACCGCAACCAGCAGGTTGATCACCGCCGACAGAGCCCGGGTTCCGAAAGTGTTAAGAATGCTGCGAAGCACGGAATGAAATTTTGAATTTTGAATTTTGAATTTTGAATTAAGCCCGGGTGTTCATCTCATGGATAAAATGAAAAGACTGATCATGTTTTCAAAATATCCCGATAAACCTGGTTCAACTGCCTGCCGATGACCTCTTTGCCAAAATGGTCTTCGGCGTATAGCCTTAAGTGTTCCTTGCTGAAGTCCTGGTAATGGTCGAGCATGTAATTGATGTTCTCCTCCAGGGCTGCCTCGTCCTCGCTGGGGATCAGGATGCCCAGCGAAGGATCCAGGTGCTCCCTGATGCCGCCCACATCGGTGGATAAGACCGGTACCCCGCAGGCGTAGCTTTCCAGGATCACCACCGGCAAATTCTCGAACCGGCTGAACATGACCTGGAAATCCGCCCCGGCCATCATCCCGGCCAGCGCTTCGTTTTCCTTCAGCCCGTGAAAGATCACTTCCCTGCCTTCCAGTCCCAGCTTTCTCGCCTGGTCCTTCAACAGGTCCAGGTGAATCCCTTCGCCGATCATGTGGCATTCCCAGTCATCCCGAACCGAGCTGATCTTTTTTAAAACCCGCAGAATGCCGGAAATATTCTTCTGCCTGTCCTCAAAACAGGAAACATGGATAAAACGCTTCTTCGGGTGATCGTCCTGATTTTCCATGACCCGGAACATGCCGGTATCGACCACGTTGGGAATGATCCGGTAGTTGCGGTTCCTGAGCCCATGGCGCTCCATGGCCAGCTGAAGGTTTTTGGTGACCGGCAGTACGGCGGACGCCTGCCGCACCGCCATCCGGGTCAGCATCTTGCGGAGCGCGCCCCTGAAATTATCCATGTGCGGCAGATAGCGCGTCCAATGCTCTGTAATCACATAAGGCGTTCCGGTACACCACTTGTACATCATGGCCAGTACGCCCAGGCGGGTAAGGACATTCACATGGACAAGGGCGGGCCTGCCCTTTTCCTTGATGATGAGTTTTAATCCTTTCCGATGACAGGAAAAATATTTCCACAAATTGACGGCAGACCGCAAAAACGGCAGGCGGCAGCGGGAGACCGGGTAGTAAATTTTTACCTGCATAAGTTCTTCATCCCGCGTGATGATCACCTCCTCGTTTTTTCCATTCATCTGCCCGTCGGGATGAACATACAACACCGATACTTCAGCATGCGCCGCTACGCTCCGCGCGTGTCGCTCAATAAACAGCCCCGGCATCGGATCGTACCGGTTCGGGTACCACCGCGGCAAATACAATACTTTTGGACGATCAATGTTCAATGTTCAATGTTCAATGTTCAATGTTCAATGAAACCCGCTTGCTCACTGCTGCCACCGCCCCAATCAGCCGCTCTTCCCCGATCCCGGAAATGATCGCATAATCAGCGTTCATGGCTTCCAGTTCGTCCCGGTACATTGCGAACAAATCATCCCGTTGCCCGGGATGTTCCCGCAACGGGTCAAATTCCCAGGGGAGGTCGACGGCGCAAAGCAAATATAAGCCATATCGGTGCTCATCTGTCATTCGTTCAAGCCAGGGGTCGCATTTCCCGTATTTGAACAGGCTCCAGACCTTGCATACCAGCAAATCCGTATCGCAGAACACCAGGCCTTTGGTTCCGGCGGCGGTTTCATTTTCTAACGCGAGCTGTTCCCGTGCTATTATGGCGATGTCGTCAAAATTATAAGGCCTGCCGATCCTGGCGAGGTATGTTCGTGAAACCTCCGGCACATAAAACGCATTGAAATGCCCTGCCAGCTGCTCAGCCAGCCGGGATTTCCCCGTGGATTCGGGACCGGTGATCGAAACCCTGATCAAGTTCAAAGTTCAAAGGCTAAAGGGCAAAGTTAAGTTATAAGTTATTAAGGATTAGTTATGCCTTGCAGCCGTTAACCTCACTTAACCCTTTGACCTTTGACCTTTGACCTCCATTCAATGTAGCCGGCAATGGCCAGCGCCAGGAAAACAGTGTACTGAAAGCTGGTCAGGACGAGCGATTTGCTGGCATACAGCGGGATGGATGCCAGGTCGCCGGCAATCCAGAAGATCCAGTTTTCGATCTTCTTCAAGGCCATCAGCCACATGCCGATAATGAAAATGGCGGTCGTGAGCGCATCCCAGACCGGGACGTTGCTGTCGGTGTAATTCTTCAGAATGTATACCAGGATGATAAAGAAAACGACGGTTCCCAGGATGCTGAGGATCCATTCCCGCGCGGTGCACCAGGTGATCGGCCGCACATGGTTCTGGGCGTCTTTCCTGCTCCACTTCACCCAGCCGTAAATGCTCATGATGAAGTAAAAGAAATTGATGCCCATGTCGGCGTAAAGTTTTACGTCCAGGCAGATGTAAACATAGATGAGCACGCTGACAATACCGGTCGGATATACCAGGATGTTCTCCTTGCGGGCGTACCAGACGCTCAGAAGGCCAAAAAACACGGCAATGCCCTCCAGCCAGGTGGAGGCGAGCAGGTTTTGGTATAACGTATCGATCACCGGCAATATTTCCATCAGCCTTCCCTGTTGTCGAGATCGGCGTTGATGACTTTCATCACAAATACGGAGTGAGGGTTCTCGAACGAAACTTTCATTTCCCGGACCAGCGCTTCCATCACCAGGTCGTATTCCCCGAAAATCTGAGTGCTCATGCCGTTGGTCCTTGCCGTGATGCCATCATACCGGTTGATCCGGTCGATGAACGCCCGGATGGGCGGTACATATTCCTGGTTCAGCGGATAATAGCTGATTTCAATGGAAGTTTTCATCTCTTTTTTCGGGTAAAATTAAAAATTAACTGTCTTGCCTTTCCATTGAGTATTCCCTTAAATTTGTAAGAAATAATAATCTCACCCCAAAAACCAATCCCATGAAAAAATATTTTGCCGGCCTTGCGGCTTTGATGGTGACCGTTCTGTTTTTCAGCGGATGCCTGACCTGCGAAAAAAAAGAATATACTTTTCAACTGACCGGCGATAATTCCGGACGGCTGACCATCAAGTACATCAACATCATGTCGACCATGGATGATACGCTGGACATCTCCGAGGAGGACTTTGGCAGCCTCATCCTGGATTACTACGAAGGATCGGAGCTGGAAAATGAATTTCCGGAAGCCATCCTGGTCAGCAAGCGGTTGTTTGAGGAGAACGGCGTACTGTGCGGAGAGATCGTTTTTGATTTCCCGGACCTGGCAGCCGGGCATCTGTATCAGCACAAAGGCACAGGGCCATTCATGTACTGCATCAGCTGTTATTCCATTGATTCGGAATATTTCTCCGAATCGAACGGCGAGTATGGCGGTGATGTGATGCCGGTGGTATTCTGGGATCCGGGGCTGGAAAAACTGACGCTGACCACGGATGTTACGATGCCGGATGAAACGACGATCAGCCTGCTTGACCGCTACCTGGCCTGGGAGCAGAGCCGCTGATCCTGTCATTAACGCATATCGATGACCTCAACGCCGGGATAATCCCTGGTGTTGAAGGTAAAATCGGTGTCGCTGACAGAAATTCCCGTTTCAAACTTGTTTACGATATAGCTGAACGTGTTCCCGCTTTTATCCTGGATCGCGATCCGGTTGATCCGCATCAGTTCCTTGTCGATGTTCAGCTGGACCACGGTGAAGTTCTTGTCCTCGTTGGGTTTCAGCTCGATCAGGTATTCCGTGCGGCCGGCGCGCGGGGCCTCGCCGGTGAGCTTTGATTTGTAATCCTCGCTGTACGCGGTTAAAAGCCGGGTCGGCGTGATCACGCTCTCATCTTCTTCCACGGTGTTGATCTGCACTTCGTTGGCATCGGGGATGTACGTCCAGGCCGTTTTCCCATCGGAAATGACCTTCTGGCCGGCAATGTCCAGTTTGTATTTATCCCCTTTGACCAGCAGGGTGCCGGTTTCGGATTCGTGCACTCCGGCGGAGGCATTGTCCATATTGTATGTGAAATTGATCCGGATGGAGGAAAAGGCTTTTGTTTTCTGGGAAACTTCCTTCAGGATGTCTTCGGATGACTTTTTGGCCTGGGCCAGTAAGGAGTGCCCTCCGATGATGAGCAATGACAACAGGATGATTTTGATGCGATGCATTGTATGATGATTAGTGTGATATTATTTACTGTACAGGTCTCTCAAAAACTGTTCCAAAGCCATTTCGTTGGCCACGAGCACTTCCCGGGCCTTGCTGCCTTCGAACGGCCCGACGATCCTGGCGGCTTCCAGCTGATCGATGATCCGGCCCGCCCGGTTGTAGCCGAGCTTGAGTTTACGCTGCAGCAGCGAGGTCGATCCCTGCTGGTGCTGGACAATGATCCGGGCGGCCTCTTCGAAGAGTTCGTCACGCTCATTCGGATCGAAGTCTCCCTTTTCGCCCTCATCGCCTTCATCATAGTATTCGGGCAGGTTAAACGCCTCGGGGTAGCCGCGCTGCGAACCGATGAACTCGGTCACGCGCTCTACCTCCGGCGTATCAACAAAGGCGCACTGCAGGCGGATGAGGTCGCTGCCGGTCGAAAGTAGCATGTCGCCCCGCCCGACAAGCTGGTCGGCGCCACTGCTGTCGAGAATGGTCCGGGAGTCGACTTTGGAGATCACGCGGTAGGCGATCCGTGCCGGGAAGTTGGCTTTGATGGTCCCGGTGATGATGTTGACCGAAGGACGCTGGGTGGCGATGACCAGGTGGATGCCCGTGGCGCGGGCGAGCTGGGCCAGCCGCGTCAGCGGGGTTTCGATCTCGCGCCCGGCCGTCATGATCAGGTCGGCGAACTCGTCGACCACCATGATGATATAAGGCAGAAAATCGTGCCCTTCATTCGGGTTAAGCCGCCGGGCGATGAATTTGGTGTTGTATTCCTTGATGTTCCGCACCTGCGCATCTTTCAGCAACTGGTAGCGGTGGTCCATTTCCATTCCCAGCGAGATCAGCGTGCGGACCACCTTGCGGGTGTCGGTGACGATGGCTTCTTCCGAATCGGGCAGCCGGGCCAGGAAATGGCGCTCGATCTTGGAGAACAGCGTGAGCTCCACCTTTTTGGGGTCCACCAGCACGAACTTGATCTGGGAAGGATGCTTTTTATACAGCAGCGAAAGCAAAATGGCGTTTAGGCCCACCGACTTTCCCTGGCCCGTGGCCCCGGCCATCAGGATATGCGGCATTTTGGTCAGGTCAGCAATGTAGCTTTCGTTGGAGATGGTTTTTCCCAGGGCGATGGGGAGCTCAAATCCGGAATTCCTGAACTTGTCGGAGGAGAGCAGGGATTTGATCGACACGATCTCCGGCTTCATGTTCGGCACTTCGATGCCGATGGTCCCCTTGCCGGGGATCGGTGCGATGATGCGGATGCCCAGCGCCGAGAGCGAAAGGGCGATGTCGTCTTCCAGGTTTTTGATCCGCGAGATGCGCACACCGGGGGCGGGGATGATCTCGTAAAGCGTCACGGCCGGCCCGATGGTGGCCTTGATCTTGTCGATCCGGATGGCATAGTTGTTCAGCGTCTCCACGATCCGGTCCTTGTTCTGTTCCAGCTCCTCCTTGGCCACCATGACGGCGTCGCCCGAGTAATCGGCCAGCAGGTCGAGCGTGGGATAGCGGTAATCCGGCAGATCGAGCGTGGGGTCGTACGGGGTGTCGATGCTCCCGTAGACCGTGCCTTTTCCGTTCCCGGCTTCTTCACCCGGACTTTCTTCTATGGTCAGCTCTATTTCCTGGGCTGCCCTGGCGGGGGAGGCGGCAGGCGCCGGAACGGGAAATTCTTCTTCCCGGGGCAAAGGCTCGGGATCGAGGGCAAACTCACGGGTATTGTACATGTCTTCCGGCGGCTGATTGCCATTAACTTCGGCGATAATTTCGCCCTGCACTGCGGTTTCCTTCTCTTTCCTTTTTTTCAGGAAGGGGATGAGGTCGAGGATCATCAGGAAAGCTGCCGCGGTGAATACGATGATCAGGGTGGTGCCGGGCGTGCCTACCAGGCCGATCAGCCAGTTGGCGGCCTCCAGCCCGAAGACGCCGCCCAGGATGGCCAGATCGGGCTTGCCCATCAGGGCGAAACCCAGCGTGACCGAGGTCCAGAGCATGAAAAACAGGCTGTAGCGCAGCGTCTTTCCAAACGGAAGGGCCATAAATCCCGTCATCAGCCGGAAACCGGCGACTGAAAAGGGGAGGAGGATGAGGAACGCGGCAATGCCAATCCCACGCCGGATAAAGAAATGGGCCAGCCAGGCGCCCAGTTTCCCGGTCCAGTTGTGGACAGCGATTCCAGGGTCCAGGATAAATCCGGCGTCGTGATTGTCGAGGATGTTGCTGTCGAGCTTCCAGGTCATGAGGTATGACGAAAAAGCCAGCAGGAGATAGGCCGAAAGCAACAGCATGAAAAAGCCGGTAATCCTGGCCGCCCTGCCATCGGTGAACGAAGCCGGCAGGCGCATTCTACTGCCGGCCGGATTGCGCTTTTTCTCCTTCCGGGGCTTGCGCTCCGCATCTGCCATATTCTGCTTGGTTTTCCTGGCCATTAGAATAAAGTATGAAAGCGGCAAATTTAATAAAAATGCCGCTTTGACAGACCTTGAGTTATTGGTGACAGGGGTGGTACGGCCTGGGCATTACATGCCGCCGAACATCCCTTTCATTTCTTCCTTGGATTTGATCTGGTAGCCTTCCGGGATGGCGAACTCGGTGTCTTCCACGTTTTTCTTCTCCACGCTGACCGCCGAGAACTTCATGCTGAACGCTTCGTTGGGCATCTCGAACTCGAGCATCACCCCGTTGATGTCCTTGAACTGCGGGTTATCAAAATTTAATTCCTTGCTACCCAGCTCTTCGGTGAAATAAACCACCACTTCGGTATCCTCGCCTTCAAAGGTGATGACGGCTTTTTTGCAGGTGTACCCGAGGATGTCCTTGGTTTCTCCGGTAATGTTGACATTGGTCTTAGGAGCCTTATCCATTTCGGCCTGCACGTCTTCTGTGGTCGACTGGATGGCGATCTTCTGGCCCATCATGTCCAGAAGCGTAATGCTGGTTTTGGCGTCTCCGTCGGAGATGGATACCGTCTTTCCCATGCTCATCGACATCTCGGTGCGGGCCTTGTTGCCTTTGATCGACATGATCATGGTTTTGGGCATCATGGTCTTCATTTCATCCGTCACGCCGGATCCTTCAATGGTGATCTTGTAAGTGATCACGCCTTTGAATTCCTTGGCCGCAGCCTGGAAGGAGAACAGCATGAAGAGGGCGAAAATCAGAAAGCTAAAAGTCAGGTTCTTTTTCATGGTTGATTGTTTTATGAATTTATTTTAATGAACGAGTCGGAAGATTTTGTTCCAGCGGATCCGGCCATCCATGAGCGGTTTGTTCTTATCCAGTGAGAACCATACGAATACCGCCTTTCCGACGATATGGTCCTCAGGCACCGCGCCCCAGTACCGGGAATCTGCCGAATTGTGCCGGTTGTCGCCCATCATCCAGTAGTAGTTCATTTTAAACGTGTACTGGCTGGCTTCCTGCCCGTTGATAAAGATCTTACCGTTCTCGACCCTGAGGTCGTTCAGTTCGTAATTCTTGATCATGCGTTCGTACAGCGGGAGATTGTCCGTGGTCAGTTCCACAGTCATGCCGGCTTTGGGTATGACGAACGGGCCGAAATTATCGCGGTTCCAGGGGTATTGCGGCGCGTAGGGAAAGATCTCCCGGTCCCATTTGCCTTTTTCTTCCACCAGCTTCGTGACCTGCTCGATTCCGGTTACTTTGGCCAGGCGGCTGGCGGCCTCATCCGTCAGGGTGATGACGAATTCTCCCGGTCCCACCGGCCAGACCTTATCCGTCACGCCCAGTTCGTCGAGCATTCGTGGGTTTAGCTGGCTGCCGGATGAGCGGACCAGGTACTGATACTCCAGGATGCCGTTATGAATGGAGGGCTCGCCGTTTACATAAACCTGCTGGTCCCTGATCTCCAGGGTCTCCCCGGCAATGGCCACACAGCGTTTGATATAATTTTCCCTTTTGTCAACCGGGCGGGAAATGATCTTTCCGTACCGTGCCGGATTCCTGTTCACGGTCTCCCATCCATACTCCCGCACCATTGAGTAATAGCTCCGGTTGCTCTGGAACCGGACCGAAAGGGTATCCCCGTCGGGATAATTGAACACCACCGCATCGTTGCGTTCCACCTTGCCAAATCCGGGGAACCGGTAATAAGGAAGCTTGATCCATTCCAGGTAAGATTTGGTTTCAGTGGTCAGGGGAAGCGTGTGGTGCACGAAAGGAAACGACAGGGGCGTCATCGGCACCCTGGGCCCGTAGCTCATTTTGCTGACAAAAAGAAAGTCGCCCACCAGCAAAGTTTTTTCCATTGACGGAGTGGGGATCGTATAGGCTTCAATGAGGAAGGTACGGATGATCGTGGCCGCGATGACGGCAAAAATGATGGCGTCGACCCATTCGCGTATCCAGGTCTTTTTATATGGCTTACGCTGGTCGGGATGCACATACTTTTCTTTTTCCGAAAATCCCAGGTATGGCAGATAGACAAACGGGAAGAGCACTCCAAGGGCCTGCGCGCCCAGTCCGAACTTGTTGAAACATTTCAGGATTTCCACGATCATCAGCAGGACCGTGAACACATTGATGAAGGGGATCAACAGGAAAATATACCACCACAAGGGCTTTTTGATGATCTTCAGCCAGATGTAAAAATTGTAAAAAGGCACCAGAACGGCCCAGCCCGGATACCCGGCTTTTTCAAAAATGCGGTATAAACCGGCTAAGGATGCGATCAGAAAAAGGAGGGAAACGATCAGGAATAAGCTCATGTAGAAAAATTTACTGCGAATGTATGGAAATTAAGACAGATGGGTGTTGGTTGTTCCTGTTAAATTTTGTTAAGCAGGCATTTTTGTCACAATCCGAGCATATCCTCCATAGTAAAAAACCCGGTTCTTCCCTGCAGCCATTCGGCGGCCAGCACGGCGCCGACGGCAAATCCCTTCCGGCTGTGCGCTTCGTGGACCAGCGACAGCGTATCATTTTCCGATGAGAAACGCACGATGTGCGTGCCGGGCACTTCGCCGGTCCGGAAGGAGCGGATCTGCAATTCATCACTCTTGATGGTCTCCCGGTTCACCCATGATTTTTTCCGCCCGGACCGTTCCAGGATGATTTCTGCGATTCGGATGGCCGTACCGCTGGGCGCATCCAGTTTGTGTACGTGATGTGTTTCCTCGAGGCTGATGTCGTAAGCTTCGAACCGGTCCAGGTAAGGCGCCAGTTCTCCGGCAAGGCGAAACAGAATATTCACCCCTATGCTGAAATTCGCCGCGGTGAACAGGGCCTGGCCTTCCTCCATGCACCATTGTCTTACCGTTGCGGCACGGTCGTTCCAGCCGGTGGTGCCGGCCACTACCGGAAGCCGCAGGTCAAAGCATCTCCTGATGTTATCTGCGGCGCTGGAAGGGGTGGAAAACTCAATGGCCACATCTCCCGCTGAGATTTCGGCGGCCATCTGTACCCAGTCTTCCGGCCGGTCACACCTGGCCGCGATTTCATGTCCGCGCTCCAGTGCCGCACGTTCCACTTCCCTGCCCATTTTTCCGTAACCGGAAATAACGATCTTCATGATTAAAATTTTAAGGTGATTTTCAGGCCCGCCACCGGTTCCCGGGCGATAGCCGGAACACTCACGGCCGAAGGACTGACGCGCATCGTCAGGTCCTCGCTGATGTCATAATCGAAGAAATGCGCATCGACGTATGCTTCCAGTACGTTGGCGATGTACCAAACCCCTCCGATGATATACGACAGGTCGCGGTTTCGTTTGTAATAATCCATGCCGTCCTTCAGCTGGGTGAGGTTGTACCGGCCCACCAGCGGGTTGTCAATTTCATAGGTCTCACCGTTCGCCGTATACACATATGCCTCTTTATACTGGTTGAACTCCTGGGTATTCGACCAGATGAAATAGCCGATAACCCCAAACCCGGCGTAGATGATGGGGATCTTCCAGTATTTTCGGTTATATGCCTGTCCCAGTCCGGGCAACACGGCGGAATAGACTGCGGCGCGGGTAATGGAGTGTGTTTTTTCCGGAACAGAATCATTCCGGGCCTCTTTATTTTGCTTCACCGGATAAGCCGGCCCTTCCTGGGCAGATGCAGTTGGGTTTGCCAGGAGCAGGAACAATAATAATACGAAGATCATGGCCGTGGTAAAGATCCCCGGCGTCCGGCCCCGGGTGAAAGGGGAAAGGAGCGGCCATGAAGGCGCCCGGTATCTGGGTTTACTCGTCAAGTATTTTCAGGATTCGGTTCAGTTCTGATGCAGAGCCGAAAGGGATAACGATGGATCCTTTGCCGTTATTATTCTGCCGGATGGATATCCTCGCCCCGAATTTTTCCTGGAGCCGGGCCTGTGAATGAGCGTGTGCCGATGACTCCGTGGGATCCTTCGTGACCGCCGGTGAAGGGGGATTTTCCGCCTCCCGGGCCAGTTTTTCCGCTTCGCGGACCGACAATCCTTTTTCCACGATCCGGAGCAGGACCTTCAACTGTGCCTGGTGGTCGGAGATGCCGATCAGGGCCCTGGCGTGACCCATGGAGATCTGGTCGTGCCGCAAAGCGAACTGCACCTCGGGCTGCAGGCGGAGCAGCCGGATGTAATTCGATACCGTGGCGCGGTCTTTCCCGACCTTCTGGCTCACTTCTTCCTGTGTCAGCTTGAGCTCTTCGATCAGGCGCTGGTAGCTGATGGCAATCTCGATGGCATTCAGGTCGCGTCGGTGGATGTTTTCAATGAGGGCCATCTCGAGCATCTGCTCGTCGTTCGCCACCCGGATGAAACAAGGCACGGCTTTGAGCCCGGCCATGATGGCCGCCTTAAGCCTGCGCTCCCCGGCGATGAGCTGGTAGCGGTCGTAGCCGGCCTTCCTGACAGTCAGCGGCTGGATGACGCCCTGTTCCCTGATGCTTGCGGAGAGTTCTTTCAGGCTTTCTTCTTCAAAAGTAGTTCTGGGCTGGAACGGGTTGGCCTCGATCGAGTTCACGTCGATTTCCGCAATGGCGCCGGCCACGAATTCTCCGGAGATATCACGGGAGGTGATGTCGGTTTCGGGGCTCTGCAGGATGGCGTCCAGCCCCCTTCCCAGGGCTTTCTTCTTAGAGGTCATTGGCTGTGTCTATGGTTTTTTCAGCTTCGCTGAGGTGCGTCATGCCGTTCTTCTGCAGGATCTCGCGGGCCAGGTTCAGGTAATTGACCGCTCCGACGCTCGTGGCGTCGTGCATGATGACGGTTTCCCCGAAACTGGGCGCTTCGCTGAGCCTGGTGTTGCGGTGTATGATGGTATCGAAGACCATCTGCTGAAAATGGGTCTTTACCTCTTCGACAACCTGTTTGGAGAGACGCAACCGGATGTCGAACATGGTCAGCAGGATGCCTTCGATATCCAGAGAAGGGTTAAGCCGCGTCTGTACGATCTTGATGGTGTTAAGCAGCTTGCCCAGGCCCTCCAGCGCGAAATACTCGCACTGAACCGGGATGATGACCGAATCGGCCGCAGTGAGGGCGTTGACGGTGACCAGGCCCAGGGAGGGGCTGCAGTCGATCAGGATAAAATCATATTTATCGCGCACTTTCTGGATCACCTTTTTCATCATCTTCTCCCTTCCCGGCAGGTTGATCATCTCGATCTCGGCGCCGACCAGGTCGATATGGGCTGGCAGCAGGTCAAGATTGGGCGTGCGGGTGTTCAGGATGATGTTGTTGGGATCGGTGTCGTCGATAATGCATTCGTAAATGCTGGTCTTGACGTTTTTCGGATCAAATCCCACCCCCGAGGTGGTATTGGCCTGCGGATCGGCATCAACCAGCAAAGTCTTGTGTTCCAGAATGGCAAAACTGGCCCCCAGGTTGATTGCGGTGGTGGTTTTGCCTACTCCCCCCTTCTGATTGGCTAATGCGATGACCTTACCCATGGTGATATTGCTTTCCGGGCAAAAATACGATTTAAATTTCCTGCTGTCCGGGGTGATTTATGATAATTTATCAACTTGAAAAATGGCTGGGATCAGGATTGACGCGCAGGCGCGCAAACTGACGCGTCCCCGGGATTTCCCGTGGACCGCTCATGAAAAGGGGTGGCCCCGGGCCTGTCAGTGATCGGAGCCTTTGCCTGATCCTTCCAGGTCTTCGAAGTCGATATCCGTATGGACATCATCTTCTCCGATATAGTCATCGGTGATGCCTTCCGGCTTTTCGCCCGTATTCACGAAATGCATCACCTGCTCCAGGCCGGTCATGAACTTGTCGAAATCTTCCCTGTACAGGAAAATCTTGTGCTTCTCGTAAAAGAACTTGCCCTGGTCATTGTTGAACCTTCTTTTGCTCTCGGTGATGGTCAGGTAATTCTCCCCTGAACGCGTCGCCTTGACGTCAAAAAAATAGGTTCTTTTTCCGGCCCGGACAACGCGCGAAAACACTTCTTCTTTCCTGTTCTCCTTGTTTTCAAACTCTTCCATCTGAAATCCGTTTTATATCCTGCTTTGGCAACACAAAAGTAAAAATATTTACTTATACAATGACCCGTTTCAAAAATCGAAGCATTGCGAAATAATGCTTAGACAGGTTCTGCGCCTTAAAGGTTGCATCACGAAGACATATTCCTGATAAAATGCTGCGCTTTAAACGGAATTGTCTTACTTTTGCCGGGTTACATCCAGTAGTTCATTTCAGGTTATGCTGAGCAGACGGCATCTTAGGGTTAAAGCCCTTCAGGCTTTGTACGCATTCTTTCAGTCCGGCGGAAACGATCTGGCCGCCGGTGAGCGGCAGTTGATCAAAAGCACCGACAAGTTGTATGATCTCTACGTCTACCAGCTCTCCTTCCTGGTTAAACTGGTGGAATTCGTTCAAAACCGGCTGGAAGAAGCCAAACATAAATTCTATCCCACGGAAGAAGACCTTAACCCCAATACCCGCCTGGTGGATAACCGCCTGATCGCACAGATATCCGGCAACAAAGATTACCAAAGGCATTATAATAGGCTGAAAATTAACTGGATCGATGATACAAACCTGTTTCATAAATTGTACCAGGATTTGCGCTCCGGTGAAGACTATCAGAAACTGATCCGATCCGGAAAAACCGGGTACAATGATGACAGAGAATTACTCCTGCTCATCGTGGCCAATTACCTTTCCGAATATGAACTGCTGAGGAATTATTATGAAGATGCCAGCATCTTCTGGGCGGATGAAGATTTCGACATTTCGCTGATGATGCTCATCAAAACGCTGCAGTTCTACAGGGAAAACTGGGGGCCGGAACATGCGCTGCCGTCTCTTTTTAAGGATGACGGAAATGAGGAAGGGGAAGATGAGGACCGGCAGTTCATGATCAAGCTTTTTCGATATTGCATCCTGAGGAGCGAAGAAACCGGAAAACTGATCGAGGAGCAGGCGGAGAACTGGGAAATGGAACGGATCGCGTTCATGGACATGATCATCATGAAAATGGCGCTGACCGAACTGATGATCTTCCCTTCCATCCCGGTGAAAGTGACCATCAACGAATACATCGAGGTTTCCAAATCATACAGCTCGGTGAAAAGCAAGCTGTTCATCAATGGTATTCTCGACAAGCTGGTGGTGAAACTAAAAGAGGACGGAAAGATCCGGAAAGTGGGAAGAGGACTGATGGAGTAGTGTTAAGGTTTAAGGTTTAAGGTTTAAGGTTTAAGTTAATTTGTAATTTGTACGTTGTAAATTGTAATTTCTAAAGTACCAATTGTTATTGTTTATGAAAAACACGGCATTTTACGACCAGCATGTTGCCAATGGCGGAAAGATGGTTGCTTTCGCGGGGTACAACATGCCGGTTCAGTTCGAAGGTGTGAACGCGGAGCATGAAACGGTGCGCAGGGGCGTTGGCGTATTTGACGTTTCACATATGGGAGAATTCTGGATCAAGGGCCCGAAAGCGTTTGAGCTGGTACAACGGCTGACTTCCAACGACGTGGCCAAACTGGATGACGGAAAAGTGCAGTACACCTGCTTCCCGAACGACCGGGGCGGAATTGTCGACGACCTGCTGGTTTACAGGGTGGATGCCGAAACCTACCTGCTGGTGGTCAACGCCGCCAATATTGACAAAGACTGGGCCTGGGTGGAGAAAAACAACGTCCACGGCGCTGTGATCTATAACGCCTCCGATGAAATCTCGCAACTGGCCATACAGGGCCCAAACGCCCAGGCCGTTCTGCAGAAACTTACAGCGGCCGACCTGAATGAGGTTCCCTATTATACTTTTAAAAAAGTTGATCTGGCCGGAATAAAGGATGTGATCCTTTCCTGCACGGGTTATACCGGTGCCGGCGGTTTTGAAATATACTTCGCCAACGGGGATGCCGGAAAGATCTGGAACGCGGTGATGCAGGCCGGTGCAGAATTCGGTATTAAACCCATCGGACTGGCCGCGCGCGATACGCTCCGGCTGGAAATGGGTTTCTGCCTCTACGGCAATGACATCAACGACACCACATCCCCTTTGGAAGCCGGCCTGGGCTGGATCACTAAGTTTGCCGAAGGTAATGATTTCATCAACCGGCCTGCGCTCGAGCGTCAGAAGGCGGAGGGCGTGAAGAAAATGCTCCGCGGATTTGAGATGGTCGACAAAGGCATTCCCCGCCAGCATTACGAAATCTGCGACGCTTCAGGTAACGTGATCGGCGAGGTCACTTCAGGGACCATGTCGCCTTCCCTGAAGATCGCCATTGGCATGGGGTATGTCGAAACCGCTCACGCCGGCATCGGATCGGAAATCTTCATAAAGGTCCGGGATAAGTTGCTGAAAGCCGTGATCGTAAAATTTCCTTTTTATAAATCCAGCTAATTATTGCGCAAGATGGGCCCGAGACTGGAAGTCTGCTACCTTCCTTCCCTGCTTCTGCCCGCCGTTGACAAAACTGCGATGCGAAATATTGTGGTGGTGGACATCCTGCGGGCCACAACGGCCATGTGCACGGCGTTCGGCTTTGGAGCCCGGTCGGTCGTACCGCTGAAAGATGAGACTGAAGCGCTGGAAATGAAACGAAAAGGATGGCTGGTGGCCGGGGAGCGAGATGGAGTAAAGCTGACTTTCGCCGACTATGGGAATTCACCTGCGGAATTCCGTAAGGCCGATATCCGGGACAAGGACCTTGCTTACTGCACCACCAACGGGACCAAAGCCATCCACCTGGCCAAAGATCACGGGCAGGTGGTTATCGCCTCATTTGTCAACCTGGAGGCCGTTGCGGGCTGGCTGAGCCGCGACCGGAAAGATATTGTGATCCTGTGCGCAGGCTGGAAAGGCAGATACTCTCTGGAAGACGCGATCTTCGCAGGCGCCCTGGCTGAACTGATGGTGAATGCCTATCATTACATTGCCGACAGCGATGAAGCCCTGGCTTCAATGATCCTGTGGCGGAAATCTGCCCGCCGGCTGATGGAGACGGTATCCAGATCCTCTCATTACCTTCGCCTGCTGGGCATAGAGAACCGCAGACGGTTGAAATACTGCTTTTTCCCTGAAAAATTTATGGTTGTTCCCCACCTTCAGGACGGAAGACTGGTGGATGTATATGACAACAGTCCGGGCATTCCGGCAGGCAGGGCCTGAAAACAACTAAAGCACGAAAACGAGAATTGCGATCAGGATCGCGGTCCCGGCGGCGACCAGCACCCCGCCCGCAGCGGCGTCCTTGGCCCATTTGATCTTTTCGTTGTATTCCTGGCTGATCGAATCGCCCAGCCATTCCACCGCAGTATTGAAAATCTCAGCGATGAGCACCAGCCCGATGGCCAATACCACCAGCCCCCATTCCATCAGGGTGATCTTTTTAAAGTAGCCCACGACAAACACCACGCCGATGGCCAGGATGTGTATGATGAAATTCGGCTGGGTAATGGCAACGCCGGAAAACCCCCGAAGGGCATATTTCAGGCTTTTTAAACGCTTGTAGAAAAAGGATCTGTTCGGGTCCGGGTCCATGTCGGAAAATATTTCGATAAAGGTAGAAATTTTGGCGGGCATAAATAATAATGAACTGCACAAAATGAAAAATTGGTATTTTTGTGCGTGAAATTGCGGTAGTAGCTCAGTTGGTAGAGCATCAGCTTCCCAAGCTGAGGGTCGTGGGTTCGAGCCCCATTTACCGCTCCCCGGGCCGGAGCATTCCGGCCTTTTTTTTTGATTCGAAACTTTGCCTCACGATAAACCTCATAGCGACCTGACTATCGGAGCGGTGTTTACCCCGCCGCACTGGGCCGAGTTCGCGGTTCGATCGTTCGGGCTGTTCGAGCGATGGATCAATGGGGCGACGGTTTTCGACCCCGCCATGGGCGAAGGCAACCTGCTGGAAGCGTTGGTACACATCGGCCTGGCGACCGGCCGGAAGCCGGAAGACCTGCCCCTGAACCGCTTGTTTGGCAACGAATTGAATACACGGGCATATATGGCGGCGTTGTATAAATTCCGGGCGAACTATGGCGTGGACCTTAGTGCGAACTTCTTCAATGAAGATATCCTCGACCTGGAGCCGCAAACATATGACATCATTTTTGGCAATCCGCCCTGGCAGAACTTTACAGACCTTCCTGATGTATATAAGGAATGGATCAAGCCGCAATTTTTCCGCTACGGGCTGGTCGGCAGCCGCCATGAACTGCTGCTGGGCGGCAGCCGGATCGATCTCGCCGCACTCATCATCCGCCGGGTGATCAAGGAGTTCCTTGCCGGAAACGGCATCGCCGTTTTTTTCATGCCGCTGTCCATTTTACATAATGAAGGAGTGCACCGTGCTTTTCGGTCTTACAATATATCCGGGACCGCCTTTTCACCTGAAAAGATATACGATCTTAATGACGAAGATGCGTTTGAAGGCGTCAATACCCGCTACGGACTGGCGTCTTTCCGGCGTGACCGGATGCCTGAATTCCCGGTGCCCTATTTGCGGTTAGAGTCGGGCGCCTGGAAGGAATACCAGGCCCGTCCGCTGTTCCGTCCTTCCGATCCGCTGAGTGTCTACCCGGCGGGTGGCCCGGATCCCCTGTCATCCTTCCGGCCCATTGAGATTCCCCGGGAATCAGCCCCGCGGCAGGGCGTGAATACCTGTGGAGCAAACGATATATTTTTCTTTGGTCATTGCCGGGAAGGCGACCAGGGGCATGTGGTGGTTTCCAATAAAAGCGTGCATCAGGCACGGATCCCGAAGGAATTCATTTTTCCACTGATCAATACCGATAATTTCAGGGAAGGGCATGATAAAGTAATGAAATGGGTGCTGCTGCCTTATCTGAGCAACGGGAAACCCTTGAGCGAGGAGCAGATCAGGGGATATCCGGCGCTTTTTCAATATCTGAGTGCACACCGGGAGGCTTTACAGAAAAGAAAAGGGATCATGCTGCGCTCCATGGTCTCCAGGGGTCTATGGTGGGCGATGCTGGGCGTGGGTCCTTACAGTTTCTTTCCTTACAAGGTCGTTTGGGAAGCTTATGGTAGAAGCCGGTTTGAGCCACGTATTTTTGAAGGACACTGGCAGGCCGCCCAATCGCTCCAGGCCTTCATTCCCCTCAAGTCCCGCGATGAAGCGGAGAAAATCCTGGAAGCGTTGAAATATCCGGCGGTGGAAGCCTATCTCCATTCCATGAACATGGCGGGCACGATGAACTGGGCGCAACCGGGCCGGATCAGGGCACTGCTGCGGATCGGTTAGCCGTTAGCCGTTAGCCATTAGCCGTTTGCCGTTAAGGAAACTTATGAACTAATAACTTTTCCCTTAACTTTGCCCTTTGCCCTTTGAACTTTGCACTTAAACAGCGTTTGTGGTTTACGCGATCGGGGAAACGATATACGACATCATCTTCAGGAAAAACGAACCTGTTGCGGCGCGAGCCGGGGGCTCGATGCTCAATACGGCCGTATCGCTGGGCCGTTGCGGCCTGAAAGCCGGGATGATCACTGAATTTGGAGACGACCAGGTGGGCGGGCTCATCCAGTCGTTTTTGGCCGGCAATGGCGTGGAAACCACCCTTGTGCATGCAATAAAGGGTTTCCGGACGCCCGTTTCGCTCGCTTTCCTTGATGAGGAAGGCAATGCACAGTATTCCTTTTATAAAGATTATCCAAAAGAACGGCTGGCCATTCGCTGGCCCGAACCGCAAGCCGGCGACCTGGTGCTGTTTGGCTCTTTTTATTCCCTGGATCCGGCCGTGCGGACGGAAATAATTCCCTTCATCAGGGCTGCATCAGAAAACGGCGCGATGGTCTTCTATGATCCGAACATCCGGAAAAACCACCTGAAAGCGCTCCGCAAACTCATGCCTTCCATAGGCGAGAATATTTCCCTTTCCACGATCGTCAGGGGGTCGGATGAGGATTTTATGAATATTTTCGGGCTCAGCGACGGTGCCGAGATATTCAACTCCATCCGCTCGCTGGGATGCGGATGCCTGCTGATCACACGGGGAAGCGCAGGAGCGGAATTATTCACGGATCGAATCAGGATACAGTTACCCGCTCCGGAGACGGATGCGGTCAGCACCATCGGCGCAGGCGACAGCTTCAATGCGGGCATCATTTATGGGCTCTTTAAAAAAGAAATCACGGTCCGCGAATTACCGGAGATCAGCGAAGATGACTGGCGGGTGATCATTGGTTACGGACTTGAGTTCGCAGCGGAAGTGTGTGGCGGGTTTGAAAATTATATTGCCGACAGAAGGCCAAACGGATGACACGGATGTACACGAATTTCCGGACGTGGCGCACCGCAGTCTTCAATGCGACGTATTGGAAACGCCTGGTACGTGTCTTGTTCCTGGCGCTTCCTTTATTTTATGTTCTGAACGCCAACGTCATGCACCGGAACATGGGCGCGTTTTTCCTGGGAAGCGTCGACCCGGAATATTTTTATCTCTACAATGGCGCCATCATCGGGGGCGGGACCCTTAGTGTCGAATACACGGCGCATCCGGGCACTCCGCTGATGATTCTTACCGGCATCTCTGCGCGGGCCATCAGCTTTTTTCAGCCAGGAAGCTACGTTCAGGACGTTGTGGACTATCCTGAAAAATACATCCATTCGGCCAGCCTGCTGCTCATGATCCTGGTGGGGACCGTTCTGTTCATCCTGGGGGTGAAAACATGGAAATACACCGGATCGGTCGCCGCGGGGCTGCTGGTGCAACTGGCCCTTCCCGGAAGCGCTTCGCTGATGCACATCTCCGGCCGGCTCATCCCCGAAGCCCTCATGATCCTCCCAATGCTGATCATCGTCCTTCTAATCCTTAGACACATACATCATCGCGATCAACCCGCTTCTTCTCGTTGGGAACTGTCCGCCTTTGCCGTAGTGACAGGCTTTGGCATCGCCTGCAAACTTTCCTTCATCCCGATGATCATCATTCCGATGATATTGATCCATGCGGAAACCCGGACGAAATTGAAATATCTTCTTTATACTTTTGTCTCCTTCGCCGTTTTCGCGTATCCGGTCATCTTCAATTTTGGTGATTTCTGGGACTGGATCAGCGGCTTATTCGCGCACAGCGGTAAATACGGAACGGGCGACTCCGGAATTATCAATCTTGCCGAAGTTCCCGGCAACTTCCGCCGGCTGTTCGACAATGACCGGCCATTTTTTTACATTCTTGCCCTCTCCATTGCTGTCGCTCTTGGTTTCCGGCTGCTGCGCCGCGGAAATGCCACAACTGAAGATTCAGCGATGGTGCGTGCCATTGCTGCACTGAATGCCACGGTTGTTCTGGCCGTTGCCTTTACCCTGAAACATTTTGAAGTGTACTATTTCATACCGTACTATGTCTTCAAGATTCCACTCCTGTTGTTGAGTGCCATGATGGTACTGCGCCTGATGAAAAAGTCTCGGCCGGCCAGGCTGGCCCTTTCCGGACTTGCCGGTCTCGCCGCCCTGTTCCTGGTGTATGGACAGGTAGTAAAAGCCTCCGTGATCAACA
Source organism: uncultured Bacteroidales bacterium (assembly GCA_964489545.1). Taxonomy (GTDB): domain Bacteria; phylum Bacteroidota; class Bacteroidia; order Bacteroidales; family JAGOPY01; genus JAGOPY01. The sequence continues at coordinate 129,535 of CAZAZE010000006.1, forward strand.
AGAATTACCAGGATAGAACTGAAGAACTCCAGCGCCGCTCCATCGAATTTAACCGAATCTATGACCCGGCCAGCCCCCTGATCCTGGCTGGCCATTATTCCGGCGCTCCTTTCATTGAATTTGCTCATTATAATGGTTTTCAGATGAGTTTCAACCGGAAGGGCTTTTTTAAGGATGTGCTGAAGAAAAAATTTGACCGGGCTTATCTGTATGTATCCTGGTCGGATCAGTTTTATTTCTGGAATGATCTGGTCGATTTTACGGATATTCTTGACCAGTCCGATGGTACCGTATTTGTTTACGCCGGAACAGGCAAACAGGCGGAATTGGACATCATTGATGAACGGATCCGGGCATCCTCAGCCAACTGGGAGTTTAAACGCGAGATCGTGTGCCGGGATGAAAAAACCGGCGAACAACTGATCCGGTACACAATGATTTCTCATCATAAAGACCTGTAATTCCGCCCTCTTCGTGACCCTTCGTGCCCCCTTCGTGTATCTTCGTGTAAAAATTGATTCAATAAAATTGCACGAAGTTCCACGAAGAAGGCACGAAGTTCCACGAAAAAGACACTAAGGGCCACGAAGAGTTTTTTTAAGTTGTGCCGATATTTTCTTCAGGGCCCGGGAATGACTTTATCCCTAATTTTGGAAAGCAGATGCAGTAAGATGAAATCATCAACAAATCCAATGACCAGTATGCCTCTTATTCTCATCATGCTTTGCTTTTTTTCGATGCCTTTAATTGCCCAGGGCCCTTATCCCCGGGATTATTTCCGTCCCCCTGTTGATTTCCGCATACTCCTTTCAGGAACTTTCGGTGAGTTAAGGGCCAATCATTTCCATTCGGGCATCGACATCAAGACGGGCGGGGTGGAAGGCAAACCGGTTTACGCCATCGCCGACGGCTATGTGAGCCGCATCAAGGTTTCGGCCTTTGGTTTTGGCAAGGCCCTGTATGTAAACCATCCCAACGGTTATGTTTCCGTGTACGCCCACATCAGCCGGTACAACGAGACCATCGGAAAAATTGTGAAGGATGAGCACTACCGGAGGGAAAGCTTTGAGATCGAGCTGTTTCCGGAGCCGGGCGACCTGCCGGTGAAAAAAGGGGAAATTATTGCCTGGTCCGGCAATTCGGGATCTTCAGGTGGGCCGCACCTGCATTTTGAGATTCGCGACGGGGCCAGCCAGAAGCCCATCAATCCCTTGCTGTTCGGTTATGAGGTTAAAGACTTCTACCGGCCAAAGATCAATTCCATTAAAATATATCCTGAGGATCAATCATCCCGGGTGAACGGATCGGGCTTAGCCCAGCGGCTCATGGTCGAGGGCTGGGGAGAACAGCACCGCCTGGCCGGGTCTCAGGTGGTCACACTCAGCGGAGCCATTTCCTTCGGGATCCAGGTCCACGACCAGCAAAACGACACCGACAATAAAAACGGCCCTTTTTCCACCACGCTCATGATCGACTCGGCCGTCGTGTACCAGGTGAACATGACGACCTTCTCCTTCGACCAGACCCGGTATGTGAACAGTTATATTGATTATGAGGAATATGTACGGAACAACGTTCGGCTTCAGCGCACAAAGATTGATCCGGGGAATAAACTGGATATCTATGAAAAGGCTGATCACCGGGGCATTTTTTCCTTCAGCGACACCCTGATGCATGATATCCGGTACGTGGTAAAGGATGTGGCGGGAAATACCTCCATACTGGCGTTCAAGGCTAAGCCCGTTCGCCCGGATGTCGGAATCTTTGTGGCGGATTCCCCTCCGCCACCCGGGCACCCGGCCCTGGCGGAGTTCAATGGCCGCAACGCCTGGTTTTCCTGGGACAGCGACAACCGTTTCTCCAATTCATCGGTGGCAGTGGATGCCCCGAAAGGCGCTTTTTACCATACATTCCTGTTCCGCTGCGATTCTTCGGAACGTAAACCCGGAACCTGGTCGGCCGTTTTCCAGGTCCATGACCGGTACACCCCGGTGCATGATTACATTCGACTGTCTATCAGACCTTCCAAAGATCTCCCGGAGAAACTCCGCACAAAGGCATTGATAGCCAGAATCAAGGAAGACGGCACATTCGCATCGGAGGGGGGCGAATTTGGCGATGACGGCCGGTTGACCACACGAATCCGGGAATTTGGCCGCTTTTGTGTGCTGGTGGACACAATACCGCCGAAAATCAAACCGCGCTCCCCGGAATTGTTCAAAAACCTGGCCGGGCAGTCCGCAGTCAGATTCACCATTACCGACGAACGTTCCGGAATAAAAGCCTACCGGGGCACATTAAACGGAAAATGGATCCTGATGGACTACGATGCGAAAAATAACTTACTGGTTTATACGTTGGATGATCGTCTGAAGACGGGAGAAAATCAATTCGAACTGGTTGTGACAGACGGTAAAGATAACAGGACCGTATATAAAACGGTTATGGTCAGGTAGGAAGGGAAATGCCATTGATTTTTATATAGTAATACATTGTAATACATTGTAATACATTGTAATACATTGTAATACATTGTAATAGGTGGTAATGGGGTGTAGTTGTTTTTACATAAGTATTAAATTCAATATGCTCTGGCAGTGTAAGGGGGAGAAAATAAATAGTAATTTCGTGAAGGACGACTGAAAGATTATTCGCATAGAAAATGGAAGAATCAAGGCGGGATATTTTGCTGGCGCGGCTGACCGAGCGCGCGAAAGAGTTGAAATGCCTTTATCAGGTCATTGAAATCCTGAAGGAGGAAGATGCGGCGTTGAATACGATTTTCCGCAAAATACTGGAAGCCATACCCCCGGGCTGGCAGTATCCAACTGTGTGCGAAGCGCGCATCATCCTGGAGGGCAAAGCTTATGCCAGTCCCGATTTCATGGAGACCCCCTGGCTGCTCAGGGCAGAGATCATCATCGATAACCATGTCTCCGGCGAGATCCAGGTCTGTTATGTACAGAAAGTCTTTGAAAACGATCATCCGTTTCTCACCGAGGAAGAGCGCCTGCTTCGCGCCATTGCCGACTATATCAGCCGGTTTATCTTCCAGCGGAGGCTCAAAAAAACCGTCGAGGCCGTGAACGCCGCCGAGGCCGGCGCAGAGCTGAACGGCGACAGTTCACTGCTGGCCTACGAATCCGATGAACACTGGATCTGGCGTTACCAGATCGCGGAAAAGATTGCTGCAGCCATGGATTTTGAACTATTTGGCGTTGAAGCAGTCTACATCATCGGGAGTACTAAAAATGCCAGCGCGGGCCCATGCAGCGACATTGACCTGCTCATACATTTCACCGGCAGCGAAACACAGCGGCAGAGGCTCGAATCCTGGCTGGAAGGCTGGGGGATGGGCCTGGCGGAACTCAACCGCATCAAAACCGGCTGCGCCACGGAAGGCAGTCTGGTGGATTTCCACCTCATTACAAATGAGGACATCAGAAGCAAAACCAGTTACGCGGTGATGATCGGCTCGGTCGATAATTCGGCGCATTTACTCAGGAAGCGGGAGGCGTAAAATGACCCGGTGCTTTTTCATTTCCGACCTTCATGGGCACAAAAGCCGCTATGAAAAGCTCATCGCGTGGATCAGGGAACACCAGCCCGGGATCGTTTTCTTCGGCGGCGATCTGCTCCCGCACGGGCATTACCGGCAATCCGAGGTGGATTTTACAAGGGATTACCTGTTTAGGATACTTTCCGATCTGCAGAAAGAGATGGGCCGGGCTTATCCAAGGATTTATGTGATCCTGGGAAACGACGACCCCCGCTCGGAAGAGGCTGAGTTCCTGCAACTCGGCCAGACTGGTGTGTGGCATTACCTGCACAACCGCAAAGATTCCTGGGGTGGATACGACTTTTACGGGTATGCCAATGTGCCGCCCACGCCGTTTCGGTTCAAGGACTGGGAGCGGTACGATGTCTCCCGTTATGTGGATCCCGGCTGTTCCCCCCCGGAGGAAGGAATCTACAGCATGGAACCCGACACCGACCTGGCCTGGGCCACCATCAAGGATGAACTCAATGTGCTCACGGGTGATGACCCCATGGATAAAAGCGTATTTCTTTTTCATTCTCCGCCTTACAAAACCGCACTCGACCGTGCAGGGCTCGATGGAAAAATGATTGACCATGTCCCGCTCGATGTCCATGTCGGCAGTATCGCCATCATGCGTTTCATTGAGGAACGCCAGCCCTGGCTGACCCTGCACGGGCACATTCATGAATCCTCGTCGATTACCGGTTACTGGAGCCAGCAGTTCGGCAGGACGACCGCATTCAGCGCCGCCTGGGACGGCCCGGAACTGGCCCTGGTGGATTTTGCCCTGGAGCACCCGGCCGGCGCTGTGCGCCATCTGCTCTGATTCCCTTTAATTGCTATCTTTGCCGCATGGAAGAAATGATCCTGATCCTCGATTTCGGTTCCCAGTACACCCAGCTTATCGCCCGCAGGGTCAGGGAACTCAACGTATATTGCGAGATCCATCCCTTCAACAAAATCCCTCAGATCAATGAGCACATCCGTGGGGTGATCCTTTCGGGAAGCCCCGCCTCAGTGCGGGATACGGATGCCCCCAGGCCTGACGTAAGCCCGCTGCGCGGCAAACTGCCCGTCCTGGGCGTTTGTTACGGGGCTCAACTCATGGCCCAGTACGACGGGGGAGAAGTGGCCCCGTCAAAGATCCGGGAATATGGAAGGGCGAACCTGAGCTACATTGATCACGAACACCGCCTGATGCGCGGCATGACCACCGGCTGCCAGGTCTGGATGTCGCATGGGGATACCATCCTGCGCCTCCCGCAGGGATTTAGCGTCATCACCAGCACCCATGACGTGGAAGTCGCCGGATACGAGATCGAAGGGGAAGATAGTTTCGGGATACAATTCCATCCCGAGGTATATCATTCCACAGAAGGAATGACGCTTCTGCGGAATTTCGTGGTAGGTATCTGCGGATGCCAGCAGTCGTGGACCCCGGCATCGTTCATTGAAACCACCGTGCACGAACTGCAGCAAACGCTTGGGAACGACAAAGTTGTGCTGGGCTTGTCCGGAGGCGTAGATTCGTCGGTTGCCGCCGTGCTGCTCGACCGGGCTATCGGAAACAACCTGCACTGCATCTTTGTCGACAACGGCCTGCTCAGGAAAAATGAATTCGAGTCGGTGCTGCATTCTTACCAGGATATGGGCCTGAATGTGACGGGCGTAGATGCCCGGCAGCGGTTTTATGCGGCATTGAAAGGAATATCAGACCCCGAACTGAAACGCAAAGCCATCGGCAGGACGTTCATTGAGGTCTTTGATGAAGAGGCCCACCGTATTCAGGACGTTCAATGGCTCGCACAAGGGACGATATACCCGGACCGCATCGAGTCGGCCAGCGTGAAAGGACCCTCGGCCACCATCAAATCCCACCACAATGTCGGCGGACTGCCCGATTACATGAAGTTGAAAGTGGTGGAGCCACTCCATTCTCTTTTCAAGGATGAGGTACGGAAGATCGGTACGGCGCTGGGGATGAAGAACGATTTGCTGATGCGGCATCCTTTTCCCGGCCCGGGGCTTGGCGTCAGGATCCTGGGTGAGGTGACGGAGGAACGGGTGAAGATCCTGCAGGAAGTGGATGACGTCTTCATCAACGGCTTGAAAACTTTCGGGCTGTACGACTCCGTCTGGCAGGCGCTGGCCGTCCTGCTTCCCGTGCATTCGGTCGGCGTGATGGGTGATGAGCGGACCTACGAGAACGCCGTAGTGCTGCGCGCCGTGGGCTCCACCGACGGCATGACCGCCGACTGGTCGCAGTTGCCCTACGACTTCCTGGCCAAAATGTCAAACGATATCATTAACCGGGTGAAAGGCGTCAACCGGGTAGTTTACGACATCAGTTCCAAACCCCCGGCGACGATAGAATGGGAGTAACTACTTAGAGGTTTAAGGTTTGAGGTTTAAGGTTTAAGTTAATATTGTACATTGTAAATTGTAAGTTGTACATTGAATATTTCCGGGTTCATAATGAGGTGTTTGACGGCATTGCTTATTTCTTTGTTGCTGATCGTTGGACTGCAGGGCCTCGGCCAGGACGGGCCGCGCCGGCATGTCGTAAAATCATTGGAAAATTACTACAGTTTATCCCTGAAATATGACATTCCGATCGATGAACTCAAGCGTGCCAACCCCGGAATCATTACCCCGGCGCCGGGAGATGTGCTGGTGATCCCGGAGCAGAAGGTTCAGGACGAGGATATGCCTGACAAAGAAGCTGTGACAAGCCTCCGGGTGTTGCATCGTGATGTATTCCATGTGGCGCTGATGATACCGCTGAGCCTTGAGGTAACGAATGATACACTCTGGAGCCGGCAGCTGGACCCGGTGCAGATCAACGAGGAAGCGCCGTTCCGGTTCATTCAGTTTTATCATGGCTTCATGATGGCGGCCGATTCCCTGAAGAACCAGGGAATGAACGTCGTAATCCACGTTTTTGACGCGGATCAGCAGACTGCCAAGATCCATGGAGCACTGGAGGATCCGGCTATGAAGGAAATGGACCTGATCGTAGGGCCGTTCTACCGCAACGGCTTTTCGATCGCCGCAGATTTCGCCCGCGTTCATGGTATCCCGATCGTTAATCCTTTCTCAACAAAAAGCGATATCCTGGAGGAGAATCCGACTATTTTCAAGGTGCTTCCCTCTGTTGAGGTACAGCCTGAAATTGTGGCGAAACTCGTTTCAGAACGGTTTTCTGATCACCGGGTGATCATTTACACGGCAAACGCTTTCCAGGGCGCCGGTTTCGTTCAACGACTGAAACAGGAAATCGAAAGCACGGACAGACTCTCATTGATTCCTGTGGCTGTTGTAAATTACGCCGCCGACAGCACCCAGGGATTTCTCGATTATGCGCAGTATGGCCGGCCCAACCTGGTGATCATTTATTCCGAAAATGAGGCACTGCCTGCGGCGCTGCTTGGGAAACTCAATGCCTGGCGTAATGATTTCCCGGTGGCGGTAATCGGGTTGCCGGAATGGGATAAATTCACCAACCTCGAATCTCCCTACCTGATGAGCCTGCAGACGCATATTCTGTCGGCCTCCTATTTTGACGCCGCCTCGCCCGGCTCGGTCAAATTCATCAGAAATTACAGGTCTTTATATTATGACGAACCCTTGAATTATGCATTGTCCGGATTTGACATCGGATACTTCTTCCTGGGCGCGCTGGCTCAGTTCGGAGATGATTTCATGAATGAATTGGACCGCATAAGCATGAGCGGGATGCAGGGAGCCTTCAGGTTCTCTAAGACCGCAGAAAATAACGGCTTTGAAAACATAAACTGGAAAGTGCTGAGATATGAAGATTATCGATTGGTTGATCTGGCCGGTGAACGGGAATAGGACCAAACTGCTTCCCTTTGTTTTCCTGCTGACGCTGCTTCCGTTTTCGTTCACGGCCTGCCAGAAAGTTGAACGGGCACACTACGGAAACGGCCAGATAAAATACGAGCTTCCCAAAAACAGGAAAGGAGAACTGCATGGCCTGGCCCGTTGGTGGTATCCTGATGGAAAACTGCAACTTACGGCCGATTATACCAACGGAGTGTTGAACGGAACAATGGTGCGTTATGCCGCAAACGGCAATGTTGAGACGGAAGACCAGTACCTCGACGGAAAGCTGAATGGCCTGAGCCGGGAAATGAACCCGCAGGGCAAAATATTCCTTGAAAAAACGTACCGGAACGACACCCTGCACGGACCTTCACGGCAATACAACGAAGCCGGTACAGTGGTGATCCAGGGGGATTATGTCCATGGATATATTGATGGTCACTGGCTGTACTTCGATCGTTTCGGAGAAGTTAGCGGAGAAGGGGATTTTATCATGGGAAAAGGGATTGTGAAATCCTATTCACGCAGCGGAAAATTGGCCGCCTATTGCGAATATGAGGATAATCTGAAGCATGGGCGGGAGTATTATTACGATATGGAAGGGAACATTGTCCGCTCCCGCATCTATGATTACGGGGAAATGGTCAGCGACAGCGCCGTGATGATCCCGCCAAAATAAGCGGTTGGAAAAAATCTTTCAACAGTTCATCGATTTTCTGTTTTGTTATATAAATAACACTAATTTTGCCCTGTTAATTTTTTAACAGTGTTAAATTTTAACAGTATCAACATTTAATACCTACATCATGAATTTAGAGAAGTTAATGAACGACCTCGAGAAGAAGCACCCCGGCGAAGCCGAATATTTGCAGGCCGTGCGTGAGGTTCTGGAAACGATTGAAGAAGTTGTCAATGAGAACCCTCAGTTTGAAGCTGCCGGGATCATCGACCGGATTGTGGAGCCCGACAGAATCCTGACATTCAAGGTGCCGTGGGTTGACGACCAGGGCAAGGTTCATGTCAACCTGGGCTACAGGGTACAATTCAACAACGCGATCGGCCCGTACAAGGGCGGTTTGCGGTTCCACCCCAGTGTTAACCTCAGCATCCTGAAATTCCTTGGCTTTGAGCAGATCTTCAAAAACGCGCTGACCACTCTGCCGATGGGCGGTGGCAAAGGCGGTTCTGATTTTGACCCGAAAGGCAAGTCAGACGGCGAGATCATGCGTTTCTGCCAGGCGTTCATGCTGGAACTCTGGAAGATCATCGGACCGGAGACCGACGTTCCGGCGGGTGATATTGGTGTAGGCGCCAAAGAAATCGGTTATCTCTATGGTATGTACAAGAAGCTTGCCTGCGAACATACGGGCGTGCTCACCGGAAAGGGCCTGAACTGGGGCGGCAGCCTCATTCGCCCGGAAGCCACCGGGTTTGGCGCAGTGTACTTTGCGCAGGAAATGCTGGCCACCCGTGGCCTCTCTCTGCAGGGGAAAACGGTCTGCATCTCCGGTTTCGGTAACGTAGCCTGGGGGGCGGCCGCAAAGGCCACTGAACTGGGCGCCAAAGTGGTCACCATCAGCGGTCCCGACGGCTATATCTACGACCCGGACGGCATCAGCGGCGAGAAGATCCACTATATGCTCGAACTGCGCGCATCCAATCAGGATATCGTGAAACCTTACTCCTATGAGTTCCCCAACGCGCAGTTCCACCAGGGCAAGCACCCGTGGGAAGTGAAATGCGATGTGGCCATCCCCTGTGCCACCCAGAACGAACTCAACGCGGAAGACGCCCGCAACCTGGTGAAGAACGGTGTGATCTGCGTGGCCGAAGGCGCCAACATGCCTTCCACCCCGGAAGCAGTCGAGATCTTCCTCGAGCATAAGGTCCTCTTCGGGCCCGGGAAGGCGGTCAATGCCGGCGGCGTAGCCACCTCAGGCCTCGAAATGACGCAGAATTCCATGAAACTGGGCTGGCCAAGGGAAGAAGTCGACGCCCGCCTGCACCAGATCATGCGCGACATTCATGCCGCATGTGTGAAACACGGCACCCAGCCCGACGGGTATATCAACTACGTTAAAGGCGCCAACATCGCCGGCTTCCTTAAAGTCGCCAACGCGATGATCGACCAGGGGGTACTTTAAAGATTGCCGATTTTCGATTTTCGATTGTCGATCTTCGATCCTGGCGAAGAAATCAGAAATTATGCATACAGAACCGGTGGGAATCCTGCCGGTTTTTTTTATGTTGAAGGGCGCAGGTTTCGCTTTTTAAGCCACTCGTAAATATTCAAGTTCATCAGTAAAAGATTCACCAGGTAGGCTGAATCTTCGATAGGTATTGTCCAGACACGGATGGCCAGGTTCTCCTCATTGTTGTATCCGACAACAGGCATGCTGGTGAGCACACCATTGACCAGGAAAAAAGGAATGAGGCTCAGGGCGTAAGCAGTGTAAAAATGAAACAGGTAAGTTTTGTGCGTCTTCAGAAAGAACTGCAAACCGATCAGGAAGGTGGCTATGCCAAAATTGACCGCGGTGTAGGTGCGGTCAAAATTTAAAACAGTCACCCCCAGGAATACAATAAACAGGATGACGTTCAGCGGCTGAATAAACCCTTTCCATTCCCGGGTGAAGTATGCGCGGGACACTTCATAGATGAACATGCAGCAATAGGGTATGACGAAGAAAAACAGCCATTCCTCGATCGGAAGCCCGGCGATGAACCACCCGGTGACAAATTCATTGTTGAACCACCAGACATTGTGGCGGGTGAAATAGATGTCCCAGATGATAAAAACAGTCGCTGTGACCAACGTGGAAGGGAAAAGAAACTTCCAGTACCGGTAAAATGCAACTTTACGGTCAAAACTCAATACCAGCGGAAAAAAGATCGAACCCGCCAGCAGCAGGGCGTAGGTATATTTATGCCACTCCATCACCTTTTATATCAATCCTAGCTTGACCCTGAAATAACTTTCAACCAGCAGCAATACCTTCCTGAAGTTGTTGATCCTGTATCGTTTTTCCAGGATTTTCGCAGCATCTGTGCGCTTAATCTTGTCAAAAAGTTTCTGATAATAAATATAAGCCAGGTAGACCCCAAGCCTGGCATCGGGGCTGAGCCTCCGGATCCCGGTCAAGGCCTCGTCAAAGTCTTTCTGGATGTCGCCCTCGATGTGTTTCTTGGCCGCATTGTCGAATCTGTCCCATTGAACATCCGGGAAATAGAACCGGTTGCGGTCGTCCAGGTCGGATTTGATGTCGCGCAGGAAATTGACTTTCTGAAACGCTTCGCCCAGTTTCCGGGCAGGCGCCACCAGTTCGTCATAATTCTTTTCCCGGTGCTGGAACACCTTCAGGCACATCAGCCCTACAACCTCTGCCGAGCCGTAAATGTAGAAATGATAGGTGTCCTCGTTGTAGTTTTTGTTGTTGGGACAAAGGTCCATCTTCATGCTGCGCAGAAACGACCGGATTAATTCATAGTCGATCTCATATTCGTTGACCACCCACTGAAAGCTATGCAGGATGGGGTTACTGGAAAACCTGCGCTCGATGGCGTCGAAGGTTTCCTCTTCGAAACGGCGCAAAAGCAGCCGCTTGTTCTGGTCATGGAAGGTGTCGACGATTTCATCGGCAAAACGGACATAGCCGTAAACGGCATAGATTGGCTTCCTGAGGGTCTTGCCCAGCAGGCGAACTCCCAGTGAAAACGACGTGCTGTAGTTTTTTGTCGTCTTCTCGCTGCAGACAATGGCGTTATGCGTGTACAGATCCATACTTCTTCATTATTCTTTCAGTTACCAGCCGCGACCCGACCACCACCATCGGCAGGCCGGTTCCTGGCGTGGTTGAAGCGCCGACATAGAACACATTGCCAAATTTTTCGTCGTAGTTTTTCGGACGGAACCCGCCGATCTGGTTGAGGTCGTGGGCCAGTCCGAGACCACTGCCCTTGTATAGGTTGAATGCCTTCTGCCAGTCTATCGGGTCCATAATCGTGAGTGTGGCCAGGTTACCTTTGATATCATACCCGGCTCTTTCTGACAGATCGGTCAGGATATTGTCGGCCAGCTCCTCGCGGTCCGACCAGTCGGGTTTATAGCGCAGGTCGGGCACCGGGCAGAGGATGAACAGGTTTTCACATCCCTCCGGAGCAGAATCGGGATTATGCTTCGAATTGACGTTCACATAGTAATATGGCTTCGACAGGCTGATCGAGTTTTTAAAGATCTTGCCGGCATATTCCTTGAAGTTGGTCCCGAGGAAGTAGTTGTGGTGGTGCAGGCCGTCGATCTTGCCGTTCACACCCACATACATAGTGAACGGGGCCAGGGTCCACTTCATCTTATCCAGCTTTTCTTCGGTGAATTTCGGCCGTTTGAACACCCAGTGGCGGAAGGCAGCGGCATCGGCATTGACGACGAAAATATCGGCGTCCCATCGTTTACCCTTATTATCAACCAGGTAATCCAGTTCTCCGTCCTTTTCTACAAAATCCACGATCTCCGTATTGTACGTGATCTTTATGCCGGCCTTTTTAAACTCCTGCAGAAGGCCTTCCACGATTTTATACATGCCGCCCTTTACATTGTGATAGCCGTCGTGGACCATTTCGGTATAGGAAAGCAGGCTGTAGACCGCCGGGGTATCATATGGGGTGGCGCCGAGGAAGAAAGCCACAAGGGAGAAGATCACCTTCACCTCCTGGGAGTCGAAGTGCCGTTCCATCTCCGCCCACATGGAGCGGACCATCTTGGGCGCATGGCCCTAGGGAACCCGGGCCATCTGGCCGAGAAAATGTGGCAGGCTGTTGAAGTTCTGCCTGATGATGATATCTTCCGTATCATGGAATAACTTGCCGGCCCCGGCCAGGTATTTCTTCATCTTCGCCTCAAAATCAGGCTCTATCCCCTCAAATTCCTTCGCAAGTTTTTTTAGGTCCTTGTATATAGTGAAGTTGCGGTCGCTGCCGGCGATATTCACCGTGTACAGCGGATCCAGCTCCACGAATTCAAAGGGCATCTGAATACCGGTGGATTGTATGAATTCTTTGAATTCGTAACTCATGCTGAAGAAAGTGGGGCCAAGGTCCCACCTGAAGCCATCTTTTTCGAGCAGGTTCAGCCGTCCGCCGGGCTGGTGGTATTTTTCAACCATTTCCACCTGGTAACCTTGTTTTGACAATCTCAGTGCGGTGGATAAACCGCCGAGGCCGGTTCCTACGATCAAGACTTTTTTCATATATTCAGCTTGGTTGTCTAAGTTACGGATAACAATCGCTTTAAAAACATATCTTTGTTAAAAATGTTTACCCGTGCCGGAAAAAATTGCCATCATCGGAGCTGGAATTGGTGGGTTGGCCGCTGCGGTGCGGCTTGCTTCCAGGGGGTTTTCCGTTGAAGTATACGAAAAAAGCCCGCGGCCCGGAGGCAAGATGGGGGAGATCAGGCACGAAGGCTACCGTTTTGATACCGGGCCTTCGCTGTTCACCCTCCCGGAAATGGTTGAAGAAATTTATGAAGCTGCCGGCAGGGATTTTAAGAAAGAATTTCCATACCGCCGGCTTGAAACCGTTTGCCGTTATTTTTACGAGGATGGCATGGTTGTCAACGCCTGGGGTGATCCGGAACGGTTTATCAATGAATTAAAAGAAAAGGCAGGGGAGGATGATCTGAAGATCATGAAATACCTGCACAGCAGCCGCAGGGTTTATGACCTGACCTTTCCTTTCTTCATTGAGCGTTCTTTGCATCGGTGGGACAATTACCTGAGGTGGGCGTTCATCCCCGCCCTGTTGCGGCTGTACCGGATCAAGCCCCTGACCCGTCTGCACCAGCTCCATGAGAAAACCTTCCGCCATCCCAATGTAATCCAGCTCTTCGACCGCTTTGCCACCTATAACGGCTCCAGCCCTTACAAAACCCCGGCCACCATGATGGTCATTCCCCACCTGGAGCACAACCTGGGCGCCTATTTTCCCGAGGGCGGGATGTACCAGATCGCATATTCCCTTGAGCAATTGGGGCGTGAAATGGGGGTGAGATACCATTACAATACCGAAGTGGAGGAAATCGCCCTCGATAACCATAAATCGACTGGGAACGGCAAACGCAGATCGGTTAGCGGAGTCCGTTTCAGGGAAGCCGGAAGTCCGGGACCGGATTTTCTGCCATGTTCCCGGGTGGTGACCGATCTGGATATCTACTTTGTTTACAAGCACCTGTTGCCCGGGGTTTCTTTTCCCGGAAAATGGTTCCGGCACGAACGGTCGACCAGCGCTTTGATCTTTTACTGGGGGCTGGAAACCACATCGCCGGGCCTGGATGTCCACAATATCTTGTTTTCAGCCGATTATCCGCACGAGTTTGAATGTTTGTTCGAGAAAAAAATCATCAGCGACGATCCCACCGTCTACCTGTTCATCAGCAGCAAAATCGTCAAAAGCGATGCTCCGCAAGGTTGCGAAAACTGGTTTGTCATGATCAACACGCCGGAAAACGTCGGGCAGGACTGGGATTCGATGATTGCCGAAGCAAGGACGAGGATTCAGGAGAAAATACGTCGAATGACTGGTGTTGATGTACAGAAACACCTGAAGTTTGAATTCATCCGGGATCCCAGGTCCATCGAGCGGGACACGGCGTCGTACCGGGGATCGCTTTACGGCAACAGTTCGAATTCCATGTTCGCGGCATTTCAGCGCCACCCGAACTTTTCCCAAATTAAAGGGTTATATTTAACCGGTGGAAGCGTGCATCCGGGCGGCGGCATCCCTTTATGCCTTTCTTCGGCCCGGATCGTTTCCGGCCTGATATCATCAAACAAATTATAATGCCATGATTGAGAAACTTCGGAAATATCCTGTTGGACTGATCATTTTTTTGTCTTTTTTTTACCTGGTGGGCGTGGCCGGTTTGTCGTTTGAGCGGACGGAGCCCCTGTTCAGGGCCCTGGTGCCGTTCACACTGCTGTTCAGCATTTACTTTCTCTGGCTTTTTCATGAGCAGCATACCCTAAGGTTTTACCTTGCGGCAGGGGTGATCTTCCTCGCGGGTTTCCTCGTGGAGGTCGCCGGGGTCAATACCGGGGTGATTTTCGGGGAATATGAATACGGCCGGACCCTGGGCATTAAGCTCTGGAACACGCCGCTGATGATCGGGGTGAACTGGCTTCTGCTGGTCTACACCAGCTGGATACTGACGGGCTTTGTGACCGGTAACCGCTGGCTTCGTTACGCCCTTGGGGGGCTGGCCATGGTTTTTTACGATATTTTCCTGGAACCGGTGGCCATCCGCATCGATATGTGGAGTTGGGCCAGCCCGGAAGTCCCGCTTCAGAATTATGTGGCCTGGTTCTTCATTTCGGTGATCCTGCTGGTCGTTCTGGACATGAATGTCCGGAATCTTAAAAACAAAATCGCCCCGTCACTGTTTATCATCCAGGTTGTTTTTTTCATCCTGTTGAATATCATTTATTATTATACCTGATGGGCGTCTTAATTGCAACAACGATTATCATTGCCTGGTCGGCGCATTTGTTTTTCGCGCTTTCCCGTCCGGAGATCAGCTATTCTTCACCCTGGTTTTATGTGCATATTCTGGTTCAGACCTATTTGTTTACCGGCTTGTTCATTACCGGTCACGACGCTATGCACGGCACGGTTTCACGAAACCGGAAAATTAATAATGTCTACGGTTATTTTTCAGTTATTCTCTACGCCGGGATGTGGTATCCCAGGCTTATCAAAAACCACGGCCTGCACCACCAGTATCCCGGAACGGAGCGCGACCCCGATTTTGATGCCGAATCCCAGAACTTCTGGGTATGGTGGGCCCGGTTCATGTGGAGGTACCTGACCGTGATCCAGCTGGTCGTCATGGCGGTATTATTTAATGTCCTTAAGATCTGGTTCCCGGTAGAGAACATCATCTGGTACTGGATCGTCCCGGCGATCCTGTCGACGCTGCAGTTGTTTTATTTCGGGACGTACCTGCCGCACCGCAGGCCCCACACGGATGAGATGCAGCCGCACAACGCCAGGACCCAGCGGAAAAACCACCTGTGGGCCATGCTATCCTGTTATTTCTTTGGTTATCATCACGAACATCATACATCTCCCAGGACTCCCTGGTGGCAATTATACAAAGCAAAATCCGCGTCTGAATGATCCCGGCCCGGCACCACCCGGCCTTTGTCTGGTTTTTTGACCTGTACACCCGAAGGATGCTGAAACGCTACTTCCGGCAGGTAGATTTCTATGGAGGCGTGAGCCAAAGCGGGATTCCGGTCCTTATGATCGGAAATCACTGGAGTTGGTGGGACGGCTTCATTGCCTGTTACATCAATCAGCGGGTGATCCGTAAAAAACTGCACATCATGATGCTCGAGGATCAGCTCCGAAGCCGGATGTTTCTCAACAGGGCCGGAGCCTATTCGATCAGGAAAGAAAGCCCCGATATGATCGCTTCCCTGGATTATACCGCCGCCCTGCTGGCTTTGGACCGCAACCTGGTCGTCCTGTATCCCCAGGGGAAATTTACGTCGGTTTATCACTACCCGATCCGTTTCCAGAAAGGCATCAGTTACATCGCCGCCAGAACTTCACAGCCATTCAGCCTGGTGGTGTACGCCGCCCTGATCGATTATTTTGAAAACCGGAAACCTACTTTGTCGATTTATCTGAAGGAGCTCCCGATGGAACTGGCTTCCTCCACGCGGCAATTTGAGGAGGCCTACAATGATTTTCTGGTGGATTGCATGAAAAACCAGTCGCCGAAATGATGGAGGTCATTGCATACGCATCGATGGCTTACCTGCTGGCCCAGTTGTTGATCGTTCTCATTAACATCATGACCCGGACCTTGCTCAGGCCGTCGCCGGAAGGATCCACGGGCACTGTATCGGTTTTGATCCCTGCCCGAAACGAAGCCGCGAATATAGGAAACCTCCTGGATGACCTCAGGGGTTTCGGCGGAGCGGTTACGGAGATACTGGTCTTTGATGATGACAGTGATGATGATACGGCGGGTGTCGTTGACAGGAAGGAAGCATCAGATCCTCGGATCCGTTGCATCCGGGGGACAGGCCCGCACGCCGGCTGGCTGGGCAAGACCTTCGCCTGTGACCGGCTGGCCCGGGAAGCCCGCGGCGATTTCCTCATGTTCCTTGATGCCGACGTCAGGGTCAGGCCTGAACTTCTTCAGGATTCATGGCATTACCTGCAGGAACATGAACTTGATCTGCTGTCGATCTTTCCGGTGCAGCAAATGAAAACGCCCGGCGAGTGGCTTACGGTGCCCTGGATGAACCGCATTCTGCTGGGAAACCTGCCGCTGATTTTTATCCGGGCTTTCAATATGCCCGACTTCAGCGCAGCGAACGGACAGTTCATGCTGTTCCGCGCAGTAAGATACCGGGAACACTGGTTCCATGAACAGGTGAAAAGCGAGAAGGTGGAGGATATCCGGATCATGAAGCTGATGAAAAAGAAGGGATTAAAAACCCAAACCCTGCTCAGCAACGGGCAGATATCCTGCCGGATGTACGGGGGGCTCCGCGAGGGGTTATCCGGATTTTCGAAAAACATCCACGCATTTTTCGGTAAAAACTGGCTCGTCCTGATCCTGTTTGTGCTGCTGACCGCATTGGGGCCGCTTGCCGCCGGTTTCATATTGCCCGCTTCTCTCGCCTTAACCTATTTCCTGGCCCTGGCGGCGATGGTTTCAGCGTCATCCTGGCTGAGCCGGCAGAATATCCCTGCCAACCTGGCGCTGTTGCTCCCGCAACTGATCACGCTGGTTCTGATCACGGTGATGGCAGGCTACCGGCAACTTACGGGCCAACTGTACTGGAAAGGGCGGAAGATCTGATTCTATGAGACTATGAGGCTATGACGCTATGATGCTTTGTTGCTATGATGCTTTGTGGCTATGATGCTTTGAAAAACGCTTTCGGCACAATAAATCACGTTTTTCGCAATCCTTCAAGAAGCTTCAGCATGTTCTGATAATGCGACCCCCTCCAGTAGACCTTTCTGCACGAACGGCATTGCCAGAATTCAGAGAAAAAAAGTAAGGCATTGGCTTTTATTCTTCCGGCAACTGCTTCTGATGGAACTTGTTCCAGGATGCCATTACATTCTGTGCATCTTGAGAAAGGTGACATCAGCTGTTCGATACCGAATCGCCCGATGATTTCTTTCAGTTGAACCGCGGGTTTGGTCGAACGGACGAAACTCCCGTGGGTCACTTTCCCGTTCTTCAGCAGGGCCAGATCGCGGGTCAGGATGATGCGCCGTTCCTGCAGTGATATTTCGATGATCTCCTGATCCGAAAGATCATTTCGGTAACAGGTATCAAAGCCCGCCATGCGCAGGTAACGGGCCAGCGTACCCAGGTGCACGTCAGTGATGAAACGGGTCACGCGCAGCGGTTCCGGCCGGAGCCTGGTCACCTGGCTGATATCCAGGGTTTCGAAAACGGGATAGGCGGAAATGTAATCCCCCGTCCGGGGAGTGTACCCAAAATCCACGGATGCTCCATTGGCCAGGATCAGATCTATTTCCGTGTGCGGTATGCCCAGCCCTTCGAGGATGTCTTTGATGGTGCGCTTACCGGAATACGCATATGTAAATGCTTTCTTTCTCCGGGAGTAATGCAGGAAATCATTCAGTTCTTCATAAACCCTTATGGTGATGGTCTCAGGCACGGGGGCGGAAAAAGCGGTTCTCTATATAATCGTATATCCGGCTGGGTTTCAGATCGGTGGTGGCGGGTCCGGTCCGGATATAGAAATATTCTTCGTTGTTGTTTGTCAGGTAGGCGGGGAGATTGGAGGGACTGACATCGATGCGCATGATTTTATCTTCTCCAAGCATTTCGACCGAACTGCTGATGAACTGCAGGAAGTGGGTGCCCATTCGCTCCTTCACCAGGTTGGTCAGGTGGAGGACGGCCTTGTCGTCGTTTTCGAACTGGTCGTTTTTCGTCCCGAGAACCGTTCCGGAGTCATCCACCCCGATGATCAGGATCCCGCCCCAGCTGTTTAGGAAGGCGGCGATGGTCTTCAGGGCCGCGTGCTCGATCTCCCTTCCGAATTTCCCTGAATGCAGGTTAAAGCGCAGTGAGGATTTGAATTCCACCTTGTCGCCTTCACCCTGGCGGATGATATCGCGGGTGCGTTTGTAAAAGTCGTTGGTGTAATACAGCGATGTCAGGGGCTTGATCAGTTCCCTGAGAATGCGGAAGGAGATACCGACAGGGACGGAGTCCCCATTCAGCAATTCCTTTCCATTGATCCGGATAACGTCGCTCTTCTCGGCGGCCATGACGCTTCCGGTGCGTATACTGCCGTTTAAGACGGCGATCTCACCAAAGATTTGCCCCGGTCGGATGGAAGCCAGCATTTTACCGCCGATGAACGCGCGCAGGCTGCCGGTTTTCAGGATGTAAAAGTGGATCGCCTCTTCTTCTTCCAGAAAGATTGTGGCCGATAACGGATAGGTTTCTTCAGAAATCAGGCGTGAAATGCTCTTTAGTTCATCAATATTAATGTTTTTGAATAGGGGATGAGCGGCAAGGTATTCAAGCAGGGACTGGTCCATGGTGTATCTTTTCCTGTTTAGGGTGAATCAGGATGTAAAGATACTTCAGAATGAAGAACGCACCGACGGCGCTCAACGCGTGCCAGAGGAAATGAGTCCCCATTGGTAGAAAATCTATGGGAACTGTGTCTGTTTGCCGGAAAAGCAAAGCCGCTGCAAAGCTGGCAATTGCTGCGGCCACCGGTATCCAGCCCAGAAAGCGGGTCCTTAGCAAGAACAGGATGAGCGGCAAGCCGATAGTCAGTCCGGAGACGAAATAGGAAAGATTAATGGCGGCGTGTTCGGGCAATTGTCCCCAAAAAGCAAAACGAAGGGAGAATATCGGGACCATGATGAATAGAAGGTGCCACCATTTCTTCAGGACTTTAAGCCAGAAATAAATGGAAAGCGACAGCGTGAGCAATGCTGATGGCAGTACGTCCATGATGAGGAATACGACCGAGGCCCGAAAGCCATGAAACAAAGCGCTTCCCGTACCGCCCAGGATGATCAGGATGATCGTGCAGATCATAAATCTGTGGCGACCCGGATCATTCTTAATCCTGGCCAGCCAAAACAGGGCTGGAATGAGCATGAGCAGAGAAGAGACAGCGTTCCAGGGCTCTGCGAGGATGCGCCCCGGTTGGGTTTCCATGTAAACGGGCCCGCCGTCTGCCAGCCGCTGGTTGAACCAATCGGCTGTCGATCCGGGATCGTAATCATAGAAAGTCATAATGAATGAAGCGATCCACAAGGGATTAAAAGTCAAACAGTTCCCCCAGGATGTTTTTTCTCTTTTTGTAGGGATATTTTCCCTGGTCATAGTAACCGCGATGGTCGTCACGATAGTGTTCGCGTGCCGGTCTGGGCGGTTCACTGCTTTCAGATGAACGTTCAATGATCTTATCAAGTTCGCCCCGGTCGAGCCAAACGCCCCGGCATTTGGGGCAATAATCGATTTCAATTCCCTGCCGGTCTGCTATCGACAGGTCAACATCGCAAATTGGACATTTCATGGCGGATTGTATTTAATTGGAGAACAAGTATAACATCAAATTGTTTAGGTTGTAACCCGCCGCCGATTATTTTTTAGTTTTGCTGGGTATGCAGTTAAAAAAATCCGTTCATCATGGCATCCATCATACTCAAATCCGGCCGCGATCAGTCCGTTTTGCGCCGGCATCCCTGGATATTTTCCGGTGCGGTACAGAAGGTTGAAGGCAACCCGGCTCCGGGAGAAACTGTGGACGTTTATTCCTCCGGCAAGAATTGGCTGGCCCGGGGAAGCTTTTCGCCAAAATCGCAGATACTCGTCCGCCTGTTAACTTATGACTCCGGGGAGCAGATTGATTCGTTATTTTGGCGCAAAAGGATTGAGGCTGCGCTGTCCTACCGGAAGGGCCTGGGCGCTCATGCCGGCAATACCGCCCAACGACTGATTTTTAGTGAATCAGATGGTATTCCCGGTGTGATCGCTGATCGTTATGGTGATTTCCTGGTGTGCCAGTTCTTATCGGCCGGCGCTGAGTTCTGGCGGGATGAAATTGTCAGGATATTAAGGGAATTGTGGCCGTGCGAAGGGATTTTTGAACGGTCGGATACAGACAGCCGGATTAAAGAAGGCTACCTTGCAAGGGTTATAACCCTTGCAGGTGTTTCACCGCCCTCCCGCATCTCAATCCTCGAAAACGATCTTACCTTTTCCGTTGACGTGTATCAGGGCCATAAAACGGGTTTCTACCTGGATCAGAGCATTAACCGCAGGATAGTTTCTGAACTTTCGGAAGGGAGGGACGTGCTGAATGCCTTTTCCTATACCGGAGGGTTCGGGGTGGCGGCGGCCAAAGGAGGGGCGGTGAATGTTGTCAATGTCGACAGCTCGGCAGAGGCCCTGGAACTGGCCAGGGTGAATTTTGAACAGAATCAAATCCGGCCGGATGGAATCGAATACCTGTGCGCGGATGTGTTCACCCTGCTCAGGAAATTCAGGGATTCCCGCCGGCAGTTCGACTTGATCATCCTCGATCCGCCCAAGTTTATTGCATCGGCCGGCCAGCTCAGTACAGGCTCAAGGGGCTATAAAGACATTAACCTGCTGGCATTTAAATTATTACGCCCAGGAGGATTGCTGATCACCTTTTCCTGTTCGGGGTACATGAAACCGGACCTCTTCCAGAAGATCGTTGCCGATGCGGCCGTTGACGCCGCTCGTACCGCCCGGATCATGCAATACCTCTCACAGGCGCCGGATCACCCGGTGCCGCTGAATTTTCCTGAGGCCCTGTATCTCAAGGGCCTGGTGTGTGTGGTTGATTGAAAGTAAAACCTATTTCTTCAGCAGATCCCGGATCTCGGTCAGAAGCTTTTCTTCGTTGGTCGGTTCGGGAGGTGCGGGCGCGGGCGCCGGTTCTTCGACCTTCTTCTTCTGCATTTTCGTCAAAGCCCGGATCACCATGAAAATGGAGGCGGCAATGATCAGAAAGTCGATGACGTTCTGGATGAACATGCCGTAATTCCAGGTCACCGCCGCCGCATCTTCCGTAGCGGCCCTCATGATCAGCTTCAGCTCTTTGAAATCCATATTGCCCAGCAGCATGCCGATGGGCGGCATCAGGATGTCGTTGACGAATGAGGTGACGATCTTGCCAAATGCCCCGCCGATGACGACTGCAACTGCCAGATCAATGACATTGCCTTTCATGGCAAATTCTTTGAATTCCTTGAGGATGCTCATAGCTTTAGGTTTTAGTTAAAAACTCCTTCGAATATACGAAATATAAATTCAGCAGATGGACAAAATATTTTAACAGGTTTTCCTGTTTGTTCATATCCATTTTTTTCTTCGGAAATACACCAGCATGGTAATCATGATCGCCATCATAGCGCCCAAAACCCCGAAATATCCGTATTTCCAACTCAATTCCGGCATGTTGGCGAAATTCATTCCATAAATTCCCGCAATAAAACTCAAAGGGATAAAAATGGTCGTGATGACCGTCAGCAGCTTCATTACCTGGTTCATCCGGTAACTGAGATAGGAGAGATACCGCTCCCGGATCTCGTTGGTGATTTCCCGGCAGGTATCGAGCATATCCAAAATCTGGATGATGTGGTCCTGGATGTCGGTGTAATACCTGGCCGTGGCTTCATCCAGCAGGTCAGGTTCTTCACGGATCAGTTTGCTTATATCGTCCTGCAGCGGAAGCAGCGCTTTCCGCACCGAACTGATGTCCTTCCGGATCATCTGGTTTTTCTCGATCAGTTCCCGGTCCGGGTTTTCGTAAACGGCCTCTTCAAGATCGTCCAGCCGGTCGGTAATTGATTCAGCGATACTGTACTGATGGTCTACGATGACGTCCACAAGGGCATACAGCAGGTAATCGGGGCCTCTTTGCCGGATCTTTCCGATTCCGCCGGAGATCCGTTCCCTCACTTCCTCGAACAAGGGTGAGGGACGCTCCCGAAAACTGACCAGAAAGCCTTCTCCCAGTACAAAGCTGATTTGCTCCACGCACAGTTCCAGATTATCCTGGATCCGGAAATGCTTCATTGTGACAAAGATATGTTTCTCCTGGATGTCGATCTTGGGCCGGTGTTCTGTATTCAGCACATCTTCAAGGATCATCGGGCTGATATCGAGCCGGTTTCCCAGGTTTTCGATCAGATCGACGCGGTGCAAACCGCATACTTCCAGCCACATGACCTGGTTACGGCTACCCGTGGACAATTTTCCGGGTTCCCCGATTCGGGTAATGCTGTAATTTTCTTTGTCATACAGCGTCTGGTGCAATTGTACCTCATCGGTTACCACTTCGCCGATATGTACCAGGGTCCCGGGCGGCATGCCCGTCTTTTTGGAGATCCGGCTCCTTTTCCCGGTAATCTTTTCCGGAGGTGATTTTCTGTTTTTTTTATTTCTGTTCTTCATCTCTCAAAGATAAGAAAAGCAAAAAAAAACCCGGCCTTGAATGAGCCGGGCATTGCAAATAACCTCCAGGTCAATGATCAAAAATAATCATCGTCCTTATCTTCAAAATAAGTGAGATCGTCGTCGAACTGCTCCTCATTGAAATCATCAAAATTCTCGTCGGAATCTTCCAGTGTAAATTCATCCTTGGTTTCAAAATCATCGATGTCGTCGATATCCATCTTGTCGAAATCATCTTCGAAATCCCCCTCATCAGTGTCAAAAATGATCTCCTCGGTAAGGAATAAGGCCTGATCGTAATTCTTATTCTTCAGTTCTTCAAAGATGTCCTGGAAATCTTCATCATTGTTCACGGTAGGCCTGATCCGTTCGACATATTTCGTGAGGCCCGTAATGTCATCATTCTCAAGATAATTCTTGATATTCTCCAGTTTTTCGATCTTCTTCTGGTCCATGGGCAAAAAAGGGTTTGAAAGCGGATGCAAATATATTTTTCCTTTATTTATCCGCGACATGTCGCAAAAAAAATTCTTATTGCTTTTCAATCAGTGAGTTGTCCATATTGTCCGTGGAAACAGCGCGCATTCTACCGGATATTGCTTATTTTTGCCGCTCCCTGAACGGTTTATGAGCTTTTTAAATCCATATTTTTTGTGGGGATTGCTGGCGGTCACGATTCCGGTGATCATCCACCTGTTTAACTTTCGCCGGTTTCGCCGTGTTTATTTCACGAACGTCCGGTTCCTGGAAGAGTTGCAGCAACAAACGCGCCGGCAGTCGCAATTGCGCCACCTGCTCGTGATGATTCTGCGCATGCTGGCCATCGCAGCCCTGGTCATCGCCTTCAGCCAGCCTTTCGTCCCCGCGCCCGAAAGCGCCGTGGTGCCCGCATCGGTCCAGAGGGTGTGTATTCATGTGGACAATTCCTTCAGCATGGAAGCGGTTTCTCAGCAGGGCAGCCTGCTTGACCTGGCGCGGACGGAAGCGGCCGGCATCGTTTCGGCATACCGCTCAACCGACCTGTTCATGGTCACATCCAACACGTTCGAGGCCCGGAATATGCGCTGGGTAAGCCAGGAAGAAGCGCTGCAGGAACTCGAAAATATCAGTGTGGCGCCTTATTCCAGGAAACTTTCGGAAATCGTCAGGCGGCAGAGCGACCGCCTCAGCCAGGTCAGGGAAACCGCGCGGACTGCCTATGTGGTTTCCGATTTCCAGCTGAGCATGGCGGATCTGGAAAATAGTACGCCCGACACCACGGTTCTGTACCGGCTCATTCCCGTTGAAGGCAACCACCAGGGTAACCTGCTGATCGACAGCAGCTGGTTTTCCACCCCGGTGCACCAGCTGGGCCAGGGCGTCAGCCTGGTCGCCCGGATCAGCAACCAATCGGCTACTGATCTGGAAAAGGTCCCGGTCCGTCTTCTGGTCAACGGCAGCCAGAAGGCATTGGCATCCTTCGACATCAGGGCGGGGAGCACTGTCGATGTCGAATTGCCGTTTACCAACAATGAAGCGGGGACTCAATATGCCACGCTCGAAATCACGGATTTTCCCATCACCTTTGATGATAAGCTCTACCTGGCCTACGAAGTTTCCGGCTCCATCCCCATCCTGTCCATCAACGAAAGTAAAGAGAATGTTTACCTGAATTCTTTGTTCGGTCGCGACTCTTCCTTTCAGTTCAACAACAATCCGTCCACCAATATCGATTACGGCAGGCTTCCGGAGTACGAGCTGATCATCCTGAACGGGCTGACGGAGCTGAGTTCCGGCCTGATCCAGGAGCTGTCGGCTTTTCTCGGCAATTCAGGCACGCTGCTGATCATTCCTTCCCCGGATATGGACATGGGATCTTTCCAGGCTTTTTTACAGACAGCGGGTTCGAATTATTATACCGGCAAGGTGGCGGAAGATACGCGCATTACTGATCTTGACCTTGAGAATGCTTTGTTTTCGGATGTGTTTGAACGCACGGCATCCGGCCGTATCCAGGCGCTGGCCAACACAGACCTGCCCCAGGTCCGCAGTTTCTTCGGTATTTCGAGAACAGGCGGCACAATGCAGCTCCCACTGATGTCGATGCTTAATGGCCAGCCTTTTCTCACCTATGAGAAAGCGGGGAACGGGGAAATTTACCTGTTGTCCGTTCCGCTTGATGATGCCTACAGCAACTTCCAGCGCCATGCGGTCTTTGTACCCGCAATGTATCGCATAGCCCTGCTCAGTGCGGCCACCTCGCCGCTATCCTATACCATTGGCCGTGATGACCTGCTGGAACTGAATCATGCCCGGATCAGCGGTGACCAGGTGCTCAAAATCTCATCGCTGGACGGAACCTATGAATTCATCCCCGGACAGGAAACAAGGAATAAAAGAATGAACCTCAGGATCATGGGTCAGATCAATACCGCCGGCCATTACCGCGTCACTGAGGCAGACCGTGTTGTTAAGGGCATGGGATTCAATTATGACCGGGCCGAATCGAGGATGGAGTTTGCCGGCGCGGAGATGCTCCGTGACCGGGCCGGACGTCATGCCCCCGGACGTTTTTCGGTCCTCACCGGCTCGGAGCGGTCCATTACCGATACCATCAAAGATATGAACCGGGGCACCTCCCTGTGGAAGTTATTTATTATTTTAGCCCTGGCCTTTCTGGCTATAGAAATATTACTTTTAAGATTTTGGAAATCAAATAAATAAATTATGCGAATCCTTAAAGAACAGTCGGCAGGCCTGATCATTGACATCCAGGAACGGCTGTTCCCCTTCATCCATGAACATGAGCAGCTCGCCCTGCGCACCGCCATTCTGATCAACGGGCTGAAAGCGCTGCAGTTGCCGGTATTACTGACGCAACAGTATACCAAAGGCCTGGGGCCGACCATACCTTCCCTGCAGCCGGTTGTCACGGGAATCGAACCCATTGAGAAGATGGCGTTCAGCTGCTGCGACGAACCCACCTTTCAGCCTGAGCTGGAAAAAACCGGAAGGAAATTCGTGATCATCGCGGGTATCGAAACCCATGTCTGCGTCCTTCAGACCGTTATCGACCTTTTGCAGCAGGGTTATATCCCGGTGGTCGTGGAAGACTGCGTATCATCCCGGCGCTTATCGGACAAGCAGGCGGCCATTATCCGCATGCGCCAGTTGGGTGCGGTGATCACCACCAGCGAATCCATCCTGTTCGAATTGCTCAGATATTCCGGTACCGACGAATTCAGGGCGATCTCAAAGCTAGTAAAATAAGGAATATTGCGCACTGATGGATGATCCGAGGGATGATATCATGATGACCGGCGATGAGCCGGGCGAGAACACGGCACATGGGGAGGAATCAACTCCTGTCCAGGCCGAGACGCACCGGACCATCAAAATCTCGGGACTATACGAAAACTGGTTCCTGGATTACGCCTCTTATGTGATCCTGGAGCGTGCGGTACCTGAGGTGACCGACGGGCTCAAACCGGTCCAGCGCCGCATCCTGCACTCCATGAAGCAGCTCGACGACGGGCGCTTCAACAAGGTGGCCAACATCATCGGGCATACCATGCAGTACCATCCCCATGGCGATGCCTCCATCGGGGACGCCCTCGTTCAGCTTGGCCAGAAAGACCTGCTCATTGAAACCCAGGGAAACTGGGGCAATGTGCTCACCGGCGACAGCGCCGCAGCCCCCCGGTACATCGAGGCCAGGCTGTCGAAATTTGCCGGCGAAGTGGTCTTCAACCCGAAAACCACGCCCTGGAAGCTTTCTTACGACGGCCGCAACAAGGAGCCGGTCGTGCTGCCCGTAAAATTCCCGCTGCTGCTCGCCCAGGGTGTCGAAGGGATCGCCGTCGGCCTGGCTTCCAAGATCCTGCCACACAATTTCACGGAACTGGTCGAAGCGTCCATCGCCATCCTAAAGGATGAAGATTTCGACATTTACCCCGACTTCCAGACCGGCGGCCTGATCGATGTGTCAAAGTACAACGACGGAGCAAGGGGCGGAAAGGTCCGAATCAGGGCCAGGATCAAGAAGCAGGACAACAAAACCCTGGTCATTTCCGAAATCCCGTTCGGGATCACGACGGGTAGCCTGATCGAGTCCATCATACAGGCCAACGATAAAAAGAAGATCAAGATCCGCAAGATCGACGACAATACCGCCGCGGAAGCGGAGATCCTGGTCCATCTCATTCCCGGGACCTCGCCCGACCAGACGATGGACGCGCTCTATGCCTTTACGCAGTGTGAAGTTCCCATATCGCCCAATGCCTGCGTGATCATGGACGGGAAGCCCCGTTTCCTGGACGTGAAAGAGATCCTGCGCATTTCCACCCGGAATACAGTGGAACTCATCCGCCAGGAGCTGGAGATCCGGAAAGGCGAATTACAGGACCAGTGGCACTTCGCCAGCCTGGAGAAAATCTTTATCGAGCATAAGATCTACAGGAAGATTGAAGTGGCGGAGACCTGGGAGGAAGTGCTTGACATTATCGACAAAGGATTGGCGCCGCACAAGAAAAAGCTGTTGCGGGAGGTGACGCGGGAAGACCTTCTCCGTTTGACGGAACTGAAAATCAAGAGGATATCCCGGTTCGACTCCAGGAAAGCCGATGAGCAGATCCTGGCGATCGAGCAGGAACTGGAAGAAGTGCAGAACCACCTGGATCATCTCATTGATTTCGCCATCGAATACTTCCGGCAGATCGGAAAGAAATACGGCCCCGGCAGGGGACGCAAGACCGAGATCCGTAATTTCGACACCATCGAAGCGACCGCAGTGGCCGCCGCCAGCCAGAAACTGTATTTCAACCGGGAAGAAGGCTTTGCCGGCACGGGTCTGAAAAAAGACGAGTACATCTGCGATTGCTCCGACATCGACGATGTGATCATTTTCCGCGGCGACGGCAGTTTTCTCGTCCGCAAGGTTGAGCCGAAGTTTTTTGCAGGAAAGGACGTGCTGCACCTGAATGTGTTCAAAAAGAACGACGAAAGGACCATTTACAACATGGTTTACCGCGACGGGAAGAAAGGCAATTATTACGTCAAGCGGTTTGCCGTAGTGGGTATTACACGGGACAAGGAATACGACCTGACCCGGGGGACGCAGGGATCGCGGGTCGTTTATTTCTCGGCCAACCCCAACGGAGAGGCCGAAACGCTCAAGGTCTTCCTGCGACCGCGGCCCCGGATGAAAAAGACGACCCTCGAATTCGATTTCAGCCAGGTGGTCATCAAGGGAAGGAGCAGCCAGGGCAATATCCTGACGAAAAACCCCATCCGGCAGATCGTCAAGAAAGAAGAAGGGATCTCCACTCTGGGGGCCCGCGACATCTGGTATGACGAAACGGTCCAGCGGCTCAACGCAGACGGCCGGGGCGTTTACCTGGGCGCTTTTGAAGGAGATGATAAAATATTGACCATCCAGCAATCGGGAACTTACAAGCTATATACGTACGATCTGTCGACCCACTTTGAGGAGGACATGATCCGGATCATGAAATACGATCCTTCCCGGATTGTCACCGCGGTTTATGCCGACGGGGCCTCGGGTCATCATTACATCAAGCGGTTTACGGCCGAGTTGTCAGACAAGGCGGCCGGTTTCCTGAACGAGCACAAGGAATCGCGCCTGGTGGATATCAGCCTCGACTGGCTGCCCATGCTGCGGGTGTCATTTCTGGAAAAGAACGGCAGGGTGAGGCCTGAGGAGGAAATCAATGTCGGCGAATTCATCGGGGTGAAGAGTTACCGGGCCAAGGGGCGCCGGCTCTCCGAACACCCGGTGGGCGGCGTTTTATGGCTTGATCCGCTTCCCTTCACGCCTCCGGAACAGGAGCCGCTGGAGAATGAAGAGCCCGGCGAAGAACAGGAGGAATTTGAACCCCTTGATCCGGAGGGCACAGACGAGATTTCAGACCGTGAAGGCGACATTCCGGAAGAAGAGGAAATCACGGAGGGTGATCCGGTAGCTGAAGAGCTTCCCGCGCCGCCAGGAGCCAGTAAGGCAGAAAATGAAGAAAGCCCGGGGCTCCATGACCGGGGAAAACAGATCACACTGGATTTTGACTGATCAAATACTGCTAAATATTATTAACCGGAAGATGAAAGATCAACGCATACTGGACGTCATTCCCCCGGTCAAATGGATCGGGGTCCTGGATTATGATATTGTGACTTTTGACGTAGTCATGGAAACCCAACACGGCACCACGTATAACTCTTATTTTATCGATGCGCAGAAAAAAGCCATCGTGGAAACCGTGAAGGAGAAATTCTGGGATGAATACCGCGAGAAAATCCTGCAGGTGACCGATCCGGCCGAAATCGAATACATCATTCTGAACCATACCGAGCCCGACCATTCGGGCTGCCTGCCCCATTTGCTCAAAATTGCTCCCAACGCCAGGGTGGTGGGGACAGGCAACGCGATCCGCTACCTGAAAGACATGATGTACCAGGATTTTCCGCATATTGTCGTAAAGGATGGCTATACGCTGGATCTTGGCGACCGGGTGCTGCACTTCATCAGCGCGCCGAACCTGCACTGGCCCGACACCATGTACACCTATATGCCGCAGGAGAAGATCCTGTTCACCTGCGATTCGTTCGGAGCTCATTTCTGCCACGAAGAAATCTTTGACGACCGGGTGGGGGATTTCGATGCGGATTTCACCTATTACTTTGATGTGATCCTGAAGCCCTTCAGCAAGTTCATGCTGAAAGCCATCGAAAAGGTGCGTGACCTGGACATCAGTGTGATCGCGACGGGGCATGGGCCCGTGCTGCGGAGCAACTGGAAGAAATATGTGGATCTCTCGGAAAAATACGCCCGGGAGCATCTGCAGCTGCCGCTGCGGCACCGTGTGTTCATTCCTTATGTCTCGGCCTATCACAAAACCGGCCTGCTGGCGGAAAAGATCGGTGAAGGGATCCGCATGGCCGGGGACATTGAAGTGGAAATCCTCGATATCGAAAAGACAACCATCGGCGAGCTGGAACAGAAAGTGGCCTGCAGCGCCGCGATCATCGTTGGCAGCACCACCATCAACCAGAATATCCTGCTGCCGGTCTACCGGTTATTTTCCGTGATCAATCCGCTCCGCGACAAGGGCAAACTGGCCGGCGGATTCGGATCTTTCGGCTGGAGCGGGGAAAGCCGCGAACTGATCCGCACCAACCTGGAACATCTTAAGCTCCGCTATTTCGGCGAGGGCGTTTTTGTCAAGTTCACCCCCGACGCGGAAGAGCAGGCCATGGCGATTGAATACGGCATGGCCGTCGGCAGGGAACTGCTCTCCGCCGGCCCGGACAACCAGGAATGATCAGCGCATGAAACAACTCCGTGCACTGCCGGTATCCGTTTTGCTGCTTGCATTGCTTCTGGGCGGATGCACGCTGGAGCAAAAGCTCGCACGACAGTATGTAAAACTGCCCCGCCCGGCGCCCATGCTGGTGCTGCGTCCCGCAGCCGTGCTCAAGTATAATCTCAAGGAGTACCAGGTGCCCGACATCGAATCGCTGGATCCGGTTGAAAAGGATGAACTGCTTATACAGAACAGCGCCTTTCTGAAACACATTGACGATTCCCTGCTGACCGGGTTGTTTTGCCGGAAGTTCAAAGAGACACTGGAATATTCAGGCTGGACCGTTCTTCCGGAGCAGGTCCTGGATTCCCTGATGCTGGCCGGAGGGGAGGCGGTTATTGTCAACTTGGCCCAGTTCACCCTGGAGGAGTACATCCATCCCTTCACGGCAGAAGAACAGGTCTATGATGAAATCATCGTTATCGACGGTATTGATCTGAATGCGCTGAATTTCAACCTATGGATTGAGCTTAGCCGGATGAACGGGGAGCAAAAGAACCAACTCTTGTTTAACAGCGATTATCTTCTGGATGATATCAACGGAACGTTGAAACAAAACCTGATCTCAGGCCAGTATGGATTCGATTACACCATCGACACCATGGAACTCAGGGATATATATGCCTTTGCGCAGCGCTTCGGAGAAAAAACCGCGGAAAAACTGTTCGATCACCTCCTTAATGAATACATCTGGGATAATCTGACCGATGACTATCCTCATGCTGTTTATTACTATCATTATGACCGTGTGAGGCGGCTGGTATACGCCATAGACCCGGGAGAGGCGCTCCTGCCGGTCAAACCGTGACCGGGCTCAGGGCCTGAAGAGAATTTTCCCCGCCGACATATTGCGGATATACTGCTCGAGGGCCTGCTGGACCTCATCCAGGGAGAAAGAGCCCTGAACGCGCGTTTGCAGGTATCCTTCCGTGATCAGTTGCTGAACCCTGCCGGTCCCTGCTTCAAGCTGTTCCGGGTTCAACCGCTGCTTCCAGTCTCCAAGATTAAATCCCCGGACGGTTTTTTGCCTAAAGATGATGTCCAGCGCGTTGAACTGCCCGACAGGTTTCCCGGACAATCCCCCGTAAATGACCAGTTCCGACCCTTCCGGCATGGCGTTCAGGATCATGCCACTGACATCGCCGCCCACCGCGTCGAAGGCGATGGTGGCATTAAGCTCCCGTGCTTTTCGTTCCAGGAGCAGTGCGGCCTCGGGATCATTCAGGCTGACATTGTGCTTCTCGCCTTCATCTTCCAGCATCTTCAGGTGTTCTTCCTTGCGGACGATGTTGATCATGTTCAGTCCGTGCAGCCGGGCCAGGTTTCTCAGGAAGATGCCGATCTGGCCGGAGGCGCCGTTCTGGATCACCGCGCTGGCTTCCTGTTCCAGCGCCAGCTCCATCAAGGCATAGGCGGTAAAGGGGTTGATGCACAGGGCCGCGGCCTGCTCGTCCGGGATGCCGTCGAGTACACGGATGCAATTGCCGGCGGTGGTCAGGAAATATTCCGCCCAGGTCCCGCTGTCATTCGCCCGTCCAAAGCAACTGACCCTGAATCCTTTCATGGCTTGAGCTGATGGATCGGC
This sequence comes from uncultured Bacteroidales bacterium, assembly GCA_964489545.1. Taxonomy (GTDB): domain Bacteria; phylum Bacteroidota; class Bacteroidia; order Bacteroidales; family JAGOPY01; genus JAGOPY01. The sequence continues at coordinate 161,376 of CAZAZE010000006.1, forward strand.
TCCGGCTGCGACGACAATTCCTGTGCATTCGAAGCCCATTACCGTGGGAACGGGCTTGCGGATCTCATAACCTCCGCGCATGAACGCGATATCGGAAGGATTGCACGGCGCAGCTTTAACCTTGATGAGCACCTCGTCGCCAGTTGGTTCCGGCGTGGGCTGTTCACGGACTTCCAGGCTACGCATGGCCCGGATGATATTGCCGTTGTAATCCGGTAAAGTGATGGTTTTCATAGGCTAGGGTCTATTTGCAGGATGATGGTCACAGATGATCCATTTTGAGATTCATTCGACCGGAGGACCTGGTCTCAGGCTCCCCTCCGGGCGTAGGGCGAAAGGTCCTGGCTGGCAAACTCGCCGCGCAGGTATTTAAAATACCCGGCAATGCCGATCATGGCGGCGTTATCGGTGCAATATTCGAATTTCGGGATGAACACCCGCCATCCGGAGTGTCCGGCCTGCGCGTGCAACGCCGACCGCAGCAGGGAATTGGCCGAGACTCCGCCGGCGATGGCAATATCGCGGATGCCAGTCTGTTCTGAGGCCAGAATGAGTTTTTTCAGCAGGATATCGACAATGGTCCGCTGAATCGAAGCGCAGAGGTCATTCTTGTTCTTTTCGGTAAAATCCGCGTCTTCCCTGAGGCGGTCGCGCAGGAAGTACAGAAAGGATGTTTTTAAACCGCTGAAGCTGTAATCGAGCCCTGGAATGGCGGGTTCGGGGAAGGAGAAGGCTTTTTCGTTCCCTTCCTTCCCAAGCTTGTCGATCAGCGGGCCGCCGGGATAGGGGAGGCCCATGATCTTGGCCGCTTTGTCGAAGGCTTCGCCGGCCGCATCGTCAATGGTTTTTCCAATGATCTCAAAATCATCGTAATCATTGATCCTGACGATCTGGGTGTGGCCGCCGGAGACCGTCAGGCAGAGGAACGGGAAATCCGGGAATTCCCTGCCCGGCGCCTGGTCGTCGATGAAATGAGCCAGGATGTGGGCGTCCATATGGTCGACGTCGATCAGCGGGATGCCGAGCGACATGGCGAAGGACTTGGCAAACGAAGTGCCCACGAGCAGCGATCCAAGCAGCCCGGGGCCCCGTGTGAAGGCTATGCCATGCAATTGATTTTTACTTATTTTTGCGTTGCGCAAGGCTTGTTCCACGACAGGGATGATGTTCTGCTGGTGCGCCCTGGATGCCAGTTCCGGGACCACCCCGCCGTAGTTGCGGTGCACCTCCTGGTTGGCGATCAGGTTGGACAATACCTGCCGGTCGCGCAGAACCGCAGCAGACGTATCATCACACGAGGACTCAATGCCAAGAATGTAAATGCTCATTAATTTTAATCTTACGGGCAAAATTATCAAAAAAATATTGCGGCTGTCGGTGCTGTTCGTAGTTATCCTCATCACCGCCCTGGTCACCGTGTTCTCGCTACTCCGGACCCCATCCGTGCAGGTGCTGGCGGGCCGGCTGGCCGCGGATTATCTTTCCGCCCGCTTTCATATCAGCCTGTACATCGACAAGGTCAGGATTTCGGACCGGCTCCGGATAAAGGTGGAAGGCCTGCAGCTGCTGGACCATCAACATGCCCCCTTGCTTGAACTGCGCGAACTGAGTGTTCAGCTGAACGACCTGGACCTCAGGGGGAACAGGATCGGGTTGGGCCCGGTGCGTCTGTCCGGAGGCGGATTCTACCTGGTAAAATACGCAGGCGATACTTTGCTTAATCTTGACCATGCCCTGAAAAACTTTTCGGCCGGTTCACCGGATACCGCTGCTGCACCGGCCCCCTGGACCATTACCTGCAGTTCCCTGAGTTTGGAAGACGTCGCCTTCGGATACACGGATGAGGCCCGGGCCGGTGGCCGGGAAGGCATGGACTTCGATGATCTGCTCATCACCGCGATCAATGTCAGCCTGGAGGAAGTAGCCCTGACTGGTGATTCCGTGAGCGCTGTGGTCGAACACCTGGCCTGCCACGAGAAATCGGGTTTCTCGCTGCTGGAGTTCGCTGCACGCGTGCAGGTCAGCAATTCCGGGATCAGAACGGATGACCTCTTCATCTCTACAAATAACTCAACCCTCGATCTTGACCTGGATTTCCTGTATGCAGACTATGCCAGCCTGGGATATTTCCTCGACAGCGTATACATTAACGCGGAATTCCGAAATTCCCTGCTCACCCTGCAGGATGTCGGTTATTTCGCCCCGGAACTGATGCCTATGGATGATCCCGTGATGATTTCGGGGGTCGTGGACGGCTTTATCAGCGATTTTTCAGCAGACCAGTTTAATGTGAATTTCGGCCAGTTTACGGAATTTGAGGGAGATATCAGCATGCGGGGGCTGCCGGATTTCGATTCCACCTTCATCGTGGCCGATATTCGCCGGATGACTACGCATCCGGAAGATATCACTGCATTTAGCCTTCCTTCCGGTGCGGGTGAATTGGTTTTGCCCGACCAGGTTAAGGAACTGGGGTTTGTGAAACTCAGCGGCAACTACAGCGGCCGTACCGATCGGTTCAGAACCCGGCTAGACCTGAAATCAGACCTGGGCGACATTCAGGTTACGGGCAGGATGCACCATGTAAGGGAAAAGGATTCAGTCAGTTACGCGGCGGATATCGCCGGATCCGGCATCGACCTGGGGAAATTGTTCCAAACCGCAGAGCTTGGAACCACAGACCTTGACCTGGAGATCCAGGGGCACGGGATGAAGCGGGAAGACCTGGATGCTACCGTTTCTGGGTGGATCGAGAACTTTATCTTTAAAAACCATCACTATGACCGCATCATTCTGGGTGGTAACATCCTGGCTGATTCCTATCATGGCCGGGTGATCATCCTGGATGAGGCGCTGTCGCTTTCTTTCGACGGATTGGTCAATGCTGATAAGGACAATCCTGTGTTTGACTTCACCATTGACCTTCAGCATGCCCGGTTTTATGAAATGAACCTTTCTGATAAAAGCGATGACATGGACCTGTCGGGGCAGATCACCGGCGATTTTTCCGGGATTGATCCGGATCATTTCCGTGGGGCCATCCGCCTGCGGGATATGAAATATCTTGAAAACGATCGTTATTATACACTGGATAATTTTGAACTGACACGGACCTCGGCTCCCGGCCGCCCTGACCATATCCGCTTGAGATCAGATTATGCCGATGGCGAAATCACCGGTGAATTCACATTTCCGGGCCTCATTCGCGCGGCCGGAAATATGATCTTCAGCCGGGAAGAACTTGAGGATCCCGGCACTTCAGCAGTTCAGCCTGCGAATTATGCCAACCTCAGCCTTCATCTCAAAGACATCAATCCCTTGCTGGAAATAATGCTTCCTTCATTGTCCGTTGATACCGGGGCAGTAATCACCGGGGAAATAAACGAAGATAGCGATCTGCTTAAAATAGGGATTGAGACCGGAGGATTTAGTTTCAGCGGGTTCCGGTTCGACCGGGCGGAGATGACCGGAGCGACATCCAATGGAAGGTTTTTCTTCGATGCCGCGATTGGCACCGTTGTACTTCAGGAAACCGCCGACACGGTCAGCCTGAGCCTTGAAAATTTCGGACTGCACGCGGAAACATCGGATGATACCATTATGTACACGGTTCTGTGGGATAACTTCGACAGCGTACTGACCAACAAAGCGTTAATATCAGGCATGGTACTGCTTTCCCCGGAGGGGCGCATCGAGGCAAGGATTAAGGAAGCCAATGCCGATTTCAACAGAAATATCTGGCACATGACGGGCGAGAACACCATTGTGGCCGATTCCGGCTTCCTGACCATTCATGATCTCAACATTTTCAAGGGCCGGGAAGGCTTCACCATCGATGGCACCTGGTCGGAAGATCCCCGGGATACCCTGGGATTGATGTTCAGAGACTGGTCGCTGGCCAATTTCAACCCGCTGCTGAAAGGCAATTCCATTACGCTGGGAGGACTGATCAACGGCAGGCTGGGGATTACCCGGGGCGACAGCCTGCCGAACGTTTTCGCCGGAATCAACATCGGGGATTTTGAATTCAATGACGTTTATTTCGGGGAAGCGGAGATCATTTCGCGCTGGATAGAGGCCGACAGCGCCATGAAAGCAAGCGTGAACATATACAGCAGGGGAGAACTGGCCGACCGGTACAGGATTCTTAATGTCGACGGGTTGTACTACCCCTTCTCCGACAGCCGTAATTTCGATTTCCAGGTCAGGGCGCAGAACCTGGATATTTCAGTACTGGAACCCATGCTCACGAGTTTCAGTTCGCATCTTTCCGGGTTTGCCTCGGGCGGGCTGACGCTGGAAGGGACCAACGACAAGCCCGCTCTTACCGGAAGCCTGAAGCTGCAAAGGGCCGAAATGGCTGTGGATTACCTGGGTGTGACCTATTCATTTGCCAATGAGGTAGTGTTTTCCAGAGACGCCATCAAGTTCAGCGAACTGAAAGTGTACGACCCGCAATCGAACCAGGCCGTCCTGAGCGGGGGCATCACGCACAGCTATTTCAGTGATATGCGCCTTGACCTCAATATCAGGCCGGAGCAATTCCAGGTGATCAACCTGAACCGCTACCAGAACGAGGTCTTTTACGGAAAAGCCTTTGCTACCGGTGAGGTCAGCCTCACTGGTCCGTTCGAGAACCTGACCATTCGGGTGGATGCCCGCACGGACAAGGGTACCAATGTGTTCCTTCCGATATCTTATTCGGTCGATGTTTCAGATACCGACTTTATCGTCTTCATAAACGAGGAAGATACGGCCCGGAAGCAGGAACAGGGCCAGGTCCGCGTTGAGGGACTGAGCCTCGACATCGCGATGGACGTGACCAGGGATGCGGACATCCAGATATTCCTCCCCTCTGATATCGGGTACATTAAAGCGGCCGGGGCAGGCCAGCTCCGCCTTGGCGTAGATCCCAACGGTTACCTTACATTGAGCGGTTCGTACACCATCCAGTCGGGATTATTTGTTTTCTCGCTGGAGCAGCTGGTGAGCCGCAGGTTTGAGATCCTCGAAGGAAGCAAGATCAGCTGGACCGGCGACATCAACGACGCGGATGTCAATATTGTCGCCCGGTACCGGCTCAGAACCTCACTGGATGGCCTGGGGATTTCCATGATCGACCCGGACGCGGCCGCACAGAAAGTGATCGTCAATACCGACATCCGAATGACGGGCAACCTGTTCAATCCGGACCTCGGGTTCGGGATCACGTTTCCAAATATGCCGGAGCAGACACGACAGGCGGTTTATGCGGTACTGGATACAACCGACCTGGGTTTGATGAACCAGCAGGCCATTTCGCTGCTCGTCCTCGGCAGCTTCAGCAGCACCGGTTCAGGCGGGACCAATCCCGTCAATCCCGCCGCCATCGTATCGAATACGCTCAGCAGTATGTTATCCCAGATCAGCAACGACTTCAACATAGGGATCAACTATGTTCCGGGCGACCGTGTTTCGGATGAACAGCTGGAAGTGGCCCTCTCCACCCAGCTGCTCAACGACAGGCTGATCATCGACGGGAATTTCGACGTAACAGGATCCAGCGCCAGTTCCCAGAAAACCAGCGCCATTGTCGGTGACTTCAACATTGAATACAAGCTGACCCCGGATGGGCGCTTCAGGGTCAAGGCCTTTAACCGCTCCAACGATCTTTCCCTGTATACACAGTATGCTCCCTATACCCAGGGCGTCGGCATCTTTTACCGTAAGGAATTCAATTCGATTCAGGACTTCTTTGGCCGAAAACGAAAAATTAAAACCGGTGAAAATGATGTACCTTTGTAACTTTCAATAACAACGCGTGAAAACATTCTTTACCCTGCTTTTCCTGACTGCGCTGATGTTCCGGCTCAGCGCACAGGTAGTGATCGATGGAAATGACATGCCCCAGCCCGGCGATACCATCCGCAAAAGCCTTACCGCTGTTCTGGGCGGCATCAATTACCAGCAAGCCGGAGCTGACCAAACCTGGGATTTCAGTTCCCTGGGCTTCACGGCGCAACAGGTGGATACTTTTGTCAGCGTCGGGGAAACCCCTTCCATCTACCAGTTATTTTTCAATAACCAGTTTATTTATCCTGCATACCAGGCCACCACGGCCAGGAAAATGCTGGAATTCACCTCGGTGCCTACGCTTCAGATTACGGATGCGTACCAATTCCTGAAGAATGACAACAACCTGTCGCGGGAAGTGGGATATGGCATCTCCCTTTCCGGCATCCCGCTTCCGGTGCAGTTCCAGGAGATAGACACCCTGTACCGGCTCCCGCTGGAGTTCGGCGATATAGATTCGTCCCGGTCACGTTTTGAAGCCGGCGTGCCTGACCTGGGGTACCTGATGATTAAAAAATCGAGGCACAATCATGCCGATGGCTGGGGAACCGTCATTACGCCTTATGGTACTTTCGAAGTCTTGCGCGTGAAGACCGAAATAGTTGAATACGACAGCCTGTACCTCGATTCCCTGGGAATGGGTATGCCACTGACCCGTTATATCACGGAATACAAATGGCTCGCCGGGGGCTACCCCGTCCCGGTGATGCAGGTCACCGAGGAAGGCTTCGTGGCTACCGCGAGCTACATCGATACTGCACGCACCGGGTCCCTGGGCGTCGTGGAGAACATCCCGGTAAATTTCACCTTTAACGTCTATCCCAATCCCTGCAGCGATTATATGTCTGTCAGCTACGAATTGCTGAAGGATTCCGATGTCCGGATCTCGCTTTTTTCCATTTATGGCAATGAACTCAACAGGTTCAGCAGCGGAAGGCAGGAAAAGGGCCTGTACAACCGGGTACTTTACCTGAAAGACAATGGCGTCAGGCCGGGGATGTACCTGCTGCGCATCACGGTCGACAACGTGCCCCATATCCGGCGGATCCTGGTGAACTGACTCCGGCCGGATATTCTTATTCAGGTATTGCGCATGACCGATCAGAAATTTATCGTTTACAAGTCCTCAGCCGGTTCCGGAAAAACCTATACCCTTGTCAGGGAATACCTTAAAATCGTACTCTCCAATCCGGATCATTTCCGCCGCGTCCTGGCCATTACCTTCACCAATAAGGCGGCCAATGAAATGAAGGAACGGGTGGTCCGGTACCTGGTCGCCTTGTCCGGCCCGGAAACGCATCAATCCTCCGATGCGGTGAAATACCTTCTGCCGCAGCTTTCGGAACAATTGAGAATGGACCGGGACCTGATCGCGCAGCGGGCCTCCATGGTGCTCCGGCTGATCATCCATCATTACGGGGATTTTGCCATCAGTACCATCGACAGCTTCACGCACCGCGTAATCCGGACCTTCGCACACGATCTGAAGATCCCGCTGAACTTTGAAGTGGAACTGGACACCGAGGCCATGCTAGCCGAAGCGGTTGATTTTTTGATCAGCATGGCCGGAACAGATGAACAGCTCACAGGACTCCTGGTGGACTTTACGGAGAAAAAGGCCGGTGATGAACAAAGCTGGCATGTGGAGCATGACCTGAACCGGTTTGGAAAAGCCCTGCTGTCGGAAGACAGTATCGCTTTTACCGGCATGCTTGGCGGCCTGGAGGTCGGAGCCTTCCTGGAGGTTCGCAAAAAACTGTTCCTGCAGCGCGGGATTTTTGAGAAAGAAGTGAAAGAACAGGCGGCCAGGCTGGTTGAACTGCTGAGCACATCGGGTATCGGCGACGAGGACCTTCATGGTAAAACCAGAGGTGCACTGACCTATCTCAGGGCTTTATCCGCAGGAAAATTCCAGAAGATCCAGCCCAGCAGCTATGCCCGAAAATCGCTGGAATCGGGCCAATGGCTCGGAACAAAGCCGGGATTCGATGCCCAGCGGTCGTTCGAAAGGGTAAGCGACCGGCTCGTGCCCGCAGGTATGAAGCTGTTGAATTTTATCGATGAGCAGCTCGAAGAATATCAGCTTGTGCTGCTCCTCATCCGGCAGCTATTCTCCACCGCCCTGCTTGGGGAACTGGAAAAAGTGTTGTCCGCATTATGTAATGAAGACAACAAGCTGCTGATCAGCGACTTTAACCGCAGGATCTCCGGGATCGTCCGGCAGCAGCCCGCTCCCTTCATCTATGAGCGCCTGGGTGAAAAATACCAGCACTATCTCGTTGATGAATTCCAGGACACCTCCGTGCTGCAATGGCACAATCTGCTTCCGTTGATCGAAAACTCGCTGGCTTCCGCGCGGATGAACCTGGTTGTCGGCGACGCCAAGCAGGCCATTTACCGCTGGAGATCAGGCGATGCAGAGCAGTTTGAAAACCTTCCGTCAGTATTCACACCTCAGCCCGATCCGATCCTGAAGGAGCGGGAAGAAACGCTGAAACGGCATTACCGCGAGGAACGGCTGGATGATAACCACCGCTCCAGCCCGGTAATCGTTGATTTCAACAACCGGTTGTTTGATACCATTCGCCCGATGCTTCCCGGGAATTTCGGTTCGGCCTATGACCAGGTCATGCAGACTGCGGTCAAAAAAGACAAGCCCGGCCTTGTGCGCATAGAGCCGGTGGATGATCAGGGCGACCGGCAGCAATATACGGACAAGAGCATCCTGCGCGTTCAGGAAATCATCGGCGAACTCCTGGAAGACCGCTTCCGGTTACGCGATATCGCCGTGTTGTGCCGCGATAACAGGCGGGCGGCGAAAATAGCCTCTTTCCTGATCAGTCAAGGGATCCCGGTGATTTCCTCAGAATCGCTGCTGCTGTCCCGGTCGGAACATGCAGGGCTATTGATAGCCTTTGCCCGCCATCTGGCCAATCCCGGCGAAGACATACCCATGGCCGGCATACTGCGGTATATGATCGCCCGCGGGATGACCGGGGAGGAGTCGATGCAACGGGTCTTTCTGCGTCCGGTGGAAATTACGGATGCTGCACCTTCCGGGCAGGAGCGCCTGGCCCGGTTCAGGGACGTTTTGTCGGCGGCCATACCCGGCCTGGACCCTGAGAAATTGAAGTCGCAGGAACTTTATGGGATGATGCGCGCGCTGGTCTTTCATTTCGGTATGGATCCCGGAGAAAGCTACACCCGTTTTTTCCTCGATGCGGTGCTGCGCTTCATCCGAAGCCGCAACGGCAGCCTGGATGATTTTCTGAACTGGTGGGAAGAAGAGCAGGAAAAGGCATCTGTGATCATTCCGGAAGGGATCGATGCGGTCAGGATCATGACCATCCACAAAGCCAAAGGCCTGCAGTTCCCCGCGGTGATCTTCCCGTTTGCCGACGAAGAGGTCAGGGCAACTCGGAAAAACATCTGGGTGGAGGTGGATGCAGATTTCTACCATCCCGTGAAAGTTGCTTACCTGCCCGCCCAGAAATCGCTGGAATCGACGGCGTACAGGGATCTGTTCACCGGAGAAATGGAACGTTCACAGGTCGATATGGTCAACGTGCTGTATGTCGCATTGACCCGCCCTGAAGAGCGACTCTACGTCCTGACCCGGAAATTGCCGGATAAGGCCGATAAACTGACTTCCGCCCCGAAGATTTTCAGTTATTTTTTCAGCCGGCAGGGCGTTCCGGTCAATGAGCAGGGAGTTTATCAGTTTGGAAAGAGATGGAAAAGGGAAGTGACCGATATCCCTGAGAAAAAGCTGCAAGGCCCGAAAGAGGGCCGGGAAGCGGGAAGGACCTCCCTGAACTTGTTGTTGCGCCGCCATGCCCCGGGGGCCTGGGATATGAAAGACCCCGGCAGGAACCGGGAATGGGGCAACCTGGTCCACCTTGCCCTGTCGCAAATCGGGCTGGCGGATGAGGCGGAAAGCGTTTTGGAGGAGTTTGCCCGGCAGGGTTTGGTGCGCGAACCCTTAAAAGAAAAATTACGATCCGTCGTGCTCGGCCTGCTCCATCATCCCGGCATCCGTGCGTTCTTTGAACCGGGCTGCGAAGTGCGCAATGAACCGGAAATCATCACCGGCAAAGGGGAAAAGTACCGCCCCGACCGGGTTGTCTTCAAGGATGGCCTTCCCGTGGTGATCGATTACAAAACAGGGCGCCCGGACCCGGAACACCGGGGCCAGGTGGAAAACTACCTGCGATTATTGCAGGAAATGGGCTGCCAGGCAGGATCCGGCTACCTGGTCTACCTGAACCGTGAACCGGAAGTTGTCAGGGTTTGCTGAGTGTAAGGGGGGATTTGCCGTCCATCAACCCGGACATGCCGCTTGTTCACCAATTCCGCCGGGCTGTTTGATGCGACTGGCCATTTGAAAGTTTACCATTATCTTCGTCGTCGAAACTATACTATATAACATATGAAAAGATTGTTTTTATCTGCATTGCTTATCGCATTATCGCACTTTGTCCTGAACGCTCAGGATGACACGCGGATCCTGCGTTTCCCGGCGGTGAACGGCGACCAGATCGCGTTTACCTATGCCGGCGACCTGTATACGGTAGCCAAAGCCGGGGGTGTGGCCCGGAAACTGACCAGCCACGAAGGATTCGAGATGTTCGCCCGGTTTTCTCCCGATGGACGCCGCATCGCGTTTACGGCGCAGTACGACGGAAATACGGAAGTTTATGTCATGCCTGCAGCCGGCGGCGTACCGGTCCGGCTCACCTACACGGCCACCCTTGGCCGCGACGACGTGTCGGACCGCATGGGCCCCAACAATATCGTCATGGGCTGGACTCCGGATGGAAAAAATATTATTTACAGATCCCGCAAGCAGTCGTTCAATGACTTCGTCGGGCAACTCTACACCGTGCCTGCGGAAGGCGGGCTTTCGGTCGAAGTGCCCCTGTCTACCGGCGGTTTTTGCTCCTATTCCCCCGACGGATCCAAGCTGGCCTTTAACCGTGTTTTCCGGGAGTTTCGTACCTGGAAATATTACCAGGGCGGCATGGCCGATGATGTCCGGATATTTGACCTTGCGACCGGCAGCGTGATCAACATCACCGATAATGACGCACAGGATATTTTCCCGATGTGGAACGGCGATAACGTGTATTTCCTTTCCGACCGCGACCGGGTGATGAACCTGTTCGTGTACAACACGGTGAACCGTCAGACCCGGAAACTGACCAATTACACCGATTACGACATCAAATTTCCATCGATCGGCCAGAACGCCATTGTTTATGAGAAAGGCGGATACATCCATTTGTTCGACCTGCAGTCACAGCGCGAAACAAGGGTGCCGGTTGTCATTGCGGATGACTTCAACGGCGGCCGGAATGAACTGAAGGACGCGGCTCAGTCCATACGCCTTGCGGATCCTTCCCCCGATGGGCGCAGGGTGGTCTTCAGCGCCCGGGGCGAAGTGTTCAGCGTTCCGGCGGAAGAAGGCATTACCCGCAACCTGACGGAATCCTCCGGAGCCCATGACCGCGAAGCCCGCTGGTCGCCCGACGGCAAATCCATCGCATACCTCTCTGATCAAAGCGGCGAATATGAGATCTGGATCCGCGCCCAGGACGGCAGCTCGGAACCGGTCCAGGTTACCGATGGCGCCGATACCTATAAGTTCAGTTTCCGGTGGTCGCCCGACAGCAAAAAGATCATGTGGAGCGATAAGAAACTGCGCCTGCAGTATGTCGATATCGCCACGCGGGAAGTGAAGACCGTCGCGCAATCTCTGGTCTGGGAATATTCTGACTTTGAATGGTCGCCCGACAGCCGGTGGATTGTCTATGCTGACCAGATGCCGAATAATTTCAGCATGGTGCGCTTGTACGATACCCAGACCGGGAACACATACAATGTGACCGATGAGTGGTATTCCTCATCAAACCCCGTCTTCAGCGCTGACGGTAAATATCTGCTGTTCAGCTCGGAGCGCGATTTCAACCCCATTTATGGCCAGACCGAATGGAACCATGTGTACCTGAATATGAGCCGGATATATCTCGTGCTCCTCGCCAAAGCGACGCCCAATCCCCTCGCGCCGAAAAATGACGAGGTCATGATGGAAGAAGCTCCGGCACCGGAGGAAAATGGAAAAAAGAAGGGGGAAGGCGATAAGAAAGCGACCCCTGACGCCAAAGCCACCGTCATCGATACGGATGGCCTGGGCGACCGGATCATTGGCCTGCCCCTTCGGCCTTCTAACTACTTCAATATCAATCTTGTCGATAACAAAGTTTATTACAATGAATACCTATCGGGCGGAGACGGAATGTCATTTAAGATGTATGACCTTAAGAAAAAGGAAGAGAACGAGCTTGGCAAAGGCATGGGCTATGTGATCACAGCCAATGGCAAGAAGATGCTGGTGGGTCAGGATAAAAAATACAGCATTATCGACCTTCCATCCTCAAAAGTCACCCTCAGCAAAACGATCGATCTGTCGGGCCTGAAGGTATTCGTGGACAAAGACCAGGAATGGAAGCAAATCTTTGATGAAGCCTGGCGGCAGATGCGTGATTTCTTCTACGTAGAGAACATGCATGGGGTCGACTGGCCGGCCATGAAGCAGAAATATGGGCAGATGCTGCCTTATGTCAACAACCGGAACGACCTCAATTACCTGATCGGAGAGATGATCGCCGAGCTCAACGTCGGGCACGCCTATGTCAATGGCGGGGATAAGCCGGAACCCGCAAGGATCCAAACGGGTCTGCTGGGTGCGAAGCTATCGAAAGACGCTTCGGGATATTTCAGGATCGACCACATTCTCAAAGGGCAGAACTGGAGTAAATCGCTCCGGTCGCCCCTGACCGAGGTAGGGGTTGATGCCAAAGAGGGTGAATTTATCCTGGCGGTCGATGGTAAGCCGACCAGGGAAATGAATGATCTGTACGCCGCCCTGCTCGGGAAAGCGGGCAAACAGGTGGAGCTGACGCTGGGCCCCGCCGCTTCCATGGAAGGCAGCAGGAAAGCGCTGGTCACGCCCATTGCGGATGAGGCTGAGCTTTATTATTTCAACTGGGTGCAGAAAAATATTGAATATGTGAACAGCAAGACCAACGGGGAAGTGGGATATATCCACATCCCGGATATGGGGCCCGCCGGGCTGAACGAGTTCGCCAAGTATTTTTATCCCCAGTTGTCCAGGAAAGGGCTCATCATTGATGACCGCGGGAATGGCGGCGGCAACGTCTCGCCGATGATTATCGAGCGCCTGCGCCGCGAGATCACCCGCTCAAACATGGCCCGTAACGTCCAGATCCCCGGCCAGACGCCCCGGCAGATGATGCTCGGCCCAATGGTCATGCTGATCAACCAGTATTCCGCCTCCGACGGCGACCTGTTCCCCTATGCATTCAAAAAGCATGAGATGGGAAAGATTGTCGGGGTCAGGACCTGGGGTGGCGTGGTCGGCATCCGCGGCAGCCTGCCGTTCATCGATGGTATGGACCTGCGCAAGCCCGAATTCGCCTCTTATTCCGCCGATGTCAGCGATTGGATCATCGAAGGGATCGGGGTGGAGCCGGATGTTGTGGTAGATAACGATCCTGCGCGGGAATACAAAGGCGAAGACGCCCAGCTGGATAAAGCGATAGAGATCATCCTCGAAGAAATGAAAAACTACAAGGCGGTGCCGCCGATTCCCGCGGGGCCCGACAAAAGCAAATGACGCCGGGAAAATGGATGAGCTGCGTCATATAAGAAATGACTACCGTATGGGAGAACTGGATCAGGCAAAGCTTGACCCTGATCCGGTTTCCCAGTTCGGTTCATGGATGAAGGATGCCATAAACTTTGGCGTTGAAGAGCCTACGGCCATGACGCTGGCTACGGCCGATGCCCTCGGAAACCCTTCCGCGCGGATGGTGCTGCTGAAAGGCTTTGATGAACGGGGGTTTGTGTTCTTCACCAATTATTTGAGCCGGAAAGGGGAGGAGCTGGCCGCCAATCCAAGGGCTGCCCTCGTTTTTTACTGGAAGGAGCTGGAGCGGCAGGTCCGGATTGAAGGAACTGTTGAAAAAACAAACCCTTCGGAATCTGATGAGTACTTTTCATCCCGCCCCCCGGAGAGCCAGGCCGGGGCGGTCGTCTCACCACAGAGTCAGATCATCGCAGACCGCCGGGAACTGGAAGCCAGGCAGCAGGAGCTGATGGAGCAGGGCCGCCCTCCGATGGCCCGTCCGGACTACTGGGGCGGCTACCGTGTAGTGCCTGACCATATTGAATTCTGGCAGGGCCGCCCCGGCCGCCTGCACGACCGGATCCGCTATTCCCGGAAAAAAAGCGCCTGGACACTCGTCCGCCTGGCGCCTTAAGAATTCCTTAACATATCGGTAATGATGGCTTAAAACGATTCAGGAACGAATGTGGTTCCTTTGCATCGAATTTTAAGCCAAATTATATGAAAAAACTCTTATCCATTTCCCTGATCGCTGTGATGGCCTTCATGGCTGCATGCAACGATGAAGAAACTTTCGATGTACCCGCGCTGACCCCTCCCGCCAACACCGACGTTGAGACGGGCACGGGAATTGACCTTACCTTTAATTATACCACCGACGGCGGATTTAAGTCCTCAGCCATTACTGCCACCAATGGAACCGCAGCGGTGACCGCCGACGGGGTTTCCGGATCCAAAACCGGGACCATCACCGTGAACTTCGCGGCCGGCAACACGACCGGCGCAGCATCCGTAGTCCTGACCGTCACCGACAATGAAAACCAGACCGGCACGGCCACCGCAGTGCTGAATGTGGTTGCCGAACAGATCGTGTTCAACATTGCCGGAAACATTACGCAAAACACCACCTGGGAAACCGGAAAGGTTTATGTGCTGGAAAGCCGCATTGCCGTAGTGAGCGGAGCCACCCTGACCATTGAGCCCGGCGTGATCGTCAAGGGCCAGGCCGGTACCGGCGCCAATGCCACAGCGCTGCTGATTGCCCGCGGCGGCAAGATCATGGCCGAAGGGACCACCGATTCCCCCATCATTTTCACCTCCGTGGCTGATGAAATCATGCCCGGCCAGATTCAAAGCCCGAACCTTGATCCTGACCTGAACGGACTATGGGGAGGCCTGCTCATCCTGGGCAATGCACCCATTTCGGCCGATGCCCCCAGCGTGCAGATCGAAGGCATTCCCCCTTCAGACCAGAACGGACTTTATGGAGGCAACGATGCCGGTGACAACAGCGGCGTACTCCGCTATGTTTCCATTCGCCATGGCGGCGCCAACATTGGCGAAGGCAATGAGATCAACGGCCTGACACTCGGTGGTGTAGGCTCGGGAACCGTGATCGAATACGTGGAGATTGTAGCCAACCAGGATGACGGGATCGAATGGTTCGGCGGAAAAGTATCCGTTAAGAACGCGCTGATCTGGAATGCCGGCGATGATGCTGTCGATACCGATCAGTCGTGGGGCGGAACCCTCGATAACTTCATCGTGGTGAATGCCGGTGACGAATGCTTCGAGCTCGATGGCCCGGAAGGCGCCATGGAAGACCGTCATACGCTGACCAACGGAACAGTGAAGGCTTTGGATGCCGACGGACTCGTTGACCTCGACGACAACTCCATCGTGACCATGAGCAACATCTATTTCTTCGGCGTAAAATCCGGACAGGATTTTGATCTGAACCCCGCCGGACTCACCGCTTCCGGTTTTCAGGCTACCTTGCCTGACGGAGCCGTCATCGCAGATTACTTCAAGGGCGGCACCGATGCCTATGTGACTCTGGTTTCAGAGGCCGCAAACACGGTCGGCGCAGATGTCTCCAAATTCCAGACCTGGTCCTGGGCCGCAGTCTCCGGAGCGCTGGATGGTTTCTGATCCAATCAGAGAAACAATATGACTTCGTAGAACTCGCCAGGTGATCAGCCTGGCGGGTTTTCATTTATCAATAAAACCACCGCTAAACATATCAAACTGATTTCATGAGCTTACTGAAATATTACTTCTCAGGTTTACTGCTCCTGATAAACATGATCATTCAGGCCCAGGATGGCCACATCCGGGGAACAGTCTTTGACGATGGTACCGGCGATAACCTGCCGGGCGTGACCATCTTCCTGGAAGGGACCACCATGGGCACGCTCACCGACCTCGACGGAAAATTTAATCTGACAGTACCCTCCGGAACCTATAACCTGAGGGTTTCTTTCATTTCATACGAGACCATAGTGATCAATGGCCTCCAGGTTAAACCAGGCGAAGTTGCGCTCTATGACAATCTCCGGCTGAAAGAATCTGCCGTAGAACTCACCGAAGTGGTCATCTCAGCACAGGAAATCCGCAATACGGAAAACGCGCTGCTGACCATCAAGCGGAAATCAGCCAATGTCATCGACGGTATTTCGGCGAGCAGCTTCCGTAAAATCGGCGATTCCGACGCTGCCGCTTCCATGAAGCGTGTTTCCGGCGTGTCGGTGGAAGGAGGAAAATATGTTTTTGTGCGTGGCCTGGGCGACCGGTACACCAAGACCATACTCAACGGAATGGAAATACCAGGGCTGGACCCCGACCGGAATACCCTGCAGATGGATATCTTCCCGACCAATGTGATCGACAACATCATCGTTTATAAATCCTTCACCCCAGAACTTCCCGCAGACTTCACCGGGGGTATCATCAACATTGAACTGAAAGACTTCCCCGAAGAACGCAAAGGAAACGTTTCGCTTTCCCTGGGATACAATCCCGGTTTTCATTTTAACGACCAGTACCTGACCTATGAGGGCGGAAGAACCGATTGGCTGGGTTATGATGATGGAACCCGGGGAATCCCGGCCACAGAAAACATACCGCTTTTTTCTGAAGTGGTGGGCAGGCCTGACTCCCCTGAAGGTCAGCGCTACCAGGAGATCCTTCGGTCATTTAACCCGACCATGGCGGCGATCAAACAAACCAGCCTGATGGATTACGGCCTGGGTTTTACATTGGGTGACCAGTTTCCGCTCCGGAAAATAACACTTGGGTATAATGTTGCGCTTTCTTACAAAAGCAATACCGAGTTTTATGAAGATGCCGAATTTGGACGATACGGACTTTCGGCGAATCCCGACGTTTACGAAATGGAAGTCAGGGAATTTCAGCAAGGCGATTATGGCGTGGAAAGCGTGCTGTGGAGCGGTCTGGCCGGCTTTTCCCTGAAAACCAGGCAGTCGAAATTCGGGATTACGCTCCTTCACCTTCAGAATGGGGAGTCGAAAGCCGGCGTGTTTGATTATGAAAATACGGACCAGGGTGCGGTTTTTTATGGATTTCAGCATAACCTCGAATACAACCAGCGCGCCATGACGAACCTGCTGGTCAGCGGCAAGCATTCACTGCCCGCTTCCAGATGGGAATTTGATTGGAAATTGTCGCCTACCCTGTCGAAAATACAAGACCCGGACATCCGGTTCACTCGTTATGAAATCCGCGAAGGGATCTACTCCATCGGGACGGAGGTCGGATTCCCGGAACGCATCTGGAGAGACCTGGAAGAAGTGAACCTTTCGGGATCTGCGAACGTCAGAAAGGAGTTTGATGTCCTGGGCCAGGTCGCCAGACTGCAGTTCGGCGGAGCCTACGCTTACAAGGAGCGCGATTTTTCTATTATGAACTATGCCCTCAATATCAGGAACATACCTCTAACCGGGGATCCCAACGAATTGTTCCTTGAAGAAAATCTATGGCCCCGCAATGGCAGTGTCTCGGCCGGAACTACTTATGAGGCGCCTTTTATCCCTGTAAATCCCAATGAATTTAATGCAAATTCCCGGAATATCGCCGGGTATGCCATGATCGAGATCAGTCCCTTCAACAGGTTGAAAACCATACTCGGCATCAGGCTTGAGAATTTTCTGCAGCGTTATACCGGACAGGACCAGCTGGGCATCAATGTGCTGGATAATGAGGAATTGATCGATAAGACGGATTTCTTCCCGTCGGTCAATCTGATCTACTCCCTGCAAGAACGGCAGAATCTTCGCTTTTCCTATGCCCGGACCATCGCCCGCCCTTCGTTTAAGGAGCTTTCTTACTCCGAGATCTACGACCCGATCACGGGCCGCACCTTCATCGGTGGCTTGTTCCGGGATGCCAATGATGTGGCCGGGATCGAATACTGGGACGGAAATCTGGTCAGCACCGACATCGATAATTTCGACCTCCGGTGGGAGTTGTTTTTTGATGAAGGGCAGACACTTTCCATCAGCGCCTTCTATAAGAAATTCCACAACCCGATCGAGATTGTTCAGTATGTCACCCAGACCGGATCGTTTCAGCCCAGGAACGTGGGCTACGGAGAAGTCTTCGGAGGCGAGCTCGAATTTCGTCTGAACCTGGGAACACTGGCAGGGGGTCTGCGCAACGTGAGTCTTTCATCAAACGTCACGTACACCTATTCACGGATAGAACTGAGCAGTACAGAATTAGAGTCCAGGCAGGATAACGCCCGTTCCGGACAAACGATCGGCCGTTATCGTGACATGGCCGGGCAGGCCCCGTTTATCGTCAACCTGGGTCTGGCCTATAATGGCGCTGAGAAAGGATTCTTCAAAGCACTCGAAGCCGGGCTGTATTATAACGTACAGGGCAGTACCCTCCAGTTTGTGGGCATTGCCGACCGGGCGGACATTTATTCCAGGCCGTTTCACAGTCTGAATTTTAACGCCAATAAAACCTTCGGAGAAAAGAAACGCCTGCAACTCGGTCTGAAGGTTGAGAATCTGCTCAACCAGCAACGAGAATCCGTGTTTAAATCCTACGAGGCGGCTGATCAGTACTTCCAGCGGCTCGACCCGGGAATCATGGTGCAAATCAGGGTTAGCTATAATCTTTTCTGAGTTCTGAGTTCTGAGTTCTGAGTTCTGAGTTTTGAGTTCTGAGTGTTGAGCCGACTTTTTCGAAAGAGAACTATGGAACTATGGAACTATGGAACTATGGAACTAATTCTGATGCTGCTCCCGCAGCAGGTCATTGACGACTTTCACCGGGTTGAACGTGACGATGGGCACTTCGACGAACACCGTGATCCAGTGCGCCATGGCGCCGTTCCAGAGGCCGGGGAGCTCCAGTGCTTTCAACTGCCGGCCGTCTTTTGACTTGATCGAGATAAAACCGGTACTGGGATCGATGAACTGGTGCAGGTCAAACTTCTCGCCTTTGTAATTCTTCAGGCTGCACACCAGGTCGACCGGGTTAAAATGCGTGGCCGTCTCCAGAATCTCTTTCTGTTCGGGATTCTTCAGATCGATCTGTGAAGATTCCACGATCTGCAGGGTGATCTCTCCCTGGCGGCTTTTCACCCAGAAGGGCCCGCCGCCGGGCTCCCCTTCATTCTTCACCATACCGCACACCCTGATCGGCCGGTTGAGCAACTTGTGCAAATGCATCACTTTCCTGCTTTCTTCCCAGCGGTTGAAATCATTGGGGAACGTCAGGCTGAGCTGCTGGGTGCAGAATTCCACGGCCTCGGTGATGGCACCTTCCGTCGGGGGCTTCTTGTCCAGGGCTTTCAGGTATGAAAATGCCTTGTTCTGCAACTGCATCAGCAACCCCCCGATCAGTTTCTTGTACCGGTAGGTCTCTGCCTTCAGCCGGTCCGGGACTACGTTGTCGATGTTCTTGATGAACACGATATCCGCATCCAGTTCCCCGAGGTTTTCGATGAGCGCGCCATGGCCGCCGGGGCGGAATACCAGGGAACCGTCTTTCTCGCGGAAGGGCTCGTTGTCGAGATCAACGGCGATGGTGTCCGTAGAGGGCTTCTGGACCGAGAATTCCACATGGTAGGTTACCCCGAACATGCTTTCATAATAGGGCTGCACGTAAGCGATCAGGTCTTTGAAATTCGACAGGTGCTCGGGCGAAACCGTGAGGTGAATGGCCACGTTCTTGTTCCGGTCGGCGCAATAATGCGCCCCTTCGACCATATGTTCGCCGGTGGAAGTCCGGGAAAATGTGCCGTAATGGTGGAATTTGATGATGCCCTTGGGCAGGTTGCCGTAATTCAATCCCCGGGGGGTTAGGACGTAGTCGAGTATGGTGGCGTAATCTTCCTTTTTTCTTAAATCCCCGAGGCTCAGACCATCCCTGGAGATGAGCTTCTTCAGGTCGTCGTAAAAGGCGAACTTCTCCAGATTCCGGAAGAAGTAGCCGCAACCGTTGAAGTCGTCGGAGGCAAGCATTTGATCACGTTCGGCTTTGTTGCCGGCGACTTCGCGCAACTCATACAGGTGCTTGAACATCCGCGTGGCGGCTCCGGAGGCGGGGACGAACTTCACCAGTTTGAGGTCTTTCGAGGTCCGTTCAAAATTGGTGATCAGCTCATGGATCTCTTTTTCATTGAAGGAACGGATGCCGTTGTCGCGCGTTGCCGCCGCGTGCAGCCGGGTGAACGGGTACCCGTTCTTAAAATCATGAATTTGATGTTCAATGGTTTCGGGTGATATCCCCTTCTTTTCGATCTGCTCCAGGTCGTTCTTCGTCAGCATAATGGTAAGGTTAATCAGGTCTACTGTAAGTTTGCCCTTCTGTTTACAATCATGTAAAATTAAGAATACCCCCGAAAATGTCAAAAAAAATCTGCTGTGTGTTTTTTCGCGGATAATTTTTAATTTTGTTGCCCGGCTCGTTTATTTTGTTAATTTTGCACCCGCCAAAAGCCCAGATGGCGGAAGTGGTAGACGCGCATGGTTGAGGGCCATGTGACCTAAGGTCGTGCAAGTTCGAGTCTTGTTCTGGGCACAAAACAACAGTTTTGAATTTTAAGTTCTAAGGTTTAAGTAAACTATTGACTCAATTTAAACCTTAACCCTTAAACCTCAAAACTCCAAAGGTAATGTTGCCCAAGTGGCGGAACTGGTAGACGCGCTACATTCAGGGTGTAGTGGGCGCACGCCCGTGCAAGTTCGAGTCTTGTCTTGGGCACCCTAGAAGAGATGCCGGCCAAAAGCCGGCATCTTGTTAAACTACAGATCACTCAATCTGATGCTTACAAAAAAGATAAAAAGGAGAATGGCTGCGGCCACGCTCCTTTTTGTCTTTTTTAGCCCGGTGTCTTTGGCCCAGTGCCTCGAATCACTCCAGGCGGAGCGAACGGAGACCGTTTCGGGCGTGACCCCCGGCGCCGACCATTATTACCGCAACCTGATCGTCCAGGACCTCGCCCTCGACCGGAAAGTTCCCTTCAGCGAAGTCAGCCTGGTGTTTGAATATAAGGTATCATTCCAGGTAAACAGGTGCCGGCCGGGAATGCTTGAAATCAAGGCCATGCCGGTGTGCCAGTCATGCCAGCCGGTGTTTTACCGTAATTTTGATGTAGCCCGTGCCATCCGGCCCGGAGCGGCCGACCTGGTCTTCAGCCTCGTCAATCAGCGGGGTATTGATTACGACAGCCTGGTCTTCCGCGGACTGGGCTTCGAAACCGATTCCAGCCTGTATACCACCCTTGCTGTTGCTGCCGACCGCCCCCTCGATCAGATCACAGTCCGGTTCGACCGCGCATTGTTTCATTATGACGCCGGAAGCTACGACCGGTTCAGGGATCACATCATGAAAGTCGATGAGTACTATGCTGCCGTGGCCCTGGCCGACAGCGTGATCCGGTGGACCGGATCGGGGATGCTCTCGGAAGAGGCCTCCCGCCAAAGCTTGCTGGTCCGCTGGTGGGAACTGGGCCGGCTGCTCCCGTTCTTCAATCCCGAACGGTACGAGGTGCTCCGGACCACCGGTCTCGACGACCCGGCGGACCTGCTGTCCCGGTACCAGTATCTGCAAAGAATGCATACCCGGTACAGGATGATCCTGAACTACGGACTGCACGACCGCTTGCGCAGCGCGCCTTCGGTCATGCTGAGCCAGATCATCGCGGAATGGCTCGACAAGCTGGATTATTACTATGATATGTCCTTCCGAACCGATTTCAGGAACCTGAATTTCATCAATCAGATGGACCGGCTGCAGTTTTCTGCGGGCAGCCTGAATGACCTCAGGAAAGCATATATTCAGATGTCCCCGGTTTCGTCCCCTCATCCCGGCAGGGCCGCCGTGATCCTGACCGACGCGCTGATGCGGCGGGGAGCGGGATATGAGGCGCTGGGAAACCAGGCCCGTGCGATGCAGTATTATGAGAGCGCCTATGATGTTGCTTCAATTTCCGGCAGCCATGATCAGGAACTTCGGGCCATGGATCAGGCCTGCCGTACGAAGAATGACCTGGTGTCGTCACTGCTCGAAATCTCCGGGAAGGCTTTGGAACGGGACAATCCGGCGATGGCTGCGCAGTATTGCGAGCGGGCAAAGGAAGTATCCCGGATTGACCATCGATCCTGCACCGATCCGGTACGCATCCAACAGTTCGAACGACAACTCTTCGACCGCATGTTCATCCGGGCCGCAGGCCTCGCTGCAAACGGCGCGTACCGGAAAGCACTGGATTATCTCCTGGAAATTGAAGCCATAACCCTGCGCGATGACCGCTTTTTACTGCCGGACGGATTTGGAAAATGGATGGGCCTCGCCCGGCAGGGGATCTATAACGAATTGATCGCAAGGGCGGCTGTCCTTGTCGACAGGGATGAGATGGAAGAGGCCGAATTCCTCTACCGCCAGGCTACCGACATGCGCCTCATGGGCGGTTACGCCATCAGCCGCCATAGCGATGAGGAAACTGTAGAAACCGCTATCCGCCGTCACTATTTCTCACAATACCTTGAAGAAGGCCAGGAATATCTGATGCGTAAAGAACCGGACCTGGCCCTGTATTTTTTCAATAAGGCCCGGTCCTATCAGCAGGAGGCGCCTTCCGCCCGGCTGCCAGTCCTGGAGCGCTTCAGGCTCGACGCGGCACAGCAGGTAATCGATGAAATGATCTCGGAGGCGCGCCTCAAAGCTTGGGCTTTTGAATTCCCGGAGGCCCGGGCGATCACAGAACAGGTCGGTCAGATGCTGGGGGAATACGACATTCCGGAAAATGATCCTTTGCATGAAAAATACCGGACGACCCATGACGAGATCTACCGCAAGGGTTGTGAAAAAGCTATTAATGAATACGATGCACTGATGTTGGAAGCGACCGCCCTCCACCGGGAACGCAAATATAACGCTGCACTGGTCATGGCCCGTAAAGCGGTCGGATATTCCCTGGATCACCTCGATTGCCGGATTCGGGATGAAGCGGCCTGGTACCTGAAGATCATCCTGGAACCCCTGGCGGAGTATGAACAGAAAGAACTGGAACTCCTCCGCTCGATGCAGGGGGAGCCGGCAGAATTCCTGGCAGCATACAGGGAACTTCAGCGGTTTTATTACAGGAAAAAACTCCTGGAACAGGGCGTGATCCTGCCTGCCCTCTATCCGACCGCTCTGAAATCCAGGGATACGGAATTCCTGGCCGGCATGTGCCGGCATTATCTTTCCGCCAATGACCCTGAGAAAGCTTTGGGTATGCTGAAAACCCTTCGGGATGCCGGCGCTCCATCGATTGAATACAGGGACTTACAGCAGCGGCTGGGTGAAAAACTGGCCAAACGTGACGCGGCCTTGAAGAATGCAGGACTTCCGTGGGAAACCATGCATGGATATGCCGGGGATGACCGCTGGTTCCGGACCCTGAAATGGGCATATAAGTTCAGCTACCTGAAGGCTTCCGGGTACGCTTTCCGGAACTGGCCTTTGATATGGAAGAAATAATTCTTTTCTTTGTCTGAATAAATCGATGAATATGAAACGACTTCTTCTGATCAGCAACTCCACGAATCCGGGCGAACCTTATCTCGGCTGGCCAAGGCCCTATATCACAGATTTTATGAAGGGCACTGGCGTGAAGGACATCCTGTTCGTTCCCTATGCCGGGGTTAACCTGGTTTCCGAAAGTGTCGAACGGTCTTATGATGTATATGAAAAGCGCGTACAGGACGTGTTCCGCGAGCTGGGCTTTGGAATTTATTCCATTCACCGGGAAAAAGATCCCGTTCAGGCCGTGAAACAGGCGGAAGCCATCGCCGTAGGCGGCGGAAACACCTTTCACCTGGTGTATATGCTGCACGAGCTGGGACTGGTGCCGGTGATCCGGCAGCGGGTCCTGGAAGGGGCGCATTATATGGGCTGGAGCGCCGGCGCCAACGTCGCCTGCCCCACGCTGCGCACCACCAATGACATGCCCATCATCCAGCCGGCCAGTTTCGAGACCATGAACCTGGTCCCGTTCCAGATCAATCCCCACTACCTCGACGCCAACCCGGCCGGACATGGCGGCGAAACCCGCCAGCAGCGGATCGAGGAATTCCTGGCGGTGAACCGCGAAATGACCGTGATCGGCCTGCGTGAAGCTACCTTGATCCAGGTTGAGGGCGAACATTACGAACTGAAGGGTTCACGGCCCATGCGGGTGTTTATGTACGGCAAGGAGGCAATCGAACGGGAAAGTTTTGAGGTTTAAGGTTTAAGGTTTAAGGTTTGAGGTTTAAGTTCCTTTAAATCTATATGTGAACTAATACTTTACTTCGTTACTTCGCTACATTGCTGCATCGCTACATCAATTGATCTTCACCACAACCCCCAGCAGGATATTCACATAAGTCATGCTTTGATATTCCGTGCGCTCATTGCCGTTGGTCTGGATGAAGGTGAAATCGGTCATGTTGTAAGTGAATTCCCCGTTAAGCGATAATCCCAGGTAATCGTTGAAGTAATACCTTGCGCCGGCACCGGCCAGGAAACTGCCTTCGTAATCTCCGGCCGCGGTGATCTCGTACCATTTCTCCCCGATCAGGTAGTATTCTGCTTTATAGAGCTGATAAGGCGTTTCCGCGTAAATCAGCCCGCCGAGCAGTTTTGCCGTCAGGTTCAGTCGCCGGATCAGCGGTTTCTCGAAAAACAATCCTCCATAAAGGGAATAGCTTCGGTATGGATCCGAACGGATGTAAAGACCGGTGAGAAAGGGATCTTCCGCCATTTTTTCCAGGCCGAGCGCTCCTACATCCAACGGGTGGGCCTGATATCCGGCATAGCCGCCTATCCCGATCCATGGTCGGAAAAACCAGGCGCCTTCAAGGGAAACATTCAGGCCGGTCGTGGCGAATCCGCCGTCCGGAAGAGTCTTGGCGTGGAACTTGCCTGCGGGAACGGAAGGGCCGGCCTGCAGGGCGACATATCCATGGGCGTCCTGGGCGCCTGACCCGGCGCTATAAAGAAAGCTCAATAGAATGAAAAGGATCTTTTTCATCGTTAAAACGGCCAGATATGCGGGTACAGGGCGATGGCCACGGCTCCGACGACGGACAGGAACACCGCAAGCAAAAAGAACATTCCGGCCACGAGCTTTTTCTTCTTCAACAGGAACAGGATCCCGAAGAAAATGAAGATCAGGGCGAAGATGAAGAGCTGAATGATCATGCTAATTGAAGTTCGGAATTTTCCGGACAAAGATAATCAATCTCCCTCACGGAAGGTATCTCATGAGGAGGATCGGAATGGCTATTGAAAGCGCCGTGACCAGGAAGGTGATCAGCTTTTCCAGCCGGGTGACATATCTTTCTTCATAACTGATGGGGTAGATGCCGTACATATAGCAAATGATCTCCATTCCCCGGATCTTCCTGAAGACGACCCTGGCGAGGGTGAACAGCAGCAGGGCGGTCAAAGGGGAGAAGAAGGGCGCCAGGTGGATGCGGCCGTCGCGGGTTCCGGAAAGGAGCAGGAACCCAGTAATGGCCAGGGCTCCCGTAACCAGGACCGCCAGCAGGTATAATTTGGGTTTTCTCAGCATTTTGTAATTGGCCAGTACGATGAGCGTTCCTATCAGGCAGATGGCTATGGTGATAATCATTATTTTTGTTTAACAGGTGAATATCCTGAATTTATTATGAGGCAAATGTAAACGATGGAAACCAGATTAGCAATTATTACCGGTTCCACCGGCGCCATTGGCCAGGCCATTGTGCGGCAGGTGCTGGCCTCGGGTCTTTATACCGTGATCATGGTGGCTCGAGATGCGGAGAAGGCGGAGCGCACATACCGGGAACTGGCGCCAAAGGCGGCCCCAGGCGCACTGATGGTCGAAATGGCCGACCTGTCGCGCAAAGAGGAGATCGATCGGCTGGCTGCCCGGGTGCAGGGTCCTGTCGGCGTGCTGGTCAACAACGCGGCACACAGCCCGCGGTCGCGGCAGGAAACCCCGGAGGGCATCGAGCGGCAGTGGGCGACGAACGTGCTGGCTTATTACCGCATGATCCGGGCGTTCACCCCGCACCTGCAGGCCGGAGCGCCCTCCCGCGTCGTGAACGTGGCCAGCTACTGGGCCGGGGGGATGGACCTGGATGATCCGGAGTTCAAACGCCGCCGTTACGATAACGACGAAGCCTACCGCCAGAGCAAGCAGGCCGACCGGATGGTGACCGTGGCCTTTGCCGAAGAACTCAGACCCTTCGGGATTACCGTGAACGCCTGCCACCCCGGCGATGTGAATTCCCGCCTCAGCAACGACCTGGGCTTCGGCGGGCATGAAACGCCCGGCCAGGGCGCCGATACGCCGGCATGGCTGGCCTGCAGCCCTGATGTGGAAGGGATCTCTGGAAAATACTTCGCCCGCCGCCGGCAGGAGCCCTGTGAATTCAGCCGGGACCGCGCCGGGATCAAACGGCTGATGGAACTGCTGGAGACTTACTAAATCGAAATTTCTCCTTTCAGAAAGGTTACGGCCCGGCCGCCGATATCGACGCGGTCGCCGTTGAGGCGGCAGAAAAGTTTTCCTCCTCTTCGTGACAGTTGCAGGGCGTTCATTTCTGTTTTACCCAGCTTTTCGGCCCAGAACGGGATCAGGACGGTGTGTGCCGATCCGGTCACCGGGTCCTCATCGACCCCAACCCTCGGGGCGAAGAAGCGGGAGACGAAGTCGCAATGATCCCCGGGGGCCGTCACGATGACCGCACGGGCATCCGTTTTTTCCAGGCGGCGGAAGTCGGGGATAAGCGCCTCGATCTCCTGCTGCGTCTTATAGAGCAGCAGGTAGTCTTCCTTGCCGCGGTGGCATTGCACGGGCGTGATGTTGAGCGCATGGATGAAATCGTCGGGCAGGGCGGCCCGCTGCGGCTTGTTGGCCGGGAAATCCAGGATCAGCAGATCGTTTTCCCGGGTGACTTTCAGTTCACCGCTGCGCGACTGGAAGATGACCGCCGAACCGGTGAAGCCGAGGTAGTTGAACAGCACATGCGCCGAGGCCAGGGTGGCGTGGCCGCAGAGGTTGACCTCCACCTTGGGTGTAAACCACCGGATGCGGTATCCGCCGTCTTCCTTTACAAAAAATGCCGTCTCGGAAAGGTTGTTCTCCATGGCGATCCTTTGCATGCAGTCGTCCGGGAGCCATTGCTCCAGCGGGCAGACCCCGGCCGGGTTGCCGCCAAACAACCGGTCGGTGAACGCGTCGATCTGGTAAAAGGGAAGAAGCATTTCAGGTTTAAGGTTTAAGGTTTAAGGTTTAAGTTAATTTTCCATTTTCCATTTTCCATTTTCCATTTTCCATTTTCCAACTGCCAATTGCCTATTGCCAACTGCCAACTGCTATGCCCTGGAATGCAATGCAACGCGGTTGCCCTCTGTATCGAGGATGACCGCCATATAGCCGTAGCCTTCGGCGATAAAGGTTTTGCCCTGAAGTACCTGACCGCCGGCAGGTTCAACCCGGGAAAGTTCATTTTGCAGGTCCCCGGAAAATGCGGTGAAATAAATCAGTACCCCGTCAGAAGAAGGTTTGTAATGGTCGGGATGATAAACCAGCGATCCGGGTGATCCGACCGCGTTTTCTATCCAGGGAAACCACGCCATATCGAGCGGGCCCATCTGTTCGCGATGCAGCTTGAAATCGAAAACGGTTTCGTAAAATTTTATGGCGCGCTCCATATCCGTCACAGGGATTTCGAGCCAGCCGACAATGTTGTGGGAAGGTTGCATGGGGTGATGTTTACAACAAATATAAAAAATATATGAATGAAGACAACCGCACAGGTCACCTGTGAACCCCACCCCTAATTTCATGTTGCTTTTTCCATGGATCAGCAGTAATTTTGATGAAGTTTCACCTTTAATAATCTTCACCATGCTCCGTTCCGGGATACTTTTTATTTTACTGCTGGCTGGGTATGCCGGCCTGGCGCAAGACGCCTATGTGACCATCAATGGTGTTCTGAAAGATAAGGATTCCGGCGATAAGATCAGCTATGCCACCATCACCGTTCCCGGAACGGGGATCGGGACGGTTTCGAACACAGAAGGGTCGTTCATCCTGAAAATAGATGCCGCACTGCAGGCAGAGTACTTTGAAGTCTCGCACCTGAGCTATGCCACCACCCGGTTCGAAGTGCCGGCGGACGGCGAAAAAGAAAAAACGTACTTCCTGGAGATCAAGCCTGTTCAGCTTAAGGAGGTTCCGGTGGTGCCCAAAGACGCCCGGGCGCTGGTGCATTCGGCCATGAAAAAGATCAGGGAAAATTACCCGGAGACCCCCAGCAAAATGACCGGCTTCTACCGCGAATCCATCATGCAGAACCGGGATTATATCTCCATTTCCGAAGCGGTGGTCGATATCTATAAGGCACCGTACACCGGACTTGAGCGCGACCAGGTAAAGATCTTCAAGGGAAGGAAAAGCTCCGGTGCCAAAAAGGCCGACACCCTGATGGTGCAACTGCAGGGCGGGCCCAGCGTGCTGTTGCTGCTCGACGTGGTGAAGAACCCCGACCTGGGCGTAGCCTTCAACAACCTTGATTATTACCGCTTTGAATTCGGTGCGCCGGCCAATATCGACGATCAGCTGCACTGGGTCATAACCTTCACGCCGGCCGTGGTGCTCGAAAGCCCGCTGTATACCGGCCGCATCTATATCTCGCAGGACAACCTGGCCATCACCCGCGCCGAGTTCAGCCTCGATGTCTCCGACCCGGCCAAGGCCTCCGCTCATTTCGTGCAGAAAAAACCGGCCGGCCTGCTGTTCCAGCCGGTCAGCGCGGGGTACCTGGTCACCTACACGGAGGACCAGGGCCGCTATTACCTGAATTATGTCCGGGTTGATCTGAAGTTCCGGTGCGACTGGGCCCGAAAGGTGTTCCGGAAAAACTATACCCTGGTTTCGGAGATGGCCATTACCAGCCGCAGCAATGAGCATGTCGTCAAATTCCAGGGACAGGAGCTCTTCCGTTCCAATATGATCCTCACCGAGAAAGTCCAGGATTTCGCCGATGTCGATTTCTGGGGCGCGCAAAACATCATCGAACCCGAAAAATCCATCGAGGAAGCGATCCGGAAAATCTCGAAGAAACTTCAATAAACTCTGCACAGGCCCCTTCCCCGAAAGAAATTGAAATGGGATCATAAAATATTGGCCATAGTTCTTTATGTCGCCGCGTTTACACTGGCCCTCATCACAATACAGTTGTTCTGGCAGCCCGGACTTTTAAATCCTGCCGGCCTGTTAAACTGGGACGCCGGACATTATCATCATATAAAAGAGCTGGGCTACCAGGATTTCAGGGTCGCATTCTTTCCCCTTTTTCCATACCTATGGAAATTTCTTTCGGTGGATCAATTCGGAATCGTCGTGTTCAATGCCGCATTATTTCTCATTTCCTTTAATATACTCCTTGATCATTTGAAGGTCAGTACGGTTCATGAAACCCTCCTTTATCTCAGCATACCCAGTTTTATATTTTTTTATCTGCCTTACAGCGAAGCCGTTTTTTTCCTGTGTTCCGTATTGATCTTACTGGGATTGAAGCATGAAAAAATTGCCCTGGTTTATCTTGGACTATTCTTTTCCGTGTTATCGAGGCCGGCATTTTCGGTATTCATTCCAGGTCTTTTAATCACTGAATTTTTCAGGGCGGATAGAAACAAATTTTTTCTCAGAGCAGGGATCTATTTTATCATCACTTTCCTGGCGCTTTCACTGGTTGCAGTGATTCAATTCGTGGATACGGGCGAGTGGTTCAAGTTTTTCAACGCTCAGCAGGAATGGGGGAACAGGCTTCAGATGCCATCGCTGCCCCTGACTTCCTGGGCCGGCGGCTTTGTTGTGCGTCTTGATGGATTTGCCTTCCTGATCGGCATTTTAGCCGGAGGATACCTTCTGGCCAGGCTTGTAAAACTGAAATGGGCTCATAAAGCAGATTTACCCGTTGAAGTGGTATTTTCCCTGGCGTATCTTGGCGGGATAACGTTAGCCGTATTGTTCTTCCGCGGGGGCAGCTTATTCAGCCTGAACAGATTTGTGCTGGCCACACCCTTTATTATTGTCGCGGTGAATTGCTGGTTAAAACAGGAATTCCGGATCAATAACAAGCAATTGTTCCTGATTTTCGGCCTGATCTTCCTGTTTTGGATGCTTTTTGGCGCTTATTCACATATCCGGGAGATATTGAAATATGCATTGCTATCGTTGTATGCCCTGTTACCTTTTGTGCTTATGGCTGAAAATAAGTTATTTAGCAAATCAGGATGGGTCCTCATCATATTATTGAATTTCACCTTTCAGCTCATTTTAATGTTCCGGTTTCTGACCGGCCTGTGGGTAGGGTAGGGCCACTGCTGCAGGATAATTAAGGCAACCTGATCATTGCCAAAGGGATGGACCCCGGGATAACCAAGAAGCTATTTCCGGCTGCCAAAACACCAAAGCACAAAAATTCACGAAAAGCATTTAGATATCCTGTACTCAGAACTATTGCGAAATGCGAAATCCACACGGCGAAATGCGAAATGAAATAAGGCTTTTTCGAAACCAGGATCAACCCCGCAACATTTTCAGGATATGCTTCGCCAGGTTCTCGTTGATTTCATTGTGACGTGGAACGGGCTGGGATTTTTTTGTTTTTGGGTTATGAAACCAGTCGTGCTTACTCCCATGGCGGACAAGGACACAACCCAAGTTTTCAATCTGCTTTATCAGATCCTTTCTTTTCATGCCACTTCCAGCTCGCCCTTTTTTCGGACATTGGGAATTTCACCTGAGGTAAGATCAACATAAAGATCCTTTAAATTCTCCTGCAGTTCCTCAAGCGACAAGCCCTGGGTAATATAATCAGGGTATTCCTCCAAGTACCCCAGCCAATACCCTTCATCGTCCCAGTATATGTATTCGATTGTCATGGCTCCTTCGTTTATCAAACAAAGATAAGCAAAATGCATGGTCATGAATAGATTAAACTACCCGTACGCCACAAAAACACCAAAGCACAAAAATTCACGAAAAGCATTTAGATATCCTGTACTCAGAACTATTGCGAAATGCGAAATCCACACTGCGAAATGCGAAATCCACACTGCGAAATGCGAAATCCACACTGCGAAATGCGAAATGAAAAGGTTCCCCAACTTAAACCTTAATGGTTATTTAATTTCATTTCGTTGATAGGATTTCATTTTGTTGCCAAATACATCTTCATAATCGATATTTATCATGATATTATCTTGGCCTTGATCAAATATTTCCTTTAATTCTTGGTATTTCTTGTCCTTTCCAATAAGAAATTTTGCCTCAAACTTCGCAAGAAATATATCCTCATTTGGACTTAAATAATATTCTTTCTGAGAAAATGCATAATAACTTTCCCAGTATTGATTCTCAATTGGGAAAGCTTTATGCAAACCATTATACTCAACGTTTTCACTTCTTTTCTTGAATATTATTCTGGTGATGATGGCCGGTCCGTTTCCATAATTTTTCAGGTATATACCGCAGTAATCAACTCTTGAAACATAAATTGTAGATAGCAAAGGTCTTACTGAGTTTTTTGCAATTCTCTTCGTGAATCTTATTGATACAATCGCTGTCACGATTGCTGCGACTGCTGTGATGGAAGTAATAATTTCTGTCCACTGTACAGTTGAAGTATCACCAATAATTGTCATAGTTCGATTTTTATTAAATCAATCACTCAAACTCCACCTTATCTATCTCCTTCATGATCCTGTCTGTTTCCACCAAGGCTACAATGATCTTCTGGTAGTGCCTGACATCTTCAAAGGATAACTGCCGGCCTTTCCGGTCCTTCAGCCATTTCTGCGCGGGCTGGTAACCGCCGATGTAGAATCCCCAGGCAATCTGCGGAACATGCTCGAAATACTGACTTTCATTGATCCATACTTTTTCATCCTCGTACCTGACTTTGCCGACTTCATTGTTGCCGGTAACAGGGTAAGAAGTGATGAACCGTTCCACTACCGGGCTTTCCAGGAGGTGGATCTGCCGGAGTTCACCGCCAAGGCTGACGAATTTCCAAAATGTTTCCTGATCCTTTGGATATGGTATTCTCGGGAAATCGATCTTCAGGAATTCTTTGTACTTCAATCGATAAGTTGGGGAGTGGAGGATGGCATAAATGTAATCCAGGATATCAATCGGTGCGAATGTTTCATTATTGGCTTCTTTTTCTGGTGTGAAGGTTATTCCCAATACTACAGCAATGTGCTGGATAATTGATAAATTGAAATTAGGTATCCTGTCCGTATTTTGGTCAAACGACTGTTGTTGTTGTGCTAAACTATAGAGATACAATGGAAAGATATACCCTCTTTCTTTTGTCCTATTGGAAACACGGGAATCATCAGCTATGTTCCTTGTTATTCCAACATGTTCCCAACTTTCTATTGCTGACTGACGGCAAGTCATTAATCCGAAATTTTCTCCAGTAATGAAATGCTGCATGACTTCACCCCTCGTTCTGCAAATAAAACCTCTTGAATGTCCTGTATAATATGTGTATCTATCATCAAAAGGCCGGTAGCTTATTCTGACTACTTTCTTAAAATCAAGACCCGAGTCGATCAAATCTTTCTTGGCATAACTAACCTTCCAATCTTGTGCATCCTTTCCGAGATTGAATCTCAACCTGGCTGTTTCATTGTCTAATGATAAAAACTCGAGAATTGTGTTTTGTAGCTGCTCTCTACTTTCGTGAATTGTAAAGGCATCTCTGGCAGTCACAATTCCAACAGAATTAACTGAAAATAAGTCAGGGATTGAAAAACCGGCATCATAGTCTTGTTGAACTTCGAAATCTTTTAATACAAAAAAGTAATTTGGTGCAATCTTGGATAATTCAGTGTAAGGGACACTTCGAACTGTATTACTTTGCAAGAATTGATATTTTTTCTCTCGTAAACCAAAAAGATCAGACCGATGGATTTGTCCCAAATCGTTATTCTTTTTCTTACCTGTTTTGATGAATATATTGATACTCACTCCTTGCATAATATCAAACACATTTTCATCAATACTCCCATCCGGGGCGATTTCTTTTTTCTTGGAATTTCCGTGTAGGTCTATTATGTAGATTTTATCATAGGACTTTAGTAGATTCCAGCGCATGCCTCTGAATGTGGGATTATCTAAAAAGCTATGATTGTTAATAAAAGCAAGCACGCCAGTTGCATTTCGTTCGATAAAATATTGACCATATCGAAGGAATTTAACATAATCATCATTTATCCACTTTGGATTCCTTTCTTTTAGCCTCTCCTCTCCTCCGGGTTCTTTTTTGTAGTCTTCCATAAGATTCATGATCCATTTCCCTTTATTGGAACTTTCTCCGCTATACGGCGGATTACCAAGTACCACCATCACCGGTGTATCCCTTTTCACATGATTTGCCTCGTTGGCCTCCTGCGATAGCCACGAGGCGAAGAGCGTTCCGGTATCCTGGTGATGTTCTTCCAGGGAATTCGTCAGATAGACCTTCAATCGTTGCTGACGGGAAGGCTTGTATCCTGTTTCCTGCAGCAATAGTTCAAGTTTCAGGTGTGCCATGGCATAGGAGGCCATCAGGATTTCGAAGCCGTTCAGACGGGGTAGCAAGTGATCCTCCACATACTGGCTCCAGATGCCTTCCTGCCCTTCAAATTTCTGATGCACCTGCCGGATCACTTCGGCCAGGAAGGTCCCTGTACCGCAGGCCGGATCAAGCACCTGCACCCGGTGTACCTCCTGCTCCACCATCTTCCCCTGCACGGGCATCTTCACCTTTATCTTGGAAGTATCGGCCAGCCCCTGCGGCAGGCCGAATTCATCTTTCAGAATATCGTCAACCGCCCTGACAATAAAGTTCACCACCGGCTCCGGAGTGTACCAGACGCCCCGGCTTTTCCTCAATGCAGGATTGTACTCGGAAAGGAAGGTTTCATAGAAATGGATCATCGGATCGGTCTGCTGTGTGGCCCTTCCAAAGTCTTTCAATATGGCGGCCACATCCGTGTGCTGGAAAATATCGGCCAGGTCGTCTACGATCCACCGGATCCGGTCGTCAAGATCATAACCGGCTATGTACTGGAACAGCTTCCGGAGGAACGGATTGGAGGAAGGGATGAGCTGTGCGGCTTCCTGACGGGTGAAATCCTCCAGCGAAGGATCATGCAGCCGGGCGGCAAACATGCCATAAGCGATGGTTTGCGCGTAAATATCGGCGAAGTCTTTTGCGGTGATGTCATGGATGAGCACCTGCCGGAAGGCGTTCATCTGGTCGTGCAGGGTACTGTTGGCTTCTTCGAATAAATTGTTCCCGGTGTTCGCCTGGTCGCCCGACAAAGCGCTATCGATCACACCGGCCATCAACCGGGCCTTGGCCGCCATCATCACAGACAGTTTTGAAGCAGACTTAATCGTTTGTCCAGTGAATGAAGCAAAGTTCAGGACCAGGTCCCCGAATGCCTGGAAATTTTCCGGCCTGGGAACGATCTTTCCCGGGGCGATATCAGCGATTTTTACCTGGGATACGAATTCGCCATTGCGATAGAGATGATAAGTCAGGTAATCGGTCAGGATCAGGTTGTCGAGCGACTTCAGGTAACGATCGAGCTGTTCCTTCAGATCTTTACCGTTCAGGTCCTTCCCGACATCTTTGGCTTCGATGTAACCTACCGGGATATTCTTCCTGGTCAGGATGTAGTCCGGCGCCCCGCATTCGATCCGGGAAGGCTCATTGGTGACATTAATTCCCGGCAGCAGGCTTTCAAGCAGATTGCGAAGGTCCGGCCGGTAGCTGTGCTCGGTCGATATACCGGATCTGAACAGTTGGTTTACTTTCTGAAGATATTCCTGTATCGTCATATCAAATCTCCGGATTGGGCTTTAAAGTTATGGAATTTTCTGTTCAACCCCTCCGGGGTTGAGGATGGCACGTTTTGTGCGTATTTCCACCGGATTCACCAGTGGTTATCGAAGTTTAAGCCCTTCGGGCTTGAGGATGCAGGATTTAGGATGTAAGATGTAGGATTTAGGATTTAGGATTTAGGGTGTACTAGGAATAACTAAAAACTTTAACTTAAACCTTAACCCTAAAACCTCAAAACTCCAAACCGAAGGTTTGGCGTGTGATCCCGGAAGGATTCGAACCTTCGACCCACAGCTTAGAAGGCTGTTGCTCTATCCACTGAGCTACGGGACCTTTTTGCGGGTGCAAAGATAAGATTTTTTAAGATGACCGCGGCAGGTCGCCCGGATTCCCTGTTAGGGCCGTAGCCTATCCAGCAATAAACGTTGTTTTGTTAAGATTCTGTTAAAACAAAGAAATATCAGAATCTATAAAGGATTTAGGTTTGGATTCGTATATTGTTTACGTAACTTTGTACCATTAATCCAAATAGAAGAAAATATGAAAAAACTGTACCTTTTAACCTTATTTACTTCTTGTGCCCTGCTACTGGGCGCACAAAACGCGGTGCTGAGCTATGAATTCCAGAATTCACTGAATGAAAAGCACGGCATCGGGCCCGCGCTGACTGTCCTTGGCAATCCGGGAGCCTATGTGCTCGACACGCTCAACGAGATCAACGGCAATACGCGGACCGTCTATCGCTTTGAGGATAATTCCGGTGTGCAGTTCAACAACGCCGCCGCCGGGAATTTCATCGGTTCCAATTATTCCATCGAGATCTATTTCGTGTTCGACGAGCTCAACAGCTGGAAACGCGTGGTCGACTGGAAGAACCGCAAGTCGGACGGCGGAGCCTATGTGTATTACGGCCAGCTGAATTTCTATCCTGTTATATACAGCGGCGATGCCCCGGTAGTTGCGGGCGAGTATACCTATTACGTTGTGACCCGTAACGGTGAAACCGGTGAGGTGGTGGTCTATACCGACGCCGACGAAGAGATCCGGTTTATGGACAGCAACGAACTGGCGCTTGTGGACGCCGACAATGTCATCAACTTCTTCCACGACGACCTGGCTGTTCCCAACGAGGCCAGCCCGGGCGCGGTGTCGCTCATCAATCTGTACAACTATGTGCTCGATTCCAACACGGTAAAGCAGAACTTCGAAAACCTCGGCGGGCAGGTCTTCTCCGTAAAAGAGATCCGCAAGGATAACTCGGCGCTGAGCGTGTATCCGAACCCTGCTTCCGGACAGGCGACCGTGAGCCTTCCGGGTTTCGCCGGCCAGACTGCTGAGATCAGCCTGTTCAACGCCAGCGGCGTTCTGGTGCAGCAACTGCAGATCGCCCCGTCGGACCGGCCGCAGGCCCGCTTCAACACGGAAGCGCTGCCGGAAGGGATCTACATGGTCCGCGCCGTGTCGGAATCGCTGACGGCATCACTGAAACTCATCATCAGGAGATAGTTCTGAACCTTGAACTCTGTACCGTTTTCTTCCTGTGTTGAATCGGCCTTTTACCGTAAAGCCGGGCAGTACGAGATCACTACGGACCCGCCGTACCTGATCGCCGAAAACTTCCCCCGCCTGGGATTGATGACGGCCCTGCGCTTCCTGGAATGGGTCTCCGAAAATCCCGAAGGGGTCATCAGCCTGCCCACCGGGAAAACACCGGAGTACTTCATCAAATGGACACGCCACCTGCTGGATCACTGGGATGACCCGAAACTGGGCGCCCTGCGCCGGGAGTATGGGCTCGAGCTGCCCGTCAAACCGGTAATGAACGGGTTGCAGTTTGTCCAGATCGATGAGTTTTTCCCGATCT
The DNA here is from genome assembly GCA_964489545.1 of uncultured Bacteroidales bacterium. Taxonomy (GTDB): domain Bacteria; phylum Bacteroidota; class Bacteroidia; order Bacteroidales; family JAGOPY01; genus JAGOPY01. The sequence goes on from CAZAZE010000006.1 coordinate 198,184, forward strand.
CCTCCCGGCAGCACAACAGTTTTAATTATTATGTACGGAAGTACTACCTCGAAGGGTTTGGCCTGGATCCGCAACGAGCGTTGCTGATGGATTGCGACGCGATCCCGCTGGCCGGCGGACGGTCCTACCGGGAGGTGTTCCCGGGCAATTTTGCCGACAACTCGCTGCGCTACCGGGAATGCCGGTCGGCGCAGGAAAAGATGCAGCGTGATTCCATCTTCATGATCGACGAATGGTGCTATCGTTATGAAGAGGCCATCAGGGCGAAGGGCGGCATCGGCTTCTTCCTCGGCGGCATCGGCCCCGACGGTCATATTGCCTTCAACATCCGGGGGACCGACCACAACAGCACGACCCGCCTGGCGGCGACGAACTTCGAGACCCAGGCGGTCGCCGCGGGCGACCTCGGCGGGATCGAGGTTTCGCGGAACCGGCTGGTGCTCACCATCGGCCTGGAAACCATCACCCGAAACCCGGAGGCCGTGGCCATCATCATGGCCGCCGGGGAGGCCAAGGCCGCCATTGTTCGCCAGGCTCTGGAAAGTGAGCCCTCGAACCTGTATCCCGCAACCGCGCTCGGAAAGCTGAACAACGCCCGGTTTTACCTCACTGCCGGGGCATCTTCCCGGCTCAGGGATTTCCGCCAGAGATATTATTCATCAGGCCCCTGGACGCGGGAAAAGACCGACCGGGCGATCACCGACCTGTGCCGGGAACTGGAAAAATACGGCCATCATCTCCTTCCTGAGGATATTGCCGGCGATCCCTGCGCATCGCTGATCCCGGTTCCGGCCGGGGAAATTGTCCCGCATGTGGAGGCTTCCATGAAGGAAAAACTGGCCCGGGGACTCCGTCCCGAAATCAACCAGGTATTTTTGCATACCGGTCCGCACCACGACGACATCATGCTCGGCCTGTTGCCGCACATCGCCCACCAGGTGCGCAGCGACACGAATGAATTGCATTTCGCCATCCTCACCTCCGGATTCACCGCGGTGACCAACCGCTTTGTCCGCGCTTCGCTTCAAAAAACCATAGAGCTTTTGGAGCAGGGAGATATCCAGATGGTCCGTTACCCCGATTTCTTCGAACAGGGATTCCGCTTTAAATGGGACAAGGACGTCTATCATTATCTCGATAGTGTGGCCAGCGGCAACGAACCCGAAAAACAACGCGGGCTCAGCCACCGGATTGTCAGGGCGTTTTGCGAGATATTCAGCGTGCAGGACGTAGGAGATCTGCTTAAGAGACTGCAGGAGATGGTCGCCCTGATCGATGGCAGTTACGATGGGGAGAAGAACCCGCCGGATGTTCAACGGCTGAAAGGGATGATCCGGGAATTCGAGGAAGAGCTGGTCTGGGCCCATTTCGGGGTGCAGGTGAAGAACATGCACCATTTGCGGCTGGGCTTTTACACCGGCGACATTTTTACCGAGGTGCCGGACAAGCGGCGTGATGTGGGACCGGTCCTCGAGATGCTGCGCAGGATCCGGCCGACCGTGCTCAGCCTGGCGCTGGATCCGGAAGGCAGCGGCCCGGATACACATTACAAGGTGCTGCAAACCATTGCGGAAGCGCTGCGCCAGTGGTCGGCCGAGCACGATCTCTCTACCCTCAGGATCTGGGGCTACCGCAATGTCTGGTACCGTTTTCATCCCGCCGAAGCCAATGTCTTCGTCCCTTGTTCGCTGAACTCCTTGTCGATGCTGGAAAGCGCCTTTGCGTCGTGTTACCTTAGCCAGGTCGACGCTTCCTTCCCGAGCCCCGAATACGACGGGCCGTTCAGTGCGCTGGCCCGAAAGATCTGGGTGGAACAACTGAAGGCCATCCAGCTGGTTTTGGGAAAGAATTACTTCTATGAAAATCCGCATCCCCGGATCCGCGCTGCGCACGGGCTGGTGTTCTTCCGGGAGATGAGCGCTGAGGAATTCCTGGGCCAGGCCCGGGCGCTCGAACGGATGACGGAAGGGTGACAGTTGGACAGTTGGCAGTTGGCAGTTAGCAGTTGGCGGAATTATTGCCGGGTTATTCCATTCTTCTGATGATGCGTTCGAACTCCGGCAGGGCGGTCAGTGTGGCCAGGTAGGGATCGCTTTCGATGAGGCCGATGTCGTGCAGGCCCCGGTCGACGGCGGATTGCAGCGCACCCAGGGCTTTTTTGCTCTTTCCCTGCTGCGCGTAAAACCTCGAAAGAAAATAATACGGACTGATGGCCCCGGGCTGGGCCAGCGCCCAGATGCCGAGGTAATACTCTGAGAGCGACTGATATTCCGTACCCTGAACATTCTCATATTGCATATAGGCCGACCTCCAGATGAAATCGACCATCCGGTGCCCCATAAGCCGGTCGGCAGGCGTAGCGCCCTTTTCAATCCGGTCCTGTGCCGCGTTCAGCTGTTCTTTCCACCAGTTCATAGATTTTATGGCGGTCATGCCGTCCTCGTAATTCCAGCGGTACTCCATGAAGGCATCCTGGTATTTCCGGTAATGCTGCTTTTCTTCCTCAAGAACCCGCCGCAGATTATCCGATTCCTTTCGCACAGCGTCTGATCGGCTCAGTTCCTGCCTGAGTTCGCTGATTTCTTCCAGCTTCCGGATCCCCGCGAGATAGGAAATGACCTTTCCGCTGAGCCGGTATGCCTCCCAGGGATTTTGCATGGAAATCAGCTCCCGGATCGTTTGCAGGTTCATTTCGTAGAAATCTTCCCGAAGGCCATAATCGATCCAGATCAGGTCGTTTTTCATGGCCTTGAATTCCAGCCAGAGGACGGCGTCGGTCAGCACCTCACTTGGAGGCCATTCATGGTTTCCCGGGTACTCATAGATGTAATGATCGATCCGGTATTTGCCGAGCCAGTCGTCCAGGCTGTTCATCTCGAGGTAATTGAGGTCGCGGTCGCCAATCAGCCCGATGTAGCTGAATTCCAGGTCGAAATGCGGGGGGTAGTTGGGGGAAAAACCGGCGCCGCAGCCGATTACGCCTTCGAATGTGCCATACAGGACGGCCAGGGCGGCGGCTACCCGCGCCCCGCCGGAAAAGCCGGAGGTGTATCTCCGCGCGGAATCGACCTTGAACCGTGATTCCACGTCCTTCATCATGTTTTCCGCCGCCTTGAGGATCGGCTCCCAGGGACCATTTTCGGAGATGTTGCTCCCGGCAATGATGTAACCGAACCGGTCGGCGGCTTCCGTGAACAATTCCACGGGCACCGATCCCCGGCCCGCCGCGTCAAAGGTGTAGATGACCGGCCAGCTTTCCTCATCTGCACTATAATAACCGGCGGGAAGATACAGCGCATAATGATGATTCTCGTCGCTCTGACAGCGCACTTCAGGAATAACCATGCCGGCAGGAATCGTTTGCGCCTCCAGGAACAAAGTGCTGAACATGAAAGGAAAGAAAAGTAAAATGTATTTCACATAAGCCATAGGTCCCTGGTTATCTTTTCCCGGATATCACATCGGAGGCCTCTAAAATATTCAAATTATCGATGCGCCGCAAAATGCTTTCCCGCTCAAGCTATTTTAATTCCTAATTTTGCCGGCGGAACTCAATGAAGATCATCATGAAAAATCACCTTCTTTCTTCAGTGCACATAATATTATTCCTGTTCATGTCGGTATCCTTATTCGGACAGGATAAAGCGATTCCCGCAGAGCCGGAGAAATTCTGGCCCAAAACCATTACCGGCGAGCAGGGCAAGCTGATCCTTTACCAGCCCCAGCTCGAAAAGCTGGAAGAAGACAGGCTGGAAGCCCGGGCGGCGATTGCGGTCACCATGGCCGAGAAACCGTCCACCATATACGGCGCTCTTTGGTTTGAGTGCCGGATCGAAACGGATTATGACCAGCGGATGGTCTACCTGAAGGAGGTAAAGGTTACTGCGTCGAAATTTCCGGATCTTGACCAGGAACGGATCGACAGGATCAGCAGGTACCTGGAGAAAGAAGTGCCCTCCTGGGAATACTCCGCCTCACTGGATGACCTGCTGCTGAGCCTGGAAGGCGCGGAATATGAAGCGCAGCTGGCTCAGAACCTGAACAACACCCCGCCGGAGATCATCTTTTCCGAGGAGCCTGCCGCGCTGATCCTGGTTGACGGGGAACCTGTCTTCAAGCCTGTGGATAAGACAGATTACAACTATGTCGTCAATACAGCCTTTTTCATTGTTCAGGAGAAGAACGGCGGCGCCCTGTACCTCAAAGGGGGCAATTACTGGTTCACCTCGGGGAATATCCGCAGTGAATGGAAGAATATCGCGAACCCGCCCAAAAAAGTACTGGATATAGCCAAGACAGCAATGGGCGAGGAGGCGCAGCCTATTCCAAAGGACAGCGTCCAGCCCCCGGTCCCTAAAATTTATCTCCGCACCCGGCCAGCCGAACTGCTACAGTCGCAGGGCGCCCCGGAATATGCTCCGGTGGAGGGCACCGAACTGCTCTATATGACCAACACGGCCGATTATATCCTGATGGACATCGATGACCAGCTTTATTACACGGTTATTTCCGGGAGATGGTATTACGCGGGTTCGTTGAATTCCGGCAGGTGGGAGTATCTGCCCGCCGAAGAACTCCCTGAGGATTTTGCCAGGATACCGCAGGATTCCGATCTGGCCGGCCTGAGGGCGAACATCCCGGGAACGCCTGAGGCGAAAGAGGCCGTTCTGGCCAACCAGATCCCGCAAACGGCTGAAGTCAGCCGCAAGGATGCCAAACTCGAGGTGACCTACGACGGGGAGCCGAAGTTTGAGCCGGTAGGGGATACCGGGATGAAATACGCGATCAACACCGACAAGTCCGTGTTGCTTATCGACGGAAGATACTATTGCTGCGAGGAAGCGATCTGGTTCGAATCCTCCACGCCAAACGGTCCCTGGTCTGTCAGCACATCGGTGCCGGAAAAGGTCAGGGAGATTCCCCCGGACAACCCGACGTACAATGTAAAGTACGTCTATATATACGACTACACGCCGGATGTGGTTTATGTCGGGTACACTCCGGGTTATTGCTATTCCTTTGTTTACGGTCCGACGGTGGTTTACGGGACGGGCTATTACTACGCCCCATGGTATGGGGTTTATTACTATCCCAGGCCGGTGACCTACGGGTTTGGTGTGAACTGGAATCCCTATACCGGGTGGAGTTTCACATACGGCATCAGCATCGGCGGGCCATACGGATGGTTCAGTTTTGGCTGGCACCCGCCCTATTACGGGGGATACTGGGGCCCCGTGGGCTACAGGCACGGGTACTACCACGGCTATAACCGCGGTTACATCCACGGTTACTACGACGGGAAGCACAGTGGCGGCGGTTATTACGGGCACCGGGGCGGGTCCTCCGGTAATGTGCCGCAGAATTTATATGCCAACCGTGCCAACCGGCCGGATGGCGGGGTCAGAACATCGACACGGCCGGCTACCAGCCCGGCGCCGGTCAAAGAGGGTACGCAGCGGCCATCATCGAGACCCGCGCAAAGGCCAGAACCGGCAACCAGGCCTGCGCCCGGTGGTGACCAAAGACCTTCGACGGTTGATATGCCGAATAACCTGGTGACCGGCCGTGATGGTTCGATTTACCGTAAAGAAGGGGATGAATGGCAGAAGCGTGAAAATGACGACTGGAGCAAGGGCGTGAAACCGTCAAGCAATGATGTGCTCAGGGATTACGACAACCGCCAGAGATCGCAGGAAAGGACACAAACTTACCAGCAAAACAGGCCGCAGTACCAGCAAACTAGGCCTTCAGGCACTTATAACCGCTCTGGCAGCGTGCCGTCGGGACGGCCTTCAGGCGGGGGCGGGGCAGTCAGAGGCGGCCGGAGGTAAAACATCAGGGGGCAGTTTTTAGCTGCCCTTTTTTATTCCGTGCCGGGCGAGCCTTACACAGGTCTCTACCAGTCGGAAGAGTACGGGCGGTACCCCCGGGGCGCCTTCCCGGCCCATGGCTTCAATGGCGGCAATGGCCATGAACGGTTTGGATTGCCGGTGGATGGCCCGTCCGATGATCCTTCGGGGCTGGAAATGCAGGTCATCATGAAGCGGGATTTCTGCAAACTCATGATAGACACCGGCATATCCGTTAAAATACAGGTGATGCTCAATATCCCTTTCTTTTAGCCGGGTAAACCTCAGATCATGATCATCGCCGGCCAGGTTGGCGAAATGCCTCGCGGTTTCGATATAAGCCTTCCCGGCGGCGTCCCCGTCGGCCAGCAAATGCCATTCAATGCCCAGTTGTACCGCGGCCTTGATGAGCGGGGCTATGCCGCACTGGGCGAATTCCACGCAGATCACGCCCTCCATGGCCAGCTCATAACCGCACAGCCGGGCCAGGTGCGGCAGCAGCCAGATCTCGGATTCCCCCTCTACCAGCAACCAGCAGCGTGCAAAACTTGCCGATCCCCGTTTCATGCGGATGTGATAACTGAGCCGTCGTAATTCCTCACTGCGCAGGCTGCCGGGCTCGATGCGCCACTGCCGGACATTACCATGGCGCCGTGTAATGCGCAGCATTTCATGCAGCGCATAGCCCGAAAGAAAGTCGCCGGACTGGGTGGTGATGATCTTCTGCCATTTCAGGCGGTTGATCAGCATGCGGACCGATTCCAGGGTCATCGGGTGCAGGTTGGCTTCCGGATCTTCTATGATGAATACAGGTTCCGAAGCCGGGTCGGGAAGCTGCGTGCCCGACTGCAGGAGGGCCGTCGTGAACAACAGCATGCCGATCATCTCCGCTGCCGATCCATGGTTCTGCCTTACCGGCCGCTCGGCGCTATCCTCCGCAATATCGCGCCTGCCCAGGATTTCCCGGATAATGTTCTGCTGCTCTGTACCTTCGGGTAAAAACAGATCTGTCATGTCGTTCAGGTACTGCAGCGCCGCCTGGTAGCCGGCCCTGATCTCGGCGTGAAGATCGTAAGTTATGCCGGATAAGAGGCTTTCAACCCCTGCCCGGATCTGGTCTGAAAAAATACCCGCGTGGTAGTCCCCTCCGCGTTCACCCGATAATTGGCCGCGTTCATATTCAGGAATGCCGGTAAGGATGCCGCCCCGGATCCGAAAAACAGGGCTGAGCCTGCGGATCCATTCCAGGACTGAGGGATCGTCGTCCAGGTGGTTTGTGTTCCTGCCGGGTATCATGATCCTCCAGTGCGCCGTTCCTTCCATATCGCCTGGGCTGGCAGTCACTTCAACAGTTAGTGATTGCAAACGGTTCCGGTCGTCCGGAAAATGAATCCCCATTTCGTTGGACTGCAGAAAACTCCATTCGTCAGTTTTCCGCTCTCTGAACGTCAATTCAATCCGGATGGGCCCGGCATCTTTCCATTGCCCTTCCTCCCTGATCTGGTGGAATTCATGACGGTGAAAACGGATGGGCGGCTCTTCCGGGCGAATGGAAAGGACCTTGCAAATGGCCTCCAGTAAAGTCGATTTTCCTGAGTTGTTCTCACCGATCAGCAGCGTGTTTTCCTGCAACTCAATCACCCCGGACCGGATGCCCCGGAAATTTTCAATCTTAACCTTGCATAGATACATAGTCCAAAATTATCAAAAAGCGGAGGGAAAAATGACCATTCCCGCATTTTCATAAAAATCCTTAAAGATTTCCACCAGCCGAATCTGCTTCCGTATTCTTTTCTATCTTTGGAACGATTTTAAATAATAATGATATTTTAAATGAAGACTACAATGAAAAGATTGATTATTAGAATTTTAACTTTATCGATCCTGCTGTTTCCCGGATTATCATCACTGGCCCAGGACAAGGCTGATGCAAAGTCTGCCATAACCGCTGCCAATACGGAAAGGATACAGGTGATGAAATCGGGTGATTATGAGAAACTGGAAAAATTCTATGATAACAACGCCATCGTGATGCCCAACAACCGCCCGGTGGAACAGGGGCTGAAGGCCATTATGGAAAGCTATGATCTCAGGAAGAAGGGTGGGTACAAGTTCCTGGATGTACAGTTTACCGCACTGGCAACGGCTGTTGCCGGGGACTTTTATATAGAGACGGGGAATTACACGCTGAAAGCCAGTTTTCCCGGTCCTCCCGAACCGGTGACCGAGGTTGGGAAATACCAGACCATCTGGAAAATTCAGAAAGATCAGACCTGGAAGATTTATTCCGATATCTGGAACTTTGATAAAAGCGCCAATATGCAGCAGAAAAAAAGCGGCATTGAGGTCAATCCGGCATTGAAGCAACCTGCCCAGGACAAGAACTAACAACATAAATAATCATGGACCGGTTAACAGAGGCCATCCGGCAGTCCATTGCCGTTAAGGAAAAAATACTCTCTGATCCCGCGTTGATCCAGGTGATCCGCGATGTTGCGGAATATTGCAGCCAGGCCCTGTGCGACGGGCGGAAGATCCTGTTCTGCGGCAACGGGGGCAGCGCGGCCGACGCGCAGCACCTGGCCGCAGAGCTTTCGGGCCGATTTTATTACGACCGCAAGCCTCTTGCCGCCGAGGCGCTGACCGTGAACACCTCCTATCTTACCGCCGTGGCCAATGACTATTCCTTCAGCGAAGTGTTCGCACGCATGGTCGAAGGCAACGGGCAGGAAGGGGATGTGCTGATCGGCCTGTCGACCTCGGGAACTTCAGAGAATGTGGTTCGCGCTTTCCAGGCTGCCCGGCGCAAGGGTGTGGTTACGGTGGCCTTCACGGGCGCATCGGGCGGAAATATGGGGCCGTTCTCCGATTTCCTCATCAGGGTGCCTTCCGAAGATACCCCCAGGATACAGGAGGCACATATCCTCATCGGGCATATCCTGTGTGAAACCATAGAGAGCAAGATCTTTCCGCGTTGACCAGCGAGGCGATCATACTGGCCGGGGGTATGGGCACCAGGCTGCGGGGCGTCATCTCCGATATTCCGAAAGTGATGGCGCCTGTCAATGGCCGCCCGTTCCTGGAATACCAGCTCGACTTCCTGGATCGCTGGGGCCTCAAACGGGCCATTCTCTCGGTCGGCTATCAGAAAGAAATGATCCGTCGCCATTTCGGCGATGAATATAAATCGCTCAAACTGTTCTATTCCGAAGAAGAAGAACCCCTGGGAACCGGGGGAGCCATCCTGGCGGCATTGCGGCAGGTGCAGGGCTACGCGGCCTTTGTTTTCAACGGGGATACCTATTTTGACGTCAACCTGCAGCGGCTCGACGACTTCCGCAAGATCAAGGAAACCGATCTGTGCATCAGCCTCCGCTACGAAATCAACCCGGAACGATTCGGGCTGGTCGAATTCGACAACAACAACCGGATCACCCATTTCTATGAAAAGTCGTCCGGACCGGAAGAAGGGTACATCAACGGTGGCGTTTACCTGATCCGGCGGGATTATCTGCTCCGTTTCGGGCTCCCTGAGAAGTTCTCCTTCGAAACAGATTTCCTGCAGAGATATTATCAAACCGAAGAGTTTTACGGGCTGCGCTGTTTCTCCTATTTCAGGGATATCGGCGTCCCCGAAGATTATGAAAAGGCACAGGATGAATTTAAAAGACTGCTCTTTTACTAAGGACTGGGCTTTGTTCCTGGACCGCGACGGCGTGATCAACCGAAGGATCCCCGGCGGCTACGTGACGCGCTGGGAGGACTTTGAATTCCTGGAAGGGGTTTTGGAGTCGATCGCGCAGCTTAAGAACATTTTCGGATATATTTTCGTGGTCAGTAACCAGCAGGGCATCGGGAAAGGACTGATGGCCGCCGGGCAGCTCGACCACATCGACCGGATGATGAAGGAAGCGGTGCGCCGGGCCGGAGGGTCCATCGACGCCGCATACTACAGCCCATACCTGGAGGCTGACCGTCATCCCGACCGCAAGCCCTCGACCGGCATGGCCCTGAAAGCCCGTGCGGAATTTCCCGCCATCTCCTTCAGCAGATCGGTCATGGCCGGCGACACCCTGACCGACATGCAGTTCGGCCGCAACCTCGGCATGATCAACATCCTGCTCTCCACCGACCCCGAAGCAACCAAGCATCAATCCCTCTACGACCTCCGCTTCGACAACCTGCAACAGTTCACAAACCACCTTACTCAAAACTTATAACTTAAAACCCCAACTTAAACCTTAAACCTTAAACCTCAAAACTAAATATTGTGTCTCCTTCCCTTATCCTGACCATATTCCTGCTCTACACCGCGCTGTTGTTCGTCATCACCTGGATTACGGCACGCAGGGCCACCAACCGGGCCTTCTTCATCGGAAATAAGGAAAGCCCCTGGATCGTCGTGGCCTACGGCATGATCGGCGCATCCCTGTCCGGGGTGACATTCATGTCGGTCCCGGGATGGGTGGGCACCACGCAATTTTCCTATATGCTGGTGGTCATCGGGTACCTGTTCGGATACTTTACCATCGCCACCGTACTGATGCCGCTGTACTACAGGTTGAACCTCACTTCTATCTACTCTTATCTGGAACAGCGTTTCGGATTCTGGTCGTACAAGACCGGGGCGTTTTATTTCATCTTATCGAGGACCATCGGCGCCTCATTCAGGATGTTTTTGGTGGTCAACGTTTTACAGGTTTTTGTCTTTGATGCCTGGGGCATTCCCTTTACGCTGACTACGCTGATCTTTATTATCCTGATCCTGCTGTATACATACAAAGGCGGGATTAAGACCATTATCTGGACCGACACGGTGCAGACGACCTTCATGCTCACCGCGCTGGTTATCACCATTTACCTGATCACGAAAGAGCTGGGGCTGGATTTCCGGGAGATGTTCGGGTCGGTCTGGAATGGGGATTATTCACAGATGGTTTATTCCGACTGGCACGACAAGCGTTTTTATCTCAAGCAGTTGCTCAGCGGGGCGTTCATCGCCATTGTGATGACCGGTCTCGATCAGGAGATGATGCAGAAGAACCTGAGCTGCCGCAGCCTGAGAGACGCCCAGAAGAATATGTTTTCCTTCAGCGCGGTACTCGTGCTGGTCAACTTTTTATTCCTGTTCCTGGGCGCCCTGCTGTTCATGTACGCCTCCGCCCGGGGCATCGCGCTGCCGGAAAGATCCGACGACCTCTTCCCGATGATCGCCATCAACTACCTCGGCCCCCTGGCCGGGATGGTCTTCATCATCGGGCTGATCTCCGCCGCTTATCCCAGCGCCGACGGAGCACTGACCTCCCTGACCACATCCTTCAGCATCGATTTCCTCGGACTGAATAAGAACCCCCATCTCTCGGAAAAACAAAAGCAGAATACGCGTTATCTTGTGCACATTGGCTTTGCCCTGCTGCTTTTGCTGGTGATCGTCGTATTCCGGGCCATCAACGATATGGCCGTCATCGACAAACTCTTCACCATTGCCGGATATACTTACGGGCCGTTGCTCGGCTTGTACGCTTTCGGGCTATTCACCCGCTGGAGCGTGAAAGATCGCTGGGTGCCTGTCGTGGCCCTGATCTCGCCGGTTCTCTGCTACTTCCTCAGTATCTATGACCAGCTGTTATTAAATGGTTATAACTTTGGATTTGAGCTTTTGATCATCAATGGTATTTTTACATTCCTTGGCTTGGTCGTTTTACGTAAAAAATTAACCCATTAATCCATTATCAATACTATGAGCAATTTCAGATTTAAGGCACTGGAAGTTGCACTGTCCAGAACCATTGAAGGAAAGATCCTCTCCGAAGGCAAGAAAGTATCGGAATATTTCGGGGAGATGACCTTTGACATCCATACCATGCGGGAATATCTTTCTGCAGAGGCTTACCAGGGCGTGGTCAACGCCATCGAGCAGGGCGTAAAGATCGACCGCAGGGTGGCCGACCAGGTGGCGGCCTCCATGAAATCATGGGCTACCAGCAAGGGCGCGACGCATTATTCGCACTGGTTCCATCCGCTGACCGGCGCTACGGCCGAAAAGCACGACGCATTCATTGTGCCGGTGGAAGGAGGGAAGGCGATTGAGAACTTCCACGGCGATCAATTGGTGCAGCAGGAACCCGATGCGTCGAGCTTCCCCAGCGGGGGGATACGGAATACCTTTGAAGCCCGGGGGTACACGGCCTGGGACCCTACCTCTCCCGCGTTCATCCTGGATGGCACCCTGTGCGTCCCGACAATATTCGTTTCCTATACCGGAGAAGCCCTCGATTACAAAACCCCGTTGCTGAAAGCCCTGCACGCCCTCGACAAAGCGGCCGTTGACGTCTGCCAGTATTTCGACAAGGATGTGACCAAAGTCATTGCGACACTGGGTTGGGAACAGGAATATTTCCTGATCGATTCGGCGCTCTATAGCGCACGCCCCGACCTGGTGCTGGCCGGCAGAACCGTATTCGGCCATCCCTCTGCAAAGGACCAGCAGCTCAGCGACCACTATTTCGGGAGCATCCATGAGCGTGTCGCCCGGTTTATGAAGGATTTCGAGTATGAGGCCCACCGGCTCGGCATCCCGCTGAAAACGCGCCACAACGAAGTGGCCCCCAACCAGTACGAGTGCGCGCCCATTTTCGAAGAAGCCAACCTGGCCGTCGACCATAACCAGCTGCTGATGCACCTGCTCAAGAAAGTGGCCAATCATCATCATTTTACGGTCCTGCTGCACGAAAAACCCTTTGCCAGCGTCAATGGATCCGGAAAGCACAACAACTGGTCGATGATGACCAATACCGGCATCAACCTGCTCTCACCGGGCAAATCCGCAAAGTCCAACCTGCGCTTCCTGGTGTTCGTGGTCAATACGCTGAAGGCCGTGCATGAGCATGCCGACCTGCTCCGGGCGGGCATCGCCTCGGCCGAGAACGACCTGCGCCTGGGCGCCAAGGAAGCCCCGCCGGCCATCATCTCCGCCTTCATCGGCTCGCACCTGAACCTTATCCTGGACGAGATAGAGAAAAAAGTGAAAAAGGGCCAGGTGACCCAGGCGCTGCAGGAAGAACTGAACCTCAACATCTCCAAAATCCCGGAAATCCTCAGGGACAACACCGACCGGAACCGTACCTCACCTTTTGCCTTTACGGGCAACAAGTTCGAATTCAGGGCCGTCGGCTCTTCCGATACCTGCGCCCGCCCGATGATCATCCTCAATACCATCATGGCCGACCAGCTCCGGAAATTCAAACGGGAAGTGGATTCGCTGATCGCCGGTAAAGTCCGCAAAGACGAGGCCATATTCCGGGTGCTGAAAAGATACATCACCGAATCGAAAAACATCCGGTTCGAAGGCAACAGCTACAGCCAGGAATGGGTCGAAGAGGCTGCCCGGCGCGGACTTCCCAATGTCAAGTCCACACCGAAGTCGATGAAGGCCTACATCACCAAAAAGACTGTCGAACTGTTTCAGCAGAACAATGTGTTCTCGGAGCGGGAATTACAGGCCCGTTACGACATCAAGCTCGAAAGCTTTGCGCGCAAGTTGCAGATAGAATCCCGGCTGATCGGCGATCTGGCAAAGAACCACCTCATTCCTACAGCAATAACATATCAGAATACATTGATCGACAATGCGATGGGCCTGAAGGAGGTGCTCGATGCGAAAACATACGTAAAACTGTCCAAGAACCAGATTGATACCATCAAGGAGATTTCGGAACACATCAGCCAGGTCAAGATCAATGTCGACCTGATGCTGGAAGAACGCAAGAAAGCCAACAGGATGCCCAATGTCGAAGAGATGGCCTATTCCTACGACGAAAAAGTCAGGCCCTATTTTGATGTCATCCGGTATCATGTCGATAAACTGGAACTCCTGGTGGATGATCGCCTCTGGCCACTGCCGAAGTACCGGGAGATCATGTTCCTCAAATAAAAGAACGACCATGAAAACAAGATTTTCGAACCGTCTGTCCATATCCTTGCTCGTTGCAGCGCTGTCTTTATCCGGCCTGGAACTGTCTGCGCAGATCAGGGTGACACCGGTCAGGGATGAATCCTCATTTGCCGGTAAGAAAGGGGTGGTGTACGCTTTGCCGCGAACCCGGATCCTTGTTGATCTTCGGGTGAAGAAGACCCAGCACATCCCCGGGCCTCTTGCCGCATATGCGAAGGATTACCTGGGCGTGGGCGAAGTGATCACAAAAAAGCAGGTGGATTATTCGCTTACGGACGTACGAATCGACTGGAAGACGGAACAGGATCCGGGCCGCATCTATCTCATTGAAAAAGAAGAGAAATCGTCAGGAGAGATTTACCTTTCCCTGGACCCGGATCAGCCTGTGATATCAATGGAAAAGTTTTCCAAAGACGCGCCTACGCCCGGATTGCCGGCATGGGAACCGGGGCTGTTCCTGACAAAGGAAACAGAAGGCCTGTTCCGTAAATATTCTGAAGCGGCCACCCGGGAAGTTGTCGATACGATCATTCGCCGGATATCCATCGATACCCTGGTGATTGAGGAGACGACTTTTAAAAGATCCATGGTGGGATTCACTGATGTGGAAAAGGCACAGGAAGCGCTTGACCGGATCAGGCAGATCGAACAGGATAAATACAATCTCCTGGTGGGTTATCAGGAAACCGCCTACAGCGGTGATGCGCTTGGGTTCATGTACGGAAAACTGGAAGAAGAGCGGCAGGCTTATGTCCGTCTGTTCACCGGGGTGATCCTCACGGAGGAACTTGGTTTCCGTTTTGAAGCCGTGCCGGACGCCGGGCAGGAGGATCAGCGGTATGTGCTTACCGGTTTTTCTGAGGAGGCCGGAATCATCCCTGCCGAAGAAGATGCCGAAGTGGCGCTGGAACTGGAGTTTTCCCCTTTGCCTTCCGGTTTCAAAGAGGCGGATGTGCTGTTCACCGGCCTGGTTTACCGGGTGCCGGCCGAAACCAGGGCAAGCGTTTTACTGGGTGAAAGGGAGCTTGCTTCCGCATGGATTCCGGTGCTTCAGCTTGGGCCGGTGTACGCCTTGCCTGCCGAATTCAAACGGATAGATTTTGATCTGAAAACAGGAACGGTCAGGAAAATAGTTCTGGAATAAAGGCTTATTTTGACAAAGGCTGGGCGAACCGGATGACATCTTCGGCCGTAATGACGTGGTCGCAGAGGATTGCCAGACGCTCCACCACATTTCTCAGTTCCCGGATGTTTCCGGTCCACTTTAACTTTTTCAGTTCTTCGAAAGCGCTGTCATCAAACGCAAGTGGCTGCCTGCCCTGTTCCGCGCAGATCTCTTCCATGAAGTGGGTGGCCAGCAGCGGGATATCGTCCGTACGCTCATGAAGGGGCGGGACATGGATAATGATGACGCTCAGGCGGTGATACAGGTCTTCCCGGAAGCGCCCGGCGGCAATCTCTTCCCGGAGATTTTTATTCGTGGCCGCGATGACACGGACATCCACCGGGATATCTTTTTCACCCCCGACGCGCATGATCTTGTTTTCCTGGAGGGCCCTCAACACCTTGGCCTGGGCTGAAAGGCTCATGTCGCCGATCTCGTCGAGGAACAACGTGCCTCCGCTGGCCAGCTCAAAATCGCCCTTTCGTTGCTTGATCGCCGAGGTGAAGGAGCCTTTTTCGTGGCCGAAGAGGTTGCTTTCGATCAGTTCGGAGGGGATGGCCGCACAGTTGACTTCGATGAACGGCCCTTTGGCACGCAGGCTGTTCTCGTGTAATTGTCTGGCCACCAGTTCTTTTCCGGTTCCGTTATCACCGGTGATCAGGATCCGGGCGTTCGTCGGCGCCACCCGGTCGATCATGTCCCGGATCTCCCCGATGGCATATGATTCCCCGATGATCTCATACTTGCGGCTTACCTTCTTCCGCAGGATCCTGGTCTCGGTCAGCAGGCGCGATTTATCCAGGGCGTTCCGGATGGTCACCAGCAACCGATTGAGATCCAGCGGTTTTGCGATGTAGTCGAATGCCCCTTTCTTGATCGCTTCCACAGCCGTTTCGATGGTGCCGTGGCCGGAAATCATGATGACCGGTACATCATATTCCTTAAGGATCAGTTCGAGCACCTCAATCCCATCCATCTGCGGCATTTTGATATCCAGCAGGATCGCGTCGAATTCCGCCTGTTTCAGCATTTCCAGCGCCACCACCCCGGATTCGGCGTCGCCGACATCGTATTTTTCATATTCCAGGATTTCCCGGAGCGTATTGCGTATACTGCGTTCGTCGTCGACGATGAGGATCTTGGACATGGAGCTGCATTTGTTCGTGCCGTAAAGCTACGGATTTTTCGTTTAGCTTGCATAGTCCGGCAGTTACACTGTCGGTTATCCGGATTGAACCCCTTCGGGGTTCGGGGATTCTTACGATTATTATCGCTAATTTTGTGTGGCATGCAAAATTTAATGAGGAATTGCGTTTTAATCCTTCTGGTTGTTTATCTGGCCGCCATTGAAGGATACCGGCCTGTCAGCGCCCAGGCGGTTCCCGGCAGCAGCGTACCGGTCAGGGCGTCCGACGGGGCCGGGTACCGTTTCCCCTGGGCGGGCGGAATGAACAGCTGCCAGTTCGGGTTGGTTGACCTCAACCTGGATGGAATGAAAGACCTGGTGGTTTTCGACAGGACCGGGAACCGCGTCATGCCTTTCCTGCGTGAGGCCGGGACGGGCCTGGATAAGTATGATTATGCGCCTGAACTGGTCGCTGGTTTGCCTGTCCTGAGCGACTGGGTGATCTTCGCCGATTACGACGGGGACGGAAAAGAGGATATTTTTACGTATTCGCCAGGTTACGCCGGGATGAAGGTATACCGGAACACCAGTGCAGATGTCCTGGAATTCCGGCTCCAGGTGTTTCCTTACCTGAAATCCTTCCAGGGCGCCGGTTATGTAAATATCCTGGTGACCAATGTAGATTACCCGGGCATTTATGACCTGGACGGCGATGGCGACCTCGACATGCTCACCTTTTACGGCCTGGGCTCATTTGTTGAGATGCACCGCAACCTGTCGGTGGAAAAATACGGCCATCGAGATTCTCTTGATTTTGAAAGGGTGTCTTATTGCTGGGGTTTTTTTGCGGAGAGCGAGGAATCCAACGAGTTGACCCTGGATACCTGCCTGGGGTGGGAGCGGGGGAGTGGGGAAGCGGGGAAGCAGGGAGGTGTGGATTTCAGGCATACGGGATCGACATTCTGTTTATTGGACCTCAATGGTGATGATCTGGTGGATCTTTTGCTGGGCGATGTGGATTACCCCAACCTGGTGGCGCTTTATAATGGCGGAACACAGGATACGGCGCACATGATCTCGTATACATGGGAGTATCCGCCGGGCGGAGACCGGGTCATGCTGTACTCCATGCCTTCCGCGCATTATGGCGACATCGACCGGGACGGTGTCCCCGACCTGCTTATCTCTCCATTCGACCCGAATCCATTGCTGTCGGAAAATTTCAAGAGCTCATGGCTCTACATCAACCAGGGCGGCAGCGATAACCCGCAATTCGCCCTGGCCACCCGTTCTTTCCTGCAGCGCGATATGATCGACGCCGGAGCAGGAGCCTACCCCGTGTTTTTCGATGAAGATTCTGATGGACTCATGGATCTCTTTATTGGGAATTATGGTTATTACGATTCTTCATATATGGATCAGAATCTGATCCTGCATACCCTGCACACCGGGCAGGTCGGTCTGCTCCGGAATACCGGTTCGGAGCAGCAGCCCGCTTTCACCTGGGCGGACGCCGATTTCGCCGGCTTATCCTCCATCGATGCCAACAACCTGATTCCCGCCTTCGCCGATCTCGACGGTGACGGCGACACTGACCTGCTTCTGGGTCGGGACGATGGGACGCTGACCGCTTTATACAATTCTGCCGGGCCCGGGATGCCCCTGGATTTATCGGAAATTGTGCATGGATTTCAGGGCATCGACGTGGGTGCCGCCAGCGCGCCGCATTTTTTCGATCTGGACCGGGATGGCCTGACCGACCTGGTGATCGGGGAAAAGGGAGGCAACATCAATTATTACAGGAATACCGGCCAGCTTGCCAGCCCGGTTTTTACGCCGGTGACCGACAGCCTTGGGAAGATCAATGTGACCGATTACAACGTTTCACTCAACGGCTACAGCGTTCCCTTTTTCTACCGGGATGGGCTGGACCGGACGCATCTGCTGGTCGGATCGGAAACAGGCAGGGTGTTCTATTTTACCGGGATCGATGGCAATATTCCAGGCGCCTACGAAGCTTCCGACACCCTGGCCGGCCTGATCGGCGTGGACTTCCTGGAGGCGGACAGGGGATACCGCTCGGCGCCGGCCCTCCACGATCTGGACAGGGACGGGTATCCGGAACTGGTCATAGGGAACTTTTCCGGGGGGCTGGAGCTTTTTTCAAGGAACAGCCAGCCGCCGGTTTCAGGAACCGGGAACCCGATCAGCCCTGAATCGATGGTCAGCGTGCATCCGAATCCTTTCTCCGGTCCGGTCAGCGTTCAGATCAACGGAGACAATGACTGGGCATTGCATCACATTGAACTCTACAACCCGGAAGGCCGGCTGGTCGCCGCAATGGATCCCGGTTATGTTAAGCAGTACCTTTTGAATGCTGAACGGCTTACCCCGGGCATTTATATCCTGAAGATCAGGCTTTCAGATCAGCGAAACGCACCTCCTCTCATTTTAGTACGCAAGCTGGTTAAGCTTTTTTAACAGTTTTTTAGCACAAACACGTTCCATTCCGGCTTAACTTTGCACCCTTAAACCCAAGATACCATTCCGGCTCTTGATCCAAAAAAGATCGTGATGCGACCCTTACTTACTTCAATCGTTATCTTCTTCTTTCTATCTCTATTTCAACCAGTTCGTTCACAATTACTTACTATCCCGGACACTATTGCCCAGAATTGCCAGTCGATAAGCATACCGGTGAAGGCTTCAGGTTTTCCTGTTAATATGGGTGCGGTGCAATTTTATATCCCTATCGACACCACCCGCATAGAGTATGTTAGTTATACTATCGGCACCATTCCGATCACCGTTGCATTTGATCAGGTCAACCTGAGATTGAATTTTATCTGGACGGGGACTTTTGGTCCGGCGAATATCAACGGAACGCTCGCCAACTTAAATTTTTCCTTTAAAGGAGGTAATGCGGCACTGAACATCACCGGGGTGGAATTTGCAACCTACTCGTTTGTGCCTGTCAATCCTGCTTATGACCACGGTTCCGTAAACCCGGTACCACTGCTCACTTATTATGTTAACGGGTCGGTCCTGGCCAGCGGCGACGGGTTATCGTGGGGAACGGCGCTCAAAAAGATCAGCGAGGCGGCGAACAAGCCGCTCAAAGGCGGAGAAAACGTACTGATCATGCCCGGCACTTATAACGATACGCTGGTGATCAAAAGCAACGGAACGGAAATCGTCCCGCTGACCTTCAACGTCTCCGTTTCCGACACCAACAAGATCACGTTCCCGTCCTCGGCCGACCTGGGCTGCATCGATCTGGCCGGTTACCCAGGCCGTTATTATGCCTATGTCTTCCGCAGCTGGAAGGGCAATAACGGGGTGTACAAGATCACGCAGGTGAATAAAACTGCGAAATACGTGATTGTGGAAGGCGCTGAGTTTGTCACCGAGAGTGGCGCTCCTGCCGATTCGTCCCTGCTGCAGGCTTCCATCGCCCTGCCTGTCGTTTACCAGAAATATTCCGCCAACCCCCAAGCCGAGCGCGTGATTCTGAGTTCCTCGGGGATCAGCGGAGAACGGGCCACAGTGCACATCGGCAAAATCATTTCCGCCGGTGATTTCAACGTGAATGCAGCCAACTACAACATCCTGGACGGGATCGACGTGACCGGTGCCGACCAGGTGGGCGTCAGGATCCAAAACTCTAAAAACAATGTATTCCGGAACGGCCGCGTGTATGAACTGGACAGCATCGCATTCCTGATTTCCGGCAATACCGCCAAACCGGCCAACAATAACCTGATCCTGGGCAATACGATCTACAACACATCCCGGAAAGCGCTCAAGGTGGGGATCCAGGCGGAAACCTCGCCCAACAACCGGGCCAACCTGAACCATTTCAAGAATAACGAAGTCTATTCCACCACTGCCGGATCCTTCATCAATTATATAAATGCCGTTGATATTTGCCGGTTCACAGGATATACTGTGCTTGAGGGCAATACGTTCCGGAATTTCAACCTGAAAAACATCAACAGGGGCGCGATCGAGGTAAGGAACAACGTTCGCCGGTTCCTCGCTTATGGAAATTACCTCAAGAATGTGGGCCGGATCAACACCGGGATTCATGGATTATTCTATCTTCAGCACAGCGGCAACAACAACAAGGTTTTTAACAATGTACTTGCAGATTCGGCCGCGGTCGACAATGACCTGTTTGCATTTTGGGCGAACAATGCAACCGGAACGGCAACCGGCGGGCTGATCGCTTACAACACGGTTCACCGGGTGGATAACGGCTTCAGGCTGGAAAGCGCCGCCGCCGGTGTGGATGTGACCATCAAGAACAACATCATGAACCTGGATCCCATCTCCCCCGATCATTTCAACACAACCGGCTCAGGGCTGTACAGCGTTTCGTACAACTGCTATTCCACCATACCTGCTGCTTATGCCGGGGAAACCGGCAGGCTGGTCACGGATCCGCTTTTTTTCCAGCCATCATATTTCCTCAGCCCTTATGGCCTGACCCTCACCTCAGGTTCACAATGCCTGGGAACCGGAAACCCGGTCAGCGGAATATCCGTTGACTACCGGAAGAGGCCACGCAGCGCCTCATCCCCATCCCGGGGGGCTTACGAAGGAGTGCTCAGCGATGTGTACTGGACCGGCGCCAGGGACATCAACTGGCATGATTACCGGAACTGGGACATCCTGATGGTCCCAGCCAGCGGATTCCAGATCATTATCCCCGACCGGGCCAACGATCCGGTGATCAGCAGCAGCAATGTGACGGTGAAAACGCTAGAACTTTTGCCCGCCGCACAAATCCGGATCAATGCCCCAAGGATCCTCACCCTTACTAATTAATCTTGAGTATTCTTCCGGCCGGTACGTTTCAAAAATCAGAAGATTATATCTAAAACCGCTTGATATTTTCCTGATTTTTTCATATATTTAGAGGCTAATCTTGGAATTCACCGTATTTGCTGCAGTTGCCAAGGGTTACTGCCAGGTCTTACTTTTCACAGGCTGCTGATTTTCATTTTGTTCATGCTGAGGAGATGCTTCAGCGATGTGCCCATTAACCAAATACCATTCGCTATGTACCGGTTTACAATCAAGGCGGGGACGGCCTCCCTGCTTCAGCTGCTTTTGACTTTTTCCTGTCTGTTCGCACAGCAAACCGTAAGTCCTGACCTGGACCGTTATGCCCGGGACCAGGCTGCGGAGTTCAACCGCAAAAAGGCCGCGGCTGTAGAAATAGCCAGGGCAAAAGGATGGCCTGTCCGATTTGAATACCCTGATGGAAGGATTGTGGAGATAATGGAATTGGGGGCCAGCGGCCTTCCGGAATATGAGACCACCGATAACGCCAATGCGGCGGCCACATCGGGAACAAACAACCTGTGGCCGGGAGGCGCCATGGGTCTGAGCCTGACCGGAGACATCATCCTGATAGGGGAGTGGGACGGAGGCGGGGTGCGGACCACCCACCAGGAGTTTCGGGTAGGGACGGGACCGAGCCGCGTGGTGCAGCGCGACGCTCCCGCCGGGAATTCCAATCATTCCACCCACGTGGCCGGAACCCTGGTTGCCGAAGGTCAGGTGGCTTCCGCCCATGGGATGGCGCCCTTTGGCAGCCTGGATGCGTACGATTGGAACAACGATATCAGCGAAATGGGAACGGCCTACAGCAATGACGATATTTTGCTGAGCAACCATTCTTATGGCCGGATACGGGGCTGGGAGAACGATAACGGGACCTGGTACTGGTATGGCGATATCACTGTCAGCACCACGGAAGACTACCAGTTCGGTTTCTACGGGCCACTGGCCAAAAAATGGGATTCTCTCGCCAGGCTCTGCCCGCAATACCTGATCGTCAAATCGGCCGGTAATGACCGCGACGATGACTGGAACGGAGGACATTATGTGTACAGCGGTGGTTCCTGGGTATGGAGCACGGCCTCACGGGATCCCGACGGGGGTGCGGATGGATACGACTGCATTGAGAACCGTGCGGTAGCTAAAAACATACTCACCGTGGGCGCCGTGGATCAGATCACCGGAGGCTATTCGCAGCCTTCCGACGTGGTCATGACGGGCTTCAGCAACTGGGGCCCTACAGACGACGGGCGCATCAAGCCGGATATTGTAGCCGACGGCGCCTCCCTCTATTCTACCATTGCAACGCTGGATAATGCCTACGACTACATAGGCGGCACTTCCATGAGTTCTCCTGCGGTTTGCGGCTCACTGGCCTTATTGCAGGAATACTATCATGACCTGCTGGGGTCGTTCATGTATGCCGACCAGCTTAAGGCCCTGGTGCTGAATACGGCCGACGAGGCCGGCCCGGCCGACGGGCCCGATTATCAATTCGGCTGGGGCTTGCTCAATACCGATGGCGCGGCGAATCTGATCCATAAACACGATTCGCTGGGAAACATTATCCGCAGATCTTATCTTTCCAACGGGGAAACAGAGACCTACACCTATTATTCTGATGGCAATTCCCCCTTGAAAGTGACCATTTGCTGGATTGATCCGGCGCACGACACCCTTGCCCATGCCCTGAACCCGACCACTTCCCACCTGGTGCATGATCTGGACCTGCGCGTGCTCACGCCTACCGGAGGAACGGCTTACCCCTGGCGGTTGAATCCCGCCAGCCCGGGGACGGCCGCCGATCGGGGAGATAATTACAGGGACAATGTGGAAACCGTCTTTATCACCAGCCCCCCGGCCGGCAAATATATCGTACAGGTCAACCACAAAGGCGCCATTAGTGGACAATATTATGGACTTGTGGTTTCCGGACTGCAGTACCAGCGGTTCACCAACACCTGGACCGGCGGCGGAACCACGGATTACTGGTATGTTAATGGCAATTGGTCTCTGGGCCATGACCCCGTTGAAGATGAATTGGCAGTAATACCCAATGGCAGCGCCTTCCATGCCATCGTTGACGTGGCAGACGGCGTTTGCTACAGTCTCAACCTGGGGGCGGACGCCTGGCTCGAAATCCGGGACAATACCCTCACCATGAAACAGAACCTGATGGTCTACGGCAACATCGAAATGGATAATGCGGCGTCGGAGATGAATGTTGAAGGGAATGTCTATTGCTATTCGGGATCAACGTTTGATATCCAGGTCGACGGGCCGATGATTTGGGCTTACGGCAACTGGCACTTCTATTCCGGAACCAATATTCAGATGAACCATGGTACGGTTAACTTAACAGGCACGAATGCCGCGTATGTTTACTCTTATGATTCCGACGCCTGTTTCTATAACCTGGGAATATATAAAAGCGAAGGCGGGTATGTTGAGCATCATTCCCTGTCATCAAATCCTTTAAGGACCAATAATTACCTGTATTTACACTTTAACAGCGAGTTCCGGTCCAATACATCCCAGCCGGTCATCATTAATGGCTATTTTTCGAAAGCACCCTCTGCAGTGTGCAATCTGAATATGGGAACCATCGTCCTGGATGGAACCTCCGGTTCTATAAATTTTGACGGGGCCGGCTATTTTAACAACCTGACCATCAGCCCGTCAACCAGCGTTACCTTGCTGGATAACATTACGATCAGGGGAGATCTGCTGATAGAACAGGGAACATTCGCTCCAGGAACCCACAGGATCTATCTCACAGGCAACTGGACCAATACCGTCGGTGATGCGGGATTCAATGAGACCGGCAGCCGGGTGTATTTTAATGATGGCGATGGGGGATCGTACCTGCATTCAAATGAAAATTTTGACACCCTCACCCTGGCCATATTCGATGCCTTGTATATCAATGACGCCGGATTGAATGTCACCTGCGACCATTTTGACTGGTCAGGGGGTATTATGACCGTCGCAAACAGTTCGGTGTTTACGGCGGAAGATCTCGTGCAGTCAGCGATATACGGATACTGGGTCGTCGGGGTGGGAGCCACGGTCAATCTTTACCAGGATGCAGGGACCGGGCAATACGTGGATCTCTACGGGCACCTGACTATTGCAGCGGGCACCATGAATATCTATGGCGGTTCCGATGACAGTTACTGGGCCTATGGCGCGAACAATACATTGAACCTGAGCAGCGGAGGGGTACTTGATTTTGTGAATCGGGGCATTTTTATTTACGATGATTTCAATCTGAATGAAAATATTACCGGCGGGACCATCAGGACGGCGGGGAGTTTCCAGGTGTACCGCACCGATTTCAATCCCACCGGAGGGACAATAGAATGCAGGGGATCAACGGATGGGTATATCAGTCACGGCGTGGGCAGTAATTTTTATTCATTGCGGATCAATAAATATGGCGCGGCAGATGGGGAGCCGGATCGCGAAAATCTGCCTCTGCATCCAAGAAATGTGGGTCCTACTGGCCAAAGTTCTGACAATCATTTGATTTCCGCTCCAGTAAGCGTGCCCGGCAATTCCAGGGCACCAATGAATCAAATCACGCTCGGCAGCAACCTGGACCTGAACGGCGACCTGGTCATCGACAACGGCATACTGGACGTTAGTGCGAGTAATTATCAGATCAACATCGGAGGTAATTGGACCAATAATGTTGAACTGGTCGGTTTTAATGAGCGGAACGGGACCGTAACTTTCGATGGGGGCAGTGCAAAAGACATCATCACCAGTGAAACATTTTACAACCTCGTGCTGGATAAAACCTATTCGGGGACCCTCGGACTGGAAGTGCAGGATTATGTAAAGGTAAATAACAATCTGACTATCAGTGACGGTACAATGGAACTCAATCCTTCTTCGCTCCTGGATATACTCGGTGATCTGACCATCGCCTCCGGTGCCTGCCTGAACGCAGATGACGATCCGACCACGATCAGGATCTGGGGCGACTGGACGGATAATAATGCATCCATTACTTCTTTAACCGGCTTTTTCCCCGGGTACTTTTCAACAGTATATTTTTATGGTGAGGCCAACCAGTATGTCAACACGGCGGCTTCGCCCGGATTGTTCAACAATATTACGATCAGCCTGGGCGGAAGCACACTGGAGTTCCGGCCCTATGATAACCTGGAGCTGAGGGGGGATCTGAACATCCTATCCGGCTGGTGGCATGATGCCTCGGGAGGATTGACACATTCATTCAGAAAGAATTTCACAATTACGGGAGCAGGGGGCGGTTTTTCCACCAATATGGGCACTGATATCAGATTTATCGGGAGCAACGACCAGGTGATCTCCTGGCCCCTCGAAGGCGGGTATTTCGGCGATATGATCGTGGATAAGTTCGTGGCCGACGATGGGGGAGGGAGCAGATCAAACACGGTGACACTGGCTACACACATATATATCCTGAACGGTCATACTTTATTTTTACAGTCCGGGACCCTGGACCTGAATGGTCATTATATCCGGGGGACGGGGGATACTAAGATCTATAACGGCGGGATTATGGAAATCGGGGACGATGCCTGGCTGGAAGTCGGAGGCGGGGATTCGCTGATTGTATACAGCGGCGGATCGCTCCGCTGTGTTGGTTCGGCCGGCCATTTAGCCAAAGTCAAAGCGCACAGTGCCACATATTCTTTCACGGTGCAAAGCGGAGGGGCGCTCAGCGCGCGGCACGCCCGGTTTGAAAGCATGGATGCCAATGGAGTGAACTGCCAGTCGGGATCTGTCATCGACGCGGCCAATGATTTTGATTTCTGCTCATTCCAGAATGGGGTTACAGCTTCCGGAACACTGCTGACCATCGACAACAACCAGACGCTGACGGTCGACAGTGCCAGTTTCCTGGCCAGTACGACAACCTATAATGTGAAAAAGGCCCTCAACCAGGGTAACGTCACTTTTGTCGGGGCTACAGGGCCATTTGCCGGCCCGCTCTATGAAAATGACCCGAACGCCCGGATCCACTGGGCGGAGCACGGGAAATGGGACGGGTCCGTTTCAACCGACTGGAATACGGCGGGAAACTGGGGATTCGACATTGTCCCGACCGCATCCATTGATGTCACCATCCCGGCCGGATGCCCGTATTATCCTGACCTGACCAACCGGCTGGGGGTGAACACGACTTCCTACGAGCATGATTGCAAAAGCCTGAATATCCAAACATGTGGCCGGCTGATCATCTCTTCGAATTCATCGTTATTCAATTATGGAACTATTACGGTCAATGGCTTGTTGTCCATCGGAAACGACTATAATGGGTACTCGCCTTCGGTGCTGAATCTGCAAAGTGATTCCGTAAAGCTGGGAACGGCCAGTGTCGATGGACGTCTGACGCTATACAGCGGGGCCACGGTAAACCAAACCGGAGGGGCGCTGATGGCCGAATCGCTTAATCTGAACTCAGGAAGCCAGTATAACGGCTCTTCTTTTGGGATGGTGCATATTTATGTCCATGGCACAGCACCAGCGACCCAGGGCATCTATATATTTGACCCGGACAGCTATTTCTCTAATTTTTGCATAAATGCCGGAAGCAACGCCTCGATGCTCACCAGCACGGAGATACTGGATATTAATTCAAGTTTCCAGGTTGAAGGCACCTTTAAACCATACGGCAAAACGGTCACCGCCACTTTTATGGACATATACGGCACAGTGATCATCGATTCAGGCCTGATCGTGGTGGAAAACAACGGGCCCTACCTGCACGATGGCGCAAGCCTCCAAATGAACGGAGGGGTGATCGATGCCGGGAATTACATCCGTTGTTACTCCGGCTCCTCGGCAGCGGGCAATGGCGGCGAGATCTATGTTGAAGACCTGATTTACTTCTATTCCGGGAGCGATATCGGGTTTAACAGCGGGCATACGGTTTATTTCAGTGCGCCAGGCACATCCACTATCTATTGCCTGGACGATAACGCATCGTTTGGCACGGTATTGTGCAATAAGACGGCCGCCGCCGCTTCCATAACCGTAATACACTCGAGCAGTACCTATCCGATGAATGTCGCCGGCAACCTGATTATCCGGAATGGCAATCATTTCAACATGCAGGGGGAATCGCTGAATATCAGCGGGCAACTGGTCAGTGATGCAGGCTCCGAACTGATTGCGGCGGCGGGTTCGAACTTTGCAGCGGCAGGCGATCTCAGTTTGAACGGAGTGATCAGCAACACCGGGGGCAATTTTGTGATACACGGTGATTTCTCGGAGACCTCCTCGGGCAGCCTGGATCTGTTTGGAGGCAGTTTTGTCTGCGATCATGCATTGTCCGCCGACAGATCCATTTATTCGATGGCGGGCGCCTTCACCATGAACGACGGCGTCCTGGAAATCTGTCATAACCACCTCAGCCTTACATCGACTTTCCTTGGTTCGATTTCCGGCGGGACCATCAGGGTCGGCGGTTCGTTTATGGCCAGCGACAATGTTTTTCAGCCATCCGGAGGCACGGTGGAACTGGTCTCTTACAGCGGAATGGGCATTCCCTATATTGACCTGCACAACGGCAACTGGTTCGCCAATCTTATTATCAATGGTTCCAATACATGGGCGATTAACGGCGCCGGGCAGGTGGCCGTCAATAAGGACCTCACGATTGAGGAGGGCAACCTGCTCGCTGATAATGATATCATCTATGTGGGCGATGACTGGGTGAATAACGTCGGGCAATCCGGCTTTAGCTGCGGCACAGGGACCGTGTACCTTACGGGTGTGAATCCTTCACCCGACCGGCAAATGATCAGCGGGGAGAATACGTTTTATCACCTGGTCAACCAAAATACCAATTCCTTCGTGGAGTTCGCCGGGCCGGTGACCGTCCTGGGACTTTACGAGGCCGATGGCGCAGGCAGCGCTTCTCAGACCGTTGTTTCCGGTTCACCGGCCAATTTCAAGCGAATGCACCTGACCGCGGGCTGGTTCAGCCTGACGACCGGCGACCCGGCGGTAACTGTCGACACGCTTTTCCAGGGCGGAAACATCCAGCTGACCAGCGGCTCGTTCACGGCCAATGACCTGAACGAGCCCCATGTTATCGGCGACTATATCCTGTTCAACGGCCAGATCGACCTGTACCAGGATCAGGATCAGTATGTGGACCTGGAGGCCGATATCACCATACAGAACGGGCAGTTCAATATCCATGGTGGGCTGGGTGAAGATTGCTGGTGGCCATACACAGGGGACGGCTCATTGACCATGAGCGGCGGTGTGCTTGATATTAAAGATCAGGGTATCTTCCTGAATAACGATAATTTCACTGAGAATATCACGGGAGGAGTGATACGAACCAGTGGTTATTTCCACTCAACTGTTGGAATCACTTTCTTTACTCCCAGCGGAGGATCTGTTGAATTATATGGATCCGGCACTTCACTATTGTACCTTCCGGCGGCTTGTTATTTCCATGATTTATGGGCTTCCAAGGAGGCAGGTTCGGCCGTCTCAGCAGCAAGCCCTTTATGGATAAGCCATGAACTGAAAGTCAACAGCGGTCTTTTCTCAACCAATGCTCATTTAGTTACGGTCGGCGACTGAACGCACTACAGGATTATTCTGATAAACTTTAAAGAACATGCGCCCACCCGGGTTCGCATGTTCTTTTTTATTAATTTTGCCGGCGTTTTGATGAACATTAGGCATGTTCATATGTTTGAAAGTATATCCTTGAAAAGATCCGTGAAGGATCAACAAAGCATTCGTTGAAGTCTGCCTGCATGCGGAAAAAGCTCATCCTTGTTCTGATTATCATCGTTCTCCTGATCCCGGGGTATTTCCTTTTTGCGGCAACCCACCCGGCCACGGCCCAACGGTTCCCGTTCATGGTGTTCCTGCTTGGGGTTGATATTTATCTGTGGATTTCGATCCGCCGGAAGGTCAGATCTTATAAAAATCCACTCAGGTTTACCGTGACGTTCTTCTACTGGATACCGCTCGCGGCATTCCTTTTCTTCACCATTATCTCTTCTTACCGGAATGTGCATCTGAGCCATCCGGCCCTGGTTTCTTACATCCTGGGCGTGACCATCGTGGCCTATTTTGCCAAGCTGCTCTCGGTGATATTCTTCCTCCTGGCCGATGTCTTCCGGATTGGTTCTTTCGTATACCGGCACGCCAAAGCCAAACGCACAGGCGTGCCCGTGAGCCAGGACCCGGCCACCATGACCCGCGGAAAATTCCTGCGCACCATGGGGCTGGCCACAGGAGGCATTTTCTTCAGCGGGATGCTGGTGGGCATGGTGAAATGGGCGCACGATTTCCGGGTTCGCCACGTAAAGATCCGGCTTTCCCGCCTTCCATCAGCCTTCGATGGTTTCCGGATCGTGCAGATCTCCGATCTTCACCTGGGCAGCTGGGCCAGCACCGAGCCGATTGAGGAAGCCGTGGAGATCATCAACGACCTGGACGCGGACCTCGTGCTGTTCACCGGCGACCTGGTCAACTACAGTTCCGAAGAAGCCTACCGTTTCACGGATGCGCTCAGGAAGATCCGTGCCCGAAAAGGCGTTTATGCCATATTGGGCAACCACGATTACGGCGATTATGTCAACTGGTCTTCGGAAAATGAGAAACAGCAGAACATGCAGCGGCTCATCGATTTTTTTGCTGAAATTAACTGGAAACTGCTGCGCAACGAGAACGATTTGATCCGGACAGACGGGGAAGAGATCGCCCTGGTCGGTGTGGAAAACTGGAGCGCCAACCCCAGGTTCCCCAGGCTGGGCAAGCTGTCTAAAGCCCTGGAAGGTACCGCCGGTGCGCCGGTGAAGATCCTCATGTCGCACGATCCCTCGCATTGGGAAAAGGAAGTGTCGGCGAAATACCCGGAAGTGGATCTGACACTCTCAGGTCATACCCATGGTTTTCAGTTTGGTGTGGAACTGAAAAATTTCAAATGGAGTTTCGCTCAGTATGTTTATAAATACTGGGCCGGCCTCTACGAAAGCCCAAAACCGGAAAAAATACAATATCTGTATGTAAACCGCGGCCTGGGCATGATCGGTTACCCGGGCCGGGTTGGGATATTGCCGGAAATCACCCTGATCCGGCTGGAATCCTGAAATAATTTTTCTTTCCTTTGAACAAACAACGGACTTGACTGTTTATCACAAAATTGTCAGTTCATGAAAAAATTCTACCCCTTCCTGGCCATGCTGGCCACACCCTTTATCCTTATTTTGTTGAGCAACAGTTCAGGTTCCCCCGGAGGTAAATCAGGCTCCCCCGGAGACGGCGGAAATACCTGCACGCAATGCCATGGCGGCACGGCAACAACCATGACCGGCTGGATCACCACCAATGTGCCGGCATCCGGGTATGTTCCGGGGCAGACTTATTCTATTACGGCTACAGCCACTCATTCAGGGGCCGGTCTTATCGGGTTCGAGTTAACTGTGGAAACCGACAATGGTACCAAGATCGGAACGCTCCAGATCACCGAGCCGACAAGGACGAAACTGACCAACCTGAACAAAGCTGTGACCCATACCTCGGGCGGAACTACGCCGAGCGGCAACTCAAATTCCTGGACCATGAACTGGATTGCCCCCGCCACCGCGCAGGGAACTATCGGCATTTATGCCGCGTTCAATGCCGCAAACGGCAATGGCAATACTTCCGGCGACGTGATTTATAAATCCAGTACGTTTATTTCTCCCTTCATCCCACCGCCGGCCCTGGTCAGCATCCAGCCCGACGAGGCGGAACAGGGGGAATCGTTCCAGGCCACCATCACCGGATCCAATACACAATTCACGGGCAATCCGTCTGTCTCGCTATCTTTCTCCGGCAATCCCCTTGAAGTGATCAGCGCCACCGGCGTCACGATCCTAAGCGCTACCGTCTTGCAAGTCCAGTTCAGTATCCCGGGCGATGCCAGTTCTGGTCTGTGGGATGTCAATGTAAACGCGCTCACACTGGAAAATGGCTTTACCGTCAACGAAGCCGTACCCGCCATCCTGTTCATGGAGCCGAATTTCGCGCACCAGGGCGATTCCTTCAATGCCGCTATTTCGGGAGAGAATACCACCTGGACAGGAACGCCTTCGGTGTACCTGAGCTACGGAGTAAATCCTGCAGAAACAATCGTCGCTACAAATGTCACTGTGGTTAACAGTACCGGAATCACAGCCGACTTCGCTATCCCTGCCGATGCGTCTATTGGTAATTACAGCATACATGTTGATGAACTGGTCAAGTCCGATGGTTTTACGGTCCTTCAGGCACTCGCCCCGGCCCTTACCGGGATAACCCCGGATAACGCGGGGCAAGGGGAAATGATTTTGACTCAGATTACTGCTGAGAATACCCAGTTCACCGGTGGATTCCCTGTTGTATCACTAACGCTCCATACCAATCCGTCAGAACAGATTTCCGCAGAGAATGTGATGGTACTCAACAATACATTACTGGAGGTTTCCTTCCAGATCCCGTTCGATGCCACACCGGGCCTTTGGGACCTTAATGTCGACCAATTGCTGCTTGAAAATGCATTCACAGTAATTGATGTGGAGCCTTATCTAGTCAGTATCTTCCCGGACTCAGCCCTTCAGAGTGAAACGGTACTTACCCTGATCACTGCGGCCGACAGCCGGTTTACCCTTTCGGCGCCTTCGGTTATGCTCAGTTTTTCAGGGAATCCGTCGGAGGTTATCGAAGCAACTGCAGTGACGGTGATCAGCGACGAAACGGCCGAGGTGGTGTTTGATATTCCTTCCGGCGCAACCGTCGGGTTCTGGGACCTTCATGTGGATGACATGCTGCTGGAGGACGCTTTCGAAGTTGTGCTGTTGTCGGGTATAGCATTCGCCGGGACGGAACAGGACCCCAAGGTCTATCCCAATCCGGCATCAGGCCGCTTTTTCATAGAGAACGCCGGCCGGTCGCAAATATCGCTGGTGAACGCCAGGGGAGAACTTCTGATCCGCAGAGAGAACCCTTCTGTAAAGGAAGAAGTTGAGATTTCCGGACTTTCGGCCGGGCTCTATTTCGTCATCATCACTTCGGAACAGGGAACACAGGTTCAGAAACTGCTGGTGCGTTAAAGATCGAACCAGTCGCTGACCAGTATCGTCTTATCTTCGGGTTCCGCCTTGTGGCGGAACTCGTTTGTATATCGGTTATACAGATAATCACCTTCCCACTTTTTATGATGCAGGGCCACCTGGCGGATGGCATCGAGAATATAATCCAATTCTTCGCCGGTCATGGTCGGGTGCAGCGAAAGCCGGATCCAGCCGGGCTTTTGCGACAGGTCGCCGGAATTGATCAGGCTGGTGATCTGGTGTGATTTTTCGTACGACACATCCAGCAGGTAATGGCCGTAGGTCCCGGCGCAGGCACAGCCGCCGCGCACCTGGATACCGAACCGGTCGTTCAGCAGTTTGACGACCAGGTTAAAGTGAATTTGCTCCAGGTAAAAAGAGATGATCCCCAGCCGGTCTCTGTTCTGATCCGCCAGCAAATGAAGGCCCGGGATGCGATCCATACCGCGGAAGGCCTGCTCCACCAGGACACGCTCCCGGATGCGCATGTTGTCGACACCCATTTGTTCCTTTAGTTCCAGGGCCAGGGCAGCACGGATGGCTTGCAGGAAACCGGGTGTGCCGCCATCCTCGCGGGCTTCTATGTCGTCAATGTATTTATATTCCCCCCAGGGATTGGTCCAGTCGACAGTGCCCCCTCCCGGCTGATCGGGCGGGCGGTGGCCGCTGTACAGGTTTTTGTTG
Source organism: uncultured Bacteroidales bacterium (assembly GCA_964489545.1). Classification (GTDB taxonomy): domain Bacteria; phylum Bacteroidota; class Bacteroidia; order Bacteroidales; family JAGOPY01; genus JAGOPY01. Next base: position 230,912 of record CAZAZE010000006.1, read on the forward strand.
AAGATCAGCACTCCCGAACTACCGGGTCCGCCTAAGAATTTATGCGGTGAGAAGAAAATGGCGTCGAGGCTCCGGGCGGGATTTTCCGGGTGCATATCAATCTTTACGTAAGGGGCTGAAGCGGCAAAATCGACAAAACAAAACCCGCCATATTCATGCATCAGTTCGGCCATTTCATAATAAGGGGTTTCAATACCGGTGACATTAGAGCAGGCAGTGAACGAACCGATCTTAACCTTGCGGTCTTTGTATTTCTCGAGCATTTCCCGGAGATGGCCCAGGTCAATCATCAGGTCAGGACCGGGAGGAATAACTTCCAAATCCCCCATGGTCTCGAACCACGAGGTATGGTTGGAGTGATGCTCCATGTGGGTGATGAAGATCACGGGCCGCTGGCTGTCGCCCATGCAATCGTATTTGGAACCCATGCCGCAGGTCTTGAGCCCAAGCATTCGCTGCAGTTTGTTGACCACGGCCGTCATGCCGAACCCCGCCGTGATGATCACGTCGTCAGCGGAGGCGTTGACATGGTCTTTGATCTTCTTCTGGGCCAGGTGATAGGCCTTCGTCATCAGGGTCCCGGTCTCGCTGGTTTCTGTGTGCGTGTTGCCAACAAAGGGACCGAAAACATCCCTCATCCTGTTTTCAATGGGGGCATACAGCCTGCCGCTTGCGATCCAGTCGGCATACACAATCGGCATTTCGCCGTAGGGGGAATGGAACCTTTGATCGATCCCGATGATATTGTTCCTGAAAGGTTTGAAGTAGCTTTCCATGCCCGCGAATTTTGCGTGGCAAAGATAATTAAAAGGATGAATCACCACAGGCCGCTGCAGGTTCGGGGGAATAGGCTTACCCCCTCAGACGCTAATCGCTGTATGATATCTGTAAGAGCGAGACTTCAAAGTCTCCGCCTTCAGGATAGAAGGTGATCCAGTTGTTGTCGTCACTGAACCATTTGTACTGCGCGCTGATGCGGACAATGTATTCATTCATTTCTGTTCCCGGAGGCACTTTGATGACGACTCCGCCGTTCTTTGCCTGGTCCTGGCCGAAATTGATGATGAGCTTGTACTCATTCTGGGAAACATTCCGCGCCCGGAAGAAGATGTAGTTGCTGCGCCGGTCTTTCACCGAAACAGGCAGGAAATCGAATTTGTGCTGGGTGTTGTTCGGGATGAGCAGGGGTTCCTTGTTCATCTGCACGATTGACCGGTCGGAGATCATCTTCAGGATGCGGCGTACCATCTCCTTGGGGTATTCTTCATCGGGTTTCAGCAGGGAAGCGTTCCGGAACGCGTCGATCGCGTTGTCGTATATCTTCGAGGCGTAGAACTTATCGGCGTCGGCGATGGCTTTATCGTATTCCTCCTGGATGATCTGACGCTGTTTCATGATCTGCTCATTGACCAGCTTGAGTTTATCCAGCGGGTACACTTCGCTGGGCTTGAGTTCAACGGCCCGGTCATACTGGATTTTCGCCATTTGGTAGTCGCCTTGCTGCAGGTAAGCGTCCGCTTTGACAATGGCTGCCTGGTAGGCTTCTTCGCGCTGTAATGCGAGGACCTCCAACCGGGAGTTAATGGCGGATAATTGGGCGTCAGGATAATTTTCCCCGGGTTTGATATTCCTGGCTTCCTGGTAAGCGGAGCGTGCTTCCTCAAGCTGGTCGTTTTTGAAGAACTCATCGCCCGAGGCCAGCGCCTTCTGGTACCGGCTGTCAATTTCTTTTTGCTTACGGATTTCCTCCAGCAAGGCATCGACCTCGCCGATCTTTTTTAACGGGTACTCCTCCGAAGGCTTGATGCTGTTGGCAACCTGGTATTCGTAGCGGGCGTTTTCATAATCTCCGGCGGTAAGATGCTTGTCGCCAAAAGCAATAGCATCATTGTATTTTTTGTTGATTTCTTCGATCCGTGCCAATTCAGCAATCCCTGCATTTGCTTCGTTGATCTTGTCGGCCGGGTATTTCTCGCCGGGCTTGAGCTTCAGGGCCGACTGGTAGGCTTCCAGGGCGGCGGTGTAG
>CAZAZE010000007.1:0-91035 GCA_964489545.1 uncultured Bacteroidales bacterium
GACGGTAAGACGGTAAGACGGTAAGACGGTAAGACGGTAAGACGGTAAGACGGTAGGATGGTAGGACGGTAGGATGGTAGGACGGTAGGATGGTAGGACGGCTGAATGTTAAAACAATAGAACAATAGAACAATAGAACAATAGAACAATAGAACAATATTATGAGCGAAGACATCAAGAAACTGGAACCGAAGGAAGTATGGAGGCATTTTTACGCATTGACGCGGGTGCCGCGGCCATCGAAGCATGAAGACAAGATCCAGGAATTCATGCTGCAGTTCGGCGAGGACCTGGGTTTGGAAACGTTCAGGGACAAGCCCGGCAACATCATCATCCGCAAGCCGGCCACGCCGGGCATGGAAGACCGCAGGGGGATCATCCTGCAGGCCCACCTGGACATGGTCCCGCAGAAAAACACCTCAACCCGGCATGATTTTGAGAAAGACCCGATCATCCCGGAAATTGACGGAGAATGGGTGAAAGCCCGGGGGACCACGCTGGGCTCCGACAACGGGATCGGCGTGGCTTCGATCATGGCGGTACTGGCAGCGGACAACATTCCCCACGGTCCCATCGAAGCTTTGCTGACCTGCGACGAAGAAACGGGAATGACCGGAGCTAATGAACTGAAGCCCGGCGTACTCCAGGGCGAGATCCTGCTGAACCTCGACTCGGAAGACGAGGGGGAACTGTACATCGGCTGCGCCGGCGGGGTTGACATCACCGCCAGTTTCGCCACAAAAGAAGAGGAAATCCCGCCCTTCTTCGTCCCCTACCGCATCAGCCTGACCGGCCTGAAGGGCGGACATTCGGGGCTGGACATCAACCTGGGCCGGGGCAACGCCAACAAGCTCATGAATGAGTTACTGAAAAGCGCTTCGGAAAAGACCGGAGCCCGTCTGGCCCACATCGAGGGCGGCAACCTCAGGAACGCCATTCCGAGGGAATCCTTCGCCACCGTGGTTATCCCGGAATCGGCGAAAGAGGATTTCAAGATGCTCGTAGAAGCCTATGAAGCTGAAGTAAAGTCAAAATACAAGGAGGCCGATCCGGGGATCATGATCACGGCGGCATCCACAAAAATGCCTTTGCACGTGATCGATACCGACAGCCAGGAAAGGCTTTATGCCGCCCTGGATGCCCTGCCCAACGGCATGATCTCCATGCTCAGCGATATGCCCGGCGTGGTGGAGACCTCCACCAACCTGGCGATCGTCAAAGCGGAGAAAGGGAAAATATTCCTGGCCTGCCTGCTGCGCAGCGCCGCCGACGACAAGAAGATGGCGCTGGCGGAACAAATGTCGGGTATCCTTAAAACAGCGGGCGCCAAGGTGGAAATCAGCGGCGCTTATCCGGGCTGGAAACCCAATGTCCATTCCCCTATCCTCGAAACCATGAAAAAGGTATACCATGACCGTTTCGGCAAGGTCCCCGAGGTTAAGGTGATCCACGCCGGGCTGGAATGCGGCATCCTGGGAAGCAAATACCCGCACTGGGATATGATCTCGTTCGGGCCGACCATCCGCGGGCCGCACTCGCCGGATGAGAAAGTGCATATCGGTTCGGTGGGATTGTTCTGGGAATACCTGCTGGAAACATTGAAGCACTGCCCTAAGAAGTAGGTTTAAGTTTTAAGTTTTTAGGGTTAAGTTCGGGTATTTTTTGGGAATTTAAAATTTGATATTTGGAATTTTAAATTATTGTTGTACTTTTGCACCTCCAAAATTGAAACGTCATGAAAAGAACATTCCAGCCATCGGTCAGAAAACGTAAGAACAAGCATGGATTCAGGGAGCGGATGTCGACCAAGAACGGGCGCAAGGTGTTGTCGAACAGAAGGGCGACCGGAAGAAAGAAGCTGACGGTTTCAGACGAGAAGAAGTAATCATATTTCTCATAAAATATTGATGGAAAAGAAGATAACCTGAGTTATCTTCTTTTTTTTATCCCCTTTCTGTATCGCTGATTTTCTGTAATTTTAGCACGGAAATCACCTTTTAATCACTAACCCTATTCCCATGAGCATGAATAAAAGCGGCTTCCAGCGCTTTTTACCCTACGCTGCCGCCATCCTTGTTTTTTTCGTCATCATCGCCATTTATTTTTACCCGGTCATTGAAGGGAAGAAGCTTTCGGCCAGCGATATGGTACATTTCAAGGGCATGTCGAAGGAGATCGTGGATTACCGGGACAAGACCGGCGACGAGCCGCTCTGGACCAACAGCATGTTCGGCGGAATGCCGGCTTACCAGATCCTGACCGATTACAGCGCCAACCTCATGCTCACCGTCCACCAGGTGCTCCGGCTGGGCTTCCATCTACCCATTGGAATGGTTATTATATATTTCCTGGGTTTTTATATCCTGCTTTCGGTCATGGGCATCCATCCCTGGCTCAGGATTGCCGGCTCCATCGCCTTTGCGTTCTCATCCTATTTTTTCATCATCCTCGAAGCCGGGCATACCTCAAAGGCTTACGCCATAGGGTATATGGCGCCGGTGCTGGCCGGCATCATCCTCACCTACCGGGGCAAATACCTTCTGGGCGGCATTATGACCGCATTTTTCCTGGCGCTGGAAATCGTCAGCGGACATCCGCAGATCACCTATTACCTGATGTTCATGGTACTGATCTACGGACTCGCTGAATTCTACCGGCATTTCAGGGAGAAGCAACTGGCCGGTTTCTTCAGGGCGTCCGCCGTGCTGGTCTTAGCCGCCATCCTGGCCGTACTCACACACACGGCCAGCCTCTGGAACACTTATGAATACAGCAAATATTCCATCCGGGGCAAAACAGAGCTTTCCTCAGAAAAGGAAAACAGGACCAGCGGGCTGGACAAAGACTACGCGATCCAGTGGAGCTACGGCATCGCCGAGACCATGACCCTGCTGATCCCGAATTTCCACGGCGGATCATCGCACGGATCGCTTTCAGAAAACTCCGCCACGTATGAGATCCTGGCACAAAACCGCGTGCCCAACGCCGGCGAAATCATCCAGGCACTACCGCTGTACTGGGGCGACCAGTTGTTCACCAGCGGGCCCGTTTATGTGGGCGCCATTGTATTCTTCCTGTTCATTTTTTCCCTTTTTTACCTCAAAGGCCCCTTCAAATGGTGGGGCATTGCCGTGACGGTGCTTTCCATCATGCTGGCCTGGGGGAAGAATTTCATGCCGCTCACCGATTTCTTCCTGGAATATGTTCCTCTGTACAACAAATTCCGTGCGGTGACCATGATCCTGGTCATGGCCGAGCTGACCATGCCCCTGATGGCCATCGTCGCCCTTGACCGGCTGATACGCGAGGGCGTTGACCAGGCCGCCCTGAAGTATTTGAAAATCAGCCTGTACATCACAGGCGGCATCCTGCTGTTCTTCCTGCTGCTGGCCGGGACCTTGTTTTCCTTCACGGGTCCGAACGACAACCAGATGGGCCTGCCCGACTGGCTGCTCGGCGCGCTCCGCGACGACCGGATCCGGCTCTTCCGCACCGACGCCATCCGCTCGCTTGTCTTTGTGCTGCTGACTTTTGGCCTGATCTGGATCTACGCCAAAGGAAAACTCAAGCTGAATTACCTGTTCCTTCTGCTGACGGTCATGATCCTCGCCGATTTGTGGCCGGTTAACAAACGTTATCTGAACAACGATGACTTCCAGCGTAAATCGCAGGTGGACAATCCTTACCAGGCTACCAAAGCCGACCAGGCGATCCTGCGCGATACGGACCCGAATTACCGTGTTTACAATTTCGGCGAATCCTTCGACGCCTCGGCGCGGACATCCTACTTCCACAAGAACATCGGAGGGTATCACGGGGCCAAGATGCGCCGGTACCAGGAAGTGATCGAGCACAGCCTGACCACGGAGCGCGCGATGCTCGCCCAGGCCTTGAGCGGAGAGGGCATGGATCCTGAAGAAGCATTACGGAACGCCGCCACCTTCAATATGCTCAATACGCGCTACTACATCGTCAATGCCAACGCAGAACCCCTCCGGAATCCTTATGCGCTGGGCAACGCCTGGTTTGTCGGCGACTTCCGGCTGGTGGACAATGCCGATGAAGAGATCAATGCCCTGAATGACTTTGACCCGGAAAGCCTGGCGATCGTCGACCGCAGGTTTGAGCGATACCTTCAGGGTTTCAACACGGCCCAGGGCGAAAAAGGTACCATCGAACTGGTGTCCTACAAGCCAAACCAGCTTCAGTACCGCAGCAATTCGGAATCCGGTGGGTTCGCCGTCTTCTCTGAGATTTATTACGACAAAGGCTGGAAAGCCTTTATTGATGGGCAGGAAGCGCCTTATTTCCGGGCTAATTTCATTCTCAGGGCCATGATCGTCCCGGCCGGGGACCATAACATCGAGTTTCGGTTTGAGCCCCGCTCCTATTTCGCCGGACAGAAGGTCAGCATGGCCGCTTCTCTGATTTTGCTGCTCCTGGCCCTGGGCTACGCGGTCAAAGCCATTGTTGACAGCAGAAAGAAGCGATGAAGAAAGTCCTCATCATCCTTTATTACTGGCCTCCGGGCGGGGGAATGGCGGTGCAGCGGTGGCTGAAATTCGCCAAATACCTTCCGGAATATGGCTGGGAGCCCATCGTATACGCACCGGAAAACGCGGATTACCCGGAAACGGATCACACGCTTGTTGCAGAGGCGCAAAAGATCACTGTGCTGAAGCGGACCATCTTCGAGCCTTCCCGGTTATACGGCAAATTCCTTGGCCTGTCGAAGAAGGAGAAACTGGGCGTGTCCATGTCCCTGTCCGCCAAGCCATCGCGGATCAAATCGCTGAAGAATCAATTATCGATGTGGATCCGTGCCAACCTGTTTATCCCTGACGCCCATGTTTTCTGGGTGCGGCCCTCCTATCGCTACCTGAAAAAATACCTTGCAGCACATCCCGTGGATGTCATCGTGACAACAGGTACCCCGCACAGCATCCATCTGATCGGCAGAAGGTTAAGAAAGAAGTTCGACATCCCCTGGGTGGCCGATTTCCGGGATTTATGGACAAAGATCGATTATTATGCCGACCTGCCGCTTACCCGGACCGCCGACCGCAGGCACCACAGGATGGAACAGCGTGTACTGCGCGAAGCCGATCACGTGGTGACGGTTGGGGAACTCTGGAAGCAGGAGTTTCTGAATGCCGGGGCCCGGGAGGTGACGGTGATCACCAACGGTTATGATCCGGAAGATATGCCCTCAGACCCGCCGGTCACCGACCGGAAATTCACCCTGGTGCACGTCGGTTCCATCGGCAAAAACCGCAATGCCACAGCACTCTGGAAGGTTCTGGGAGAAAAAACGGCTATAGATAAGCGGTTCGCGGCCGACCTGGAGCTGAAACTGATCGGCGGGGCGGATTTTTCCGTACTGGAAAGCATCCGGGCAGCCGGCCTGGCGCCAAATCTGAACCGCATTGAATACCTGGACCACCGGGAAGCCTTGCGGGCGCAGCAGAACGCCGGAGTGTTGCTTTTGCTCATTAACAACAGTGCGGACGCCAGAGGGCGGCTTACGGGCAAGATCTTCGAATACATGGCGGCGAAGCGCCCCATCCTGGCCATCGGCCCTGAGGATGGCGAGGCTGCCCTGCTCCTCGGAAAGACCGGGGCGGGTAGGACCGCGGGTTACGAAAACCCGTCAGCAATGGCCCGGTTCATCGACACGTATTATGAAGACTGGAAGAATAACCGACTTGAAGGCGCAAAAACAGACGCATCCGTCTATTCCAGGAAGCACCTGACCGGTTTGCTGGCCGGGCTGCTCGACCGGATCACGGAACCCCGCCAGAAACCAGCCGCGCCCCGCCTATGAATGAACATCAAATAAGAGAATCCGGCCTGGCTGCAATTATCGTAACCTACGGCAACCGGTGGCAGTACCTGGAAAGGTCGGTCCGCTCCGTCCTTGCAGAAAAAGCCGTCTGTCACCTTATCCTGGTGGACAACGCCTGCCCTTACCCGCTGCACGAAAGCCTGATCCATGCAGGCATTGATGACGCGCGGATTAAAATCATCCGTTCGGAGGAAAACCTGGGTTCGGCGGGGGGCATCAGGACCGGGATGGAACAGGCGTTGCAGCTTCATGATATCGAATTCGTCTTTATCCTGGATGATGACAACATCATCCTGCCCGGAAGCCTGGAACAATTGCTGCTGACCCACCGGGAGCAATTCGGCGGCGATCCGGATGTGGCCTGCCTGGCCTATCGCCCGAACCACGGGCCCTACATGAGGAAAATCGCACATGGCGCCCCGACAGAGATCTACAAACCCAAACTGAACAATTTCGCAGGATTCAATATTCTGAACCTATACAGAAATTACCGGTTACGTGTCAGAAGCCGGGAAGCGGAACGACAACCGCTCCTTCCGGTAGTCAAAATGCCGGTTGCCCCATGGAGCGGGCTGCTCATCCCATTGGGCCTGATCCGAAAATGCGGCCTGCCTGATGACCGATATTTCGTCTATGTAGACGACACGGAATACACCTATCGGATCAACAGTAAAGGCGGCGCCATCTACATGGTAACCCGGTGCCAGTTAGAAGATCTCGAACTTTCGTGGGTATTTCATGACACCCGGAAAAAAAGGCAAACACGTTTTCCAATTCTGGATTTCACTGGCCCGCGGGCATATTACCGGATTCGGAACATGATCTTCTTTTCAGATCATCACCTGGTCACCAACCGTTTGTTATTCCTTGTTAACAGACTGGTTTATTCCGCCGTATTGTTCATCCTGGCCGGACTGAACCGGAACTGGAAAGCCTACCGCCTGTACCTGCGTGCCTCGAGGGACGCACTGAATGGAACCATGGGCCCGGTATTGCCATTGGAATAATCCTGATCAAACCAACATAAATGTATAGCTGATGAATCCTTATCTGGCAAAAGATCCCGGTTATTTCAATAACGAGCGGCTCGAGATGATGCAATTCATGCCTCAGAAAATTGAGCGGAGCATAGAATTTGGCTGTTCCAATGGGTTGTTCTCTAAGTCATTGAAAGAAAGATATCAGGCTGAGTGCTGGGGCGTGGATTTAAACCCTGAATCGATCGATCAGGCTGCCCGGCACCTTGACCGGGCCATCCTGGGCGAGGCGATTACCGTGTTGGAGCATTTGCCTGCAGATTATTTTGACTGCCTGATTTGTAATGATTTCCTCGAGCACCTGCCTTACCCGGAACTTTTTATTCATAAGATTGCAGGATCCATGAAGCAAGGGGCTTTTCTTGTCGCATCCCTTCCCAATGTGCGCAGCTGGTCAAATATCCTCGAGCTGGTTATTCATAAAGACTGGCGGTATAAAGAAAGCGGTACGCTGGATAAGACTCATCTGCGGTTTTACACCATCAGAAGCTTAAGGCGGTTTTTGGAGGAATGCAACCTAGAAATTGAGGTCATCCAAGGCACGAGACCATCTAAATCATTAATATTTAAGATTCTGGATATTCTTACGCTGAGATTTCACCATGATATGCAGTATAATGGCATTGCTGTCCGGGCCAGATTCCCGAACAGATAATCAGTACTTCACCGTGATCCCCAGCCATCGCTTCAGATATACTTTGATCCGATCATTGATGTCCCCTGATATCCGCAGCAAAAAAACAAGGAGTAGGAATGAACCACCCAAGAATGCACTCCTGACGGCTATATCCAGGATGAGGTTACCAAGGAACGGGATCAGGAGGCTCAGGAAATAGACCCCGGTCACCAGACCTGCAGCCAGCAGGTACTTATAATTAAATGGGAACATCCTGAAGGCCCTGGCCACGAACAAGACAAGAAAACCGTTAACGATCAGCGTGGAGAGAAGGAAGGATAATGCTGCACCCGTTATTCCGTACATAGGGATCAGGATCCAGTTAAACCCGATGAGGATGATGACATACGCGATAAGGACATAGGTCGAATACCGGTAATATTTGGAATTGGCCACAATTGAAAAGTTCACACCTACGGCCATATTAACCAGGAAGGCCAGTCCGACAACCAGGACGACATACTTACCTTCCAGGAATTGCTCCGGGAGTATCCTGTAAACATTATCAATATTCCCCCATAAACCGACAAGCAGTAGAAGTCCTGCGATGAACTGGTTCAGGCTGCTCTTGTAATAAATTTCACGAAGGTGTTCCATATCATTGATTTTCAATGCATCAGCGATAATTGTCGAGGAGATTTTAGTCAATGGCCGCGACGGGATAATCACCAGGCTGCCGAAGAAATACATGGTGGTATAAATACCGGTGGGGCCAAGTCCAAGGAACCGGTCGATCATAATACGGTCGAGATTCAGGGTGACGACGAGGGAGGCTGAGGAGATGATCCCATAAAGGCTGACGCTGGCCATACGGCGTACCAATGGTTTGTTCAGGAAATCAAAATCCGGTCGAAAGTTAAGCTGGTTTTGCCTGGCCAGGGAAAAAACGATCAGGACCAATGGGACGAGGTAGCTCATCATGTAAAGAAAGACGAAGTGGCTGAAATTGATCAGCGAGAGCACAAAGAGGCTCACAGAGGCGAGGATTAAAATCCTCAGGACGACTTCCTTCAGGGTGATGCCGATCACCGCATTGTACAGCATTTTGTAATACTGGTCGAACGCGTTAAAGATCGCCACAGAGAAGGTCAGTGGAACAACATAGTGAATGTAGCCAATCAGCAGGGCCGACTTCTCGGCGCTGTTTGCCACAATGGCGGGTTTGATCAACAGAAAGACGAGCCACGACAGGATAAAGCCCGCCAGGGTCACCATCAAGGCGAGGAAGAGGAACCCATGATGCCGGTTATTGCTTTCCCGGAAGGCGGGGAAAAAGAAATTCGTGGTGCTGGCGAATCCCAGTGAAGAAAGCTGCGCAAAAATCATTGAATACGACAGGAGCAGACCGATCAGGCCGATCTGCTCCGGTGTCAGGTATTCCGGGAATATCAGTCCTGTGGTTACAAATCCGATAACAACACCAAGGTAAGTAAGGATGGTGCCTGTAATCGTCTGCCTTTGGATGATTCCCATTTAAATGGTACACTTACCTTGAAGCCAGGAACTTAAAGTTCTTCCCCGGGTAGTAAGCCACCGGGCCCAGTTTCTCTTCGATCCGGAGCAGCTGGTTGTACTTGGCGATCCTGTCGGAGCGGCTGGCGCTGCCGGTTTTGATCATGCCGGTATTCAGGGCCACGGCCAGGTCGGCGATGGTCACGTCTTCGGTTTCTCCGGAGCGGTGGCTGATCACGGCGGTATAAGCGTTGGTGTAGGCCATGCTCACCGCGTTGATCGTTTCGGTCAGGGTACCGATCTGGTTCACCTTCACCAGGATGGAATTGGCCACGCCCTGGTCGATGCCCTGCTTCAGCCGCGAGGTATTGGTTACGAAGAGGTCGTCGCCCACGAGCTGGATCTTTTTGCCGAGCTTATCGGTCATGAGTTTCCATCCATCCCAATCGTCTTCGGCCATGCCGTCTTCGATGGAGATGATGGGATATTTCCGGACCCATTCCGCCCAGTAGTCGACCATCTGGGCCGGAGTGAGTTTTTCGCCGGTGGATTTCTTCAGGTGATAGACTTTTTCGTCGGTGAGGAAGTATTCCGAGGAGGCCGGGTCGAGCGCGATGTAGATATCTTCGCCGGGACGATAACCGGCTTTTTCGATCGCCTCGAGGACCACCTGGATGGCTTCTTCGTTGGATCCGAGGTTGGGTGCAAAACCGCCTTCATCGCCCACGTTGGTGGAATAGCCCTTTTTCTTGAGCACCGACTTCAGGTTATGAAACACCTCGGCGCCCATGCGCAGGGCTTCGCTGAAGCTGGCAGCGCCCACGGGCATGATCATGAATTCCTGGAAATCGATGCTGTTGTCGGCGTGCGATCCCCCATTGAGGATGTTCATCATCGGGATGGGGAGGGTAACGGCGTTGACCCCGCCCACATAGCGGTAGAGGTACTGGCCGGTTTCATTGGCGCCAGCCTTGGCGACGGCCAGCGACACGCCCAGGATGGCGTTGGCGCCCAGTTTGCCTTTGTTGGGTGTGCCGTCGATCTCGATCATGCGCTGGTCGATCTCGACCTGGTCGGTCACCTGGAACCCGGCCAGTTCATCTTTCAGCACATTATTCACATTGTGCACCGCCTGCAGGACGCTTTTACCCAGGTAAACCTCCTTATTGCCATCGCGCAGCTCCACTGCTTCATGTACGCCGGTGGAAGCCCCGGAGGGCACAGCGGCACGGCCGATCACGCCGGTTTCTGTATATACGTCGACTTCAATGGTCGGGTTGCCCCTGGAGTCCAGGATCTGTCGGGCATGAATATCTATGATTGCACTCATTTTAAAGAATTTTCAGGTTAAACAAAAAAAGGATAAGGCCTTACAACCCTATCCTTTATCCATATTTTGATCATTGGGTCAGGCTTTTGGCTCATCTTCCCCTTCGGCCGGTTCGTCAGCCTGTGCCATTGTTTCGTCCGCTGCGGGTGCAGGAGCTTCGGCAACCGGTTCTGCCGCGTCTTCTTTCACTTCCGCTGGTTGCTCAGTGGCGGCCGGCGCTGCGGCGGCGGTTTCCTTCTTCGCCGTCGTTTTCTTAGCTTTAGGCTGGGCGGTTTCCGCTACCGTTTCTTCTTCCTTCTTCTTACCGGCTCCGCCACGGCGTCCACGGCGCGTTGTTTTGGCCTTGGCCGTTTCCTTTTCACCCAGCAGGTTCATGTTGAAGTCCACCAGTTCGATCATGGCCATTTCGGCGCTGTCGCCCAGGCGCTGTCCAAGTTTAAGGATGCGGGTATATCCGCCCGGCCTTTCGGCTATTTTGGAGGAAATTTCCCGGAACAGTTCCGTTACGGCTTCCTTATCCTGAAGGTAGCTGAACACAACCCTCCTGGAATGGGTGGTATCTTCCTTGGATTTAGTGATCAGCGGCTCGACATAGACCCTGAGGGCCTTGGCCTTTGCCAGCGTCGTGGTGATCCTCTTATGCATAATCAGGGAGGCAGCCATGTTCGCCAGCATAGCTTTCCGGTGCGAACTTGTCCTGCTCAGGTGATTAACTTTCTTTCCGTGTCTCATCGCGATTATTCCTTATCTAATTTGTATTTTGCAACATTCATCCCGAATTCCAGGCCTTTGGTCTTGACCAGGTCTTCCAGTTCGGTGAGTGATTTCTTTCCGAAATTCCTGAATTTCAGCAAGTCGTTCTTATTGAACTGGACCAGGTCGCCCAGTGTTTCCACGTCGGCTGCTTTCAGGCAGTTCAGTGCGCGGACCGACAGGTCCATATCGACCAGCTTGGTTTTAAGCAGCTGCCGGATGTGCAGAGAATTCTCATCGAATTCTTCGGCCACCGCTTTTTCTTCCGTATCCAGGGTGATCTTCTCATCGGAGAAGAGCATGAAGTGGTGGATCAGGATCTTGGCGGCTTCCTTGAGCGCCTCTTTGGGGGCAACCGAACCATCGGTATCGATGGTCAGGGTCAGCTTCTCATAGTCGGTTTTCTGTTCCACGCGGAAGTTATCGACCTGGAATTTGACATTCTTGATCGGGGTGTGGATGGAGTCGATGAAGATCGTGCTGATATCCGCATTCATGACTTTATTTTCCTCACCCGGCACATATCCGCGTCCTTTTTCAATATTGATCTCCATGGTCAGTTTGGCGCCCGGATCGAGATGGCAGATTTCCACCTCCGGATTCAGTACCTGGAACACGCTGAGGAATTTATTGATGTCACCGGCTTTAAAAACGCCCTGGTCGTTGATGACCACGGTGACCTTTTCGCTGCTTTCCGCATCGATCTGCCGTTTAAACCTGACTTTTTTCAGATTCAGGATGATCTCGGACACGTCTTCCACGACGCCTTTCACCGTTGAAAATTCATGTGCAACCCCGTCGACCCGGATGGAGGTGATGGCAAATCCCTCGAGCGATGACAGCAGGATGCGTCTGAGCGCATTTCCGATGGTCACGCCGAAACCGGGTTCAAGGGGACGAAATTCGAATACTCCCCTGGACGCATCGGTTTCCACCATGATGACTTTTTCGGGCTTTTGAAATGCTAATACAGCCATTTTTATTTCTTTATATGAACAAATATCAAAAGGTCAAAGATTACTTGGAGTACAACTCGACGATGAGCTGCTCGCGGATATTCTCCGGAATTTCCTCACGGGGAGGATAGTTCATGAACTTGCCATGTTTCTTCTCTTCGTCCCAGTCGAGCCAGGAAAAGCGGTTCGATCTTGAAGCCAGGGAGTCGGTGATCACTTCCAGGGATTTGGATTTTTCGCGAACGCCGATCACATCGCCTTCTTTACAGGTGTAGGAAGGGATGTTGACGACTTCACCGTTGACCACGATATGGCGGTGAGAAACCAGCTGGCGGGCTGCCCTGCGTGTGGGGGCGATCCCCAGGCGGTAGACAACGTTATCGAGCCGGGCTTCAATGAGCTGCAGCAGGATCTCACCGGTGATCCCCCTTTTGCGGGAGGCTGTTTCGAAGGTTTTGCGGAACTGACGTTCCAGGATGCCATAGGTATATTTCGCCTTTTGTTTTTCCTGGAGCTGCAGGCCGTATTCCGATTCTTTCCTCCTGCGGCGTGATGCGCCATGCATCCCCGGTGGATAGGGCTTTTTGTCCAATGACCGGTCGGGTCCGAAGATCGGTTCCCTGAATTTTCTTGCAACTTTTGATTTGGGGCCTCTGTATCTAGCCATTTTATCCTGATAATTTAATTATGTAAATGCTTCACTCGTTACACTCTTCTTCTTTTGGGCGGACGGCAGCCGTTGTGCGGCAGCGGGGTCACGTCCTGGATCTCCGTCACCTCGATTCCGGAGGTGTGGATGGTCCGGATGGCCGATTCGCGGCCGGCCCCGGGGCCTTTCACGAACACCTTCACCTTCCTCAGGCCCAGGTCGTATGCCACCTTGGAACATTCTTCAGCGGCCATCTGGGCGGCATAGGGGGTGTTTTTCTTCGACCCCTTGAAGCCCATCTTCCCGGCTGAAGCCCAGGAGATCACCTGGCCGGTGCTGTTGGCCAGGGTGATGATAATATTGTTGAAAGAAGCGTGAATGTATGCCCTTCCGACAGGGTCAACCTTAACGATCCTTTTCTTTGCTGCTCTGGTTGATTTAGCCATATTTCTGCAAAATTATGATTAACCTTTAGGTGCTTTTTTCTTGTTGGCCACGGTCTTTTTCTTCCCTTTGCGGGTACGGGCGTTGTTTTTGGTGCTCTGTCCGCGCGTGGGCAAACCGAGGCGGTGGCGGATGCCACGATAAGTACCGATGTCCATCAATCGCTTGATGTTCATCTGGATTTCCGAGCGAAGCGCGCCTTCCACCTTGAACTCATTGTTGATGATGGTACGGATACTGTTCTGCTCATCATCGGTCCACTCCTGGACCTTTTTATCCCAATTCACGCCGGCTTTTTCCAGAATGGTGCGGGCGCTGCTGCGTCCGATGCCGTAAATGTAGGTGAGGCTGACCTCTCCGCGCTTGTTCTTGGGAATATCGACTCCTGCAATTCTAGCCATATGCTATGATTAATTTAATGATTATCCTTGTCTTTGTTTCAGTTTCGGGTTCTTTTTGTTGATGATATAAACCCTTCCCTTCCTCCTGACGATCTTGCAGTCGGTTGATCTTTTCTTTACTGATGCTCTGACTTTCATGACAGTCTTTTTATTATTTATATCTGTATGTAATTCTTCCTTTGGTCAAATCGTAGGGCGACATTTCCAGTTTCACCTTATCACCGGGAAGGATCTTGATGTAGTGCATCCTCATCTTTCCCGAAATGTGCGCGGTGATCACGTGCCCGTTTTCCAGCTCGACGCGAAACATGGCATTGCCCAGCGATTCGATCACTGTTCCGTCCTGCTCTATAGAAGCCTGTTTAGCCATTTATTTCAAATTAATTCAATTCCACGTTTTGCCAGTTGCTCTTCAATATATTGGAAAGTCGAAAGGATCCGGGCCTGTCCCGCGCCCACCGCAACAGTATGCTCGTAGTGTGCGGAAGGCAGCCGGTCGGCCGTACGGATGGTCCATCCGTCGGTTTCCTGAACGACATGCCGTGCGCCAAGGTTGATCATCGGTTCGATGGCGATCACCATCCCTTCCTGCAGCCGCACCCCGGTCCCGCGCCGCCCGTAGTTGGGCACCTCGGGCTTCTCGTGGAGGTTCCTTCCAACCCCGTGGCCCACCAGGTCGCGCACGACGCTGTAGCCATACTCTTCGACGTAATTCTGTACGGCGAATCCGATGTCGCCAACCCGTTTTCCGTCGACAGCCATTGCAATCCCGGCGTAGAGCGATTCTTTCGTTCGCTGCATCAGCATCTTCACCTCCGGGGCCATTTCCCCGACCGGAAAACTGTAGGCCGAATCGCCATAGAATCCGTTCATGAACACGCCGCAATCGACCGAAACCAGGTCACCTTCCTCCAAAACCCGGTCCCCGGGAAACCCGTGTACCACCTGTTCGTTGACGGAGATACACAAGGTGTATGGGAAGCCGTTATAGCCTTTGAATCCGGGGACCGCACCGTCGTGGCTCCGGATATAATCCTCAGCCAGCCGGTCCAGTTCGATGGTTTTCACTCCGGGTGCGATGACCCGGGCAACCTCGGCCAATGTCTTTCCAACAAGTAAAGAACTTTTCCTGATGAATTCTATTTCCTCTTCCGATTTGAAACAGATCATCACTACATATTGTATCCTGAGCGCCCCTTGATCCTTCCGGATTTGGTCAGACCGTCGTAGTGACGCATCAGCAGATGACTTTCAATTTGTTGCAGTGTATCCAGCACGACCCCCACCAGAATGAGCAGGGATGTTCCGCCGAAGAACTGCGCGAACTGCGAGTTCACCCCCAGGTTGATCACCAGCGAGGGCATAATGGCCACAAAGCCCAGGAAAATAGATCCGGGCAGGGTGATCCGCGACATCACGTTATCGATGAACTCCGCCGTTTTCTTCCCCGGTTTTACCCCAGGGATGAAGCCTCCGTTCTTCTTCATATCCTCCGCCATCTGGTTCGGGTTGACCGTGATGGCCGTATAAAAGTAAGTGAACATGATGATGAGCAGGAAGTACACCACGTTATACCACAGTCCGTATGGGTTGGAGAACGCGGATGCAAAAGCCGACATCGTCTCAGTATTGGCAAACCCCGCGATGGTGATGGGCAGGAACATGATCGCCTGGGCGAAGATGATCGGCATAACGCCGGCTGCATTAACCTTAAGCGGGATGTACTGCCTGACGCCGCCATACTGTTTGTTGCCGATCACTCTTTTGGCATACTGCACCGGTATTCTCCGGGTGCCCTGCACCAGCAGGATGGTCGCCAGGATGATGAACACCAGGATGACCAGTTCGATCACGAAATAGACCAGTCCGCCGCCCTGTTCTTCCATCCGGGAGATGAATTCGCCGGCCAGCGCGAACGGCAGGCGGGCGATGATCCCGATCATAATGATCAGGGAGATCCCGTTACCAATTCCCTTATCGGTGATCTTCTCGCCGAGCCACATGACGAACATGGTACCGGTAACAAGAATGACGATTGAGGAGAACCAGAAGAAGGTTGAAGGCGAGATCGCGTTCGGGTCAAACGGAGCGATGGCTTCCGGCGGCAGGTTGGCGATGATGACTCCGCGGATGTAGGCGGGCGCCTGGAAGGCCGTGATGACCACGGTAAGGTACCGGGTGATCTGGTTGATCCTTCTGCGGCCGCTTTCTCCTTCGCGCTGCAGCTTCTGGAAGTAGGGAATGGCCATACCCAGCAGCTGGATCACGATGGAGGCAGAGATATAAGGCATGATGCCGAGGGCGAAAATGGAGGCGTTGGAAAATGCGCCGCCGGTGAACATACTGAGCAGGCCGAGCAGACCCGTGGAGGTCTGGCTTTGAAGCTGTGCCAGCATATTCGGGTCAACCCCGGGCAATACCACATAAGAACCAAGGCGATATATAAGGATGATCCCCAGAGTATAAAGGATTCGTTTGCGGAGATCCTCGATCTTATATATATTTCTTATGGTATCGATTAATCTTTTCATTCGCGCTTTAAATTATTGATGCAACACCTCCCTGAGCTTCGATCGCTGCCTTGGCCTTATCTGAAAAGGCATGGGCCTTCACTTCGAGTTTGGCGGAGAGTTCGCCCCGGCCCAGGATCTTTACGAGGTCGTTCTTGCCGACCAGGCCATTGGCCTGCAGGATCTCCGGATCGATAGAAGTAAGCTGCCTGGTATCGGAAAGCCGCTGGAGCACATCTATATTGATGCTCCGGTATTCCACCCTGTTCCGGTTTTTAAAACCGAACTTGGGCACCCTGCGGTGCAGGGGCATCTGGCCGCCTTCAAATCCGATCTTCTGGCTGTAGCCCGACCTCGACTTGGCGCCTTTGTGGCCGCGGGTGGAGGTACCGCCTTTTCCCGATCCCTGTCCCCTTCCGAGGCGTTTACTGGTCCTGGTGGATCCCTTCGCCGGTTTTAGATTGCTTAAATCCATGGTATCTTTATATCTTAGATTATTAAATTTCTTCTACTTTCACAAGGTGTTCCACCTTTTTGCACATGCCGAGCACCTGGGGCGTGGCTTCCTTTTCCACGGTATGGCGGATCCTCTTGAGGCCCAGTGCCTCGAGCGTGCGCTTCTGGCGTTCGGTCTTGCCGATTCCGCTTCTGATCTGGGTAATTCTGATTTTTTTCATCGCGGTCAACCTTTTATCCATTGAATACTTTGTTGAGGTCTACGCCACGCAGGTGGGCGATGGTGTTGGCATCGCGCATCTGTGACAGGGCGTTGATGGTGGCTTTCACCACGCTGTGCGGGTTGGAGGAGCCTTTCGATTTGGCCAGCACGTCCTTGATCCCGACGCTTTCAAACACGGCGCGCATGGCACCGCCTGCGATCACGCCCGTTCCGGGTGCGGCCGGTTTGATGAACACCTCGGCGCCGCTGTATTTGCCCGTCTGCTCATGCGGTACCGTACCGTGCTTCACGGGAACCTTGATGAGGTTCTTTTTGGCATCGTCGATACCTTTGGAGATGGCTGCCGTGACTTCCTTGGCCTTGCCCAGTCCGTGACCCACAACACCGTTCTCATTGCCAACCACGACAATGGCGCTGAAGCTGAAGGTACGCCCTCCCTTGGTCACTTTGGTGACGCGCTGGATGCTGACCAGGCGGTCCTTGAATTCGATCTCGCTCGATTTAACTCTTTTTACGTTTGCGTTTGCCATAATTCATTAAAATTTTAAACCTCCTTCACGTGCTGCTTCGGCCAGTGCTTTCACGCGGCCATGGTACAGGTATCCTCCGCGGTCAAAAACCACGGTGTCTACGCCCTGTTCCTTGGCCCGTTCAGCGATCAGCTGGCCAACCAGCCTGGCTTTTTCGGTCTTGGTGCCTTTTTGATCCTGCATGCCTTTCTCGCTGGATGAGGCTGCCGTTATGGTTTTGCCGGCCAGATCGTCGATCAGCTGGGCATATATCTCTTTGCTGCTCCGGAAGACACTCAGACGCGGACGGTCGGCAGTGCCCCTGACAATTTTACGCACCCGGAACTTGATCCTCAGGCGGCGGTAAACCTTCTTATTGCTTCTCTTTGCAGTTCTTAAATCCATGATAAACCTCCGGAATAATGATTTAGATTATTTCTCGGCAGCAGCCTTACCTGCTTTCCTTCTGATTTCTTCTCCCTGGAAGCGGATACCCTTGCCTTTATATGGTTCGGGCTTCCTCAGGGAACGTATTTTTGCGGCCATCTGGCCAAGGAGTTGCTTATCAAACGATGTCATGGTGATGGTCGGGTTCTTCCCGCGTTCGGTCAGTGTTTCGACCTTAATCTCCGGAGGCATCTCGATCACCACATAGTGGGAGAATCCCAGGGTGAGTTCCAGCACCTGGCCGGTAGCCTGGGCCTTGTAACCCACGCCGACCAGTTCCTGGACGGTTTTAAATCCTTCCGACACCCCTTTGATCATATTGGCCAGCAGGGCGCGGTACAGGCCGTGCATGGAGCGGTGGTTCCGCTCGTCGCTGGGCCGGGAGACCACGACTTGTCCGTCGTTCACTTCCACCTTGATTTCCGGGTGAACCTGTTGGCTCAGTTCTCCGAGTTTTCCTTTCACCGTGACCAGATTGTTGCTCGAAACAGTCACTTCCACACCTGAAGGCAGGCTTATCGGTAATTTTCCAATTCTTGACATTGCTCGTTCTGTTTAGCTTACATAGCAAATAACTTCTCCGCCGATCTTCAGTTGACGGGCTTCCTTATCGGTCATAACCCCCTGAGAGGTGGAAATAATGGCGATCCCCAGTCCGTTGAGCACCCTGGGCAGGCTGTCGGATCCTGTGTATTTGCGCAGGCCGGGCTTGCTGATGCGGGTGAGGCTGTTGATCGCGGGCTGCTTGGTCACCGGGTGGTACTTCAGCGCGATCTTGATGACGCCGGGCCTGGGCTCTTCATCAAACTTAAAGTTCAGGATATATCCTTTATCAAATAAAATCTTGGTGATATCCTTCTTGATATTTGACGCCGGGATCTCCACAACCCTGTGGTTGGCCAATACGGCGTTCCGGATACGGGTCAAATAGTCTGCAATCGGGTCTGTCATTGCTTTTCCTGATTTAATATTTTACCAACTTGCTTTCTTCACTCCGGGGATCAGGCCCTGGTTGGCCATTTCCCGGAAATTAATCCTGGATATTCCGAACTGACGGATATATCCCTTGGGCCTGCCGGTCAGCTTGCACCGGTTGTGCAGGCGGATGGGCGACGCGTTCTTGGGAAGCTTCTGCAGGCCGGTATAATCGCCGGCGGCTTTTAACGCAGCGCGTTTTGCGGCATACCGGTCGACCAGTTTCTGGCGCTTTACTTCCCTGGCCTTCATTGATTCTTTTGCCATATCTTGAATGGTTTTTTGATTACTTTTTAAAGGGGATGCCAAATTCTTTCAGCAGGGCATAGGCCTCTTTGTCGGTATTGGCGGAAGTGACAAAAGTGATGTCCATTCCGTTGATCTTACTGATCTTGTCCAGGTCGATCTCCGTAAAGATGATCTGTTCGGAAACGCCGAAGGTATAGTTGCCCCTGCCGTCGAATCCCTTGTCGCTGATGCCGCGGAAGTCACGGACACGCGGGATGGCCACGGAGATCAGCCGGTCGAGGAACTCGTACATCCGGTCGCCACGGAGGGTAACCCTGACGCCAACCGGCATATTGCGGCGCAGCTTGAAGTTGGAGATATCCTTCTTCGACTTGGTGGCTACGGCCTTCTGCCCGGTGATGAGCGACATTTCCTCGATGCCCGTGTCAATGAGCTTCTTGTCGGCAATAGCGTCGCCAAGTCCCTGGTTTACAGAGATCTTCTTCAGCTTGGGCACCTGCATCATGTTGCTGTAATTAAACTCTTTCATGAGCGCAGGAACAACCTCTTCCTGGTATTTCTGCTTCAGTCGCGGTGTGTATTTCATTACTTGATAACCTCCCCTGACTTTTTGGAATAACGGACTACTTTGTTGGTTTTCTCGTCGAGCTTGCGGCCCACGCGGGTCGGTTTGCCGGTGCCGTCGATCACTTTCAGGTTTGAAATGTGGATCGGAGCTTCCTTTTCGACGATTCCCCCCTTGGGATTCTTGTTGGTCGGGCGGGTATGCTTGGATACCATATTCACGCCCTCGACCAGGATCTTCTCCTTTTCGGCGTCGACCCGGAGCACCCGGCCCTGCTGGCCTTTCGAATCGCCGGCAATGACCATCACGGTGTCGCCCTTCTTGATATGCAATTTCTTACGCATGTTCTTATCGATTTATAATACTTCAGGAGCCAATGAAACGATCTTCATGTACTGTTTGTCGCGCAATTCCCTGGCCACCGGCCCGAAGATACGGGTGCCGATCATTTCGCCGGCGTTGTTCAGCAGCACACAGGCATTGTCGTCAAAGCGGATGTAAGAACCGTCGTTCCTGCGGATTTCCTTGCTGGTTCTGACCACGACGGCTTTGATCACCGTCCCTTTCTTGATCGTACCCGATGGCAGGGCATTTTTCACGGTCACCACGATCTTATCGCCGATGCTGGCATATCGTTTGCCTGTTCCGCCCAGCACCCGGATGCACAGGACTTCCTTTGCCCCGCTGTTGTCTGCAACCGTAAGTCTTGATTCTTGCTGTATCATGATTACTTAGCCTTTTCAATGATTTCTACTAATCTCCAACACTTGTTTTTGCTCAGCGGGCGGGTTTCCATGATCTTCACCGTGTCGCCGATGCCGCATTCATTCTGCTCATCATGTGCGACAAGCTTGGTGGTTTTGCGGACGAACTTCCCGTATTTGGGGTGCTTCACTTTTCTTTCGATCTGGACCACGATGGATTTTTCCATCTTATTGCTGACGACCAGGCCGACGCGTTCTTTTCTTAAATTTCTTTCCATATCAAGAACTCTACTTAGTGTTAGCGGCATTTATTTCCCTTTTCCTGAGCTCGGTGAGCAGCCGGGCCACCGTCTTTTTGTATTCTTTCATTTTATGAGGATTGTCCAGGGGTGAAACGGCATGGGCCAGTTTCATCTTGACGAGCTGTTTCTTTTCTTCCTCCAAACGCTCGAGCAATTCCTCGTTGGTCATTTCTCTGATCACTTGCTGTTTCATCTCGTGTTAGATTGACTCTTCGACATAATCTCTTCTGACGATAAATTTGGTGCTGACCGGGAGCTTCTGGGCTGCCAGGCGCAGGGCTTCCTTGGCCACTTCCATCGGAACGCCTTCCACCTCAAACATGATCCGGCCGGGGGTGACGGTGGCCACGAAATATTCCGGGGCGCCTTTTCCTTTACCCATACGGACTTCAGCGGGTTTCTTGGTGATCGGCTTATCGGGGAAAATGCGGATCCAGATCTGGCCTTCACGCTTCATATGACGCGTGACAGCCTGGCGGGCCGCTTCGATCTGGCGACCGGTGATCCAGCAGGTTTCCAGCGATTTTATCCCGAAGGAACCAAAAGCGAGCTGGTGACCGCGTTGCGCAGTGCCGCGGGGTACCATTTTCTGCTGCTTCCTGTATTTAGTCTTTTTTGGCTGTAACATGATCTTAAAAATTTCTGTTAACAATTAACGAACCCGGTTTACCTTCTCCTCCTGGGCCCTTTGCGGGGGGCCTGCTTTTTGGCGGTTTCGCCGGCCATGGGCACAATCTCGGGCTTGCCGTAAACCTCGCCCTTGCAGATCCACACCTTGATGCCGATCCGGCCGTAGGTGGTGTGGGCTTCAGCCCTGGCGTAGTCGATATCGGCGCGCAGGGTGTGCAGCGGGGTGCGTCCTTCCTTGTACAGCTCATTCCGGGCCATTTCAGCGCCGCCGAGACGGCCGGAGATCTGCACCTTGATGCCTTCCGCGCCCATGCGTACCGTTGACGAAACAGCGGTCTTGATGGCCCTGCGGTAGGAAATCCTGCCTTCGATCTGCTTGGCGATGGCGCCGGCAACGATGACGGCATCCAGTTCCGGACGCTTGATCTCGGAAATATTGATCTGGATCTCTTTCCTGGTCAGCTTCTTGAGCTCTTCCTTGAGCTTATCCACCTCCTGGCCGCCTTTCCCGATGATGATACCGGGACGTGCGGTGAAAATGGTGACAGTGACCAGTTTCAGGGTCCGTTCGATCACGATTTTGGAGATACCTGCCTTGGACAAACGGGCGTTGAGATAATTGCGGATCTGCTGGTCCTCGACGAGCTTGGCGCTAAAATCCTTGCCGCCGTACCAGTTGGAATCCCATCCCCGGATAATTCCCAGCCTCAGGCCGATAGGGTTAGTTTTTTGTCCCATTCAATTTATAATATTATGGTTATGATTCACTTTCTGTTTTTTCCACGCGGCTGCCCAGGGTAAGGGTGACGTGGTTGCTTCTTTTGCGAACGCGGTAGGCGCGTCCCTGCGGTGCGGGCTGTACCCTTTTCAGCATCCTGCCACCGTCGACCATGACCCGGTCGACAAACAGGTGGCTGTCTTCAAGGCGCACCCCTTCATTCTTTACCTGCCAGTTGGCAATGGCGGAAAGTAAAAGTTTTCTCATCCTTCCGGCAGCCTGCTGCGGAGAATGTTCAAGCATGTGCAGGGCAAGCTCCACTTTTTCGCCGCGGATCATGTCGGCTACAAGCCGCATCTTCCTCGGAGAGGTGGGGCAATTCATCAATTTGGCCATATACTGGCTCTTGCGTGCCTCTTTGCTCTTTTCTGATCTTAGACGTTTACGTGCTCCCATGATGATTGTTCTTTACTTTTTGCCTTTGTCTTTCTGTCCGGCATGGCCCCGGAAAATACGGGTGGGGGCGAATTCGCCCAGCTTGTGGCCTACCATGTTCTCGGTTACATAAACCGGGATGAACTTATTTCCATTATGAACGGCGATGGTTTGTCCGACGAAATCCGGGGAGATCATCGAAGCGCGCGACCAGGTCTTGATCACCGTCTTCTTCTTGTTTTCGACTGCGTCGAGAACTTTTTTCTCCAGTTTGTAGTGGATGTACGGACCTTTCTTTAATGATCGTGCCATTCCTGTATTCTTTTATTGATTAATGCTTATTTTTTCCTTCTTTCAATGATATACTTGTTGGAAGCCTTGATACGCGAGCGGGTTTTCTGGCCCTTTGCGTATTTGCCCTTCCGGGACCGCGGGTGTCCGCCGGAAGCTCTTCCTTCGCCGCCGCCCATGGGGTGGTCGACCGGGTTCATCACAACGCCGCGGTTGCGCGGGCGCCTGCCGAGCCAGCGTTTCCGGCCGGCTTTACCATGTTTCTCCAGGCTGTGATCCGTATTGGAAACCATGCCGATGGTAGCCTTGCAGCTCTGCAGGATCATCCGGGTTTCGCCCGAAGGCATCTTCAGGATCGCATACTTTCCGTCGCGCGACAGGAACTGTGCGTACGAACCGGCACTGCGGGCCATCTTGCCGCCTTCACCGGGCCTCAGCTCGATATTGTGGATGATCGTGCCGAACGGAACTTCGCTCAGGTACATCGTATTCCCGATTTCCGGGGTAACGCCCTTGCCCGAAACGACCTCTTGTCCAACTTTTAGCCCATGGGGCGCGATGATGTACCGCTTTTCCCCGTCGACATAGTTCAGCAGGGCAATGCGCGCCGTACGGTTCGGATCATACTCAATCGACTTGACCGTGGCGGGAATCCCCTCTTTGTCGCGCTTCCAGTCGATCAGGCGGTACCTCTGCTTGTGCCCGCCGCCGATGTAACGCATGGATCTTCTGCCCTGGTTGTTCCGGCCCCCGGTGCCCTTGATGGGCTCCAGCAGGGACTTTTCGGGTGTTCCCGTTGTAATGTCGTCAAATGCGCTGATGATTTTAAAGCGCTGACCCGGAGTTGTCGGTTTATACTTTTTTAAAGCCATTTATCTAAATATTGCTGTAAAAATCAATTGTTTCACCTTCGGCTAGAGTCACGATTGCCTTCTTGTAGGCGGCAGTCCGTCCGACAATGATCCCGGATCGGGTCCCGCGCGATTTCAGCTTTCCGTCGTAGTTCATGGTGTTGACTTCCCTGACCTGCACGCCGTAGAGCTGCTCGACAGCCTTCTTGATCTGTAGCTTGTTGGCCTTTTTCTGGACGAGAAATCCGTAACGGCCCAGTTTTTCACCGGTTTCCGTCATTTTCTCGCTGATGATCGGCTTCAGAATGATATCCATTTCTTTCAGCTTAAAATTTGTTACTTACCTAAAATTTCTTCGATGATCGGCACCGAGCTTTCCGCGATCAGCACGTTATTGGCGTTGAGAATGTCGTAGGTGGTGATCATCTCGGCGCGGGTAACCTTGGCCTTCCGGATGTTGCGGGTCGACAGTACCAGGTTCTTGTCGGTATCGGGCATCACCAGGAGGGTCTTTTTATCGGAAAGGTTCAGGCTGGCCAGCATGGCGGTGAAGTTCCGGGTCCTGGCTTCTTCAAATTTGAAATCTTCCAGGATCATGATCCCATTCTCCTTGGCTTTGTATGCCAAGGCGGATTTGCGGGCGAGTTTCCTGAGCTTTTTGTTCAGCTTGAACTCATAATCCCTGGGGCGCGGTCCGAAGACCCGGCCACCGCCACGGAACAGGGGCGAATTGATGTCGCCTGCACGGGCCGTACCGGTACCTTTCTGGCGTTTGATCTTCCGGGTACTGCCGGAAACTTCGCAGCGCTCTTTGGCTTTGTGTGTGCCCTGGCGCTGGTTGGCCAGATAAAGCTTAACATCCAGCCAGATGGCGTGATCGTTCGGTTCGATACCGAAAATATCTTCGCTCAGCGTGACCGTCTTGGCGGTCTTGTCGCCGTTTATTTTATAGACTTCTAGCTCCATCTCTCAATAATTACATATGAACCATTAGCTCCCGGTACGGCCCCTTTGACAAGGATAAGGTTCTTTTCCGGGATGATTTTCAGAACCTGGAGGTTGATCATTTTCACACGGTGGTTCCCGGTCTGTCCGGCCATACGCATACCCTTCACTACGCGGGAAGGATACGAGGAGGCGCCAATGGAACCCGGGGCCCTGAGCCTGTTGTGCTGGCCGTGGGTGGAATCACCGACGCCACCGAAGTTATGGCGGACAATCACCCCCTGGAAGCCTTTACCTTTACTGGTACCGACCACATCGACAAATTCGCCTTCTTCGAACACATCCACATTGAGGATATCTCCGAACTTCTTCTGGTGTCCCGCTTCGAAACGGGTAAACTCCCGGATGATCCTCTTGGGGTGTGCGCCCGCTTTGGCAAAATGGCCTTTCATCGGCTTGTTAACGTGCTTGTCCTTGGCATCGTCATAAGCCAGCTGAATGGCTTCATAACCATCCTTATCGCGGGTCCTGACCTGGGTAACCACACAGGGCCCTGCCTGAATGACCGTACAGGGTATGTTCTTCCCGTTGGCATCGAAGATGCTGGTCATTCCTATTTTCTTTCCAATTAATCCTGACATGTCTCAATGATTTATTCGTTCATCAATCAACCCGCCTCACACCTTGATTTCCACTTCAACGCCGCTGGGCAGCTCAAGCTTCATGAGCGCATCAATGGTCTTGGAAGTGGTGCTGTAAATGTCCAGCAATCTTTTGTAGGTCGACAGTTCGAACTGCTCCCTTGATTTCTTGTTCACAAAGGTCGAACGGTTGACCGTAAAGATCTTCTTGTCCGTAGGCAGCGGGATGGGCCCGCTGACCACCGCGCCCGTCGATTTGACGGTTTTCACGATCTTTTCGGCTGACTTGTCGACCAGGTTGTGATCGTAAGATTTCAGTTTTATGCGAATCTTCTGGCTCACGTTATTGCGATTTTAATTTTTAATGACGTACCCTTTAATTTTATACAAGATATCATCGACCAGTTCCCTGGGAACTTCCTGGTAATGAGAAAATTCCATGCTGGCGGATGCCCGTCCCGAGGTGATGGTTCTCAGGGTTGTGACATATCCGAACAGTTCAGACAGGGGTGCTTTGGCAAAGACCACCTGGTAGCCGGGCTGTGCAGCCATATCTTCGATATGGCCTCTTCTCTTATTGACGTCGCTGGCCACATCCCCTACATATTCCTCTGGCGTATTGATGGCCAGTTTCATGACCGGTTCAAGCAGGGCGGTGCGGGCCAGGCGGCTGGCGTTGCGGAACGCCTGGGCTGCGGCGATTTCGAACGCCAGGGCGTCGGAGTCGACCGGGTGCGTTGCTCCGTCGATCAGTTTCACCTTGAGGCTCATCAGCGGGAAACCGGCCAGGATGCCATTGAGCATCGCATTGCGGAACCCTTTTTCAACGGCCACGACATATTCCCTGGGGATAACCCCGCCGCGCGTTTCATCAATGAATTGCAGTCCCCTGACGCCGTCATCGGCCGGTCCCATGACCACGGTCAGGTCGGCGAATTTGCCCCTGCCGCCGGTTTGTTTCTTGTAGACCTCGCGGTATTCAATATCGGCGACGATCGCTTCGCGATACGACACCTGGGGTCTGCCCTGGTTGACTTCAACGCCGTATTCCCGTTTCAGGCGGTCGGTGATGATCTCCAGGTGCAGTTCGCCCATACCCCGGATGATGGTCTGGGCGGTTTCCGAATCATAATGAACATTAAACGTGGGATCTTCCTCTTCCAGCTTGCGCAGGGCCAGGTTCATCCGCTCCAGGTCATCCTGGGTTTTGGGTTCCACGGCCACGTTGATCACCGGTTCGGGGAAGTCAATGTTTTCAAGGACGATGGGATGCTGCAGATCGGTCAGGGTATCGCCTGTGCGGATTTCTTTAAATCCGACGGCCACGCCGATGTCTCCGGCTTCGATCTTAGGCAGCGGGTTGCGTTTGTTGGCGTGCATCTGCAGGATCCTCGCCAGGCGCTCCCGTTTTCCGGTATTGACGTTCAGGACGACCTTGCCTTCTTCCACCTGCCCGGAATAAACCCTGAAATACGCGATCTTTCCGACAAATGCGTCGATGGCGATCTTGAAGGCAACAGCCGTAAAAGGTTCGTTTTCATCGGCATGGCGCAGCTCTGCCTTGTCGGTGAAGGGGTTTATGCCTTCCACCGGGGGAACGTCGCTGGGTGCCGGTAAATAATGCACGATGGCATCGATAAGCCGCTGAACGCCGATATTATGGAACGACGAACCGCAAAGAACGGGAACGACCCGGCCTTCGAGGGTGGCTTTGCGCAGGGCGGTGATGATGTCGTCGGCAGTAATGGAATCGTGGTCGGCGAGGAATTTTTCGAAAAGCACTTCGCTTTCTTCCGCGGCGCCTTCCACCAGTTTCATCCGGTATTCCTCCACCATCGGGATCATGTCGGCCGGGATCTCGGTCTCGCTGAATTCGAGTCCGTCGGTGGACGTATCCCAGGTATATGCTTTATTTTCGATCAGGTCGACAATGCCCGTGAAGGTATCTTCCACGCCGACCGGCAGTTGAACGGGTACCGGGGTGGCCTTCAGTTTGTCTTTGATCTGCTGGAGCACCCGGAAGAAATCGGCTCCGGAGCGGTCCATTTTGTTCACATAGGCGATCCGCGGCACCCTGTACTTGGTGGCCTGGCGCCAGACCGTTTCCGACTGAGGCTCCACGCCGCCAACGGCACAGAAGAGGGCCACGGCGCCGTCGAGCACGCGCAGGGAGCGTTCCACCTCAACGGTGAAATCGACATGCCCCGGGGTGTCGATGATGTTGATCTTGAACTGTTCACCGCCGACCTTCCAGAAAACGGTGGTGGCGGCCGAAGTAATGGTGATGCCCCGCTCCTGCTCCTGGACCATCCAGTCCATGGTGGCGGTGCCTTCATCCACTTCTCCGATCTTATGGTTGATGCCGGTATAGTACAATATGCGCTCCGTCGTCGTGGTCTTGCCCGCGTCGATGTGCGCCATGATGCCGATGTTCCGTGTATGTGTCAGTCGGTCCGACATATTGTACTGATACTTCTTGGTCGTTCTTTAGAATCTGAAATGGGAGAAAGCCTTATTGGCTTCCGCCATACGGTGCATATCTTCTTTCTTCTTGAAGGCCGAACCTTCTTCCTTGTACGCTGCGAGGATCTCACCGGCCAGTTTTTCCTGCATGGACTTCTCGTGGCGGTTGCGGGCGAATTTGATCATGTTCTTCATCCCGATCGACTGCTTGCGCCCAGGCCTGATCTCCGAAGGGATCTGGAAAGTGGCGCCCCCTACGCGGCGGCTCCGGACCTCCACGGAAGGCGTAACATTGGCCAGGGCCTTCTTCCATACTTCCAGGCCGTCTTCCTTGCTGCGCTGGGCCACCAGGTCAATCGCCTCGTAAAAGATATCGAACGCGGCATTCTTTTTGCCCTGCAACATGATGTTGTTGACAAATTTGGTGACCATCACATCTCCGAATTTCGGATCCGGAATGATGGGTTTCGATTTTGATTTGCCTTTCCTCATGGTATATTAATAATGTATAATTACTTCTTGGGTCTCTTGGTTCCGTATTTGGACCGGCGCTGCTGGCGTCCGTCCACGCCGGAGGTATCCAGCGCACCGCGGATGATGTGGTAGCGCACGCCCGGAAGGTCTTTTACCCTGCCGCCACGGATCAGTACGATGGAGTGTTCCTGCAGGTTGTGGCCCTCACCGGGAATGTACGAGTTCACCTCCTTGCCGTTGGTCAGACGGACCCTGGCCACTTTGCGCATGGCTGAGTTCGGCTTCTTGGGCGTGGTGGTGTAAACCCTGACGCAAACACCGCGCCGCTGCGGACATGAGTCCAGGGCCGGAGATTTGCTCTTATCAATCGTTTTAGCGCGTCCTTTTCTGACAAGCTGTTGAATCGTTGGCATACGATATATTTTTGTTTATAGTAACCGTTTTCATCCGTTTCCGCCGGGGAATTCTCCGCTGCGGGCCGATTTTTCAGGAAATGCTCAGGAAAATGATACAAGGTGGGCTTACTGAGACCGGACAAAACGTGCCAGCGTTTGTCATGAACCTATAGTGTCTCACCTTGTCAGGTTCCTAAGTTCCTCTGAACAAGTTCAGAAGTACTCCCTTAAAATTTCGGGCTGCAAAGGTATAAATAGATTTCTAAATAACAAACACCTCTTCAATATTTTTTGACAAATCACATTAATATGAGTAAAAATGGATTTGCAATTATCTGTTGCGTCAAGAAAATATATTAATAATTTTGCATCTCATTCTTCCCCACAGCCAATTTTTTAAAGTTATTTATCAATATGAAATTTCACTATTTTATTCTGATCAGAAGGTTCATCGTTGCCTTCATGATGTTCCCACTGATGTTTTCCGCCTGCGGTAAGAAAGAAACGCCTCCGCCGCCGCCACCCAAAGTAAAAGTGATCGAGGTCCTTCAAACCAATGTGCCGGTGCCGGTCGATTTTGTCGGACAGACTTATGGCTATAAAGACATCCCCATCCGGGCCCGGGTTGACGGGTTTCTCACCGGCATGTATTTCCAGGAAGGCTCGCTGGTCACCAAAGGCCAGTTGCTCTACACCATTGATCCCGAACAGCTGAAATCGGTGGAGGCCTCCAGGCTCAGCGGGCTGGCCGAGGCACAGACCCGGCTGGTCAAAGCCGAAAGCGACCTCAAGCGGATCAGGCCCCTGGCGGAGATCAACGCAGTGAGCAAACGCGACCTGGATGCGGCCGTCGCTGATTACGAAGCTGCAAAAGCCCGGGTTGAGGCGGAAGAGGCACAGGTGAAATATGCCCAGATCAACCTGAGCTACACGCGCATCACCTCGCCGATCGACGGCATTATCGGCATGACCCAGGCCAAGACCGGCGAATACGTCGGCAAGTCGCCCAATCCGATCGTGCTGAACGAGATTTCCAGCATCGACACCATCCTGGTCAATTTCTCCGTGAGTGAAACGGATTTCCTCAAAATGCTCAGGATGCGCCAGGCAAAAAAGGCCGACTCCAGCGGCGTTGTCGGATCGGGTGATGCAAAAATCTCTCTGCTCCTTTCCGACGGGACGGAATACCAGCATCCCGGCAAATTCAATTTTGCCGACCGGCAGGTGGACCCTGCAACAGGAACCATCATGTTCCAGGTGGCTTTCCCCAATCCGGAAAAGCTCTTGCGGCCGGGGCAATTTGCCCGGATCCAGGTGATCCTGGAGGAAGTGGAGAACGGATTGCTCATCCCACAGCGCTGCGTGAAAGAATTGCAGGGGACCTTTTCGGTTTATGCCATCAATGACAGCAGCAAAGTGGTACTTAAGAATATCAAACTCGGACCCAAGGTCGGTGGCATGTGGATGGTGGAACAAGGACTGTCGGCCGGTGAAACCATCGTTTTCGAAGGCCTGAACATGGTCCGCCCGGGAACGAAAGTCCAGCCGGAAAAGGCCGAGATCCCTCAATTCCTGATGAATTTCTAACCCTATACTTCTTAATCGTATGGCAGAATTTTTTGTCCGCAGACCCATCGTGGCGATGGTGATTTCGATCTTCATCGTGATCATTGGGGTTATTTCCATGCTTCAACTGCCCATTGCCCAGTATCCCGAGCTCACCCCGCCCATGGTACAGGTCACGGCATCCTACGTGGGCGCCAATGCACTGAACGTGGAACAATCGGTGGCCACGCCGCTGGAGCAGGAGATCAACGGGGTTGAAAATAGTTTGTACATGCAGTCCATCAACACCAACGATGGATATATGACCCTGAAGGTTTCGTTTGACGTCGGTACGGATCCGGATATGAACAATGTCCTCACACAGAATCGCGTTTCCTCCGCCACGCCGAAATTGCCTGAAGATGTGAAAAGACTTGGTGTTACGACCAAAAAATCCCTCGCGTTCCCCCTCATGCTGGTCACTATTTATTCTCCCAATGGCACTTACGACAGCTTGTTCCTCTCCAATTACGCGAAAATCAATATTGGCGACAAGATCGCCCGTATCCCGGGCGTCGGCCGGGTGGATGTTTTCGGAGCAGGGGATTATGCCATGCGCATTTGGATCAAACCCGATAAGCTGGCCAAACTCGGCATTACGGTGCCTGAGGTGGTGAATGCCATCCAGCAACAGAACGTAATCGTGGCAGGCGGGCAATTCGGCGGACTGCCGGCGCCGCCTGAAACGGAATTCACCTATACCGTAAGGCTGAAAGACCGGCTGCAATCAGAAGCCGAATTCGAGGAAATCGTGATCCGGCAGAACCCCAACGGCTCCCAGGTGAAGCTGAAGGACGTCGCCCGGGCGCAAATGGGCACGGAAGCATCAAAGACCTTTGTCCGACTCAACGGAAAGCCCGCCGGGGCCATCGCCATTTACCAGTCTCCAGGTTCCAATGCTCTCGACATCACCAATGCCATCAAGGATTTGATGGTGGATGTTTCGGCAAACTTCCCGCAGGATATCACCTATGATGTCTCCTTGGATACGACGCTTGCCATCACCGAGGGAATAAACGAAATCATTAAAACACTCTATGAGGCGCTCATTCTGGTCGTGCTTGTGGTTTTCATCTTCCTCCAAAACTGGAGGGCGATGCTGATTCCGCTGCTGGCCGTTCCGGTTTCTCTGGTCGGCGCCTTCATCCTGTTCCCGTTGCTCGGGTTTTCCATCAATACCTTATCATTATTAGGGCTGGTTCTTGCCATCGGTATCGTCGTCGACGACGCCATCGTGGTGGTGGAGGCAGTTATGGTGAATATCGAGAAAGGGATGAATCCCAAAGAAGCCACCATCGCCGCCATGAAAATGGTCACCGGCCCGATCATCGCCACTACGCTGGTGATGATCGCGGTGTTTATCCCGGTCGCGGCGGTCGCCGGGATCACCGGAAGGCTGTACCAGCAGTTCGCCATTACAATTGCGGTTTCAGTCGTTTTTTCCGCCATCAACTCCTTGACGCTCAGCCCGGCCCTCAGCTCTCTCCTGCTGAGGCACCCGAAACCGGCCAAAGGCATCGCGGGTAAATTCTTTGGAGGATTCAACAAATACTTCGACCGGGCCAATGTCAAATACACCAGCTTCAGCCACGTGATCGCCCGGAAAGCATCCCGGGGCATGCTGTTCATCCTGCTGATGTTCGTCCTGGCGGGATTCTTTGGAAGAATTCTTCCGGGGGGATTCATCCCGGAAGAAGACATGGGCTATTTCTTTGTCAACGCCCAGCTTCCCGAAGCAGCTTCATTGCTTCGGACCGACCGGGTGGCCGAAAAGGTTGAGAAGATCATGGCCCAGGATGAAAGCATTGAATATTTCACAACGGTTACCGGCTACAGCATGCTCACGGGCGGATATTCGTCCAATTCCGTCTTCATCTTCGTCTCCTGCAAGGAATGGGGGGAAAGAGGTACGGAAAATACGGCCAAACACATCATTCAACGGCTGAACATGGCTTTCCACCAGCACATCCAGGAAGCGCAAACGTTTGCCTTCGGCCCGCCGGCAATCCCCGGCCTGGGCAATGGTTCAGGATTCAGCATCATGATCCAGGACAAATCCGGAAACACGCCGCAATACCTGGCCGAGCAAACGCAGGCTTTCATGGCGGCAGCCCGGCAGCGACCTGAAATCGGCAGCGCGTTCACAACCTTCCAGGCTACAACGCCGCAGCGTTATCTGGACATCGACCGGGAAAAAGCCCTGAAGATGGGCCTTAACCTCAAGGATGTGTACACCACTGTCGGCGCGTTCCTGGGAGGAAGCTACGTTAACGACTTTAACCGGTTTGGCCGTGTTTACAAGACATACCTGCAGGCTGAGCCGGAATACCGGTACAGCGATAAGGAGCTTCAGTTGTTTTATGTAAGAAGCGCTGACGGGAACATGATCCCGCTGAGTTCGATTGCCCGGGTCGAAGAAACTTCCGGTCCCGAATTCACCTTCCGGTTCAACATGGACCGGGCGGCGGAAGTAACCGGCGCTCCCGCGCCGGGTTACAGTTCGGCCCAGGCGCTGGCAGCACTTGAAGAGGTCGCCAAAGAGGTGCTTCCGCCCGATATCGGCTATGCCTGGAACGCCATGTCGTTCCAGGAAAAGAAAGCCTCCGGCACAGCCAGCGTAGTGCTGGTCTTTTCCATCGTGTTCGTGTTCCTGATCCTGGCGGCCCAGTACGAAAGCTGGTCACTCCCGCTGGCGATCCTGCTCGGCACGCCCTTTGCGATTTTCGGGGCATTCTTCGGCATCTGGCTGGCACGCTTTGGATCTGACATCTTCGTACTGAATGTCTTCGGACAGATCTCGCTGATCCTGCTGATCTCCCTTGCGGCGAAAAACGCGATCCTTATCGTGGAATATGCCAAGGATGAATTCGAGAACAAGGGTTTGTCGCTGATCGAAGCCGCCATAGAAGGGGCGAAACTTCGCTTGCGTCCCATCCTGATGACCTCGTTCGCGTTCATCCTGGGCGTCGTTCCCCTGATCACCGCATCCGGCGCCGGATCCGTCGCACGCAACGTGATGGGGATTGCCGTGTTCGCCGGCATGCTGGCCGCCACCCTCATCGGAGTATTCATTTACCCGATGCTGTACGTGGTCATCGGGAAAATAGCCGGTTACGAAAAGAAACGGGATCGGGAAAAAAACAAGCTTGTTGAATCAAAATCACATGAATAAAATGACCAGGCATTCGAAGTTCATTTTTCTGGCCCTGCTCATCATCACGCTCACGGGATGCGCGGTGGGTCCCAATTTCCAGAAACCGGTCGTCAATTCGCCGGCAGAATTCCGGTTCGATTATTCCGGCGAAGATACCACAGCCATTGTTTCCTGGTGGGAGTTGTTCGACGACCCTGTCCTCGACACCCTGGTCAGGACTGCGCTGAAAGAAAACCGCAATGTGCGCATTGCGGCGGCCAGGATAGAGGAAGCCCGCGCCGCTGTCGGATACAATAAGGCGGATATGTGGCCCCGGATCGGATATGAGGGCAATATCACGGGTGGAAACCTGAATCCGGTGCTTTCGACTGGCAACACGGGTCACACAGCCAATTATTACGCTGCCCCCGTGCTCTCCTGGGAACTTGATTTCTGGGGAAAATACCGCAGGGCTACGGAATCGGCCCGTGCGGAGCTGTATGCGAGCGAATACGGGCACCGGAGCATTATGATCACCCTCATTTCCGACGTCGCGACACTCTATTTCCAATTACTCGATTATGATAACAGGTTGGATATCAGTAGAAATACATTAGAAACGCGCAGGGAATATGTCAATATCATCCAGGAACGCTTCAACAAGGGGACGGTCGCGGAGATCGACCTGAACCAGGCTCAGATCCAGGAAGCGATCGCCGCCGCCGCCGTGCCGCAGTATGAACGGTCCGTCGCCCAGATCGAGCATGCGCTCAGCATCCTGACCGGCCGGAACCCGGGCCCGGTGCTGCGGGGCAGCACCCTGGAAAACCAGGCTTTTCCGCCGGATATCCCGCCCGGGCTGCCTTCCACGCTGCTGGAACGCCGGCCGGACATCCTGGAAGCGGAACAATATGTCGCCGCCCAGAATGCCCGCATCGGCATCGCCCAGGCCATGCGTTTCCCGACCTTCAGCCTGACCGCCCTGTTCGGGGTGGCCAGCCCCGAACTGACCTTTTCCGCGGCATCTGCCGCATGGTCGGTGAGCGGCACCATACTCGGCCCGCTGTTCAATTTCGGGAAAAATAAACGCAGGGTCGAAATCGAAAGAAAGCGGACCGAACAGGCTTACCTGGCCTATGATAACGCCGTTTTACAGGCCTTCCGGGAAACCGAAGACGCCCTGGTGTCGGTCACCACTTACAGGGATCAGCTGGAAGCCGTGCTCCGGCAGCGTGCCGCCGCGCAGAATGCCTCCATGCTGTCCCGGGCCCGCTATGATGAGGGCGTGACCAGCTACCTCGAGGTCCTCGACAGCGAACGCACCCTGTTCGACGCCAGCCTGAACGCCTCTGCCATGATGCAAAGCAGGCTCAATGCTTATGTAAACCTCTACAAGGTGCTTGGAGGGGGATGGGTTTCCCGGGAGGAAAAAACCTCGGCTGAACAGGCAGAGAAAGAACAAGCTGCCAAAGAACAGAAAAAATGACTTTCTGTCTAAAATGTATTATGTTATATGTACTATGTTCTACTTACTAAGGATTTATAAAACAATAACTTAGTACATAATAATTAGAACATACAACATAGTACTTGCTTTATGCAATCTCAAAAGGAAATCTACTTCACCGCTGCTCATATTGATGCGGAAGTAACCCGGTTAAAAGTGGAAATCGGTTCCTTCCCGGTCAGGAAAAAGGAATGGGCGGCTGATTTCAGTAAAACAGCCCTGATCGTCACCGACATGCAGCAGTATTTCCTTTCTCCTGAATCGCATGCATTTATCCCCTCGGCCCAGGCCATCATCCCAAGTATCAAATTATTGATTGAATTCTTCAGAAAAGCGGGCAGAACCATCATCTTCACCAGGCACATCAACAATCCGGAGGACGCCGGGAGCATGGCCTGGTGGTGGAATGACCTGATTGAGGAAACAAGCCCGTTATCTTCCCTTTCCGAAAAAATGGACCCGGGTAAAGACCTGGTCCTGATCAAACATCAGTATGATGCATTCTACGGAACAGGCCTGAAAGACATCCTCCAGTCGTCTGATTCAAGACACCTGGTGATTTGCGGCGTCATGGCCAACCTGTGCTGTGAAACTACGGCCCGCTCCGCTTTTGTCAATGGATTCCGCCCGGTAGTGCCCCTGGATGCCACGGCCGCATACAACCGTGAACTGCACCTGGCCACGTTCCGGAACCTGGCTTTTGGTTTTTCACCGTTGCTGACAACTGAAGAAGTCATTAAAGCATTAAAGCCGTGAGGTCTGAGCAGATCATCATTGTCGGATTCGGTCCGGCCGGCATCGCCTGCGCCATTCAATTGAAAAGGATGGGGCTGGAACCGCTGGTCATTGAGAAAAGCAGGCCCGGCGGGATGCTGTTTAACGCCGGGCTGGTCGAGAACTACCCCGGCTTCCCGGCGGGCATCCCCGGCACGGAACTGGCGGCACTGATGACGGAACATGCCCGGCGGTTTCTCCCCGATCCCGTCAGGGATGAAATCAGGCAGGTGGATTATTCCGGTGATGAATTTCATCTTTCAGGACTGGAAGATATTTATACCTGCCGCAGGCTGGTCGTGGCTACCGGTACTTTCGCTGTATTTCCAAAGTTGTATCCTGGCGAATTGATCAGAAAAGGTTTGATCCACAGCAATATAATCAGGCTCAGAGATGTAACCGGAATGATTATCGGCATTATCGGGGCGGGAGACGCCGCGTTCGATTATGCGCTGAGCCTGGTCCGTAACGGCAACCGGGTGATGATCTTCAACCGCGGGACCAGGGTAAAAGCGCTTAAAGTATTGCAGGAAGCAGTGTTTCAGCAGGGTAAGATCACCTATTGCCCGAAACACGAGCTTGTCACGATCAATGAATCTCCCGACGGCAGGCTGGAGGCGGATTTCATGCAGGAAAGCGTCATGAAAAAAGTGATCCTGGATAATGTTATTTTTGCCACCGGGAGAGCGCCGGCCCTGAGCATACTGGACCCGGAAATCATTGGCCGTGCCAAAACCCTGAACGCCGAAGGACGGCTGTTCATTATCGGAGACGCTGCCAACGGGCAATTCCGGCAGGTCTCGGCGGCCGTCGGCGACGGTGTCAGGATCGCCATGGAAATTTTTCATCATGAACGTAATAAGCAAGACCCAGGATAGCGACATAGCTACAGTTTATATAGCCCGGAACGATTCCGGGAAAATGATCGAATTTGTCGAATCAACCCAGCCTCCGCTTACCATAGAGCAGAAATGGGTACTCATCGTTTCAACGCTTTTCGGATGCCCCGTGGATTGTGTTTTTTGCGATGCCGGAGGAAGATACCAGGGGAAAATGAGTGCAGAAGAGATCCTTTTCCAGATCGATTATCCCATACGCCAGCGGTTCCCGGACGGTAAGATCCGGACCGGTAAATTCAAGGTCCAGTTTTCACGAATGGGAGAGCCATCGTTCAACCCGGCCGTGCTGGATGTTCTGGAAACACTGCCGGAGCAATATACCTGGAATGAATTTATCCCTTCCCTTTCCACCATTGCCCCGGCCGGAACGAATTCATTCTTCAGCCGGCTGCTTGAACTCAAAAAGAAGCGCTTCGACCGGGATTTTCAGTTACAGTTTTCTGTTCATTCCACTTCTGAAGAGCAGCGGCAGCAATGGATGCCGGTGAAAAAGTGGGATTTTGAGGCGATATCGGCCTACGGATCGCAGTTTTTCAGCCCGGCCGGCAAAAAGGTCACCCTGAACTTTGCAATCTCCAGTGAGAGCATCATCGACGAACAGGTGCTGCTCCGGTATTTTTCACCGGAAAAATTTCTTATCAAACAAACCCCCGTCAATCCTACATACAAAGCAAGGGAAAACGGCATAAAATCGGCTATCTTACACAATGATCCTGTTCACGAAGAAATCCTGTACCGTCTTCGCCAGGCAGGCTATGAAGTGATCGTCAGCATCGGCGAACTTGAAGAGAACCAGATCGGCAGCAATTGCGGGCAGTATGTCCAGACTTATCTTAAATCGTGTGAACTGCTTCCGGGGGCATATTCGGATAAATATATTTAAACAGATGCAGGGGGTTGTTATTCAGTAGGTTATAGTATATTAGTACAATTTTTGCATAACCTTGCAAGGGTTATAACCCTTGCAGGGTTAATTATCACCATTCCGCTCCTTTCACCCCGAAAAATCTTACTTTTGTCCCCCCGAATCAAACACATGGAAGCCTTGCTGAAAGAATTGAACGAAGCCCAGCGCAACGCGGTGGTGAATTTCCAGGGGCCGTCGATGGTGATCGCGGGAGCGGGATCAGGAAAGACACGGGTTCTTACTTACCGTGTTGCATATTTAGTGGCGCAGGGTATCGATCCGTTTCGCATCCTGGCGCTTACGTTCACCAACAAGGCGGCGCGGGAAATGAAGGAGCGGATCACACACCTGGTGGGCCCTGAAGCGCGCAATGTCTGGATGGGCACCTTCCATTCCATATTCTCCCGCGTGCTGCGCATCGAGGGACACAAACTCGGCTACACGCAGAATTTCACCATCTACGACACCGATGATTCCAAGCGCCTGCTCCGGAACATCATCAAGGAATACGACCTGGACCCGAAAGTGTACCAGCCCGGCCAGATCCTGCACCGGATCTCGGCCGCCAAGACCAGGCTGGTCTCCGCCCGGCAATACCTCGACGACCCGGAGATGAAACAGGCCGACCAGGCCGCCGGAAAACCGCACATAGGCCAGATCTTCCTGACCTACCAG
The DNA here is from genome assembly GCA_964489545.1 of uncultured Bacteroidales bacterium. GTDB lineage: Bacteria > Bacteroidota > Bacteroidia > Bacteroidales > JAGOPY01 > JAGOPY01. The sequence goes on from CAZAZE010000007.1 coordinate 37,827, forward strand.
GAGCGGCTGAAGAAATCCGACGCCATGGATTTCGACGACCTGCTGGTCAATATGAACGTTTTGCTGGAAAATTTCCCGGAAGCCCTGATCAAGTACCAGCGCAAATTCGAATACATCCTGGTTGATGAATACCAGGACACGAATTACTGCCAGTACCTGATCATCAAAAGGCTGGCGGCGAACAATGAAAATATCTGCGTGGTCGGCGACGACGCCCAGAGTATCTATGCCTTCCGGGGCGCCAGCATCCAGAATATCCTCAACTTCCGGCATGACTACCCGGACCACCAGGTTTTCAAGCTGGAACAGAACTATCGCTCGACCAAAAACATCGTCAATGCGGCCAACAGCATCATCGTCAATAACAAAGATCAGATATTCAAGAAGATATGGACCGATAACGATGAGGGCGCCAAACTGCGCCTGATCCGCGCTAAAAGCGACACGGAAGAAGGGACCATGGTGGTGAACAGTATCTTCGAACTGAAAATGAACCGGCAACTGCTTAACAGCGCCTTTGCCATACTGTACCGGACGAATGCACAATCCCGGTCATTTGAAGAAGCATTGCGCAAGATGAACCTGCCCTACCGGATTTACGGCAGCGTTTCATTCTACCAGCGAAAAGAAATCAAGGACTTGCTGGCCTATTTCCGCCTGGCCATAAACAACCGCGATGAAGACGCGCTCAGCCGGGTGATCAACTACCCGGCCCGTGGGATCGGTCAGACATCCGTGGAACGGATCGTGGTCACGGCCGGGGAACAAAAGGTAAGTCCCTGGGATATCATCGAAAGCCCCGGTGCATACAACCTGAATGTGAACATGCCCACCCGGGCGAAACTACAGCAATTCTCCGTTATGATCCGCAGCTTCTCGGTCCAGATCAAAACCCGGAACGCTTATGATCTGGCCCGCACCATCGCTACCACGACGGGCGTGTTGAAAGATCTTTACGAGGATCAGTCCCCGGAAGGCGTTAGCCGCTTTGAGAACGTGGAGGAACTGCTCAACGCGATCCGCGAATTCTGCGACAGTCCCAGGCCGGCGCTTTCTCCTGAAGAACCTGCTGCCGAAGAAAGCCTTCCCCCCTTCAGGACGCTCGACGAATTCATGCAGGAAGTCTCGCTCATCACCGATGCCGACGAAAACGACAAGTCCGACCGAAACCACATTTCCCTGATGACCATCCATGCCGCCAAAGGGCTGGAATTCCCGCATATCTTCGTTTCCGGGCTGGAAGAGAACCTGTTCCCTTCCATCCAGTCGATGAACAGCCGGGCCGACCTGGAAGAAGAACGGCGCCTGTTTTATGTCGCCGTCACGCGGGGCATGGAAAGCGTCACATTGTCTTACGCGGAAAACCGCTATCGCTGGGGCGACCTGATCCCCTGCGAACCCAGCCGGTTCATCGAAGAGATCGACACGGCCTATATCGAACTGCCGCGTAAAGCGTCACTGTTCGATCATGGCATCGATTTCCGCAAGATCCGCGGGGCCGATTCGGCAGAGATCCTTCCCGGCGGGATGCCTCCCGGGAAAAAACTCAGGAAAATAACGTCATTCGGAGCTTCGATGCCTGCCACACCCGGAAATCCGGACGAGTCGGCTGCGCTTCAGGTCGGCATGACCGTGGAGCACGAACGGTTTGGAAAAGGGAAAGTGCTCAGCCTCGAGGGAGAAGGGGTGAACCGGAAAGCGGTCGTCTTCTTCCAGCAGGTCGGACAGAAACAGTTGCTCCTCAAATTTGCAAAACTCAGGATCATTTAGAAATATTATTTGTACCTTTGCATTTTAATTCCGGTTATTGATACACCCTTTAGTTTTTTCTGACCTTTATTAACGTACTTCAATTGGTGGGTTGTACATCGGGAATCGCTTAAAACCAGTTTTTTAATGGAATATAACACGCAAAAATCCAAGCTCTTTATCGCAGAGTATGGTCGAAATCTTCAGCAGATGGTGCAGGACTGCGTCCTGATCGAAGACCGGGCAAAACGCACCCGGACCGCGGAATTCATCGTCAATGTCATGGCCCAGATGAATCCTAAGGTGAAAGAATCCGGCGACTACCGGCAGAAACTTTGGGACCACCTGTTCATCATGTCCGATTTCAAACTTGATGTAGACAGTCCCTACCCCCCTCCTACCAAAGAAGAATTTTACAGTAAGCCCAGGCAGCTGAAATATCAGCAAAGCAACATCCGCTACCGCCATTACGGCAAAAACATCGAGAACATCATCGATAAAGCCATTTTATTCGAAGACGGACCGGAAAAGGAAGCGCTCGTGAAAACCATCGCCAATCACCTGAAAAAATCCTATCTGAACTGGAACCGGAACACGGTGGATGATGACGTGATCTTCGCCAGCCTGGCCGAATTATCCGGAGGAAGGCTGCGCGCTTCCGATGAATTCAAGCTCAGCCACACCAATGAGATCCTGGCACGCAACAAGAAGAAGAAATTTGTCAAACCGGGCACTTTTGGAAACAACAACGGAGGTGCTCCCAATTTCAACAAACCCAGGAAAAAGATCGGATGAGCTCCTTTGAAATCCTGGGTGGCAAAAAGCTAAGCGGCGAGATCGTCCCTCAGGGCGCCAAGAACGAGGCCCTGCAGATCCTGTGCGCCGTTCTGCTCACCGAAGAAAAGGTAACGGTCAGCAATGTCCCGGATATCCGCGATGTCAACTTCCTGATCGACCTGCTCCGGGAGATGGGGGTAAAGGTTGAACGAACCGCTCCGGAGGATTATACGTTCCAGGCAGACCAGGTAGACCTGGAATACCTGCGCACGCCCCAGTTCAAGCAAAAAGCCGCCAGTCTCCGGGGATCAGTAATGATCCTGGGCCCGCTGCTGGCTCGTTTCCGGAAAGGCTACATTCCCCAGCCCGGAGGCGACAAGATCGGGCGCCGCAGGCTTGACACCCATTTCATCGGTCTGCAAAACCTGGGCGCACAGTTCGATTTCGATGAAAATGAACGGCTGTACCGCGTTAACGCCGATCGACTGACCGGCTGTTCCATGCTCCTTGACGAGGCATCCGTTACCGGGACCGCCAACATCATCATGGCGGCGGTCATGGCCCGGGGTACTACGGTGATTTTCAACGCCGCCTGCGAGCCTTACATCCTGCAGCTGTGCAAAATGCTCAACCGGATGGGGGCCCGGATCACAGGGGTGGGCTCCAACCTGCTCACCATCGAAGGCGTCGACCGCCTGGGAGGCACCGAACACCAGCTCATGCCCGACATGATCGAGGTAGGCAGCTTCATCGGACTGGCCGCCATGACCGGCTCTGCCATGACAATCAAAAATGTGGATATGGCCGCCCTCGGCCTCATCCCCACCGTCTTCCGCCGCCTGGGCATCACCATCGAACAAAAAGGCGCCGATATTTTCATCCCTGCGCACGAACGCTATGAGGTGGAAACCTTCATGGACGGCTCCATCATGACCATCGCCGACGCTCCCTGGCCGGGATTCACCCCCGACCTCATCAGCATCGTACTGGTGGTCGCCACCCAGGCAAAGGGCAGTGTGCTGGTGCACCAGAAAATGTTCGAAAGCAGGCTGTTTTTCGTCGACAAACTGATCGACATGGGGGCGCAGATCATCCTGTGCGACCCGCACCGCGCCACCGTCATCGGCCTGGACCAGCAACACCCGCTCCGCGGCATCGACATGGTATCCCCGGATATCCGCGCCGGCGTCGCCCTGCTCATCGCCGCCCTGTCGGCCGAAGGCAAAAGCGTCATCCACAACATCGAGCAGATCGACCGCGGCTACCAGCGGATCGACCAGCGCCTCCGCGCACTCGGGGCGGATATCCAGCGCGTTTGAGGGTTCCATTGTTCCAAAGTTTCAAAGTTCCAGGTTCCAGGGTTTTGTCCTGTAGGGACAACCCGTTTGTAGCCCGCCAATTCATTGGCGGGGAAAAGGACGGCTCCATCATTAAAAACCCAGTGCCGAAGGCACGAATGATATGCAGGCGGGCTACAGACGGATCGCCCCTCCGGGGCGAAATCCCTGAATATGGAATCGGGAAGATTGGTCGATTGGTCGATTTTGATTTGGGATTTGGGATTTGGGATATCAGGAACCAGGAACCCATCATCTGCCCTGCCAAAATGTCTGAAAAGGCCTTATGGCAGAAAATTTGATCATCCGGACATTACTTTAGCTATTTTTGCGCCTTTTGGGGTGATGCCCCTCAGGCAGGAGCATATGTGCATCTAAACCCATAACTGACATGAACAAAGAGGAAAAACATAAGGACCAGGACCAGATGAGGCAGGAACCCGTGGAAGGTGCCGCTCGGCATGATGCAAAAGACACTGCGGGTCATCACGAAACCCACGGCAGGAAGAAAAGCAAAAAATCAGCAGAAAAAAATGAAGAACTGGCTCAGTGCCAGGCAAAGATCGACGAACTGAATGATAAGTACCTTCGTCTTTATTCTGAATTTGACAATTACCGGAAGCGGACCCTGCGGGAGAAAGCGGAAATGAGCAAGACGGCGTCGGAGGAAATCATCCTGACCCTCCTGCCGGTCATCGACGACCTGGAGCGGGCGCTCAGATCGGCCCGGTCGGGCGATGCCCCCGCGGAATCCATTCCTGTTGAAGGGATTGACCTGATATACAATAAATTCAAGAATATTCTCAGGCAGAAAGGCCTGGAAGCCATCCCCGCCCTCGGTGAGGAATTCAACGTTGATTACCATGACGCCCTGACCAATGTGCCGGTAGAACAGCCTGAAATGAAAGGCAAAGTCGTTGATGAAATCGAACGCGGATACAAACTGGGCGAAAAAGTCATCCGCTTCGCAAAAGTTGTCGTAGGAAGTTAGCATATGGCAAAAAGAGATTATTACGATATTCTCGAGGTACCCCGCACCGCGTCGGCCGAAGAGATCAAAAAGGCGTACCGGAAGATGGCATTGAAATACCATCCCGACAAGAACCCGGATGATCCCAGTGCAGAGGCCCGGTTCAAGGAGGCTGCGGAAGCGTACGAGATCCTCAGCGATGCGGAAAAGAAGCAGCGTTACGACCGGTATGGCCACGACGGCGTCAAAGGCATGCCCGGCGGCGGCTTCAACATGAGCATGGACGACATCTTCGCCAATTTCGGGGATATCTTCGGAGACGCGTTTGGCGGAGCGTTTGGCGATGCTTTTGGCTTCGGTACGCGCGGACGCACCCGGCGCCGGGTCAACCGCGGAACCAACCTGAGGGTGAAGGTAAAACTGACCCTGGAAGAAATCCTCACCGGGGTCGAGAAAAAGATAAAGGTGACCAAATACGTACCCTGTGCCGCCTGCAATGGCACCGGGGCCGAGAAGGGCGCTTCCATGAACACCTGCCCGACCTGCCACGGCCGCGGCCAGGTAACCCGGGTCACCAGCACCTTCCTGGGCCAGATGCAGACAACATCCACCTGTCCCACCTGCGACGGGGAAGGCACCGTCATCGGGACCAAATGTAACGCCTGTTACGGCAACGGCATCGTGAAAGGAGAAGAAGTCATCACAGTCAGGATCCCCGCGGGGGTGGCAGCCGGCATGCAGCTTTCCATAAGCGGCAAGGGTAATGCGGCGGCACGCGGCGGCATCCCCGGCGACCTGCTGATCCTGGTTGAAGAACAGGAACACGAGCACTTCGCCCGTGATGGCAACAACCTGATCTATGAACACTTCATCAGCCTCCCCGACGCCGCGCTGGGATCGTCGACCGATATCCCAACCCTGGAAGGCAAAGCCCGGGTCAAGATCGAGCCCGGGACACAAAGCGGTAAGGTCCTTCGCCTCAAGGGCAAAGGACTGCCCGACCTCAACGGTTACGGAAGAGGCGACCTGCTGGTCAACATCAGCGTCTGGACGCCCCGCAACCTGACACGCGAAGAACAACAAATCCTGGAACGGCTCAAGGAATCGGAAAATTTCAAGCCCCATCCCGGAAAGAAAGACAAGGGATTTTTTGACAGAATGAAAGACATTTTCCAGTGAACCTGATCCAAGCTGAAAACGTTACCAAACGGTTTGCGGGGCATACGGCGCTTGATGGCGTCAGCGTCTCCGTACCGGAACAAAGCATCTTCGGACTGCTCGGACCCAACGGCGCCGGTAAAACCACGCTTATCCGCATCGTCAACATGATCACCGCGCCGGACGAAGGGCAGGTCCTGTTCAATGGCAGGCACATCCACCCTGACGATATCGGCCTGATCGGTTACCTTCCGGAAGAACGGGGTCTGTATAAAAAGATGAAAGTCGGAGAACAGGCCCTTTACCTGGCCCAGCTGAAAGGCCTCAGCCGGCATGACGCGCTGGCCCGACTGAGGCACTGGTTCGAAAAATTTGAGATCGCATCCTGGTGGAATAAGAAAGTGGAAGAATTGTCGAAAGGCATGCAGCAGAAGGTCCAGTTCATCATTACCGTACTGCACGAACCCCGGCTGCTGATCTTCGATGAACCGTTCAGCGGCTTCGATCCGATCAACGTAAACCTCCTCAAGGAAGAAATCCTGCGGCTGAGGTCGAACGGCGCCACCATCATCTTCTCCACACACAACATGGCTTCCGTAGAAGAGCTGTGCGACAATATCGCCCTGATCAACCGTTCCAGGAAAATCCTCGAGGGGAATGTCATGGAAATCAGGAAAATGCAACGAACCGATACCTTCGAAGCCGAATTGTCCGCCTTCGGCCCCGGGCTCCAGCTGCCTTCCGCCTACGAAATCCTCGAACGGGAAGATCTTTCCCAGTATACCACGTTTAAGATCCGTTCTTCCTTCAACCCTCAGCCCAACGAACTGCTGAAACAACTGATGAACCAGGGAGAAGTGCATGCGTTCCGGGAAGTGCTCCCCACGATGAATGATATATTTATTGCCACCGTTAAAGCCGCAGAGAAATGAAAAAGATCTGGCTGATCATCCAAAGAGAATACCTCACGCGGGTACGGAAAAAATCCTTCGTGGTCATGACCTTCCTGGGGCCCATCCTTATGGCCTCGGTGTGGATCGTTCCCCTGCTGCTGGCCACCCGGTCGGAAGGGCTTAAAGTCATAGAAGTGCTGGACGAAACCGGCCTGTTCTTTGAACAGTTCCAGGAATCGCCGGACCTCAAATTCACCTACATCACGGATGACCTGCAGACCGCCAAGGAAAACCTCGCCACCAACGGCAATTTCGCGATCCTGCACATCCCCAAATCCGCCTACTCCACACCCAATGCATTTTACCTCTATTCTTACAAAAAGCCCGGGCTGAACCTGAAAATGCAACTGCAGGAATCGGCGAATAAAATCCTGGAAACCCGCAAGTTAGAGGATGTCTATGGAATAGACCCGGAAACGCTGGCCGCGGTCAAATCCAATATTTCACTGGTGGTGGAAGACATCGAGACCAGTAAAAAATCCTTTACCGAGGTTAGCTGGGCCCTGGGTTTCATCGGCGGAATGCTGATCTATTTCTTCATCTTCATGTACGGGGCACAGGTCATGCGCGGGGTGATCGAGGAAAAAACCAACCGGATCATCGAGGTGATCGTCTCCTCGGTAAAACCGCTCGAGCTGATGCTGGGTAAGATCATTGGCATCGCCATGGTCGGGCTGACCCAGTTCCTCCTCTGGGTTGTCCTGACCCTGGGCATTGTCACCACGTTTTCAGCCATTTACGCCGACCAGATCGAAAGCTACAATATGGGAGAACAGCCCATGACCGACCCGGGGCAGCTTTTCCCCGCCGACGCCATGGGCATGCCCGATACCAAACAGGGGCTGGATGCCCTGGCTTCCGATGAAAATATCGGACAGATCATGGACATTTTCCGTTCCATCAATTACGGGACGATCATCCTGATGTTCCTGTTCTATTTCGTAGGAGGATATCTGCTGTACGCCGCGTTGTTCGCGGCCATCGGGTCGGCGGTCGACAACGAGGCCGACACCCAGCAGTTCATGCTGCCGGTAACCATCCCGCTGGTCTTTTCGATCATCATCGGGCTGTCGTTCGTATTAAACAATCCCGACGGCAGCGTAGCATACTGGCTTTCCATCATTCCCTTCACCTCGCCCATCGTCATGATGATCCGCATCCCTTTCGGCGTGAATATCTATACCGACCTGCTTCCCTCCATGGCCCTGCTGGTGCTGGGATTCCTGGGAACCACCTGGCTGGCGGCAAAGATCTACCGTACCGGCATATTAATGTACGGCAAGAAGGTCAATTACAAAGAATTATGGAAATGGCTCACCTATAAGGCCTGAGCCGTTCAGTGCGGGCTATTTTTCGTAAATCTTCGCCCAGCGGAACTTCTGCCGGTTCTTCCAGTCGCCTTTGTGGTAAGCGTAGCTGACGATCAGCGGCAGCACGGATGTGGCTTCGGCATAGACCATCTGTTCAAACACCGTATCAACCTTACCCCAGGAAGAGGCTTCCTTCAATGTTGAGCTGGAGCAGGCGCCGTCGCGGACATCCGCCACCGTGATCTGGATGGCGTACTGATGCATCGGCACGTCTTCGCCCAGGATCTCGGCGCAGATGACCGTATCCTGCACGAAATTCTTCGGCACCCCTCCGCCGATCATGAACAGGCCGGTGGTTTTGGCTGCCATTTTGATCCGGGTCAGCTCCAGGAAATCCTTAACCGAGTCGATGCTCACGTGCTTATCCGGGTTGTCCCACTGGTGTTTGACCAGCCCGAACCCGGCGCTGCTGTCGGAAAATGCGGGGCAGAAGATCGGGACATCGTGCTCATAGCAGACCTGGACAAGCGAGTCTTTTTTTACCGAATGATCAACCAGGTACCGGCCCATCTCCCGGATAAATTCCCTGGAAGAATAAGGCCGGGGTTCCAGCGTGTCGGCGATCTGCTTAATGGTCATGTCGCAATGCTGCAGCTCCTCTTCATCGATATACGTATCGTAGATCCGGTCGATATAGTTATTGCGCAGCATTTTGTCGTCGATCCAGGGCGTTCCCTTATAATGTCTGAAACCGAGCGCTTCAAAGAAATCCATATCCACGATGGAAGCCCCGGTGGCGACGATGGCGTCGACCATGTTGTTTTTGACCATATCGACGTAAACCTGCATGCACCCGCCGGCGCTGGTGCTCCCGGCCAGGGTGAGGATGATGGAACAATCCCTGTTGTTGATCATGCGCTGGAAGATATCCGCGGCGCCGGCTGTTTCGCGCGAAGTGAACGACATGTTCCGCATCGAATCGATGATGGGCGCGGAATTGAATGATTTGATGTCGATGTGTTCAATCGGTTGTTTCAGAAGGTCTTTCTTTTCCATTGCAGGATGTCTTTTTAAAGTAAGTTAATTAAATAATCTATTTTGAATCGATCCGGATCATCCGGATATGGATAATTTTTAAAAGTAAGATCTATTCAGATTCTCTGAACCGGTAACTGAGGATCTGGTAGATCAGCTTTGTTGCCAGAAATTCAGATGCTTTACTGTTCGTATTGGGGCACAGCTCAACGACATCGAATCCGACCAGTTTCCTGCTGTCGATCACTTTTTTGACCAGGTTAAGCACTTCGTAGTAAGTCAATCCGCCGGGTTCCGGTGTACCGGTAGCGGGGACGATGGAAGGATCCAGGCCGTCCAGGTCGATCGTGAGGTATACATTTCCGGTAAGCTTACTGATTACATCATCCATCCAGGAAGCCTCTCTTCCGGCAATATCTTTCGCAAAAAACACCCGTTCTCTGTCCATGTAAGGTTTCTCGGAGGTGTCCATGCTGCGTATGCCCACCTGGACGATGGGGCAGTGTTCCCGGGCGCGCGCCATGACGCAGGCATGATTGAACGGAGTGCCGTCATATTCCTGCCGGAGGTCGGTATGCGCATCGATCTGGAGGACGCTGAGATTGCCATGCCGGCGTGCGTAAGCCTGCACCGCGCCGATGGTCACCGAGTGCTCCCCGCCGATGGTCACCACAAATTTGCCGTCGGCCAGGAATCGGTCGACCGCGGCATCCACCCCGCGCACCATGGCTTCAGGCGAGGATTTCTCTGCAACCGGAGGGGCGGTGTGGATCCCTTTCAGGTACACCTCCGAATCCGTGTCTATATCATACAATTCCATATTGGCCGAGGCATGCAGGATGGCTGCGGGCCCCTGGTCGGCGCCCTTGCCCCAGGTACTGGTCTCGTCGTAGGGCACGGGAAGGATCACAACGGGAGCGCCGGCGTATTCGGCCAATTCCGCGGGGATGCCCCCGAAGTTGGTCGTCGTCATGTTTGTTCTTTTATAATATTAATAAGCTAAGATAAGGGTTTTTCATGAAGGGATCAATAACCCAGGATTTTCATCATGGATTTATAGCTTTGCTCCTTGGCGAACAGCTTCGTGGTGTACTCGCCGTCCTCATCGCGGTCGATGATGATGTGCTTGGGCGCCGGGATCAGGCAGTGCTGGATGCCCCCGTACCCGCCGATGGATTCCTGGTAGGCGCCTGTATGGAACAGGCCGATGTACTGTGGGACGCCCGGCCTGAGCTTGGGCAGGAAGATCGCATTGGAATGCGCCTCCGAGTTGTAATAATCCATGCTGTCGCAGGTCAGCCCGCCGAGAAAGACCCGTTCATATTCCGAATCCCAGTTGTTCACGGCCAGCAGGATGAACCGCTGGTTGAGCGCCCAGGTATCGGGCAGGGTGGTCATGAACGAGCTGTCGATCATGTTCCAGTTCTCCCGGTCGTTCTGCCTTTTCTGATCGATGATGGAATAAAGCACCGCACCGCTTTCGCCCACGGTGAACGAACCGAATTCGGTGAAAATATCCGGTTCCGGCACGTTGTTCTGGTGGCAGATGTTCTTGATCTGGGCGATGATCTCCTCGGCCATGTATTCATAATCGTAATCGAAAGAAAGCGAGTTCTTCACAGGGAACCCGCCGCCGATATTGAGCGAATCGAGTTCCGGGCAGATCTTCTTGAGCTCGCAGTAGACATTGACGCATTTGCTCAGTTCGTTCCAGTAATAAGCGGTATCCCGGATGCCGGTGTTAATGAAGAAATGGAGCATTTTCAGCTCGAACTTGTTATTGTTTTTGATCTTCTCCTGGTAATAGGGCAGAATGTCGTGATACCGGATCCCCAGACGGGAGGTGTAAAATTCAAATTTCGGTTCTTCTTCCGAAGCGATCCGGATGCCCAGCTTGATTTTCTTTCGGGCGCCCCTGGAGAATTTATCCAGTTCAAAAATATTGTCGAGCACCGGAATGATATTTTCGAATCCCCGGTTAACAAGGTTAATGATGTTTTCAATGTACTGCGGGCGTTTGAATCCGTTGCAGATTATAAAGGTTTCCTTGTTGATCAGGCCCTGGTCGGCCATGTGCTCAACAATATGGATATCGAATGCCGATGAAGTCTCGATGTGGATATCGTTCTTCAACGCTTCTTCCAGTACGAAGGAGAAGTGCGAACTCTTGGTGCAGTAGCAGTATGTGTAATCACCATTATAATCGGCCTTGGCCATGGCCACATTGAACCACCTTTTCGCCTTCTGGATCTGTTCGCTGATCTTGGGCAGGTAACTGATGCGCAGCGGGGTCCCGTACTGCTTGATGACGTCCATCAGGGGTATATCATGAAAATAAAGTTCATTGTCAACCACTACAAATTCATTCGTAGGGAAATCGAATGTCTGCTCAATCAGATCCAGGTATTTGACTTTCATGGCTCAAAAGATTAAAGATGAGAAAAACGCGCAAATATAGTTTAAATTACTCAGCAGGGATATTTTTTTATCATCTGAATTAATTGAATTCATATTTTTTTTCCAATGTAAGTTACTTGGATTTTTATATTATTGATTTACAGCTATATATTGATTATAAATTTTTAAGCGAATCCGGATTTTGCATGAATGGGGGGGCGATCCGCCGTATTCAGAATACCCAATAAAATTATGGAGCCGCGTTGGTTAATTACAAATATTATTCTAATTTTGCACCCTCCAAAAAACAGGTAAAAATTCATAAAAATCTGAAAACATGCAAAGTAAGGGAGCTATCAAGGTATTTGCGATTGCATTTGCATTAGTTTGTCTCTTCCAGTTATCATTTACTTTTTTCAGTTCGAAAATAGAGCGTGATGCCAGGAAATATGCCAAAAACGAGGAAGCGGTAGCCGAGGCCCGGAATCTGGCCAGGGGAAATTCCCTCCTTGAGACATTCTATTTTGACTCTTTGTCGAAAGCCCGCGAATCCTATTATCTCGATTCGATGTCCAACGAGGTGGTTTACAACATCCTTGTCCGGAAATACACCTTCAAGGAAGTTAAGGAGCGCGAACTCAACCTCGGGCTGGACCTCAGGGGCGGTATGAACGTGGTGCTGGAAGTTTCCATGGGCGACATCGTCAGGGCGCTTGCCGGGCCCAACAGCGTAAACCCGATTTTTCAGCAGGCGCTGCAGCGGGCATACGAGAAACAGCGTACCAGCGAACGCGATTTTGTGACCCTGTTCGGGGAAGCTTTTGAAGAGGTGGACCCCAATGCCAAGATGGCTGCCATTTTCAACACCGTTGAACTTAAGGACAAGATCAGCTATAACTCCACCAACGAGGAGGTCCTCAGCGTGATCCGCGAGGAAGCCGACGGCGCGTTTGACCGCACGTACAACATCCTGCGCACCCGTATCGACCGCTTCGGGGTAACCCAGCCCAACGTGCAGAAACTGGCCGCTACCGGAAGGATCCTGGTTGAACTTCCCGGTATCAAGGATCCGGCGCGTGTGCGCAAGCTCCTGCAGGGAACCGCAACCCTTGAATTCTGGGAAACCTACAACTACTCTGAAATTTATAATTACTTCGCCGAGGCCAACCGCAGGCTGGTGGCCATCCAGGGGATGGAAACCCTGAGCGAGGGCGAATCTGCAGATACGGCGCTTGCCGGAGAAGGGACGGAAACTTCGCTGACCGAACCGGCCGCTGCTGATACCACCAAATCATTGCTCGACCAGCTGGAATCAGACACTTCGGCCGCCGCTGACCGCTCTTTTGAAGAGTATGCGAAAGAAAACCCATTGAACGCTTACCTGGTGCCTGCCTTCTTCCAGGCTGAAGACGGCAACTACTACCCGGGGCAGGGCGCGACCGTAGGCTACGCCGCCATCAAGGATACCGCCACCGTCAATGCGATGCTCCGCAAAGTGAACAACGTATTCCCGCGGACACTGAAACTGGCCTGGACGGTCAAACCCAGCGATCCGAATTCCGGCGTCCTGGAACTTGTCGCCCTGAAGGTCACTTCCCGCGACGGGTCACCGGCGCTTTCGGGAGACGTGGTCGTAGACGCCCGCCAGGACTACGACAATGTCGGCAATGTAGAGGTCAGCCTTTCCATGAACACGGAAGGGGCCAGGACCTGGAAACGGCTCACAGGAGAGAACATCGGCAAGCAGGTCGCGATCGTCCTCGACAACAACGTTTATTCCTTCCCCTTCGTCCGCTCAGAGATTCCCAACGGGATGTCGTCCATCAGCGGCGGGAACATGGACCTGGCCGAAGCGCAGGACCTCGCCAACATCCTGAAAGCGGGTAAAATGCCGGCGCCGGCACGCATCGTCGAAGAAGCCGTCGTGGGTCCCTCCCTCGGTAAGGAAGCCATCAATGCCGGGCTCTGGTCGTTCGTCATCGCGTTCGCGCTGGTGCTCGTTTACATGGTCTTCTTCTACGCCCGGGCCGGATGGGTCGCCGACCTGGCCCTCGTCGTCAACATCTTCTTTATCTTCGGCGTACTGGCCTCCCTCGGGGCGGTACTGACCCTTCCCGGGATCGCCGGTATCGTGCTTACGCTCGGTATGGCCGTCGATGCCAACGTGATCATCTATGAACGCGTCAAGGAAGAACTCAGGGCGGGCAAAGGAATGCGCCTGGCCGTCACCGACGGGTACAAAGCCGCATATTCCGCCATCATCGACGGCAACGTGACCACCCTGCTTACCGCCATCGTGCTGTATATCTTCGGGACCGGCCCCGTCCAGGGCTTCGCCACCACCCTGATCATCGGTATTCTCAGCTCGCTGTTCACCGCGATCTTCATCTCGAGGATCATCTTCACCCGCCTGCTCGATACCAACAAGGCGCTCAACTTCGACCTGCCCGTTACCCGCCATTTCCTGCAGGATCCCGGGATCAACTGGCTGGGCCTGAGAAAATACGCCTACATTTTCTCGATTACCTTCTCGGTCATCGGCATTTTATCATTGACATTCCGCGGCCTCGACCAGGGGATCGACTTTACCGGTGGAAGAACCTACGTGGTGCGGTTCGACCAAAATGTCCGGACGCCTGAAATCAGGAACGCCCTGGAGAACCAGTTTGACGGCATGGCCCCCGAGGTGAAAACCTTCGGCCCCTCCACACAGGTGAAGATCACTACCAAATACCTGATCGACGAAACAGGGGAAGATGTCGACTCCATTCTGCAGCATAAGTTGTTCGACGGGCTGAAGCCCTTCTATGCCAAGCAGGATATCACCTACATGGACTTCTCCACTGACGTGACCGAGGCGGGCAAACTGCTCGGTATCCTGAGTTCGCAAAAAGTGGGTCCCACCATCGCCGACGACATCCGCAACCGGGCCATCATGGCGATCACCTTCGCACTGATCATCATTTTTGTCTATATCGCCATCCGGTTCAAGAAATGGCAGTATGGCCTCGGCGGCCTGATCTCCCTGGCGCACGACGTCCTCATCACCCTTGGGATCTTCTCCCTGCTCTACAGCATTATGCCGTTCAGCATGGAAGCCGACCAGGCGTTCATTGCGGCCATCCTGACCATCATCGGGTATTCCATCAACGACACGGTGATTATCTTCGACCGTATCCGTGAATTTGTGACCCTGCATCCCAAAAGGCAATTCAAAACCAATGTCAACGAAGCGCTGAACAGCACCCTCTCCCGTACGGTGAACACGGCGGGGACCACCCTCGTGGTGCTCATTACCATGTTCATCTTCGGCGGCGAGATCATTCGCGGATTTACCTTCGCCCTGATGTTCGGGGTCTTCTTCGGAACCTATTCCTCAGTATTCGTCGCAACGCCGCTGGCTTATGACCTGATCATGAGAAAGAAGAAAGGCGCCGCCGAAAAAGAGTCGAAATAACAACACGGCCCCGGCCGGTCCGGAAAGGCTGTTTTGCCCAAAATCAAATATCAGGGTAAAACAGCCTTTTTTTATTACTTTTGCGTGGCTTATAATTTGGTGCTTATGCCCCCGGTCCTCTTGTTTTTTGATATCAGCGGCGGAGAACTCATGGTGATCCTGCTGGTGGCGTTCCTGGTTTTCGGGCCCAGCCGCATCCCTGAGATCGCCCGTAAGATCGGCCGCGGGATGAACGAGATCCGCAGGGCCTCAGATGAAATTAAAAGAGAGATCAGCAAGGAGACGCGAAAGTTCGAACAGGAGGTGAATGCGGAACATTCAGGCTTCGGGGAGATGAAGAAGACCGCCGAGGACATCAAAAAAGACCTGAGCGGTGTGGCAGAACCCCTCAATGAGCCGCCCAAAACCCCGGAAAAGAAAGACAGCGGCGCCGAAACGCCTCCGGATGAGATCAGCAGATAACAGAAACATCCAATAAATACAGAGCACACACGTTTATTACCAAAAAGATCATCCATGCTCCGTTCAGGAACCCTAAAACTCATATCGGTTACCGCTTATATCTTTTTGATCCTGGCCGCTTTGCCGGCTTCAGGCCAGAAAAAGACCTTCATCCGTTCGGCAGATGATGCCTTTGAAGACCAGCGTTATGCCATCGCAGTGGAGAAGTACCAGAAAGCCCTGACCAAGGTCAAGAAAAACCCGCTCGAAAAAGACCGCATCGCCTTCCGGCTGGCTGAATGCTACCGGCTGACCGGTGACATGAAGCGGGCTGATATCCAGTACAAAAGGCTGATCAAGAACGGATATGATTCGAAGGAACCGGTCATCCTGCTGCATTATGCCAATGCCCAGCGCATCGAGGGAAACCTTGAGGAGGCCCGCATCTATTATGAACAATACCAGAAAAAGGTCCCGGACGACCCCAGGGGGGAATACGGTTTGCAGGCCTGCGAACGGATTCCCGGATGGATTGAATTCGGGAGCAAGTACCAGGTCCAGGAAGAGAAAGGCCTGAACTCCCGGGAGGCGGATTTTGCCCCCACCTATGCCAACGAAAATTACAACGCGCTCATTTTCACTTCGACGCGTGAGGGCAGCAAGGGCAAGCAAACCGACGAATGGACCAACCAGAGTTTCAGCAGCCTGTTCACGGCCCGGCAGGACCGAAAAGACGAATGGAGTACGCCCGTTTTGCTCGATGACGCCGAGGAAGACGGCGTGAACACGGAGGCCAACGAAGGCGCGCCCATGATGACCGGCGATTTCGGTACGCTGTATTTCACCCGCTGCCCGAATGAAGACGGCAAGGTGAACGGTTGCCAGATATACACGAGCCGGAGAACGGGCCGTTTCTGGAGCCGGCCGGAGATTGTACCGCTCAGCCTTGATTCCACGGAAGCCATTGGCCATCCGACGATCAGCCAGGATGAACTGATCATCTATTTCTCCTCAGACCGCCCGGGCGGGTTCGGCGGGAAAGACCTCTGGGTGGCTTTCCGCGAGAGCGTAGCGCAGCCATTCGGCAGGCCCTACAACCTGGGGCCGCTGATCAACACCCCCGGCGACGAGCTGTTCCCGTTCCTCAGGAATGACACCCTGCTGTACTTCGCATCCGACGGGCATCCGGGCCTGGGAGGACTGGACATCTTCTATACCACCACCGATACCGCCAACACCTGGATGGTGCCGGTAAACCTGGGCGTACCGATCAATTCCACCGCCGATGATTTCGCGATCATCTTCAACCCCGTCGGAGAACAGGGGTATTTCTCCTCGAACCGTTCCGGAAGAAGATCCAAAGAAGACATTTACTCCTTCATCATCCCCCCGGTGGAGTATACGCTCAGCGGGGTGGTCCGGGACGACAGGACGCTGCAGCCCGTTCCCGGCGCCCGGGTTGATATTGTGGGCTCCGACGGCATTTCTATGACGGCGAGGACTGCCGATAACGGGGTGTATATGTTCGGCAAGACGCAGATCATGGCGAACACCACTTATGAAATCACCGTATTAAAAGACAATTACTTCAACGCAAATGGCAAAGTAACCACGGTCGGTTACGAGAAAAGCAAAGACCTGACCCGCGACTTTGACCTGCAGCCCATTCCGGAGGAACCGGTCGTCCTGCCTGAGATCCTGTATGACCTGGCCAAATGGGACCTCAAGCCCCAGTACCAGGATTCGCTGCAGGGCCTGATCACCACCCTGGACGAAAACCCGACCCTGATCATCGAGCTGGCGTCCCACACCGACGCGCGTGACACCGATGAGCGAAACGACATTCTTTCCCAGCGCAGGGCCCAGTCGGTGGTGGATTACCTCATCGAGCGCGGCATCGACGCCGACCGGCTCGTGGCCAAAGGCTACGGCGAGCGCGTCCCCCGGACCCTGCAGAAAGACATCACGCGCGACGGATTCCTGTTCACCAAAGGCACCCGGCTGACAGAAAGCTATATCGACTCATTGCCTACAACGCCACATAAGGAAGCGGCCCACCAGCTCAACCGGCGTACCGAATTCCGCGTGCTGAGCAAGGATTTCGTCCCCAAACCCAAGAACGTGGACATTTCGCGCACCGTGGAAATCCAGCTCAACCCGGAAGACAACGTCCTGAAATACACCCTGGCCCCCAAATCCGGGCTGATCACCGCGCCGTGCATCATCAACGGATACACTGTGGAGTTTGTGCTGGATCCCAAACTCCGCGCCCAGATTTCGGTCGAAGAAGCTTTGAAGTTACTGTCCAACGGCGCCATCGGCAAGGAAGACTTCCAGGGCGACCCGGCGGAGATCCTGGCCAACGGAACCATCGCCAACAGGGCCATCCTGATCATCAAGGAGTTCACCATCGCCAGCGAAACCATCAGCAATGTTGAGTTCATGGTCAACAGCAACCTGGGATACCCGGTCCTGATCGGAAACTCCGTGCTTTCGGCCTTCGGCGAATACACAATCGATACACAGCAGCAGCGGATCATCTTCAGGAATTCCAAATGAAGCCGGGTTCCTCAAAATATGCCCTGAGGGGGGTTTCCTCTTCCAAAGAAGATGTCCATGCCGCCATCCAAAACACCGATAAAGGGCTGTTTCCCAAAGCTTTCTGCAAGATCATCCCGGATCTGCTGGGGAACGATCCGCAATGGTGCAACATCATGCACGCCGACGGGGCCGGGACAAAATCATCGCTGGCCTATCTTTACTGGAAAGAAACGGGCGATCTCTCCGTCTGGAAAGGAATAGCGCAGGACGCCATCGTGATGAACACCGACGACCTGCTGTGCGCGGGATCCACCGGTTCCATGCTGCTGTCGTCTACCATTGGCCGGAACAAAAAACTCATTCCCGGCGAGGTGATCTCAGCCCTTATTGAAGGCACGGAAGAATTCCTGGCCCGGCTCCGGGAACTGGGCCTGGATATCCATTCCACCGGCGGGGAAACGGCCGATGTGGGCGACCTGGTGCGGACCGTGATCGTGGATTCGACGGTAACGGCCCGGATGCGGCGCGATGAGGTCATCAGCAACGACCGGATCCGTCCCGGGGATGTCATCGTGGGCCTGGCCTCCTTCGGGCAGGCGAATTACGAAGACTTTTACAACGGCGGCATGGGCAGCAACGGGCTGACCTCGGCCCGGCATGACCTGCTGCACAAAGTATACAGAGAAAAATACCCCGAAAGTCTCGATCCCGCCATGCCAGAAGAGCTGGCTTATACCGGGCCTTTCCTGTTAACCGATCCCTCGCCGGTCGACGGCGTGGATGTCGGCAAACTCATCCTCTCCCCCACCCGGACTTATGCTCCGGTGGTCGCAAAGGTTCTGGAGCTATTCAGGAAAGAAATCCACGGTATGGTCCATTGCAGCGGCGGTGGACAAACCAAGGTCCTGCATTTTATCGACGGTCTAAGGATCGTCAAGGACAATCTTTTCGAGTTCCCACCCCTGTTTGCGTTGATCCGGGAACACTCCGGAACATCGTGGAAAGAAATGTACCAGGTATTCAACATGGGGCACCGGCTGGAATTCTATGTTGACGAGAAGCATGCCGCCGAAATCATCGGCATTTCGGAATCGTTCGGCATCGCGGCGAAGATCATCGGGCATTGCGAACGTGCAGCGGAGAAATCCCTGGTGATCAGAAACTCAAATCACGAGATTTTTTATTAATCTATTCCTTTGTTTTCATTCCCGGCAGTACCTGTGAAATTTAATTATTAATTTCGTAACTTGCCGGTTTACTGACCTGTATGCCTGTCTTAATTTAGCCATGATAAAGGGTGAAAACAAAAAATGAGCTTTCAAAAGATTTTAGATAAATACCGTAAAATCGCATTCTCTGAGCGGGATAAGGGCGATCGTTTTGAAAGGCTGATGCAGGCTTATCTGAAAACTGACCCTAAATATGCATATTCATTCAAGAACGTATGGCTTTGGAACGAATTTCCCGGAAGAAACGATCTGGGTGGCAGCGACACCGGTATTGATCTTGTGGCACTGACCCATGAAGGGGATTATTGGGCCATCCAATGTAAGTGTTATGAAGAAGGCACCATAATTGACAAGCCTGCTGTTGATTCATTTCTTGCAACATCAAGCCGTACTTTTAAAGATGAACAACTCAGAACTACCCGCTTTGCACAAAGACTTTGGATCGATACCACAGGCAGAAGATGGGGTGAAAATGCGGAGGAGTCTATCAAAAATCAAAACCCGCCGGTAACGCGGTTAAATCTTTTTGAGCTGAGAGATGCCCCGGTTGATTGGGAAAAGCTCGAAAAAGGCATTCATGGAGAAGCGTCCCGAACCCCCAGGAAATCATTAAGGCCCCACCAAATCACCGCCCTCGAAAAAACACATGAGCACTTTCAGCATGCCGACAGGGGCAAACTGATCATGGCCTGTGGTACCGGGAAAACATTCAATGCGCTGCGAATCGCCGAACATGAAACGGCAGGCAAGGGCCTCATCTTATTCCTAGTCCCCTCTATCGCCCTTCTGGGTCAATCACTCAGAGAATGGAGCGCCGATGCCTTTGAGCCAATCAAGGCTATTTGTATTTGTTCAGATCCTGAAATTTCCCGCCAGAGAAACAAGAACCAGGATACGGACGCCTTTAGTGTCGTCGACCTGGCCCTTCCCGCCTCGACAGATACAGCTTTCATTATCAAACAATTTGAAAGATACTGGGGTAAACAACGGGAAGGCCTTACGGTGGTGTTTTCGACCTACCAGTCGATTGATGTTCTGGCCCGGGCTCAGCAGGAATGGATGAAAAAAGGATTCCCTGAGTTCGACCTGGTCATCTGTGATGAAGCCCACAGAACCACGGGGGTTTCATTGTCTGGCGAAGACGAGTCAGCCTTTATAAAAATCCATGACGCATCGTTTATTAAGGCCAGAAAAAGGCTTTACATGACCGCTACTCCCAGGCTATACAGTGAAGACACAAAAAGCAAAGCCGCTCAGGCAGAAGCATACCTTTGTTCAATGGACGACACCGGGCTATATGGTGCTGAGATTTATCGCATTGGATTTGGAGAAGCCGTGGACCAGGGCCTGCTGACTGATTATAAAGTGATTATCCTGACACTGAACGATAAAGATGTGCCACCTGCGGTGCAGCGTATGATCGCTGCCGGTGAAACGGAAATAAATACCGATGATGTTTCCAAACTGATCGGAACGGTCAACGCCTTGTCCAAACAATTTTTAGGCGACGCCGGCCTGACTCTGGAATCTGATCCGGCACTCATGCGTAAAGCTGTTGCTTTCTGTCAGAATATTAAAGTATCTGAAAAAATTTCCGCGACATACAACAAAGCCACCGAAGTCTACCTGGGGTCACTGCCGGAAGAAAAAAAATTGCAAATGGTAACCGTCTCTGCCAATCACATGGACGGCACTATGCCCGCTACGGAACGCGACCGGATGCTTTCCTGGCTTAAAGAGGAAACCGGTGAAAATGAATGCCGGATCATTACTAATGTCCGTGTTTTGAGTGAAGGTGTTGATGTCCCTTCGCTTGACGCGGTACTATTCCTCTCTGCACGAAATTCCCAGGTCGATGTGGTGCAGTCGGTTGGCCGAGTGATGCGCAGGGCGCCGGGTAAAAATTTTGGTTATATCATCATCCCTGTGGTAGTGCCGGCTGATGTTGAACCTAACAAAGCCCTTGATGATAATGAACGCTATAAGGTGGTCTGGACTGTCCTCAACGCTTTGCGCGCTCATGACGACCGGTTCAATGCCACAGTGAACAAGATCGAGTTGAATCGCAAGAAACCTGAAAATATCCTGGTTGGCAGGCCGGAGTATTCATTCGATGAAGATGGAAACCCTGAATCGTGGAATGAGGACACTCCCGGCTATGAGGCAGGTAAAGATTTCGGACAGCAATTGGCGCTCCGTTTCGAAGCGCTACAATCGGTGGTCTTTGCGCGGATGGTTCAAAAAGTAGGCGACCGCCGGTACTGGGAGCAATGGGCCAAAGATGTGGCCATCATCGCAGAGCGGCAGATAGAGCGCATCCAATACCTCATCACCGAAAAGAAAGACCAGCGGGAAGCCTTCGACCGCTTCCTGAACGGTCTGAGAAAGAACATCCACCCGGCAATCACTGAGCAGCAAGCGGTAGATATGCTGGCCCAGCACATCATTACCAAACCTATCTTCGAGGCGTTGTTTGAAGGGTATTCGTTTGTGAAAAACAACGCAGTTTCCACCGCTATGCAAGGAATGCTGGATGCCCTGGAAGAAAAAACACTGGCCGAAGAATCGGAGACCCTGCAAAAATTTTATGAATCGGTAAGGAAGCGTGCCGAAGGTATCGACAATGCTGAAGGGAAACAGCGCATCATCATTGAATTGTACGATAAATTCTTTAAGGCTGCATTCCCGAAATTGGTGGAACAGCTTGGGATCGTTTATACCCCTGTGGAAGTCGTGGATTTCATCATCCATTCGGTGAACGATGTATTGAAGCGGGAATTTGGCCGCAGCATTTCCGACGAAAACGTGCATATCCTGGATCCGTTCACGGGAACAGGCACCTTCATTACCCGCTTGCTCCAGAGCGGACTGATTGAAGAAAAAGACCTGGAGCGGAAATATAAGCACGAGCTTCACGCCAACGAGATCGTATTGCTAGCATATTATATCGCGGCCGTAAACATTGAAAATGCCTATCACGATCAAACGCCCGATCCGGATGACGGGATCGAAAAAGAGAACTACACGCCATTTGAAGGAATCGTTCTGACGGACACGTTCCAGCTCGGAGAAACCGATCATTCCGAGAAGCTATTCAGCGAAATGTTCCCGAAGAATTCCGACCGGGTGATGCGGCAGAAAAAAGCGCCGATCCGAGTAATCATGGGCAATCCGCCGTATTCAATCGGTCAGAAATCGGCCAACGACAACGCCCAGAACCAGAAGTACGACAAATTGGACCGCCGGATTGCCGAAACCTATGCAAAAGCTTCGACTGCCGGGCTGAACAAATCATTGTACGATGCATACATTAAAGCCTTCCGCTGGAGCACCGACCGCCTGGATCCGGCAACCGGCGGTATCATCGCATTCGTGTCGAACGGCGCCTGGATTGATGGCAACAGCACCGACGGTTTCCGGAAAACCATTGAAAAAGAGTTTGACTCGATTTATGTTTTCAATTTAAGGGGAAATCAGCGAACCAGCGGTGAATTGAGCAGAAGAGAAGGAGGAAAAATATTTGGTTCCGGCTCCCGTACGCCCATTGCCATTACGCTGCTGGTGAAGAAAGGGAATGGACATGAATAAAGAACGGCAGCATATCATTTTTTACAGCACTCCTGACGGCAAGACCAGGGTGGCACTCTTCGCAAAAGACGGCTCGGTGTGGATGAACCAGAACCAATTGGCGGAACTTTTTGACACCTCCAAGCAAAACATTGGTCAGCATATATCCAATATATTGAAAGATAAAGAGTTGGATGTGAATTCAGTTGTAAAGAATTACTTTACAACTGCCGCGGATGGGAAAGAGTACGAAGTTACTTTTTATTCCCTCGACATGATCCTGGCCATTGGTTTCAGGGTACGGAGCAAACGGGGCACCCAGTTCCGTATCTGGGCCAACCGGAACCTGAAGGAATACATGGTCAAAGGCTTTGTAATGGATGATGAGCGGCTGAAGAATCCCGACGGCCGGCCCGATTATTTTGACGAGCTGCTGGAGCGTATCCGGGATATCCGGGCCTCCGAAAAGCGGTTTTACCAGAAGGTCCGCGAACTGTTTGCCCTCTCAAGCGATTACGACCCTTCTGACAAAGCCACGCAGATGTTCTTCGCCGAAACGCAAAACAAGCTGTTGTATGCCGTTACCGGAAAAACGGCTGCAGAGTTAATTGTCAGCCGTGCCCATGCCGGTAAACCGAACATGGCTTTAACTTCCTGGAAAGGCAGCATCGTAAGGAAGCAGGACATCTTCATTGCCAAGAATTACCTGAGTGCAGACGAACTGGACAGCCTAAACCGGCTGGTGGTCATATTCCTGGAAACCGCGGAACTGCGGGCGAAGAGCCGGATGGATATCCCAATTTCGTTCTGGAAAGAAAACGTGGACCGAATCCTTGCTTCGAACGATCTGAAAGTCCTCCTGGGCGCGGGAACGGTAAGCAACGACAAGATGGAGGAGATCGTCCGGAAAATCTACGATGAATTTGATAACCGGCGCAAGGCATTCGACGCCCTGGAAGCTGACCGGCAGGATATCAAAGAACTGGAAGATCTTCAGAAAAAAATCAAGAAACGAAAAACCTGATCTTACCCTAACCCAACCATGACCAAGGCGAAAATATATTATTACGACATCGGTGATTACCTGAAACGCGAGGAAAAACTAGCCATTGTAAAGAAACTTGGTTCCGTTTCAAGCATCCCCTGGCAGATCCTGCATCCCAACGCGCACGGCGACTGGCTGAACCAGCGGAACGATCTGTTCGCCAACTTTATACCCCTTGTGCCGGAGAAAAAGTTTGATGCGAAGAGTAAATCATTCTTTGTAATACAAGGGCCTGGTATTCTTACAAGCCGTGACACATGGGTTTATAATTTCGCTACAAAAGATGTCAAGATTAACATTAGTAAAATGATTGATTTCTATAATGCGCAAACATTAAATTATTCTAGAGAAAAAAACTCTTCAACTAATATAATTAATATAGAGGAATATATTAATTCTGACCCAACAAAAATAAGTTGGACCAGATCTCTGAAAAAAGATCTAGAAAGGGGGATTCAACACCAATTTCATGCAAATAAAATAACCACAGGTCTTTACAGACCATTTTGTAAACAATGGCTTTATTATGAAACCGCAATGATTGAAAGTCCGGGTCCGAATCAGATTTTTTTCCCCCATAATGGACTTCTAAACAAATTAATCTCAATACCTGGAATTGGTGGGACAAAAGATTTCTCTTTGATATTGAGCAACATATTAACAGACTATCAAGTTCAATTCAATAATCAATGCTTCCCCCTCTATTATTACGAAGAGCGTCCAAAGAGCAGTCCCACCCTTTTCGACGGCGCCAGTGAGAGTGAGTACATCCGCAGGGACGGTGTTTCTGATTTCATTCTGAAAAGAAGCCAGGAACAATACGGGAAGAATGTCAGCAAGGAGGATATATTCTACTATGTTTACGGCATTTTGCACAGTCCCGGTTACCGGAAAGCCTTTGCCAGCGATTTGAAGAAGATGTTACCCCGGATACCGCTGGTGGAGGACGTGCGTGACTTCTGGAAATTCAGCAAGGCCGGGCGGCAGCTGGCGGAGCTGCATATCAATTATGAGCAGGTTCCACCCTACCCGGGGGTCCAAGTCCAGGGGGAAGACAGCGGACATTTTCTCGTTGACAAAATGCGATTTCCAGCAAAGGACCGCAAAGACACCATCATTTACAACAGTCGGATCACCATTTCCAACATCCCGCCAAAAGCTTACGAATACGTCGTCAACGGCAAATCCGCCATAGAGTGGATCATGGAGCGCTACCAGGTAAAAACCGACAAAGCCAGCGGCATCAAAAACGATCCCAACGACTGGTCGAAAGAGGTCGGAAACCCCCGCTATATCCTTGACCTTCTGCTGAGCATCATCAATGTAAGCGTGCAGACGGTGGAGATTGTGGAGGGGCTGCCGGGGTTGAGGTTTGAAATTTCTTAAAACATATAATAGAACTCATGGATCCGACCTTTCAGATCAAAAGTCCTAACTTCAGCACTTCTTTGGATGTGCAGGACATCCTGACGCATCTTGGAAAAGACAAAAGGAACGATCTTTGATTCTAAAAACAGGGAAATTTAAATTCAAATGGATAACAGATAAATGAAGCCTGATAATCAAATAGACGTAAGTAAAGTTGTTCTTGTATGGGCAAGGAAATCCATTGAAATGAGCCGGAATCAGGTTTCGGAAAGTACAGGGATTTCATCAAATCGACTGGCTCAATTGGAAGCAGGTGAAAAAATGCCTACACTGGAAGAATTGAAAGCTTTATCAAAAACTTACAAGCGTACCATAGCAACGCTATTACTCAACAAGCCACCTAAGGAAAAACCACTTCCCGTGGATAGACGCACCATTGACTCCAAAGAGCTTGGGTATTTCCATGAAAAAACCATCTTAGCAGTTCGGAAAGCACGTGCATTGGCTCAATCCTATGTTGAATTGAGGGAAGAAATGGATGCTTCATTTCCCAAATTCACATTATCAGCTTCCATGCTGGAGAAACCGCAAGAAGTTGCCCGCTGGATCCGAAAACTGCTGCAATTGGATGAAATCAGAGAAATAGACAATATCAACTTCGCCCTCGATGCTTACATCGAAAAGGTAGAATCATTGGGTGTGGCCGTTTTCCAGTTAAGCTTAACCCAGGACAATTTGAGGGGATTCTCCATTGTAGATGATGTGGTACCGATCATTGGCATTAAACGAGGAAGTGAGCAAGCTCATTCTAAAACATTCACCCTATTCCATGAACTCGGACACCTCGTTTTACGTGACGGAGGCTTGTGTGACTTATCACTGAACACCCAGGTCGAGATAGAAAAATGGTGCAACGCGTTTGCTGCCGAAATACTGGTGCCCTCTTCTGAATTACTTCAGTTGGAAACAGTAATCGCTTATCAGCAGCAGGGCTTGACAGAATGGAAGCAAAAGGACCTGGTGGAATTAGGCACCTATTTCCATGTCGGGCCACTGGCAATTTTGAGACGTTTATTAGAAGCGCAGCTTACGACGAAGGAATTCTACCAAATAAAGCATGACCAATGGAATAAACCGCGATTCGGAATAGCCAGGCATCCGGAGGGTAGAAACATCCCGAGAGAAATTATAAAAGAAAAAGGCAGAACATACATTAGTCTGGCCTTTAAAGCTTTCGATCAAAATCGGATAAATCTGAAGGATTTGTCAGATTTCCTGGGCGTGAGGTTATCCTACATACCCAAAACCCGTGAACTTCTTAACGCCTGAACATGGATTTGTTCAATGAAGGGAAAACGGTTTATGTCATTGACACCAGCGGCTTACTAAGGTTGGATTTAAACTTTAAGCGGGAAAATCCTGTTTTTATCGCCGTTTGGGAAGAAATTGAAGATTTGATCGTGCAAGGTCGGTTCAGGATCATAGATTTTGTGGAACAGGAAATCAATGACTACGAAGGAGAAGAAGAATTCCTGAAGAAATGGGTGAAAAAATGGAAGAAGCGACTGGTTTTTGAAACAGATGTAGAAAGTATAAATGCTTCACGACCTATAATCAATACTGAATATAATACAGGATTTTTAAAAGCAAGTAAGCAAGCCGAAGGGAAGGAAGAGGCTGACCCATATTTAATCGGATATTGTATGGTTCACGATTGTGTGTTGATAACCGATGAAAGCAAACTCAAGCCTAACAGGATTCCGGCAGTTGCTGAAAAGAATGGCGTAAAATGCATTGATGTTTACGAATTCCTTCAGGAAAGAGGTCTAAAAATGGAAAGAAGAAAATGAAAACCAGCACCCAAATCAAATGCCCAAACTGCGGCACGGCCATCGATGTGCAGGACATCCTGGCGCATCAACTGGAAGAGGATATCCGGCAAAAATACCAGTTGGAGCTGGAAGCAACACTGAAAGCGGAAAAGCAAGTCATCGAAGAACGAGTCAAAGCCCGGATTACTGAGGAACAGTCGGAACAGCTTCAGGTCCTTCAGAGGGAACTAAATGAAAAATCCGATCAGGTTAAGGAATTGAATAAGACCAGGGCGGAGATAGAGAAACTGAAACGGGACAAAGAAGAAATGCAGGAAAAACTGGAGGCCGATACACAACAAAAAATAAACGAAGCCATCCAGTCCGAAAGGGGAAAAATAAAGAAAGCCGAAGAAGAAAAAAACAATCTTCGGTTAAAAGAACTGCAGCAACAGCTTGAGGATCAAAAAAAGTTAACGGATGAATTAAAAACCAGCCATGAACAGCTCGAAAAGGCGAAGAAGGAATTCGAAGAGCAGCAAAAACAAGCCGGTGAAATTTTACAAGAGCAACTGGAGGAGAAGCTGAAACAAGAACGGAAAATCATCGAAGAACGGATCAAGACAAGACTTACCGAAGAGCAATCAGAGCAGCTACAAATCCTTCAAAAAGAGCTAATTGAAAAATCTGAACAGGTCAAGGAACTGAACCGTACCAAAGCCGAAATAGAACGGTTGAAGCGGGAAAAGGAAGAAGCGAAGGAAGCTGCGGAAGCAGAGGCGCAGAAAAAGGTCAATGAAATTGTAACCTCTGAACGGGAAAAAATCCGAAAAGCCGAAGAAGAGAAAAATGAACTCCGCTTCAGGGAGCTTCAGAAACAACTGGAAGACCAGAAAAAGCTCACCGAAGAGATGAAACGCAAGCAGGAACAAGGCTCCATGCAACTACAGGGGGAAGTCCAGGAACTGGCCATCGAAGAATGGCTCATGGCCCAATTTCCCCTGGATACGATCGAGGAAATCAAGAAAGGCGCTCGCGGAGGCGACTGTATCCAAGTGGTGCACACAAGGAACCGGCAAAATTGCGGGAAAATCTATTATGAAAGCAAACGAACCAAGGATTTTCATTCCGGCTGGATTGAAAAATTCAAAGCCGATATGAGGGACAAAGCCGCAGATGTTGGCGTGCTAGTTACAGAAACCATGCCGGCAGGTTTCGAGCGCATGGGGATCATCGATGGGGTATGGGTATGCAGCTTTGATGAATTCAAAAGCCTTTGCGCTGTGTTACGCGAATCAGTTATTCAGCTGAGCAATGCCATCAGCTCCCAGGAAAACAAAGGGGATAAAATGCACATGCTTTACGACTACCTTACCAGTAATACCTTCCGGATGCAGGTCGAAGCTATTGTGGAAGGGTTTTCGTCCCTGAAGATCGCACTCGAAAGTGAAAAACGCTCCATGCAACGCATATGGAAAGAGCGTGAAAAACAAATCGAGAAAGTTATTACCAACACCATCGACATGTACGGATCCATCAAAGGCATTGCCGGTAAAGCGATACAGGAAGTCAAAGCATTAGAGCTGCCTGAAGGAGTTGAAATCATTGAAGAAAATGAAGGTTGATCCTCTCAGAATCATAAAAATAAAAGACACGTAAAATCAAGCGGTCCTTGCCAAGCTGACCACTTAAGCCTAACAGCGATTTTCTTTTTACCTTTGCACCCGCAAATTGATCACATTACAATATGCTGCACAAGCTCGAAGAAATACACAAGAAATACCTGGAACTGGAAAAACAGCTTAATGATCCTGATGTAATGTCGGATATGAAACGGTACATCCAGCTCAACAAGGATTACAAGGACCTGGGGCCGATCATCGCAGCATACAAGCAGTACAGGAATGTCATGACCTCCCTGGAAACGGCACGGGAAATCCTGGAAAAGGAAAAAGACGAAGAGCTGCGGACCTTTGCCAAGGAAGAACTGGTCGAGCTTACCGGGAAGCAGGAAAGGATGGAGGAGGAAATCCGCCTGATGCTCATCCCACAGGACCCACAGGACCGCAAGAACGCCGTGGTGGAGATCCGCGCGGGCACCGGCGGCGACGAAGCCAGCATCTTCGCCGGCGACCTGTACCGCATGTATTTGAAATTCTGTGAGGTAAAAGGCTGGAAGGTAGAGCCGGTCAGCGCTACGGAAGGGACCGTGGGAGGTTATAAAGAAGTAATCTTCGACGTGGTCGGCGAGGGGGTGTATGGGTTGCTGAAGTATGAATCGGGTGTTCACCGGGTACAGCGGGTGCCCAAAACCGAGACCCAGGGCCGCGTGCACACTTCCGCGGCATCCGTGGTGATACTGCCCGAGGCCGACGAATTTGACGTAGATGTCAAAGATGCCGACATCCGCAAGGATACTTTCTGCTCTTCCGGCCCGGGCGGGCAATCGGTCAACACCACCTATTCCGCCGTCCGGCTCACCCACATCCCGACTGGCATCGTGGTGAGCTGCCAGGACCAGAAGTCGCAGATCAAGAATTACGAAAAGGCGCTGACGGTGCTCCGCACGAGGATCTTCGAGCGGGAGTACGAGAAATACCTGAATGAGATCTCCTCCAAACGAAAGACCATGGTGAGCACCGGCGACCGGTCGGCCAAGATCCGAACCTACAACTTCCCCCAGGGCCGTGTGACAGACCACCGGATCGGGCTGACACTGTACAACCTGCAAAACATCGTCAACGGCGACATACAGGAACTCATCGATCAGCTGCAGCTGGCAGAGAATGCGGAGCGGCTGAAGGCTGAGGTGTGAGGACGGTAGGACGGTAGGACGGTAGGACGGTAGGACGGTAAGACTGTAGGACGGTAGGACGGTAGGACGGTAAGACTGTAGGACGGTAGGACGGTAAAACGGCAAACGGAGCAAGAAAAATACAATCTCAATGACACGACAGGAACTTATTGCATTAATCAGGCGGAAGAAATCATTTCTCTGCGTCGGTCTTGATTCGGAATACAGTAAACTGCCCAGGCATCTGCACGAAGACGAGGACCCGGTTTTCTCGTTCAACAAGGCCATCATCGATGCGACCATCGATTATGCAGTGGCGTACAAACCCAACCTGGCCTTTTATGAAAGCAACGGTCTGAAAGGCTGGATCAGCCTGGAAAAGACCATATCTTACCTGAAACATCGCTATGGGGGGCAGGCGCTGATCATCGCCGACGCCAAGCGGGGCGACATCGGGAATACCTCGAAGCAATACGCCCAGGCGTTTTTCCAGATCCTGGATGTCGACGCACTGACGGTGGCCCCGTACATGGGATCCGACTCGGTGGAGCCTTTCCTTTCCTTTCCCGGGAAATGGGTCATCCTGCTGGCGCTGACCTCTAACAAAGGCGCGGCGGATTTTCAATACCTGCAAGACGGGGAGCGCTATCTTTTTGAATCGGTGCTTCGCCAGGCCATTAGCTGGGGGACGCCGGATAACCTGATGTTTGTTGTGGGAGCCACCCAGGCCAGTCAGCTGGAGGCCATACGCAGGATCGTCCCGGACCATTTCCTGCTGGTACCCGGGGTAGGAGCACAGGGTGGCAGCCTGGAAGAAGTGGCTAAATTCGGGATGACGAAGGATATCGGGCTGCTGGTCAATGCCTCACGAAGCATTATCTTCGCCTCCGGCGGCACGGATTTCGCCGAAATGGCCGCGCTGGAAGCGAAGAAGATGCAGGAAGAGATGCGTTCGCTGATGAAATAGGCTTACTCCACCACGGTACACCATCCGTAAACGTCCGGCTCTTCGCCGAACTGGATGGCCCGCAGTTTTTCATACAGTTTTGTCGACACCGGGCCGGCCTTTCCGTCCCGGCAATATTCATAAACGACCCCGGTTTCGCGGTCGTGGATCTTTTTGATGGGCGAGATGATGGCGGCGGTACCGCAGGCGCCCACTTCATCAAATTCGGCCAGTT
Source organism: uncultured Bacteroidales bacterium (assembly GCA_964489545.1). GTDB lineage: Bacteria > Bacteroidota > Bacteroidia > Bacteroidales > JAGOPY01 > JAGOPY01. Next base: position 68,947 of record CAZAZE010000007.1, read on the forward strand.
CTTCCACCGGCACATGCCGCACCTCCACGTTCAAGCCCATTTCTTTGGCCAGCACCTGCAAAGACTTGTTGGTGATGGAAGGCAAAATGGTGTGCGATTCGGGGGTAATATACGTATTGCCTTTAATGCCGAAGAAATTGGCCGGTCCGGCCTCATCAATGTATTTTTTCTCCTTGGCGTCGAGGAAGAGCACCGTGGAACAGCCTTCTTCCTTGGCACGGGATGCCGGGTACAGGCTGGCGGCGTAGTTCCCTCCGACTTTGATGTGTCCGGTTCCCAGGGGGGCGGCGCGGTCGAAATCGCGCAGCAGTTGCACGCAGACCGGGTTAAAGCCTTCCTTGAAATAGGGACCCACGGGGCCGACAAAGACCATGAACAGGTATTCGGTGGCCGGTTTGACGCCGACCTGGGGGCCGGTGCCGATCAGCAGCGGGCGAAAATACAGGGCCGCTCCGGTTCCGTAAGGGGGTACATATTTGATATTGAGCTTCAGGGCCGTCATGATCGCCTTCTCAAAGAGTTCGTCCGGAACTTCTGCCATCATGATCCCGCGGGCGGAACTGCGAAACCGCTTCGCGTTCTCCTGCCACCGGAAAACCCGGATCTTCCCGTCCTTCCCGTGGAATGCCTTCATCCCTTCAAAGGCCTCCTGTCCGTAATGCAGGCAGGTAGCCGCAATGTGGATGTTCACATACTCCGAGGAGGAAATTTCCAGTTCTCCCCATTTACCGTCCTTGTAATAACACCTGACGTTGTAATCGGTCTTGAAGTAACCAAACGGCAGGCTTCCCCAGTCAATGTTTCCCATGGTTCATCAATTTAGGTCCTTAGATACTTTTGGTTTTTTAACCGGGCTAAGTTAGTGAATTTCCCGAATCCCAAAGCCCCGTCCCTATTAAAAATTTCCGTCCGGCCTGACCTGTCAACCGCCAAATTGGCAGTCAGCCGGCCGTGGTACATCCTTTGATCTGCTCAGCCAAAAACTACACCTATGCAAACCGGAAAAATAAACGTTCAGACAGAAAACATCTTCCCGATCATCAAGAAGTTCCTTTACTCTGACCATGAAATTTTTCTAAGGGAACTCGTTTCCAACGCGGTAGACGCGACGCAGAAACTGAAAACGCTGGCTTCGGTCGGAACCTTTAAGGACGAACTGGGCGACCTGACCATAAAAGTCGTTCTGGATAAAAAGGCGGGAACCCTCACCGTTCGCGACCGGGGCATCGGCATGACCGCCGAGGAGGTCGATAAATACATCAACCAGATCGCCTTTTCCAGCGCGGAGGAGTTTGTGAAAAAGTTCAAAACCAAGACAGAAGCCGAGCGCAACGCCATCATCGGTCACTTCGGGCTCGGATTTTATTCCGCGTTCATGGTAGCCGAAAAGGTAGAGATCCATACCAAAACCTATAAGAAGGGCGGGAGCACGAAAGCCGTCAAATGGGCGTGCGACGGCAGCCCGAATTACACCCTCACCGAATCAGACCGGACAGAACGCGGCACGGATGTGGTCATCCATATCGACAAAGAAAACAAGGAATTCCTGGAAGAAGACCGGATTTTGGGCATTCTCCGGAAATACTCACGTTTCCTCCCGGTCCCCATTGAGTTCGGAACCGAGAAGAAATGGGAAAAGGCCCCCGGGGAAAAAGATGATCACGGCAACGATAAGGAAGTGATGACCGAAGTCCCCCGGATCATCAACAACCCCGATCCGCTGTGGAAGAAAAAGCCTTCCGATTGCACCGACGAGGATTACAAAAAATTCTACCGTGAACTTTATCCTTACACCTACGAAGAACCCCTGTTCCAGATTCATCTCAATGTCGATTACCCCTTCAACCTGACCGGAATCCTCTATTTCCCCAAGGTTAAAAAGAACGTTGAAATCCAGAAGGACAAGATCCAGCTCTATTGCAACCAGGTCTTTGTCACCGACTCCGTCGAAGGGATCGTCCCGGAATTTTTAACCTTGCTGCACGGCGTGATCGATTCTCCGGATATTCCCCTGAATGTTTCGCGTTCCTACCTTCAGAGCGACGCGAATGTGAAAAAGATCTCAGGCTACATTATGAAAAAGGTATCCGAGAAATTGGAGGAACTGTTTAAAAAGGACCGGGCCGCTTTTGAAGCCAAATGGGACGACATCAAGGTGTTCATCGAATACGGGATGATCAGCGAGGAGAAGTTTTACGAGAAAGCGGAAAAATTCGCCCTGGTTAAAAACACGGAAGGCAAATATTTCACCCTGGAGGAATACAAGGCGCATATCGAACCGGTGCAGAAAGACACCGATAACAAGCTCATCTATCTTTACGCCAGTCATGCCGAAGAGCAGCATGTTTTCATCGCCGGGGCGAAAGACCGGGGCTATGATGTGCTGCTGATGGACGGGATCCTGGACAACCACTTCATCAACACCCTGGAGCACAAAATGACCGATGCCATGTTCCGGCGGGTGGACTCCGACACCATCGACAAACTCATCAAAAAAGAGGAGAACAATCTTTCCAAACTGGATGAGGAGCAAAAGAATAAACTTAAGGAACTCATTGAAAAACAGGTCGAAAAAGAGAAATTCACAGTTGTCCTGGAGAACCTGGGTGAAGACGACCCGCCGATGCAGGTGCTGCAACCGGAGTTCATGCGCCGGATGAAGGACATGTCGGCCATTGGCGGGGGGTACATGGGACTGGGCACGCTGCCGGAGTTCTACAACCTCATCGTGAATGCCAATCACCCGCTGATGCTGAACATCCTGGAGGCGACTTCCGAAGAGGATAAAGAGAATAAGGTAAAACATCTGTATGACCTGGCTTTGGTTTCCCAGAACCTGCTGAAGGGAGAAAAGCTTGCCCTGTTTGTCAGGCGCAGCCTCGACCTGATCAAAATGCCTTAATTTTATGTTTAATTTAGCACGGGTAAAATCATTATATTCGCAAAAGCAATAACGCAAGCAATATGAAAAAATCATTTCTGGCATTGATCGGAATCGTACTGTTCCTGGGGCTGATCGTTCTGATCGGCTTCCTGGCCTCGATTTCCACGTACAACAAAATGGTACAATACGACGAAACGGTCAGCGAATCATGGTCGCAGGTAGAGAATGTCTATCAGCGCCGCGCCGACCTGATCCCGAACCTGGTCAATACGGTCAAGGGATACGCGGAATTCGAGCAGGAAACCCTGACGCAGGTGATCGAGGCGCGGTCGAAAGCCACTTCGGTGAACATCAACGCGGAGAACCTCAACGAACAGACCCTGACACAGTTCCAGCAGGCGCAGGACGGTCTCAGCAGCGCATTGTCGCGGCTGCTGGTGGTCATCGAGCGATATCCCGACCTGAAGGCCAACCAGAACTTCATGGACCTGCAGGCCCAGCTGGAAGGCACGGAAAACCGGATCGCCACGGAGCGCCGGCGTTTCAATGAAACCACGCGTACGTACAATACATACATCCGGAAATTCCCCGCCCGGATCTTCGCCAATATTTACGGCTTCGAGGATAAACCTTACTTCGAGGCGGACGAGGGCGCTGAGAAAGCGCCGCAGGTTCAGTTTTAACGGCAGTCAGCACCCATCATGAAAAAAGCAGCAGCCGAATTTTTCAGCCGTGAAGAAAAAGAGGATATCCGGCAGGCCATCCTGAATGCCGAACTGGATACCTCCGGCGAGATCCGGGTCCATATCGAAACAAACTGCGCAGGAGATGTAATGGACCGGGCCGCCTATCTTTTCGACAAACTGAATATGAACAAAACGGAGCAAAGGAACGGTGTGCTTTTTTACCTTGCCGTAGAGAACCGGAAGTTCGCCGTGATCGGTGACCGGGGAATACATGCGCTGGTCCTGGACGAGTTCTGGGAAGGGTTAAAGACGCTGTTGCTTAACCATTTCCGTGAAGGAAAATTTACGCTGGGGCTGATTGAAGGCATCGGGCTGGTCGGGGAAAAGCTCAAGAAGCACTATCCTTACCAGACGGATGATGTCAATGAGCTTCCGGATGACATCACTTTTGGAGCATAGGCCATGAAAAAGATCTCCGTCATCACCCTGACGCTCCTGGTCCTGCTTGCCGGCAAAGCAACCGCGCAGGATGTCCCCGAGCCGATGTATCCGCCGCGGCTGGTTAATGATTATACCGGTATCCTTAAAGAACATGAGTTCCTGAGCCTGGAGCGGAAACTGGAACAATTCAACGATTCAACGTCTACACAGGTCGTGGTCGCCCTGGTCTGGTCGCTCAACGGGCTGACCAAGGAGGAGTTTGCCGACCGCATCGGCCAGGAATGGGGTGTGGGACAGAAAGGCAAAAACAATGGGATTGTCATCCTGATCAAGCCTAAAATAAACGAAGAACGGGGCGAAGCGAGGATCAGCGTGGGCTATGGCCTGGAAGGGGTCATCCCCGATGCCGTGGCCCGGCGTATCGTAGGCAATGAAATGATCCCCTCCTTCAAACAGGGCGATTACTACACCGGCATCGACCGGGCAGTGAATACCCTCATTGCGATCAGCAAGGGCGAGTTCACCGCCGAAGCATACCAAAAGAAAACCGAAGGCAGCATCCTGGGGCTCATCATACCGGCCCTGGTGATCGTCGTCATCATCATCATCATGAGCCGCAACTCCCGGCGGTATTACACGACAGGGAGCAAAGGGACATCCATCTGGACGGCGATCTGGCTGGCCTCGATGATGGGAAACCGTGGACATGGCGGGTCGTGGGGCAATTTCAACTCCGGCGGCGGTTCGTTTGGCGGCGGAGGGGGATTCGGCGGATTCGGCGGCGGATCGTTCGGCGGCGGCGGAGCCGGAGGAAGCTGGTAATACACTCAGGTTTAAGGTTTAAGGTTTAAGGTTTAAGTTGGCTTGGTACAAAATTTTTGTCTTTTTTGTACTGAGCCAATTTATTTTTATTTTTATCCACCAATTAAACAAAAACCTTGAATCATCAGCTTTTTCGCATGAAATCCCTGAAATTCAATCCTATATTGTTATTCTCTTCACAAGATAATTCCAAAAAATATTTATATGATTAGATATTTACGCCGGAATGTATTCCATATCCTGGCCGTGCTGATGCTCACGGCGCTGTTTATGCTCAACACAGCCTCAGGAGGCAAGCTCTATGGCCAGCAATCCGATCCCGCCAAGCTCTTCCAGCCCTGCGCCGCCTGCCACACCATTGGCAAAGGCAGGCTGATCGGGCCGGACCTCAAAGGCATCACCGAGCGCAGGGACCGGGAATGGCTGGTGCGGTTCATCGCCAATTCGCAGGAAGTCATCGAATCCGGCGATGAATATGCGGTGAAACTGTTCGAGGAGTACAATAAGATTCCAATGCCACCTGCCGGCATCAGCGAGGAGGAAATCAACATCCTGATCGACTATATCGAGAACTTCGACCCGGAGCAGGCGGCCCAAGCCACAGCCGCAGCCGCCGAAGCCGCACCGGTCGACAAGGGGGACGGAAAGCCTTATGTTTTCATGGAAGAAACGAAGCATCCCTGGGCCAACTTCCGCCTGACCTTCCTGGTGTCGCTGGCGCTGATCCTCGTTTCCCTCCTGGATCTTTTCCTGCTGAAGATCGTCAAGGCAAAGTTCGTGCACATCATCGTTATCCTCATCTCCGCCGCCGTGATCACGGAAGTGACCATCCTGGAAAGCCAGGCGCTGGGCCGTCAGCAATACTACGAACCTGATCAGCCCATCGCGTTTTCACACTTCATCCACGCCGGCCAGCATCAGATCGACTGCAGGTACTGCCACACGACCGTGGATGAGAGCCGGCATGCCGGGTTCCCATCGCCCCAGCTCTGCCTCAATTGCCACAATGTGATCCGGCAGGGCACGCATTCCGGGACCGCGGAAATTGAAAAAATCCACCAGGCGGTCCAGGCGGGAAAAAGCATCGAATGGATCAAGGTGCACAACCTGCCCGATCATGCCTATTTCAACCACGCCCAGCATGTGGTCACAGGAAAGCTGGACTGCACCGAATGCCATGGCGATGTGGCCAAAATGGACCGGATCCGGCAGGTATCCAATCTCTCCATGGGATGGTGCATCGAATGCCACCGCACCCGTGAGGTGCAGTTCCTGGACAATGAATTTTATTCCCGGTACACCGACCTGCACGAGCAACTGAATGCCGGGAAGAAATCCTTCATTTCGGTCGACGACATCGGCGGCACGAACTGCTCAAAATGCCATTATTAATCTTTATTAGCGGAATTCAACAAGACTCTATATGAAAGAATACTGGAGAAGTATAGAAGAGCTGAAAAAACTATCTGCGCAGGGCCCCTCGCAAGCCGATCCCGAATTTTCCATTGAGGGCATGACGGAAGAAGAAAAATCCGGCAAACACAACCGCAGGGATTTTCTGAAGCTTCTGGGCTTTTCGGTGAGCTACGCCGCCCTGGCGAACAGTTGTGAGATGCCTGTCAGGAAAGCCATTCCATACCTGAACAAGCCGGAAGAGATCGTCCCGGGGATCGCCAATTATTACGCGTCCACTTTTTTCGACGGGCATGACTACTGCGGCATCCTGGTCAAGACCCGGGAAGGACGGCCGATCAAGATCGAGGGCAATGAGCTTTCCAAGCTTTCCCTGGGCGGAACCAACGCCCGGGTCCAGGCCTCCGTGCTCAGCCTGTACGACCTCGCCCGGCCCAAAAGCCCGATGAAGGATAAAAACGAAGTTTCCTGGGAACAGGCCGATGGAGAGATCGTGGCGAAATTGCGGGAGATCAGCGATGCGGGCGGAAAAACCGTACTCCTCACCCCTACCGTGATCAGCCCTTCGACACGACAGGCCATCCAGGACTTCCTCGCCGCCTTCCCCGGCTCCGAGTGGGTCATTTACGACAACGATACGATGGCTGGGATGCTCGACGCTCATGAAATACAGTTCGGCGTCCGGGCGATACCATCCTACCATTTCGATAAGGCAGGGCTGATCGTCGGGTTTAACGCCGATTTTCTCGGCAACTGGATACTCCCGGTGAAATTCGCCCGGGACTATGCCCGGGCCCGGAAACTGACCCACAACGACAGCATGTCGCGGCACATTCAGTATGAATCCCACCTTTCCCTGACCGGATCCAACGCCGATAAGCGGGTGCCGATCAGGCCTTCTGAGGAACTGGGCATCCTGCTGCATCTTTACAATGAAATCGCTTCCGCTGTGGGTACAGCGCCGTTCGCCGCTCCGGCCCCGGCCGCAGATATAAAATACCTGGCCAAAGAACTCCTGGAAGCAAAAGGCAATTCCCTGGTCGTGAGCGGAACGAACGACATAAACATCCAGCTCACGGTTAATGCCATAAACCATTTGCTCGGCAATTACGGCAACACCATCGATCTGACCCGGCCGATCCGGCTGAGGCAGGGCAAAGACGCCGACATGGCGCGTCTGGTCGACGAGATGAACGCCGGTGCGGTCAAGGGGCTTATCGTTTACAATGTCAATCCTGTTTATGACTACCCGGAACCGGAGAAATTCTTCAGCGGGATGAAAAACGCCGGGATGACCGTTTCGCTCAACGCCAGCCTGGATGAGACCGCGCGTATGTGCCAGTATGTGTGCCCGGACTCCCATTACCTGGAATCCTGGAACGACGCCGAACCGTTAAAAGGCCATTTCAGCCTGGCCCAGCCGGTCATTAACCGGATCTTCGACACACGGCAGGCGCAGGAAAGCCTCCTCAAATGGTCGGGCGCCGAAACCGGCTTTGTGGATTTCATCCAGAAATACTGGGAAAAGAATATCTTCAGCCTTCAGGGCGAACAGGTAAATTTCACTGCGTTCTGGAACAAGAGTCTGCATGACGGGGTGTTTGATGTTCCGGCCGAAAGCCTTGACCAACCTGCTTTTCAGCCTGCGGAGCCTAAGTTTTCAGATTCTCCCGCCACCGACGGGCTGGAGCTGGTCTTGTACGAAAAGATCGGCATCGGTACCGGCAGCCAGGCCAACAACCCGTGGCTGCAGGAACTCCCGGATCCCATCACCAAGATCGTATGGGACAATTATGTATGTGTCTCCCCGGCCTATGCTGCAGAGCATGGCCTGGAATATGAAGACGTTGTGAAGGTCGACGGCAGGTTTGAGCTGCCGGTGGTCGTACAGCCCGGGCAGCATAAGGGCACCGTCGGGATCGCCGTAGGATACGGGCGGACCGGCGCCGGTCGCGTCGCCGACGGGATCGGCCAGAACGTTTACCCGCTCATGATGATCCAAGACGGATACCGGAAGATGTCGGGCCGTGCGGTGACCATAGAAAAAGTCGCCGGCAAGAAGTACGAGCTGGCGGCCACACAGACCCATCATACCATGGAAGGCCGCGCCATCGTCAGGGAGACCACTTTGCAGCAATGGAAAGAGAATCCCAAGTCGGGCAACGAGATGCACAAGAAGATCGCCGAAGAGAACCTCACGCTCTACCGGCTGCCGGAATACAAAGGCCTGCACTGGGGCATGGCGATCAACCTGAACGCCTGCATCGGATGCGGCAACTGCGCCATCGCCTGCCAGGCGGAGAACAACGTGGCGGTGATCGGCAAGCAGGAAGTCCGCAACCGCCGCATCATGCATTGGATCCGGGTCGACCGGTATTATTCCGACGAGGCCGAGAATCCCGAGGTGACCCACATGCCGGTGATGTGCCAGCACTGTGACAACGCCCCGTGCGAGAATGTCTGCCCGGTGGCAGCCACCCCGCACAGCGACGAAGGCCTCAACCAGATGACCTATAACCGGTGCATCGGGACACGCTACTGCATGAACAACTGCCCATACCGAGTCAGGAGGTTTAACTGGTTCGAATACAGCAACCGGGAGCGCTTTGACTACAACCTGGGCAACGAACAGGAAAAACTGGTGCTCAATCCCGACGTAACGGTCCGCTCGCGGGGCGTGGTCGAAAAATGCTCCATGTGCGTGCAGCGCATCCAGGAGAAAAAGCTGGAAGCCAAGCTGGAAAACCGCACCATCCGCGACGGGGAGATTAAGACGGCCTGCCAGCAATCCTGTCCGGGCGACGCCATCATCTTCGGCGACATGAACGACGCCGGCAGCGAGATCTCGAAGATCTATGAGAACCCGAGGACTTACCAGCTCCTGGAGCAGCTGCACACCCTCCCGTCGGTCAGCTATGTCACCAAAATCCGGAACATGGACCCGTCGGAGAAAAAGCAGAACTACTCCCGGCAGTATCCTGTGTATGACGACGGCGAAGGACTGCCTGCCGGCGACCACGACCATGATCCCGCTCATTAATCGATTATGAATTCAGACTTAAAAATGCAGCTTTATGTATAAAACCAGTGTCAGAGGAGTACTCATCAACGGGGACAAGAACTACGGGCAGATCACCCGGGAGATCCTGAAGCCCTTCGAAGCGGACAGCCCGCCAAAATGGTGGTACATCGGGATATTCATTTCGGTGGTCATGATCGCCATCGGCCTGTGGAGCATGTATGCCCTGGTCACGACCGGCATCGGGATCTGGGGGCTGAACAACAACGTCGGCTGGGGCTGGGACATCATCAATTTCGTCTGGTGGATCGGGATCGGCCATGCCGGAACCGCGTTTTCCATCTTCCTGCTGATCCTGAGGCAACGGTGGAGAACTTCCATCAACCGCGCGGCAGAGGCCATGACGGTGTTCGCGGTTCTTTGCGCGGGGCTGTTCCCGATGCTGCACATGGGGCGCGTCTGGGACGCTTTCTTCATTCTCCCCTATCCCAACACCCGCGGACCGCTCTGGGTCAATTTCAACTCCCCGCTGTTCTGGGACGTGGTGGCCATCAGCACTTACCTGATGGCTTCCGGGGTGTTCTGGTACATGGGCATGATCCCCGATTTCGCCTCGATCCGGGAGAGAACGACCTCAAAGCTTAAAAGAAAGATATACAGCATCCTCAGCTTCGGCTGGGTGGGGACGGCACGCGGATGGCTGCGCTTTGAAACCGCCGCCCTGCTGCTCGGCGGGCTCACCGCCCCGCTCGTGGTCTCGGTGCACTCCATTGTATCTATGGACTTCGCCACATCGATCGTGCCCGGATGGCACACCACGATCTTCCCGCCCTATTTCGTCATCGGCGCCATCTTCTCCGGCTTCGGGATGGTGCTCACGCTGATGATCATCGTCAGGAAAGTATTTAAATATGAAGATTTCGTCACCCAGGGACACCTCGACGCCATCGCGCGCATCCTTACCTTCATCAGCCTGATCATGGGAACCGCCTACCTTACCGAGTTGTTTATCGCCTGGTATGGTGGCACGGAGTATGAAATGTTCACGTTCATGAAGAACCGGATCACCGGCGATTACACCTTCGGTTTCTGGGCGATGATCACATGCAACGCCATCATCCCTCAGTTGTTCTGGTTCAAGAAAATCCGGAAAAACCTCACCATCGTCTTCATTATTTCGATCATCATCAATATCGGAATGTGGTTCGAACGCTACGTGATCGTGGTGACCTCGCTTTCCAAGGACTTCCTGCCCTCAGCCTGGGCGGAATACCATCCGACGATCTACGATAAGACCTTCTTTATCGGAACGCTGGGCATATTCTTCCTCGGCCTGCTGATCTTCTTCCGGTTCATCCCGATGATGGCCATCAGCGAACTGAAGGGAATTCTCAAAGACACAAGCCTACCCAAAGAAAAAGAACATGGAAAAGACTAATATTATCGGCATATACGACGACCCGGACGTGCTGGTCGCGGCCGCCCGGAAGATCAAGGATTCCGGGATCCGGATCAAGAACGTGTTCACTCCGTTCCCCATCCATGAACTCTGGGAAGTGCTTGGACTGAAAACACGGCTGCCCATACTGACCTTTCTTTACGGAACGGCCGGCCTGATCGCCATTTACGCCTTCCTGTACTGGACCTCTGTGGTCGACTATCCGCTGAAATTCGGCGGCAAACCGCTGAACTCCCTGTCGTTCATCGTGATCATGTTCGTCGGTACGATTTTCGTCGCCGTCCTGTTCACGTTCACCACCTTCTTTATCCGGCAGAAAATCGGCCCGGGCAAAGAGGTGGAAATGATCGACCCGAGAACAACGGACGACAAATTCGCGATCGTGATCGAGCGTACGGCCGACCTGACCGATGAGGAAGTCGGCCGGATCACTTCCCTGCTGCGCGCAACGGGCGCTTCGGAAGTCATGCAGAAAGCACCGCCAGATAATTACATTGAAGAAGAGAACGATTAAACCCAGCGGACATGAAGAACACACGACATACCTACCGATTTCTGTTGCCGGTCCTGCTGCTGCTGCTCGCAGCTTCATGCAGGCATGACCGGAACCACCCGGGATATGCCTACATGCCCGATATGTATTATTCCGAACCTTATGATCCCTACACGCCGAACCCTGTATTTACAGACAGTGTGACCATGCAGGTCCCGGTACAGGGCACCATCCCGCGGGGCTACACGCCTTATCCTTACAAGCCCAAATCCGCCGACGACTGGAAAAGGGCCGGGGAGGAACTGGTCAACCCGGTCCCTTTCGGTGAGGAGGCCCTGGCGACAGGCAAAGCACAATACACGATCTATTGCGCCATGTGCCACGGCATCACGGGCAAAGGCGACGGCCCGCTGCATAAAAGCGGGAAGTTCACCGCCAAACCCACTTCCCTGGTCGACGATCTTGTAAAAGGACGAAAAGACGGAGAAATCTATCATGTGATCACGGTCGGGACGCTTTCCGGGCTGATGGGCGCGCACGGCCCGCAAATCTCCCCGGAAAACCGCTGGAATATCATCCATTACGTCAGGGAACTGGGCAAAAAATAAAACCGATTAAAGAGCATGCATATGGAAACTACGTATACAGACAAAAAGCTCGTCATCTCCAAAGCCTTTTCTTACATAACACTGGCTTTGATCATCCTCGGGCTCATCACCGCCATCGTCGGTTTTATGTCCAACCCGGTCAAGACCTGGGCCAACTTCCTGATGAATAATTACTACTTCCTTTCACTGGCCATCGGGGCGACCTTTTTCGCAGCACTGCAATACATCACCCAGTCGGGCTGGGCGTCGGGCTTCATCCGCATCCCCCAGGCCATGGGCAGCATCATCCCCTTCATCGCCGTGCTCATGCTGCCGATACTGATCTTCGGCCTGCCGGAGATTTATCACTGGGCACACGAAGGAGCCGCGGATCATGACCCCGTGATCGCGCACAAGAGCCCCTACCTGAACGTCCCCTTCTTTGTGTTCCGCTTCGTCCTCTATTTCGCCGTCTGGATCTTCATGAACTGGTGGCTGAGGAGGCTGTCGCTGAAAGAAGATGTGAACGGCGGGATGGATTATTTCCACAAAAGCGAGTTTTATTCCAAAGTGTATATTTTCACCCTCGCCGTGACTTTCTCCCTGGCCACATTCGACTGGATCATGTCGATCGATGTGCACTGGTACAGCACAATCTTCGCGTTCCGTAATTTCGCCATGGCATTCTACCACGGGACCACCGTCATGGTGTTCATCATCATCATCCTGAACAAACTGGGATACCTGCCTTTCCTGGCCAAATCGCATTTGAAGGACTATTCACGGTACATTTTCATCCTCAGCATCATCTGGACCTACATGTGGTTCTCGCAGTACATGCTGATCTGGTATGCCAACATCCCGGAGGAGACTGTTTATTACCTGCCCAGGACCAAAGGAGCGTTTGTCCCGCTGTTCTACCTCGAACTGATCATCAACTGGGTGGTCCCGTTCGCGCTGCTGCTGTCGAATTACCTGGTGACGCACAAAAACACGCTGCTGTCCATTTGCTTGGTCATTATCATTGGGCAGTGGATCGACCTGTACCAGCAGGTGATCGTAGGTACTTACGGCAAACTGGAGATCGGGTTTATCGAAGTGGGCATGTTCCTGGGGTTTGCCGGGCTGTTCGCTTACCTGACCGCCCGTTCGTTGGCCTCCGCGCCACTGGTGCCGCGCCACCACCCGTACCTGGAGGAAAGCCTGCAGCATCACTGAGCATTTTCTGAGCCACAAAGACCACAAAGCTACAAAGCTACAATTCTACAAAGCCTCAAAGCCTCAAAGCCTCAAAGGCCGCAAAGGCTTCGGTCCTGATTTATTTAAACCGATTCTTAGTAATCTGACTTTTTAACTATTTTTGTCCTGATAATTTAAATAATCTACATATTCTGAATATTGACTATATGCGTAAGTTCTTCGACTTCATTTTTTCCATGCAGTTTGCCGGAACGTTGCTTCTGATCTTTGCTGCGGCGATCGGCACGGCCACTTTCATTGAGAACGATTTTGGCACCCTGGCCGCCAAGTCCGTGGTTTACGATGCCAAATGGTTCGAGGCGTTGCTGGTGCTCACCGCCATCAGCCTGATCGGCAGCGTATTCAAATACAAGCTGTACCAGCGTCACCGCTACAGCGTCCTGTTTTTCCATCTTTCCTTCGTCATCATCCTCATCGGCGCCGGGATCACGCGATATATCGGCTGGGAAGGCACGATGATGATCCGGGAAGGGGAATCGTCCAACATCATCATTTCGGAAAAGCCATACGTTCAGATGACCGTTGAACGGGACGGTGAACGTTATTCCTTTGATGACAGCTACGTATTCAACGAATTTAAAAAGAACAAATTCAGGGAAACATACAACGCGGGCGGGAAGGAGATCGGTCTGGAGTTCGCGGAATATATTCCCAATGCAGCCGAGGCCGTCGTGGAAGACCCCGCCGGCGTTCCGATCTTCACCTACGTTCTGGTGGAACGAGGCGAGCGCCGCAATGCCCTTGTGCGCACCGGGGAATGCAAGACCCTGGCGGGCGTGACCCTGTGTTTCAACGCGGAAACCGATGACACCACGGCCATCCGGGTGATGTATTCCGAAGAAGACGGATTGCGCTTCGCGTCACCGGTGGGCGTCACCGTAATGAATATGATGGCCGGCACCTCCGACAGCCTGGCCGCCGATTCTGTGCACCCGCTCAATACGATGCAGCTTTATAATTTTGGAGGAAAGCAGCTTGTGGTGCGGCAGTTTTTCCCCAAAGGCAAGACAAAACTCGTGACCTCTCCGCATGAGACCAGCGGGATCGCCGCGGTGGTCATGAAGCTGACATACGACGGCAAGGAGGAGGAAGTGGGCATGCTTGGCGGAAAAGGCCTGATCGGCAAGCCGGTGGCTACGACCATCGGGGATGCCAATATCAGTCTTTCCTATGGCTCCAAGAACATTGAAATCCCCTTCATGCTGCACCTGCGCGACTTCCAGCTCGAACGGTACCCGGGCTCCATGAGCCCCTCATCCTTCGCCAGCGAGGTGACCGTCGTTGATCCGGCCAAGGGCGTGGAAATGCCCTACCGTATCTTTATGAACAACATCCTCAACTACGGGGGATTCCGGTTCTTCCAGTCGTCATACGACAAGGACGAGCTCGGCACCATTCTCTCGGTGAATCACGACGGCCTGGGAACCATGGTCACCTACATCGGTTACTTCATCATGACCGCAGGGCTGATCTTTAACTTCTTCAGTAAAAACAGCCGTTTCCGCAAGCTGGCCAAAGCTTCCGCGAAGTTGAAGAAGAAGAGCGCCCTGGCGGCGCTGGCCCTGCTGATCGCCCTGACCGGCCTCGCCCCGGCGGCCACTGCGCAACACAGCACTTTCGATCCCTCAAAAATCGACGCAGGGCATGCCCGCAATTTCGGGAAACTATTGGTACAGGACAAGGACGGGCGCATGAAGCCGGTCAATACGCTCTCTTCAGAACTGATGCGGAAGATCTACCGGAAAGATAACATGAACGGGATGAACAGCGAGCAGGTCTTCCTGGGCATGGTAACCAACCCGACATACTGGCAGACCGTTCCCATGATCAAAGTTTCCGATAAGGAACTGAAAAAGCTGATCGGCGTCACCGGGAAATACGCCTCCTTCAATGATTTCCTGGATCATGACATGGGATTTTACAAGCTTTCGGAGCACGTGAACACGGCGTACAACAAGAAACCGGTGGAAAGAAACAGCTTCGACAAGGACGTGATCAAGGTCGATGAGCGCGTGAACATCTTTTTCATGGCGATTTCCGGTGATTTCCTCACTGTTTTCCCCGAACCCGGCCATCCGAACCACAAATGGCACTCGCCTGAAGACCCTTATACCTATTTTGACAGCACTGATGCGGAGTTCATTTCCAATGTCATTCCGTTGTATTACAATTCGGTCATTAAGGCCATGGAATCCGGCAACTGGACCGAGGCCGACACCAACCTGGGCTACATCAAGATTTTCCAGGACCGGTACGGGGCTACCGTTATGCCCCACAAGGCCAAGACCAGACTGGAAATTGCCTACAACAACATCAACATCTTCAAGCGTTTGTTCCCCTTCTACGGCGCGTTCGGCTTCCTGTTCATCATTGTGCTCTTCGCCGGTGTCCTGAACGACCGGCTGAAACTGAAATGGATCATCCGGGCGCTCATTATCCTGATCGGCGCCGGATTCGTGCTGCACACCCTCGGCCTGGCAGCCCGATGGTATATCGGCGGCCACGCCCCCTGGAGCAACGGTTATGAAACCATGATCTACATCGCCTGGGGCACCGTACTCTCCGGATTCCTGTTCCTCAGGACTTCGAAGATCACTTTAGCCACCACAGCCATCCTGGCTTCCGTCACCCTGATGGTGGCGAACCTGAGCTGGCTCGACCCGGAGATCACCAACCTCGTCCCCGTCCTGAAATCTTACTGGCTTGTGATCCACGTGGCGATCATCACGGCCAGTTACAGCTTCCTGGGTGTGGGCGCACTGCTCGGGTTCCTGAACCTGATCCTGATCTGGTTCCAGAACAGGAACAACGTCGCAAAGCTTAAGGGTACGATCGAGGAGCTGACCAATATCAATGAAATGAACCTGATCATCGGGGTGTTCCTGGTCACGATCGGCACCTTCCTGGGCGCCGTCTGGGCCAACGAATCCTGGGGCCGTTACTGGGGATGGGATCCCAAGGAAACCTGGGCGCTGGTGACCGTGCTGGTTTATTCCTTCATCATCCACATGCGCCTGATCCCGGGCCTGAACAGCGTGTACGGCTTTAACTTTGCCGCGCTCATCGGATTCAGCTCGGTTTTGATGACCTATTTCGGGGTGAATTACTACCTGTCCGGATTGCATTCCTACGCCGGCGGCGACCCGGTCCCCATCCCGACTTTTGTCTATTACGCCGTGGCCATTATTGCCCTCGTCAGCATACTTTCATACATCAACCACCTGAAAATGGAGAAGCTGGGCAAGGGAGACACGGCTTCGTAAATGGACAAAGAAAACAGGATCGATTGCTATCATTGCGGTGACAACTGCGGCAGCCACCCCGTCATGTTCGACGGCAAGCCTTTTTGCTGCAACGGCTGCAAAACAGTGTACGAGATCCTGCGCGACCGCGATGCCTGCGAATATTACGCCATTGACGAGCATCCGGGCATCCGCATCAAAGAAGCCGAGATCGGTCAGAAATACGCCTACCTCGATCACGAGGAGGTAAAAACCGACCTGCTCGATTTTTCCGACGGCGGCGTCAGTAAAGTCAGGCTGTTCATCCCCTCCATTCACTGCAGTTCCTGCATCTGGCTGCTGGAGAACCTGGGCCGGCTGCATGAAGGCATCGTCCATTCCCAGGTGAATTTTGTTAAGAAGGAAGTTACCGTCACCTTCCGGGCGGAGAAAATAACCCTCCGCCGCCTGGTGGAACTCCTCGTCTCACTGAATTATGTCCCGCAGATCACCCTGGACGATATCAGCCGGAAATCGGCCCGGAAGTACAAACGCAAGATCTATTACCAGCTGGGCGTGGCCGGGTTCTGCTTCGGGAACATCATGCTATTCAGCTTCCCCGATTACCTGGCCGGCGACCAGCCTGTTGACCAGGACTTCATCCACAATTTCGCTTATTTCAATCTGGTACTGGCCCTGCCCGTTGTCCTGTACGCCGCTCAGGATTATTTCATCTCCGCCTTTAAGGGGTTAAGGATGAAAATCGTCAATATCGACGTCCCGATCGCCATCGGGATCATGGCGCTGTTCATCCGCAGCGCCTATGATATCCTTTCGGTGCAGGGCCCGGGCTATATGGACTCACTGGCCGGCCTCGTCTTTTTCCTGCTGATCGGTAAATGGTACCAGGGAAAGACGTACCAGGCCCTGTCGTTCGAGCGGGATTACAAGTCGTATTTCCCGGTGGCCGTGACCATCAAGGACGATGACGAAAGCGAATCGACCATCCCGCTGAAGCACCTGCGTCCGGGCCACCGGATCATCATCCGCAACCAGGAGCTGGTCCCCGCGGATTCCTTGCTGGTCAGCGGCGAAGCTCATATCGATTACAGTTTTGTCAGCGGAGAGTCTACTCCCATCACCAAGCAGCCGGGCGACCGGATCTTCGCCGGCGGCCGCCACATCGGCAGCATGGTGGAAATGCTGGTGGAAAAAGAGGTGGTCCAAAGTTACCTGACCGAATTGTGGAACCAGGACCTGCACCGGAAATCGGAAAGCCACAGCCTGAACTCCATCGTCGACCGGGTGAGCCGGTATTTCACCCTGGCGATCCTGTCGATCAGCGTGGCGGCCGCTGTATTCTGGCTTTTCAGGGATCCTTCCCTGGCTATGAACGCCTTTACC
This sequence comes from uncultured Bacteroidales bacterium, assembly GCA_964489545.1. GTDB lineage: Bacteria > Bacteroidota > Bacteroidia > Bacteroidales > JAGOPY01 > JAGOPY01. The sequence goes on from CAZAZE010000007.1 coordinate 86,636, forward strand.
TCGGTGCTGATCGTGGCCTGCCCCTGCGCCCTGGCGCTGACGATCCCCTTCGCCTTCGGGAACACCATGAGGATCTTCGGAAAGAAAGGGTTCTACCTGAAAAAAACGTCCGTCCTTGAGGATCTGGCGAAGATCGATACGGTGGTGTTTGATAAAACCGGCACCATAACCCGGAACGACGTTTTCGAGATCGGGACAGAAGAGCTCCGGCTGACGAAGGAGGAGTTCCTGCTGGTCAAGTCCCTGGTGCGGCATTCGTCGCATCCGCTGAGCCAGTCGATTTACCTGTTTATTCCCGGAGAAATCCACCCGGAGCTGGAATCATTTGAAGAAGTGCCGGCCATGGGCATCCGGGGAAAGATCAAAGGGCATGAGATCCTGGCCGGTTCCGAGGAATTTGTCACCCAGCAGGGATTCCTGGCCCAGACCTATTCCACCCGCGTATTCATTTCGATCGACGGGGAGATCAAGGGGTTTTTCGGGATCCGGAACAGCTACCGCCCGGGAACCGCCGAAACGATAGATACCCTTCGGCAAAAGCACGACCTGCACCTGCTTTCCGGCGACAATAATGCCGAGCTGGAGAACCTCCTGCCGCTGTTTGGCCGCAAGGAGTCCCTGCACTTCAGGCAGACGCCCAAAGACAAGCTGAATTATGTTAAAGCGTTAAAAAACCAGGGAAGGAAAGTCCTGATGATCGGCGACGGCCTGAATGACGCCGGAGCGCTGAAGGAAAGCGACGTTGGCGTAACCATTGCCGACAACGTGTACCATTTCTCCCCTGCCTGCGATGCTATCCTGGACTCTTCGCGGTTCGAGCAGATCCCCGGGTTCATCCGGTTCAGCCAGACCGCCCTGCGTATCGTCATCGCCGGGTTTGTCATCTCCTTTATCTACAACATTGTGGGCATCTCTTTCGCCGCTGCCGGGCTACTCACGCCCCTTTTATCCGCCATTCTGATGCCGTTAAGCTCCGTCAGCGTCGTCGCCTTTGCCACCTTTGCCACCATCCTGATGGCCAGGAGGCAGCTCGCTTGATATACAAGGCGGCCGACTATTAAGAATCATTCCAAATATTTGTATACATGCACTTTTCATCATGTAGGCGGGATCATTTTTGCAACAAACATTTAAATTTGTTAGGCAAATCATTACCCTCCCTCAGTGAATGTCATCTTCATCCTCATCGCAGTCAGCCTGCTGGTGGCCGTTGGATTTCTCATATCCTTCTTCTGGTCGATCCGCTCCGGACAATATGATGATGATTATACGCCATCGGTTCGGATCCTCTTTGATGATGAGACCAATGTCATAGAAAATGAGCAGGAAAAAGAAGAGGAACAGGAGGATGTCAGCCCGGAGAATGAAATTGGAAAATAAATCATAACCAAGACCTAACGACCAAATTTATGGAACAGGAAAAGTTTTACTACGACAACAGGATCGTCAAGTACTTTGCCTACGCCACGCTCTTCTGGGGCGTTATCGGCATGCTTGTCGGATTGCTTGCGGCCCTTCAGCTGGTTTTCCCGGCGCTCACCTTTGACCTGGCTTACACCACCTTTGGGCGAATCCGGCCGGTTCATACCAATGCGGTCATCTTCGCCTTTGTGGGTAACGGGATCTTCACGGGCGTATATTACTCACTTCAGCGGCTCTGCAAGGCCCGGATGTTCAGCGACACCCTGAGTTATATCCATTTCTGGGGATGGCAGCTGATCATTGTCGCGGCCGCGGTGACGTTCGTGGCCGGGTATACTGTCGGCAAGGAATACGCCGAGCTGGAATGGCCCATCGACATCGCGGTGGCCGTGATCTGGGTGATCTTCGGATGGAACATGTTCGGCACGATCATCAGGCGCAGGACCCGGCACATTTACGTCGCGATATGGTTTTACATCGCCACGTTCGTGACCGTAGCCGTGCTGCACATTGTCAACTCCATCGCCATCCCGGTCCATCTATTTAAGAGTTACCCGATATATGCCGGCGTCCAGGACGCCCTGGTGCAATGGTGGTACGGCCACAACGCCGTCGCCTTCTTCCTGACCACGCCATATCTTGGATTGATGTATTACTTTCTGCCCAAAGCGGCCAACCGCCCGGTGTATTCCTACCGGTTGTCGATCATCCACTTCTGGGCGCTGATCTTCCTGTACATATGGGCCGGTCCGCACCATCTGCTCTACGGCGCGCTGCCCAACTGGGCGCAGACGCTGGGCGTGGTCTTCTCCATCATGCTGATCGCGCCTTCCTGGGGCGGCATGGTGAATGGCCTGCTCACACTCCGGGGCGCCTGGGACAAAGTCCGCGAGGATCCCGTCCTGAAGTTCTTCGTCGTGGCCGTGACCGCTTATGGTATGTCGACCCTGGAAGGCCCGCTCATGTCGACAAAGACCGTCAACGCCTTTACGCATTTCACGGACTGGACCGTATCGCACGCGCACGTGGGAGCGCTCGGCTGGAACGGATTCCTCACCTTCGGGATGCTTTACTGGCTGATGCCGCGCCTGTTCAACACCAGGATCTATTCCGTTAAATGGGCCAATATCCATTTCTGGCTGGGCACACTCGGGATCATTTTCTATGCCATCCCGCTCTATTGGGGCGCCGTAGTGCAGACACTCATGTGGAAGGACTTCACGGAAATGGGATTCCTGAAATACCCCAATTTCCTGGAAACGGTAACCCAGATCATCCCCATGTACCTGACCCGTGCCATTGGCGGTGGTTTGTACATCGTCGGCGCGATCATCGGAGTGGTGAATATATGGAAGACGGTAAAGGCCGGGCAATTCTCACGGGAAACGGAAGCGATGGCTCCCGCGCTCAGCACCATCACCGGCAAGAGGGTCGAAGGAGAATCGCGCCACCGCTGGCTGGAGCGCAAGCCGGTGCAGTTCCTGATCCTTTCACTGATCGTCATCCTCATTGGAGGCGCGGTTGAGATCATCCCGATGTATCTCATCCGGTCGAACGTTCCCACCATTACCAGCGTACAACCCTACACGCCGCTGGAAATGGAAGGAAGGGACATTTATGTCCGGGAAGGCTGTTACACCTGTCATTCCCAGCTGGTACGGCCCTTCCGGTCGGAAACCGAGCGCTATGGCGAATACTCCAAAGCCGGCGAATTTATTTATGACCATCCCTTCCAATGGGGTTCCAAGCGCTCCGGTCCCGATCTGGCCCGAAGCGGCGTAAAAACCGGCAAGATGTATAAACCCGACTCCTGGCACTTTAACCACATGGCCGACCCGCGCAAGCTGAATGAACAGTCGATTATGCCCGCTTACCCATGGCTGATCACTGACGAACTGAATGTAAAGCATACCCCCAGGAAGATCCGGGTCATGCAAAGCCTGGGCGTTCCTTACGAAGAAGGCTTTGACAAACAAGCTGTGGCGGACCTGACCAGGCAGGCCACCGAAATTGCCAACGGCCTGAAATCGGCGGGCATCGAGGTGGCCCCCGACAAGGAGATCATCGCTTTGATCGCCTATATCCAGAGACTGGGACACGATATTTCCAAATAAGCAGGATCATGGGCCTGGTCAGAGAATACCTGGGATCGATCGCCGGCGTGCACATTTTCGCCATCATCTCCCTGATGATCTTCCTGGTCACTTTTGTGGTTATGGTCATCCACACCTATACCATAAAAAAGGAAGATATCAGCGACTTCAGCCGGCTTCCCCTGGACCAGGAAGAAGAGGAAAGCAAAGATTATTAACGATTAAAAACATTCGGTTTATGGAACCAAACGAACATAATCTCATCGAAAAAGATGAACTGACCGGCGATACCCTAATCTCCGGCCATGAATACGACGGTATAAAGGAACTGGACAACAAACTCCCCAAATGGTGGCTATGGTTGTTTTATGTCACCATTGCCTTTGCTGCTGTATACGCTTTCAGGTATCATATTCTCAATACGGGCGCGCTGCAGGAAGAAGAGTACACTAATGAAGTGGCTGCCGCAGAAATGAAGTACAAGGACCTGCGTCCTTCCAGCGCCATCGACGCATCGACCGTCACCTTGCTGAGCGATGAGGCCAGCCTGGCGGAAGGTAAAACCATCTACGACAAAAGCTGCGCCGTCTGCCACCTGGCGCAGGGGCAGGGGCTCGTCGGGCCAAATCTCACGGACAATTACTGGATCCACGGCTGCTCCATCGGAGATGTATTCAACCTGATCGTAGTAGGGGTGCCGGAAAAAGGGATGATCTCATGGAAAGACCAGCTCACGCCAACGCAGATCCAGCAGGTGTCCAGCTACATCCTGAGCCTGGTCGGGACCAATCCGCCCAATCCCAAGGATCCGCAGGGGGAGCCGTGTGAGATATAGGGTTCAAAGCGTCATAGCATCATAGCATCATAGCATCATAGCATCATAGC
>CAZAZE010000007.1:91135-201364 GCA_964489545.1 uncultured Bacteroidales bacterium
TATAGGGTTCAAAGCGTCATAGCATCATAGCATCATAGCATCATAGCATCATAGCATCATAGCATCATAGCGTCATAGCGTCATAGCGTCATAGCGTCATAGCATCATAGCGTCATAGCATGAAGTTTTATAGCGTCAGATAAAATGGTTCAGTTTAAAAAAGAAGAAAAAGAAAACCCTGATTTCAGGGACCGGCTGGCGACCATAGACGAGAAAGGAAAGCGCATCTGGGTATACGCCAAGAAACCCAAAGGGAAACTGACTACCTGGAGAAACCTGGCCGGGTTCGCATTGCTGGCGTTTTTCCTGGCGGCGCCGTTCATCCGAATTGGCGGGGAACCCTTACTGCTGCTGAATTTCATCGAGCGGAAGATCGTTTTGTTCGGGGTCCGTTTTTGGCCACAGGATTTTCACTTGTTCTTCCTGGCTATGATCGCCCTGATGGTGTTCATCATCCTGTTCACTGTGGCCTATGGACGGATCTGGTGCGGATGGGCCTGTCCGCAAACAATTTTCATGGAGTTGATATTCAGAAGGATAGAGTATTGGATTGAAGGCGATGCTTATCATCAGAAGCAACTGGCCAAATTACCCTGGAATGCCGGAAAAATCCTGAAGAAAACCCTCAAGCACCTGGTTTTTTTCCTGATCGCATTCATCACCGGCAACTATTTCCTGATGTATATCATCGGGTCGGAGGCCTGGTTCCAACTGATTACCGACAACCCGACGGATCATTTGGCCGGCCTGGCAGGCATGCTGGTGTTTTCCGGGGTGTTTTACTTCATCTTCTCCTGGTTTCGCGAACAGGTTTGTACCATCGTCTGCCCTTACGGCAGGCTGCAGGGGGTTTTGCTCGACCGGAATTCCATTGTGATTTCTTATGATTACCCAAGGGGTGAACCGCGGGGAACATTTTTCAAGAGCGAAAACCGGGAGCAAGCCGGCAAAGGCTCCTGCATCAATTGCACCCAATGTGTCCAGGTATGTCCGACGGGGATCGATATCCGTAACGGGACGCAGCTGGAATGCATCAACTGCGCCTGCTGCATTGACGCCTGTAACGCCATGATGGATGCTACCGGCCAGCCGCGCGGGCTGATCCGTTATGCTTCGGAAAAAATGATCACCGAGCGGGCGAAATACAAATTTAACGCCCGGAGCATAGCATACAGCGCCGTGCTTGTGGTGCTGCTCGGGGTGTTCAGCTTTTCCATGATGTCGCGCAGCTCCATCGAAGCGACCATTCTCCGGGCGCCCGGCATGCTGTACCAGGAGCCTGAACCCGGGGTGGTCAGCAACCTGTATAATATCAAGCTGGTCAACAAAACCACCCGTGACCTGCCGGTGGAAATCCGCGTCCTTTCTCACCAGGGGCGCATCAATGTCATCGGCAATGAAATCCTGGTGAAACAGCAATCCATCGGAGAATCGGTATTCTTCCTGCTGCTGAACAGGTCTGATCTCCTTTCGGAAAAAGTGCCTGTTAGGTTCGGGGTATACAGTGAAGGTCAACTGATAGAGGAAATCAATTCCACGTTCCTCGGTCCATAAATCACACTACTATGAAATTTACCTGGGGAACGGGAATCTTCCTGGTCATCGTCATTTTTCTCCTGGCCGTTGTGGCATTTTTCATCTATATGTCCAACCTCGATATTAACCTGGTAGAGGACAACTATTATGAAAAGGAACTCATGTACCAGCAAAAGATCGATAAGATGAAAAATGCCGGAGCCCTTTCTGAGAAAGTTTCGATCAAGGCGGAACAGGAAGCCGTCGTCATATCGTTTCCTAAACTGTTCCATCCGGAATCCTGCACGGGAGCTATCCTGTTTTACCGTCCCTCAGATCCGGCAAAAGACTTTTCTGTTCCACTTCAGCTGAACGATTCTCTGCTGCAGGTCATTGGAACCGGCCACCTCGATCCGGGAAAATGGACGATCAAGATCGACTGGACCAGTGAGGGAACGGGATATTATGTAGAACAAGGGATTTTCCTGGAACAATAAACGCAAAAAAGATGGACTACCTTTCGGCCCTGGTTCTTGGACTCGTCGGATCGCTGCATTGCGCCGGGATGTGCGGACCGATCGCGCTTGCACTTCCCCTGAACAATGAATCCTGGTTTTCGCGGGTATCCGGCGGACTTTTGTATAACGGTGGCCGGATCATTACCTACGGCCTTCTGGGCGCTATCTTTGGCCTGGCCGGCATGGGCATTGCCCTGGGCGGCCTGCAGCAATACGCTTCCATTGCATTGGGCGTGATCATGATCCTGGCCGTGATCATCCCGCGTCTTGGAAAAGCCGGAAGCTGGGTCAATCGGGTCACCGACCGGTTCACCCGGATTTTCAGCAAGCCGCTGGCCCGATTGTTCCGCGTCAGGTCATACCGATCACTGTTCTTCATCGGATTTTTGAACGGCTTCCTCCCCTGCGGACTGGTCTACATTGCGCTTGCCGGCGCTCTGGTGACCGGCAAATATTATGAAGGAGCCATATACATGGTCCTCTTCGGACTGGGTACGATCCCCATGCTGCTGGCCATTTCGCTCGCTGGCAATTTCCTGACGCAACAACTCCGAAGGCAGCTCAGCAGGATCATTCCGGCGGTCATCATCATCCTGGGAATTTTGTTCATCCTGCGCGGGCTTAACCTGGGCATTCCCTATGTCAGTCCCAAGCTGGACAAAAAGGATGGAAAAGAGGTCATGGAATGCTGCCATCCCGAAAAATCATAGATTCTGATACACTTTAGGCGGATTATCTGTATTTTTGCCCCTTTAGAACCATTATAAACTACTTAAAATCTTTCACCATGAAAAAATCAAGTTACTTACTGGCAGCCATCTTCCTGGGATCCGCCCTGGTGTTTTTCTCCTGTTCATCCGGAACGGAAAAGAAAGCTCCGCAGACGGAAACCGCAGTGCAGGAAGAAGCGGCCAAGGTTGAATCTACTGAAGCGGCTGATGAAATGGCTTCGATCATGGCCCGGGGAGAGCAGATCTACAAAGAGAAATGCATCGCCTGTCACCAGGCCAATGGTCAGGGGCTGCAGAGCGCATTCCCGACCCTGGTGGGTTCAGAATTTCTGCTGAACCAGAAAGCGCTGGCCGTTTCCCAGGTCCTGAACGGATCTGAAAAAGTATCGGCGAATAAAACCGTGACCTATCCCGCACCGATGCCACCCCAGGTAGATACCAAGGAAGACGCCGTGGCGGTCATCAATTATGTGCTGAACAATTTCGGCAACAACGGAGGCTATGTCACCCTGGAAGATGTCAGGGATATCGAAATCATGCCCCGCTAAACCAGTATGATGAAGTATTTCAGTATAATATTGCTTATGCTCGTGGCAGCAGCCTGCCAGCATTCGCACCAGCATGCCGCAAACCAGCATTCGAAAGATATCCCGGCCACCGGCACAGGGAGCTTCGGAGCAGCAGTCGCCACGGAGCAGGCCGTCCATGCCGGTGAACTCTCGGGATTATTTACAGAAACCGACAGTGTGGAGGTAACCCTCAGCGGGAACATTAAGGCATCCTGCAAACATTCCGGCTGCTGGATGGACCTGGACCTGGGCAACGGGAAAGTGGCACACATCACTTTCCTGGACGATGATTTCGCCATACCGCTGGACGCGGCGGGGAAAAACGCCATCGCACAAGGGATTGCCTACCGTAAGATGATCCCGGTTGAAACCCTGCAAAACTATGCACGGGAGGAAGGTAAGAGCGAAGAAGAGATCGCCGCGATCACCGAACCGGAATGGAGCTATGAAATGGTTGCCACCGGCGTGCTGATCGAAGAATAATTTCGTCATGCCTCCTTCAGAGGATGGTTCATTTGCCCAGCCAAACCAGGGCATGATTGATGAGCCATCCTCTTTTTTTTATCCGTTTCTGTCATACACTGTTTCCGTGTTGGAATATATCACATGGTTTTTTATATTTGTTGAGGCCAGATCAATGATTACCAAGCCCCAACCATGAACGCCATGTTATCTCAGCCCCAGCAAAAAGTTTACCGCACAGAACTGAGCCCTGTAAGCTTCCTCAGGCGATCGGCTCTCGTGTACCCGGAAAAAATAGCCTTAGTCCATGGTGAACGGCGATATTGCTACCGGGAGTTCGAAGCGCGTGTGAACCGGTTCGCCGGCATGCTGATCCGCAAAGGACTTCAGAAAGGCGACAGGGTAGCATTCCTTGCGCCCAATATTCCGGCATTGCTGGAGGCTCATTTCGCGGTGCCGGCGGCGGGCGGAATATTGGTGGCCATCAATATCCGGCTCAACAATGAAGAGATCGCGTATATCCTGGAGCATTCGGGTTCCAGGTTCCTGTTCGCCGACCGGGAACTGCTGCCTATGGTGGCTTCCATCAAGCTGCTGAAACCGGAGCTCATCATTATCGATGACAGCGGGCTGCCGGAAGATCCATATGAGCAGTTTCTTTCGGAAGGAGAAGCTAAAATGCCCGGCATTCCGCTGGATGACGAGGAAGAGCCCATTGCGCTGAACTATACATCGGGCACAACGGGCAGGCCCAAAGGAGTTATCTACACCCATAGGGGCGCCTATTTGAATGCGCTCGGGGAAGTGATCGAGACGAGGTTATGCCCGGAATCGAAGTATCTGTGGACCTTGCCGATGTTCCATTGCAACGGCTGGTGCTTCACCTGGGCGGTCACCGCTGTCGGGGGCACCCATATCTGCCTGCGCAAGACCGATCCCGGCCTGATCTGGGAACTGATCCTGAGGGAAGGGGTCACTCATTTCAACGGTGCGCCTACCCTGCAGATCAATCTGCTGGAGCACCCGAAAGCCACCGTTGTGCCCGAGCCGGTCACCGTGACCATCGCCGGAGCCCCGCCCTCGCCCACCCTGCTCGACCGGATCCGCGCTTACAATTTCCGCCCGGTCCATGTTTATGGGCTGACAGAGACCTACGGGCCGGTCACCGTTTGCGAATGGCACCCTGAGTGGGACCAGCTTCCTGAGGAGGACCAGGCGGCCCTGCGCGCCCGGCAGGGACAGGCCTACCTGGTCGCCGACCCGGTGAGGGTGGTGGATGAGAACATGCAGGATGTGCCCCGTGACGGAAAGACCATCGGGGAAGTGATCATGAGGGGCAATAATGTGATGCGGGAGTATTTCCTGCAGCCGGAAGCCACGGCCAAAGCGTTCCTGGGCGGCTGGTTCCATTCCGGCGACCTGGCCGTCTGGCACCCCGACGGATACATTGAACTCCGCGACCGGCTCAAAGACATCATCATTTCCGGTGGCGAGAACATCAGCACGATCGAGATCGAACAGCTGGTGGCGCGGCACCCCGCCGTGCTGGAATGCGCCGTAGTAGCCATCCCGGACGAAAAATGGGGAGAGCGGCCCAAGGCCTTCGTCACACTGAAGCGGGATGCCCGGGCATCGGAAGAAGAGATCATCGCGTTCTGCCGGGCCCACGCCGCCCATTTCAAATGCCCCGCCGCAGTTGAGTTCGGCGAGCTGCCCAAGACGTCTACCGGGAAGATCCAGAAGTATATTTTGAGGGAGAAGGAATGGGCCGGGAGGAAGAAAAGGATTAATTAATTATACCTGCAAGGGTTTAAACCCTTGCAAGGTGTTAAAATATTTTGTTAGTTATTTAGATTTATTCTAAATTTGCGGCCACTATTCCGTAATAACCAAATCAATGCTGAAAAAACTACTATCAACGCTCCTCGTTGCCGTCCTCATCCTGCGCTCACTGAACCTGTCGGCTGCAGATGAACTGGGCATTTATGAGAAGCTCGACCAGTACATCCCGGATGACCTGATCTTCGTCACGGAAAACTATGATACCGTCAATCTGAAAAGTCAGATCGACAAACCCACTGTGATCGTTCCGGTGTACTACGAATGCCCGGGGCTTTGCAGCCCGTTGCTGGAAGGGGTTTCCGACGTCATCGGCAAGGCGACCATCAACCTGGGCAAGGATTACCAGATTTTCACCATCAGCTTTAACCCGGCCGAAAAGACCCGGCTGGCCAAAGAAAAGAAAGAGACCTACTCGAAACTTGTCAAGGGAAACCAGGACACTGAAAACGGCTGGATCTTCCACACCGGCGACAGCACGAACATCACGCGATTGCTGGACGCGCTGGGCTACAAGATCAAGAAAGAAGGCAAGGACTGGATCCACCCGGGCGCCATCATCGTGCTCAGCCCCGATGGCAAGATTACCCGTTACCTCCACGGAACCTATTTTCTGCCGTTCGATCTGAAAATGGCGATCGTCGAAGCCACACAGGGCAAATCCGGCCCCACCATCAACAAAGTCCTGAAATTCTGCTTCAGCTATGATGCCGAAGGGAAAAAATACGTGTTCAACATCACCAAAGTGTCAGGCAGCATCATCATCCTGCTGGCCCTTGGTTTTTTCTTTACGCTCGTTATCAAAAGTAAACGGCCAACAAAAACCAAAACTGAAAATTAACCATGTCAACAGCCGCACACAACCCGGATCTGTCATTTTACCAGGTAGCCAAAGGCTTCCGGTCCTGGTTCTTTACCCTGGACCACAAACGGATCGCCCTGCTGTACTTCTATGCCATTGTCTCATTCTTCCTGGTTGGCGTTCTGCTGGGATTCCTGATGCGCCTGGAACTCATCGCTCCGGGCAAGACGATCATGGAGCCGCATACCTACAACCAGGTATTCACTCTGCATGGCGTCATCATGATCTTCCTGTTCATTATCCCCGTCATCCCCGCCATATTCGGCAACTTCTTCCTGCCGATCATGCTGGGTACCGATGATGTGGCGTTCCCCAAACTGAACCTGCTGTCGTGGTATCTCTATATCTTCGGCGGCGCGCTTGCCCTGCTCACGCTGGTGGTCGGCGAAGGCCCCGCAGACACGGGATGGACATTTTACGCGCCTTACAGCGTCAAGACAGGCACCAATGTTTCCATCGCCGTGCTGGCCGCCTTCATCCTGGGTTTTTCCTCCATTCTCACGGGGCTGAATTTCATCGTGACGATTCACCGGCTCCGCTACCCGGGCATGACGTTTTTCAAGATGCCGCTCTTTGCCTGGTCACTTTATGCCACCTCATGGATACAGGTACTGGCCACCCCCATCGTCGGGATCACCCTGCTGATGATCGTAGCGGAACGGGCCTTCGGCGTAGGGCTTTTCGACCCGGCCATCGGCGGCGATCCGGTTCTCTACCAGCATCTCTTCTGGATATACTCCCACCCGGCCGTGTACATCATGGTGCTGCCGGCCATGGGCATTATCTCGGAGATCATCCCCACCTTTGCCCAGCGCACCATCTTCGGGTACAAAGCCATCGCCTATTCCAGCCTTGCCATCGCATTCGTCGGATATTTCGTATGGGGCCACCATATGTTCACCTCCGGCATGAGCGGCCCGGCGCGCGTGGTCTTCTCCATCCTCACCTTCCTGGTGGCCATCCCCTCCGCCATCAAGGTGTTTAACTGGGTGGCCACATTGTACAAAGGCTCCATCGATGTCCAGCCGCCATTGCTGTACACCATGGCATTCATCTTCCAGTTCCTCATCGGCGGTCTGACCGGCCTGGTCAACGGCGCTCTGGCGGCCGATGTCCATGTCCATGACACTTATTTTGTCGTCGGCCATTTCCACTACGTCATGTTCGGCGGCACCGCCTTCGCGTTTTTCGGCGCAATCCATTACTGGTTCCCGAAGATCTGGGGGAAGATGTACAACATCCGCTGGGCCAATATCGCTTTTGTGCTGATGTTCATCGGTTTCAACGTGCTTTATTTCCCCATGCTGATTGTCGGGATGATGGGCATGCCACGAAGGTATTATGATTACCTGCCCGAATTCCAGCCCCTCAATGTGATCTCCACCGTAGGCTCCTGGATTTTCATCCTCGGTCTCATCATCATGATCGTGAACCTGATCAACGGCTACCGCAAAGGGGCCGTGGCCGGCAGAAATCCATGGGGCGGCGTGACCCTGGAGTGGCAGACCAAGTCGCCCCCGCCACTTCAGAATTTCGACAAAGCACCCGAATTGTCGGAACACGGGCCCTATGAATTCAAATAAACCAGCTGACCAGAAAGAATATGCAAACAACCTTCGTACTTCCCAATTCCGGGCATAATCGCGACGACGTTTCCTCCAAAATGGGGATGTGGCTGTTCCTGTTCACCGAATTGCTGCTCTTCGGCGGCCTGTTCCTGGTGTACATGATCTACCGCTTCATGTACCATGACAATTTCCTGGAGGCTTCGCACGACCTGAACGTGCTGATCGGAACCATAAACACCGTGGTGCTGCTGGCCAGCAGTATGACGGTGGCCATGTCGATCACCGCCATGCAAAAAGGCGATACCCGCCTATCTCTGCGGCTGATCTGGATCACCATCCTGGCCGCCGGGATCTTCATGGTGAACAAGTACTTTGAATGGACGGCCAAATTCGATCACGGCCTGTTCCCGGGAATGGAACATTACGCTGAACTGGCCAACGGGGAGCGGTTATTTTATTTCCTGTACTTCTTCATGACCGGGCTCCACGCCCTGCACGTTATCGTGGGCGCCATATTCCTGCTCTTCGTCATCCGGGCCATACAAAAGCAAAAAGTCCGGCAGGACAAATTCATAATGCTGGAGAACGCGGGGCTCTACTGGCACCTGGTCGACCTGATCTGGATTTACCTGTTTCCGTTGTTTTACCTTATTCACTGAAGAAGACAGAAGACAAAATATAAATGATATTAAAGAATTACAATATATTACGCGAGCGAAGCGAGCAAATTACGCGAAGCAAATGACCCAATAACATGAGCGACCACACGAATCATCAAAGCAGCGGCCATGACGTCCACATCGTCGGTTACCGCGAGCATTTCAGCACCTTTGTCGGGCTGATCCTGCTGACCATCATGACGGTGACCGTATCGGTATTCGGCGCTGATATATACACACTCAGCGTAATGACCGCCCTGACGATCGCATCGGCCAAGGCAGTCGTCGTCGGCCTGTATTTCATGCATCTTAAATACGATCCCAAAATTTACCAGATCATGCTCGGAATTGTCCTGGTGTTGTTCATCGTATTTATCGTGCTGACCTTAATAGATTACATGATCAGACATTAAAAGAGAAGATATCATGACTTCAGGCGCATCAAATTTTGTCGCAGGCGTCGACCTGACCTTTATCATCATCCTGGGGATATCTGTCTTTTTCCTGGTAGGCATCACCGCGGCGATGATTTACTTTGTGATCCGTTACCGGAGGAAGAAGCATCCTAAAGCAGCGCAAATCGAAGGGAACAACACCCTTGAGATCGTGTGGACGGTTGTGCCGACGATCCTGGTACTGATCATGTTTTACTACGGATGGGTAGGATACCGTCCCATGCGGCAGGTGCCGGACGATGCTATCCCGGTAAAAGCGTACGGTCAGATGTGGAGCTGGATGTTTGAATACCCCAACGGCAAGAAATCGGCCGAGCTGGTGGTCCCAATCAATAAGCCGGTCAAACTCGACCTGATCTCGCGCGACGTGCTGCACAGCTTATATATTCCCGCATTCCGGATCAAGGAAGATGTGGTGCCCGGCAAAGACAACTACATGTGGTTCACGGCGCTCGAGGCCGGGGAATATGACCTGTTCTGCGCCGAATACTGCGGCGAACGCCACTCCTACATGCTGAGCAAGGTGCGCGTGATTTCAGAAGGCGAATATGAGCAATGGCTGGTACAAAGCGATACTCCGGCAGATGAACACCCGGGCCTGACCTTGCTGAAACAAAACGCCTGCATCACCTGCCACTCCCAGGACGGCAGCAAGATCATCGGCCCGACTTTTAAGGGGCTGTTCGGTAAACGTGAGGTCGTTCTGGCCGATGGCGTCGAAAAGGAAATTACCGTCGATGAAGAATACCTGGTCCGCTCTATTTACGAGCCCAACGCCGAAATCGTGAAAGGATACAACCAGGGCCTGATGATCTCTTACAAGAATACGCTGAGCGAGGAAGACGTCGCGAAGATCATCGAGTACATTAAAACGCTGAATTAGTTGGCAGTTGGACAGTTGGCAGTTGGACAGTTAAAGACCAGACTCTTAACAATTTAACAATTTAACAGTTTAACAGTTTAACAGTTTAACAATTTGATTAACAACCGCATATCGGCACTGCTCGAGCTCTCGAAGGTGAAGATCACCTTCGCGGTGGCGCTGACGACCATCACGGGTTACCTGCTGGCCCGGGGTGATATCGATTCCGGGATCATTTTGCCGGCCATCGGCATTTTCCTGCTTGCGTGCGGCTCTTCCGCCATCAATCATTACCAGGAACGCGACCGGGACGCCCTGATGGAGCGGACCCGGAACCGCCCGATCCCTTCCGGGAGAATATCACCGCAGGGCGCGCTGCTGTTCGCATTTATCCTTTCGGCCGCTGGTTCCTGGCTGCTGTTTCTCAGTTCCGGCATGCTGGGCATGCAACTGGGCCTGCTGGCGCTGATCTGGTACAACGCGATCTACACGCCCCTGAAAAAGAGGACCGCCTTCGCCGTGGTGCCCGGCGCAGTCATCGGGTCTATCCCGCCCCTGGTGGGCTGGGTAGCCGCCGGCGGTGCCCTGGCCGATCCCCGGGCGCTGTTCATGGCCTTCTTCTTCTTTATCTGGCAGGTGCCCCATTTCTGGCTGCTCATGCTCAAATACGGCGAGGAATATACTGCCGCAGGCCTGCCATCGATCACCAAAATTTATTCCCCTGCCCAGATCAAAAGGATCACCTTCATCTGGATCGTGGCCACCGCCATCAGCGCCCTGATGCTGCCGGCCTTCAATGTCGTGGAATCCTGGGTGGTTATCGCCGGGCTGCTCATCTCCTCGGTCTGGCTCATCGGCGTGTTTACGCGGCTGGTAACCATTCGCGACCTGCCCTTCAGCCCGATGCGCTATTTTATGAAGATCAATTATTTCGTCCTGGCCGTGATCGTTTTTCTTTCCATCGATCGATTCCTTTAACCGGCCAGCCTTATTTAGACACCATTCTAAATTTAATCGGAGTTCATTACCCTTTAGGTTTTGAATTATCTTTGTCTGTCCACATATTCATTTTTATTAAATATATTGAACCGTAACGTCTTCTACCGGATCTTCCGTTTCTACTACGAGGGCTTTCGCGATATGACCGTGGGGAAAAAACTCTGGGTCATCATCCTGGTCAAACTGTTCATCATGTTTGCGGTGCTCAGGCTCTTCTTTTTCGAGGATTTCCTGGGCTCTCGCTTTGATACCGACCAGGAGCGTTCTGAATATGTTCTGGATGAACTGACCAATACACAACCGAATGATAGATCAAATTGATTACACACTGGTCGACTGGTCGCGGGCGCAATTTGCCCTGACGGCCATGTACCACTGGCTGTTTGTCCCGCTGACGCTAGGGCTTTCGTTCATCATGGCCGTCATGGAATCCATTTATGTGCGTACAGGCGATCCGCACTGGAAAAAAGTGACGAAATTCTGGATGACCCTGTTCGGCATCAATTTCGCCATCGGGGTGGCCACCGGCATTATCCTCGAATTCGAGTTCGGCACCAACTGGTCGAATTACAGCTGGTTTGTCGGCGACATCTTCGGCGCACCGCTCGCCGTCGAGGGCATCATGGCCTTCTTCCTGGAGTCCACCTTCGTTGCGGTGATGTTTTTCGGATGGAACAAGGTCAGCAAGAAGTTCCACCTGGCTTCCACGTGGCTGGTCGCTGTCGGCGCCAACCTCTCCGCGCTCTGGATCCTGGTGGCCAACGCCTGGATGCAGAACCCGGTCGGTATGCGTTTCAACCCCGATACGGCCCGGAATGAAATGGTGAATTTCTGGGACGTTCTTTTCTCTCCAACAGCCATTAACAAGTTTCTGCACACCGTCACATCTGGCTATGTGCTGGCGGCCATCTTCGTGATCGGCATCAGCGCCTGGTTCCTGCTGAAAAAGAGGGAACTGCTCCTGGCCAAAAGGAGCATGCTTGTGGCTTCGGTGTTCGGCTTTATTTCCGGCGCATTCCTGATCCTGACCGGAGATGAGTCGGCACGGGAGATGGCCCGCGTCCAGCCGATGAAATTCGCGGCCATGGAGGGGCTTTACGAGGGGCAGCGGAATGCGCCGCTGGTGGCCGTCGGCCTGTTCGCCCGGCCACAGGACCCGAAGGACCCGCACCCACAGGAATTCCTGGTCAAGATTGAAATCCCCAACATGCTGTCGTACATGGCCTTCCTGGATCCGCACGCATTTGTCGCCGGCATCAACGACCTGGTCAACGGCAACCCCGACCAGGGAATTCTCTCCTACCACGAGAAAATACAACGAGGCAAAATCGCCATACAAACCTTAAAAGATTATAAACAGGCCAAAGAGGGCCAGGATCTGGTCCGGGCCGACAGCCTGCGCGCAAAATTCGAAGACCCGGTTTTCCTCGATAACTACTTCCGCTACTTCGGCTATGGATATTACGACAACGCAAAAGACCTGATCCCCAGCGTGCCCGTATCCTTTTACTCATTCCATGTAATGGTTATCCTCGGAGCGCATTTCATGCTGGTATTCCTGGTCGTCTTTTATTTATTGTTCAAGGATAAAATACACCGCAATAAATGGGTGCTGTGGACGGCGCTGCTGACCATCCCGCTGGTATACATCGCCAGCATGGCGGGATGGATGCTGGCGGAATTCGGACGGCAGCCCTGGGTCATACAGGACCTGATGCCGACCATCGCTGCCGTTTCCAAAATCGACAGTTCTTCGGTCATCATCACGTTCTGGCTTTTTGTCGTATTGTTCACTTCCCTGCTGATCGCCGAAATCGGCATCATGGCCGCGCAGATCAGGAAAGGGCCCAAAACCGAAGGAGGACACTGATATGTTTGAAAATCTATCCCATCTCGCATTGCAGCAATACTGGTGGATGATCATCTCGCTGCTCGGTTCGCTCCTGGTGTTCCTGTTCTTCGTCCAGGGCGGGCAAACCCTGATTTACCGCCTCGGCCGGACGGAAGCCGAACGGACCCTGATCGTCAATTCCCTGGGCCGGAAATGGGAATTCACGTTTACCACCCTGGTCACCTTCGGAGGCGCGTTCTTTGCCTCCTTCCCCCTCTTTTATTCCACCTCATTTGGCGGAGCTTACTGGGTCTGGATGCTGATCCTGCTGGCCTTCGTGCTGCAGGCCATCGCCTATGAGTTCAGGACCAAACCCGGCAACCTGTTCGGGCAGAAAACCTTCGAGACATTCCTCTTCCTCAACGGGGCGCTGGGAACAATCCTCACCGGCACTGCCGTGGCCACCTTCTTCACCGGTTCGTTATTTTATGTCGACGAGATGAATTTCTCGCAGTGGAAAAGCCCTTTTCACGGGTTGGAGCTTGCCTTTGACTTCTCCCGCTGGGCTACCTATGTCAATCTTTCACTCGGCCTGGCGGTGTTCTTCCTGTCGCGGGTCCTGGGAACGCTCTACCTGGTCAACTCCATCGATCATCCCATCATCGCAAAAAGAGCCTATCATATCTTCATCAGGAATTTCCTCCCCTTCCTGTTCTTCTTCCTGTTCTTCCTGGTCAACATCCTGCTCAGAAAAGGTTTTGCCTATGACGCCGCCACAGGTATGGTGACCCAGGAGCCATACAAATACCTGATGAACCTTGTTGAAATGCCCGTGGTCCTGCTGATCCTCTTACTGGGCGTCGTGCTGGTGCTTTTTACCGCCTTCAGAACCTGGAAACAATACGATGCCTTCCATAGCCGGGCCATCTGGCTGGCGGGCCCGGGGACCGTCCTCACGGTCTTCGCCCTGTTCCTTATGGCCGGATTTAACCAAACGGCATTTTATCCAAGCATCTACGATCTTCAGAGCTCCCTGACCATTGAAAACGCCTCATCAAGCAAGTACACACTCACCGCGATGAGCTATGTTTCATTGCTGGTGCCTTTTGTATTCGCGTACATCTGGTATGCCTGGAAATCCATCAGCAACAAGAAGATCGACCTGCAGGAAATGGAAGACAGTGAACATAAATATTAATTCAAAATTCAAAACTCAAAATTCAAAACTCAAAATTCAAAATTCAATAATATGTATACCATTCAAATCATATGGCTACTGGCCCTTCCGGTCATGATCTTCCTTTCGTACCGCCTGGTGCTCTTTGCCCTGAAAAGATATGAAAAGAAATACCCGCCGGAGGTACACGAAAATCCCGGCCGGGATTCATAAAAATAGCTTATATTTGGCGTCCTTGAATGTTTTATTAACACCTTGTTTCAAGATGAGAATGCGCTCCTTAATTATTCTTTTCTGGCTTAGCCTTATTATCTCCGTTCATTCGCAAAATACCGGCTTTTCTGCCCCTGACACCACTGATTATCCTTACTGGATTGAGATGATGCAGGATCCAGCACTCAACTTTTATGACGTCCAGCGGGCTTTCAACACTTACATTGAAGGCCGGGACCTGAGTAAGATCAAAGGATGGAAGCCCTATAAGAGATGGGAATACCGCATGCTGGAAGGACGCATTTTCCCCGACGGCACCCGCCGTCCGGAGAACCATGTCATTGAAGCATATCAGCAATATCTTGCTGTCCATGACGGAGCCCGGTCGCAGGCAGGCGACTGGATCAACCTGGGGCCGTTTACCATTCCCGAAGGACGAGGGTACAAAGGGCTGGGCAGGCTGAACGCCATCGCCTTCGACCCGGTCGACCCCAATATCATCTGGGTAGGCTCGCCTTCAGGCGGTCTGTGGAAAACCACCACCAATGGCGGCAGCTGGACATCCTCCACGCAGGATCTGCCTTCCCTGGGAGTATCCGCTATTCTAATCGACCACCACAATCCCGATATCCTGTTTATCGGAACGGGCGACCGGGATGCCGGTGATGCTTACGGTATCGGTGTTTACCGCTCGACCGACGGCGGAGGGAGCTGGGAACCCTGGAAAAACGGCATGGGCGACCGTGTCGTAGGGCGGCTCATCCAGCACCCCGCCAACCACCTGGTCATCCTGGCCGCCACCAATAACGGCGTTTACCGCACCAACGACGGCGGGGCCAACTGGACCCGGACACAGGCCGGCGATTTCAAGGATATCGTCTTTAAACCGAATGATCCAACGATCGTTTACGCCGCCGGCGGCGGAAGTTTCTTCCGTTCGACCGACACCGGACAATCATTCACCATGATCACCAGCGGCCTGCCCGGCAGCTCCCGGGCGGCCATTGCCGTGACGCCGGCCAACCCGACCTACGTATATGTGATCCTCACCAACGGGGATTCTTTCAAGGGCCTGTACCGTTCCACCGACTCCGGTCAAAACTTTACAACCCGCTCAACCTCACCCAATATCATGAGCTGGGGATGCAACGGCGGCGACGGCGGACAGGCCTGGTACGACCTTGATATCGCCGCCGACCCGACGAATTCGGATATCATTTTCGCCGGCGGGGTGAACTGCTTCAAGTCCGCCAGCGGCGGAACCACCTGGAACATCAGCTCCCACTGGTGGGGCGATTGCGGAGTGCCCGCTGTCCATGCCGACCTGCACGTGCTGGAATACAACCCGCTCAACAACCGGCTGTATGCCGGAAATGACGGCGGGATCTACTATACCGACAACCAGGGCGCCAACTGGACCCTGATCAGCAACGGCCTGCCGATCAGCCAGGTCTACAAAATAGGGCAAAGCGCCACCGTGCGCAACAAGACCGTCAACGGTTACCAGGACAACGGCTCTTCAACCTACATGGGCAACCACTGGCGGTTCATCATGGGCGGCGACGGAATGGAATGCGCCGTCGACCCCATCGATGCGAATTACAGCTACGGGACGATCTATTATGGCCACATCGAGCGCCAGTACCAGAATACAAGCAACGGCACCGTTGCAGAAAACGGGTTCAACGGCATCAACGAATCGGGCGCATGGGTCACTCCGTTCATCCTTGACCAGCATAACCCCAACATCATGTTTGTCGGGTACAAGAATGTGTGGCGCTCTTTCAACGTGAAGGCGCCTTCCAGCCAGATCGTCTGGCAGAAGATCAGCGACCAGCTGGCGGGAAGCAATTCCCAGGATATGCGTGTCCTGGAACAATCGCCGGTTAATTCTGACATTCTTTACGCCGCCCGGTACGACAACAAACTTTTCCGGACCGACAACAGCATGGCCACCAGCCCGCTCTGGTACAACCTGACCGGCCTGTTGCCCGACGATGGGGGTATAAACGACGTGGAGTGCGATCCCTTTGATGAAAACATCGTGTACCTGTCGCAGAACAACAGAATCTACAAATCAACCGATAAAGGCCAGAGCTGGGAAGATATTTCCGGGACATTGCCCAACGTAGCCTTTACGAGCATCGCCTGTTACAAGAATGCCCATGAAGGAATTTACATCAGCTCCGACCTGGGCGTCTTCTACAAAGATGAATTCCTGGCCGACTGGATCATGTTCTCCAACGGCCTTCCGGCCGACGCTTCGGTCACCGAGATTGAAATCTATTACGACGCCGTCGATCCTGCCCTGGACATTATCCGCGCCGGGACTTACGGCCGTGGTTTATGGGAATCCGATACCTATCACGCCGCTCCCGAGGCCGGATTCATCGCCTCGGAAACCGTCATCCCGACGGGCTGCGCCATCGACTTCACTGACCGCTCCACCGGTGTACCGACCACCTGGAGATGGGAGTTCACCGGCGCCAATCCCTCGGTTTCTTACGATCGAAACCCATCCGGCATCCTTTACGAAACCACGGGGACATACCCGGTGAAGCTTGTCGTCAGCAACGAAGCCGGCGCCGATTCGGTCCTGTATACCGATTATATCTCGGTCAGCGATACCCTGATCCCGCTGGTAGAATTCTCCGGCGACCAGACCAATGTCTGTACCAACGGCATCGTCCGGTTTACGGATAACAGCCATTACTGCCCCGCTACCTGGGAATGGTCGTTCGATCCCGGCTCCGTCGCCTTCAAGGAAGGTACAAGCGCCACTTCACAGCACCCGGTGGTTGAATTCCGGCAGGCCGGTGTTTACACGGTGTCATTAACCGTTACCAACAGCAATGGACAGAACACCCTCACACGGGAAGAATACATCCAGGCCGGCGGTTTCGCTCTGCCCTGGGAAGAGGATTTTGAATCCGGCACACTGACAGACCGGAACTGGACCGTGATCAATCCCGATTTCAATTTTGGCTGGGATCGTTTCCTGATCCCGGAACGGAGCAATCACGCCGCGCAAATGAAATTCTACGGTTATTTCAAGCTGGGCGAACGCGACCAGCTCATCAGTCCGTATCTGAATTTCGGACAGTTCAGCAATGTTTACCTGACCTTTGACCATGCCTATGCACAGCGCTTTTCGCAGAAGGATTCCCTGATCATCTACATTTCCAGCGGCTGTGCGGAAGACTGGGTGAAAATCTGGGCCAACGCCCCCGACGGAAACGGCGGCTTTGAGACCTCCCCGACCACACCTTATGAATTCTTCCCGGTGAATAACGACGACTGGTGCAGCCTGGGATGGGGCTCCGAGTGTTTCACGATCGACCTGAGCGAGTGGGCCGGCGACGATAATGTAAAAATCCGGTTTGAGGGCTACAACCAGATGGGCAATAACCTCTACCTCGACAATATCACGGTATCCAACACGACTTCCAGCGGCATTATTTTACCGGCCATGGGAACGTTCACCGTATATCCCAATCCCGGCCACGGGCTGTTTACCCTCAACATTGCGGAAATCAAAGGGGCTATCGACATGGAAGTGATCAACGCGCAGGGGCAGACTGTACTGCAGGAATCCTGGCGCATTGATGCGGATTACACAACACGCCTGGCGGACCTGACGGGCATGGCCCGGGGCGTCTACCTCATCCGCCTTACCGACGGAGAAAGAGCCCTGCTGAAAAAAGTCGTCATCGAATAAACTCAATTCCTTGAACCTCTTCTACGCCCCGGACATATCGGGTGAGATGTATACGCTGAATGAGGAGGAATCCCGTCATTGCCTGAAAGTGCTGCGGCTTGAAGCCGGCGGGAAGATAATGATCACCGACGGACGCGGACAGGTCTGCGAAGCGGAAATTACCAACGACAAAGGGAAAAATTGCACCGTCCGGATCATCCGATCATTTTCCGCTATCCCAAATCCCCCATCACAAAATTTACACCGACCCATCGACCCATCGACCCATTCACGCGCCTGGGGTTATCGTCCTTATCACCTCCATATCGCCATCGCCCCCACCAAGAATACCGACCGCTTTGAATGGTTCCTGGAGAAAGCCACCGAGATCGGAATTGATGAAATCACGCCCCTGATCTGCGCGCATTCCGAGCGGCGTCATCTTCGCACCGACCGGCTGGAAAAGGTCATCACCGCCGCCATGAAACAGTCGCTGAAAGCTTTCCATCCGATCCTTCATCAGCAGGAAGATTTCAACAGCTTCATCAGGAAGGATCATCCGTCCGGCCGCTTCATCGCCTACATTACGGAGGGCGCGCCTTTGCTGCAGCATGTATACGAAAGCGGCCACAACGCCGTTATACTGGTCGGGCCGGAGGGCGACTTCAGCCCCCGGGAAGCTGACCAGGCGGCTGAAACAGGGTTCAGGATCGTTTCCCTCGGACACAGCCGGCTGCGAACGGAAACTGCCGGAGTGGTGGCCTGCAGCCTGATCCAGGCAACAAACCCGGACTGACAAGACATTTGATCACTATAAGCATTCTTCAAAGTGAAAGTATTCGGGCAGTACATCATTTTAATCATGGCATGGCTTCTCTCCTGCTATCCAGTGACGGCGCAGAAAGCTAAGCAATTTACTGAAGTGGATAAATTCATGCTCGGTATGCCGGATGCATCGGCTCAGAATCCCGAACAGATCGCCGGCTTCATCACCGGCAAGTTCACCAGCCAGGAAGAGATCATCCGGGCCGTGTTCATCTGGGTCGCGGGAAACATCAGCTACGACATTGAGAATATGTACTCGGTCAATTTTTATGAGAACATACAGCAGGTGGTAAATCAAACCCTGGAAAGCCGGAAAGGCGTCTGCATGGGCTATGCGCACCTGTTTGAAGCCATCGCCACGGCCGCAGGGATCCGGAGTTATGTCACCGGCGGTTATACGAAGCAGAATGGCAGTGTCGATTATCTTCCCCATGCCTGGTGCGCCGCCGAGATCGATACGGTTTGGTATCTGTTTGATCCTACCTGGGGAGCCGGATATTTGATGAATGAAGAGTTTATCCCGGAGATCAATAATAAATATTTTATGGCCAGACCGGAAGATCTCATAAAAACGCATATGCCCTTCGATCCCCTCTGGCAGTTCCTGGATTTCCCTGTTTATTATCAGGAATTCAACCGGGGAAATTTCAACATGGCGACGGAGAAAAAATACTTCGATTACCGTGATACACTAAGCGTATATGAGCGACAGGATGAGATCAGCCGGCTGATCTCAGAAAACAACCGCATCATGCAGAACGGAACCCGCAATGCATTGGTTTTTGACCGTTTGCAGCACAACCAGCAAACCATCGAGTATTTCATCAACAAGGACCAGGTGGAAAAATACAACACCGCCATCAGCCATTATAATGATGGCATCGCGCACCTGAACCGCTTCATCAATTACCGGAATAACCAGTTCACCCCCAAAATTCCGGACAACGAAATCCTGGAGATGGTTGCGGCGGCGGAGCGTTCGCTCAACAACGCAGCACTATACCTAACCCTTATTGAGAAACCGGACCGGGATCTTTCACAGGCCATGCTGCAGCTGAGCGGTGCAATCGAGGAAGCCCGGATAAATTTGCGGGAGCAGCAGGCATTTCTCGACAAATACTACTCCACCGGCAAGGCATCACGCAGATCGCTCTTCTACCGGTACACCTGGATGGGCATACCTGTCAAATAAAAAAGGCTGTCTCAGCATCCTGAAACAGCCTCTCTTAAAAATATTCTCGCCTGCTTATTTCTTTACGATGAATTTACGGGTCTGGATGATCCGGTCATCAACGACCAGGGAGTAGAAGTAGATTCCATTGGTCATGTCCGCAACCGGGATGCGTGCCTGCCCTTCGGCCGTGCTGAGCGTAATTTCTTTAACCCGGGAACCCAGCATGTTGGTCACCACTATTGAAGCCCGTTGATGATTTTCGGGTAAGGTATAATTCACCATGGCATTGTTGATGGCCGGGTTCGGGTAAACTTCTGATAGGGATGCTGATGTGATCGGGTCGGCAATCGACGCAAGGCTGGCTTTGAATTCGACCGTAACGGCGACGGAATCGTTGACATTGTCCCTGTTGAAGAACACATAAGTGACTTTGGAAGAACCGATCAGGGTATTGGGATTGTAATCACCATAAAAATCCAGGACTGTTTGTCCGGGTTCAATGACGATCTCGTTCGGGCTGACGTAGGTCCAGGGTGCAAAGCACAGGCCCCAGCAAAAATAATTGGATGTTCCCGGGATCGTATCGCCTTCATGGATCACCTTCTTCACCTTAGTGGGGATGGCGGCCGAGCCGTTGTTCTTCACATCTACCTTGGCCTGGATATATTCCGCCGAAGGATCGCCAATGACCATGATCTGGGCCCCCGGAAGGAGGTTTGTCCCCTCGTAGAACAGGGTCAGACTCTGGGCGGACAAACCGCCGGCGAAAAGAAGAAGAATCGAAAAGAGTAAGATTTTTTTCATATTAATCTGGTTTTATTCGTCAAAATTATGCGGTTGCAAAGTTACTAAAAAATCGAACTATTTATTTGTATTTTTACAGCCTCATAATTCAAAAATCATACCAAGCAATCTTAAATTCTGATCAGTATGAAGAAGATTTTTATCCTTTTCGCATTTCTTATTTCACTTTCCGCCTGGGCACAGCAAGTGCCCCGCAATATGGTCGTCGTAGAAGTCGGAACGGGCACCTGGTGCCAGTATTGTCCCGGCGCCGCCATGGGCTGCGAGGACCTTCTGGCCAACGGTTATGATGTAGCCATCGTGAAATACCACAGCGGCGACGATTACGCCAACACTTACTCCAATGCACGGGTAAGTTATTATGCCGTGCCCGGTTTTCCTACCGCTTATTTCGACGGAATGAATTCCGTGGTCGGGGGTAGCAATACCCAGAGCATGTTCCCGCAATATTCGGTGAAAGTCAACCAGCGGATGGCGGTCATGTCGGCCTTTACGCTGGATGTGGAAGGCACGCACAGTTGTTTCGAGACTTTCAACGCCAGCATAACGATCAATAAAGTGGCCACCAACACCAGCACCAATCTCCGGCTGCAGGCCGTAGTCACGGAATCGCACATCCCGGAGAACTGGCAGGGGCAGACCGAGGTCAACTCCGCCGTCCGGCTGATGATCCCTAACCAGAACGGGACAACGGTGAGTTTCTCCGGCGGCAACACCCAGACGTTCGATCTGCAGTTCACCCTGGATCCCTCGTGGGTGTTCGAGAACTGCGAACTGGTTGTCTTCCTGCAGGATCATACGACCAAGGAGATCTTCCAGGCGAATAAGCTGGCGCTGCTCGATTTCATGCCGGAATATGATTACGACGCTTCCGTCAAAACCCTGTACAATCTTCCGAGGGCTTCATGTAACGGCAGCTTCAGTCCTGAGGTCATGATCCGGAATATCGGCGCCGAAGCGATGAACACGGTGGACATCGTTTACTCCGTCAACAACGGGCAGCAGCAGGTTTATAACTGGACCGGAGCGCTGGATTACCTCGGCGAGGAGATGGTCACCCTCCCGGGGATCACCTTCACCGGTGAAGACCAGTTCGACCTGGTTGTTTCGACTTCAAATCCAAACGGTAACACGGACCAGTGCCCCGGTAACGACAGTTACGTGATCAGCATCCCGGAAGCTGAGCATACGCCCAATACGGTCAAGCTTATTCTCCGCACCGACGCCAACCCCGGCGAAACGACCTGGGAATTGAAGAACGCCGCCGGCGACGTGCTGTATTCCGGCGGACCTTACACGAACAGCGGCCAGATGATCAACCAGACCTTCAACCTTGAAGATGAGGCCTGTTATTCATTTACGATTTATGACGCAGGGGGCGACGGCCTGCTGAACCCGGGCTTCTACATGCTCTATCACGGAAGTAACACGGTGATCCTCCAGGGCACCGCGTTTGGTTCGGAAGAGTTCATCGAGTTTAACACCGCCGATCCGGTCGGGATTGATGACCTCAGTAAGGAAACCACAGTAGGAATCTACCCGAATCCTGCTTCCGGGAAAGCGACCTTTGCCATCACGCTGGAGCAGGACAACCCCGTGCAGTATAGCATCTATTCGGTCGCCGGACAGGAAATGCTCCAATCCGACCGGGGAATGGTCAGCCGCGGGGCGCACGGATTCATCATTGATGTGACCGGGTGGAATAAAGGCATGTACCTCTATACGGTAAGGGTCGGAGAACAAATCTTCAACGGAAAGTTGACGGTCAACTGATCAGGATATATTTTCTACCGCGGAGGCGCGGAGGCCCGGAGAAGTCTGTTCTGTGTCTCCGCGTCTTTGCGTTTAGAAGTACCGGGTCAGCAGGTCGTCGGAGGCGATATTGGGCAGGGTGACCCGGAGCCGGGGCTCGGCCTGCATTGCCCGCCTGATGGCGAACAGGGCTTCTTCATTGCGCGCCCAGCCGCGCCGGGCAATGCCGTTGTTGACGTCCCAGAACAGCATGGAGTGCAGCCTCCGGGAAGCTTCTTCAGAACCGTCGAGCAGCATGCCGAATCCGCCATTGATCACTTCTCCCCAGCCGACGCCGCCGCCGTTGTGGATGGATACCCAGGTGGCGCCGCGAAATGCGTCGCCGATGACGTTCTGCACGGCCATATCGGCAGTGAACTGAGATCCGTCGTAAATATTTGAGGTCTCCCGGAACGGTGAGTCGGTGCCTGAAACATCATGATGATCGCGGCCCAGGACCACCGGCGCGGTGATCTTTCCGCTGCGGATGGCCTGGTTGAAAGCTTCGGCGATACGTATCCTGCCTTCGGCGTCGGCATAGAGGATCCGGGCCTGGGAACCGACCACCAGCCTGTTCTGTTCGGCATTCCGGATCCACAACAGGTTATCCAGCAGCTGGAGGCGGATTTCCTCCGGTGCCGTCCGGGCCATTTCTTCCAGGACATCCCCCGCGATGCGGTCAGTCATCCGCAGGTCTTCGGCTTTCCCGGAGGTGCAAACCCAGCGGAAGGGCCCGAAGCCATAGTCAAAACACATAGGGCCCATGATATCCTGCACATAGGAAGGATAGACATAGGTTCCGTCGGAGCGGAACACATCGGCCCCCGCCCTGCCCGCTTCCAGCAGAAACGCGTTGCCGTAATCCCAGAAGTACATGCCGCGCCGCGCCATCGCGTTGATGGCGTTCACCTGCCGCATGAGCGATTGCCGGACCAGGTCGCGGAATTTTTCCGGCTCCGAGGCCATCAGGCGGTTGGATTCATCGAAGCCGATGCCCGCAGGGTAATAGCCGCCGGCCCAGGGATTGTGCAGAGATGTCTGATCCGAGCCTAATTCGATGTACACATCCTCCTGCACGAATTTCTCCCATAAATCGACGATATTCCCCTGGTATGCCAGTGAAACCGCCTCTTTCGCGGTTCGGGCCCGCTGTATGCGTGCGATGAGGCGGTCGAGATCGGCATAAACTTCGTCGACCCACCCCTGTGAATGTCTTTTCTCAACGGCACTGGGGTTGATTTCGGCCACCACCCCGATCGCGCCGGCGATAACGGCGGCCTTTGCCTGGGCGCCCGACATGCCGCCCAGCCCGGAGGTGACAAAAACCTTGCCGGCCAGCCCTTCGCCCGCTTTGTTCAGCCGCCGTCCTGCATTCAACACCGTAATCGTAGTACCGTGCACGATACCCTGGGGCCCGATGTACATGTACGATCCGGCCGTCATCTGGCCGTATTGGGATACCCCCAGGGCATTGAATTTTTCCCAGTGATCCTGGCTCGAGTAGTTCGGGATGACCATGCCGTTGGTCACCACCACCCGCGGCGCTTCCGGATGCGACGGGAACAGACCCAGCGGATGCCCGGAATACATCACCAGCGTCTGGTCGTCTGTCATGGTGGCCAGGTACTGCATCGTCAGCAGGTACTGGGCCCAGTTCTGGAAAACGGCGCCATTGCCGCCATAGGTGATGAGTTCATGGGGGTGCTGCGCCACCGCCGGGTCAAGGTTGTTCTGGATCATCAGCATGATGGCCGCGGCTTGTTTGGAGCGATGCGGATATTCATGGACCGGCCGGGCGTACATCGGATATGCAGGCCGGAACCGATACATATAGATCCGCCCGTAGTGTTCCAGTTCGGAAGCGAATTCAGGGGCCAGCGCCTCGTGAAACTTAGGATCGAAGTAGCGAAGCGCATTTTTCAGTGCGAGCTTCTTTTCGTCCGGCGTCAGGATGTCTTTCCGTTTCGGAGCGTGACTGACGGAGGGATCATAGGGCCGGGGACCGGGCAATTGATCGCCGATGCCGCGGAGAATGGCCTGCTGAAACTGATGGAGGTCCATACCAGATTTATTTTGGGGTTTGGTAACTGGGCGCAAAGGTACGGAAATTCCGGAATCCTTGCGGGGCAGAGCAACGGGATGGTTAGTGTCCGGCTTCTGTGTCCTACCGCGTAATCACTACCAGGAAACGGGAGGATTTCCAGAATGAAGCCGCGTCGAGGATCTCCAGTCCGGTGATTTCTCCGTCTTTTTCCAGGATTTTGTAGGATCCTTCCGGGTGTATGGTCACCAGTTCCATCTTTTCGCAGGAGAACGGGATTACCGTCAGCTCCCGCATATCGGCGGTGCTGAAATGATCCGGGTTGATGAGCTCGCTCATTTTCATGGCGCCGCTGAACAATCCGCCGGCCTTCTCAATGATGCCTTTGTCCATGAGCTCTTTTCGCGGCCCGGCTACGAACCAGACCGTATTCATCTCCCCGATCATCGCCTCCTGCTGACTAATGACTTTCGATTTTGTGGCACTTTCCCCGCGCAGGGTATCTATCGTGGCATTCAGCACCTCAACCGTAAAGTTAAGTTTGGAGAGCTGCTCCTTAAGCGAGGCCACTTCCGCCTCCTTTTCCTCAAGACGCCGGGTGAGCATGGCTATGTTCTCCTGCAGGGAAACGATCCGGACATCGGATTTACGTAACTGCTCCTTCAGCAGGTTGATCCGTTTCTTGTTCTCTTCCATGATATTATTGATCATGATGATCTCATCCATGATCCGTTCCCTGACATCTGTGTTCAGACGGGTTTCACTGGCCGGGGTCTCGGTGATCAGCTTCTCACGGGCAGTGATTTCCGCCAGGTTCTTCTCTATCGAATTCATGGACTGAAACAGTTCGTTCAACAGCGAATCCTTTTCCTGATATTGAGCCTGGAGCTGCTCTTTTTCAGCCTGGATATCCAGGATCTGTTTTTCCTTTTTCCGTCCGCATCCTGAGGCAAGGGCCAGGACAACGAGGAGCATGGCAAGGATTTTCAATTGGCGCATGGGGTTCGGCAGTTAAAAATTTATCCCGGGTTATTTATTGTGTTTGACGAAATGTACAATGGCCGGTAATCCGGAATCTGACCGGATTCCCAGAACAAAGATAATGAAAAGAAGGCTATATCATCGATTTATTCTTCCCGGAAGCGTTCGTGGTCCGATTTCAGAATATGGTACAGAAACTCCCTGGCCCGGAATAACTGCGCTTTGACCGTTCCAATCGGCAAATCCAGTTGGGTGGAGATCTCTTCGTAGGAAAGTTCCTGGTAATAGCGCATTTCGATCAGTTGGCGGTAGTGTGGTTTCAGCCTGGAGACCAGTTCTCTCAGGCTATCGATCCGCTGCTGCCTGATGATGTCCTGTTCCGGGTTTCTGACATTAGCGGGAAGGATATCAACCAGGTCATCCCCTTTTTCATCAGTGTTGTCATAATTCAGGGAAACAGTTTCATTCAGTTTCCGCTTGCGCATAAAATCGATGCAGTTGTTTGATGCTATTTTGAACAACCACGTACTGAATGCGTAGTCAGGGGTATATTGTTTCAGGTTGCGGAACGCCTTGCCGAAGGCTTCAATGGTCAGATCATCCGCATCCTGCGGGTTGTTGGTCATCTTCAGCATCATGAAATATAGCGTGTCCCGGTAATTATGCATGAGTTCGGCGTAAGCGTTCCGGTCGCCCTGCTCCAGAGCGGCTTTCACCAGCACAAAATCGCGCCGGGCCTTTTCCGTGAGCCTGAGGTTCATTTCCATTTTTCCTCCTTATAAATCAGGTTAGAAAAATAGATGAACGGGATCAGGGCGAGGAGGATCACCTCCAGCAGCGGGGACATCACGGCGAGGTCGTTTTCCCTCATTTTATTCGTGCAGAGCGCAAGGATGATCCAATGGCTGGCAAAGAAGACCGAAAACGCGATCAGGGCGATCAGCCAGTTGTACTGGAGGATCATCAGTGCGGTAAAGGAGAGATAAAGCAGCAATTTGGAGAAGTACCCCAGCGAAAGCATGAATTTAAAGAACGGGCGGTAGTAGCGGGCCGTGGAGTAATGCCTTCTCTTCTGAATGATCCAGTGGATCAGGCTGGATTTGGCCGTGGAAACCGTGTGGCTTTCGGGATTTATTTCGATCCGCGTATTGGACTTTCGGGCCACCCGGTTGATGAACAGGTCGTCATCTCCTGATTTGAGCTTGTAATGCGAAGTAAATCCTTTGGTGCGGTAGAATAGTTCCCGCTTGTAGCTGAGATTTCTTCCGACGCCCATATACGGCTTCCCTGCAAGGGCGAAGGAAAAGTACTGCATCGCCACCAGGAAGGCGTCATAACGGATCAGCTGGTTCAGCAGGCCGACGGTCTTCCGGTAAGTTCCATACCCGAGAACAATCTCCGTTTTGTCCTGGAAGTGCGATTGCATATTTCGGATCCAGTGCTTGCCGGCCGGCTTGCAGTCCGCATCGGTCAGCAGCAGAATTTCATGCTTTGCTGATTTGATCCCCAGGGCGAGAGGAAACTTCTTGCCGCTGAAAAAGTTAAGGTTCCGTTCCAGGTCGAATATCCTCAGGTGGGGATATTTGCGGGCAAATGACTGAAGCAGGTCGATGCTGTCGTCATCGGAAGCATCGTTCACCACAATGACTTCATACTCGGGATAGTCCTGTTCCAGGATCAGCGGCAGGTTATGCAACAGATTCTGGTATTCGTTTCGGGCACAGATGACGACAGATACAGGATGGGTTTCCCCGCTCGCGGGTTTCGTCCTGTAGAAAGCCAGCCGGCTGAAAAGTGTCCAGTAATACAACATCTGGATGAGCCAAACCAGTCCGAAAAGTGCAAAAACCGCGAAGGGTAATATTTGTAGAATCGTTGTTTCTGAAGGAAACTCAAATGTCATAAGAAACAAAATTATTCATTCCATAAGGAATAAATTTATCTTTGGTCAATTTTTATTAACAATGAAATTTACAATAGAATATACTGATAACCAATCTAATGCGCGATCCGGCACCCTGATTACTGCACACGGGCCAATCCCTACACCGATATTTATGCCGGTAGGTACGGCTGGAACGGTAAAAGCATTGCATTTCAATGATTTAAAAGAAGTTGTCGAAGCCAGGATCATCCTGGGGAACACGTACCACCTGTATATTCGTCCCGGCACCGATGTCATCCGGCAGGCGGGAGGCCTGCATCGTTTTAATGGCTGGCAGGGCCCCATTCTGACCGACAGCGGAGGCTACCAGGTCTACTCGCTGGCCGACAGCCGCAAACTGACCGAAGAAGGCGTGATGTTCCAGTCGCACATCGATGGTTCGCGCCACGCTTTCACGCCGGAAAATGTGATGGACATCCAGCGGGCCATCGGCGGGGATATCATCATGGCATTTGACGAGTGTCCGCCCCACCCCAGCCCAAGGGAATACGTTGAAAGTTCCATGCACCTGACCCACCGCTGGCTGGACCGGTGTATCGCCCGGTTCCACGGTACAGAGCCTTTGTATGGCTATGAACAGTATCTCTTCCCGATCGTCCAGGGCGGCACCTTCCGCGATCTGAGGATGCAATCGGCCGAATACATCGCGGCCGCAGGCATGCCGGGTAACGCCATCGGCGGGCTTTCGGTCGGCGAGCCCGAGGAACAGATGTATGAGATGACGGATCTGGTCTGCGGGATCCTGCCCAAAGACAAACCCCGATACCTGATGGGTGTGGGCACTCCCGTCAATATCCTCAACAGCATCGCTTTGGGGGTCGATATGTTCGACTGCGTGATGCCCACACGCAACGGCCGGAACGGGATGATCTTCACCAGCCGGGGATTCATCAACATCAAGAACGAGAAGTGGAAGAACGACCATTCGCCGGTCGACGAAGAAGGGATCCTGCCCGCCGGCCGGACATCCAGCAAGGCATTCCTGCGACACCTGATCCAGTCGAATGAGATCCTGGGCGCGATGCTGGCCAGCCTGCACAACCTTGCTTTCTACCTGTGGCTCGTCGGACAGGCCCGCGAGCACATCGCCGCCGGCGACTTCAGCCCCTGGAAAGACCGGATGGTCCGGCAATTATCCACCCGGCTTTAACAATTTTTCAGACCTTTGCGCGTATAAGTAAATAAACACCTTGAGGACGGTCGATCTCTATATCATCAAAAAATTCCTGGGCACATTTTTTTACGCCATTTCCCTGCTGATCATGATCGTGATCATCTTCGACCTTTCCGAAAACATCGATAATTTCATATCCAAAGACGCTCCGCTCAATGCGATCATTTTCGACTATTATTTCAATTTCATTCCTTACTTCGTCAACCTGTTCAGTTACCTGTTCACCTTCATCTCGGTGATCTACTTCACCTCACGGATGGCCGCCAACACCGAGATTGTCGCGATACTGAGCAGCGGGATCAGCTACTACCGGATGCTGAGGCCTTATTTCTTTTCCGCCATCATCCTGGCCATCCTCTCCTTTTATCTCGCCAACTTTCTCATCCCGCCCACCAACCAGAAAAGGCGCATGTTCACGGATGTGTATATCTCCAAATTATCCAAAAGCAAAGACACCCATATCCATCTCCAGATCAATCCCGGCACCTTTGTCTACATGGAAAGTTTCAACATGAAAAGCAAGAGCGGGTACCGGTTCACCCTGGAAAAATTCACGGGGAACAAGATGGATTACAAACTCACCTCAGACCGGATTCTCTGGGACAGCACAGGCAGCAAGTGGCTGATCGACAATTACACCATTCGGACCATCGACGGAAACACCGAAAAAATAACGAAAGGGGCTCGGATGGATACGGTGTTGAACCTTTCGCCCTCCGAACTGGTGATCAAGAAGGAGTATTATGAAGAGATGACGTTCGCGGAACTGCGCAGGTTCATCGAACAGGAGCGCATCAAAGGGTCAGAGGAGATTGTATTCTACGAGATGGAAAAGCACAACCGCATCGCCTCTCCTTTTGCCACCCTGGTCATGACCCTGATCGGGGTATCGCTGTCGAGCCGGAAAATGCGCGGCGGCATCGGGATGCACCTGGGACTGGGCATCCTCCTGGCTTTTTCCTACATCCTGTTCATGCGTGTCACCTCCGTTTTTGCGACCTACGGCAATCTGCCCCCCTCGGTCGCCGCCTGGATCCCCAACATTGTTTTCACCCTAATCGGGCTGTACCTGTTGAAAAAAGCGCCCAAGTAGGCGACATACCGGAGGGTTGAAAAATAATCTGTTTTTTCAGGGCTTACTTTAATGGCTTCGTTGTATTTTTGAAGACCAATCACGCCCGATAACCCGGTTATGGCCCTGATCAACTCAGTATTGTCCTGGTTAATCAAAAAACGGATTCACCAGATCGGACTTTTCATCCAGTACCCGCATGAGGTGCAGGGTGAATGGTTCCGTAAACTGATCACCGCGGCCAAAAACACCGAATGGGGCCTCAGGTACGATTATGAGTCCATCAAAACGGTGGAACAGTTCAGGGAGCGTGTGCCGCTAAGCACCTACGACGATTTGAAACCCTATATAGAACGGATGCGCCAGGGGCAGCAGAACGTTCTGTGGCCGGGCGACATCCGGTGGTTCGCGAAGTCGTCGGGTACCACCAGCGATAAGAGCAAATACATCCCCGTCAGCCAGGAAGCGCTGGAAGAATGCCATTTCAAAGGCGGGAAGGATATGCTTTCGCTCTACTGCAACAACTTTCCCAACACGGCGCTTTTTGACGGTCGCGGACTGGCCATGGGCGGGAGCCATAAGATCAGTGAGATTAATAACGCCTCCTTTTACGATGGGGACCTTTCGGCCATTCTGATCCAGAACCTGCCCTACTGGGCGGAGTTCATCCGGGTTCCGAAAAAAAGCACGGCGCTTATGGATAACTGGGAGGAAAAAATCGAGCTGATGGCTGATGAAACCATTCCCCACAATGTGACCAGCCTGAGCGGGGTTCCCTCCTGGCTCCTGCTCCTGCTCCGAAGGGTTTTGGAAAAGACCGGCAAAAACAATATCCTGGAGGTCTGGCCAAACCTGGAAGTCTATTTTCACGGCGGGGTGAACTTCCAGCCTTACCGCGAACAATTCAAAAGCATCATTCCATCGGCTGAGATGAATTATATGGAGACCTACAACGCATCGGAAGGTTTCTTTGGCATCCAGGACGAAGCGCTGTCGCAATCCATGCTCCTGATGCTTGATTACGGCATCTATTATGAATTCATCCCCGCCGGCCAGCTCGACGAGGAACATCCCCGCGCACTGGGCCTGGATGAAGTGGACACGGAAACCAACTATGCCCTGGTCATCTCAACCAACGCTGGGCTTTGGCGCTATGTTATCGGCGACACGATCCGGTTCACCACGCTGAAGCCTTACCGGGTGCAGATCTCCGGCCGCACACGCAATTTCATCAATGCCGCCGGCGAGGAAGTGATTGTGGAAAACGCGGAAAAAGCCCTCATGATCGCCTGCAGAAAATGCAACGCCATCGTGAGCGAATATACCGCAGCCCCCAGGTTTTTCCGGGAGAAAGACCGCATTGCCCACGAATGGCTGATCGAATTCGAAACGCTTCCCGCCGACCTGGATTATTTCTCGGAAGCCCTCGACAATGCCCTGAAAACCCTGAACTCGGATTATGAAGCCAAACGATTCCACGATATGGTGCTGGTGCCCCCTTTGGTTCGGCCGGTTCCTAAAGGCACTTTCTATGAATGGCTGAAACACAAGGGGAAACTCGGCGGGCAAAATAAAGTCCCGCGGCTGGCCAACGACCGGAGGTACATCGACGAGATCCTTGCCATCATGAACAGCACGGGTGATGAATCACCGAATATTAAAACTGAATTATAACCCCTAACCATTAAATCATGCACATCGCTATCGCAGGCAATATCGGCGCCGGCAAAACTACACTGACGGAACTGCTCGCCAAACATTTCGGCTGGGAACCGCATTATGAAGACGTCGAATCCAACCCTTACCTGAACAGCTTTTATGAAGATATGCAGCGCTGGTCGTTCAACCTCCAGGTGTATTTCCTGGCAAGCCGGTTCCGCCAGATCATCAACATACACTCCAGCGGCAGGAATGTGATACAGGACCGGACCATTTATGAGGACGCGCACATCTTCGCCCCCAACCTCCATGAAATGAACCTGATGGAGACACGTGACTTTGAAAATTACGCCGCCCTGTTCGAGCTGATCAGCGCGCTCATCAAGCCTCCTGACCTGTTGATATACCTCCGGTCGACCGTGCCCAACCTGGTCAGGCAGATCCAGCGCCGCGGGAGGGTGTACGAAGAATCGATCCGGCTGGACTACCTGAAAAGCCTGAACGAACGCTATGAATCCTGGATTTCACGCTACAAGCAAGGCAAACTCCTCATCATCAACGTCGATGAGGTGAATTTTGCAGATAATCCCCAGGATCTCGGCCTCGTCATCGAGAAGATCCAGGCTGAAATCCACGGTTTGTTCTGATCCTGCAGCTCATGCGTATTCTTGGCATAATACCGGCGCGTTTTGCTTCGACCCGTTTTCCGGGCAAGCCGCTGGCCGATATCAACGGCAGGTCTATGATCCTGCGCGTTTGCGAGCAGTCGTCGAAAGCCCGGTCACTTTCCGATGTTCTGGTAGCCACCGATGATGACCGGATCTTCCGCCATGTCAGCGACGCCGGCTACAATGTGGTGATGACGGATCCGGCACACCGCAGCGGCACGGACCGCTGCCTGGAGGCGCTGCAGCTTTGGAACCGGGATCAATCCGAACCGGCCGGCGCCGTGGTCAACATCCAGGGCGACGAGCCCTTCATACAGCCGGAACAGATCGATCAGGTTGCAAAACTACTGACCGGCCGGCCCGGGATGATCGCCACCCTGGCCCGGACCATCAGCAACAGGAAAGACCTTTTCAGCCCCGATGTGGTCAAAGTGGTCTTCTCCAAAGATATGACAGCCCTGTACTTCAGCCGGGCGCCCATCCCCTGCCTGCGCGGCGTGCAGGAGAAGACCTGGCATAAGCAAAGATTGCATTACCAGCATATCGGGATCTACGGGTATGCCACCGACGTGCTGGAACAAATCTGCACACTGGAAGCGGGAACGCTGGAACAGGCTGAGTCGCTGGAGCAGCTCCGCTGGCTGCAGCATGGTTACCGGATCAGTGTGGGACTGACTGAGTATGAGACCCGGAGCGTTGATACCCCCGAAGATTTGTTAAAAATTACTAACACCGCTTTGCTGTAAGGATTACATCTCTTAAATTAGCAAAAAAAATTAAGCCCTTCTTAATCTGATGCAACAGATTGTGACCCATCTCCGCGATCTCCTGTTCATGCATGATTGCGTGACCATTCCGGGGCTTGGGGGATTTATCATGCACGCTCAGCCAGCGCGCATCGACCGCGAGAGAGGCCGGCTGTTCCCTCCGGCACGGGTTGCCACGTTTAACAGTAAGCTCTCGCATGATGACGGATTGCTGACCAGCGCCATAGCCCATGAGGAAAAACTGGAATATGGACTGGCTTCCGAAATGGTTACCCGGTTTGTTCAGGATACACGGCGGCAGCTTTCGGAAGGGATGCCTGTGATGCTGGAAGGGATCGGGGAACTTTACGAAGGCTATGAAGGGAACCTGAGGTTCCTGCCCAAGCACGGGGCAAGCCTCTCCTCCGATTATTTCGGCCTGGAACCGGTCACGGCCCGGCCGCTCCGGCCTTCCAGGCCCCAGACCAGGGGGATGACCCGGCACGAAGACCGGAAGACCCCGGTCTTCATGGAACGCCAGCCCGCTTCGGTACGGTGGACCGTAGCCCTCACCCTTCCCGTCATCCTGTTCCTGCTGTATGGGATACTGTTCCCGGTATCCATGCAACCCATCATCACCGGCGTCGCCGGTCTGTTCCAGGACGCCCCGTCATTGATCCTCCGGCAAGATTATTCCGCTGAGCCATCCGTTCCCGAAAACCTGGCGCCGGCGCCATCCGAAATGATCGTTATTTCCGCCGAAGAGCCGGAACAAGTACCGCTCCACCCATCGGAAGTCAAAATCACTGACCCCGCACCCTCGATTTCGCAACCCGTTGCATCAGGCCCCAGGTTCTATATCATCGGGGGCTGTTTTGAACAGGTTCAAAATGCGGAAAAATTCAGGGAACAACTCGCCCGGCAGGGTTACCCCTCCGAAGAAGCCGGTGTGAACCGGCTCGGACAGATCCGCGTCAGCTACCATAGTTTCAGCGAACGGGCAGCGGCGCTGGAGTACCTGGAAGAAATCCGGAACAACGTCAACCCGTCCGCCTGGCTTCTTAAATATTAACCTTCCGCGTACCATTACCCGATTTGGCTAAGAAGAAGCTGATACATTTTGCGGAAAATCTGACCTTCAGACACCTCATCCAGAAGACCTACCGCGACCTGCAGGATGGATTTCCCCTGAAAGGGCGCTGGCACAGCGACCACTTCGGAAATGACCATCCGATCACCCTGGAACTGGGATGCGGCAAAGGGGAATACACGGTACACCTGGCACAGAAATACCCGGACCGTAACTTCATCGGCATGGACATCAAAGGGGCCAGGCTTTGGAAAGGGTGCAAAATGGTGGAGGAATGCGGACTGACGAATGTGGCCTTCATCCGTACCCGGGTCGACTGGCTCGACCAGTTTTTCGAATGCGGCGAGGTGGATGAGATCTGGATCACTTTTCCCGATCCCCAGCCCCAGACGGGAAGGATAAACAAAAGGCTGACCTCCCCGCCCTTTTTGGAGAAATACCGCCGCGTGATTAAATCCAACGGCATCATTCATTTGAAAACCGACAATACCGGATTTTTCGAATACTCCCTTGGCGTGATCCAGGGTGAGGGGCACAGGCTGATCCTGTCGTCCGGCGACTTGTACCAGACGGACCCCGACCACGAAGCAGCCCAGGTTCAGACTTTTTACGAAGAAAAATACCGGCAGCAGGGCATCCCGATCAAATATTGCGAATTCATCATGAGCCATGAGCACTGACAGTTCATTTTTTGACAAGGTTTATGAGGTTGCCCGGCAGGTGCCGTATGGGCGGGTGACGAGTTACGGGGCCATCGCGAATTACCTCGGCGGCCGGATGTCGGCCCGCATGGTTGGATGGGCCATGAACCAGTGCCATGTGCATCCCCATCCCGTGCCCGCGCACCGCGTCGTGAACCGCAACGGCATGCTGACCGGCAAACACCATTTCGGCGGGCCGATGATCATGCAACAATTGCTGGAGCGCGAAGGCGTCGTCATCATCGACGACCGGGTGGCCGGGTTCAGCAAACTATTCTGGGACCCTTCGGATGAGCTGCCCCGGAAGGACCTGTGAAAGCATGTCTTTATTATTCCTAACTTTGCTCCGCAATAATTCAGATAATGACGAATAACAACGACCTCATTCTATCTGCCCTGAAGGATGTTCTTTATTTTCCCAAAGGAAGCGATATCGTATCGTTGAACATGGTGCGGAACATCCAGGTTGACGGGCTGAACGTAAAATTCAACATCGTTTTTCCAAAACAGGATACCAAAAGCGAACCGGCGTTGCAAAAACTGGCGGAAAACGCCATACGCACCCATTATAATCCCGATGCGGTGGTCCATATCGAGTTCATGATCGAATATCCATCGCTGACCAGGGTCCGGCACATTGTCGCCATTGGCTCGGGAAAGGGCGGGGTCGGCAAATCGACCGTCGCGGCCAACCTGGCGGTGGCGCTCAGCAAGAATGGAAACCGCGTGGGCATACTCGACGCGGACATCTACGGGCCTTCCATCCCCATCATGTTTGACGTGGTCGACGAGAAGCCTACCATGGACCCCGATGCGGAAAACGGACAGATAATCCCGGTGGAAAAATACGGCATCAAGATCCAGTCGATCGGCTTCTTTGTCGAAGCGAAGCAGGCGCTCATCTGGCGCGGCCCCATGGCATCGCAGGCGCTGAACCAGCTGCTGAACGACACCCACTGGGGAGAACTCGACTACCTGGTCGTCGATCTTCCGCCGGGCACGGGCGACATTCATCTTACGCTGGTCCAGCAGTATCCCATCGATGGCATCGCGATCGTTTCCACACCGCAGCAGGTGGCCCTGGCCGACGCCAAAAAAGCCTTCAGCATGTTCAACCAGGAAAAGATCCGGGTACCCATCCTGGGCCTGATCGAGAACATGTCGTATTTTACCCCGGCGGAACTTCCGGACAATAAATATTACCTGTTCGGCAAACAGGGCGGTCGCAGGCTGGCCGATGACGCGCGCGTCAACCTTCTGGCTGAAATCCCGCTGGTGCAAAGCATCTGCGAGTCGGGCGATACGGGAAAACCGGTCGCACTCGACGAAAACTCCCCGGTATACAAGGCATTCCATAACCTGGCCGTGAACATCCAGGCAATAGTCGAAAAAAATCACTAATCAGATAACAGATCCAACCATAATGGAAACAAAACAGAATACTGAACTTGAACGGAAAGTGTTAAACGTCCTCGAACAGATCAGGCCTTACCTGCAGCAGGATGGTGGCGACATCCGGTTCGTAAACCTTACCGAAGACAATGTGGTCAATGTGGAACTCCAGGGCGCCTGCGGTTCATGCCCCTATAGCATCATCACCCTGAAAAACGGAGTGGAGTCGGCTATTAAAAAAGCCATCCCGGACATCAAATCGGTGGAAGCGATCAATATGGACCTATAGAGCCAGGTACCTGGCCACGATCGGCATCCTCCGCCCCATGCCGAAGGCTTTTGGGGAGACCCTGAGGATGGGCGGCGTCTGGTGCCGTTTGTATTCGTTGGTGTTCACCAGCCACAGCACCCGGTTGACCATTTCCTCGTCAAAACCTTCATCAATAAGGTCTTTCGGACCCTTTCGCATCTCTATGTACTGGTACAGCACACGGTCCAGTATATCATATTCGGGAAGGGAATCGCTGTCTTTCTGGTTATGCCGCAATTCGGCCGAAGGCGGCTTGGTGATCGTCCGTACCGGGATGATCTCTTTTTCTGCATTAATGAAGCCGGCCAGCTCGTAGACCTGGGTTTTATAGACATCACCCAGTACCGAAAGCCCGCCGTTCATATCGCCGTAAAGCGTTCCATAACCAACCGCCGCCTCGCTTTTGTTGGAAGTATTGAGGAGAATATGGCCGAATTTGTTGGAAAGCGCCATTAGGATCGTGCCCCGGATCCGGGCCTGCAGGTTTTCTTCGGTCACGTTAAAAGGCGTCCCCCCGAACCAGGGGCTCAGCGTTTCAAGCATCACGTCGAAAGAATCCGATATCGGGATCAGGTCATGGCGGCAGCCCAGGTTCTCCGCCAATAACCGGGCGTCCTCGATACTGTGGTCTGAAGAGAACCGGGACGGCATCAGGATGCCCCACACGTTTTCCGGGCCCAGGGCACGGGCAGCCAGTACCATAGTGACCGCGGAATCGATCCCGCCCGACAACCCCAGGAGGGCTCCGGAGAAACCGAGTTTTTTAAAATAATCACGGATGCCCAGTACCAGCGCCTCATGGATCAGGCTGATCTTCACATCACGTTCGGGGGTGCAATGCCGGAAGGGGCCATCCGTTGTCACAACCTGGTCCAGTTCATAGACGCGGAAATCTTCCCTGAAATAATCCAGCTCGTCCCAAACCGCTCCGCCGGGACCAAACACCATGGAACCTCCGTCAAAGATGAGTTCGGTCTGCGCCCCCACATGATTGACATAAAAAAGAGGCAAAGAATATTTTTTTACGCTCCGGGCCAGTACTTCCCTGCGTCTCTGAGCCTGATCATAATGAAAAGGCGAGGCGGCGATGTTGATCATCAGGTCCGGTGAAAAGCGTGCCAGCTCGTCCATCGGGTTCACCACGTACATCGGGTCGCTGCCGGTGTCCCACAGGTCTTCGCAGATGGTCAGGGCAATCCTTTTCCCCTTGAACTCAAGGATCCGGAAGTCGCGGCCCGGCTCAAAGTACCGGTATTCGTCAAATACGTCGTAATTGGGTAAAAGGGCTTTGTAATGAGCGGAGACCACCCGGCCTTCGGCAAGGAACAACGCGGCATTCAGCAGGTTTTTCCCTTTCAGTTCCGGGTTAGGGACCGGACAACCGATGATTGCGGCAACACCCCGGCATTCCTTGGCAATCTCAGCAGTGGCGGCGGCGCACCGTTCGATAAAATCGTCAAATTCCAGGAAATCCCTGGGCGGATAGCCCGAAACGGATAGTTCCGCAAAAACCACCAGGTCAGCGCCCGCAGCACGGGCCCGGGCCACGGCCTCCTTCATTTTACGGATATTTTCCGAAAAATTCCCGATGTGGTAACCCAATTGCGCCAGTGCTATTCTCATGTCATCGACTTCAGAACAAGATACCTGCACCCAGTTCCAGGAAATTATGAAACGCCCTGTTTTTCAGCATCGGATCTGCCGGGTTGTTCCCCAGAAGAATGTTGTTGAATCCGTTATCATAGGTCAGATCGATGACCACCGCGGTCGATCCTTTCAGGACGATCTCCACACCGCCGCCAACAATCAGCGACTGGCGCATCAGCGTGATCTCATCGCTGATGTTTATTTTTTCGGCGCTTTCCGTACCCCCATCCCAGGTGAACGCATCGTTGGCTTTGGCCGAAAGGTTGAAGGCGGTTCCCAGGCCGATCTTGCCGTACAAACGAATGTTTTCCTTGATTTCGGCCTTCATTTTTAAGGTCAGGGGGATTTGCAGGTATTTCAGGTTGTATTTCCTTGACAGGACGCCCGTTTCCGGAATCGTATCATTGCCAATGTCCATGGCATAAGGGTATTCCAGTTTGCCGCCGTTGAAATTCACATTGAAGCCCGTGGAAATGGCATAGTTTTCCATCAGGTAAAAATCTCCGATAAAACCCCAGGTAAATCCGGGAACGATGCCATCGCTGGCGTATCCTTCCGTGTCGGGTTTCATCCAGCCGATATTCATGGCGGCACGCATACCGAAGACAACCGGTTTGTACTGAGCCTGAATCTGTATGCCAACCAGTAGAATGATCGCGGTGAGTAATATTTTCTTCATCAATTCGTTTTAAAGTCTGTGCAAAATTAAACTTAATTCCGATTCAGGATTTTCAGGAACCGGTTTAAGGTGAACTAATATCTTTAAGAAAAAACTATTTTTGCACCGCCTAATAACCAATTAATATGAAAAGAATTATCGTCATTCTCGCTGTATTATTGATCTCTCTGGAAAATTACGGACAATTCAGTTTTGGACCCAAGGTCGGCTACACGACATCCAAGCTGTCCACTGACCTGGATGACATCAAAGAGAGCGTCAAACACAATTTCCAGATCGGTGCTTTTGCCCGGTTTGGTAAGAAACTCTATCTTCAACCGGAGATATATTACGCTACCGGCGGAGGTACGCTGAAACTGGAAGGAACGTCACTGGAAGAGAGCATCAAGCTGAAAAACCTGGCGGTTCCCGTTCTGGTCGGTTTTAAGCTGATCAACGCTGAAGTACTCAATGTGCGGGCGTTCGTCGGTCCGACGGCCAATTTCATCCTGAATAAGGAAGTCGATGCCAGTGACCTGGTGACGGATCCACTGCAGGACAGCAATTTCAAGAATGTCGCCTGGGGGCTGGACCTTGGCGCAGGGATCGATGTCTTTTTCCTCACATTCGATATCCGCTACGAGATCGGATTGAACAACATCTACATTCCAACTGACGGAGGAGAAGACCAGAAAATGAAAAGCAACAATTTCATTGTCAGCCTCGGCTTTAAGCTGCTTTAAAACAATATTCCGGGCTGTTCATGAAGGCAAAGCGTTCCATATTGACCTCACTGGCGATCCTTTTCCTGTTTTCGTGCCAGGCTCCGGACAGCAAACAGCCTTCACGGAAATCAGAAGCCCCGACAATAATTATTAAAGATTACGGCCACGCTTTATTCTCGCTGGATCCGGACCGGCTGCATGAAGGCCTGGACAGTCTTTCTGAAAGTTTCCGGATTTTCACGGGAGCGACCCGCGACAGCGTCCAGGTGCAGCAAATAAGGGATTTTGTCACCGATCCGTTTAACCGCGAACTTGCTGCGGCCTCCAGGCAGGTATTTCCTGAGGGCGCATTCCCGGCATCAGAGCTTACCCAGCTGATGAATGAAATCCAAAAGAATATCCCCGGATTTCAAACACCGGAAATGTACACCTATATTTCAGGCTTGATGTATGAAATGCCGGTGATGTACCAGGATTCAGTTCTGATCATAGCGCTGGACATGTTTCTCGGGGCGGATTTCGAACCATATCGCGCCATCGGTATCCCGCGCTATGTCGCCCGGAGGATGATTCCGGAAAACATGATACCGGAGTGCGCCCGGCAGATCGCCTATTCCTGGCTTCCCGGCGACAACAGCCCCAAAACCCTGCTGGATCATATGCTGCTGCACGGCAAGGTGATGTATGCCCTGGATGTGCTTTTACCCTCCACCGCCGACAGTCTGAAGATCGGCTATACCCCGGGACAGTTGGAGTGGTGCCGGAACAATGAGGCCAGTCTCTGGCGCCTGTTCATCGACCAGGAAATGCTGTA
This sequence comes from uncultured Bacteroidales bacterium, assembly GCA_964489545.1. Taxonomy (GTDB): domain Bacteria; phylum Bacteroidota; class Bacteroidia; order Bacteroidales; family JAGOPY01; genus JAGOPY01. The sequence continues at coordinate 131,310 of CAZAZE010000007.1, forward strand.
CAAGGGCGATGCACATATCCTTTCGAGATTTATGCAGGACGGGCCGTTCACAGCGGGGCTGCCTGACGGGGCGCCGGCCATGACCGGAAAGTTCATGGGCTGGCAGATCATCCGCGCTTATATGAAAAAGAATCCAACCATTTCGCTTGACGCCCTGTTCTCCACGCACGACGCCCAGCAAATCCTTTCCCGGTCGGGCTACAAACCTCCCAAATAAAAAATTTTTTTGACGACCGGGTATATCTGCCCTTTTTTCCGGATTAAGCAGTGAAATCCATGGATTTCATCTCATTAATTAAATCCGGAAAAATATGTTAGTAAAAACTTATGGTTGTGCAATTTACGGCATCAATGCCGTTACGGTCACCGTAGAGGTGAACATAGAACAGGGCGTTAACTTCTTCATGGTGGGCCTTCCCGACAGCGCGGTAAAGGAAAGCCATCAGCGGATCGAAGCGGCTTTGCGCTACATCGGCTACCGTTTACCCGGGAAAAAAGTCGTGATCAATATGGCCCCTGCCGACATTAAGAAGGAAGGCTCCCACTATGACCTGACCCTGGCCATTGGCATCCTTGGGGCATCGGAGCAAATTGCCGTGGAAAAGATCGGCGAGTATGTGATTATGGGGGAACTGTCGCTCGATGGAAGCGTCAAGCCCCTGAAGGGCGCTCTTCCCATCGCCATTGAAGCCAAACGGAGGGGGTTCCGGGGCCTGGTCGTTCCCGTGGCCAACGCCAGGGAAGCGGCAATTGTCAGCGGGATTGACGTTCTCGGAATAGAAAACATCACGGACGTCATCGACTTTTTTAACGGGAAGAGGAAGATTCAGCCCGTGGAGATCGATATCGAGGAAGAATTTTTCCGAAACCTGAACAATTACGAGTTCGATTTTGCGGATGTGAAGGGGCAGGAAAACATCAAGCGGGCGCTGGAAATCGCAGCGGCGGGGAACCATAACGTGATCCTGATCGGGCCTCCCGGGTCCGGAAAGACCATGCTCGCCAAAAGGCTGCCCTCCATTTTACCGCCGCTGAACCTGGAAGAGGCTTTGGAAACCACCAAGATCCATTCCGTTGCCGGCAAATTGCGTCGGAACGAATCGCTGCTGACCGTCCGCCCCTTTCGGGCACCCCATCATACCATCAGTGACGCGGGTTTGGTTGGCGGGGGCTCATTTCCGCAGCCGGGGGAGATCAGCCTGGCTCAGAACGGCGTGCTGTTCCTGGATGAGCTGCCCGAGTTCAAGCGTTCGGTGCTGGAAGTGCTCCGTCAGCCGATGGAGGAACGGGTCATCACCATATCCCGGGCGCGGTTCGCCATCGAGTACCCGGCCAATTTCATGCTGGTTGCGGCTATGAATCCTTGCCCCTGCGGCTATTACAACCACCCTGCCCAGGAGTGCGCCTGCCAGGCGGGAACGGTGCAGAAATACCTGAACCGGATCTCCGGCCCGCTGATGGACCGGATCGACCTGCACGTGGAGGTGGTCCCGGTTCCTTTCCGGGAATTATCCACCTTCGCCCGGCCGGAAAGCAGCCAATCGATCCGGGAAAGGGTCATCCGGGCCCGGAAGATTCAGCAGGCGAGATTCTCGGAACTGCCCGGAATTCACAGCAACGCGCAAATCCCGTCAAAAAAGCTGGCGGGATTGTGCCCTATCCATGATGAAGGGCAGGCATTGCTGAAAGAGGCCATGGAGCGGATCAATCTTTCGGCGCGGGCGTATAACCGGATATTGAAAGTCTCGCGGACCATCGCCGATCTGGATGGGAGTGAAAATATCCGCACCGAGCACCTGGCCGAAGCCATACAATACCGCAGCCTGGACCGGGAAAACTGGGGCAGCTGAAAGCATCCGGCAGTGGCGGTATTTTCAATTTGCGCTACGGGGTTGATTTCTGCAGAATAAAGTCTTATCTTTGTCTGTACACGATCCTAAACCATCGTGAATGAACTGTTTCAGCCGGTCTTACACTATCATCGAGGCATGTTGCCCTGATGCTGCCATTATCATCAAAAAGAAAAATACGCTTTGTTGATGAACAATACTGTGATATTATGCGTATATTTAACACTTGACATTTTTTGGAGATTTTATTTAAACAGTTTATCTTTGCGCCTTATAACGCCAAAAGTCGGAAATATTAATTAAAATTATGATCATATGAAAAAGTACTACCTCTTCCTTTCCCGCTGCCTGCTTTTTGCAATGATTGCCATTCTGCCACTGGTATCCATTGCTCAGGACACCGTGCAGGATGATAAAATGACCCGAAAAGAAAAAAGGCAGCAATTCGACAAGTATTTCTTTATCAACGCGAATGCGGGTGTGATGATGAGTCATACCGACATTTTCATCAACAAATTCGCACCCCCCGTTGGCGAATGGCGGTTAGGATACGGCGGCAAATTCGGCTGGCAGTTCCACCCGGTATTTGGCGTTCGCGCCGAAGCTGGCGGCGGGCATCTCTATGGAAGAAGGCTTTCCACCTGGGATGACACCTGGTGGCTGGTGCAGGAAACCGGCATCGATGACGGCGAAGTCTGGTACAGGGCGAGCATCCTCGATTACTCCCTGAACCTCACCATCAATTTCAGCAACCTGATTTCCGGTTACAACCCGGACCGCCTGCTCGATGTATACGGTATGGCCGGTATCGGCCAGGCACAGTGGCGCACGGAAGCTTTCAACAAGGCCACCGGCGCGCAAATCCGCCAGAATGGAATGGGAGAAGGCACAGACAACCCGGTCATTGACGGCGTGGGCACCAACGCCGGTTTCGGCGACCGCACGATGACCTGGGAAGTTCCCGCAGGTCTTGGACTGGCATTCCACCTCAGCCCGAAATTTGACCTCAACCTGGAATCCCAGCTAAAATTCGTCGACAGCGACCGCCTCGACAACTTTGCCAATGGGGAAATGCCTGTTAAAAGAGACATCTATTCCTACACCTCGCTGGGTCTGACTTACAAATTCGGCAAATCGGACCCGCTGAAGCAAATGACCAAGGAATTCGAGACCGTCAATTTCAAAGCAGAACCTGACCCGCTGGAAGCCCATGGCGATATCGTCCCGATCAAAATCACGGGCACCTTCCCGGATGGTTATTTCGATCCCAAAGTCGCGATGTGCGCTATTCCCAAGCTGAAATGCGAGGACGGCACCATCATCGAACTCGATCCCATTCTTCTGAAAGGATCTGATGTGGGCGGCGAAGGAATCGTAATTCCCGAAAGCGGCGGCTCCTTTACCTACAACACCCAGGTTCCCTACCAGGAAAGCCTGAGGGCTTCCGAACTCATCCTTGAGCCCATCATCTTCCTGCCCAAAGAGAACCTGACCGCTGAAAGCTGCAGCGATGAATTCATCAGCCAGTACAAAAATGTAGCCCTGCCGCAAAGAAAACTCGCTGATGGCGTGATCATCACCCCCAGCCGTTATGCCTTCAACAATGTTGGCGTCATCGCACCCCATGGTTATGAAAAAGTCACCATCCTGAGCAAGGAAGCGAAAATCTTCTTCGAGGTGAACAGGTATAACCTCAACTGGAACCTGCCGCTGAACAAGATGGAGGAACATAAGGCAAAGCTCACTGAACTGATCGATTTTGTTAATCTCGGTTACCAGATCAAGGACATCAATATCGACGGATGGGCCTCACCGGAAGGGGAAGAAACCTTCAACCAGGGCCTGTCAGAGAACAGGGCCAAGACGGCTAAGGGCTATATGGTCGACCAGATCAAGAAACTCATCAAGGCAAAGGATACTAAGCTGACCATCAAGGATTCTGACAAGGACATCCAGTACAACCTGGTGCATCATGGTCCTGACTGGAACGGATTCCTGTATAATGTTCAGAATTCGGACATTAAGGATAAGAACATCATCCTGAATGTCATCAATTCGGCCGGTACGCCTGCGAAAAAAGAGCAGGAGATCCGGAACATGATCGTGATCTATCCGGAGATTGAAGAAAAGATGCTCGCCAAACTGAGAAGGGCTGAGATCGTGGTGAACTGCTACGAACCGAAAAAGACCGATCAGGAAATCGCCAGCCTGTCGACCAGCAATCCCAGGGGCCTCAACGAGAAGGAACTGCTTTATGCAGCTACCCTGACCGAAGACAAGAAAACCCAGCTGGATATTTACAAATCGGCCATCAATATCTTCCCGGACAGCTATAAAGGCTATGCCAACGCCGCGGCCATCGAGATCGAAATGAACGACCTGAATGCAGCCAAAGCGCACCTGGAAAAAGCAGCCAGTCTGAATCCCAACAGCCATGAAGTGCACAACAACCTCGGCGTGGTTTATGCCCTGCAGGGCGACCTTACCAAGGCTGAGGAGCACTTCACCAAGGCCAACCAGCTCGGCGGCAATGCCAACTACAACCTTGGCGTGATCAACATCAACAAGGGCGAGTATGCAAAAGCCATCAACCTCTTCGGTAACACGACCTGCGACTACAACGTGGCCGTGGCGTACATCGCTTCGAAGAATTATCCTCCGGCTGAAAAGCAACTGAGCTGCGCCCCGAAGGATGCCCAGACCCATTACCTGATGGCCATTCTCGGCGCCCGGACCGCGAACAACAGCATGCTGTTCGAAAACCTTGGAAAAGCCATCCAGATGAATGGAGCCTACAAGGCGGAAGCCGCGATCGACAGGGAATTCATCAAGTATTTCAGCGATCCGAACTTCACCAGCCTGGTTAAGTAAACACACCCAGGCCGATACAAAAGAGGCTGCTTCGAATGAAGCAGCCTCTTTTTTTTTACAGCAGGATCCGGTGGATCCCCGCCTCATAATCCTGGCTGATCAGATCAAGAAAAATACGGTAGTCCTTTTCAGATTCCATAAAATCCACCCGGCTGGTATCGATGATCAATATGCTTTGTTGCCCGAGTGATTTAAAATGGTTCAGGTATCCATTCTGGATCTGCTCGAGGTATTCCGGCCTGATCTTCTGTTCATACTCCCTTCCCCGCCGACGGATATTCTCCTTCAGCCTGGGAATGTCCAGGTACAGATATACCAGCAATCCCGGCCGGGGCAGGAATGCACTGATGATATGGAACAGGCGGGAATATAAATTGAACTCATCTGATTTCAGGTTGTTTCGGGCGAAGATGAGCGATTTGTCAATGAAATAATCGGAAATGGTGAGCGTATTGAACAGTTCCTGCATCGGCAGCCGGTCTTTCAGCTGCTGGTACCGGTCGGCCAGGAACGACATCTCGAGCGGGAAGGCATAGGCGTCGGGATTTTCATAGAAACGCGGCAGGAACGAATTGTCTTCAAAGCGCTCCAGGATGAGCCGGGCCTCATAGTCTGCCGAAAGCCGCTGGGCCAGAGTGGTTTTACCTGCGCCAATATTGCCTTCAATGGCAATGAAACTGTATTTCAATTCCGGTACATGCATGCTATTCTTCATGAAACGGCACAACGGCGAGCGTATCCGGGCATTCATCCAGCAGGAGGCCGATGGTTTTTTGGTATTCCGGGTGCACCTGGTCGGGGGCGATTTCCGATAACGGAAACAAAACAAATCTGCGGTAAGGGATCTTCGGGTGCGGGACCCGGAGCGCATCCCTGTCGATGATCTCGTCGTTGAACAATAGAATGTCTATGTCTATCGTCCTCGACTGATATCCGTTATTTATCCGGACCCGGCCCAGTCTTTCCTCGATCCGGAGAATTCTAAGGAGCACTTCCTCAGAAGAACAGGGTGTTTCAACGCGGACTGCCTGATTCAGGAAATGATTTCCGGAGATAAAGCCCCAGGGTTCGGTTTCGTAGACGGACGACACCCGGGTTATTTTGCCAATCTCCTCCCCGATCGCATCAAGTGCGTGTTTCAGCATGGATGGCCGGTGTTCCAGATTGCTCCCGAGCAACAAGAAAACAATGTTCATCACGGAATATTTAAGCAAATTTCTGGATCAATTCGACCAGGCGGGAGGCATATCCCATTTCGTTATCATACCAGGCGACTACCTTTACCAGCTTATGTTTATCACCCAAAACGGCGGTCAGTCCCGCATCAAATACGGCGGAGTGGGTATTGCCGATAATGTCCACCGAAACGATCGGATCCTCAGTGTACTCCAGGATGCCTTTGAGTCTTCCCCCGGCCGCTTCCCGGAATTTCTGGTTGATTTCTTCTTTTGTCGTGCAATGCTTGAGGGTACAGGTCAGGTCGGTGAGCGAACCGTCGGGGACGGGCACCCGGATCCCTGCTCCGCCCAGGTTAGCCTGAAGGTGCGGGAATATCCTGCCGGCCGCTTTGGCGGCTCCGGTGGTTGTAGGCACGATGGAACTGGCTGCGGCGCGGGCCCGGCGAAGGTCTTTATGCGGTGCGTCAAGCAGGTTCTGATCCCTGGTGTAAGAGTGCACTGTCGTGATGAAGGCGCGCTCAATGCCCCAGAACTCATCCAGGATCATGATCAGCGGGGCGACGTTGTTGGTGGTGCAGGATGAATTGGAAATAATGACCTCATTGCGGTCGATCAGATGGTCGTTCACGCCCAGCACGATGTATTTCACGTCATCATGTTCGCCTTTGGCCGGCGCCGAAATGATCACCTTCCGGGCTCCCGATTCCGTGACGTGACGGATGGCTGCGTCGCGGGTGACAAACTGCCCGGTGGACTCGATCACGACATCAATGGCCAGCTTACGCCAGGGCAGCCGGCCCGGATCCGCTTCGGAATAAACGCTGATGCCCTGGTTGCCAACGATTAATTGATCCCCCAAAAGGCTGACCGAACCCGGAAAACGGCCATGAACCGAATCGTATTTCAACAGGTGAGCCAGCGTTGCGGCGTCTGTCAGGTCGTTGATTGCGACGACCTCGATCTCATCACAAAGCACAAGTCTTCTTAGGGTTATCCGGCCAATCCTTCCGAACCCATTGATCGCGACCCTGATTTTTTTCATTGCCCGGACCTATTTAAGAACGACTTTCCTGACCAGTACCCGGTCTTTGCTTACCAGGCGAACCTGGTATATCCCCTGGGGATTTTGACTAATGTCGGCCATGCCGGTATATTCTCCCAGGTCTGAAGAGTTAAACTGCCCCTGGTATATGGTCCGGCCATGCATATCGATGATGCTCATTTCCGCCGCGCCGGCAATGCCTTTCCAGTGAAAATGAAGCTGCCCCGAAGTCGGGTTGGGATAGAGCAGGAATGCGGCGCCATCTTCCAGTTCATCAACCCCAAAACACTGAGAAAAGTCAAAGGTGATCAACACAGTATCAACGCCCACGCAACCATCCGCATTTTCAACTTCCACCCAGATCTGCTTGACATCAAACCCGATACCCGTAGATCCAACCGTCACCGAATTGCCCACGGTTCCGTTGGACCAGTAGTAGGTCATCCCGGGGAAATCGACGGAAATCTGCACGGTATCGAAGGGGCATACGAGCACGTCGGGGCCAAGGTTAACCGCCGGTTCGGCGGATACGACCACCTCTGTGGATCCCATCATATAATTAAAGCCATCAAACACCTCGACATGGTAAGTTGTGGTTTCCGCCGGGTCGGCAACAGGGTTTTGATCTATGGAATTAAAGCCCGGCGGGTCGGAAGTCCATTGGAAGCTATAATCGGGATTGCCACCACTGGGCAAAGCATATAATTGCGTTGATTCTCCTTCGCAGATGAGGTTATCGGCACTCTCGGCGGTAACTGCCAGCGGGCCGCCGTCGATCACAACGGTGACAAAATCTTCGCCTTCGCTGACACAGCCTGTTGTCAGGTCTGTGATGCTGAGCCGGAACAGGGTTGTCTCATATAATTTGACCGTGATCGGGTTCTGCGCGTAGGCGTTGATGAGCTTGTCGGCCGGCTCCCAATGCCAGGAATAATTGCTGGTTCCTTCGGAGCCTGATCCATATAGCACGGTGTACGTACCATGATAGATCGTGTCGTTCTCTCCCGCATCCGGTACGGGCAGCGGGAGAACCGTGACCGTGACATTTGCTGTGACTGAGTTATAGCCATCGCTGACCATCACATGATACGTCGTGGTGCCATCGGGCTGAACGATCGGGTTGGGCTGATCGGATACAAAGCCCGGCGGGGTCGAGGTCCATGAATAGGTATAGTTCTCTGAACCTCCGGAAGGGTAAGCATGGAGTTGTGCAGATGTCCCGAAGCAAATTTCCGGCGGCGAAGCGACAGGTCCGGCATTCAAAGGCCCACCGGTCACGAACAGCATCATCTGGTCCTGATCCTGGCATCCTCCGGCCAGGTCGGTCACCGTCAGGGTGAAGAGGGTGGTCTGTTCCATCTGGAGCGTCGTCGGGGTGGCGACGTTCGGATCGACCAGAAGGGCGGACGGTTCCCAGCTGAAAGTATAATCACCGGATCCCTGGGTAGCCGATCCCTGCAGTTGTGTCGTCGTTCCGTACGGAATGCTCAGGTCAGTTCCGGCGCTGGATTCCGGCCCTTCCACATCGACCCTGATGCTGTCGGTCACCAGCGAGTCGCACAATGCCGATACCGTCACGTAATAGGTTGTCGATATCAGGGGACTGACTGAAATATAAGGTGTGGTATCGCCTGTGCTCCACTGAATGGTGTACGGGCCGTAACCTATGATGTTTTTGATACCGATCGTGGCGTTGGTTGCGCAATTGATGGTTGTGTCCGGTGTGGTCTGCAGCCCAAGCTTGTAATCGTTGATATTGACCTGGATCGTATCATAATCGATGCCGCACAGCGAAGAATTATAAACGATCCGCACATACTCCAGTAACTCCGTTAACTCATCGGGTATGGTGACGATGTCGAGGTAGGACTGACTGTATCCCTGGGGGAAGAACACGGAATCGGGCAGTTCTTCATAATCCACGCCGTTGGTCGCGGTTCCCTCGATAATGATCGGAAGGTAGAAATCTTCATCCGGCTGGACAGATAAGGTAAACAGGATGGTTGCATCATTACAGCCTTCAATCAGGCCGGTTCCGGATGTCTGTGAAAAGGTCATATTATTGGAGATACCCACGCTGCTGAAGCTGTTGGCTTCAAGGAAAACGCCGGAATCGTAAATATCGTCCACCCCGTCGCCGATCGCAAGTTTGATGTGGTAGGTTTCGCAAGGGATCACATTGGCCCAGGCGCTCAACACGGTTGTAAAGGCGTCATATTGAGTGAACTGCTGGTTGTTGTTCACAAAAAACTGGCAATTTGTACAGGATGTCTGGCAATTATAAGGATTGCCGCAATTGACCGTGTTGATGGTGACCGGAACGGTAGACAGCGGAATGAGCGCAATGTTCTTGCTGTTGTTGGAAAACGGCCCGGTTATTCCCGGCCAGCTGATAAAGAAGCCAAAGGCATCGTTATAGGAATTCACATATTCGTGATATTCTTCGGAACCAAATACATAGCGGAAAGAAACCACATTGGACTGCGGAACGAAATCAAATTCCAGCACGCAGGCATCAAAAGTCGAAACACCAGAGATGGAATTAAGGTCAGGATCGCCGCTTGTATTCACTCCCTGCCCTGCATTGCCCTGGTTATTGGGCCCCTTTGCTACATTGATGCTCCCGGATGTAAGTATAATTCCTTCCCGGATGCCAATGTTTCCCGGACCACCCCAGAATTTCCCCCGGGATATGCTGGCTCCGGTGAAGGTAATGTTGCTGGTCTGCACCCCGCCGCCAATCAGAACCTCCTGGACCATCTGGGCAGGAGTAATGTTATTGGTCACGTTCAGGGTATCGCCATGGGCCCCGGAAGTGACAAAGCTCAATACCAGAAAGGCCACGGCATAGATCAGGGAAGTGTGAGTCAAACGCTTCATCATGATGAAAAGAGTATGTAAGTGATGGAGTTGCCGAATTTTAAAAAATAAAAAACACCCTCGCCTGCAAATATATATAAAATCATACCCCAATCAACAACCCCATGTCCAGGTAATACATTTGAACTGATGGCGCCGGCGGCCGAGGGCGGCACAATTTTTTGCCTGAAATCAAGTTTTAATCGTACTTTTAGAACATTATTTCAAACAAAACAGAAGATTGATATGGAAGACATTAAAACGTACATTGAAAAAAACAGGCAGCGTTTTCGGGATGAATTGTTCGGTTTAATCAGGATCCCATCGGTAAGCAGTGACAGCGCGCGCAGGAACGACATGCTGGCAGCGGCCGGATACTGGCGGGATTCCTTGCTGAAGGCAGGAGCCGATAAGGCGGAAATTTTTCCGACAGCAGGCAATCCGGTGGTTTATGGTGAGAAGATCATCGATCCGGCCAAACCCACCGTGCTGGTTTATGGACATTACGACGTCATGCCGGTCGACCCGGTTGAATTATGGCACAGCCCTCCCTTCGAACCCGAGATACGCGACGGAAAGATATTTGCCCGCGGAGCCGATGATGATAAAGGTCAGGCCTTTATGCAGGCCAAGGCTTTCGAATACCTGGTCCGTTCCGGCAAGCTCCCATGCAATGTCAAATTCATGATCGAAGGAGAAGAAGAGATCGGTTCACCGAACCTGGGCAAATTCTGTGATGATTACAAGCAAATGCTCAGCGCTGATGTGATCCTGGTTTCGGATACCAGCATGATCGCGCCGGACATTCCTTCCATAACAACGGGGTTAAGAGGTCTCAGCTACATGGAAGTGGAAGTGACGGGCCCGAACAAGGACCTGCATTCCGGCCTCTTTGGAGGCGCTGTGGCCAATCCTGCCAACATCCTGGCCGACCTGATCTCTTCGCTGAAAGATAAAAATCAGCGGATCACCATCCCGGGGTTTTATGATGATGTCATGGAAATCAGCCCGGAAGAACGGAAAAAAATGGCTAAGGCCCCATTCAGCCTGGAAAACTATAAGAAAGCGCTCGACATTGCGGAAGTATGCGGGGAAGAAGGCTACACCACGCCGGAGCGCACCGGTATCCGGCCAACACTCGACGTCAACGGCATCTGGGGCGGGTATACCGGAGAAGGCGCCAAAACGGTCATTCCTTCGAAAGCATACGCCAAGATATCCATGCGCCTGGTGCCCAACCAGGATTACCGCAGGATCAGCCAGCTCTTTGAAGACCACTTCAAAGCCATCGCCCCGCCTTATGTGAAAGTTAAGGTTACTGCGCTGCACGGCGGACAGGGATATGTGTCTCCAACCGACATGCCAGCCTACAAAGCGGCGGAGAAAGCCTACATGAAAACCTATGGCAAAATGCCGGTTCCGGTAAGAAGCGGCGGCAGCATACCGATCATTTCCACTTTTGAAGAAAAACTGGGGATCAAATCCATATTGATGGGCTTCGGCCTGGAATCAGACGCGATCCATTCGCCGAATGAGAACTATCCCCTGGAACAATTCTTCAATGGAATTGAGACGATCTCCTATTTTTACGAATTCTTCATGGAAGAACTGATCGCGTAAGGCCCCGCTTCGCGCAGAACGTGACAGCGCACTGCTATTCAGCAGATTTGATCAGTTTTAGTGAATGCAGTTCCCCGGCAGTGATAATGCCCACCAGGTATATCCCTGCCGGGTATTCTTTTATACCGATCACATGGTTCTCCGTGCCGGCCTGTGCCTGGTACCAGATCCTGCCGGTGAGGTCCGTGATCACAACCCTGGTGGTGGCGGTGGCTGGAAGGTTGCGGAGTGAAATGATCCCCGATGCCGGATTGGGACTGATTGCCGGAATATCTTCGGATTGAATTTCTTCGAACTGACCAGTTGCAGTTATGGTAAAGACCTGTTCTTCAGCAAAAGCCGACCCGGCAAACGCCTGATCGATGGCTTGTACGGACCAGTAATATGATCCGGGTTCCAGGTCCTGCACCATGCAGGCAAGGCATTGCCCCGCATTCCCGTTGCGGGAAATGAACCGGTTGCCGGCCGGGCTGCCCGACATCGGGGATGAGATATTGTAAACACCCGGCGCCGTGCCAATGGCAATATTGTAGGAAAGCCCGCCGGAGGGCGTCTGTCCGTCATCTGCGGCGGTCCACGCCAGGAATGCCCTGTCGTCCTCCACTGATGACGTGAGATTTGCCGGCGCTTCGGGCGCAGTATTCACGGTAAAGATGTTCCCTCCGGAATTGTTCCCGTACAAGGCCGAAAACGGCAAATCATAAACGTTTAGCCCGCAAAGGAAGAAATCTAAGTCGCCGTCGTTGTCATAATCCGCCCAGGAGCCGGCACCGCGGGTGACAGTTGTAAACGAATCTGAAATCTTAAAAAACAGGTCGTTCCCGTCGTTCCGGTAAATCCCGGATACATAAGCGCCGCATCCGGTCGCTTTACCCGACATCAACAGATCGACATCGCCATCCTGGTCATAGTCCCCCCAGCTGGCCAGCCCCAGTGCAAAATCATCAATACCCGCGTAGATCAGCTGAAATTGTCCGTCGTCGTTTTTATATAGGTGAAACCTGGCCTCCAGTGCATCGTCAAAGCCCGACAAGGCCAGATCCGGGTCGCCATCGTTGTCATAATCGACCCAGTCGGCGGTACCGGCCATCAGGCCCGTCAAGCCGGCCTGGATGTCTTCAAACTGGCCGCTGTTGTTCCGGAAAATCTTGCTCACCGCACCGGCCCCGCTGTCGCCGGTAATTGCAAGGTCCGGGTCGCCGTCCCGGTCAAAATCCCCCCATGCGGCGGCGGAACTGGAGAAAAAGCCGAAATTCAAACCGGAATCGGTAAAACTGCCCTCCATGTTGTAATATACTTTTGCAAACCAGTTCCCGGTAAGGAACACGTCCAGGTCGCCGTCCCCATCGAGGTCAATCCAGTGGGCATCGCCCTGTTGCACGGGTACCATGCCCGGGTTGATTTCCGTGAATACATCCCCGTCGTTCCGGTAGATACGGGTCACATCGCCGTTTTCGGAATTGCCTGCCAACAGCAGGTCCTGGTCGCCATCACGGTCATAATCACCCCAGGAAACGGCGCTTTCCTTCAGCGGCAGGAACGAATGTCCGGCATCCGAAAAAACTCCCGCATCATTCCGGTACAGCACACTGACCCGGCCATCTCCGCTGCCCAGGCCGCTCACAAAAAGGTCAAGGTCGCCATCCCGGTCGTAATCGCTCCAGGCGACGGCACTTCTTCCGGCAGGAGAAAAAGGAACAGCTACCTGCTCAAAAAGCTGTCCGTACAGGTACATTGAAAGCGACAGCAGGAAACCGGTGAGGCCGGAGACCAGGAATTTTCGCATTCCAGAGTGTGGAGTCATATATTACTGATGCTTAGGGACAAATCAATCCTTAAACGCGGCCAGTCCTTCATCCAGGAATTGAACGTATTTTCCGGCATTGGGTTCAAAACCAATGGGCTTGTTCAGTTCATTTCCTTCATGGTCGAGGATGGCATAGAACGGCTGTGCATTCACGCCAAAACGGGTGATCTGGTAATCGGTATTTATCCTGCCAATGGTCTTTTTGACCTTACCGTCAAAGGTTGAAGTGACCCATTCGCTTTCCGGAAGTTCGGTGGTTTCATCCACGTACAGCGCGACGATCACGAAATCATTCCGGAGTCTTTTGAGCACTTCAGGATCCGACCAGGTATTTTTCTCCATCACTTTGCAGTTGGTGCAGGCATGTCCTTTAATATCAAGAAAAATGGGTTTATTGAGTTTTTTGGCGCAGGCCATCCCTTGTTCCAGGTCATAATATCCCTGGAGTCCATGGGGCAGACTGAATAGATCAGCATATTCCGGTTCTTCGCAGATTCCGGGGTATTCGGCCGTTGCTGTGCTGCCGGAGGAGAGGTTCCGTGTGTTGTCGCGGATGATCTCTTCCAGGTTCCAGGAAGAATCAGAGGGAAGATAACCTGATACGGCTTTGAGCGGCGCTCCGAGCAATCCAGGGAAAAGGTACAGCACGAAGGTGAAGGAAGCGATGACCAGCAGCAGGCGGGGAACGGCGATATGGTCGACGGGGCTGTCGTGGGAGAAGCGGATCTTCCCGAGCAGGTATAAGCCCATCAGAGTGAAGAGCACGATCCATATCCCGATATAGACTTCGCGGCTGATTCCCCATCCCAGCACCTGGTTGGGGACGAGCAGGTATTTCATCCCGATGGCCAGGATGAGGAATGCCAGGACCACTTTCACGGAATTGAGCCATCCGCCGGAGCGCGGCATTTTATTGAGGAAAGAGGGGAAGAAGGCCAGCAGGGTGAATACCAGGGCGAATGCCAGGGAGAACCCGAACATTCCTACGATCGGTTTGACGACCTCACCGGTGGCCGCTTCGACGAGGATACCTCCGACGAACGGTGCGGTGCAGGAAAAGGAGACCAGCACCAGGGTCAGGGCCATGAAAAACGCGCCGATATACCCGCCCTTGTCGGCCTGGCGGTCGGATTTGTTGGTGAGCCATGAAGGAAGCACCATTTCGAACATGCCGAAGAACGATGCGGCGAAGGTGGCGAAGAGCAGGAAGAAGACCAGGTTGGTGATCCAGTGCTCGCTGACCTGCTTGATGGTGTCGGCCCCGAAAATGGCGGAGACCAGCACTCCGATAAATGTATAGATGAAAATAATGGAAAATCCGAATACCAGTGCCTGGCTTTTGGCTTTGAGCTTATTCTGGCTCGCATTCATAAAGAAGGTCACCGTCATGGGGATCATGGGATAGACGCAGGGCGTAAGCAATCCGATAAAACCCACCCCCAGGGCGATGAAAAAGAAGGCCCAGAGGGAGGTTTCGTCAGTTTGCTCTTTTGTTTCAGAAACAGTTACCGGTTCCTGCAGGATTTCCACCGTCTGGGCGGAGGACTGTTCTGCTTCCCCAGGCACGGCCTCATGCCCTGCCGGTTCGACTGCAGGTTCGGTGCCAGTTCCGGTCGTTTCAACAGCCGGTGCAGCGCCGGCCGGCTGATCCGCCACCTTTGGCGCGCCGGGCAGGTCGAATGCAAACTCTACGTACTCCGGAGGCAGGCAGCGGCTGTCGTCGCAGGCCATGAATTCCAGTTCCCCGGTGATCCGGAACGGACCGGCCGCCTTCATCCTGACCTTTTGAACGAACTCCGCTCCGTTATCGAAATACCGCAGATCCATCTCAAAGGCCTTGTCGTATTTTTCAATGGCAACCGGTGTTTTCAGGCTGCCAACCAGTTCATAATCATTGGATGGATTGAATTTGAACGAAGTCGGAATGGGCCCGCCTTCCGGGATATCCGTGGCATAGACATGCCATCCCCTGTCGATTTCCGCCTTCAGGATCAGTTCATATTCCTGGTCATTGACCTTCCTGGAATCGAATGACCACTTCACCGGCTGAAGAATTTGTGCAGTTAATTGAAATCCAGCAGTTACAAGTATTGCCGCAATGACTAATAATGTCCTTTTCATCATAATTAGCTTGGAAATTGAAAGTCGCAAAAATACAAAATATGGCAAAGCGAAAAGGCTGCAATCCGCTATTTATACAGAAATCTAAATAGCTAACCGTTTGATAGTTATGTACGGACGTATTTTACAGCCAGCGCCCTGCGCGTTTTCACCGTGATCTTATAGCGTTCGTCGGGCCGCATCCCGACAATCCAGACGATATCGCCACCAGAGCATAGAAGCCAGACCTGCTCTTTCTCAAATCGTGAAAATTTCAGGTCGGTAAAGAAGTCGCTGAGCTTTTTTCTTCCCTTCATTCCAAGAGGAATAAAACTATCGCCCCGTTTCCAACGGCGCAGGGATAATGGAAAGGAGAGCAGGTCCATATCCAGGAGTGCCTCATCTTTGTCCACAGGGATTGCGAAGGGCCCCTGTGCCATGACCTCCAGTTCCAGGCGAACCGGAATGTTGACGGTTCTTACCCCTTCGGGAATGAACGTGGGTGTTTCTTTTGCATGCGCTCCGGTTTCCGGATCGACGGGCCGGATGTAGATATGATCCCGGTCAATCAGCAGCTGATGGGTGCCGGAATAAAAAAGGCGGCCTGATCCTGAATCCAGCGTGCCGGCAATGTCGGCAACAACAGAGCGGTTGAACCCGAAGCCGGAGATCATTTCATAGAGCCATGTAGCCAAAGGCATGCGTTCTTTCAGGTCCTTGATCGGGATCCGGAATCCCACATCGCCGTCATTCAGGAGTAATTTCCGCCTTCCTTCCTCCAGCGCATTGCGGTAAATGGCTTCCGCGTCCCGGATCCGACGGATGGTCTCATGGATTTCCCGGCCGAACGAGGGGTTGATCCTTTGCAATTCCGGGATCACCCGCCACCGGATGCGGTTGCGCACGTATTTCAGGCTTTTATTGGACGAATCCTCACGGAACTGAAGGCGTTGTTCCTCCACCAGCCGGCTGATGCCGGCCCGGCCGGTGAACATCAGGGGCCGGATAACGCGTCCGTTGCGGGAACGGATCCCGTGGAGCCCGGCGATACCTGTCCCCCTGGCCAGGTTGATCAGGAAGGTTTCCGTTTCATCATCCTTGTGGTGGGCCGTCGCGACGCTGGTGTACCCGTGTTCATCCAGCAGAGATTCAAACCATTCATACCGGAGGTTTCGCGCCGCCACCTGGATTGGCAGTTTCCGGCTTCGGGCATATTCCGCGGTTTCAAAACGCCTGGAAAAGAATGGCACGCCGAAATTCCCGGAAAGCAGGCGGACAAATTCCTCATCCGCCATTGATTCTTCACCCCGCAACATAAAATTGGCATGACAGATGGCAAATTCAAGGCCGGCCTTTTGAAAAAGCCAGGCCATCGCCACCGAGTCCATTCCCCCGCTGACGGCGAGCAAGGTCCTGTCGCCGGGCCGGACCAGGTTCTCTTTGGAGATATATCCGGTGAATTCCTGAAGCATCCGTGCAAAGGTACAACACGGAGACGATGAAAGGAAATGATGTGGAAGCTATTCTACCCCGCAAGGCGGATTAAAGATCAAGGACATTACCCGAATTCAGCAGATCGTCCATGTTCCGGATCCTGGACTTCCGGCGCGCTTCGGCGATCTGTTCCGTGTAAAGTTTGTCGTAAGGCTCCATGCAATCGCAGGAACGGATGACGCCCATTGCCACAGGAAAATCGGGAAGACCCATCTTGATCAGGAGATAGTGGGTGATATCGTGGGGATTGGTCGGGTCATGGACCAGGATGTCGTCAAGGGTCACGCCGTCCTGTCCCAGGGTAACCACCTCGAGGTGGTTGTTCCGGAGGACAAGTCCTTTGTTCATGTCTTTTCCGAACAGCATGGGTTTTCCGGCCTGCAGATAGATCTGGTGGTCGTCGCGTGTTTCTTTATTGGTGATGGCGGCATGGATCTGGTTGTTGAAGATTACGCAGTTCTGCAACACTTCCACCACCGAGGTCCCTTTATGCAGCGCAGCCGCTTTCATGATCTCGCGCAGCATTTTAGGCTCGGTGTCGACCGCCCGGGCGAAGAAAGTACCCTGGGCGCCCATGACCAGTTCGCCGGGCGTGAACGGGTTCTCAATCACGCCATCGGGAGAACTCTTGGTGACCAGTCCCTTCGGGGAAGTCGGGGAATATTGCCCTTTCGTCAGGCCATAGATCTTGTTGTTGAATATGACAATATTCATGTCGATGTTGCGGCGGACGGTATGAATGAAGTGATTGCCGCCAATGGCCATGCTGTCGCCGTCGCCGGTGATGTGCCACACCTGGAGATCCGGGTTGGCAATTTTTATCCCTGAGGCGATGGCGGCGCCCCGGCCATGCAGTCCGTGGAATCCATAGGTGTTGATATAATAAGGAAACCTGGAGGAACACCCGATCCCCGAAACAAAAACAACATCTTCTTTTCGTCCGCCAAGCTCAACCAGGACGGTCTGAATGGCACTCAGTATGGCGTAATCGCCGCAACCCGCGCACCATTTAACCGGTCCCGGAGATTTAAAATCATCTTTTGTCAGGGTAGTCAAAGGCTGAGTTTCAATCGTGCTCATATTACTTCACTTTCAGGGTTTCTTTAAATTTCGTGGTCAGTTCATTGATGAGGAAAGGCAGCCCCTGCACCTTATGAAATGTTTCGTATTCAAACTGCGGGAAGCGGGCCCTCAGCCAGTATATAAACTGGCCATTGTTCAACTCGCATACGATTATTTTTTTGAACCCGCTGAGCACTTCCTCGGTGTTTTTAGGCATAGGGTAGATATGGTGGAAATGAGCGAGGCTGATGGGATGACCTTCCGATTGAAGTTCTTTCACGGCGGAGACCATGTGTCCATAGGTGCCACCCCAACCGACCACGAGCAATTCGCCGGTCCTTTCCCCAAATACTTCCAGCTCAGGAATTACATTGGCGATCCGGTAAACTTTTTCCTGCCTGAGGGCGACCATCTTCTGGTGGTTAAGGGGATCATGGGAGACTGTTCCGATGCCATCTTCCTTTTCCAGTCCGCCGATCCGGTGACGCAGGCCTTCCTGTCCGGGAACCGCCCATGGGCGGGCGAGGGTTTCGGGGTCTCTCTTGTAGGGCAGGTAATCCGGGTCATTGTCTTTGACAAGCAGTGGCGTAATGGCAGGGAGATCGGCCATTTTCGGCACCTTCCAGAGTTCGGAACCATTGGCGAGGTACCCGTCGGTCAGCAGGATGACGGGCACCATATGTTCGACAGCAATTTTAGCGGCCTGAAAGGCATAGTAGAAACAATTTCCGGGCGTGCTGGCAGCCATGACCACCACCGGGCTTTCCCCGTTGCGGCCGAACAGCGCCTGCATCAGGTCAGACTGTTCCGGCTTGGTGGGCAGACCCGTGGAGGGACCGCCGCGCTGCACGTCAATAATGACCAATGGCAGTTCGGTGATCACCGCCAGGCCGATGGCTTCGCTTTTCAGGGCAAGGCCGGGGCCGGATGTGGAAGTGGCGGCAAGCTTTCCGGCAAATGCGGCGCCGATGGCGCTGTTGATCCCGGCGATCTCATCTTCCGCCTGCAGTGTTTTCACCCCCAAATGTTTCAGATGAGCCAGCTCCTGCAGGATCTCTGTCGCCGGGGTGATGGGGTAAGATCCCAGGAAAAGCTCCAGCCCCGCTTTCTCCGCGGCGGCGACCAGCCCCCAGGCGGCGGCGACATTCCCGTTGATGCTCCGGTAACGCCCCTTTACATCCGCGCTCGGCTTGATGCGGTAAGTAACATCGAATTCCTGGAGGTTCTCTGCAAAATGATATCCCGCCTGGAGTACCGCCTTGTTGGCTGCAGCAAGGAGCTCCTTCCGGGCAAATTTTTCCTCGAGGAACTTAGCGCCCAAATCTATCTTCTTGTGGAACATGAAATACAGGATGCCCAGCGCGAACTGGTTCTTGGTCCTGTCGGCCGATTTGGCGTCCAGGCCTATCTGAAGGCAGGTGGTGCGGCTCAGGCTGGTAATGGGGGCCTTGACCACTTTGTAGCCGTCGAGCGTGCCGTCCTCCAGCGGATTGGTCTCGTATCCCGCCTTGATGATGTCTTTTTCATCAAAACTATCCACATCAACAATGATCATTGCGCCCGGTTTGACCCACTTCATGTTGACTTTAAGGGCGGCCGGATTGAGCGCGATCAGAACGTCGGCCAGGTCTCCCGGAGTCTCCACCTTGATGTGGCCGAAGTGCAGCTGAAAACCGGATACGCCGGCCACTGTCCCCTGCGGGGCGCGGATTTCGGCCGGGTAATCGGGAAAAGTGGCCAGGTCATGTCCTTCTATTGCCGTCGTATCGGAAAACTGGGATCCGCTTAACTGCATACCGTCGCCGGAATCTCCCGCCAGTTTTACCACCACATGCTCCAGTTCGATGATCTGGTGATTCTTGTTCTCCATCTTCTTCAATATTAAAATCACGCAAAATTACATGATTTAAATGACCGCTCCTCATCATTTCCAATTAATTTGCGGCGACAAAAATTCTATATTTCATAATAAATTGATATTCTATTTATTATATTGTGAAAATGTTAACAGTTAAACTCCGGGTCACGGATATAACAAACTGGTTGCAAGGAATTTCATGAGGCTTACCGGCGGCGAATTATTTAGACACCGTATAAATTTTACTTCCCGGCCTTAATTTTAGGGGAATAACAATGAAATAAGTACTTTTGCAACAGCGCATCAAAACATTAACATTTTAAATCTTTTTTGATATGGCTTATAAAATTACTGATGATTGTACTGCCTGCGGCACCTGCATAGATGAGTGCCCGGTTGAAGCTATCTCCGAAGGTGATATCTATGTGATTGATCCGGATATCTGCACCGACTGCGGTTCGTGCGCCGATGTCTGCCCGGTAGACGCTATTGAACCGGCATAATCCAACCACCGGTTTTAAGGAAGGCTGCCCGCAAAAGGCAGCCTTTTTTATTGATTCTCATTTTGTATCTTTGCGGTGGTCATTGTAACCATCAGCTATATGGACAGATTTTCATATCTCCATGCGGCCGATCCGGCATACGTGGAGGAACTCTATAAGAAATTCCTGGAAGATCCCGAATCCGTTGACGACGCCTGGCGGCAGTTTTTCGACGGGTTCGAATTCGCCCGCAAGCTATACCC
This sequence comes from uncultured Bacteroidales bacterium, assembly GCA_964489545.1. GTDB lineage: Bacteria > Bacteroidota > Bacteroidia > Bacteroidales > JAGOPY01 > JAGOPY01. The sequence continues at coordinate 151,796 of CAZAZE010000007.1, forward strand.
CGCAAAAACCTCTGCCCCGGTTTCAGAATATCCCCGGGAGTTTAAGGTGATCAACCTCATCAACGCATATCGCCAGCGGGGGCATCTGTTCACCAAAACCAACCCGGTGCGGACCCGCAGGAAGTACACCCCCACGCTGGACCTGGAAAACTTCGGCCTCACCTCAGGTGACCTTGTACAATCCTTCGAAGCGGGGCACGAGATCGGCATTGGCAAAGCAACGCTGAAAGAGATCCTGGATCATTTGCAGCAGACCTACTGCCAGTCGGTGGGCGCTGAATTCTTCTACATCCGCAATCCGGAAATCCGGCAATGGCTGCAAACCAGGATGGAGAAATCCGGGAACACATACCCGTTCACGCCCCAAGACCGCAGGTTTATCCACCGCAACCTGGCCCGGGCCGTTCTTTTTGAAAAGTTCGTACATAAGAAATTCCCCGGACAGAAACGCTTTTCGCTGGAGGGGGCCGAAACGCTGATCCCCGCATTGGATGCGATCATGGAAAAGGGCGCCGCGCTGGGCACCGAGGAATTCGTCATCGGGATGCCGCACCGGGGCAGGCTGAACGTGCTGGCCAATTTTCTTAAAAAACCATACTCCAGGATCTTCAGTGAATTCAGGGGAATGAAATATGATGATGAAACCCTGCTGGGCGACGTTAAATATCACCTCGGCTTTACCGTGGAGCGGACCGCCACCAACGGGAAGAAAATCAAAATGACCCTTTCGCCCAATCCTTCCCACCTGGAAGCCGTTGACCCGATCGTGGAAGGGATCGTCAGGGCCCGGGTCGACCTCGAATATAAGGGCGATTTTAACAAGGTCGTACCCATTCTCATTCATGGCGACGCCTCGATCGCCGGGCAGGGTGTAGTCTATGAGGTGATCCAGATGTCGCAGCTTCCGGGTTATAAAACCGGGGGTACGGTCCATGTGGTCGTCAACAACCAGATCGGATTCACCACCAATTACCTCGACGCCCGATCCAGCACCTATTGCACCGACGTGGCCAAGGTGGTCCAGTCGCCCGTATTCCATGTGAACGGCGACGATGTGGAAGCCCTGGTCGCCACGATCCAGTTCGCCATGGAGTTCCGCGCCCGTTTTCAGCGCGACGTATTCATCGACATCCTCTGCTACCGCAAATGGGGCCATAATGAGGGCGACGAACCCAGGTTCACCCAGCCGGTACTGTACAAACTGATCGAAAAACACCCCGATCCCCTGGAAATTTACAAACAACATCTGGCCGAAACGGGATTATTCGAACCGGGATATTTTAAAGAGGTGGAAGACAGATTCCTTGACCAGCTCGACAAAAGCCTGGAGGAGTCGAAAAAGATAGAAAAGGCGCACATCACTTCATTCCTGGATGAAACCTGGAAAGGAATCCGCAAAGCGCATCCTCAGGACTTCGATGCATCCCCCGACACCTCCGTGGGCCCCGATCTGCTCAAGGCCATTGGCCGCCGGATCGCCCATGTGCCACCGGGAGAGAACTTTTTCCGGAAGCTGGTCAAACTCCAGGAATCCCGGTTTGAAATGGTTGAAAAGAGTGAAATGCTGGACTGGGCCATGGGAGAACTGCTGGCATACGGTACCCTGCTGGAGGAAGGCTTCCCGGTCCGGATCAGTGGCCAGGACTCCATCCGCGGTACGTTCTCCCACCGGCATGCCTCGCTGAAGATCGAAGACTCTGAAAAAGAATATTTTCCCCTGAACCACCTGAGCGACAAACAGGCCCGCTTTGAGATTTACAATTCATCTCTTTCTGAATATGGCGTCCTGGGCTTTGAGTACGGCTATTCCCTCGCCTCTCCCACCACCCTGACAATCTGGGAGGCGCAGTTCGGCGATTTCGCCAACGGTGCCCAGATCATCTTTGACCAGTTCATCAGCAGCGCCGAAGACAAATGGAATGTGATGAACGACCTGGTGGTGCTTCTGCCGCATGGTTATGAAGGCCAGGGACCGGAGCACTCCAGCGCCCGCATTGAACGTTTCCTCATTCTCAGCGCGGAATACAATATGCAGGTATGCAACGTGACCACACCGGCCAATATGTTTCACCTGATCAGAAGACAACTGCACCGGGAAATCCGCAAGCCGCTCATTGTGTTCACGCCCAAGAGCCTGCTGCGGCATGCCCGCTGCGTTTCGCCCCTTACAGATTTCACCACCGGAGGTTTCCGGGAGGTTATCGATGATCCGGTAGCGAAGCCCGCTCAAGTGAAAAAGCTGGTGTTCTGCACCGGTAAGGTGTATTACGACCTGCTGGAGGAAAAAGAAAAGATCAAAGCCGATCATACGGCCCTGGTCCGCATCGAACAGCTCCATCCCTTTCCGGCGAAGCAAATCGGTAAGATCCTGGAGCGGTATCCAAAAGCCACCGACTGGATCTGGACCCAGGAAGAACCCGCCAATATGGGCGCCTGGAACTTCATCCGGACCAACCTGGAAGCGGTGCCCCTGAGGCTGGTCGCCCGGCCGGCGAGCGGCAGCCCCGCAACGGGATCGCCCGAATTCCACGAGATCAGGCAGCGTAAGATCATCGAAAAGACCTTTGGCAGCTGCAACTGCCCGAAAGTCGCAGAAGAATGCCGGATGATCTGCATCGGCAACCGCTGGAAAACCTTCGAAGATCACATACTGAACAAGGGTGAGCACATCACCAGCAAATCCGTTTCCGCAATACACAAACTGGAAAGTTAAACCGTAACCGATATGGTGATTGAAATAAAAGTCCCCAGCCCGGGTGAGTCGATCAGTGAGGTGCAACTGGCCAACTGGCTGGTCAGCGACGGCGATTACGTCAGCAAAGACCAGGATCTGGCCGAAATTGACTCCGACAAAGCAACCCTGAGCGTCAGCGCGGCGCAGGCCGGCAAGATCAGCCTGCTGGTTCAGGCAGGCGCAACCATCGAAGTGGGCTCGGTCATTGCCCGCATAGATACCGATGCGGCGCCCGCGGAAAAACCGGCATCCACCCCGGTGAAAGAAGAGCCGCGGCCCGAAGCGGTTCCGCAAAAAACCGCAACGGAACCGCAACCTGCCGCTGCAGCGCAACCCGCTGAAGTCAAGGCCCCGGCGGAAACCCTGCAACAAGTCCATCTTTCACCCCTTGCACGCCGGATCCTGGAAGCCAATGCCATGACCGAGAAGGAGTTCATAGATATGATCATGCGGTTCCGTTTCGGGAAAAAAGACGTTCAGTTTGTACTCAGCGGGCAGCACGGCACGGCAGGGGCAGCAACGGAACCGGCGGAAGACGGCTGGGCCGGCGGCCGTGGCACCGAACGAAAAAAAATGACCACCCTCCGGCTGAAATTGTCGGAACGACTTGTCGCCGTGAAAAATGAAACGGCCATGCTCACGACGTTCAACGAAGTGAACATGACCCCGATCATGAACCTCAGGCAGCAATATAAAGACATCTTCAAGGAAAAGTTCGGCGTTTCGCTCGGATTCATGTCCTTTTTCACCAAAGCCATCACCGTGGCCCTGCGGGAATTTCCCCAGGTGAATGCGCAGATCGACGGGGATGAGATCGTCTATCATCAGTATGCCGACATCGGCATCGCGGTCAGCACGCCCAAGGGTTTGATGGTTCCGGTCCTGCGCAACACGGAACAAATGTCGCTGGCGGATATTGAACGGAAAATCAAGGAACTGGCTATAAAAGCGCGCGACGGCAAGATCACCCTGGATGAGATGAAGGGCGGGACCTTTACCATCACCAACGGGGGCGTATTCGGATCCATGCTGTCGACGCCCATTATCAACCCGCCGCAAAGCGCGATCCTGGGCATGCACAACATCGTGGAGCGGCCCATTGCGGTTGACGGCCGGGTGGAAATCCATCCCATCATGTACGTTGCGCTCTCGTATGATCACCGGATCATCGACGGCCGCGAGTCGGTCAGTTTCCTGGTCCGGGTGAAAGAAATGCTGGAAAATCCGGCCAGGATGATGTTCGGGGGCAAAGATCCGGGTGCGGCATTACTCGGCTTAATGTGATATCCATGAGGAAAACGGTTGATTTCCTGGTCATCGGTTCCGGCATCGCCGGTTTGAGTTACGCTCTGAAAGTGGCGGATGCCGGCAGGGTGTGTATCGTCACCAAATCACAGGCGGATGAAACGGCGACCAAGTACGCCCAGGGCGGCATCGCGGCGGTGATGTACACCCCCGATACCTACGAAAAACACATCCGCGACACCATCGTCGCGGGGGATGACCTCAGCAACCCGGAAATCGTCCGGATCGCCATTACGGAATCCACCGAGCGCGTAAAGGAACTGGTGGAATGGGGCGTGGAATTTGACAAGGCTTCCTCTGGGAGATACGACCTGCACAAGGAAGGCGGGCATTCCGAGTTCCGTGTGCTGCATTACAAGGATAAGACCGGCGCTGAGATCGAGCGGGCGCTGCTCCACAGCGTCAAGAAGCATCCCAACATTGAGATCCTGGAGAATCATTTTACGGTGGACCTGATCACCCAGCACCATTTGGGTCTGGATGTCAACCGAAGGACGCCCGACATCACCTGTTACGGCGCTTATGTGCTGAACCCCGACACCCGGGAGATCCATACGATCCTTTCGCGCATCACCCTGCTGGCAACGGGAGGCGCCGGCATGGTTTACGGCAACACGACCAACCCGCATATCGCCACCGGCGACGGGATCGCGATGGTGCACCGGGCCAAGGGCGCCGTGGAGAATATGGAGTTCATCCAGTTTCATCCGACAACCCTGTACCACCCGGGCGAAAAACCTTCTTTCCTCATCACCGAGGCGCTGCGGGGCTTCGGCGCCATTTTGAAGGACAGCAGGGAAAATGAGTTCATGCAGAAATATGATCCCAGGGGGTCACTGGCCCCCCGTGATATCGTGGCGCGAGCCATTGACAATGAGATGAAGATCTCCGGGGATGATTATGTGTACCTTGATTGCCGTCATCTTGACGAAAACGAGCTGATCAAGCATTTTCCGACCATTTATGCCAAATGCCTCAGCATCGGCATCAACATCACCAGGGAAATGATCCCCGTGGTTCCCGGTGCGCATTATATCTGCGGCGGGATCAAGGTTGATGAATATGCCCGGAGCAGCATCCGCAACCTTTACGCCACGGGAGAATGCGCTTCCACGGGATTGCACGGCGCCAATCGGCTGGCTTCCAATTCCCTGCTCGAATCCGCGGTCTTTTCCCACCGAGCAGCGCTGGATTCCGTGAAGAAGGTCAATGACATTCCTGTGCGCGAGGAGGTGCCGGACTGGAACGCCGAAGGCATGATCCTGAACGAGGAGATGGTTTTGATCACCCAAAGCCTTAAAGAGGTTCAATCGATCATGACCAGCTATGTCGGAATTGTGAGGAGCAATCTGCGCCTGCAAAGGGCGCAGGAACGGCTGGCCATCATATACCGTGAAACGGAGGATCTGTACAATAAGTCCATCCTGTCCGTCAGCCTCTGCGAGCTGAGAAACGTCATCAACGTGGGGTACCTGATCATCAAGATGGCCATGGCCCGGAAGGAAAGCCGCGGACTGCATTATTCCATCGATTACCCGCATCCGAAAGCCGGGGAACCTGGAACGCCGCAGGGCAATGGACTGTCGGATTATTAAACGCTGAACCAATGGCCCTCATCAAAGTTGTCAAGGGCATCAGGCCCAATATCGGGAAAAGATGTTTCCTGGCCGACAATGCCACCATTACCGGGGATGTGATCCTGGGCGATGACTGCAGCGTCTGGTTCAATGCGGTGGTCCGCGGAGATGTTCATTATATCCGCATCGGCCACCATGTGAACATCCAGGACGGGGTGATCATCCACTGCACCTATCGCAAGGCGCCGGTGAACATTGGCAATTACGTATCCATTGCCCACCGGGCGATCATACATGGCTGTACGGTGAAGGACAATGTGCTGATCGGGATGGGGGCCATCCTCATGGATGGCGTGGTGGTGGAAAGCAATTCGATCATCGCGGCGGGCGCGCTCGTGACCAAAGACACCGTCGTGGAGGCCAACAGTGTCTACGCCGGCATGCCGGCGAAAAAGATCAAATCGATCGACAAAGACCTTTCTGAAGGTGAAATACTGCGAATCGCCAACAGCTATAACATCTACGCCGGCTGGTACGGACTTTAATGCCGCAACTTTCCCCGGATCTTACAGGCTTTCAATAACCCTTTGCAGTATTTCCGTGACCTGGATGGCGACCGCGCCCAGCATGGGGTTCTCAATGGCTTTCATCGACTCGATCGGGTTCACTGCGGCCACTTCAACGGCACCTTCCTCTGTTTCCCTGACAATAACATTGCACGGCAACATGGTGCCGATCTTGTTTTCAGCCTGCAGCGCCTTATAGGCAAATGCAGGATTGCAGGCGCCAAGGATGCTATACCTGGGAAAATCAACATTTAGTTTTTCCTTCAGCTTTTCATGGATGCGGATCTCTGTCAGCACGCCGAACCCTTCCTTCTTCAGGGCTTCGGTGGCGGCTGCAATGGCTTCTTCAAACGGGATTTCGAGTGTTTTGCTAAAATAATATGCTGCCATGATCTTATCGGTAATTGATATGTAAAAAAACCGCTCCCGGCAGAGCCCGAAGCGGTTTTAGAATATGATGTTTGGATTTTTACTTCAGGCCCAGTTTGGTTTTAACCAGAGGGAGAATATTGTCGCCTTTCTCAAAATACAGGAAGGCTCCGGTTCCCACGTCAAAGATGTATGTGTAGCCATTCTCCTTGGCCACAGCGTTAATGGCATTTTTAGCCTTATCCAGCAGGGGTTGCAGCAATTCGACCTGTTTGTTCTGAAGGTCGGTGTCGGCCTGCTGCTGGAAGGTCTGGATGCGGGTTTCCAGGTCGGCGAGTTCTTTTTCCTTGGTCTGGCGGATAATGTCCGACATGGTCCTGGAGTTGGCCTGGTAATCCTGCACTTTGGTCTGGTATTCGCCATACATGGTTTGCAGCTGGGTTTCCAGCGTTCTGCCATATTCCTGCAGCGCTGTCTGGATGGAATCCTTTCCGGGCATCATTTCCAGCAATTCATTCGAATCAATGTATCCCAGCTTTGCGTTCACCTGTCCATAACTGCTGGAAATCAAGGCGAAAAGGACTATAACAAGGAATGACTTAAGTAGCTGTTTCATCTTTGTTTGGATTAATAAATTTAAGCTGGGCAAAGATAGAGAAATTTACGTATCCGCTGCGCTTATTTCTTTTTTTCACCCGGAGGGGGCAGCGATGGCGCCGGTTGCTGTCCTGCAGGGGGTTTCTGCCCGGTTGTTGAGGTTCCCTGGCCGGGTCGCGGCGGGGAGGTCATCTGGCCGGAAGTGGAAGATGCCGGCATTCCGGATCCGGAGGTGCCGGTGGTGCTCTTTCCGAGTTCCACCGTGGTCCGGGTGCGGCTTTCACGCCTGACGGTCTGCATGACGGTCCCGATCTCATCCAGGATGTCATCGCTCAGATCGTATTTGGCGTCGGCGAACAGCAGGGCCGCGCCGGCGGCTTTATCAAAAATGAAGGCATAATTGCGCGTCACCGCCATATCCTGGATGGCATTGTAAATCTTTTCCTGGATCGGTTCCACCAGTTCAATCCTTTTCCGGTACAGGTCCCCGTCCTTTCCAAAGCGTTGTTTCTGCAAGTCTTTGGCTTCTCTTTCCTTCTGGATGATTTCGTTTTCCTTCTGCTTCTTCAGGTCTTCGGGAAGCAGGATGGATTCGGCCTGGTACTCCCGGTACAGTTTGTCGATCTCCTGAAATTTGGCTTCAATCTCTTTCTGCCACTGCGCCGACAGGTCGTCAAGCAATGCCTGGGCATCCGTGTACTCGGGGATATTGTTCAGGATATAATCCGTATCCACAAAAGCGTATTTCTGGCTGAATCCCGAAAGGGAGGCCAGGAGCGCGAACGCGCCGATAACCAAGATCTTTTTCATATTCTTTCCTCCTAATATTATTATTCTGGAATTCCTTTAATACAAAAAACTTGCCAATTGTTCAGGTGTGTCAGTCAATTGAAGAATTGATGGAAAAATGAAACTGTGAACCGTTGGCGTCCGGCAAACCCGGCACTTCGTCAAACCCGTAGCCCCAGTCCAGTCCAAGCAGGCCGAACATGGGAAGGAACACCCTGACGCCAAATCCGGCGGAACGGTAAATAGCAAACGGGTTGAAGTCGGAAAAGCCCAGCCATGAGTTCCCGCCTTCCAGGAATGCCGCGGCAAAAATGGTCGCGCTGGGGTTCAGCGAGAGCGGGTACCTCAGTTCCAGCGTGTATTTGGCAAAAATCGTCCCCCCGATATTTTTGTTGATGAAGTAGTTTGGCGTGATGGTTTCATTTCCATACCCGCGCATGCCGATGATCTCGCGGCCGTCGAGATTATTGTAGCCTGAGAGGCCGTCGCCGCCGAGGTAAAATCGCTCAAATGGGGTGTAGCCGATGGTGCTGTTGTATTTCCCCAGGAAACCCATTTTCACCCGGGTCATCACCACCGCCTTCGGAAAGATCTCGGTAAAGAAGGTGGCATTGATCTTCCATTTGTGGTATTCGATCCAGCGGTAGATCTCATCGGGCTCCATCTTATCAAGATCATAGTCCATGAAAAGGGAATACGGAGGGGTGAGTTCGAGCGACACCGACACTTCCGAGCCGAATGTCGGGTAAATGGGCTGGCTGATCGAGTTCCGGCCAAAAATGATGTTGTAGTTAAAATTATTGTAATATCCTGTTCCGGATCCGAACAGGAAAATCTGGGAATACTGGTACAGGTCGTAACGCTGCAGGGTAATGCCCTGGTAGAGCGTAAAGTAATCATCGGGCCAGGTTAACCTCTTGCCCAGGCCAAACGTCAGGCCATTGATCACGAACTCTGACCGGAGCGGGTCGTTCTTCGACTTCCCGTTCGAGTACAGCGAATGCCAGTAGGTAACACTGAACGAGTTGGGTTTCTTTCCGCCCAGCCAGGGTTCCGTGAAGGATGCGCTGTAACTCAGGTATCCCTTTCCATATGATTGCAGGCGAAGGCTCAGTTTCTGCCCGTCACCCGAAGGGACGGGTTTCCAGGCATCCGCCTTGAACAGTTTCCTGACGCTGAAATTATTGAACGAGAGGCCCAGGGTGCCGATGATCCGGCCATAGCCCCAGCCCCCGCTCAGCTCGATCTGGTCGGCCGAGGTTTCCTCCACTTTGTAGGTAATGTCGACAGTCCCGTCGGATGGATTGGGGACGATATCCGGGACGATCTTTTCCGGATCAAAATAACGGAGCTGCGCCAGTTCCCGGGTGGTACGGATGATGTCAGACCTTGAGAAGAGCTGGCCGGGCCGGGTGCGCAATTCACGCACCACCACATGGTCGTTGGTCTTGGTGTTTCCACTGATCATCACTTTGTTGATCCGTGCCTGCTTACCTTCCCGGATCCGGATCTCGATGTCGATGGAGTCGTTTTCCACGTTGACCTCCACGGGTTCAGCAGCGAAGAAGAGATACCCGTCGTCAAGATAGAGGGAACTGACGTCGCGGTCGTTGGGATTGAACGACAGGTTGGTCTCCAGTATCTCCCGGTTGTAAATATCGCCTTTGTTGATCTTTAATACACTATTCAGATATTCCGAAGTATATTTCGTATTGCCCACCCAGGTAATGTTCCTGAAAAAATACTGAGGGCCTTCGTCCAGGTATAAATCCACGCTCAGGGTACGGTCCGGGTTGCGATAAATGGAATCCCGCACGATGATGGCATCCCGGTACCCGTCGCTGTTGTATTTCTTCAGCACCGCCAGCAGGTCCTCGTCAAACTTATCCTGGATATAGCGTGAAGGCTTGAATATCCTGATCTTGACGGTGCGATTGAGGTGCGATAGCGTTGAGTCGACGATACCCTGGGGATTCAGGCGAACCAGTTCGCGCAGGTCCTTGAGCAGGGCGACTTCAATGTCTTGCAGCGGATTGAAGGTGCCCATTTCCTTGGTTTCCTTCAGGGCGTTCTTGATCTTCTGATCGGAAAGAAAGTCATTGCCGTAAACATTGATCTTCCGGACCTTGACGCGGTTGTTTTTCTCGATCATGATATCCAGGGCTACATTGTTGGCGCGTGTGGTGTCGGGATACTGCCGGATGTCGACCGTTGCGTCCAGGAAGCCCTTTTCACGGTAGTGATTTTTTATAAGCACGCTGGTTTTCATCAGCATGCTCTCGGTAACCACATCGCCCCTGGTAATGTTGATCTTTTCCCGCAGGTTATCCGCTTCCGTTTTATTGACTCCTTTCAGGGAGAATTTTGAAAGCCGCGGCCGCTCCTTCAGGGCGAGTTCCAGGAACACCTTATCATCGCGAATATCCGTGATGTACAATCCGATATTTTCAAAAAGGCCCTGATCCCAAAGCTTACGGAGGGATTTGGAGACCTCTTCACCGGGAATGGTTATTTTTTCGCCGACATTCAGGCCGGACAGCATGATGAGCACGTTTTTATCCAGGTACTCCACGCCGGTGACCTGCACTCCGCCGATTTCATACTCCACCGGGCGGGTATAGTCGACCACGGGCAGTTCTCCCAAAGTTACCTGGGCGGATAGTTTTGTTCCAGAAAATAATAACCCGAGCAGCAAGGCCGGCACCAGGGCCATCAACCTGAATCTCCCCCCGAATAAATAGAATTTATTCCTTTTCCCCTTGATCATCAGGATTTCTTTTTTTCTGTAAGCTGATCGCCCGTTTTGCCAAACCGGCGTTCCCTGTGCTGGTAATTATAGATGGCTTCATAAAGGTCTTCCCGGCGGAAATCCGGCCAGAATTTGGAACAGAAATAGAGTTCCGAATAGGCGATCTGCCAGAGGAGGAAGTTGCTCACGCGGTATTCTCCGCTCGTCCTGATGAGCAGTTCGGGATCCGGGAGCATGGCGGAAGGCAGCATGGATGAGAACAGCCCGGTGGTGATCTCTTCCGGAGCAAGCCTGTTCCCGGCGACTTCCCGGGCAATGAGCCTGGCTGCTTCGGCAATTTCCCAGCGTGAACTGTAAGAGAGGGCCAGGGTTAAGGTCATGCGGTTGTTTCCTGCGGTTTCATCCATGGCTTTCTGAAGGCGTTTCCGTATGGTTTCGGGCAGGGATGAGAGGTTTCCGATGGCATTAAGCCGGATATTATTTTTATTGAGTGTTCTTATCTCCTTATTGATAGTCTGGAGCAGGAGGTGCATCAGGGCGTCCACTTCGTATTTGGGCCGGTTCCAGTTCTCCGTGGAAAAAGCGTACAGGGTAAGATAGCCGACACCCAGCTCCGCAGCCGCCTCCGCAGCCTCCCTGACCGAGGTGACGCCATGCTGGTGGCCGAAGGTCCGGGGCTTTCCCTGCTGCTTGGCCCATCTGCCGTTGCCATCCATGATGATGGCCACATGCCGGGGGAGGTTGTTGAGATCCAGTTGTTCCTTATAGCTCATCCTGAGAGTTACTTATTCTTGGCCCGCTACAGATTATTAGATGTTGTTCCTTTGCTGGTCAGGGCAGCCTTTTTTGTTGAAGATTCTGAACTTGTACGTCAGCGTGATGCCGGAAAAATTATACCAGTCGCGTGTTTCCGGGTTGCCCCGTTCCATCAGCGGCCGATGCTGCATGGTCGGGTCGGAAAGCAACTGAGCCGGATCCGCCGGGTCGATCTGCGCGCCTTCCAGGTAATAGGTGCGGCTGACATCGTCGAGATAATCGGTGAAGGTTTTCCGCATGCCCCATTCGGCGGTAAGGGCCAGTCGTTTGTTCAGGCTGAATTTTACGCCCAGCCCAAATGGAATGGCAAAGCTGTACAAATTATAAGGTGAACGTCCGTCGAAGCCCACTTGCTGCCCTTCCGTGCCGATATCGCGGAGAGATAGCCCTCCGGCTTCGGGTTCAAAGAGAAACACGCCCACGCCACCGAATATATAGGGCGAAAGCACATCTCTCTTGCTGCCCGTATAATAGTCGAAGAAATTGAATTCGGCCACGGCGCTGAATTCCGTTACCCGTGATCTGAAATTCAGGTTCCGGATGCTGCTGGTTTTGCTGACGGCGTCATCGCCCATCACGTGGCCGCGGTATGCCATGGCCCTGAGCGCCCACCGGGGATTGATGTTATACCGGGCCAGCAGGCCATAGGCCGGTTCAGGCTGAAGAAAATGCTTGCCCGGGTTCAAATCGCCGAGGTAATAGCTGAATCCGCCGAAGAGCCCGACTTCCATGGTCTGTCCGGTCGCAAACAGGGACGAAACGACAATGGCGCAAGTAATCAGAAGTTTTTTCATTTCGATAAGCAGGCAGCAAAATTACCAAAATTTCCTTTGAATCAACCGCCGGTCTAATTGCGGGCATCCAGCCCCCATTTTAACTTTTCGCGAATGGTCAGAAAGAAATTCCGGTCCTTCATCTGAATCATATTAAATTTAAAATCAGCCTTTTCAATAATCAGTTCCAGGTTTGAAAAGATGGTCGCGCGCCTGGAATCAAGGCTAACCAGGAACTGCTCCTCCCTTCCTTCCACAATGATCCTGATCCTTGATTTGTCCGGTATAACGACCGGCCTGACCGTTAAATTGTGCGGTGCGATCGGGGTCAGCACAAAATTCTGGGATCCGGGCGTGAGGATCGGCCCTCCGGTGCTGAGGGAATATGCGGTGGATCCCGTGGGGGTTGCAATGATCAGCCCGTCGGCCCAGTAGGAATTCAGAAACTGATCGTCGATGTATACGTGCAATACGATGAGCGAAGTGGTGTCTTTCCGGGTGATGGTCACTTCATTCAGGGCATAATTCAGTGACCCGAACAAATCCCGGGGTTGCGACAGCCGGACCAGCGCCCTGGATTCTATCACAAAATCATGTTCCAGGACCCTGTCGATAGCCGGTAATATCTCATCCTTAGCGATGCTGGACAGAAATCCCAGTCTGCCTATGTTGATGCCCATCACCGGTATGCCTGAATCGCGCACATAGGTCAGCGCTTCAAGTATGGTCCCGTCGCCGCCGATCGAAAACATTACATCCGTATTGTGCGGAATTTCATGGTGTTCGTCAAAAAAACCGATCTCGTCCGGGAATCCGACCTGGCCGCGGATGATCTCATAGAATGGCCGAAAGATCAGCAACCCGCATTTTTTTGCCTGTAATTTGTCAACCACGCGCTGAACGTACTTGAAATCGTCGGGCGATACCGATCTTCCGAATAGGGCAATGTTCATCCTGGTAGCGTTAAGAAGTGCAAATTTAATCAATTTGCAGACCACTTCAAGTCCTCGATCAGATAGGGGCCCGGAAATGAAGGAATATCCCGGTTTCATTCATGAAGTTCACCGCGAATTCCACCCGGATCACGACATCGTAATAGGCGACGAAATCAAGGCCCGCCCCGTAACCCAGCAAAAGCGCATTCTGCAGGTCGTTGGTTTCCCGCCCGAAGTCCTGGCGATAATATCCATAGCCGGCATCCACGAACAGATTCATATACAGGGCATAAAAATATTTTCTGAATCGCTCGGACCGGATATTCCGGAACTCGCCAATGGTCTGCGGGATAAGGGCGAACTTCAGGTTATTCTTGAGAATCCCGAAATGGGTGGCATCCACTACATAATACTCATAAGATCTGACCATATCGCGGTCGTAGCCGATGCCCCTGAGCAGGAAGTAGGGCTGCTCCGCTCCGGCCGACAGCTTGACATTCAACCCGGATGCGAAATAGAGCCGGGGATCCAGGGCCCAGTATTTCCGGAAGGTGGAAAGGACATTGAACGTATTCACGCTGTGGTCAAGGTCCCAGAAGCCCTGCTTGTTGAGTTCCAGGTCGAAATACCATCCTTTGAGCGGGTAGTTCTTGAAATCGCGGTGGTCGCTCTTCAGGAGATAACGGGCGGTCAGGTAGCGGATGTCGTTCCTGCCGTCAACAGAGTAATGCTCATTTTGCTGCAGCAGGCTGTCGGAGAAATGATGATGGTCATACCTGACCTCAAAAAGGTGCGTATTATGGATCCCTTTCCGGACTGTTAGCTGGCCGAAAAAAAACAGGTCGTTGCGGGCATCTGAGGATGGATCCTCGTAAAACACATGCCGGTTATTTTCCGTCCGGGCCTGCGTTTCACGCCGGCTCCACATACCCCCTCCAAACGTCAGGCCAAGGGTTTTTCGGCGATTGAAGTATGGAACAGTATATTGAAAATCAAATAATCTGTCATAACCAAACTGCGCCCTGAGCCGAAGATTTTCTTTCCGGCCCCTGAAATTCCGCCAATCGATATAGAATCCGTAACTAAGCCTGCTGAAATCCTTCGTTTCCCACCAGACATTGAAATTCCGGTCGGAAATGAGCAGGATCGGGATGGGCCATACATACCAGCGCTCGGTGACATGAATGGCGACCTGCACGGAACCGGGCTGCCCGTCTGAAGGTGAGCGGGTGATCTCCACGAAATTGAACAGCAGGGTGTTGAGCAGATTTTCCCGGGACCGGGCCATCAGCGAGTCCAGGGCGGAACCGGAATAGGTCACGCCGCCGGAGAGCACCAGTTCTCTGAGAATGATCTGGGGCCGGGTGATCTTGTTCCCGGTGATCACAATGGTATCTACGCGGAGGATGGATCCCGGGCCGGTCTGGGCATGGACCGGTACAAGCAGGCCCGCAATGAACAGGGTCAGTGCCAGGGCGCAAACCAGGCGATATGAATTTATTTTTCGAAGCAAAGAGGATAGATATCAGATGCTAAGATAATTCATCAGGGAATCATACCGCTCTTTGAGTTCGTCCAGGTCGTCTTTTTCGGCAAAAGTAGCCTTGATCGTGTAATGATAGCGCTCGAAGGTCTGGATCACCGGAGCCAGGTCTGTATTATTGATTTTCAAGGTGATGTCGATCAGCGTCGACTCGGTCCGCGAGGTGATGAATGCGCACAGGATGCGGGCGTCGTTGGATTCGATGATCTGTGCGATTTCCGACATGGAATAGTTATTCGTCGAAGCTTCCAGGACAATGATCCCGCCCGGGTTCAGGATAGAGGTATTCCGGGTCAGGTAGCTCAGGAGTTTATCCAGGGTAATGAGCCCGCTGTAGCCATTGCGGTGATCGACCACGGGCAGGAGGGTCAGCTGCATCTCCGTGAACATCTTCATGATATCGAACACATGCTGGTTCTCATTGACGAAAGCATTGGGCAGGGAAAGCCTGACGTCGCCAACCGGGCTGTCCGGATCCGGGTGGTTGACCAGGTCAGACTCGCTGATCAGGCCGAGCAGGTCCCGTTCATTCACCACCGGAAGGTGGCGGACGTTGTTCTCATCCATGAGGTTCAATGCAAAGGAGCAGGTGTCGCTGGTTTTCAGCGGCATGATGTCGTTGCAGGAGATTTCTTTGGCAATCATAACTTTCTGTTCATCAAATCATTTATCATCATCCCAGTCGCGGCCGTAAAAGATCCTGAGGTAATTTTCATAGCGGGAGGCTGCGATCTCTCCGGACTCCACAGCTTTCATGACGGCGCAGCCCGGCTCATGCACATGGGTGCAGTTGCTGTAGCGGCACTGGTGCATCAGCGCCCGCATTTCGGGGAACCGCTCTGCCACCTCTCCCCGGTCAAAGTCGATCAGCCCGAATTCCTTGATGCCAGGCGTGTCGATGATATAGCCCCCGAACGACAGCCCGAACATCTCCGCGAAAGTGGTCGCATGCTGGCCTTTCAGGTGATAGGAAGATATCTCCATGATTTTGAGATCAAGCCCGGGTTCAAGGTAGTTGATCAGTGTGGACTTGCCTACGCCGGAATGTCCGGAAAGCAGGGTGACCTTATCCTTTAAAACGTTCCGCAATTCGTCCATGCCTTCCCCACTTACCGCAGAGGTGCGGATGCAGGGATATCCGGCCCCTCTGTATATCCGCTCCGTTGTTTCCAGCAATTCGAGCAATTCCTCATCATACAGGTCGGTTTTGTTCAGAACGATGATCGCCGGAATGTGATACGCTTCCGCCGTAACCAGGAACCGGTCGATGAAACCGGTGGAGGTCCTGGGGAAGGCCAGGGTTGCGACCAGCATCACCTGGTCCATGTTGGCCGCCAGTACGTGCGACTCTTTGGAGAGCTTGGTGGCCCTCCGGATGATGTAGTTATGGCGGTTATAGATATGGGTGATAACCCAGGCGTCGTCGCCTGATAAGGATTCCACCTCCACGAGGTCGCCCACCGCTACCGGGTTGGTGGTCCGGATGCCCCGGATCCTGAACTTGCCTTTGATCCTGCAGCTGACATATTTCCCATCCTCCTTCCTGACGGTGTGCCAGCTTCCGGTAGAGCGGGTAACGGTTCCTTTCACGGGGGAAATTTATTTGTAAAATTACAAACTATATTTAACTTTGACTGGTTAATTCCTTCCCTGCCTATGGAGTCTTTACGATTGTTTTCTTTCTTTCTGCCCCCTGTTATTGCAGGTCTGGTCTTCCTTTATTTAAGATACCGCTTCCCGGGAAGTTCTTTAAAACTACCGTTACGGGCGTTTTTCTGGGGGATGGTCAGCATTGTGCTGGTCATCGCCATACAGCTATTCGCGTTCTATTTCGAACTGGACCGGCTGAACAGCATCCGGAGGATCATTTTTTACGCCCTGGTGATCATGGCTTTTTTCTCAGAACTGGGCAAGTTTTTCATTCTGAAGATCCTGATCTATCCAAAGAAGGAATTTACCAGTCCGGTCGACGGGATTATTTACGGGGTGATCGTTTCTTTGGGGTTTGCCACCATGAACAACATCATTTTCCTTGTAGATTTTCCGAACCTGACGGTCAACCTGGCCAACGCCTTCTCGGCCGGGCCCGCCGCGGTGGTTTTCGGGGTGATGATGGGATTTTTCGTCGGGCTCGGCAAGCTGCGCAGGATGCGTTTCATTGATTCCATGACCGGCCTGGCCGCAGCGGTATTTTTCCACGGCCTGTATGATTTTTGCCTGCTCACGGAGGATTACCGGCTGCTCTGGGCGTTCTTCACCGGATCGGCCATCATCGCCATCTCCTTATGCATCGCAGCGATTCGTTTGCACCAGGAGGCCCGGAGCGAGGCGAAACAGTGAGCGGATCACCGGTTTACCCGGTAGACTTTTCCCGGGAGGCTGCGGATCAAACCATCGAACTCGAGTTTGAGCAAAATGGCCGCCACGCGGCTGGCCGTCATCCCTGATCCCAGGTATATTTCATCGATGCCGGCTTCTCCGTTGCGGAGCAACAGGTCATATATTTTCTTTTCCTCCTCCCCCATTTCGGCAAAGAGTTTTTGCTGGGCCTGCACCCGGGCCGGGCTGTTGTCCCAGTCCATCATCTGGCATATTTCAGCGGCCGATTGAACCAGGGCCGCCTTATTGGCGCTGATCAGCCGGTTGCAGCCGGCGGATTTTGGGTCCGTCGTCCGGCCCGGGATCGCAAACACATCACGGTTGTAAGAATTGGCAATATCCGCCGTGATGAGCGCGCCCCCCTTTTCAGCCGATTCAATGACGAGCGTGGCATCGGCCAGCCCGGCGATGATCCGGTTGCGGCGGGGAAAATAATCCCTGTTCAGCCGGGTTCGGCTCATGAACTCCGTGGCCAGCCCCCCGTTGCCGGTCATTTTCTCCGCCAGTTGGCGGTTGGTATAGGGATAAACCTGATCAAGGCCGTGGGCCAGCACCCCGATGGTCGGCAACCCAGCGTTCACGGCGGCCCGGTGGGCAATCGTATCGATGCCATAAGCCAGTCCGCTCACGATCATGACGCCCAGGCCTGACAGATCACTTACCAACTGCTCGCAAACCGCTCTGCCGTAATCAGTGGGACTACGCGTCCCTACGATGCTCAGGACCCGCTTCCCGGAGTCCAGCCCTGTTCCCTTGAAATACAGCATCATCGGTCCGTCGTCGCAATGCTTCAGGCGTTCCGGATAGTCCGGATCCAGGAAGAATACCGCGGAAATCCTGAACTTTCGCGTAAATTCCAGTTCTTCCTCCGCCCGGCGGAAAACCTCCCTGGAACGTATGGCATCGGCCAGGGCATGCCCAACGCCGGGAATGCGGAGGAGGTTTTTCTTCTTTTCACGGAATACCGCCTCCGGCCCTCCGCAATAAGCCACCAGTTTTTTCCCCTGCACATCGCCAATTCCCGGGATCAGCGTCACGGCAATGCGGTAGATCAGTTCATCATTTGTTTCCATAGAATCCGTTTTTTCTTTATTAATACCTTTGTTGGGAGAAATATACCCGGTTGTCGAAAAAAAAATCCAAAGTACTGGTATGCCCGCTCGACTGGGGGATTGGCCACGCCACGCGCTGTGTCCCTGTCATCAGGCATTTGCGTGATCAGGGGGCCGAAGTGCTCATTGCCGCCGGCGGCAACCCGCTGGCCTTTCTCCGGGGTGAATTTCCGGAACTGGCTTTCATCCCCTTTCCCGGGCCTCAGATCCGTTATTCAAGGAAGAAAAGGATGCTGCTCCGGATGCTGCTCCAGGCGCCCCGGCTCATTGCGGGGATCTGGCAGGAGCATCGACGCCTGCGACGCATCATCAGGGAACATGATATTGACGCGGTAATCTCCGACAACCGCTTCGGGCTCTGGTCGGCGCAGGTTCCATCGGTGTACATCACCCACCAGGTCATGATCAAGGCCCCGCACTGGGGAGGATTGGCAGAGCCGCTGCTGCACCGGATCCATGGCTGGTTCATTTCCCGGTACGACGAATGCTGGATCCCCGATGAACCCGGCGACAACAACCTCAGCGGCGACCTGGCCCACCGCTATCCACCGCCTGGCAACAGTTTGTTCGTCGGCCCGCTTTCGCGCTTTGAAAAACCGCATGAGCCGGCCCGGAACAACGGGGCCGGCCCGGACTGGCTGTTCCTGCTTTCCGGGCCGGAGCCGCAGCGTACAGTTTTTGAAGAGATCATCATTTCTGAGCTCGGCAAAGGCTTCCCCGGAACGGCGGTCATCCTGCAGGGCCTGCCCGCCGGAGTCCGGCAGCGGGAAATGGGCGCGCGGACCAGGATCCTGCCCCACCTGCCCGATGAAGCGCTCAGGGATCTCATCCTTTCGGCTGGGAAAATTGTTTGCCGACCGGGTTACTCCACGCTGATGGATCTGGCCATGCTGGGCAGAACCGCGGTACTGGTCCCAACCCCAGGCCAGACCGAACAGGAATACCTCGCAGGACATGCGGCACGGAACGGACGCTTTCGCGTGGTCTGCCAGGATCAATTCCGCATCACGGAGATTACGGACCTGGCTGGAACAGAATCTCCGGAAAGAATTGTCCACCAGGAAAAATACAAAGAAGCCATCGACCGGCTCCTGCTGAAACTAAAGGCACGGGAATCCTGATTCGCATGATCAGGATCGATAATCCAGCATATTTCCTACTTTTGGCGTTCAAATCTGTTTTATCATGACCCTGGCTACAATTACCTGGAATGCCGACCCCGAGATATTCCGCATCGGCAGTTTCGCGGTCCGCTGGTACGGCGTACTGTTCGCAATGGGCTTT
The DNA here is from genome assembly GCA_964489545.1 of uncultured Bacteroidales bacterium. Lineage (GTDB taxonomy): Bacteria > Bacteroidota > Bacteroidia > Bacteroidales > JAGOPY01 > JAGOPY01. The sequence goes on from CAZAZE010000007.1 coordinate 171,324, forward strand.
GTTTGCGGATACTTTATCATCCAGCAGTTCTTTAAAAAGGAAGGAATCCCGCTCAAACTGCTCGATCAGCTCACAACCACCATGGTTGTGGCTACGGTGATCGGCGCCAGGCTGGGACATTGCCTGTTCTACGAACCGGACTATTACCTCAGGAATCCCATTGATATTCTGAAGGTATGGGAAGGCGGACTGGCGAGCCATGGCGCCGCGATCGGGATTCTGCTCGGCATCTGGATTTTCTCCCGGAAAAACAAACGCTCTTTCTGGTGGACCATCGACCGGATCGCTGTGGTGACCGCGCTGGCCGGGTTTTTCATCCGGATGGGCAACCTGATGAATTCGGAGATATTCGGAAAACCCACATCACTTCCCTGGGGCTTTATTTACGAAAACGCCGCCGATCCGGAACAAAGGCTGCAGCCCAGGCATCCTACACAGATCTATGAAGGACTGGCCTACCTGGTCATCTTTGTCTTCCTGATGTTCGTTTATTACCGCAGGAACGGAAAGCCCAGGGAAGGCGTGCTGATCAGCCTGTTTTTCATCCTGGTGTTCGGGGTCCGCTTCTTCATTGAATTCCTGAAAGAACCTCAGGTGGGTTTTGAGCACACCATGACCCTCAACATGGGCCAGTGGCTGAGCGTCCCGTTTGTCCTGGCCGGCGCGGCCGGGCTTTGGTTCTTTTCGCGGAAGAAAACGGCAGGCCGCTGATTTATCTTCCGGAATAGAACTTCACGGTTTCATCGATGCTCGCGGCAAGTTCCTGCTGGTCGCGCTGCCGTGCGATCATCAGCATGTTCTGGAGAAGCCGCAGGGTCCGTTCCCGGCTATCGCGGTAATATCGCCCGGCAAAAGCCGGATCCACCGAACTGAAATACCTGAGATCATCCGCATAGACCTCATGCAGCCTGCTGATGATGGCATTGCCCTTATCCGGTTGTTCCAGCCCGTAGTACAATTCAGCAAACGGGATCATCAGCATGTCATAGGGTATTTTGCTGTCCGGGAAAAAGTGCAGGCAGGTGTCGAGCAGATGAAGCGCTTTCTCCTGTTCGCCGCGCAGCGCAAAGGTTTCGGCCGCCCTGAGGTAGTTCTGCCGCGGCAGCCTGGAGTTGCGCATGCTTTCCCGGTCGACGGTAACGTCCGGGTCGTTCAGGTTGCCCCAGCTGCACTGGGTGAACACCTCATACGTCTTTTCTGCATTTACCCCTCCGATGGTCTGGTAGAAGTTCTCCGCCTTGACCGGCATGAACTTGTATACCATTCCCTCCTGGTGGAAATATTCATCCAGCGGAAGGATCTCTGACAGGCTGGATGGGTTGGCGGTGTAAATGGAGCGTTCCCAGTTGCTGGTCGCCAGGAAGTCCAGCACCATAAGGTCATTCTTGAAGAGCCCGCTTTGTGTGATCTCCCATTCAATATAGGGAACGATCCGGTCGGCCATTTCCCTGGGCACAATTCCGTTCTCCACACATTTGCGCGCATCGACCGTAAGCCGGATTTTCGATGAAGGCAGGAAATTGATCTTCTTCCCTCCGGAGATCGGGAGTTTTGACCGCTCATCGTCTGCGGCGATAAAGGAGATCAGGTCGGACAGTTCCGTGTACTTATTTTCCAGGCTCGGATGGGTATAAACGGGGATATAATTATTCACTCCGTTTTCATACTGGTTATAAGAGAGGGTAAATGACAGCGGGTCGGAATCGTACATTTTGTAAAACATTTGCTGGACGTACCAATGGCCCGAAGCCAGCATATGGTTCACTACCCGCACATCAGTGCGGAATCCTTCGACTTCCTGGGCATACCACAGCGGGAACGTATCGTTGTCGCCAAAAGTGATCAGGATGGAGTTCCGGTCGCAGCCCCGCAGGTAATTATAGGCGAAGTCCCGGGCGGCGTATTTCCCCGACCGGTCATGGTCGTCCCAGCCCTGTTGCGCCATGATGCCGGGTACGAGGACCAGGCAGGCGGCCACGGAGGCGCCGGCGGCCAGGGTCTGTTGACTCTTCAGCTTCCTCTGCAGGAATTCAGACAATCCCATGGCCCCAAAACCGATCCATATGGCGAAGGCGTAAAAAGATCCGGCATAGGCATAATCCCGCTCCCTGGGCTGCAGTGGGTACTGGTTGAGAAAGACCACGATCGCCAGGCCCGTCATCAAAAACAACAGGAACACCACCCAGGTGTCGTTGCGGTCTTTCTTCAGATGATAGAATAGCCCGACGATACCCAGTATCAGTGGCAGCAGGTAAAACTTATTGTGCGCCGCATTTTCCCGGCTGATCGGCAGATCGGCCTGGCTGCCCAGGCGGCCGCTGTCGATGAAATTGATCCCGCTGATCCAGTTACCATTCTCCGGTTCACCCTGGCTTTCGATGTCGTTCTGGCGGCCGGCGAAATTCCACATGAAATAGCGGAAATACATATGCCCGACCTGGTACGTAAAGAAAAAGCGGAGGTTCTCTCCGAAAGTGGGCCTGTATATGGTCTCTGAGGTACCATCCTGTTTCCGGACGGAAATGGGGGTCCCTTTAATGTTGCCATATTCTTTATAATAACGGATGTGTCCGCTTTTCTGATTGCTCCACATCCTGGGGAAGATGGTTTTGAACCGGGGATCATACACCGCCACGGAGCCTTTGCGGTCGTCGGTCACAACATATTTTCCTTTAGCCCGGTCCTTGATATAAACGGGGGTTCCGTCCTCATAATCGACCACGGGAGCATTGTAGTATTGCCCGTAATAAAGCGGATAAGTCCCGTACTGTTCCCGGTTCAGGTAAGAAAGCAAAGAGATGGCATCCTCCGGGTTGTTTTCATCGATCGGGGTGTTCGCATTGGACCGGATAATGAGCATGAAAAACGACGAATAACCGATAAGAAGATAAACGAAAGCGAGGATGACCGAATTGAGTACGCTTTTATTCCGCCGGTATGTGTACCAGTGTCCCCAGATAATGAGGCCGATGAGTACTGCGAAGTAGATAATGGTTCCCGAATTGAACGGGAGGCCCACCGTATTGACGAAGAACAGCTCAAAACCTCCGGCCAGCCTGACGATCCCCGGAATGAAGAGGTACATCAGAACGGCCAGGATCAGGATGGAAATGGCGCCGGCCAGGAACATTCCTTTGCGGGTGGGCTTGTATTTCCGGAAATAGTAGACAAATGTGACGGCCGGGATCGCCAGCAGGTTGAGCAGGTGGATCCCGATGGTCAGTCCGATCATGAAGGCGATCAGGATGAGCCAGCGCAGTGAATGGCTCTCATCGGCCACGACCTCCCATTTCAGGATTGCCCAGAAAGTGATGGCGGTGAACAGGGAAGACATCGCGTATACCTCTCCTTCCGATGCCGAAAACCAGAAGGAATCGGAAAACGTGAAGGCCATGGCGCCGACGAAGGCGCCCCCGAGGATGGTGATTAACTGATTGGTAGTAAAGTGGTTATTTTCGGGGCGGATGAATTTTCGGCCCAGCAGGGTGATGGTCCAGAACAGGAACAGGATGGTCAGGGCGCTGGAAAGGGCCGACATCATATTGATCATCAACGCAACATTCGATGTGTCGCCGAAGGCCAGAAGGGAAAAGAACCGTCCGATCAACTGGAAGGTGGGCGCTCCGGGGGGATGGCCGACCTGAAGCTTATAGGCCGTGGAGATATATTCACCGCAATCCCACCAGCTGGCCGTAGGCTCCAGGGTAAGCATATAAACGGTAAAAGCGACCAGGAATGCAATCCATCCCATTATGGTATTCAAGCGGTTGTAATCTTTGATCGTCGTCATGAATGGCTTTTTTAGCGATGCGAAGGTAGCAGAAAATGTGATTATTTCGCCCTGAGATCAGAACTTATGATGCCGCTTCTGTTCACAAGACAGAAACTTTGAAAGTAATTTCCGGATGAATGTGTGCGATTTTATTTTTTTACCTATCTTTGCACGCCCGTTTTAGGGGACAGTTTGTCCGATGGTGTAACTGGCAACACGTCTGATTTTGGTTCAGAAGACTCCAGGTTCGATTCCTGGTCGGACAACGGGATTAATGAAATATTTAATCATTGTGGGAGGGGACTGCGGTCCCCTTCTTTATTAGGTTTAAGTGTTGAGGTTTAACTTTTAAATATGGAAACACAGAAGATATCGGAGTTGGTGGACGAGCATCTTTCAGGGACCGGTAAGTTCCTGGTAGAGTTACTGGTCAAGCCCGTTAACCGTGTGTTTATCTTTATTGACGGCGATCAGGGAGTGACTATCGAGGATTGCGTTTCGCTCAGTCGTTTCCTGGAATCCCGGTTTGACCGCGAAAAGGAAGATTTCGAACTGAATGTTTCGAGCGCCGGCGCCGACCAGCCGATCCGCCTGCCCAGGCAGTACCCCAAAAACATTGGCCGGTCGCTCCTGGTGAAACTGACGGAAGAGGAAGAGGAAGTGAAGGGAAAACTCACCGAGGCCGGGGAGGAGGGCATCACCCTTGAAATAACCGGGAAAAAGAAAAAAGAACCGGTGGAAAGCCGGTACATTTCATTTGACCGGATCCGGGAGGCCAAGGTCATCATCTCATTCAAATAAAATCGTTAACAAAGCATAAAAAATCCAGCCATGGACCACATCAATCTAGTTGAAACCTTTTCGGAATTCAAAGAATTTAAAAACATCGACCGGGAAACCATGATGCGCATCCTGGAGGATGTCTTCCGGCATATGCTGGAACGCAAATATGGCAGCGACCGGAACTTTGAGATCATCGTCAATATTGACCGCGGAGACCTTGAAATCTGGCGCAACCGGGAGATCGTAGAGGACGGGGAAGTCGAAGACGAGAACACCCAGATCGCGTTGTCGGAAGCGGTGAAGATCGAGCCCGATTTCGAGGTTGGAGAGGAAGTTTCCGAAGAGCTTAAGCTGGTGGATTTCGGGCGCCGCGAGATCCTGACCATCCGGCAGAACCTCGTGTCGAAGATCATGGAATATGAAAAAGACAGCATCTACCGGAAATACAAGGAGAAGGTCGGCGAGATCATCACCGGGGAAGTTTACCAGGTGTGGAAGAAGGAGATTCTGGTCCTGGACGATGAAGGATTCGAATTGAGCCTGCCCAAGCAGGAGCAGATCCCGTCGGATTTCTACCGCAAGGGCGATACGATCCGTGCGGTGGTCGCCCGGGTGGAAATGAAGAACAACACGCCGTCCATCGTCCTGTCACGCACTTCTCCCGTGTTTCTTGAACGGCTCTTTGAATCGGAAGTTCCGGAGATCTACGATGGCCTGATCACCATCAAAAAGATCGTCAGGGTCCCCGGGGAACGCGCCAAAGTGGCCGTGGAATCCTACGACGACCGCATCGACCCGGTCGGCGCCTGCGTGGGGATGAAAGGCTCGCGCATCCACGGTATCGTCAGGGAACTGAAGAATGAGAACATCGACGTCATCAATTTCACGAACAATCCCACGCTCTTCATCCAGCGCGCGCTCAGCCCGGCCAAGATCAGCTCGATCCAGCTCGACGACGCCAACAAGAAGGCGGAGGTTTACATGAAGCCCGACCAGGTCTCCCTGGCCATCGGCAAAGGCGGCTATAACATCAAACTGGCCGGCAAACTGACCGGCTATGAGATCGACGTATACCGCGAAGATATCGATTCGGAAGATGTGGACATCCAGGAATTCTCCGACGAGATCGATCAGTGGATCATCGACGAGCTCAAGAACATCGGCTGCGACACGGCCAAAAGCGTCCTTGAACTGGATGTGAAAGACCTGGTGCGAAGAACCGACCTGGAAGAAGAGACCATCCGGGAGGTTATTCGGATCCTCAAGGCCGAATTCGAATAAAAATCATATCTTTGCACCGTTTTTTCAGAAAACACAGTCATCACGAAAGCAATTTAAATGTCAGAAGAGGCAAAACCGACCCGGCTGAAAAAAGCCGCTACCGAACTTAATGTAGGGATTTCGACCATTGTGGAATTCCTGCATAAGAAAGGTATTGTGATCGAGGAAAATCCGAACACCAAGATCACCCCGGAAGTTTTTGCCCTTCTGGTCAAGGAATATCAATCGGATAAAGCCGCCAAGGACGAGGCGATGAAAAAAGGCCTCTCCTACATCCGGCACGAATCCATCGTTCTGGACGAAAAGGAAACCAAAACGCGCCAGGCTGACCTGGATCAGGAGCCGGAAGAGCTCATCATCAAGAGTTCTTCGGTGACGGAACCGGTCGCCACCAAGGAAACCCGTCCGGCTGCCAAAAAAGCCCCCGAAGAACCCAAGCCTGCAGAGAAAAAGCCGGAACCCGCCAAAGAGAAGGAACCTGTCGCGGCTTCCCCGGCGCCTGACGCCGAAAAGCCGGCCAGACCCAAAGAGGAAAAGCCTGCCCCGGAAGAATCCGTGAAAACGGAGCCGGTTCCTGCGGAAGAAGAAGAAAAGGGCGAATCCTCCCTGAAGGTGCTCGGCAAGATCGATCTGTCGGCTTTGAACCAGAAAACCAGGCCTTCCAGGAAAAAGAAAGAAGAAAAAGCTGCGGAGCCGGATCAAAAAACCACAGGAAAAGCCACTAAGAAAGAAAAGGAAGAACAAAAAGCGGAGATCCCGGCAGAAAAGGAAACGGTCGCAGAAACGCCGCCGGTTGCAGAAGAAAAAACCGAAACGCCCGCGGAACCTGAGGTGCAGGCACCCAAGCGCGACGCCAATTTTATACCGACAAAGGTCGAAAAGCTGGATGGCCCGAAAATCCTGGGCAAGGTCGATCTCCCGGAGAAGAAAGCGGAAAAGAAGCCGGTGGCTTCATCCACCGATGATAAGCTCCAGCTGAAGAAAAAGAAACGCAAACGGATCCGGCAGGACCATCCGATCCCCGATGAGTCGTCATCCACAGAGTCCAAAGACAGGGGCCGGGGCAAATCCAAAAAGAAAGAGCGTTTCAAGACAGAGCCCTCAGAAGAGGAAATCCAGAAACAGATCAAGGAAACCCTTGCGCGACTGGCACCCACCGGCAAGTCAAAAGCCTCCAAATACCGCAGGCAAAAACGCGAAAACATTCGTGAAGAAATTGAAATAGAGCGGCAAAAGGCAGAAGAGGATAAGAAGGTGCTTAAAGTGACGGAGTTCGTTACCGTCAATGAAATGGCCAACATGATGAATGTGCCGGTCATCGACATCATTTCCATGTTCATGCAGCTGGGCATGTTCGTTTCCATTAACCAGCGCCTGAATGCCGAAAGCCTCGCCCTGGTTGCCGAAGAATTCGGCTACAAGGTGGAATTTGTCAGCGTGGAGGTACAAGAGGCCATCGAACAGGCCCAGGAAGAAGAAAAGGAGGAAGACGCCGAACTCGCAGAGCGTCCGCCCATTGTCACGGTCATGGGTCATGTTGACCATGGAAAGACCAAACTGCTCGACTTCATCCGCAGCGCCAACGTCGTTGCCGGAGAAGCCGGCGGCATCACCCAGCATATCGGCGCTTACGAAATGCTGCTGGAAAATGGAAAGAAGATCACCTTCCTCGACACCCCGGGCCACGAAGCCTTCACGGCCATGCGTGCCCGCGGCGCCCTGGTAACCGATGTGGCCATTATCGTGATCGCAGCCGACGACGATGTGATGCCCCAGACCGTCGAGGCCATCAACCATGCCCAGGCTGCCAATGTGCCGATCGTCTTCGCCATCAATAAAATTGACAAACCCTCGGCCAATCCGGAAAAGATCAAGGAGCAACTCGCCAAGATGAATATCCTGGTGGAAGACTGGGGCGGGAAATACCAGTCGCAGGAAATCTCAGCCAAACAGGGCTTAAACGTCTACCAGCTCCTGGACAAGGTATTGCTGGAAGCTGAACTGCTTGAACTGAAAGCCAATCATAATAAACTGGCGACCGGAACCGTGCTGGAATCATCGCTCGACAAGGGTCGTGGCTATGTGGCCAAAGTGCTGGTACAGAGCGGGACGCTCAAGATCGGCGACATGGTCCTGGCCGGTGCGCATTACGGCAAGGTCAAGGCCATGTACAATGAACGCAACCAGCGGGTTGACACTGCCGGCCCATCTACGCCGGTTCTGCTTCTGGGTCTCGACGGAGCGCCCCAGGCCGGCGATAAGTTCAACGTCATGAAAGACGAACGCGAAGCCAAAGCCATCGCCAATAAGCGGCTTCAATTGCAGCGCGAACAGGGCATCCGATCACAGAAACACATTACCCTCGACGAGATCGGCCGCCGCATCGCCATCGGCGATTTCAAGGAACTGAACCTGATTGTCAAGGCCGATGTCGACGGCAGTGTCGAAGCCCTCTCCGACTCCCTGCTCAAGCAGTCGACCAAGGAAGTTCAGGTCAATGTCATCCATAAATCGGTCGGCCAGGTTACCGAGTCGGACGTCCTGCTCGCTTCGGCATCCAATGCCATCATCGTCGGATTCCAGGTGCGCCCGTCGCTCAGCGCCCGAAAACTCGCCGAAAAAGAACAGATCGAAATCAGAACGTACTCCATTATCTACCAGGCTATTGAGGAGATCAAAGCGGCCATCGAGGGCATGCTTTCCCCCGATATCGAGGAAAAGATCACCTGCAACATCGAGATCCGGGAAACCTTCAAGATCTCCAAAGTGGGCACCGTGGCCGGCTGTTATGTGCTCGACGGGAAAGTCAACCGCAACACACGCATCCGGATCATCCGCGACGGCATCGTGGTCCATACGGGCCGCCTGGGTTCGCTCAAGAGATTCAAGGATGACGTCAAGGAAGTATCTGCAGGTTTCGAGTGCGGTCTGAACATCGACAATTTCAACGACATCAAGGTAGGCGATATCATCGAAGGCTTCGAAGAGGTTGAAGTGAAACGCAAGCTTTAGAAGAGCAGGGTCTGATCCCGGTCAGGCCCGTAAGACAACCCCATCAACGGGATTCCCGTACTTTTTTCGATATATTTCACGTATTCGGCAAGGGCCGAGGGCATATCTCCCATTTTTTCCATGGGGCCAAGAGGGCTCCGCCAGCCCGGAAGGTCTTCATAGACCGCCTCAGGATCTTCCTGCAGGAAGTCGAACGGGATATGCTGGCCGTAACCCTGGCGGGTGCGATACGCCGTAGCGGCACGGATGGTGGCGAAATCATTCAGCACATCGGTTTTCATCATAAAAAGCGAGGTCACGCCGTTGATCATGATGGCATATCTGAGGGCCACCAGGTCAATCCAGCCGCACCGTCTCGGCCGGCCTGTCGTGGAACCGAATTCACGGCCCGTTTCCCGCATGCGGACCCCTTCTTCCCCGAATTGTTCCGTTGGGAAGGGCCCGCTGCCCACCCGGGTGCAATAGGCCTTGAAGACGCCGATCACTGCGCCGATATTGCCCGGATTGACGCCCAGGCCGGTGCACACGCCCCCGATGGAGGTGTTGGATGAGGTCACGTAAGGATACGACCCGAAATCAATGTCGAGCATGGTGCCCTGGGCGCCTTCGGCCAGCACACGTTTTCCTGAAGCCAGGCTGCTGTGTAGAAAATACTCCGAATCGACCAGATGCATCCCTTTCATCCGGGCGGCGCTGGCCATCCAGTGGGCCTCGTATTCTGAGAAGGGCAGCCCGTCGATCAGGAATGAATCTTTATGGAATCCAAGAAAACCGATCATGCTCAGGTGGTTGTCGCGAAGAGCGGCGTACCTGGCCTCGAACGAATGATGCTGAAGGTCACCTACCCGCAAACCGCCCCGGGCAACCTTGTCGGTGTAAGCCGGCCCGATCCCTTTGAGTGTGGAACCAATCCTGGTCGTACCCCTGGCCGATTCCTGGGCCGCATCCAGCAAGCGATGCGTCGGTGTGATGAGGTGCGCCCGCCGGGAAATCATCAGGTTGGCTGTGGCGTCGATGCCATGCCCGGACAGGTTGTCGATCTCCTTCATGAAAATGAAGGGGTCAAGGATCACCCCGTTGCCGACAAGATTGGTTTTATCCGGGTAAAATATTCCGGACGGAATGGTGTGAAGGACAAATTTTTTCCCCTGGAATTCTATGGTATGTCCGGCGTTGGGGCCACCCTGGAAACGGGCAATGACATCATAACGAGGGGTCAGTACGTCCACAATCTTTCCCTTGCCTTCATCTCCCCATTGAAGGCCAAGTAATACATCTATCTTCATCGGATCAGCGGTCTGGTAATGATCTAGATTTTCAGTGCTTTAACCTGCTCGTCGTCAAGACAGTGCCCGTAAAAAGTGAGCGAGTGGTGCGACACCTTGACTTTTAAGGTTTCCTCCACGAATTTACGGATTTCTTCGATCCTGGAGTCTGTAAATTCCATCACCGCCCCGGTATCTACACAGATAAAATGATCATGCTTCTTGAACTTGTAGGAACGTTCAAACTGAGCGCAGTTGTTGCCAAACTGGTGCTTGGTGACCAGGCTGCAGTCAAGGAGCAGTTCTATGGTGTTGTAGAGCGTGGCGCGGCTAACCCTGTATTTATTGTTCTTCATCCGGATATAAAGGGTCTCAATGTCGAAATGCCCGTCGGTGTTATAGATCTCTTTCAGGATGGTGAACCGTTCCGGCGTCTTCCGATGTCCGCGCTGTTCCAGGTATTCAGTAAAAATCTTCTTGACAGCTTCAAAAGAGTCGCTGTGTTCCCGTTCTTTCATTTACAAGCAATTAGAAAACCGGATAAAATTAAGAAAATTATCTATTATAATTTGGTATAAATAAAAATAATTTTCAGGAAAAGGGTGAACACATCACACGAAACGGCGGGCGGTTCAATCCTCAAAGCGATCAATACGCGTCACTTTGATGATTTCTTTGATTTTCATCAGGTTATCAATTAATTTGTGCAGGGTTTCCAGGTCATGCACATAAAGCATCACCGATCCTTCGGTCATACCTTCTGAGGTATCCAGGTGAAAAGACCGGATATTGATGTTATGCTTTTCGGTGATCACTTCCGTTACTTTACGGATGAATCCTTTTTTATCCATACCCTGGATCCGGATGCCGGTCAGGAACCCTACCGATTCTTTATTCTTCCATTTGGCTTTGATGATCCGCTTGCCGAATTTTGACATCATATCGATGGCCAGCGGGCAATTGGTCCGGTGGATCTCAATGCTGTCGTGATTACCCAGGAACCCGACCACGTCATCGCCGGGTATAGGGCTGCAGCAGCGGGCCACCGAATATTTGATCTGCTCCATGTCATCGCTCAGGACCAGCGATTCCGGTTTTTCCCGCAACTTCTCAACGATGGCCTCTGAAAGGGAATGATGGCTGGGTGGACGGTTTTTTGTAAAGGGCCGGCTGAGGTAACTGAACAGGTTTCTCCGCTCTCCTTCCTGGGTAAAGCCTTTCACATCCCCGGATCCAACATTTCCTTCAGCAACCATCCGGAACAATTGCTCCGGGGTACTGATCCGCAGAAAGTCCTGGAATTTCTGCAGGATTTCCCGGTCATTTTTCAACCCGAACTGGATGAACAGTTCGCTGAGCTTTTCTTTTCCTGAGTTTTCCTGCTTTCTCCTCTTCTCTTTAATGAATTGCTTGATGTTGGACCGGGCTTTGGCGGTCACGGCATAACTCAGCCAATCTTCCGCCGGTGTCGTGCTCTGCGAGGTCAGTACCTCCACCTGGTCGCCATGCCGCAAGGGTTGGTTGCGGGATTGGAGCACCTGGTTAACCTTGGCGCCGATACAATGGTGGCCTATTTCCGTATGAATGGCATAAGCAAAATCGATGACCGTCGCTCCGGCGGCGAGGGATTTCATCTCGCCTTTGGGCGTGTAAACATATATTTCGTCAGCAACAAGGTTCAGTTTAAAGTCGTTGACAAAGTCCAGCGCGTCTTCATCCTCTTCCACCCGCAGCATGTCTTTCACCTTATTCAGCCATTCCTGCGGCCCGGTTTCTGAATCGATGGAATCTTTATATTTCCAGTGGGCGGCATACCCCCGTTCCGCGATCTCATCCATTCTCCGGGTCCGTATCTGAACTTCCACCCACCGGCCGGCCTGGCTCATTACCGTGGTATGCAGCGCTTCATAACCATTGGCCTTCGGGATGGATATCCAGTCGCGAAGGCGGTTGTGGTTGGGCCGGTAATGGTCGGTGATGATGGAATAAACACGCCAGCATTCCGACTTTTCCAGATCGAGCGGCACATCGATGACGATGCGAACGGCGAAGAGATCATAGACTTCTTCAAAAGGGATCTCCTTCTTCTTCATCTTTTTCCAGATGGAAAAGATGCTTTTTTCCCGGGTGAAGATCTGGAACTTAATCCCTTTGGCCCGGAGGTCTTTTTTGATCGGGTAGATGAACTTGTTGGTGAACCGCAGCCTGTCGGCCTTCGAAATCTCCAGCTTTTGTTGCAGGGTGTTGTACACTTCGGGTTCGGTACACCTCAGGGAAAGGTCTTCCAGTTCGCTTTTGATCCCAAAAAGGCCGAGGCGCTGTGCCAGCGGAGCATACAGGTAGATCGTTTCTGAAGATATCTTAAGTTGTTTGTGCCTGGGCAAAGCTTCCAGGGTGCGCATATTGTGCAGCCGGTCGGCCAGCTTGATGATGATCACCCGAACATCGCGCGAAAGCGTCAGCAGGATCTTCCGGAAATTTTCGGCCTGCGGCGACTCACTGGGATTGTCGATCATCTCCTCGATCTTGGTGAGGCCGTCGATGATCTGGGTTACTTTGTCGCCAAAGTGAAAACGGATATCGTCCAGGCTGTAATTGCTGTCCTCCACAACATCATGCAACAGGGCGCTGACGATCGAGGTGGTCCCCATGCCGATTTCGCCGGCCACGATCGTGGCGACCTCCACCGGGTGGTAAATATAGGGCTCGCCCGATTTCCGGCGCATGTCCTTGTGCGCATCGGCCGCCAGATCAAACGCTTTCCGGATCAGCTTTTTATCATCGGGCGCCCGCACCACGGATACCCGCAACAGATTCCGGTAACGCCTGATGATCTCTTTTTTTTCTATTTCTGGATCGGCCTGGTACATTTTTTGCCCGCTAACGCTACCACAAAGTTAAGAAAAGGATGAACCCGGAAAATTAGCTAACTTTGGTTTTGAATTGTTTTATCCCATGAAAAGGACCCTCCTGATTTCCGCCTTATGGCTTTTATTGGCTAACTTACTGATGGCCACCCACCAGCGTGCAGCCGAAATCACCTACCGGCATATTTCAGGGCTGACCTATGAGGTTAAAATAATTACTTATACCTACACCCCCAGTCCGGCCGACCGCCCGTTCCTCGATGTTTACTGGGGCGACGGCTCTTCTTCCAGCCTGGTGCGAACGCAAAAACTCAGCCTCCCCGACAACATCAGTAAAAATGTATATGAATACAAGCCGGAGGCAGGCGCCACGACAAACCGGCATACCTACAGTTCTCCGGGCACCTATGTCCTTTACCTCGAAGACCCGAACCGCAATTATGGCGTGGTCAACATCCCCAATTCGGTCAATGTGCCGATGTTCGTGCAGACCGAACTGATCATCAACCCCTTCCTGGGGTACAATAATTCACCGGTTTTGCTCAACCCTCCGGTCGATGTCGGCTGCGTCAACGAGATTTTCATCCACAATGCCGGCGCCTATGACATTGATGGCGACAGCCTCTCCTACCGCCTGGTCAACTGCAAGACCACCGGCGGCATCGATATTCCCGGTTTTACCCAGCCCACCGCATCCAATTCCTTTACCATCAACGAATTTACCGGCGATGTGATCTGGGACACCCCGATCATGCAGGGAGAGTATAATATCGCGTTTATCATTGAAGAATGGCGCAACGGAGTGAAGGTGGGCAGCGTTACCCGCGATATGCAGATCGAGATTCTCGCCTGCAACAACAATCCGCCCGTTATCCTTTCCGTTACCGATACCTGCGTGACGGCCGGAGACATCCTGGTTTTCGACGCCACCGCCTTTGACCCCGACGGCAATGATGTCATCCTTGAAGCCACCGGAGGGCCTTTCGAGGTGGCCGATTCCCCCGCCTTTATCGACCCGGACCCGGCCAGCGGCGGGAGTTCGGTATCCACCACCTTCACCTGGGAAACCCGCTGCATACACGTGCAAAACCAGCCTTACCAGGTCTTTCTAAAAGCCACCGACGACGGCTACCCGGTAAACCTGGTCAGTTATCAGAACGTTTTTATCACAGTCGTAAGCCCCGCGCCGGAAAACCTGGTGGCCGAGGCGGTCGGCAGCACGATCCGGCTGAACTGGGACAGGATCGGCTGTGATAAGGCCAAAGGCTACCGGATCTACCGGCGCATCGGCGCTTCCGGCTTCATCCCCGGAGTGTGCGAGACCGGCGTGCCACCCTATACGGGCTATTCTCTGATTCACCAGAACGACGACATTAACAATTCCGCCTTTGTCGACGACGACAATGGCAACGGCCTGGTGCATGGAAACCAGTATTGTTACCTGGTGACCGCCTGGTTCCTCGACGGGGCGGAAAGTTACGCCTCCGAAGAAGCGTGCGCCACCCTCAAACGGGATATCCCGGTAATCACCAATGTAAGCAACGACAGCGCGGATCTCAGCGCCGGCAGGGTCTTTGTTGCCTGGTCCAAGCCTACTGAACTGGATACCATTCAAATTCCGGGCCCGTATCAGTATCTGCTCCAGCGTTCAGAAGGCGCGGCCGGAACGGACCTCCAAACCATCGCCACCTTTCCCGGCCTGGACGACACCACCTTCATCGACGACGGCGTAAACCTGAACAGCAGCGGGTTCCCGTACAGTTACCGGGTGGGACTGGAAAGCCTCACTTTTGGCTACGTAGGCAACAGCCAGCTCGCTGCATCCATCTTTTTGCAACTGACGGAAACCGACGAAGAAATCCGGCTCAGCTTCCAGCCCAACGTACCCTGGCTGAACGAGTATTATGTCATCTACCGCCGCGAGGAGGGCAACCCGGGCTTCGATTCGGTCGGCGTCGCGGTTCAGCCGTTCTTTGCCGACACCGGGCTGGTCAACCAGCGGCAATACTGCTATTACGTTAAAAGTGTCGGACGCTATACCGCCCCCGGTTTTATCGAACCGATCGTTAATTTCTCGCAGATCGCCTGCGGAAGGCCCGTCGATAACGAACCGCCCTGTCCGCCCGAACTTACCGTTACCACCGACTGCGACCAGGCAGTGAACCATCTGACGTGGACCAATCCCAATACCTATTGCGCCGACGATGTCGTGAAATACAATGTTTTCTTTGCCGCCCTCCAGGGCGTCGATTTCGTATTGCTGGGAGAAACGTCGCCTGCAACGCAGACCACCTACACGCATTTTAACTACGGCACCATTACCGGCTGCTATATGGTCACTGCCATCGATTCGGTGGGCAACCAGAGCGAGTACAGCAACATGGTGTGCATCAACAACGACACCTGTTCGGTTTACGCCCTGCCCAACGTCTTCACCCCCAACCAGGATGGTTATAATGATAAATTCCATCCGTTTCCTTACACCTCTGTGGAACGTGTGGAGATGACCATTTTTAACCGCTGGGGCAACGTGGTCTACGAAACAACGGATCCCGATATCAATTGGGACGGCAAGCATTCGGGAACCAACCAGATGTGCAGCGACGGCGTTTATTTTTACGTTTGCCAGGTCTATGAGATCACCCTGTTTGGCATCCGACCGCGCGAGCTCCGGGGTTCCGTCACCCTGATCACCGAATAGGAAGAAGCCGGCTCTTTTGCACCGGTGCCGGATTTTCTCTGCTACGTAATCTGCGAATCTGCGGCAACAAAAAAGGACAGCCGTAAGCGACTGTCCTTCATATCATTGCAAAGAATATTCCTTATTTCCCATCCATCTTCTGAAACAGGCGGATGAGGTCGACCACGCGGTTGGAATATCCCCACTCGTTGTCGTACCAGCTCAGCACCTTGACGATACGGTTATTGATGACACGGGTATATTCCGGGTCAAAGATGGATGAATAGGGATTCCCGACGATGTCGGAAGACACCCACTTGAAGTCGGAATAGAGCAGGACATTCTTCATCCGCTCGGTCTGGGCGGCGGCTTTCATGGCGTTGTTCACCTCTTCCACCGTCACATCCTTATTCACTTCGACAATCAGGTCGACGACCGAGCCGTCGGGGACGGGAACGCGGGATGCCATCCCGTCGAGTTTGCCCTTCAGTTCGGGAATCACTTTGCCGACGGCTTTTGCAGCGCCGGTGGTGGTGAGGATGATATTTTCCGCCGCCGCGCGGCCACGCCGCCAGTCCTTGTGCGGTACGTCGGCCAGGCGCTGGTCGTTGGTGTAGGCATGCGTGGTGGTCATCAGGCCTTCCTTGATGCCGAAGGCGTCGTTGAGCACCTTGGCCACCGGAGCCAGGCAGTTGGTGGTGCAGCTGGCGTTGGAGACGATGCGGTGCTCCGGCTTCAGTCCATCTTCATTCACACCGAGAACGACCGTAAAATCGATCTCGTCTTTGGAAGGAACCGTGAGTATTACCCGTTTGGCGCCGGCCTGCAGGTGGGTTTCGAGCTGTGACTTTTTCCGGAACACGCCGGTCGCTTCGACCACTACGTCGATGTCGAGCTCTTTCCACGGAAGCTGGGCCATATCGCTTTGCGAAATCATCAGGACCCGCTCTTCATGGGTAACGAGGTAGTCGCCTTCCAGGTGCGCATCCTTGTAGTATTTTGACATCACCGTATCGTACTTCAGCAGGTACGCCAGCACATCGTTTTCATATAAGTCGTTGATGGCCACGACATCGATCGTGGGGTCGGAATCAAGGATACGGAACACCGAACGTCCGATCCTGCCGAATCCGTTAATGGCTACTCTCATTGGGCACCTCCTTTCTGGGTCTTTTCCTGTAATTGATGATACACTCTGATCACGTCGAGGATCCGGCAGGCCTGGGCCAGGGCGGTATGGTACCACACCAGCGTTTTGACCATCCTTCCCTGTGATTTCATGGTGGCCAGCTTGTCGAAAATCACCGCGTAGCGGGTGTTGATGACGTCGCTGGAAACGATCGGGTCTTCGGCAACCTGCACCAGGTCGGGCAGTTTGGCCGCAGCCTCGTACATCACCTCATTCACCTGGTCGATCGTGATATCGGAGGTTTTGAATCCCATGGTGAGATCCAGGAGCGATCCATTGGGGATGGGGACATTGAGGGCGGTACCCTCAATGCGGCCTTTGAATTCCGGCAGGATGGTCGGGATCCAGCGGGGCGTCGGGGTGATGTTCGGGATGATGTTCTCTGCGGCGGAGCGGGAACGGCGGTACTCGGATCCGGCCTTATCGCGCAGGGGCTGGTCGGATGTGTAGGAGTGAACGGTGGTCAGCATGGCATAATCCACGCCGAACTTTTCATTGAAGAACTTCAGCATCAGCGCAGTCGCGTTGGTCGTGGCCGAACCGGCGGATACGATCCTGTCGCTCAGGTCGATGGTGTGCTCATTGACGCCCATGACCACAATGCGGTCGATCTCGTCTTCGGGCAGCGTCGAGAGCACGACGTGCGGAGCGCCGGCATGCAGGTGCTTCTCCAGATCACTTTTCTGTTTGAATATGCCGGTCGCATCGACGACGACATCCACGTCAAAAATATCCCAGGGTATATCGCCGGGCTTGCCGCCGGTCACAATCCGCGCCCGGCCGGCCGGGGAATTGATGAAGTTACCCTCTTCCAGGCTGACCTTCACCCGTCCTTTTACTTCGGCTTCCAGAAGGTAGGCGAGAATGTCGGGCTTACCGTAATCGCTGATGGCGACGACTTCAAACATATCGTCTTCCATACACAACCGGTAGATGTGCCGCCCAATCTCTCCGAACCCCATGATTCCTAATCTTACCTTACTCATAATCAGATGATTAAATTAATATTCTCAATAATTTCCTTTCTTTTCCGAAAAGGAATGCAAATTTACAAACTATCATGCTATAAACATATTAAGGTGCATGAAAGTTTTCAGGTGAAATCACTATTTTTGCACACAATGAAAAATATCCGCAACTTCTGTATCATCGCCCATATTGACCACGGCAAGAGCACGCTGGCCGACCGGCTCCTGGAATATACCGGCACCGTGACCGGCAAGGATTTGCAGGACCAGGTCCTGGATGACATGGACCTGGAGCGAGAGCGCGGCATTACGATCAAGAGCCATGCCATCCAGATGAATTACCGTCATGAAGGAACGGATTACCGGCTGAACCTGATCGATACGCCGGGCCATGTGGATTTTTCCTACGAAGTGTCCCGGTCGATCGCCTCCTGCGAAGGCGCACTGCTCATTGTTGACGCCACCCAGGGCGTGCAGGCGCAGACCATTTCAAACCTCTACATGGCCATCGAACACGACCTGGAGATCATACCGGTCATGAACAAGATGGATTCGGAGAGCGCCATGCCCGAGGAAGTAAGGGAACAAATCGTCGACCTGATCGGGTGCAAGCCGGAAGAAATCATGGAAGCAAGCGGAAAAACCGGCTTCGGGGTAGACCGGATCCTGGAAGCCATCGTGCATCGGGTACCACCCCCGGCCGGCGAAGACGACGAACCCTTGCAGGCGCTCATCTTCGACTCCGTGTTCAACCCGTTCCGGGGCATCATCGCCTACTTCAGGATATTCCACGGGACCCTCCGCAAGGGCGATCATGTGAAGTTTATCGCCACCGGCAAGGAATACGAAGCCGACGAGATCGGTGTGCTCCGCCTGAATATGGAACCCCGGCAGGAAATGAACGCCGGCGACGTCGGTTACATCATCAGCGGCATCAAAACATCCCGGGAAGTCCGCGTGGGCGATACGATCACCCATGTCGACCGCCCGGCCGTGGCCGCAGTGAGCGGGTTCCAGGAAGTGAAACCCATGGTGTTCGCCGGGCTCTACCCCGTGGATCCGGACGATTACGAAGAACTCCGGTCGTCCCTGGAAAAGTTGCAGCTCAACGATGCCTCCCTGACCTTCGAACCGGAATCTTCGGCGGCCCTGGGCTTCGGGTTCCGCGGCGGCTTCCTCGGACTCCTCCACATGGAGATCGTCCAGGAACGCCTCGACCGGGAATTCGACATGGATGTCATCACCACGGTGCCCAACGTCTCTTACCAGGTGTATACCTCAAAGGATGAAATCATCGAAGTGCACAATCCCTCGGGCATGCCCGACGTGAAATATATCGACCACATCCGGGAACCGTATATCATCGCCCAGATCATCTCCAAAGTCGAATACATCGGGTCGATCATGAAATTGTGCATCGACAAGCGCGGCGTGCTCAAGAGTCAGGTCTACCTCACCAGCAACCGGGTCGAGGTCACCTTCGAGATGCCGCTCGGAGAAATCGTATTCGATTTTTACGATAAGTTAAAAAGCATTTCCAAAGGATACGCCTCCTTCGATTATCATTACGCCGACTACCGACCCGCCAAACTGGTCAAGCTCGATATCCTGATCAACAAGGAGCCGGTCGACGCCCTCTCATCGCTCATCCACGCCGATCATTCCTATGAACTGGGACGTAAAATGTGCGAGAAGCTTAAGGACCTAATCCCCAGGCAGCAGTTCGAAGTGGCCATCCAGGCCGCCGTCGGCGCCAAGATCATCGCCAGGGAAACCATCAAGGCCGTGAGAAAAGATGTGACGGCCAAATGTTACGGGGGCGACATCACCCGGAAACGCAAGCTCCTGGAAAAACAAAAGAAGGGTAAGAAACGCATGCGCCAGGTCGGGAATGTGGAAATACCCCAGAAAGCCTTCCTGGCTGTGCTCAAACTGGATTAATCCATTGATTCAGTGGGCGCCCTGCCGGTTCTCGCAGCTGGCGCCCCCGTCCCCGTGCCCGCACGAACATCCGTAGCGCTCACCCGTTTTCGGGTCGGCACTGGAACAGCTTTTCCTGAATTCGCCGTTTTTTGAAACAAGCATTTTGATGGCGAAACCGGCGAATGCCAGACCAATTAAAACTATCGCGATGATGAGAACCTTTAACATCAAATGTTGAATTTTGAATTTTGAATTTTGAATTTTGAATTCTGAGTTCTGAAGTCTGTCTTCTGTCAACAAAAGTACGTCATATTTTGTTCACCGGGCCTTCCGGCGGGCAAATTCCGAACACAGGATACCCGCAGCCACGGCGGCGTTAAGCGATTCGGCGCCCGACGACACCTGGGGAATGCCAACCTGATGATCCAGCAATGAATGCAGTTCGTGGGATATCCCCTGGGATTCATTGCCGATGAGCAGGGCGGCAGGGAAGCTGGCCGGAATATCGTACACGCTTTCCCCGCCGGTCATGGCGCCATAAATGGTGTAGCGCTGTGCTTTCAGCATGCCCAGCACCTCCCCCATCATCCCGTAACTAACCCTCACCCGGCAGATCGATCCCATGGTCGACTGCACCACCTTGGGGTTGTAAAGATCCGCCGTGCCTTCGGAGCAAAACACCTGCCCGATCCCGAACCAGTCGGCCGTACGGATCATCGTGCCCAAGTTCCCGGGATCCTGTATCCGATCGAGGACCAGAACCAGGGGGTGTTCACCGAGGTCTGCCTGCGGCAATCCCTGGGGGATGGCCACAACAGCCAGGACCTTGTTCGGTGTGACCAGCCCGCTGATGCGGCCAAGTTCCGCTTCAGAAACCTCCTGTGCGGAGATCTTCAGGGTATCCAGCCTGTTTTGATTACGCTGGATCCAGTCCGGCAGCGCAAACAGCTGGCGGATCCCGAAGCCGCTCTGCAGCAGCTCCTCCGCCAGCTTTTCACCTTCAGCGATAAATGCTCCGTGTTCCTTGCGGAATTTAGACATCCGCAGCGATTGAACATACCGGACCTGGCTTTTGGAGATCATGCCGCTTAATGCGTTTTGGTCATGCCGGAGGGAACGCACAGGATGAAGTCGGCCAGGTTCAGGCTTTCCTCCGCCAGATCTTTGATCGTGTCCTGCTCAACAGTGGCTATGGTCATTATGTTCAGGTCGGGTCGTGCCTGCCTTATATACCAGACAATGCCCTCGTAATTATTGGTATGGTAAGTCCCGTTGAAATGCAGGAACAATGTTCCGGGCCCGTAATGTTCCAGGATAAAATGCGCCATGGTGGCATCCTTGAGGGCCTGAGCCTTTGCGATGTTGGCCGTGCCGTGTCCGGAGGCGCCGCCCATCATCTCGATCATATCTTTGTATCCCTTCAACTCCGGGTCGTATGTGACCGGAAGCGGGGCGATGTATTTAAGGGCTTCTGCTTCAAGGGTTTCCAGGCCTTCAAAACCCTCCTTGTTCACCAGGGCGGCGTAGCGGCGGGGAACGTTCGTGGCAATGAACGGGATTTTGTGCTCCAGGGCGAATTTCACCAGCGGTTCATAATCCGTATCGTAGTTCTTCCACAACCGTGCCTCTTCCTTGAAATTCCGCTCACGGATCGTTCCGCTCAGGTATTCATCCAGGATGAGCTGGTTGTCGGATTCGAACATCTCCGCGCCCAGAGCGAGGCTTTCTTTCTTTTCCGCATAGAGATCGCGGGTTAGCTCAAACTGAAGCCAGTGACTGATCGGATTATTGTGCAACTCACCGAAAAAGACAATATCAGCGTCCAGCGCCGACCGGAGCAAATCGCCGTAATCCGCCTTCTTGCCTTTGGCGTCAAAAATCTGGTAGGCTGGTTTGTCGGATTTCATCGCCAGGCCGAGAAATATCGAAACTGCAAGTAAAATGTAGGTTTTTTTCATTTTGTAATATTAAGGTTAAGAAAACGCCTGCGGGCATCGGGATCGATTTCAACCGGCCGCCCTTCAGGATCAATCCTGACGAAGATCGCTTTCGTGGAACAAACGATTTCCTCATCGTGCGTGTCGAAATTGAACCTCCTGGCTTCGAGGTAAAGCCGGATAGAGGTCATGCCCAGGTGATCGACATCCCCATAGATCCGAATATGCTCATTAACCTTCACTGGCTTTTTGAACAATACTTCGTCGATCTTGAGGGTGATGACCTGTGGGGTACAGGCAACCGAGCTGGCCAGGGTGCCGCCGGCTTCATCGAGCCACGACAGCATGGTACCTCCAAACAGGTTATTGTTGATCCCGATATCGGATGTTTTGCAGATTTTTGTGGAGACCAGTTGCATAGCGCGCAGCTTCAATGTTTTCCGTGCTTTTTTAACTCTTCCAGGTAGAAGACCAGAGGGAGCAGGGAATCCGCTCCTGACACGATCTGGACCCGTCCGTTCCCGTTGCCCATGATAATGCGGACTCTGGTATGATGGCGGTACTCGTACTCTGCGATTACCTGGCGGCAGCCGCCGCAGGGCGTGACGGGATCATGCAGCCGGAAATCCTCCGGCATGGCATAGAGGGCAATGGCCGTGACCGCGGCTTCCGGGTACTGCGACTGGGCGGCAAAAAGCGCTACGCGTTCAGCACACATGCCCGAGGGGTAGGCGGCGTTTTCCTGGTTGTTTCCTGTAAAAATTTCACCGTTGGACAGCTTTACCGCCGCACCGACCCTGAAAGAAGAATAAGGCGAATAAGACCGCTCGCTTGCCGTAACCGCACGCTCCAGCAATTCCCGGTCCTGTGCGTTCAGTTCCTCAGCGGAGGCATATTCCTCCACGCTGACGGTTATATTCCTGATCTCCATAATTCCTGATTAGTCTTCTTCTTTTTCCGGCTTTAACTTGCCATCCAGGATCGCCAGGTACGTTTCACTGCCTTTGAGTACCCCGACCGCCTTAGCGATCTCCGGATCGTCCTCAAGGCTGGCGACGATCCGGCCTTTCTGGAAATAGTACCGCGCTACGATCTCGTCTTTGAGCAGCATTTTTACTTCATCCTTGTAAGTTAACAGGTCGGCCTGCTTGTCGTGCAGGATCTTTGACCGCAGCGCTTCATATTCCACCTGGATGGCATCGAAATAATTTTCCTTCTCGGCATTGGCCTTCAGCTTACTCAGCGCCTCTTCGCTGTCGGTCTGGTAATCGTAGTCCTTGTCATTGAGGAACGCGATCAGTTCATCGAAGATTTCATCCGTTACCACAAATTCATCGGCCGGGGGAATGGATTCATGTTCCAGGGCATACTGGTTGGCGAAATCAAACAACAGGTATTTTGTCACCAGCGCCTGGGAAAGCTTGCTCAGACGCATCGACTTCATGCTGATGTCGGGCTCTATCCCGCCCCCATCGTAAACCAGGCGCCCGTTCTTGGTCTTGAACTCATTGATGAGCGAATCGGGGATCTTTGCGGAATTGCCGTTATCGTCCTTGTGGAAATAATCGACCGCCTGGATGCAGCGGCCGCTGGGGATGTAATATTTGGCCACCGTGATCTTCACCTGTGAGTTATAGCTCAGCGGAATGACATTCTGAACCAGGCCTTTGCCGAAGGTACGCTGGCCGATGACCACGCCCCGGTCCAGGTCCTGGATGGCTCCGGCCACGATCTCCGAGGCGCTGGCGCTGTTGCGGTCGACCAGCACGGCCAGTGGAATATCCTTGTCAACCGGGGCGAAGCGCGTCAGGTGATCCTGGTTTTTGCTGGATATCTTTCCTTTGGTAGAGACGATCAGCTGGTTTTGCTCGACGAAGATATTGGTGATATTTACGGCCTCGTTGAGCAGTCCGCCCCCGTTGCCGCGCAGGTCGAGGATGAGGCCGCGCAGGTCATTGTTGCTTTTCAGCTCAGTGAAGGCTTTTTTCACCTCATTCCCGGCATTCTGGGTGAAATTGATGAGCTTGATGTAGCCGATTCCGTCGGCCACCATGCCAAAATACGGGATGTTCGGGATCTTGATCTCTTCCCGGATAACCTTGACGGATGCGGGTGGTCCGCCCGCGCGGCTGATGGTAAGGTCCAGCTCGACCCCGGGCTGCCCTTTGAGGATCTCGCTCACTTCATCGGAATTTTTATCCTTCATCGACTTCCCGTTGATCTCCAGGATACGGTCGCCGGCCCTGAGTCCTGCCTTGTGCGCGGGAAAATTTTCGTAGGGCTCGGAAATAACGACATAATCGCCCTGTTTGTGAATCAGGGATCCTATCCCGCCGTACTGCCCTGTGGTCATCAGTTTATAGTCCTCCGCATTGGCTTCGGGAATATAAACCGTGTAGGGATCCAGGGTTTCCAGCATGGCGTCGATCGCCGCCCCGGTCAGTTCACCGGGATTGATCTGATCCGCATAGTTCTTATCCAGCTCCTTGAGCAACGTGGCAAATATGTCGAGGTTCTTGGAGATCTCAAAGTTATTCTGCGCCCGAAGCATGGACGGCAGGAATAAGATCAGCAAAAGAAAGGCCAGGGCTGTTGTGCGGTTCAGGGCTTTCATACGTTGGTGCTTTTGGGGTTGATCGTTTTGTTTAATTCGTGATTTAAACGCGTAAAGATGGCAATTATTTTCTTTTCCGTCTCTTCCGCAGTGATGGGTGCATTCGCAACATAAACAAATGCCAGGACGCATTGTTGCTGTTTCTCGTCCAGGAGCCGGTAAAAGAAATGTTTATTGAGCCGGTAGGCTTCGCGGGTTCGGCGACGCACCAGATTACGGTCGACGGCATGCCTGAAAGAGCGTTTCCCGACACTGAACATGGCCTGCGCGCGGTACGGACTTTCCAGTGGGGTCAGCAGCCAGAAGACGCGAAAGGGAAAGATTAAAAATGAAGAACCTTCTTTAAAAAGGCGGCCGGTAAGCTTTTTGCTCCTGAGAATCTCATCTTTCCTGAAAGAATACTCCGTCATAATCCGGCAGCTTTCCAGGAGAACCCGACCGGTTTGCTGCGTATGCCGGCAGAGGCGGAACGGTTCCCGGGAAATTATTTTGACTTTTTTGAACGCTTTTGAAGGTACTCCTCAATGGCCATGGTCATGGAGGGCGCTGTCTTGGTCGGGGCTTCGATGTTCAGGGTCAGTCCGGCTTCCCTGACCGCGTTGGAAGTCGTCGGCCCAAAGGCCCCGATGACGGTCGAATTCTGGTTGAAATCCGGGAAGTTTTTAAACAGCGAAGCGATTCCCGACGGGCTGAAGAAGACCAGCATGTCGTATTTGCGGATATCAAGATGTGAGAGATCACTGGCCAGGGTTTTGTAAAAGACCCCTTTGGTGTAATTAATTCCCCCATCCTCGAGCATCTGCGAGATGCTGGCCTTATGGATATCCGAGCAGGGCAGAAGATATTTCTCCTCCTTGTGTTTTTTAATGATCTCCATTAACTCTTCGAAATTCTGCTTTCCGTGGAAGATCTTCCGCTTGCGGTATTGAACATATTTCTGCAGATAGAATGCGGTCGATTCGGAAATACAGAAATATTTCATCGTCTGGGGTATGTCGGCCCGCAGCTCTTTTGCCATCCTGAAATAGTGGTCAACGGCGTTGCGGCTGGTAAAAATAACGGCACTATAATCCAGCAGGTTGATCCGGCTTTGCCTGAATTCCCTGGCAGGGACTCCCTCGATTTTAATAAATTTAAAAAAATCGATATTGACGTTATATTTCCTGGTAAGGTCGCCGTAAGGAGATTTTTCAATATCAGTCGGTTGCGGTTGCGATACCAGAATGTTCATCCTTTTCTTGGTAAATTAGTTGTTCTTAATACGTTCACTAATGGCAACCATTTTTTCAACTTCAGGTGAAAAAATATTTGCTGACAAATTTTGCGGCAATCACAAGGGGCAAAATTTCGAGGGTGCAAAGGTACAAAAATAAATGAAACAACGAAAACTTTGTATCCGATAAACCGATGGATATGCCCCGGATAAACCTCAGGAACATGACCAGCAGGATGATGCCTCCGGTGATGTAAACCATTGGCCCCGACCAGGTGTAGACGATGAGCAGCAGCAACGGCAGCAGCAGGATTCCGACGGCCAGGTTAAATATGATGATGGTCTGTATGTATTCCATGCCTGTTTCTTCATTTTTAAAGATCATGCTGATCAGCTGGATAAACAGGATCTTGATCAGGAACAGGGCCAGGTAGGCGCCCAGTAATTCCCCGTACAAAAGGAGACTGCTCCAACCTTGCGATAACCCGGGAGAAAACTCCTCCATCACCTGGTGGATGAGCACGGTAAAGGAGATCAGGTAAATGGCCAGCAGGGGAATGAAACTCTGGTGCGCCTGTACCGGGCTTTCCCGGAGCAACTGCTGGGCAGCCGAACGTTTGAGCAGCGCCGACAAAAGCAGTTTCAGCCGCTTGAGAAAATAATACCGGGTCATGGTCAGTATGGAGATGCCCGCAAGAATGCTCCAGAATACCCATTGGCCCTGATGCTGAACCACCATGAGCGGCTCTGCAACCATGCTCACCGGGCCGGTCTCCAGGAATGGCCTTGGTACCGACGGGACTGATGATATCCCACGGCAGATTTCGAACAGGCCCGGATCCAGGTATTCGCTGACCACCCTGTCAGGGTGTAAAAACAGGGTATCTTGGACGATCTCTTCCAATTAATAAGCCGATTGATGCGCAAAATTACTGATTTAAAGCATCAGCTTCCGCGCCCCGCTGTCCATAATCAGGAAAATCTTATATTTACAATGAATTCAAAACTCAGAATTCAAAATTCAAAACTCAGAATTCAAAATTCAAAATTCAAAATTTATATGCTCAACCTTATCTTATTCGGCCCTCCGGGCTCAGGCAAAGGAACCCAATCGGTGCGCATCGCGGAAAAATATGGCCTCGTGCATATTTCCACCGGGGATATTTTCCGGCGGGAAATAAAAAATCAATCCGTCCTGGGGTTGAAGGTGCAGTCCATCATTGAAAAAGGGGAACTGGTTCCCGACGAACTTCTTGTCGACATCCTGCGCTCGGCGCTGAATCAGGCCGGTCATACCGCCGGCTTTGTATTCGACGGCTTTCCGAGAACTTTGCGGCAGGCCTCTGATCTCGATGCGTTGCTCGGCGAGACCGCTGAAGTGGTCAGCCTGGTCCTGGCGCTGGAAGTAGACGAGGAGGAAGTGGTCAAACGCCTGCTCAAAAGGGCACAACTGGAAGGCCGCAAAGACGATACGGAAGAGGTGATCCGCAACCGCATGCAGGTCTATCATCAGCAGACCAGCCCGCTGATGGATTATTACCGCAAACAGGGGAAGTTTAGCGCCGTCCAGGGTGTCGGAAGCATCGAAGAGATCTTCGCCTCCCTTTGCCGGGAAATCGACCGCGTGATCAGGTAAGCGGCAGCGAGACGCTCACCCCGGAATCCTGGTTGAATACGACCTGGAATCCGAGTTTCTTGAACACGGAAATCATGGCCTGGTTGTCTTTGGTGGTTTCCGCCACTACCCGTTTCAGGTGCCATTGACGGGCAATTTCCACGCAATATTCCGTCAGGATGGTGCCCAGCTCTTTCTTCTGCCAGGCATCGGAGATCAGGACTGCATATTCCACCGTCTCGTGGTCCAGGTCGGCGATCAGCCGGCCCACCCCGATCAGTTTCTTCTTGCCTTCTTCCACGACCTCGGCCACAATGGCGATTTCGCGGGCGTAGTCAATGAAACAGAACTGGGTTGCAATCTCATGTGAGTCGTAGTGGAAATTATAGCGGAACCGTGAATAGATCGATTCTTTGGAACAGCTGCCCAGCAACTCCAGCCACAGGGGTTCATCTTCCGGCTTGATCGGGCGCAGCAGGATGGTGTTGCCATCGATCAGTTTGGCCGGTTTGGTGTATTTATCCGGGTAGGGGTGAATGAGCAGGTGTGAGAACTGCGGCAAATCCTTGCCCAGCAGATCCTGGTCGATGACGATGCGGGCGTCGAGGGCGATCACATCGTTGGTGCTGACCAGCAAGGGGTTGATGTCGAGTTCTACGATTTCTGGATAATCGGCTGCCAGGTAAGAAAGGCGGATGATGATCTCGATCAGTTTCTCGATATCCTTGGCTGGTGCGCCGCGGTAACCCTTCAGGAACGGATAGATCTTCAGCGACTTGATCATCGACCGGGTCAGCCGCTCATTCAACGGGGGAAACGCCAGTTTGGTATCCTGGAACACTTCGGCGCCGATGCCGCCCATGCCAACCAGCAGTACCGTACCGAAAATCGGGTCCTTCTTGATGCCGAGGATCAGCTCCGTGGCGTCTTTGACGTTCACCATAGGCTGGATGGTCACCCCTTCTATGCGGGCTTCCGGCATCTTTTCCTTGATGGTGCGGGTCATATTTTTGAAATTGTTCCAGACCCCGTCCTCGTCCTTAATATTCAGGACCACCCCACCGACATCGGTTTTATGGGTGATGTCCGGGGAATGGATCTTCATGACCACCGGGTAGCCAATCCGGTTGGCGACATCAGCCGCTTCTATGGCCGATTTGGCCACCTGGGGCTGGGTTGTCGGGATGCCGTAAGCGGCGATCAGTGATTTGGAAACGCTTTCGGAAAGGATTTTTTCCTGCGGGAAATAGTTGGTGACGAAATCCTTGCGTACCTTTTCCCGATCAAGGGTAAAGGATACCGGGAAATCCTTCGGCGTTTCGAACAGCGCGTCAAGATTTTTCGAGTAGCTGGCCAGGGTCATGAAAGCACGGATGGCTCCTTCTGGCGTATCGTAGGTGGCAATGCCATGTTTGTTGAATATGCTGATGCCCTCCCGCATGCTTTGTCCGCCCAGCCAGGCCGCCATGATCGGCTTGGTCGTATGCTCGGTCAGTTTGGTCACTTCAAGTGCCGTGGCCGAGGGATTGGTCATAGCCTGAGGGGTCAGGATGACCAGGACCGCATCGACATCCGGATCTTCCAGGACGATTTTGGTCGCCGTGGCAAAGCGGTCCGGCGGGGCATCCCCGAGCACGTCGACCGGGTTGCCGTGCGACCAGAACGGAGGCAGATAATCGTTCAGCTTCTTCATGGTCTCTTCCGAAAGCCGGGTGAGCTTTCCGTTCATGGAGATGAGGGCGTCGGTGGCCATGACGCCGGGACCACCGGCATTGGTGATGATGGCCAGGTTGCGTCCTTTTGGGATGTTCTTCTGGGCCATGAGTTCGGTGAAGTTGAAGATATCGCCGATGTCATAGACCCTGGCGATGCCGGCACGCTGGAATACCGCGTCGTATACCGCGTCTTCCGAAGCCATGGCACCGGTATGGGATGCGGCGGCGGCGGCGGATTCCGGGAAACGGCCGGCCTTGTATACAATGATCGGTTTCTTGCGGGCGAAGGCGCGGGCCGCCGTCATGAACTGGCGCGCTTTGGCCACCGACTCCACGTATAGAATAATGGAGCGCGTGTTGGGGTCCTGGCCGAAAAAATCGATCAGATCACCGAATCCGATGTCCATCGTATTTCCAATAGACACGAAATATGAAAAACCAACGTTTTCTTCAAACGCCCAGTCCAGCGCCGAGGTACACAGCGCACCCGATTGCGAGATGAAGGCCACATGGCCCTTTTTCGGCATCCCCGATCCAAAGCTGACGTTCATATTATGCCCGGGTACGATGATCCCGAGGCAGTTGGGCCCTATAACCCGCATTCCGGGATATTTGGCAACCTCCCTCTTAACCTCATCCTCCAGTTTCTTTCCTTCTTCGCCTGTCTCCTTGAAACCGGCCGAGATAATAATGATCCCCATAACACCGGCCTCGCCGCACTCCCTGACGATCCCGGGAACGGTTTTGGCATTGGTGCAAATCACCGCCAGGTCAGGCACCTTGGGCAGGCTCCTGATGTCCTTGAAACAAGGAATACCCATGACCGCCTCGTGTTTTGGATTAATCGGGTAAACCACTCCCTGGAAGCCGCCGCTGACGAGGTTTCTCAGCGTAATACCACCGACGCTGTTCGGGTCGTTCGACACCCCGATGATCGCAATGCGCTGCGGCCTGAATATTTTCTGTAAAGTCTTAACTGCCATACTCTAATAATATTTATAGAATTCTCAATGGAATGCAAAGGTACTTTTTTTTGTGAAAAGATTAACAGTCGATGAAAATTAAGAGTTCTGAATTCTGAGTTCTGAGTTCTGAGTTCTGAGTTCTGAGTTCTGAGTTCTGAATTCTGAGTTCTGAGTTCTGAGTTCTGAATTCTGAGTTCTGAGTTCTGAATTCTGAGTTCTGAATTCTGAGTTCTGAATTCTGA
>CAZAZE010000008.1:0-141357 GCA_964489545.1 uncultured Bacteroidales bacterium
ATCCACGAAGCACAAATTTATTTTGTTTTTTTGAGCGTGGGCAATCCTAAAACCGACCTGAAAGGCGGTTACGTGGGCTGGAAAGGCGGAAGCTCTTTTGCAAGCCTTTGGTTTGAGCGTTGGCTCGTGCGGGCTTGCAAATGTGCTTACGACTGTGCGTTGGCTATTCTTTTGTCCAGAAGTCAGCCAACAATTCTGCTTGGTCGAGTACTTTTGTAATTGAAACATTGTATTCTCCTGTTTTTGGGTCGTCTGGTGGATATTTATATTTCCTCAATATCCTTTTTATCATTACTCTTAATTTAGCTTGAACACTTTCTTTTAATTGCCAGTCAATTGAAGTGTTTTTCCGAACACTATCAACAAGTTCATGTGCAATTGATTTCAATATTTCATCGCCTAAAATTGTCTCTGCACTTGGATTATCTGCCAAAGCATCGTAAAAGGCTAATTCATCAACACGGAGATTTAATTTTTCTCCTCTCTTGTCTGCTGCCCGAATATCTTGTGCAAGTTTTATTAATTCCTCAATCAACTGTGCGGCTTCAATTAATCCACTTTGATAGCGTTTAACTGCTTCTGCAAGCATTTCAGAGAATTTTCTGCTTTGAACTAAGTTTGTGTTTGAACGAATTTTAATTTCTTCATTCAACAATCTTTTCAGTAATTCTAAAGCCAAATTCTTTCTTGGCAAGTTTTTGATTTGCTCCAAAAACTCATCATTTAAAATTTCAATTGTCGGTTTAGAAAGTCCAGCAGCATCAAAAACATCAACTACCTCTTTTGAAATTATTGCATCATTAATAATTTGTCTGATAGCTGTTTCAATTTCTTCGTTGCTTTTCTTTTTTGTGCTTTCATCGAATTTTGAAAATCTTGCTTTGATTGCTTGAAAGAAAGCCAAATCATCTCTAACTTCTTTTGCTTCTTGCGTTGTACCTACTAATCCAAATGCCTGACTTAAACGGGTAACATTAAAAGTAAAGCGTTTTTTCCCGTTAACACCATCTTCGTCTTTTAGTCCTAATATGAAGTTTGAAGCATCTAAAATGAAATTCAGTTTATCTCTTGGGTCAAGTTGGAAATATTTCTTGTAATCGAAAGAGCCAAACATATCAACTACAATTTCATAGAAATCAAGCATTTTAGCAATCGCTTCCGATTGGTCAAAGGTCAATTGTCCTTTTCCTTTGGATTCGGTATAAATGGCTAATGCTTTTTTCAAGTCTTGAGCAATGCCAATATAATCAACGACCAAACCGCCTTGTTTATCACCAAATACACGATTAACCCTTGCAATTGCTTGCATTAGGTTGTGTCCGTTCATTGGTTTGTCAATGTAAAGCGTATGCAAACAAGGAGCGTCAAAACCAGTTAGCCACATATCACGGACAATTACTATTTTTAATGGGTCTTTCGGGTCTTTCAATCTGTCGCCAATAGCTTTTCTTCTTGGTTTGTTTCTGATATGTTCTTGCCAATCTAAAGGGTCACTGGCTGAACCTGTCATAATCACCTTAATATTTCCTTTGTCATCGGAATTGTCGTGCCAATGAGGACGAATTTTAGTGATTTCGTTATGCAGAGCGACACAAATTCTGCGGCTCATACAAACTATCATTGCTTTTCCTTCGGCTGCCGAAGTTCTGTTTTCAAAATGTGTGACTAAATCTAAAGCAACTTGTTTTAAACGCTGTTCACTGCCAACAACTGCTTCTTTACTCGCCCATTTTGCAAAGCGTTTTTGTTTTTCAGTTAACTCGTCAGCTTCTGTTACTTCTTCAACACGCTCGTCTAATAACTTTTGGTCGGCTTCGCTAAGTTCAATTTTAGCCAAGCGGCTTTCATAGAATATTTTTACAGTTGCACCATCTTCAACGGCTTGCTGTATGTCGTAAATGTGAATGTAATCACCAAAAACGGCTGTTGTGTTTTTATCTTCTTTCTCTATTGGAGTACCTGTAAAACCAATAAATGAAGCATTTGGCAAAGCATCACGCATATGTTTTGCATAGCCATCAATAAAATCGTATTGACTCCTGTGTGCTTCATCTGCAATTACAACAATATTTCTTCTGTCAGATAATTGCGGATAAGTTATTCCTGGGTTTTCAGGTAAGAATTTTTGAATTGTCGTAAAAACCACTCCACCAGATGCAACAGAAAGTTTATCCTTTAAATCGTCTCTGTTCTCGGCTTGTTTAGGTTTTTGCCTAATTAGTTGTTCGCAGTTACCGAAGGTTTCAAAAAGCTGTTGGTCTAAGTCGTTGCGGTCAGTTAAAACAACAATTGTAGGATTGTTTAATTGTTCTGTTAAAACCAATTTGCCAGTATAAAAAACCATACTCAAACTTTTACCGCTTCCTTGTGTATGCCAAACAACACCTGCACGACCTTTGAGGTCTTCGTCATGGGTTGTTGTTGCTTCAATTGATTTTTCAATGGCTTTATTTACAGCATAATATTGATGATAGGCTGCAATTTTCTTAATTGTCTTTTCTTTCGTCTTTTCAAATACGATGAAATGTCGAATTACATCTAATAGCGTTCTTTTATTTAACAACCCTTTAATCATTGGTTCCATTTCGGGTTGTGTTTGTGTATCAATTATATTTATACCATCCGCTGTTTTCCACTCCATAAAACGGCTGTAATCGCTACTTAAAGTACCACCTTTTGCAAACCAACCATCGGAAACGATTAAAAACGCATTGTAAGTAAATAATGAAGGAATAAGTTGTTTGTATGTTTGCAATTGATTGTATGCTGCTTTAGTATCAGCGTTTTCATTTAAAGCATTTTTTAATTCAATTACGACCAAAGGCAACCCATTTACAAAAAGTACAATATCTGGGCGTTTGTTGTTGTGATTTTCAATTATAGTAAACTGATTGATTGCTAAAAATTCATTATTTTCAGGATTTGCGAAATCTATTAGCCAAACTTTATCTGTTTTTGCTTTTCCATCACCAATTCCAAATTTTACATCAATTCCCTCAGTAAGCATTCTGTGAAATGCTTGATTATTTTCAAAAAGACTTATGGTTGTTGTTCGCAGTGCTTTTTTAAATGCTTCTTCTTTTGCATCAAATGGAATATCAGGATTTATTTTTTCGATTGCTTCTCTAAGTCGTTGTTGCAAAACAACGTCATTATAATCCCTTTCCTTGCTTTCACCTTCGGCAATATCAGGACCATAAAGCACTGAATAACCTAAATCTTCATTTAGAATATCTAATGCAATTTGCTCTATTTCGTTTTCGGTTATAAATTTTGTCATGGCACGATTAAATTTTGTAGCTCTGCTTTCTCTGCATCAAATCGTGCTTGCAAAGGGTCAAAGCAAATGTTTTCTCTCACTTTTACTGGCTCATACCAAAACTTACTATCTCGTTTTCCTTTATAAACACTCAAATATGTTTCGTGACCTGTACTATCATGTTTGTAATGCATAAATGGAGAAAGACTAAAAATGTCATCTTCCCATTTTGCAAAAATTACTTCTCCGGGATTTGACATTACATAAGCCTGTTGTGCTGCTTGAATTTCAATATTTTCGTCAAACTCTCGGCTAAGAGAATGTGCTTTAAAAGTTTGAAAACGGCATTTTGTTGTAAAGCTATCAAAGCGTATTATGCTAATACTTTCAAAGAACCTAAGATTTTTCAATACTTTTTGAAATAATGGAAGGACAACTCTTAATTCATCTTCTGCTTGTTCTCTTGTTGGTGTTGCTGTATGTGAAAAATGGTTTCTATTGTTTTGCAAATCGTAAAGAGTATCAATCAATTCTATTGTAATAAAGTCTCCACACTTAAGATTTAACCCATTTGTAGTTGAATAATTAACAACAGCTTTTACATTCTCTAAAATTTGTTTCAATTCGTCAGTCATTAGGACTCTTGAATTGAACCGTAAGTTAGGTTGTCCACTATGATAAACATCAGCTGTCTTTAAATCAATTGCTTTTGCCCTTACTTCTCCCCAAACTAGGGCATTTAAGGCAAATATAACTGCTTCCCAGCTATCTTTTAAATGTAAAAAACGCTCAATAGGATTGTTTGAATTTGGACCTCTATGAAATTGCCAATAATGATAAGCGATGCAGTCTGGTAAAGTATAAAAAGCAAGTTGTTTTAATTCTTCTTCTTGCTGATTTTTAAAATCAGTTAATGCAATACGATATGTTTCCTTTTGAAGGGTAAATAGAATTTTACTTGCACGAAATGATGTGTTTAAAATAATAACATCGCCTTCATCATCATCAATGGATTGATTAAAGTCCTCATTTTCTTCGTATATCAAATCGTCTAATTCCATGGTTTAATTATACGTTTGAAATGTTTACATTAATTTCACCTGACATCAGTTTTGGAAGCAAACTATCCCGAGTAATTTTTAAAGTTTCATTCTCAGCAAGATTATCTAATATTTTTTCAAACATTGGACTTACTATTTTACCAAATTGTTCAATCAAATCCTCTGTTGGAATAATAGCCCGAATACTTTCAATTGCCGATGAACTAATGTTTGGTTGTGCGCTACCTAAAGCTGAATTTTGAATTGCAGCATAATAAGTATCAGTAGATAAAAGCAAATACATATATAAATTGCCGAAGGCAATTTTCTCTTTAAACATTCCTACACGTTGATTGAGCCAAAGATTTTTTTCAGTCAATGGAACTAAACCAATTTTTCCGACTTCTGCACCTGTCATCGCAATCAGGAGTGAGCCACTTTCAACTTTGAATTTCTTATCTAAGCGTTGAACCACATTGGCTTCAACAAAGTCAGTATTTTCAATATCAACGACATTGCCATTTATGTTTTTTATTTTAACAATTCCTACTTCACCTAATTCTTTAAAATCGGTGCTTTTAAAAGCATATCCATTTTGGACGTAACTTATTTCACCAATTCCAGAAACTTTCCAACTACTTGGAATTTCGCCAAAATCACTATGCTTTCTGTTTCCATCAGCATCGGGATAATTGAAATTTATAAACCACTCTTTGAAAAGGGTTCTGGCGATTTCTTCAAGTGTTTGATTCGTAGAAAGATTGTTTTCAATTTTATCATCTAACGATTTGAGTGTAGTAATAAATTGATTCCTAATGCTTTTGTTTTTGGGTATGAAAATAGGAATGCTCAATAAATTTTCTTTATTAAGTTTTGGTTGAACAGCCCCAGTTACAAATGGATTCAAATTTAAGTTCGCAAAGTAGTAAACAAGAAATTCATTGATTAATTCCTCCTTTCCTTTCACAATATGAGCATGGTTATTTACCCAAAACTTACCATTAACTTTAAATGCTATTGGTGTTGTTCTCGATTTTAAGTTTTCACCATCTTCCGAAATTAGAACATATTCACCATCAAAAAGATATGTATTTATATAATCAAAAATACCTGAAGCACCATAATATGGATAAATACCTTTCATATTTTCTCTTTCACGAGAGTTTAAAGGCTTCCTTTTGCTATTGTGAATGTCTGCAATATCATCTAATCGACATTCAATAAACTCAATGCCGTTAGAATTCATATCCAATATTTTTAAGATTGTCACGTATTAAATTTTCCAACTCAATATCTTTTGAAAACTGTGCTGACAGTTTTGTGGTAAGCATTTGCATTTTTTCATCAAATGGAATTGCATCAATTTCTTCTTCCTCTGTTCCAACATATCTTCCAGGCATTAGTACATAATTATTTTGTATTACTTCTTCCATAGTGGCTGCCTTGCAAAAACCAGCAATGTCTTCATAACCTCCGTTTACATTTCTCCATTTGTGATAAGTGTCTGCAATCAACTTTATGTCGTCATTTTTAAGTTCACGATTTCTGCGATTTATCATTATGCCTAATTTCCTTGCATCAATGAACAAAATTTCATTAGAGCGATTCCTGAATTTACCATTAGATTTATTTTTGGCGAGAAACCATAATGATGCTGCAATAGGAGTATTGTAAAACAAATTAGCAGGTAATGTAACCATACAATCAATTAAACCTGCATCAATCATATTTTTTCTAATTTCTCCTTCTGTTCCAGTATTGCTATTCATACTGCCATTAGCCAGTACAATGCCAGCAGTACCACTGTTGCTTAATTTGCTAATAAAGTGTTGTAACCATGCGTAGTTAGCATTTCCAACAGGTGGAACACCAAACTTCCAACGATAATCTTCCCTTAGTTGGTCGCCACTCCAATCACTAATATTGAATGGCGGATTAGCCAAAATAAAATCAGCTTTCAGGTCTTTGTGCTTGTCATTTAAGAAGCTGTCTCCTAATTCAATTTTTGCATCAATGCCACGAATAGCCAAATTCATTTTTGCCAGTCGCAAAGTTGTAGGATTGCTTTCTTGACCAAAAATTGAAAGGTTTCTTATGTTTCCTCTGTGTTCTTCTACAAATTTTTCGCTTTGAACAAACATTCCACCGCTACCGCAACAACCATCATAAACCCTACCTTCATATGGTTCAATCATAGCAACCAAAAGTTTTACAATGCTTTCAGGCGTATAGAATTGCCCTCCACTCTTTCCTTCTGCATCAGCAAATTGTCCAAGAAAATATTCATAAACTCTACCTAATAAATCTTTTGCTGTATGCCCATCTTGATTAAACCCAATCGTTCCGATTAAGTCGATTAATTCTCCAAGTCTTGTTTTGTTTAAATCGGGGTCGG
The DNA here is from genome assembly GCA_964489545.1 of uncultured Bacteroidales bacterium. GTDB lineage: Bacteria > Bacteroidota > Bacteroidia > Bacteroidales > JAGOPY01 > JAGOPY01. The sequence goes on from CAZAZE010000008.1 coordinate 6,695, forward strand.
CATAAATCTTTGGTAAAACGCCTTTCAGATTACTATTGATTTTTTCAATTTCATCCATTGCATTGTCAATGAGCTTTCCAATTTCAGGTTGTTTTGCTCTATCTTGCAAATATTTCCAACGTGCCGTTTCAGGCACGAAAAACACATTGTAAGCTACATATTCGTCAGGGTCTTCGGGGTCGGCTCCTTCAAATTCACCCTTGCCATCAACTAGTTTCGAATGTAAATCATTGAATGCATCAGAAATATATTTTAGGAAAATCAATCCTAAAACTACATGCTTGTATTCTGCTGCATCCATGTTACTGCGAAGTTTGTCCGCAGCCGCCCAAAGGGTCTTTTCTAAATCTTTTATATCTGCCATATTATTTTCGAAAATTTTAATTCAAAGCTCAAAAGTAACAATTTAGCACGGGTGCGTAAGCAAAATTGCAGCTCTTTTGCAAGCTTTGGTTTTGAGCGTTGGCTCGTGGGGCTTGCAAATGTGCTGCAATGTGGGCGGGGTTTCCTTCTTCTTTTTTGCGGGTGGGAAGAAAAAAACAAAATAAATTTCCATCAAATTTGCACTGTCTTGTCAAAAAGCTAAATCCTTTCTTATTTTAATTTTATCATTATCGTATCTGTCTGTTCGTCTGTCTTTTTACACTTGTTGCCAACGATTGTGTAAACACACCCTCGTTACCCCTCCATTTTAGGCGGCTAAACGTATTGCGTTTATTCTGCCTAAATGGGCGGATATCATTCCGGCATTTACAGTTACCGCATATTGTGGCGCGTTTTTCATTATGATGTCACTGGGCCTATTTGTATCTTTCCTCCAATCGCTCTTAATACTTTCATGATGGTCTCAAACTGAGGTTTAGATCCATCCGATAAAGCTTTGTATAAGCTCGGCCTGCTTAATCCGGTTTCTTGAGCAATTTTTGTCATGCCGATTGATTTTGCAATATGTCCGATTGCTATAATTACATCGGAATCATTCCCTTCTGCTAATACAGCATTAAGATATTCTGCAATCATCTCGTTACTGTCTAAATAGTCAGCTATATCAAATTTTGAAGTTTCCATTTCTCTACTTTTTAATTCGTTTTAATATCTCTTTTGCCTTTTCGATGTCTTTCTGCTGAGTTGATTTATCTCCGCCCATGAGCAGAATAATAATATTTCCGTCTGATTCTTTAAAATATATCCGGTATCCTGCAGCGTAGTCAATTTTTAATTCCCGAATTCCATTGCCAACAGGTTCGCAGTCTCCAAAGTGTTCATCATTTTCAATCTTTTGAATGCGAAATAATATTTTGGCTTTAGCTCTTAAATCCTTTAGTTTTCTGAGCCATTTGTCAAATTCGTCAGTTTTCTTAATTAAATACATTTACGACATTGTATCCAGATGGATACAAAATTACACAATCTTTTTTATTTGTGAAAAAATATTTCAGAATTTAACAAGGAAATTAAAGACTTCTTATAAGCTCATATTGTGTCTTTTAAAATGCACCACATCTTCTGTGCAAACCCTCTGCTGTTACCGCTCCGATCCCGGGCGGCTATCTGCATGGCATTGGAACAATCAAATATAATGTATTTTATCCGGTATTTTATTGGGCCGCTCCTACGGAGCTTGGGCGGGGTTGTGGCCGGCCTTGTGCAACACGAATCTATCGCCTACGGCGAAAATGCAAATTCAGCCGTCTTATTGCCCTTACAAATCGTCCATGCGCCCATGCGTCCATGCGCCCATGCGTCCATGCGCCCATGCGCCCATGTGTCCATGTGTCCATGTGTCCATGCGTCCCTCCGTCAATCGTCAATCCTCCATCGCAAATGGTTTTCGATTTATCCTTACTCAGGTCAAAGCTCCCTACCGCAATATCAAAACCCGTTTACTTATTTTCGCCCCACAAGCCAGTTCGATTTGCAGTATATACACCCCTTCGCTTAGTGCGGAAATATTTATACGATCTGTTTTTCGGGATTGAATAAGTACCTGGCCCTGAATCGAAACGATCCGCAAGTTCGCTATTTGGTCATTGCTTCCCATCAGATCAATATAGATTAATGTCGAAGCGGGATTGGGATATATTTTTATCACCTCCATGTCTTCTTCGGACAGACCAACGATAGAGAATTGAGCAGTAGATGCACATCCATCGAAATCCACAACGGTTACCGTTAGAACATTCCCGGTTGTGTCAATGGAAATCTCGTAGGGCGCCACGCCGCCCGTCACGACGATCTCTTCATTCACCAGGCTGATGATCATTGTGTCAAGCAGGCAGCAAACGTCGGGATTGCCATTGCCCGTGGGTTCGCCATCCGGATAATAGAGATCCACGATCGATTGCAGGATATCGGTCCGCTCCTGGGCTTCGGCTGCATCGTAAGTCAATGATTTCAGGTAATGCCATCCCACCCCGTAATCAGGATCGGCGGTCGGTCCGGAAGTGTAGAGGTCCGGATACACTGCCAGGGCGTAATCGACGAATGCCGCGTTGTCGCCGGGAATCAGGCCGAAATAGTCCTGCAGCCTGTTGTAGACCGTGATGGAAGGCGGCACGCCGAGCTGGGCCAGCGTGTCCTGCACCGCGAGGGAATCCTGGGGAAGAATTCCGAAAACATGGAACAAAGGACGCAGATCGGCCTGCGCAGCAACCGACATCCTGACGATCCTGCTGTCGATCTCCTGGTCATTGCCGCCATGGACGATCCCATGCTCAAAGTCAATGAATTCCTGCCTCCAGAAATTTCGGAGCGGACACCACCCGAACATGTTGACGATCTCGAAATAGTGCCCGTACCCTCTGTGCTGGTAACGTACCTCGTCAGTTGTAGTATTCGAGATATCTCTTTCCGAACCGAAAGTATTGGAGACCATTCTGTGGGTGGCGGTCTTGTCGATGTCGAATGTATTCGGAACGAAGCTGTAATTCACCGCTTCATTCAGGTCGACCCCGAGGCCATAATTCATGGCCATGATGTAGGGCACATTGACCAGGGCCTCCTCCTCACCCGGAAATTTGGATATCGCCAATGCATGCCCGGTTTCGTGAAAGTTTACCTCATCATCCGGTCCCGGACCATTAATAAAATATGCCGGGCCAGGTACATTGGTAAAATCCAGCGGTGTGTTCGACATCGGGTAACCGATTGAATAAGCGCCAAACCGGATATCGATATCCGCGATCATATACATATTGTGCTTGTCGGGAATGATCTGCCGGGCTAAAATGGAATTGACGCCGCGTACGGCCGTTTCCCAGTCGAGCATGGCTTGCATGAGATCATACTGACCCGGGACAATGGAATGTTTCGGAATGGTAAACATCACATTTTCTGTTTCAAACACAGCCCAGGGCCCGGGCTTGCTGAGTTCGGCGTCGAAGTCAGGGGTTTGGTAAAATGACTTCAGCGAAAAGAAAGGGGCTTCGACGCCGTTGTGCACGCTGATCTCCACAATACCGTCATTGGCGCCATACGGAACAAGAAGCGAAATCGCTCCGCCAAACGGATTGAAAACCTCTATTGTCGTTGAGTTGACCGGAAACTTTTTCGATATCCTGTCAAATCGCCTGAAATAAGCTCTGTCGGTCAGATCCCATTCATGGGAACCGACCCGGATATAATAATCCTGGCCAACCAGGCTGTCCGGTACCGTAAAGCTGGCTACGCTTCCGGGAGATAAATACAGCCCTGTGGGCCGAAGGGCGTGATCGGTTCCATCTCCGTTAATATTGTAGTAGGGATTCATCCCATCCGGGTCTTCAAAATTGGCCAGGATGAGCACCGAAAGATTTTCGGAAGAATCTGCCGGCGGGTCCACATATCCGGGAAAAACGGAGCATGAATTGAACTTCCAGCCATTAATGTGTTGTGGATAATTTGCGTAAACTTCGGTGGTGAATACTTTATCGAATATTCCCTGCTGAAGCGCAAACATGGCCCGTTCCAGTTCCATGCCCGGTGCGGCTGCGGGGTCCTTGGAAAAGCCGTTCTGGGTGCCGGGCGTGGTAAATAGCGCCCCGATTTCATCATCATAATCTTCAACCACACTTTTTGACAGCATTATGTCAGACTCACTGCCGGCCACGCATTCCGGGAATAGCGTGAAGACATTCCTGAGCCATGTGAGTTCCTCAGCGTCAAGCGTGATCGTTCCATTAATGTGTGCCTGAAGATCATTCAACCCGTCAAGAACCATACCGCATGAATCCCAGCAATTCACAACGGTCATGGCGTAAGATCCAATGTCATTGGCCGCACTATAAACAAGCATTTCATCCAGGTAAACCCCACACCCGCCGGGAGCGTATATTCCGTCTCCCCATGTATCATAAATCTCGAAGAACAAGCACGCATCAGCAAGAACACAGATGCTGTCAGAGTAGCTCGTGTGGTTTCCGTAGACTCCACCCTGGCCGCCTTGCATGACCACGGTACCCATCAAATCGGACAAGGTCCAGGAAGTTTCATAACCCCATTCATCGGTCATTATATCGACCCTCACCTCAACTTCGTTCACGTCGCATTGAGCGAAGCTGTGTCCCATAAAAAGGGTCAGGAGGAAACTGATCAGTAAAATTCTTTTCATTTTGTTTAACGTGAACTGTTTATAGCAAGGAACGCTCTTGCGCAGCGCCCCCGCACGACTTCGTCGCTCGGGCGAAGCTGGGCCGGAGTAAAAATTGACAATCGCGTAATTCTATGGTCCGGCCTGGGCGATGCGCGTGTGTTAGACCTCGAAAATTTCTTTTCCTACTTCTAAACAACCTAGTTGGCCGAAATCAGGATTGGTTAAAAATTCTTTAATAAGTTCAGAGTTCTGTATGAATAATTGAATGATTTCTTCAGTCGTGGCATTACCAATTCTAAGCCAGATAATTTTAGGAGGGGTTCCAAGAACAAGGTTCAAATCATAAAAATCGGAATCGAATGTCACTATTGAATAACCCTCTTTCCTGGCATATTCCCAGATATTTCTATCTGAATAATTTTCCAGTCTAAGCTCCCTTACTTGCCTTGCCATAGGAAATAAATCTTGAATTCCTTTGATAACGCGAAAAGAAATGTTCTGGTCAAGTAAAATTTTCATAAAGCGATTTTCAGTTTATGCTCTCTTTCAGCAGCATAAGCGAGGCAAGCTTTAATATCTTCCATTTTAAGTTCCGGATAGTCAGTAAGGATTTGTTCATTGGTCATACCGGCAGCCATCCAGCCTAGAACATCATATACCGTAATTCGGGTTCCCTTAATGCAAGGTTTACCAAATCTGATATTCGGATCAATGGTGATAATATTTTTATAGACTCTCATGATTAAACTTTGTTCAAAGATAAAACAAACAGAAGAGATTTCTATTTATTTTTTGAGGCCGAACGCTCTTGCGCAGCGCCCCCGCCCGACTTCGTCGCTCGGGCGAAGCTGGGCCGGAGGAATTACGCGATTGTCAATTCGGTCCGCCAGCCGGCGGACGTAATTCTATGGTCCGGCCTGGGCGATGCGCGTCCGTTATGGCGCGTAAAAAACTAAATCACAGAAATACCTATTTTTTTACCAAATCCTTCTTCAAATATTTTAAAAAGTGTTGACAATTGGATATCAATCTTTCCGTTTTCAATCCTGGATATATAGCTTTTCTTTGTACCAATCCTAGCAGCCAGATCATCTTGAGTGAGTTTTGCTTTCTTTCTGGCTTCTTTAATCATTTCCCCAATCATAAAAGCAACAGCTTTTTCTTCAAATTCTTCTCTTGTCGGAGTGCCTGGTTTTCCATACTTGATATCTAATAATTCATCAAATGTTCTTGCTTGGCTTATCTTTTTCATGACTTTATCCTTTTTCATTAAAATATTGATTCATCAGTTTAATCGCGAGATTTAATTCGGATTTAGGTATTTTACTTTTCTTTTTAATAAATCCATTAAACAAGATAATAATGTTGCCTTTGTCAAAGCAACAAAATATCCTGAAGGCCATACTGCCATGAGATATTCTTATTTCATAAAGCCCATCTGAATCCTGAATATGCTTTAAAAACTTTTCCGGCACTTGGTGTAAAGTGCGGACCATGCTAAAGACATAATCGATCTTTTCCTGATCTTTTATATTCAGGGTGAGATAAAACTCAATGAAATAGTTCTTATAAAAATTGATCTCACGAATCATGGAACAAAGTTAACATATATGTTAACAGAATAAGTAGGAAAGGAGAAATTTTTACAATTTTTATGCGCCATAGCGCTAGTGCAAATTCAATGAGTTTATTCCCTTAAAAGGGCCGGATAAAAACCAAGCACTTACTCCTCCAGATATAGCGAATATCAACAAGAAATACAACTGCAGAGTTTAACCTCCACGTTGCTAAGTCTTACAGTCCTGCAGTCCTACAGTCTTACAGTCTTACAGTCCTACAGTCTTACAGTCCTGCAGTCCTACAGTCATAAAAAAAGCGTGCACCAAAAGGCTATAAAATATCAATAACCTTCTGATGCACGCTCCGGTGGAAATCACCGGTCTGAAGCTTACAGCGTCTTCACTTTAGTGATCACCTTGTCTTCGTAAACATAGACGAATTTTCCGTCGGTGGTCAGTGTGGTGGTGGCGCCGGTCTTGGCCTTGAATTCCCTGAACTTGCCCGAATCGAGGTCGAATGAAGCGATGTCGGCCTTGTCGGTCTTCATGATCAGGATGTTGTCAAAGACATCTTCCAGCTGCGATTCCTTGTATTTTCCGCTGTACAGGAACTTGCCGTCGGCCGGGTTGTAGGCGGAAATGCCTTTCTCACTCACGACGATCATCTTGTCCTTGTATGGCATGATCATCACCGCAAGCCCTACGCCGCCGGCGGTCACCGGGACGGAATAAATCTCCGACCCATCGTCATGATTGATGCGATACAGTTCTTTTCCGGAACTGATCAGGATCTCCCTGCCGTCGACATAGGCGTTCGTGATCCCTTTCTTGAAGCGCTCCGAATCCCAGACCAGCGACCCGTCTTTGGTGCTGAAGGCCTGCAGGCCGTTGGGTTTGATGTTCTTGTAATAGATCAGGTTGATGTAGAAGGTATAGTACTGGGTCTGGACTTTCTGGATCTGCTGCACTTCGACCATGCCGCCGATCTGGCAGATCACCTTGTCGTCGACCACGTACATGTTCGGGATGGCTTTGGCTTCCTTGATCTCCGGGGAGGTCCAGATCAGTTTGCCCGTGTTGGCGTCGTATTTCTTGACGAACTGGTTCCGCTTGTTCGACATGTCGAGCACGTACAGGTCGTTGGTTTCCTTGATAAACACCGGATCGCCGACGGCGCCGTAGATCCCGGTCCTGGAGTCGGCATTCCCGCCGATCAGGTTGTCCGGAACGAAATCGAAGGCGGCCGACCACAGGCTGGCGCCCGTGTTGTAATCATAGACCTGGATCCCGTTCATCCGGAGGATCACGCGCGGGCCTTCCACGGCGATGTCATAAATGAATTCGCGGGAGACGATCTTCCGCTCGGCCCTGCCGATATAGGTGTTCTCCCAAACGATGTCGCCGTTCTCCATGTTGAACTTGGCGATCTTGTTCTTGAACCCGGTGAAGAGTGCGACCAGGCCGGAAGGCTGGAAATTCACCGCCACCATATGGCCGTCGTTCATGTAGACGTATTTCCCGACCACCCCGGGGAATTTCGTGGTCGACCAGAGCTCTTCGCCATTGGACACCCTGATGAAGACCAGCCGGTCTTTCAGCGAGATGGCAAAGCCCTGCTTTTCAGGAATGTACACCACGTTTTCCTCGGTCACGTTCTGGTATTTGTCGGTGCTCCAGAGCATCGCCCCGGTTTCCATGTCCATGCAGGCGATCTGGTCCTTGCCCATCTTGCGGTCGAACAGGAACATCGTGTTCGCCTCCCAGAAAGGGATCAGCTCGTCGATCTTGGACAGTTTCGGCGCGACTTCCTTGAACGTTTTGGTATACTTGATCCTGCCGGTTTCGTTGGCGAAGAAGGCGATCTCCTTGTCGGAGGCGAAGTAGCTGTAGCCGCGGTCTTCGGTGCCGGTGCCGTTGAACATGACCTTGAACGGCGCCTTGGTTTCCCAGACCACCGGCATTTCTTCCTGGGCAAACGCCCCGAAGAAAGCCATTACGAAAAGAATTGAAAGCATGTGTTTTTTCATGGTATTGATTGTTTTGGTATTTTCTGATTGTTTTAGGCTTCAGCTTGCAGCTTGAAGTTTGAAGCTTGCAGCCTCACTAATTAAAGGCAAAAGTGTACTTGAACTTATAGCTCTTCCCCTTGGGCATTTTGAAGTTGAACTGGAAGGCCATCATGAAGTCTTTCAGCTTGTTCTGCGCGTTCAGGTTGCCGTTGTTGTGGCCATGGGCGAACACGGTGGCCACATCGCCTTTTTCACGGATGGTGATGTCGTAGGTGTATTCTCCGCTGATGCCATGCTCCTGCGCGAACAAATAAAGGGAGCCCTCGGGCGGCGCCATGGCCAGTTCGATCTCTTGAATCGCCCGGGCATGGATCTCATCTTTGCCCTCGATCAGGGGTTTTTTCTGCGACCACGCGGTGATGGAACTGGCGGCCAGCAATAAAATCAGGATCGTCTTTTTCATGTTGGGTTATATTAAAGTTCGAGTTTCCAGAAGATTACCTTGTTGCCAAAGGTCATCACCGCCTCTTCGTCGCCCGGCAGGAAAATGAAGGAAACCCTTCCGTCGCCCGGAAATTCACCTTCGCCGGTCTTTTCAAACAGGCGGTAGCTGAGCTCAAAGCGTTTCAGCAGCGCGTTGGTCTGGAAGTCATAGATATGCAGTTCAGGGAACTTGCCCATGGAGGTGATGCCGAAATATTTGCCGTTGTGGCTGAGCTTGTAATCGGGCTCGTAGTTGGAGAGACAGCCGAATGAGTTCCTGAGCGGAACGCCCGTTTTCGCATCGACAACTTCCACATAACTTTTTTTCCCCGTGGGACCCTGAAGTTTTACATGAGGTATGCTGTATACGAACAGGTAATTTCCATCGGGGCTGTAATCCAGGCGGTAGATCAGATCATAGAATGCATCGATGGTATACAGCTTTTTCTCTGTTTCGTAATCGTAAACGGAAACCTGCTGTTTGTATTTTTCGTAGATCGGCCGGTTTTTCTTATTGTTTTTGTAGATGGGATTCTGCACAAGGTCCTCCATGTAAGTTTTGTGGGAGACAGCGATGAGCTTGCCATCGGTGCTCACGGCCAGGGCATTGGCCGCCTGGGGTACGGAGAAGGACCGGATCTCCCTGCGCGTGGCGATTTCATGGATGGCCACACGCACGCCACCGTTCAGCGTGACGAGGAAGCGGTCGTCGGGGGTGATTTTGGCGTCCTGGTAGTCGCCGAAATTGAGCATCGACTCGCCAGTGGTCGCGTCCAGCACCTCGAAATTCACTTCCCGGTCCTTGTTGGGGGCGTAATCCATATAAAATAACTGCTGCAGTAGAATATATTTTCCGGAATGGGAAAATGCCGCCCGGGAGCCTGCGTACCAGTTGCCCACATCGAACTGGGTTTTTAGCTGTTTGTTTTTCCAGTCGTAGATATACAGCGGGAAGCTTTGCGTGGAGGTAACAGCGATGGTCTGGTTGTCGGGCGCAAGGGCCAGCCAGGCGAACAGGTTCTTCGCATCGCCGATCTTAACTTTTTCGAATTCGAAATTCGTGCCCTGGGCGCCGGCCTTCTGGGCAGAAAACATCAGGATCAGGGCCAGGACAGGCCAAAATAAAGTCAGCTTATTCATTAACAAAGGAATAATTCACAGTGTGGTTTTGCTTTTTCTCGTATCTGGTTTGGCCCGGAGAAACACTGGCCGGTTCCTCACAAAGCCATACAAAATTAAAAAAGATTCAGTATAAACAACTTGTTAAACGACTAACAATGAATCTTTTAACAAATATTTAACATATTTTGATGTGTTCTACTATATCTAATTGATAATCAATAGACAAGAAAATATTTTAAAAAAAGTTTGATTCCGACCGGGTATATTTTCAAAAAAACCGGATTAACAGTATGGTTGGGTTTATGGGACTTTTTCCATGACGTGGGTCGCGGGGCGCGTTCGGAACCTGGCGGTTTTGGCCTCGCGGCCCTTTTTCTATCAAAGGGCTTTTCTCCGTGTCTCTTCGTGCCTTCTCCGTGTTGCTCCGTGAAAGAATATTCGGGGTTTTTTTCACGGAGATCCACGGAGGTTGCACGGAGGTCCACAGAGGAGGATGAGGTTATTAAATTTCAATTCATATGGAAAATGAAAAACTTACCAAGATAATCATTGGCTCAGCCATTGAGGTTCACCGGCTATTAGGGCCGGGATTACTGGAATCTGCATATGAAGAATGTCTTTATTATGAATTACTACAGCAAGGGCTTGATATCCGCCGCCAGAAAGCGGTTCCTGTTATATATAAGGAAATTCATTTGGATTATGGTTACAGACTGGATTTATTGGTGGAAAATAAAATAATTGTTGAGTTGAAATCTATTGATGGAATATCACCGGTTCATATAGCTCAAGTATTGACCTACATGAGGTTTTCAGGGGTCAGAACTGGTTTGCTGATCAATTTCAACGTCACTTTACTAAAGAGCGGAATTAAAAGATTAATCCTCTGATATTTTCAATCCTCAGTAAGACCTCTCCGTGTCTCTCCGTGCCTTCTCCGTGTTGCTCCGTGAAAGAATATTCGGGTTTTTTTTGCACGGAGGTTGCACGGAGGTCCACGAAGGAGTCAATCTTCCTTCATCTCTTCGAGGATCTTGTTGACGTCCTCTTCGGTGGAGGTGAGCTTGTTCTTGCAGATTTTGATCAGTTCGGAGGCCCTTTTCACTTTCTGTGAGAGTGTGTCGATCGTGATCTCGCCCTGCTCGATCTCCGCGACGATCTCTTCCAGTTCCCTCATCGCTTCGGTGTAGCTGATTTTCTTTTCCATATCATTCGGATTTTGATTTTACTTCACTTCTGACGGTTCCAGAGTAGAGCTTTGTGGTTAATTCATCGCCAATATTCACTGTTGCGGCATCTTTCAGGGCCTTGCCTTTAAAATATGTGATGCTGTAGCCCCGCTTCAGCACGTTGACCGGATCGAGTGCCCTGACCTGGTTTTCTGATTGGGTGAGCCGCATGGCTTGCTGCAGGAACATTTGCCCGGCCCGTATTTCCAGGATCCGGGTTTTCTGGGCCAGTGCGCCGGCCGCCATTTCGAGCGTTTGCAAAGGCCGGAGTTTGAAACGGGACTCCATCTCCTGGATGATGATCTGCTGCCCGTGGAGGCTGTCTTTCGAGAACCCGGCCAGGTCGCGCGACAACGACTCAAGCACCGACCGCCCTTCGCCAATCATGAATCCTGCATCCTGGATCAGCTTTTTCTCCAGGTCAGCCTTTTTCCTTTTTTCCATTTCGAGCAGATCCGTCGCAAAACCAGTGATTTCTCCGCCAAGCTCCTGCAAGCGGGCGGAAAAGTTGTGGAATTGCTGGATGAGGAAATAGGCCAGGTCGGTCGGGGTGATCAGGTTTCGGGCGGCGACCATTTCGACGACGGTTTCATTCGTCGAATGCCCGATGCCGCCGAGCACGGGCAGCGGAAAAGCGGCCACCGTTTCTGCAAGAGCGTAGTGATCGTAGCAGTTCAGCCCGACATCGCCGCCGCCGCCGCGGATGATCGCCACGGCATCGAAGTATTGCCGGTATTGCCGGATCTTTTCGAGCTGACCGAGGATGGATTCCACGGCCTTATCGCCCTGCAGCAGGGCAGGGAAGAGGATGCAGGAGAACGAATAGCCCCAGGCGTTGTTTTGCAGGATGCTGATGAAGTCGGAAAACCCTTTGCTGGTCTTCACCGAGATGACCGCGATCCGCTGGGGCAGCACGGGCATGGGCAGGCTGCGGTTCAGGTCCCATTTTCCCTCTTTCTTCAGTTGCTCTATCGTGGCGAGTTTTTCCCGGGCCATTTCGCCCAGGGTATAGGTGGGATCGATGTCGCTGATCTGCAATGACAAGCCGTAGACAGGATGAAACCGGACCATCGCCCGGAACAGGATCTGGATGCCTTCCCTGAGGGGCGCGCGGGTCACCTGAAGGAACCGCTGGTTGATGCGCTGATAATCGTTAGCCCAGATCGTCCCGCGCATCTCTGCCATGATCTTCCCCTTTTCCTTTTCCACCAGCGCCGGGTAGCAATGTCCGCTCTCCGGGTAATGGTTCAGTTTGGCCAGCTCGGCCCTGACCCACACCGGTGTGGCAAAGCGTTCCCCGATCACCCGGGTGATGCCTGCGGTCAGGTCTGACAGGCTGAGGATTTTATTTTCAGCGGAGGAATTGAACATGGATCAAAAATAGCGATTTCAGGCGATGTGTAATGGATGTGTCTGGGTGACGATTCTCTTGCTCATTCCTTTACCGGCCCGGCCCCGGGAGCCTCGTTTTTCGGGATCGTGATTTCGTTCCCGTCACGCTCGGCTCGGTAGTGCGGCGACATGATCTCCACTCCCGCCCGGTTGAATTCATCCTGGATGTTCTGGTGCAGGTCCGACCTGATTTGCAGTATGCCGCGGGCATCCCTGATATACCCGTTGATCTGGTAGCTGATGTAGAAATCATCCAGGCTGGTCTGCAGCACGAATGGCGGAGGCTCCTGGATGATGCCCGGAGTGCGGGTCGCCGCAGTGATCAACAGCTGGTGCACCTGCCGCCAGGGCGCGTCGTAGCCGATGGTGACCGTGGTGTGGATGATCAGGCCTTCGTCTTCCGTGGGCGTCGTGTAATTAATCGTGTACCCGGTAAGGATCTTTGCATTGGGAACTGTCACCTCTTCGTTTTTGGTCGTCCGGATCCGGGTGATCATCAGGGTTTTCTCCGTGACCGTCCCGACGATGTCGTCCATCTTGATCCGGTCGCCGATACGGTATGGCCGCATGTAGGTGATGACCACGCCGGCGATGGTATTGCTGATCAGTGAGGTGGAACCCAGGGAGAGGAGCACGCCCAGGAATACCGATACCCCGCGGAACACCGGTGAATCGGATCCGGGGAGATATGGGAATATGATGATGAACATGAAGGCGTACAGCAGGATCCGGATCAGGTTAAACGTCGGCTTTGCCCAGTCGGGGTGGAATCCCGGGATCACCAGGGCCTTCTGCTCGATTTCCCGGGCCAGGTAACGGAAAAAGCGGACCAGGTAGCGGAAGACAAAATAAATGATGATGATGGTGATCATCTCCGGGATGTAATTGACCACGCCCATGAGGATGTCCCTGACCGGATGCCATACCAGGTCGATGATCCTGCGGGTGATCTTTTCCGTGGCCGGGAACAGGGCGAAAATGACCGGGAACGCGATGAAAAAGGTGATCACGATCAGGAAAATCCTCAATATCTTCAGGATGCCCAGGGCGATGGCATATTCCCGTTCCACGGTGAGGAATTCATACTGATTGATCCTGATGCTCCTAAACAGGGTATCTTTTTTACGCTGCACCCACCTGAGGATCCGGCGGAATACCAGGTTAAGCAGGTATATGATCAGGATGACCACCGCGATGACGATGAGGGTATACCCGATGTCGCGGATAATTTTCATAACACTGAACCGTTCAGCCTTTTTGCCTAGTTCTACCTTGAACAGGCTCAGTAACTGTTGGGCCATTTCATCGGTCCCGGCTCCGGTACCCAGGGTGTCCTTTGGCTGTATCACCGCAAGGATGCGGGATTTGTAACTGATGTAGACTTCCTGATCCAACCTGAATTGTTCCAGTGAATCCGGATTGAAATCCCTGTCGCGGATGATCTCCTCAAGCCTTTCCGACATGGCGCGCGCCCGGTCAGCAGCGGAAAACGCGCCCATTGGCGTTCTGATGAAAAATAGCGTATCGCCGGCCAGGACCACCGGGCTGCCCGAAGGAACTTCTCTTTGCAGGGTTTCAGGGATGGTATCCTGGGCGGAAAGCTGAACCCAACCCGACAGGAAAAAGCTTAATGCCACCAGCAGTATTCTCATGATAAAAGAAATTGTCTATCAAAAATAAGCCAAAACTTCAGGATATCCATCAATTTGCTTTTCTATATCTTTCATGCTCTTAAATAGATATTTTTGTACAAGATGTCTGGTATTTACTTTAAAGCAGTTACATGAAAACTATCCCCGCACTTCTCTTCCTTGCTTTTCTTCTTTCCGTTTTCCGGATCGATGCTCATGCACAGCAGCCGGTAATCAGGAAGGCCGCCTTTTTCGATAAAACGCCCCCGCTCCGCGAAATGGAGCCTGTAGCGCCCGGTCCGCGCGACCGGAGCTGGAAAGACGGGATTATCCGGAATGAGGGCTCGCCCCGCACGCGCAACGACAATCCTGCGCCCCTTCCTCTGGGCGGCGATCCGGTCTGGCAAAGTGATTTCGGCTTTCGGGAAAACCCGAATGAAGTGGCCAATTTTGAAGGGATCCCCAACCTGAACCAGGTATATCCCCCCGACACCGATGGCGATGTCGGCCCGGACCACTATTTCCAGATGATCAACCTTTCGTTCCAGGTATTCGACAAACAGGGCAATACGCTTTATGGCCCGGCGGATAACCGCACCCTGTGGACCGGTTTTATCGGGCCCTGGACAGGGACGAACGACGGTGACCCCATTATTCTTTATGATGAGCTGGCCGATCGCTGGGTGGCCACCCAGTTTGCGATCAATACGTCCGACGGTACTTTCTGGGAACTTATTGCCATTACGGCCACAGGCGATCCGTTGGGTGAATGGTACCGCTATGCGTTCCAGTTCCCGGCATTCAACGACTATCCCAAAATGGGCGTCTGGCCCGATGGGTATTACTTTTCGTTCAATATGTTCGGCGCCGATTATCGCCGTGCCGCCGTCTGCGTCCTGGAGCGCGATGCGATGCTGACGGGAGACCCTGAAGCCCGCATGATCCTGTTCGACCTGCCCCAGGGCAGCGAGCCCTGGAGCCTGCTTCCGGCCGACTTCGACGGCGTTCCGCCCGAGCCAGGCACTCCCAATTATTTTGCCTATGCGATGGACGATGCATTTGGCAGCGGCGATTATATCAGCATTTACGCGTTCACGGCCGACTGGACCGATCCGCTCAATTCGACATTCTCGGAAGTGGATCGATTAGATACCGAACCGTTCAATTCGTTTTTCTGTAATGCCAGCCTGAGCGCCTGCCTGCAGCAGCCTGCCGGCGGCCCCCCCCTGGAAGCCCTTTCCGACCGGCTGATGTTCCGGCTGCAGTATCGAAATTTTGATGATTACGAAACCATGGTCACCAATCATACGGTCAATGCCGACGGGAACGGGCATGCCGGCATCCGCTGGTATGAGCTGCGCAACCTGAAGGACGGCAACGGATGGTTCATCCACCAGCAGGGGACCTATGCCCCGGATGAGCTACACCGCTGGATGGGCAGCATCGCCATGGACGGGCGGGGATACATTGCGCTGGGCTTCAGCGTGGTCAGCCCGTCGAAGTTCCCGTCGATCCGGTACACCGGACGCAGCCCGAACGATCCGCCAGGCGAAATGACCTTCTACGAGGAAGAGATCATCGGCGGCAGCGGCGTGCAGACCGGCCCCGCTGCCCGCTGGGGCGACTACAGCATGATGTCGGTAGACCCGTCAAACGACAGCGTTTTCTGGTTTACCACGGAATACGTTGAGAAAACCGGGCAGGTGAGCTGGCAGACCCGGATTGCAGGCTTTTTCCTGCAGGAAGACAACATCGCTCCCGCCGAAGTGAATGACCTGGAAGCCCGGGCTAATACCACCAACTCCGTCACGCTGGAGTGGACCGCTACAGGCAACGATGGAAATGCCGGTACGGCCTTCCTGTATGATATCCGGTATGCGGAAGTGCCCATTACCGAAGAAAATTTCGATTCGGCGATTCCTGTCTCCAACGCGCCGAAGCCAGGCCCGGCGGGCACTATGGAGCAGATGACGGTAACCGGGCTGGATTTCGGAACGGAGTATCATTTTGCCATGAAGGTCCGCGACCGGCAGTTCAACTTCTCCGGCCTGTCGAATGTTCCCTGGGCCACAACCCCAGGCGAACCCGAGATCAGGGTGCAGGAAGAATATGTCGCGCAGAAGATCTTTTCCGGATCCGCCGGAGCCAGGGCTTTCCTGGTTGAGAACCCGGGCGCCAGTGATATTTATCTGAAGATCTACAAGGATACCCTGGGGTTGTCCGGCCGGACGCGGCGACTGGGAGATTATGCCGACAGGAGCAGGGTCGCGGATCCCGAAGCGGAAAAAATCATCCGTGAAGCACTTGTAAGCCAGGCTGCGAATGAAGGCCGCGCCGCCGGAGACATCCTGGCTACATACACGGGCGCAGCCTCTGCAATTACAGGCATGGCCTGGGTCAGTGGGACCTTGTTTATGGTCGATATGCAGAAGGATTTCCTGCTCAAATATGATACGGCGATCATGCAGCTTTACGATACGGTAGTCATTCACGACAGTCCGTTCGGTATCGCCTGGGACGGAGCATTTCTCTGGATCGGGGATAAGACCGGCAATGTCTTTGCTTATCACACCGACGGCAGTCCGGCCGGATACAGCTTCTCGGTGCCCTGGACCGGTTTTTCTTCCCTGGCTTTCGATGGCGATTATTTCCTGGCGAATTTCATCCTGCAGGCCAATCCACGGATCAGCCGCCTGGACGAAACCGGGGCGGTGATCGGCGAATATCACCCATGGATCGATAACATGAACATCTGGCAGCTGACCTTCGTGCCGGAGCATTTCGACGGAAAAGCCTGGTTTACGAATAACAGTGGTAAGATTGGCAGGATCAGGCTCGACCTTGATTACCAGTCGGAACTGGTACAGGTCTTCCCGGCGCCGGCGGGCGCGGCTTATGCCCTGGCCCACGACCATAACGATTTGTGGTACGGGAAGTCAGGCGGCACACTGTACCGGATCGACGACGGCGTTGATGAGGTCAACTGGATGCTTGTGACTCCCGATACCGATACCATTGCGGCCTCAGGCACAAGCGAGATGCAGTTATATTTTGATGCAACGGGTTTTGAAGCCGGAAATTACCGCGCAAACATCGGCATAGTCAGCAACGATCCCGCCGCGCCGGAGATCAGGATCCCCGTTGATTTGCAGGTTGTTTCGGCGATTGATCTCGGTGCCGATACCAGTCTGTGCGGTAATCCGGGCATCACGCTCGACGCCGGAGCGGGCTTTGCGGGATACCTGTGGTCGGACGGCTCACAGGGCCAAACCCTGATGGTCGATTCGGCCGGGTTCAGTATCGGAGCGCAGACTATCTGGGTGGAGGTTTCTGACATCGGCGGCGCAACGCGCAGGGATTCCGTTTCGATTGACCTGCTGGATTGCGCAAGCATCTTTGAATTTCCCTCAGGGCAGCGTGTTTCCGTCTATCCCAATCCCAGCCGGGGCGTATTTACTTTGGAAGTGGAGGGTTTGACCGACAGGATGGAGATCTTGATTTCTGATATGGAAGGAAAGGTGGTGTTTGAACACGAGATGTCATCTCAGGGGGTCCAACTCATTGATATTAGCAAACATAATAAAGGACAATATATGTTGAGAATATCAATGAATGGAAGAATCAGGGTGCAAAAGCTCCTGGTGAATTGATGTTATTCTTCTTGCGGATCCAAATCCGTGCCAATACATCAGCTATTCCGCCAGGGGAGGTCTAGACCGGTTTCCGGTCGCTCGTGGAGAGAACCGGGATGCCGGCCTCGTTGGTGAGCAGCAGCTCTTTGTCGGAATCCGCGAAATAGTAATGTTCCGGCGTCGGGATCGACATCACTGCGATCAGGTCGGCCCTCTGGTCTTTTGCGTACTGAAGGATCTGCTTTGAATACCCCAGTGAGAAGGTAGTCTGGACCTCATTGGCGCGGATGTACTGGATGCCCGCTTGTTCAAAGGCCGATTTAGACAACTCTATGTTGTTTTTCAACTCGGGGCTCCAATCCTGTCCTTTCTTCTCCACCGTATAAAGGTGTACCTCGGAACCGAATAATCCGGCCATCATGACCGTGGCCTCGATGTTGAGCGGGAAGGCTTTGTGTGTGCCGGCCGGGAAAATGATTTTCCTGATCCCCTCGTTGCTGACCTCGAAATCCTTTTGTAGAATGATCGCCGGTATGGGAAGCATCTTGGCCAGTTTAAGAATGTCGGATCCAAGGAATTTTTCCCTTAGCCCCTTGAAACCATGGGTGCCGATGACCATGAACCGGTAATGGCCCGAAGCGGCTTCCTGACAGATCTCATTGAAGAGATCTCCGCGTCTTATCTGAAAAGAACAGTGAACACCATACTCCCCGGCTATCCGCACGGCCATTTCTGCGACCCGTGATTCAGTTTCTTCTTCTTTTCTGTGTTCGATATGCAGCAAGGTGATCTCCAGGCCTCCCTTTTTGGCAGCTATAGCGGCAAACTTTACGGCATTTTCCGCCACCAGGGTAAAGTCGACAGGAACAAGGATCCGTTTATTATCCATGAAGTTAGATTTAATTAAGACTTGAGGAAGCAAAGATAATCAAGAATGAATCTAAATAATAACTGTCCGGCCAAATATTTATTAATTTAATGGTGGGATTTGCCGATGCAGCGGGACACTAATCCCGACCCATGGATAGATTACCAAAAAATCCTGTCCTTTAAAGACAGGGATGAAAACTCCGAAATCTATGCCTACATGTTTCAGCGACTTATGACCCCCTACAGAGATCAGTAAGAAGGAATTATCTGGGGTGTATTCAAAGCCGTAATCATTAGTCAACGACTTCTTGCTGATCAGAGCCTGGGGGCGGAAACAGCCTGCCGGGCGCGCTGCCCAGCCTCCGGTAAGACTGCCATAGCCAATGCCCATGCTGATATATTTACCTGGACCCCCATAAGAGGTTGTGCTGTATGCCATGAAGAATTCCGACTGGAAATTGCCGGCCATTTTGCCGATGAGCACACCGGCTGACAGCAGCCATTTTTCCCTGATCAGCGGAATAGTTACTTTTGGGATGAGCAGGACAGGGGTGTTGGAACCGGGGTAGAGAAACAAAGGCACCAGGCCGGCTGAAACCGACACTGTGTTTACCAGCCCCAGGCTAAACTGGCTCAGCAGAACCCAAATGTTCTGAAAGTAGGTCATTTTCTTTTTCACCATCGGGGTATGCCGGCCAGAAATTCCCTGAAAGACCGATACAGTTTTCTGAACGGAACATTCGAATTGAACCAGGGAGTCGCTGGCATAAGCGAAGTTGTCGGCTGAGGGCCTCTGTCCATTGCTGCAGAGGCAGGACAGTACCAGGACTGGTACGCATAATTTGATCCATGCGGTGTTCACGGCTGTACTTCTTCCTGTTTTTAAACAGGTTAAAATTACAGTAACGATAACCGAGGGTGAAATCGAATTAACCGCGGAATGCCAGCAAAATGGTATATAGCAGGATTAACCGGCCGGAATTTGCTGATGATTATGATTTAAAACAACCGGAATAAATATATAGAAAGAATTGTCGCATATTTTACTAAAGTTTCACCTCAAATTTTGCAGGAAGAAATTAAACTTTAAAATGAAAAGCCCGGAACCGCGTTTGCGGGCCGGGCTTTTTGCGTTCATGATTATATGAGCCGTAAGGCTTACATAATGGGTCCCCTGGAAATATCAGAGAACGGATCGTCGATGATGATGCCGCCATCATCAATTTCAGTCAGGGTTCCGGTCGAGGTATCCACAATATAGGTTGTTGAGTGGGCACCACCGGCAAAAGTCGGAGCAACTGCGTAAAGAATTCCATCGCTGCCATATGCGATCTGAACGCCTTCATTGACGGTCAGCGCCATGGTATAATACGTGTCTGTGCTGACATCCCAGGTCAGCATTTCCGTTCCACCCCCGTCGACATTGCCCACCATGTAGAGATAGCTACCCGTTGGATCCATTGCAATGTCATTGACGGTAACATTGTTCGGAATGGTGCTCAGTGTAGATTCGCCAGTGATCAGGTAATTCTGATCAAGGGTGACCATGTTGATGGTGCCCGCATCTTCATTGACATAATAATATGACCCATTGAAGAAGGTGCCGCTGGCGGCCGTTCCGTTCAGGACTCCAGATTCAAATGAAGGATCTTCATCCAGCATATTGTTTGCCCAGAGTTCCTTGGTGTCGTAATTGGTGAAGAAGAACATACTATTCGCATAATCGTAAGCGGCTCCGTCATATGTCCCGGCCCGGTTGCCGACATATTCCCTGAGGATCATGGAGGAACCGCCGGAGGTGAGGTTAATGTGATACAGCTTAAGACTGTCGTCGGCATAGGCAACACCGTAGACAATGGTCTGCGGTTCAGGCTCTTCGTCAAAGGTGAACGGGTCATACCAGCCCCAGTTTTTATCCGTGAACGGTTTCGAATTTTCCGGGCAGTATGCCCAGGCGGTTTCTTCCTTGTTGTTCGGACTGCGGACCACGCAGTGTGCGGCTACAACCATTCCTACTTCTTCGGTGGGAATAATGGTCATGGGCATGGAAACGGTTACTGTTGTCTGCCCTCCTGTATAGTATCCATGTGCAGGGAAATTACCTACTTTGGGATTGGGATTCTTTTTGTTCGTAACAGGCATGTTCTGGATCACTCCCGCATAAACATGCGCTTCGTAGACTTTCCAACCGGAAGCGCTGCAATCATAGGTGACATTGAAGGTTTCGGTCACCGGATCAAATTGATAGGTAACTTCGCCTACGTTGATGTGCTTACCAGCAATCAGTTGATTGGGCGTACCATTCACATATTTCAGTTTGCTGGTCCATCCTTTCATGGGGTCATTGGGCTTGACTTCTGATCCCTGCTCTGTGCAGGATACCAGCAGAAGCGCCGCGGCAAAAAACATTAATAATTTTTTCATAGTAACAGAATTTAAGTGATTAATTAATCTTGATTTCAAGTATTATGGGCCTCTACTATATCGATGTAATTATTAATTTACTGTTATTCAATATTTAACACGATACTTGATCCGTATAAACCAATGCCTGCCGGCTTATACGGTGAAAACCAGTTCAGGTTCCGTTTTGGGCAAAAAGGCTCGTAAAAACCCTGAATTGCTCTTCATCCGGAACGGGAATGGAGTAATTAATCACATTAAAAAGAAAAGGTTACCGGAATTTCAGGAGAATAATAAGCGCCAGACTACTATTTATAATTATTTTAAATAAGAGGGCTGCCACCCCGGGCCTTTTGTCAGATCGGAGAACGGATCATCAGCTATCACGATGGCTTCTGCATCGATTTCACTAATCGTTTCTCCTTCCAGGCTGATGGTATAGATACCGGATCCGCCGGAAGAGTCCAGGGGCGTTATGGCATATAGCTCACCATCGTTCCCGAAGGCGATCTGAACGTCGTCTCCGATGCCCAGTGAGGACTGGTAAAACTGCCCGGTGGCGGCTTCCCAGACGAACAGCTGGCTTGCACCGCCTGAAACCGATCCAGTCAGGTAAAGATAATCACCGGCGGGATCCATGGCGACATCAAAGACTGTGACTGACGATGGGACCGTATCCAGTATGGTTTCCCCGGTGATATACCAGCTCCCGTTGAAATCGACCCGCCTGATGGAGTTTGACCCCTCCTCAACGTAATAGTAAGCTCCATCATGAAAGGTTCCGCTGGCCGAAATACCGCTGAGCGTACCGGTGCAAAATGAGGGTTCATCATCATTCAGAAAATTGGCCCATAACGCTCCTGTGGCGTAGTTGGCGAAAAAGAACAAACCCGACGCATCATCATATGCGGCGCCGTCGTATGTCCCGGTGACTTCGCCGACAAATTCGGTCATGATGATGGCAGAAGCTCCGGAGTTGATGTCCAGGTGGTAGACCACCAGGGAATCGAGGCGATAGACTGTGCCATACAGAACATTGGTTTCATCATCCTGGGGATCATAGTAATAAGTATCATACCATCCCCATCCTTTATCAGAAAAGGTATAGTCCCCTTCCGCCCAGGCGGTTTCGTTCTGGCCATACGGGCTATGGGCCACACAATGGGCCGCAACCACGAATCCCGGATTGGAACTGGGGGGCAGCTGGGTCAGCGGAATGCGGTAGGTGAAGGTGCTGACGCGCGGATGATGGACCCCAAGGCAGGGAAAGTTGCCGATCTTCGGCCTCCCTGGCTTGTTCAGCGGCATCTGGGATAGTGTGCCGGCATACAGGTGGGTTTCGGAAATGGTCCACCCGGAACCGCTGCAGTCATAGCAGGCGTAAAAATTGGCGTCTTCGTCGATCCCATAAGTCACCGTGCCGATGTTGATGTGTTTGCCCGCCCACAGGGTGTGCATGACTTCCCCGCTCTTGAGGAAATGGAAATAGCCGTTCCAGCGTGCGGAAGGCTCTTCGGTTTTGCTTTGCTCAATGCATGAAGACAACAGCAAAGCCATTGAAATGAAATAAAACAGTTTTTTCATAGCGGATATGGTTTAATGGATTGATACCTGTTAATCCGCTTTTTTGAAAAATATACCCGGTCGGTGGATAAATTTTTCCGATTCCTGAAAAGTTCGGGTGGCGGGGATGAGCCCGCCACCCGGGGAGGTTATAGAGACTACCTGGAGGATGCGAGTTCGCTGAACTCAGGATCGCGAACCACGATCACCAGGTACTTGGATTTTTTCCAGAATTTGTCTGGATCCTTGATGTTGATCCACTCCACCCTGTTGTTTTCCAGTTCGAGTTCATATGATGCCGGGTCGTGACCGGTCACCATCTCCCATTTTTCAGCCATGACCGGGATCCGGGTTACTTTTCGGCGGTCGATCTCATGAAAAAGATCGGTATCGGGATCATCGGTCAGGGTCTTCATCCGGTTGATTCCAAGGAAACCGCCCTCCTTCTGGATAATATCACTGTCGCGAAGCGACTTGTACGTTCCGATGGTGTAATAGGCGGTATGCAGCGCCTGGTCCTGCTGCTCCAGGGTCTTTTGCTGGTCCTTAATCTCCGCCGATTTACGCGCAACCTCATCATCCAATACTGCCACGTTGGCGGCAAGCCGGTCCCTGGCCGCGGAAGTTTCATCAAGGTTTTTCTGCAGTGCCTGTTTTTCTGCAAGAAGCACATTCAGGTCATCCTGGTACTTGCCGATCCGCGCCTTCAGGTCCTTCACAGTTGATTCATAACCTTTGATCCGTGAATCCTTCGTTTTGATCTGCTCATTCAGACTGGCGATCAGTTCATTGTTCTCCCGGATCAGGTGATCGATGAAGTCGATTTCATGCTGGATCCGTTCCTCCGGCATCAGCGATCCGTAATTTTCCGGAGCATTGAAATTTTGCTGGATCAGGCTTTCCCGTTCCCGGATCATGGCCAGGTTCGACTCTATCCGGTCAAAAACCGAATTGACGTATTCCTCTTGTGTGGCAAACGCCTGCTCCGAAGCGGCGATATATTTTTGCCGCAGGTCGTATTGATAATACGCGACAGCCGCACCGGCGGCAGCCACCAGAATGATCATCGCTATTGCGAATTTTCTTGAAATGGTCTTTTGATTTCCGTAAGTTTTCATGATTATTCCTCCTGTAAATGGTTTGGCATGATTCAAGCCAAAGACATGCCACATCAGGAAGATGAAGGTTAACTGGTTTAGGTACAAGTGATTAGAAAATACAGGAATTAATCTTCCCTGCTCAGATTGAAGAATTCTTTATCATTTTGATAGTCAGGATGCGGCTTATTTCCGTTTCAGCATCCGGTAGATGGTGGCCTGGCCGATGTTGAGTTTTTTTGCGACCAAGGGGATATTGTTGTGATATTTAGCCAGATAATACGCAAGGATCTTCATTTGATAATCTCTCATCGATAGTTCTTCTGTAAGGACCTCACCAACAGGATCATCATGGCTGAAGGTGATATCTGAACCTTTAAGGATGTTGCCTGAAGCCATAATAACGGCCAGTTCTATGACAGAGCGCAGTTCGCGGACATTGCCCGGCCATGGGTAACTGAGCAGCCGGGCGCGGGCATCCTCCGACAGATCTTTATTAGGGAGCCTGTTTTCCCGGCAGAAGTTGTCCATGAAATACCGGGCCAGCATGAGCACATCCTGACCCCGTTCGCGCAAAGGAGGCAGTTCTATCGGGAAGCCGAACAGGCGGTAGTACAGATCTTTCCTGAACTTGCCCCCCTGGACTTCGGAAAGGAGGTTGCGGTTGCTCGCCACGATGACCCGGCAGTCGAACTTTACCGTTTCATTGCCGCCAATACGTGTAATTTCCCGCTCCTGCAGGGCCCGCAGCAACTTGGGCTGAAAGCTGGGATCCGTGTCGGCGATCTCATCAAGGAAGAGGGTGCCTCCATGGGCTTCTTCGAATTTACCTTTTCGCCGAACTACGGCTCCGGTAAACGCTCCCTTTTCATGGCCGAAGAACTCGCTTTCGAACAACTCGACCGGTATGGCGCTCATATTTACCGGGATGAACGGCTTGTCTTTCCTTGGGGAATTAAAATGGATGGATTTGGCCACAACCTCTTTCCCTGTCCCGGTTTCCCCCGTGATCATCACCGTGATGTTGCTCCCTGCGGCCTTTGATGCCAGTTCATGGATTTTTTTGATTGCCGGGCTGTTTCCGATGAGTGCCCTCTCGAAAGCAAAAGATGTGCCCACTTCCTTCTCCAGCATGCTGATCCGCCGCTTCAGCCCCGTATTGTTCCGTATCTTCAGGATGGCATTGTGGAGGCGCGTATTCATCTCGTCGTTCTTGACCAGGTAATCATACGCTCCCTCCCGCAGAAGGTCCACAGCCGTCTGCAGGTCTTCCTGCTCGGAGATCACGATGGCTTCAATGCTTTCATCGAAATCCCTGATCTTCTTCAACAGTTGTGAGCCCTTCATGTCCGGCAGACGGTAATCGATGGTTACGACATCCGGCCTTTCGTGAAGGTGTTCCAGTAATTCTTTACCGGAAAAGAAGCTTTTCACTTCGAATTCAGGGTTCATACTGAGATGGTGGACCAGCAGTCGGTTGTACCAGTCATTGTCCTCCACCACATAGATCTTGAAGTGTTCCTCTTTCATGTCAGGTCATTCTTATTAAATACGGACTTTTCCATATCTTTTTTGATCCTTCCGAATTCATTCCGGGCATCCCAAAGGATTTCCGTCGTTTGCCGGTGCGATTCCGGTTGGGTAGCTGCCGCCTGAAGTTCCTTGAGGAGGGCATGCAGCCTTTTGGCTTTCAGGTGCCCGCAGGGTGCTGAGATCTTATGGACCAGCTCCGCAGCGCTTTCCAGGTTGTTCGTTTTCAGCAGCCTGTCGATTTCATCCAGCCCGGATTCCGTGTCCCTTAGGAACAGGCTGACCATTTCCCGGAAGAACGGTTCATTACCGGAACAACTGTCGCGAAGGGGAGTGAGATCGTACACAGGCCCGGTTTCTGCCGGAGAATGTTTGCTGATTATCTGGAGGAGGGTATTCTCCGTAAAAGGTTTCAGGATGATATCTGCCATGCCGCTTTTCCGCGACTTTTCAGTTTCCTCACTTGCGATGCCCGCGGTCATGGCGATGATGGGCATGGAAATTCCTTTTGCGCCGGTGATGGATGTGATTCTGGCTGCCGCTTCGGTACCGGGCATTCCGGGCAGGCGGATGTCCATCAGTACGAGGTCGAAGGACCGGCGCTGCACCCATGAAATGGCTTCATCGGCTGTACCGGCTTCAAAGACATGTGCGCCGTATTTTTCCAGGATGATTTTCACCAGCCTGCGGTTGTATTCTTCATCGTCGACCACCAGTACGGCCAGGTTATCGAGATCACCGGCCCGGATTACCACCCTGCTTACTTCCTGATCATTGACTGTAGAGACCTTCTGGAAAGGTATCTCCACGCGGAATACAGATCCGGCACCCGGTTCACTTTCCACACTTATGATGCCCCCGTGAAGTTCGACCAGGCGATGGGTGATGGCCAGGCCAAGACCGGCGCCTTCGGCCGGGTTATTGCTGGCGGAGCCTTTTTTGAATGAATCGAACAGATTCACGAGGTCATGTTTTTCAATGCCGGGTCCTGTATCAGCCACTTCAAATAGAATGCGATACGAATCAGCGGTTTCTTCCCTGAGGTCAGCACGCACACTAACTGAGCCTGTGTTGGTGAATTTGATGGCGTTGCTTGTGAGGTTAAGCAGGATCTGCCTGATCCGGACCGGATCTCCGGTAATTTCCACGGGAATCGACGGGTCAGCCGAGATGAGCAGGGCAAGGTTTTTCTCAGCAGCGGCGGGCTCCAGCGACATTTGAAGGTCGTCGAGCAGGGCGGGCAGTGAAAACCGGGTAGTGGCCAGTTCCATCTTATGGGCCTGCAGGCGCGAAAGATCCAACAGGTCGTTGAGCAGGCGAAGCAGGTGTTCTGAAGACTTTCTGATGATATTGATCCGGTCTCTCTGATCCGGCTCCAGTTTTCCCTGGTCAACCTGTTCCAGGAAACCGGAAATGATGTTCATCGGGGTTCTGATTTCATGGCTCATATTCGCCAGGAACATTTGTTTGGCACGGGCGAGATCTTCTGCATCCTGACGGGCCTGTTGCAGAACGGCGTTGTATTCATTGTTTTTTCTGACATAGCGGTAAATTGCTATCGCTGACAGGAGAATAAGCGAGGCGGCCGCCAGCCCGAATATGATCATGATCCTTCTTACCTCTTCCGCTTTATGGCCTGCCATCTGCGATCGCTCCATAAGGGCCAGCTCTTCTTTTTCTTCCATAACCGACAGCAGCTGCCGGATGCGCTGCATCACCGCGCTGCTCTTTGCCAGCAATTTCAGTTCCTCCTCCCGCAGTCCCTTTTCCTGTGAACTGACCTCAAAGCCCACCTCTTCCACTGTGCGCTCCAGGTCCTCCAGTGATACCTCAGGCCTGACAGCAGGTTCAGCGACCAGGGTGTCGGGTTTTTCCTCATCCTTTTTCTCCTTCCGGCTGAACAGGCGACGGAAAAAATTATCCTTCTTTTTATCTTCTTGTATTGTGATCGTATCGCCGATGATCCCGGGTTCCCGAATTTGTGTTTGCTCCTGTTCCGTGATGCGTTCCATCACTTTCTTCACCGCCTGCTCGGCGCGGAATTCATCGCGGATGACCATCAGCCGGTCAAGGATCAGGAATTTTTCCTCCACCAAAACTTCCAGTGTGTCAAAATAGCGTTGCATGGTCCGGTCGTCTTTGGTGAGCTGCTTGAGGTCATCCACCTTTTGCCCGGTTTCATCAGCCAGATCATAGAATGCAGTAGCCTGCCTTTCATCGCGGGTAAGCGAAAATGTCTTTACCGAATGTTCCGCTTCGGAAATATCGTTAAGAATTTCTTTGATGAGGATGATTTTCCGGTCCGGCCTGATGAAATCTTTCACTTCATCCATGATATGATTGAGCCGGATGTAGGAATAAATCCCGGTAATCAGAACCATGGCGAACACCGAGAACAAGGTTATCGTGACCCGTCGCTCGAAGGTCTGGCCACCGGTGAAACCCCGGCTGTTCTTCTGGTTGATCACCTTTTTTACTTGTGTAATAATGACTAAAGTACTATTAATAATGATGATTATTTTGTTTTATTGTGGGCCAGTGCCTGGCAGGATCCGCCCCGCCGCCGGAACCCGGCGTTCCTTTGATCAAAAAAGTCGCTTAACTGGGAGCCTGATCGAGGGATTTGGCATAAATCCGTCTTTTCTTATGCTGTTCCACCTCGTAGTAACGGGTAAAATTCAGGATCTTGAAATTATCCTCCAGCATTCCGTTGCTCTCACCGTACTTGATATTCCTGGCGATGCACGTTCTGGTGATGTCGTTCAGGAAGAATGCGTTAACGCCTTTATTTCGGTATTCAGGGACCACACCGACCAGTAACAGGTCGACTATTTCGGGTCTTTTTATGGCTCTGTAAATATGATAGAATCCAAAAGGGAAAAGCCTTCCCCGGGCTCTCTGAAATGCCCTGGAAAGAGAGGGCATCGAAATCTGAAAGCCTACGAGTTTCCCCTGCTCATCAACCACCCCGATCAGAAAGCCGGGCAGGATAATGCTATTGTATTTTTTCAGGAAATAGGTGATTTGCTTGTCTGTCAGCTCAACGAACCCCAGCAAGTCCCGGTAGGCTTCGTTGATCACACGGAACACCTCCCGGTCGTATTTGAGCAATGCTTTCTTTGATGGACCGTTAATGAGGCGGAGGCGATATCGTTTTGCGGTCAGCGCTTCGACCTGGGCGGATTTGGCCGGCAATGTGTCAGGGACGGTAATTCTATATTCCAGGTAATCATGTTCTTTCACATAGCCTTGGTTTTCCAGGTGCTGCGGGTAATATTCATAATTGTAAGCTGAGGCTATGGTGGGCAACAGGTCGAATCCCTGGATCAGGATTCCTTGTCGTTCAAACGTGGTAAAGCCCATTGGTCCGATGATCTCCTTCATCCCTTTAGCCACGGCCCACCGCTCCACGGCCGTCAGCAATCCTGCCGGCACTTCCGGGTCGTCTGTAAAATCAAACCAGTAAAACCTGGCCATTTTTTTATCCCATTTCTGATTAAACAAATGGTTGATGATTCCCGCAATCCTTCCCAGAACCCGGCCGTTTCTCAGTGCCAGGAAAAATGCGGCTTCACAGTGTTCAAACGCCGGGTTGATACCCGGAGTCATTTCACGGATTTCCTCTTTAATGAGCGGAGGGACCCAGAATGGGCTGTTCGTGTAGAGATCGAACGGGAACCGGACAAAGCGTTTGAGGTCCTTCCGGGTTGTGATTTCCCTGATTTGTACCGGTGCAATGGGTCGCACGGTGGGTCTGGCTGTCTTTTTTCCAACTTTAGTCATCATTCCTGGTTTCTGGGATGACATGAAATAAATCACCGGATGATCCTGCAATCTGGTCCAAGGTAGCGTTTTTTTGGTTTGAAAGCAAGATTTTAAAACATATAGCTTACCAGTCAGGGTGATTGGGTCTGTTTGTGTAATAATAAGATCTTGCTTATTTTTCAGATGTTTTTAATATTTTACGGATAACCAGGGAGTTAGGGGGCGTGAGATGTCATCTCGTGAAAAATTTTCATATTGTATATGGTTCATAAATAATCAGTTGTGTGTATTGATTCAGCCACAAAGTTCAGGAGATGTCATCTCGTTTTGACCCGGTATCCCTGCCAGCTAAATAGAAAAACGATCAAAAAAGAAAAGAGAGGCACCACGAAGCCGATCCTCATGGAACTGAGATCAGCGATAAGTCCCATGACGGGAGTGAAAATTGCACCGCCCACGATGGCCATAACGATGAAGGATGATGCTCTTTGTGTATGTCTTCCAAGTGATTTCAGGCCCAGGGCGAAAATGGTCGGAAACATCACCGACATGAACAGGTAGATCAGGCTGAGAGAAATAATCCCGATCATCCCGGCGCCGGTTATCACCAGACCGGTTAATAGAATGCACATCAAAGAATACACCTGCAGGAGCCGGCTCGGTCTGATCCAGGTGAGCAGAAGGCTTCCCAGGAACCGACCGATCATGAACAACCCGAAACTAAAGGACAGCATCAACCCTGCGGTTGTGTTGAGCAGTTTATTATATTCCGTGATGCCCGGATTCATCTGAGCCACCAGTTCGGTCAGCTGGTGCAGCAGGTTTATACCGGCAAAATGTCCGGATCTAGACTGGTGAAAGACGTCGGTCACGTAGTTGATGAAAAATGAGTTGATACCGGTCTGGGCAGCCACATAAAAGAACTGGGCGATCACAGCGAAGACTAAGTGGGAATGAAGAAAGAGCGGTTTCGTGTCATCCGTGCCGGTGTCGTGGACATTTCCCCCTTGATGGTTCATTGCGGCTGCATCAATATCAGGTAGCCGGGTGATGAAAAACAGGAAGGCAACCAGCAGAACGACTATCCCGATACCCACATATGGAATGGCCAGGGTAGCGAATTTATTGCTTTCACTGGCGGTGGCAAACAGAATCAGGCTTCCCGCCACCGGACCGATGACCCAGCCCAGCCCGTTGAATGACTGAGAAAGGTTCAGTCTCTGGGCTGACTGTTCCGGGGGCCCCAGTACGGTTGCATAGGGATTAGCTGCGGTTTCCAGGCATGTCAGCCCCAGGGCGATGATAAACAAAGCAACCAGGAATGCCCAGAATGCCTGGATGTGTACTGCGGGATAGAACAGGAAAGCACCGGCAGCATATAGCAACAACCCCAGTAAAATTCCTTTGCGGTAGCCAAATCGTTTCATGAAGAGTCCGGCCGGGATCGCCATAATAAAATATCCTCCATACACTGCAGCCTGAACCAGCCCGGATTGCGCCTTGGAAACCCCAAGGATTTCCTGAAAGTGTTTGTTCAGGACGTCAAGGATGCTGTGTGCAAATCCCCAGAGGAAGAAAAGGCTGGTGACCAGTAAGTATGGTAAAAGATAGGATCCTCCGCCTGGTTTTGAGATGATTGAAAACGTTCTTTTCATGGAGATGATCTCCTGCGTTCTGATTTCTGAATGTAGGCAACCTGGAATAGAATGAGTAATTCTCAAAGTAAATTCTTTCTTCGGATCCTGATCTGGAATGCCCCGTTAACCGGTTGATCCGAGACCAGGATCAGGTACCCTCCGCCGCCTGCGCCCGACAGTTTCCAACCGAGGGCCTTTTTTCGATACTGTTCAATGGCACGCAAGATATCACCGCCTGCCATATTCGGGAACATGGCTACCTGTGCTTCGAAAGATTCACGGAAATATTTGCCGAAACCAATGATATCTTTCGCCATAATCGCATTCCAGCATCCTTCTGCAGCCTCGGCCAGTTTCCCGGCCCCTTTTTCGTCAACCCTGCTGTTTTCCACCACAGTGTAATCTCCGGTCCTGGGGCCCAATGTGACCAGGTACAAATGATGTTCGATCCATTGAAGGATAGACTCATCATCGACGCTGGTGATTTTACCCGGCCAGTATCCTCCGTTGTAGTCGATTTTGTTGAGGCCCGGCAATACAATTCCCAGTGCATCCTGTGAGCCGGACACATCTTTTGTTCCCGGTGGATTATCATAACTGAACAACATTTTAGCCAGCATTTCCGGATCTCCGGATGGGATGTCCGTTTTCCATAATTCGATGGCTTTGCGCCGGGTACTGGAGGCCATGCCGCTGCGGTCGTTGAATTCCAGGGTCGGTTCAATGGAGATGGTAAGCACCGGACCCGGGTGAAACCGGGAAACAAACGGTTGGTCTAGCCATCCACCAGCCAGGTCGATCCGGAAAGGGATTCTGCATTCTGACCTGATTGCTGTAGTGGATCGTATCGGCAGCCCGGAATGCGGGAGCCTTTTAAGTACACGGTATTCTATGCCATGCCGCCGGCATAATTCCTCCTTTTCAAGTGTATGGCCATCTTCATTAACTACAAAAACATCCGGCCTGATCTCATCAAGCTCTTCCAGGAAATCCATGATGCCCCAGCCTTTATTGATCTGACAGTGATGCACATGCCTGACCGCTTCGAGCATAAACCGGCGTTCCGATTCATTATTAACAGGAAATCGCCCTTTAAGGGAATGCACGTTCAGGTCAGAACCGATGCCGACATAAAGCCTGCCGAATGCGGAGGCTTCTTTAAGAAAGGCGATATGCCCGCTGTGCAGCATGTCAAAGCATCCGGTGACGAAGACTTTCTTCCGGGAAACATCAAGGCATCCCAGGGTGTGAAAAGCCTCTTTCATCTCGACAAGCCCTGTACCGGGTGGTATTTCATCAAGTCCTTCAGCATAAATAAAATATGCCCCATCATGATTGAATAACTCCGCTCTTTCAACCTTTTCACGCAGATATTCCACCATGGATTCAGGAACCGGATCGTGACAAAGGAAAGCTTTACGGGATGCAAAAAGAGGTGTGGAAGAATTAAGGAGAATGCTCTGTTCATGTTTCATCGAAGCCCACCATTCACCCTTTTTCCTGGAGGGAAGGGGCTGTTGCAGCGGTTCCGTGAGTTGCCACCAGTTTCTGGTTTCCGGATCCGCAGCCAGGGCATTCATGTCTTCCTCGAAATTATCTCCTGAATAATCGTAAAAACTGAAAAGCAGATTGTTGTGCAGGAAAATACTGTAATTGCCGATGTTTGACCTGGCGATTCGCTCCAGGACCGTCGGGAAAACAAATCGATGAAGCGCCAGGTAAGGTTCTTCGGATCCTTCTTTGAGCCTTATCAGGCTTCCGATTGGCTGTCTTTTTTTCATTGGAAACAGTCCAAATGTAAGGATTTAATTGATTTTGATCCCTTGCTGCAAACATGGGTATTTCGGATCATTTTTCGAAAGCCTTAATTTTGTTAAAAGATTATGATTCAGTTGGTTGTAGTATGTGAGATGACATCTCGAAAGTATTTTTCACTTCGTGAGATGACATCTCGAAAGTATTTTTTACCTCATGAGATGTCATCTCGCCTTCCTTTTTCCTCAGCATTTTCTGCAAATATATCAGCCCGTTTTTGCTCTTATCAATATCCATTCCGATTATTTTGATTTCGTTGCTTTTTTTCTATCAATAACCCATCACAAAAGAGATCTTAAAGCACACAATCATTTCCGGCATCGATGTCCCGCGCTGATTGCCAAGGTTTCCTGGTTTCATGCAATTAATTTTATTCTTAGAAAACAAACCATAACCCTCATGAGAAGCTTGTTGATTCACTTGATTTTGTTGCTGCCAGCGCCGTCGCTGATCCTTTTCCTGGAAAAGAGGGTGAAGGTTATCCGCTGGCTCAGCCCGATAGTTGTGTGCTACATCCTTGGAATTGTCGCCGGTAACATGCCGTTTGTTGAAGCCGACCGCACGCTCCTGAGATTTGTCGCGGAATTGAGTGTTTGCCTGGCAACCCCGATGCTGCTTTTTTCTTGTGATTTCCTTAAGTGGCTGCGCCATTCAAAGAAAAGTTTCATTTCATTTTTCCTGGGAACGGTTGCCGTTGTCGTGGTATCTTTCCTGGCCTTTCTTATATTCGATGAATATATATCCGAAGGATGGAAAGTTGCGGGGATGACCGTTGGCCTGTACACAGGAGCAACCGTTAATCTGACTGCCATCGGGATTGCCCTGGACGTCAATGAAGAGACCTTCATCGTGCTCAACAGTGCCGATCTTTTGTTTGGTGGGATTTACTTCTTCTTTCTCATGACATTCGGGAAAAAGGTGATCGGAATGTTTCTTCCCCGATTCGAAGGACACAACAGGATAATGCCGGAAGATGCCGGGGTAAATGAGCAGATAGAAGTTCCATCATCAACAAGGGGCGTAATCCGGGAAGTTGCCGTTTCTATTGGGATATCAGCCGGAATTCTGGGCTTGGCGGCGGGGCTATCTTATTTTATCCTTGGAAGTATTTCCTCAACCATAGTCATTCTTGCCATAACGACCATCGGCATCGCATTGTCTTTCAATTCCAGGATTAAAAGACTTAAATTTAATTATGCCACTGGCGACTACCTTCTGCTGATTTTCGCTCTTGCGCTGGGTTCCCTGGCCAGTTACACGGAACCCGTTTCGGGCAACCTGCCGTTGGTTCTCTTTTGTGCACTGGTTGTTTTCGGGTCAGTCATACTCCACCTGATGGGATCCTTTTTCTTTCATTTAGATGATGATACCGTGATCATCACATCCGCCGCTGTTCTGTATGGCCCGGCTTTTATTTTGCCCATTGCCGGAGCAATCCGGAACCGCGAGATGATCGTGGCCGGGCTTTCGCTTGCTCTGCTTGGTAATGCTTTCGGCACTTACCTTGGCATCAGTCTGGCCTATTTACTGAAATATTTTTTCTGATCAACCTGCTATGAAAGCAATGAATGACATTTTTCCGGAATCGGGCCGTCCAGGCAGAGAAATCCTTGATGACATCCGCAGGATGAAGCAGTCGGATTCCCGTTGGGATGAAGGCAGGATGTTCGCTTTTGTATACACTCCAGGACCGGAGGCGGTAGAGCTTATGCTGGAAACCAGTAAACTCTATTTTTTTGAGAATGCGCTCAGCCCGTCGTATTTTCCTTCACTGGCCTGGCTGGAATCGGAGGTTGTGGCCATGGCTGCCGGATTGCTTCATGGTAATAGCCAGGTTGCGGGTAATATCACCTCCGGCGGGACAGAAAGCATTCTGATGGCCGTTAAAACCGCGAGAGACCTTGCTTTCAGAAAGAACACCGGCATACCCGACATGGAGATCATACTTCCCTGGTCTGCCCACCCTGCATTCCACAAAGCAGCCCAGATCCTGAGCCTGAAAGCGATAACACTGCCCCTGGATAGCGATTACCGTGCCGACATTTCTCTCTTGCCCGGACTGATCAACAAGAACACCATCATGATGGTGGGATCGGCCCCTTCTTATGCTCATGGAGTGATTGATCCCATCATGGAAATGGGCAATCTGGCTGAAAAACACAGGATATATTTCCATGTGGATGCTTGTTTGGGCGGATTTTTCCTTCCGTTCATGGAAAAGCTGGGATATACCATACCTAATTTTGACTTCCGGGTGCGCGGCGTAACTTCGATTTCGGCCGATTTACATAAATATGGCTATGGAGCAAAAGGGGCTTCACTGATTCTTTACCGCAACAGGTCAATCAGGAAAGCTCAGTTTTTTGCCCATTCCGATTGGCCAGGCGGCCCGTACGGATCAACAACCCTCTCGGGAAGCAGGTCGGGTGTACCCATCGCTATTGCCTGGGCGATGCTCAATTATTATGGTATGAGCGGTTATGTTGAATTGACCCGGAAAACCATGGAAGCTGCGGAGAAATTTAAAAAGGGAATTTCCGCGATTGAAGGCTTGGAGATTCCGGGGAATCCCACAATGAGCGTGTTTTCGTTCACTTCAGATGATATTGATATCTTTGGCGTTAACCAGGAATTAAGAAGGCGCGGATGGTGCCTTGACAGCATCATGGTGCCCAGGGCTTTGCATTTTATTTTAACCTGCCGGAATCTGGAACATGTAGACGAATTCCTGGCTGATCTTGAGCAAGCAGTGGCCACGGTTAGATCCAGGGACAGCAGCCGGCAAGGTTCATCCGTGATAGGGCAGCGGTTCCTAACCATGATCCTGAACGGTTTCCCGAAGTTTATAACTCGGGTTATGGGAATGAGCGCCGCCCGCTCGGTTTTTAAAAAACATTCTGCCTCCGGCCCAGGCGAAGCGGTTTTTTACGGGATATTGGCATCGGTTGACGATAAGACCAATCTTGACCGGTTGGTGCGGAATTATCTGGACCGGATTTATATGAAGCGGTGATAAAACAGATGATAATTAATAAGATATTGATAATGAATTTTATATAGCCTGTGAGATGTCATCTCGTTAAAAGATCTGATTTTCTAAAGCATTGAATATTAGCAAAGACGGAATAACCAATGATTAAATAATTCCGCGAGATGTCATCTCATTTCTTTATCCCCAGTTTTCAACAACCCGTCCAGCTGAAGGGGTAATTATTTAGTTTTAAGCCTTCATACCATTTTAAGGTATATCCAAACCAAACTACTTTTATCATGGGCGGTTTCTTTGGCACTGTTTCCAAAACCGATTGCGTTACGGACCTCTTTTATGGCACCGATTATAATTCGCACCTCGGCACCAAGAGGGGCGGGATGGCGGTCATGAATTCCAAGGAATTCAAACGGAGCATCCACAACATTGAAAGTTCTTATTTCCGGACCAAGTTCGAGCCTGATCTGCACCAGTTTCACGGCAATAGCGGCGTAGGAATCATCAGTGATACGGAATCACAGCCCATCCTCATCACTTCACACCTGGGCAGTTTCGCTATTGTGACCGTCAGCAAGATCCACAACATCGAAGAACTGACGCAACGGGCCCTGAAACAATACCGCCATTTCTCCGAGACCAGCGACGGTGCGACAAACCCATCGGAGCTCATCGCCATGCTCATAGATGAAGAATCATCATTTGAGAAAGGCATTGAAAATGTCTTCGATAAAGTAAAGGGATCATGCTCGCTGCTCCTGCTTACCCGCGAAGGCCTCTACGCCGCACGCGACAGGCTTGGCAGGACACCGGTGGTGGTTGGAAAGAAGGACGGGGCCTATGCCGTCAGTTCTGAATCCAGCGCCTTTTTCAACCTGGGATACAAAACGGATAAATACCTTGGGCCCGGCGAGATCGTGTTCATCACCCCCGATGGCTGTGAACAACGACGGAAGCCGAATGATGAAATGCAGGTCTGCGCTTTTCTCTGGGTGTATTACGGTTATCCCAGTTCCGACTATGAAGGGATCAACGTTGAAGAGTGCCGCTACCGCTGCGGTGCGGCCCTGGCCAAAAGAGATCCGGTTGAAGTCGATTTCGCGGCCGGCATCCCCGATTCAGGCATCGCCCACGGGTTAGGTTATGCCTCGGAGAAGAAGATCCCCTTCAAGCGGCCCTATGTCAAGTATACGCCGACCTGGCCCCGCAGTTTTATGCCGCAAAACCAGGAAACGCGCGACCTGGTCGCTAAAATGAAACTCATCCCCGTAGAATCGCTCATCCGTAATAAAAGAATTGCATTCTGTGATGACTCCATCGTCAGGGGAACACAACTGAGGGAAACCGTTCAGGTCCTGTACGACTTTGGAGTTAATGAGGTACACGTCCGCCCGGCTTGCCCTACCCTGATCTACCCCTGTCTCTTTCTGAATTTCTCCCGTTCACGCTCCACCCTTGATCTGGCCGGTCGGAAAGCTATTCTTGAAATTGAAGGGAGAGAGGACGCCGATCTTTCAGAATACGCTGTCCCCGGCACCGCAAAGTACGAAGCGATGGTTGAGAAAATCCGTCAGCGTATCAATATTACCTCTTTGAAGTATCAGCGGCTCAGCGATCTGATCGAGGCCATCGGCCTTCCCAAAGAAAAAGTCTGCACCCATTGCTGGGACGGATCGAGCCGGTTCTGATCACGGATTTGAGGATTGGGGCTTCGGGGATTTTGATTTGGGGTATTTGAGATTATTTCTGAAGGATGATTCTGCGCGTACATTGTTTTGGTCCAATGGAGATCTTCAGGATATATATCCCGTTGGCCAGACCGGAGAGATCAACCTGAAGCCATTCAGAACCGGATGGTAGTTCTGAGATCCGGACCGTTTTTCCATTTAAGTCTGTGATCATTAATGTGGAGATGGGTTGCTTCCCAAGAATGGTCAGCATTCCGGTTGTAGGATTGGGAAATACAGACAATATATCTGTGAAATCCTCTATATCATTGATTCCAAGATTAGTGTGAAAGTAATACCGCGTACTGTCTCCGCTGATGATCTTTGTACCTGTCATATCCCAGTTTTTACCGGACTGGCAGGTCATAAAACTGTTCTGGTCGAAGGAAGCGAGATATGCCCGCTTATTAACCCATTGATTGCCGTACCAGCTTTGTTCCAGCTCATGGATCAGATGATCGTTCATATCGTATTCGAACGAATGCAGCCCGCTATTTTCCCAATTTTCCCCATTCCATCTTTGGGATAGTTTTCCCGTCAGATGGCCAAAGGTATTGTACGTGAAAGTATATTGCCAAAGCCAGGTCCAGTCGTTGTTCTGCCATTCTTTGACCAGCTGGTACGCCGGCCTGTTTTCAGGATCGAATTCGGTTGTGCTGATCTGGTAATTTCCCCAATGGTCGGCATCCCAGATTTGGTACAGCCAGCTGTTCTGGTTGTGGCCGGTGTCATAAGTGTAGGATAGCTTCCAAACATTTTCCCAATCGCTTCCGTTCCAGGTCTGATCGATTTGGCTGGCCAGGTTTTCCTCATCATCATAGGAATATATCCACTGTGAATGATTTTCCCACTTTCCACCGTCCCAGTCAAGCCGCAGGAAAACCGTCTGGTTGCCATTCAGATCATAAGTAAAGCTGTACCGTCGGTAATTCGCCCACACATTGCCCGCCCAGCCCTGGATCATTTCGCAGACCATGTAGTTGTTGCCTTCATAGGTATAGGTTATGAGCCAGGTATTTTCCCAATCAGTCCCGTTCCACCGCTGATCCAGCTCACCGGCCAGATTGCCCCGTTCATCGTAATTGAATGTGAGCTGCCATAAAAGATCCCATCCGGTCCCGTTCCATTTTTTATAAATCTCGCCGCTAATCCGGTTTTGATCGTCATAAACCAGGTCGGTGATCCTGTTGTCGGCCTGCCATCCATTGCTTAGGGTATCCCAATCCCAGCCGCAAATGCTGTCGTAAAGGGGAATGAGCTCACCGGACGAATATTTCTGGTGCTGCAAACCGGAAGGAGAGGGCTTGCCCTGGCCTTGCGCATTGACTGAGAATGCGAGAATCAGGAGGATAAGGATTGGTTTCATAATAAAAGAACTTAATTGAAGAAATGGAACCTGGCAAAGCAATACTGCAAAATAAGGAATAAAACGCTAAAAAACAATAGCAGAATCCCGGTATTTTGAAATGAATGGAACAGATTGGGTAGCAATCTTTGTATTACTTTTACCTTTATCAATTTCGGGGACGGTCCCGGCGCCCGGTTGGGGATTAATCGACATTAAATAAAATAACATGAAACAGATCATTATATTTATTTTGATAACCATTCTCATGACGGCCTGCCAGCAGCCAGCTACCCAACAGATGGAATATAAATCGTCCGGGAAGGTTCCATACCAGATCACTGCTGATGACGAACTCATGCTTGATTCCATCCAGCGAAAGACATTCCTGTTTTTTATGGGCGAGCATCATCCGGAATGGGGAATTGTGAAAGACCGCATGGCATCCTGGGCGCCCTCGAGCATTGCCTCCACCGGGTTTGGAATCCCCTGTTTCGCCATCGGCGCCGAAAGGGGATGGATCACCCGGGAGGAGGCCGCCAAGATCACCCTGAACATGATGAATTTCTTCATGAACTCTCTTCAGAGCGCCGACACCAATGCAACCGGATACAAAGGGTTTTATTATCATTTTCTCCGGATGGATTCCGGGACGCGGGAGTGGAACTGTGAACTTTCCAGCGTTGATACCGGCCTGCTGCTCATGGGAATCATCTTCGCCCGCAATTATTTTGACCACGATAATGATGCAGAAAAACAGATCCGGGAACAGGCCGGCCGGATCATCGACAGGGTAGACTGGGATTTCATGCAGATGCCCGCCGATGCGGGCGAATACGCCTATTCGATCTCCATGGGCTGGTACCCCGAGAAAGGGCAGCACCACATGGGCTGGATCGGCTATAATGAAGCCCTGTTCCTGTATATCCTGGCGGCCGGGAGTGGCATGACCAACGTGGAGCAGGGCTATGAATCCTGGCTTAAATCCTACAAGTGGCAAACCCCGTACGAAGGGCTGTCACACGCGGCTTTTCCGCCCCTCTTCGGACACCAGTTCTCCCAGGCCTTCATCGACTTCCGCGGCCTGGCCGACGGGTATATGAAAGAGAAAGGGATCGATTACTTTGAGAATTCCCGGCGGGCTACGTACGTCCAGCAATTGTATGCCATCGACAACCCGCACGGCTGGATCGGTTATGATTCGCTTTGCTGGGGCGTTACGGCCAGCGACGGCCCGACGGAAAGATACAATTTCGACGGCAAGGTGTTCCTGGGGTACGCCGGCCGGGGAACCAGCGGGCCCGATTATAATTATTTCGATGATGGAACGATCGCGCCTTACGGGCCACTGTCCTCCCTGCCCTTCGCCCCGGAAATCGTCATCCCCACCGCCCGGAACATGATCGAACAGTACGGAGACAAACTCTGGGGGAAATATGGCTTCTATGATTCATTTAATCTCACGGCCAACTGGGTCAATGATGATTTCATCGGCATCGACCAGGGACCGATGCTGATCATGATCGAGAATTTCCGGACGGGGCTGGTTTGGGATTATGTGATGAAGGACCCGGTGATACAGAAAGGGCTGAACCGCTTGGGATTTCAAAGTTTGAATTAAATTTAGGATCATTGCGCGCAGATTTCGCGGATTACGCAGAGTACTTTCTGCGCGATTCGCGGAATCCGCGAGCAAATAAAATAACGCTTCACATGCTGAAAATATGCAACACCAGGAGCCTGCTCTCAACGGCAATAATGGTTCTCCATTCGGTATTCACGCTTGCGCAGGTCCAGACCCTTGACGGATTCGAATCCAAAGCCGGGTGGGACTTCATCCGGTCCGACGGCGTCACGCTCGATTTGTCCGTCGATCAGGGCCTGGACGGCAATGCGGTCCGGTTCGATTACGATTTCACCAAAGGCACCGGCTATGGCGGGATTCAGAAGTTCTTCCCCATCGACCTGCCGGAGAATTACGAATTTACCTTCTGGCTGAAAGCCGAATCGCCGGCCAATAACTTCGAGATCAAATTCATCGACAGCTCGGGGAATAACGTCTGGTGGGTGAACAACCGCAATTACGAGTTCCCGGGGGAATGGAAAAAAATCCGCATCAAGAAGCGGCACATCAGCTTCGCATGGGGGCCCACTGAGGACCAGCCCCTGCGCCGGATCGACCGGATCGAATTCACGGTGGCTTCCTTTGTCGGCGGTAAAGGCACACTATGGATCGACGGCCTGACGTTTGAAACCCTGCCGCCGGAAGTGGCCACATACCCGCCGCCGCGTATCGAAGCGACATCTTCCGTAAAAAACCATCCCCCGGAATTGATGCTCGACAACTCGGACACAACCTGGTGGCAGACCAAAAGCGGCAAAGACCAGCAGGTATTCCTGGATTTCACCATGCGCCGGGAATTCGGCGGGCTTGAGATCCATTGGCTCGAGGGACAGGAAGCCCACAGTTTCGAAGTACTCCTTTCCAATGACGCGAAAACATGGGAAACCGCTTACTCTATTGAAAGTTTCGTCGCTGCCATAAGCTTCGTTCGCCTGCCCGAAGCGGAAGCCCGGTACCTGAAGCTCATCATGAGCCGCCGCAACACAGATGAAGGCATCGGCATCCGGGAGCTGAAGATTCTGGATACAAAAAGCACCCTCACCCTGAACGATTTCCTGACCCATTCTGCGAAAAACTCCCCCCGGGGCCACTATCCCCGCTACTTCCACGAGGAGGCCTCTTACTGGACCGTGACCGGGGTGAACAACGACATGGCCGAGGCCCTGATCAACGAAGACGGGATGGTGGAAGTTGAGAAAGGACGGTTCTCCCTGGAACCGGTGCTCAAAGTAGGCGGCCGGATCTACGACTGGAGCAATGTTGTATCGGTACAATCGCTGGGTTTTGAGGAAGGGAAGGAGGATTTCACCTTCCGTCCATCCGTGACCTGGGATTGCGGCGACGTGCGGTTCACGACCTCCGTCACCACCGACGGGGAGGCAAACCGGAATTCATATCTGGAAATCAATTATAACTTCGAAAATCAAACTGAAATGGAAGTAACCCTGGTTTTCCACCAGATCATCCGCCCTTTCCAGGTCAATCCTTACTATCAGTTTCTGAATTTACCCGGAGGCGCCGGGAAGATTCGTTCGATCAATTATCAGCATCCTTATTCTTTTTCGGTTGATGGCAAAGTTGTCCGTTCGGAATGGCCCCACAATCATTTCTGGGCCTCGCCGATGGACGCGGGAAACCCGGCGGAGCTGATTTCCGGCAAGACGTTTTTTCCGCAGAAGGATGCCGAAGACCCGCTGGGCATGGCCACCGGTTGCGCCATGTACCGGATCAGCCTGATGCCGGGCGAAAGCCGGGATTTCAGCGTGTTTGTGCCGTTTCACGGTAAAATGGAAGACCCCCGAGGGACGGAGTCCCTGCCATGGAATGAGATGGTCAGCCACGTAGAGTTTAACCTGCCGCCTTCGGCAGACCGGATCATCGACGCCATCCGCGCCAACCTGGTGTATATCCTCATCAACCGCGACCATGCCGGCATTCAGCCCGGATCGCGTTCTTATGAGCGCAGCTGGATCCGCGACGGCTCGCTGACTTCGTCGGCCCTGCTGAAGAACGGCATTGTGACAGAGGTGAGAGATTTCATCGACTGGTACGCCGCGCACCAGTATGAGAACGGCAAGGTGCCCTGCGTGGTCGATTTCCGCGGCCCCGATCCCGTGCCGGAGCACGACAGCCACGGCCAGCTCGTCTACCTGATCCGGGAATACTTCAACTTCACGCAGGATACGGCTTTCCTCAGAGAAAAGAACCCGAACGTGCTGATGGCGGTCGGTTACATCGAATCCCTCATCGCCGAGCGTTCCACCGATCACTACAAATACGGCAACGACAGCGTCCGCGCCCATTACGGGCTGGTGCCGGAATCCATCAGCCACGAAGGCTATTCGGCCAAACCGATGCACTCATACTGGGACAACTTCTTCATCATGAAAGGACTGAAGGACGCCGCCGAGATCCAGCGCATCCTGGGAAATGAGGAGGAATACGCGCGCATCGCCGCCGTCAGAGACACCTTCCGGAAGAATCTCTACAACTCCATCGACAGGGCCATGGCATACAAGGGGATCGATTACATCCCCGGCTGCGTGGAGCTGGGCGATTTCGATGCCACCTCCACCACCATCGCCCTGACGCCCTGCAACGAGCTGAAGAACCTGCCGCGGCCCCAGGTTTACAACACCTTCGACAAATACTACGCGTATTTCAAAAACCGCCGCGACGGCGCCATCGACTGGGTCAACTACACCCCTTATGAGAACCGGCTGATCGGGTCGTTCATCATCCTCGACCAACCGGACCGGGCGCACGAGCTCATCGACTACTTCCTCAACGACCAGCGCCCGCATGGATTTCACCACTGGGCGGAGGTGGTCTGGAAGGAGTACCGCAGGCCGGGATTTATCGGCGATATGCCCCATACCTGGGTGGGCAGCGATTTCATCAACGCCATCCGGTCGATGTTCGTTTATGAGAACGAATACGATGAATCCCTGGTGCTGGCCGCTGCTTTATACCAGGACTGGATCGACGCGCCGGAAGGGATGTCGGTGGCGCATCTTCCGACGTACTATGGCGAAATCTCTTATTCCATCCTGAAAAAGGAAGATCATTATATCTTCAAAATTTCCGGAGATGTGCAACTGCCCGCCAACGGCATGCAGATCCGGAATTTCAACGGTTCAAAGATGCCGGTGAAAGTGACCGTGAATGGTGATGAGATAACGGAATTCAATGAGAAGAGGATAGCTGTCAGGGAATTCCCGGCAGATATAGAGATTTATTATTAGTTTTTGAGATGCTTCGTGAATCTTAGTGGCACTTCGTGTCTTCTTCGTGTACTTCGTGAAACAAAAAACCCTAATATTACACGAAGATCCACGAAGATCCACGGAGGTCCGCGAAGAAAGCTTACCTAATTTCTGTCTTGATGAGTGATAGAACAGCAGCCACAACCGGTCCGGAAGACAAAGTCCGGTTTTCCCAGCTCGCCGCGTACGGCGCGGGCGGCATCATCCCCATCGCCCTGTTCAATATCGCCGGCATCCTGGTCGGGCTCATGGGCAACATCAGCCTGGGGCTGAGCGCCTTCTGGCTGGGCGTGATCCTGATCATTCCCAGGCTCTGGGACGCGGTCTCGGATCCCATCATCGGCCATCTTTCCGACAACACCCGCACGCGCTGGGGCCGGCGGCGGCCCTTCCTGCTGATCGGCGGGATCCTTGTCGCTGTGTTCTTCGTGCTCATCTGGTGGATCCCCAAAGGCGACGCCATCCGTGAGATCTTCCCTTCAGAAAGTGGCTTCCAGGCCTTCCAGCTCGTCTATATCCTGATCTCCCTGCTGCTGTTCTACACCGCCTGCACCATCTTTGAAATTCCCCATGGCGCCCTCGGCATGGAGATGACCACCGATTACCACGAGCGGACGCGCCTGTTCAGCGCCAAGAGTTTCGTGGGCAACCTGTTTGCCATGAGCACACCCTGGCTCTTCGCCCTGGCCAATATGGAGCTCTTCAAAGGGGTAGGCGGCAACGAAGCCGACGGCATGCGCTATGTCTCGCTCATGATCGCGGCCATCCTGATCCCACTGGCTTTCTGGTGGACCTGGCGGCTGCGCGAACCCGCCTTTTACCGGACCTCTCATCAAAAGAAAACCGCCTTCTGGCAAGACATGAAGCACGTGGCCCGCAACCGCAACTTCATCATGCTCACCCTGACGATCTTCACCCTGGCCATGGGTTTCAATTTCGTCAACCTCCTGGGGTCGTACATCCCGATCTTTTATGTTTTCGAAGGCGACAAAGTGGCGGGCGCCTACCTGCTGGGCATCAACGG
Organism: uncultured Bacteroidales bacterium; assembly: GCA_964489545.1. Classification (GTDB taxonomy): domain Bacteria; phylum Bacteroidota; class Bacteroidia; order Bacteroidales; family JAGOPY01; genus JAGOPY01. The sequence continues at coordinate 50,974 of CAZAZE010000008.1, forward strand.
CACGGTATGGGCCGTGACCGGGGTGCTGGCCGTGTTCCCACTCAACCTCATCAGCCCGAAACTGGGAAAAAGAAGCACGCTGGTTATCGCCATCCTGCTCATGGTTTCGGCGCAGCTTTCCAAGATTGTCTGCTACAACCCGTCCTATCCCTACCTCATCATCATCCCCACCGTCCTGCTCTCGGCCGGTATGCTGTTCTTCTTCACCCTGGGATCATCCATGGTGGGCGACATCTGCGATGAGGACGACCTGAAGACGGGCAAACGCACCGAAGGCAGCTTTTATTCCGTTTTCTGGTGGTTCATCAAGATGGGGACGGCCCTGGCAAGTTTCGTGGCGGGCGCTTTAATCGTATTCACCCAGTTCGACGAGACCCAGGTGACGAAGGTTGACGCCCTGCAGGGCAGCATCCGGGAGCTGAAGGCCGAGGTGAATACCTGGCAGGAAGGCATGACTCCGACGGCAACGTATAACGAACTGCTGGCGAAAGCGCAAAAAAAATCCTCCGAGCTCATGGCACACCTGGAAACCAAAGCGAGCACCTCGAAGAAGAATCCGGAGCACTACACAGCGCTCATGGAGAACGTGAAAAAGATGAATGAACGGATGGTGAACCTTAACGCCTCGGTGACCCGTGAAACGATCGAAGAGGAGTTCACCCGGATCGATGCGGAGATCGCGCCGCTGACCCGGCAAACGCCCTGGACGCTCCTGATGATGCGGGTGGTGGAGATCGGCCTGCCGATACTGCTGAGCCTGTTCTCCTTCTTCTTTGTGCTCCGCTATTCCCTGACGGAAAAGCGCAGCCACGAGATCAAGGACCTGCTTCGGGCCCGGAATGCCACGGCCGCGGCCGGCGAATGAAAACTTCTGCAAAGGGCACGGGGATGTTTTCATATGCCATGACGTACCCCCGAATACATGCCTGCGGTATCTCGGCAGCGATTGAAATTCAGACTTCAGGTTCAGAACGCCGCGACAATCCCCAGGCTTGCCTTGCCGTAAGGATCGTTCGAGAACTGCCGGGTGTATTCGCCCACCAGCCGGATGTTCCGGCGGAGCATATACCCGGCGTGCAGTGAAACGCTGCTGTAATCCAGTTCGTCAAGATCCGAATCGACCCAGTTGCCCAGCAGGGTGAAATAATAGTTGCTCATGTCGCCTTTCGGGGCGAAAATGACTTCGGCGAAGCCGCCATGGGTCAGGACATCCTCCCGGACCACCTGCAATTCCCCGCCTTCCAGCAACACATCCGAATCGGTCCGCCGGGCATACTGCACGTTCAGGATGAACTTTTCGTCGAGGTTGAACGTCAGGTTTGGGCCCCAGAAAAACATGTCATTGGTCATGCCTTCGGTGTCATCCAGCACTTCTTTGCCGTAATAACCGAACAGGCCCACATCGAATCGCTTACCGATGGCCTGGGATATCTTGAGGAAATAATTCTTGTATTTGTCTTTATCGAAAAGGAAGTAATTCCCGCCTTCTTCAATCCCGTTGCCATTGACGATCTCAGCCACAAACCCGGTACCTGTCGCTTCAATGCCATAATCCAGGATGATCCCGCGGTCGTATTTCAGCGACATGGAGGAATTTCCGGGCTTGAGGGTGTAGATGACATAATCTTCCAGCATCAGTCGCAACTCCCTTTTGTAGAGCGGGTCGCAGACCTGGAACTGCCCGGCGCTGATGTTGATGCCGGAGCCGAACAGATCGCTGTAGGTCAGGAACGCATCTTCTATCCCGGCGACATGCCCCTGTTCCGACAGGTAGAAGTAGAAGTAATAGGAGAGCTTTTTGGAGATCTCGCCTCCCGAGAGCAGTTTCAGTCCCCAGGGGAAGCCGAATTCCAGTCCTTCGGCGTTTTCGTTCCCGTAGGTAATGTGTCCCTCCATACGGATGGCCAGCGGCACTTCCCGCAGCAGGGAGAGCTTGTCGTCGCCGGTGTTCACGAAGTAGCGCGGCGCTTCGGTGTCTTTCATCCGGAACCCGCTCCCGGCAAAGTCCTCTCCGAAGGCTTTGATCCGGGGCATGGCGGGGGAGTGGCAGACGGTGCAGCTCATCTGGTATTTGCGGGCAAACGCCGGGATCGCTGCGGCCTTTTCATTCGTTATTACAATGATGAAAATCAGAATCAAAGGGATGGCTAATATTTTCGTTTTCATAAGACTGAGGTTTTTGATAAGCTTTATATAATTTCCAAGGCTGATTATTATTTGCCACAGAAGCACAAAAACACTAATTATCACAAAAAGACCTGTGGGTACTTTTTGTGACTTTTAGTGTTTCCGTGTTTTGGTGGCGAAAAAATATCATCACGGTAAAACCGTAAAATGAGTCGAATGGTTATTCACCAGCATGATTTCGGATTCCTCGGCCGGGACATTTAAAAATTCTGCCACGGGCTTCACCAGCAGCTGGTAATTCAGCCGGGCGGTGACGACCATCTCTCCCGGGGCGGCATCGAAGGGGATCATGAAGGTGAAGTTTTCTGTTTTGGTTTCCCTTGGGCCGATGCGGTAATCCACGCCGAGCGATTTGGTGTTCCATTGCATGATCGTCATGTTCCCCTGGGGGTCGAAATAAGGCATGCGGAAGATGCGGTTTCCGGCAGGGACTCCGTCCCTCTGGACGCCTTTAAAATCTGGCAATCCCAGCGGCAGGCCCATATCCTGGTATGCCAGGTGGTCGCCGGAGATGGTGTATTCCTCACCGGGAAATCCTTTTTTATCGACCGGAAGATGATATTTCTTCCCTTTGGCATCGGTGGCTTCGACTTCCAGCCAGAGGATGCGGTCTTCCACCGAGCCGGTCGGGAATTTATGGCCGGTCTTGCCATTGAACAGGGCCACGGTCAGCACCACCGTTTCTCCCGGTTCCGCCTCCCGGATGTCGGGATTGATGCGCAGCTCGACCGTCCCCCTGACCTTGCCCGGGTCGTGGGCGCCATGGAAGAGGTGCAGGCGGGCGTCGTCGTACTTTTGTCCCATCGAAGCGTAGATAAACGGGGTTTTGGGCATGTGGCAGTCCTGGCAGCGGACGCCTTCCTGTGCATAAGGCCCTTCCTTCCATTCGAGCTGTGTGCTCTTTACCCAGATATCAAATGGATTCTTCTCATTGTGACAGGTCCCGCAGAACTCCGTAGTCCGGTGAAAAGGGCTAACCTGGATCTTATGGGCCGGCGATTCGACATAATTCTCCCGGGAGCTGTATTTGGTAGGCCCCGGCTGGATGATGTAGCTGAAATTGAAGGGCGGGTCGGTGGAGCTGCCCTGGATCAGGTGGCAGACGTCGCACGACACCGATTCGTTGGCCATGGTATTCTCCGACGGCCGCGCGGGCGGCAGTTCTCCGGCCATATACGCGAGCGGGGCGTGGCACCCGTTGCATCCATCCACCGCGTCTTTCAGTTCCGGCACTTTTTCCGCATGCGCCACGGCCAGGTCGAAGTACTCGATCTCATCCCAGTGATGGGTGTAGGCCTGCGCCATCATCGACTGGCTCCATTGTTCGTAGAACGCCACATGACAGGTGCGGCATTTGGCCGCCTGCTCAAAGTCTTTGTAGGCGTAAGCGCCCTTCAGGTCGCCCGGATGGCCAGGCCGGAACGCAGCCATCAGGAACACGGAAACCAGGAAAAGTACAAAAATGCTGAACAGTAGAGTTTTCCGGTAATTCATGGTTGTTTGGTTAAGGACGATTAAAGTTACGGATTCAGATATGGAAATACGTAAAAAGAATACTGTGTGCAGGAAATTTAGAATGAGTCTGATTCCATACTCAGTTGCAGGCCCCTCTTTTTCTCCATTTTCGGTTATTTTGTTCTGAGGAATTCTGCTTACCTTGTGGTCAAAATTATGATTCTATGGAAACAAAGCTACTCGGCAACACCGACATGAATATCACCCGCATCGGTTTTGGCGCCTGGGCCATCGGTGGCGGCAACTGGGCGTTTGGCTGGGGCCCTCAGGACGACACCGAGGCCATCAATGCGATAAAGCGGTCTGTGGAGGTCGGGATGAACTGGATCGATACCGCGGCGGTCTACGGTCTCGGGCATTCCGAAGAACTCGTCGGCCTTGCGGTCAAAGGCATGGCGGAACCCCCTTATATCTTCACCAAATGCGGACTGGTCTGGGACGAAAGCCGCAACATCAGCCGCAACCTGAAGGCGGCATCGATCCGCAAAGAATGTGAAGCCAGCCTGCGGCGCCTGCAGGTCGATGTGATCGATCTGTACCAGGTGCACTGGCCGGTGGATGACGACATTGAGGAGGCCTGGGAAATGATGGCGCAGTTGAAGGAAGAAGGAAAAGTGCGCTGGATCGGCGTTTCAAACTATAATACCGCCCAACTGAAGCGCTGCCAGGCCATTGCGCCGGTTTCATCCTTGCAACCGCCGTATTCCCTCATCAGCAGGGATTATGAAAAAGAGGTCCTGCCGTTTTGTCTGGAGCACAACATCGGTGTGATCGTCTACTCGCCCATGGGATCGGGCCTGCTCACCGGAACGATGACCCGGGAGCGCATTACCGCCATGCCGCAGGATGACTGGCGGAGAAACAGCCCCTTTTTCCAGGAGCCGGCCCTGTCGCAGCACCTGGCCCTGGCGGAAAAGCTCGGTGAGATCGGGAAACGACAGGCCCGATCGGCCGGGGAAGCGGCCATCGCCTGGACCCTGCGCAATCCGGCCGTTACAGCAGCGATTGTGGGCGGCAGAAGCGCTGAACAGGTGGATGGGATTCACCGTGCCGCTGACGTTCAGTTGACGGAGGCGGATCTGGCTTACATCGAAGGGTGAATCATCCCCCCAACAATTAAATTCAGACTAAAAAGCGGATTTCATACTGACGAAAACTGTTGTCCATGAGAACGAATGTGATCCTCGCCCTCCTGCTCGCGCTCTTCAGTCATTTAGCTTTGTCGCAGGACCTGGCCGTCAAGGGAAAAGTCACCTCCGAAGAAGACGGGCTGGGCATTCCCGGCGTGACCGTGCAGGTCAAAGGCACCCTGAAAGGAACAATCACTGATGTGGACGGAAATTATTTCTTAACTGGCATCGTTTCAAAGGATACGTTGGTATTCAGCTTCATCGGTTATGAATCCTTCGAGACGCCGGTTGACGGCAGGGCGGTGATCGACGTCACCTTGAAGGTGGCGGTGGCGCAGCTCCAGGAGTATGTAGTGACCGCACTGGGTGTAAAGCGGCAGCAGCGCGAGATCGGTTATTCCACCGAGCGGATCGAGCCGGAGGTGGTGGTCCGCTCGAACGCGCCGAATGTGCTCAACGCCATCATCGGCCGCGTTGCCGGCGTGCAGGTTTCGCAGGGCGACGGGCTGGAGGGAGGATCCACGCGCATCGTCATCCGCGGCAATAATACCCTCAGCGGCCGCAACCAGCCGCTGATCGTGATCGACAACGTGCCGGTGGAAAACATTCCCGGCCTGGAAAACATCGGCCGGGGCGTCGACTGGGGCAATCCCATCTCCGACATCAATCCTCTGGACATCGAGACCTACACGGTGCTGAAAGGGGGAGCGGCTTCCGCTCTCTACGGATCGCGCGGGGCCAACGGGGTCATCCTGATCACCACCAAGCGCGGGAAAAAGCAGGAGGGACTGGGCGTGAGCTACAGCTACAGTTATAAGCTGGTTCATCCCTACCGCTACCGCGAAATGCAGAACACTTACGGCCATGGGGGGCCCATCTCCTTCACGCCGCCCACATTCCCGGTGAACGGCGATACCCTGCTGTACCCGGGTATCTATGGCACCGACAATCTCATCATCAACCAGCAGGGGGATGTCAGTTCCACAACGGAAGAATTCGGGTATTACGGCTCGGCTGTATCCTGGGGGCCGAAGATGGAAGGGCAGATGGTGCAATGGTGGGACGGTAAAATGAGGGCTTATACCCCGCAGCCCGACAACTACCGTTCGGTGTTCCAGAACGGCTTCACCCAGACCCACAACATCGCCGCCTCGGGCGGGAACGAGATCGGCAGCCTGCGCGTCTCCATCACCCGCCAGGACAATAAGGCCATCATCAGCAACAGCAACTTCGACCGGACCACCATCAACCTCGGCGCCAGCCTGAAGATCTCCAAAAAGGTAACGGCCGACCTCAGCCTTTCCTACATCAACTTCAACCGGCTCAACAGCCCCATGCTCGGCGAGTCGGAAGACTCGTTCAGCAAAGGCTTCCTGTATTCCTGGCCCCGCAGCTACCAGGGCATCGACCGGGAACTCTACGCCTGGCCCGACGGGTCGCAGAACCCCCAGGAAGGCTATCCGTTCCTGTACATCAACCCGAACCTCTGGTGGGATTATTACAACAATAACACGACGCTCAAGCGCGACAAATACCTCGGCGCCCTCAGCCTCACCTATGATGTGACTTCATGGCTCACCCTGACGGGGCGAGCGGGCCGCGACTTCAACCTCGACCAGTACGTCACCAGAAACAAGCCCATCGACCTGCTGGGCATCCAGGGCGGATATTACGCCAACAGCCTCAACCGCACCTATTCCGACATCTTCGAAGGCCTGATCACCGCGCACGAGGAAAAGATCTTCAACTCAAAGCTGGATGTACGGCTGTCCCTGGGCGCAAGCCGCTGGGACTTCAACCTGTACGAGATCCGCGGTCATTCAGGCACCTGGTATTTTCCCAACCGCTACACCTTCGACAATTACACCGCGCCCAGCTACATCACCAACGAAGACGGGGAGGTTGTGGTCGAGAACCCGGGCGACTCGCCCGGCGGGATGGTCCCCGGGGAGTCGGTCAGGCGTGAGCGGAACAATTCGGTTTATTCCTTCCTGAATTTATCTTATGACAATTACCTGTTCCTGGAGGTCACCGGGCGCAACGACTGGTCGTCGACGCTGCCCCCGGAGAGCAATTCCTATTTCTATCCTTCTGTGTCCCTCAGTTTCATTGCCAGCGAAGCCTTCCGGATCCAGGAAAAGATCGGCTGGCTGAATTTCATGAAACTGCGTGGTGGCTGGTCGCACACGGCCACCGACACTGATCCCTACATGCTCGATTTCAACTATAATTCGGGCACCTTTGGCGGGGAGCAGAGCGCGGCGTTTCCCGACACGATCCCGCCCATCAGCCTGGTGCCCCAGCGGGTAAACGCGTGGGAAGCGGGCATCAGCCTCGGATTCTTTGAGAACCGCATCGATTTCGACTTTACTTATTACAGTAAATACTGCTATTCCCAGATCCTCGCCGGGCTGCCCATTCCGGTCTCTTCCGGGGCGTCGGACATCACCATCAACGAAGGCATCATCACCAACAAGGGATTTGAATTCGTGCTGAACACCGTCCCGGTGCAGACCCGGCATTTCCTCATCAAATCCGGGATCAACTTCTCCCGCAACCGGAATTACATCGAAAGCCTGGGCGACTATGCCGAAGTGTATCCCCTGGCCGATATCTGGGGATTGAACGGGCCGGCCATGGCGCTCCGGGAAGGCGATGAGTATGGCACCATCTATGGATATGATTATGTCTACCACGAGAACGGACAGCCCATCGTGAACGACGAAGGGACGAAATACCTGATTACCGACACCCGGGTTCCTATCGGCAACGCCTCTCCCGATTTCCTCGCCGGCTGGAATACGGAGTTCTCCTACAAGGGGATCCGCCTGGCGTTCCTGATCGACACCAAGTGGGGCGGCGATATCTACTGCGGCTCCTACGTCATCGGCCTTCAAACGGGCCAGAGCCCGGAAACCCTGCTGGAGCGCGAGGGCGGTGGCCTGCCCTACACCGATCCCGCCGGGAATACCTCCAACATCGGCATCGTCCTCGATGGCGTTTATGAAGACGGCACGCCCAACGAACAAGTGGTCCATTATTACTACAAATACCTGCCCAATGCCGGCGGATGGGGGAAATTCCTTTCAACGCCCGGCATCCTCGAGAATTCATGGGTGAAGATGCGGGAAATCTCCCTCTCCTATGTGTTGCCGGAGAAGTTCATCGAGAAAACGAAGATCTTCCGTAATCTAACCCTTTCCGTCATCGGCAGGGATCTGTTTTATTTCTACAGCAGCCTTCCCGACAAAATCAACCCGGAAGGCATCATGGGTTCCGGTAATGCCCAGGGCTTCGAATGGGCCTCGCTGCCCGGAACCCTATCGTTCACCTTTGGCGTTTCGGCCGCATTTTAATTTTAAGACGAAGAGAAGATGATCATGAACAAGATAAATCTAAACTTCCTGATAACCGGCCTGATCCTGACCCTGCTCGTCGTTTCGTCCTGTAAGAAGGATTTTGATGAGATCAACACAGACCCCGGCAGTTTCACCACCGCCAGCGACGGAGCGCTCTTCAACGAGGTGATCTCGACCCTGCAGCTGGGCTGGAACGAGCAGTTCTACATCAACAACGAGATCCTGTACAAGCAGACCCAGCAGGCCGCACTGACCCGGGAAGCCTGGGGAAACTTCACCCTGGGCACGGAAGAGATCTGGAGCCGGTATTATACCTCACTGCCGGAGATCCGGGAGCTGGAAAGAAGGTTTTCCGGATATGAGGAAACCCCCGCGGTAGTCAATATGAAAGCCATGGTGAAGATTTTGCTGGCGATGAAAACCTTCCGGGTGACCGATCTGTTCGGCGACATCCCCTTCAGCGAGGCGGGGTATGGGTTCCAGAACCTGGACCTGCTACGGCCGAAATACGACAGCCAGCGCGATATATACCTCACCCTGCTGGGCGAACTGGCCTGGGCCGATGAGCACATCGACGAAGGCGCCCCGAACGTTGAGCCGTTCACCTCTTTCAGGAAATTTGACAAACTCTTTAACGGGGATCTGTCCAAATGGCGCAAAATGGCCAATTCGCTCCGTTTGCGCCACGCCATGCGCATGTCGGAAGTGGAACCGGAACTGGCCGGGGACATAGTCAGGGAGATTATTGAGGACCAGCGGCCCGTATTCCAGGGGTACGATTTCATTACGCAGGTCCTGGAGAGCGCCTGCCTGTGGCCTGCCGCCACCGGGTTCCGGAACGAGAGCGTGAACTGGTCGTTCCGGGAGCACAAAAACCTGCGGATGGGCAGCACGGTATGGCGGCAGATGGCCGAGCACGACAGCACCGACGGCAGCGGCATCTTCGACCCGAGGGCCTTTATCTTCTTTGAAACAAACAATAAGAACCAATGGGTGCCCTATCCCCAGCTGCCTGAGCCGGGAACGCCCTCCGAAGGGGGTATTCCCTACGACTGGCACCGCGACCAGGCCGGGGCGTATTATATCAAAGGGGAGACCTGTCTCTATTCCCCCTTCAACTATTTCATCGTCAGCGACCTGGATTACATGCCCATCATCTTCTACACCGGCGCGGAGACTCATTTTCTCCGTGCGGAGGCCTATTTCCGGGGCATTGGCGTGGGTATCGACAAGGATATGGCTGATATTGAATACATGACCGGTATCACCTCTTCGGTGGAATGGTGGATGATCGTGGCGGAGAATTCCAGGCTGCCCAGCAGCCACCTGGCCTTCCCTGATATGAATCCCATTCCGTCCGGATTGGATGTTTCATCGGTGCAGTTGCATTTCGGCAGCTGGAACGCAACCTCCGATGAGGAGATTCTGCAGTTTATCTACACCCAGTGGTGGCTCGACGCGTTCCGGCAGCCCTGGGAAGCATACGCCCTGGCTAGAAGGACCGGCCTGACCCCGCGCGAAGGCGCGCCCATTGGCCATTACCGGCTGCCGTACCCACCCTCGGAAGTGGAATTCAACGCTGCGAATTGCGCCGAAGCCATCGCGAGGCAGGGGGGAGATGCGACCAGTGTTAAGATATGGTGGACACCCTGACCTGGAGTGTTGAGGTTTAAGGTTTAAGGTTTAAGTTGAAGTTTTAAGTTTTAAATTGATATGACTATGAAAAAGACAGGAAGAAGTTTCAGGAGGCTGCTGCTGGCGGTTTTATTGCTGCAGCCGTTTATGATGATCGCCCAGACGAATCAGTACCTGCATTTCGACAGGGTCGACGATTTCGTCCAATTGCCCAATGGTTCCCAGTATTTTTCCGGGACGAACCAGTTATCGATCACAGGCTGGTTCTATTGCGACCAGCTGGCCTACGGGCAGGGCTATATGGGATTCCGCGCCGGATCGGGGACTGCGGAGTTCTACCTGATCCAGCTCAACAACGGCGTCATGGAATGCCGCCTGGTGACCACGGCGGGCTTTCATGAGTACGTCGCCCCGGCAAACACTGCTATACCTCAGGTCTGGCAACACATTGCCTGGATCTACGACGGGACGGCCATCAAGCTCTATGTTAATGGCAACCTTGTCGGAAGCAGTGCCGCATCGGGGACCTTCCTGGGTGATGCGGTGACCTTCGCCATCGGCAAGAGCATCCTGGGCGGGTTCAATTTTGTTTACGGGGGAAGGGTCGATGAAGTGTCGGCCTGGACGAAAGCCCTGACGCAAACCGAGATCCAGGACATGATGGACAACGAGCTCACCGGCACAGAACCTGATCTCCAGCTTTATTACAAATTCAACCAGGGCGTTCCCGGCGGGAACAACACCTCGATCACCAAGCTGGAGTGTGAGATCGGCACGGGAGAACGGGACGCCGATCTGATGAACTTCGCGCTGGTGGGCAACACCTCGAACTTCCTGGGTGAACTCGATCCCGGCTATCAGGCCATCTCCTTCCCGCAGATCCCCAGCCACCTGACCACAGACGATCCTTTTGATATTGAAGCTACAGCCACCTCTGGCCTCGAGGTGATCTTCACCGTGCTGGCCGGCCCGGCGTCGATTGATGGCAACACCGTAACGCTGACAGGCCAGCCCGGGGAAGTGGAAATCGAGGCTTCGCAGCCCGGAAACGCTCAGTACGATCCTGCGGTACCGGTGGTGAACCGCTTCATGGTGCTGGATCCGCAGACCCATGTGCCCGACATCGACATCCGTCACCCGCTGGCCGGGGATGTCTACGTACCCAACCTGTCCCAGATCCTGCTCTCCACGGTATCCACGATTGAGTACCCTGAGCTGTTCTATGTCCAGGACGTGAAATTCAAGGTGAACGGTCAGACCATCCCGGCGCTGCCTTATTACAACGGGCACTATATCGCCTGGTGGACGCCGCCCGCTTACGGCAGCTACAGTTTTTCGGTGATCTCCACCAACAACTACGGCGCCTCCGTTGAGGAAATGCTGAGCATCAACATCCTCGCCGGCGCCGGCGATGTGAATGTGATGGCGGCCGACAGCGTCTGGCTGAACCCCAACAACGTTTCAGAAGTGGTCACCGCCGACCTGCCTTCTTTCCTGGGCGCCTTTGAGCAGGTCACCGCGACCCTGTCGGTGGTCTGCCCGCCGGGCGGCTGCGGGGAATGGGACCGCGTGGCCAGCGTCGACGTAAAAGGCCACGACGGCGAATGGTACGAGATCATCCGCTACATCACTCCGTATGGCAAACCCTGCTCGCACAATATCGACCTGACCGATTATATCTCGCTCCTGCTGGGCCGGACCGAGTTCCGCTTCAACTGCAGCACCCTCGACAATGGCTTCATGTGGGGGCTGACGCTCGATTATGCCGCGGGAACGCCCGAATACCTCTATAGCTCTGTCTATGAGGTCTGGAATGATATTTATCCGTTCGGTGATTACGCCAACATGCAGCCGGTGGAAGACTGGAGCTTCGAATTCCCCGAGGGCGCGCTCGGAGCCCGGCTCAAACTGGTTTCCACCGGCCATGGCTGGGGCGACCTGAACACCGGCAATGCCGCCGAGTTCTACGAAGCGACCCATCACATCTGGGTGAACGGGGCGCAAACATTTGCCCAGCACAACTGGTATGACTGCAATCCGAACCCCGACGGCTGCCAGCCGCAGAACGGAACCTGGTACTACAACCGGGCCGGATGGTGCCCCGGCGCCATCGCCCAGTGGTTCGATTATGAAATGTCCGGCTACATCCCGGGCGGAAGCCTGGAACTGGGGTATGTGTTCTTTGAGGATTATGTCGACCTCTGCCATCCCAACCATCCCGATTGCGTTACCGGCGTGACCTGCAGCGATTGCGACGACGGGTTCAACCCCCACCTGGATGTGGCCTGCAACCTGGTGGTATTCACCGACGGGCCGGTTGTGACGGGTATGGACGACAAAGACCTGGCCTACGCCCTCGTCAGCGTCAATCCCAATCCGTCCACAGGAATGATCGAGGTTTCGGTAACAGGGACTCCGTCCCTGCCATCCCGCACCATCCGGCTGATGACGGCCAGCGGTGCGCCGGCCGGTCAATACAACTGGGATGGGAAGTCGGCCAGGCTGGATCTTTCCAGCTACCCCAAAGGAATGTACATCCTGGTCATCGATGCGCCGGACGAACCGGTCATGAAAAAGATCATCCTGCAATAAGCTAAAGGATAACTTTGACGCTTAAAGCATCGTTATGCCGCCGGATCAACGGTTCAGGGGATACGCCTTCGCCTTGCTCGCCACTGTGGCCGGCTCGACGGTGTATATCTTCAGCAAAGCCGCCCTGGAACAGGTAAGCCTGCCCCAATTCGGGGTGTACTGGTTCGCCTTTGCCATCGGATGGAATGTTCTATATTCCCTGCGCACCCCGGAACACCGCCGTTTCCGCCTGCTCCGCGGACAACCCCTGCGGGCCCTGCTGCTGATCGGCCTGATCGAACTGATCGCGACCGGATCGTTCTATGCCGCCATCTTCGTCTCCGACAACCCGGCGATCCCCTCCTTCCTGCGCAATATGGAGTACATCTTCGTCACCCTCATGGGCGTGCTCCTTTTGCGGGAACGGTTTACCCGCCTGGAAGCCGCCGGGGTGCTGATGACCTTCGCCGGCGCGCTGGTGATCAGCTATCACCGCGATGCCTCTTTGTCCGCCTTCATGACCGGCACCTCCGGCCTGATGCTGCTTTCTACTATATTCTATGGTGTCCGGACCATCCTGGTCAAAAGCAACATCAAAAACCTTAGCCCAACGCTCCTTGCCATCAACCGGGCCATATTCCTGCTGGCCTTTTCCGCCATCCTGCTTGTAGCATTTCAGCAGGAGCTCTCTATCCCAGGCAAAGCGCTGCGCAACATTTCCATAGGCTCCTTTTTCGGCCCGTTCCTGACCTCCATCGGTCAGTATACTGCGCTGAAATACATCGAGGCTTCCCGTTCCGCCATCATACAAAGCACGACGGCTTTGTTCGTCCTGCTGGGCGCGTACCTCATCTTCGGACGCTTCCCGCTGGGGTACCAGCTGGCTGGCGGCGCCCTGACCATCGCGGGCCCCATGCTGCTGCTGCTGGCCCGTAGTTTGCATCGTTCCGGAAAAAATACACCATCGGGGAAGTAATATTCATCCTCTTAATGAAATCGTAAAGATCTGTTATTATGAACACCGTAAAACTGGCCGAAGATCTGACTATCTCCCGCATCGTGCACGGGCAGATGCGTATGGCCGATTGGAAACTGACCGTGCAGGAAAGGCTCAGGCTTATTGAAGCGCTGCTGGAACTGGGCGTGACCACCCTGGACCATGCCGATATCTATGGAGATTACACCTGTGAAGCCCTGCTGGGCGAGGTCCTTCATCAAAATAAAAACCTCAGGGATAAGATCCGGATCGTCACCAAGTGCGGCATCATGCTGGTTTCGGGAAAATTTCCAGGACGGAAGGTAAAGCATTATGATTACAGCTACGGTCATATTGTCGGATCCGCCGAGCAGTCGCTCAGGAACTTCGGCACGGACCGCATTGACCTGTTGCTCCTGCACCGGCCGGCGCCTTTTTTTGATCCCGCGGAAGTTGCGCGGGCTCTGTCAGCGCTGAAGAACAGCGGCAAGGTGCTGCACTTCGGGGTCTCGAACTTCACCCCGGACCAGTTTGAAATGCTGCAGGCCCATACCGATATTCCGCTGGTTACCAACCAGGTCGAACTCTCTCCGTATTGCCTGGAACATTTTGAGAACGGCAACATGGATTTTTTCGTGAAGAACGGGATCCGGCCGATGGCCTGGTCGCCGGTGGCGGGCGGACGGCTTCTTAACCCCCATGATGCCAAAGGCCCCGGAATTCTCCGGGTGATCAGGGAAATAGGGGCGGAGTTGGAAGTCGCCTCCGTGGAAACGGTGATCTATGTCTGGCTGCTCAAACATCCCGCCGGAGTCATCCCGGTAGCTGGCACCGGCCGGCTGGAGCGCGTCCGGCAGGCTGTGGAAGCGATTGATCTGGATATGAGCCTGGAGCAATGGTACCGCATCTATGTGGCAGCGCTGGGCAGGGAACTGCCCTGACGCCTCATTCCTGTAATAATGAACAGGGTTTATTTATCCCATGTCACCAGGGCTTCTTTTACATCGCGTGCGTTGCCGCCGATCATGATGGCGAATTCACCGGGCTCCCAGTCGTATTTAAGGTCCGAATTATAGAATTTAAGGTCTTCGGGGGTTATGGTGAAACTTACGGTCCGCGATTCCCCGGCCTTGAGGAACACTTTCTGAAATCCTTTCAGTTCCCTGACGGGTCGCGTGATGCTGCCCACCAGGTCGCGGATATACAGTTGCACCACCTCGGCCCCGTCGTATGGCCCTTCATTGCTGAGGCTGATGCTCGCGGTGACGGTTTTGTCCGTACTGAGTTTCGACCGGTCGATCGCCAGGTCGCCGTAAGAGAACTTCGAATAGCTAAGTCCGAAGCCGAACGGATACAACGGATCGTTGGTCACATCGATATAATTGGAGCGGTATTTCTGGTACCATTCCCCTTCGGGCAGCGGCCGACCGGTGTTCTTGTGGTTGTAGTACAGTGGGATCTGCCCGACATTCTGCGGGAAGGTCGACGGGAGCTTACCGGATGGGTTGATCTTGCCGAAAACCACGTCCGCGATGGCGTTGCCGGCCTGGGTCCCGCCGAACCAGACGTTGAGGATGGCGGGGATATGCTCCTGCTCCCAGGTGATGGTCAGCGGCCGTCCGGTGAACAGCACCAGCACAACCGGCTTTCCGGTCTTCACGAGAGCTTCGAGCAACTCACGCTGGCTGCCGGGCAGGGAAATGTCGGACCGGCTGGCGCTTTCGCCGCTCATCTCCGCCGCTTCGCCCATGACCGCCACCACAACATCGCACCGCGAAGCGAGCTGAATGGCTTCATTGCGGAGTTGTTCCGGCGTGCGTTCCGTATCGATGGTCCGCTGGCCCCGGGTGGCAACCCGCAGATCCAGTTCGGGATCGTCGACGATGTTGCTGCCCTTGGCGTAGAACACTTCAGCCTGGTCTCCGACCACATTCCGGAACCCTTCCAGTACCGTGACCGATTGATCGTGATCGACCGCCACGCTCCACATGCCGGCCATGTTCCAGCGGCTGTCGGCGAGTGGCCCCACCAGTGCGATCTTCCCTTTTTTCTGAAGAGGCAGCACCTGGTTGTCGTTCTTCAGCAAGACGAAGGTCTGGGCTGCGATCTCTCGTGCGGCGAGGTTATTGGCTTCCGTGAAGATCTCGGTCCTTGAACGCTCGGCGTCGCAATAACGGTAAGGATCGTCGAACAGGCCCAGGATGAATTTGGCTTCCAGCACCCGGCGGCAGGCGTCGTCTATCTGCGTCCGGGCAACGTTGCCCGCTTCCAGCGATTTCTCCAGGGTGCTGAGAAATCCTTCACCGACCATGTCCATGTCGACGCCCGCCTTGAGCGCCAGGGCCGATACGGTTTGCAGGTCGCCCATGCCGTGGTTGGTCATCTCGTTGATCGAGGTGTAGTCGGTGACCACAAAGCCCTTGAATTTCCAGTCACGGCGCAGGACCTGGGTCAGCAGCCATTTGTTCCCGGAGGCGGGGATGCCGTCGACTTCGTTGAAGGAGGTCATGATGCTGCCGGCGCCGGCTTTGATCGCGGCTTCATAGGGTGGAAAAAATTCGTTGTACATGCGCACCCGGCTCATGTCGACGGTATTGTAATCGCGGCCCGCTTCCGAAGCGCCATAGAGCGCGAAATGTTTCACGCAGGCCATGATGGTGTTGGGGGCCGACAGGTCGTCGCCCTGGTAGCCGCGCACAAACGCTTCCGCAACCCGCGAACCCAGATACGGGTCTTCTCCCGGGCTCTCGGCGATGCGCCCCCAGCGGGGATCACGGGTCAGGTCGACCATGGGCGAAAAATTCCAGCAGACGCCGTCGGCGCTCGCTTCGGTGGCGGCGATGCGCGCGCTCCGCTCGATGAGCGCCGGGTCGAAACTGGCGGCCAGGGCCAGCGGTATGGGGAAAACGGTCTGGTAGCCGTGGATCACGTCCATCCCGAAGATCATCGGGATGCCCAGCCGTGTCTCTTCTACCGCCACCCGCTGCAATTCGCGGATCTTCGCAACCGATTTAACGTTCAGTACCCCGCCAACCTTGCCCTCCTTGACCTTCCGGCCGATCTCCGAGGCAGTCGCCTGCCCCGTGACAATGTCTTCATAACCCGGAAGCAGGTTCAACTGCCCGATCTTTTCTTCAACGGTCATCTTGCTCATCAATTCATCGATGAACACCTTCATGTCGCGCTTATCCTGGCGTTCCTGGACCGGAGCGCAGGATGATATAACGATGAAGGCAAGGATGATGGAATACACTATCAAACGTAGTTTCATAAGGATCAATTAAATGGATTCACTGATTTTATCTTTTCAAATATACAACAATGATGCTATATTGAAGTGCACCTTATCGTAATCTGCGCATCTGCGGCATTATTTATTTTGAACTTTAACATATCAGAATCCGGGTTAAATTTGAGCAAAATTCCTGTATCCATGAATAAAACCAGCCCTGGCTTTTTCAGACTTTATATGAAGATGTTTTTCAGGCCAGCTTCTGCATTTGAATTACTGCTGAATGATCCGAAGCGGTTGCAGTATGGTTTCTTTGCGTTCCTGGTGCCGGCGCTGGGTTATACGCTCTTTTACCTCATGGCGTGGAACGCAGGCGGGGCGCCTTCCACATTCAAGCCCTGGCTGGCGATCCCCAGTGAGGAATATTTCAAGTACGACATTTTCCTTGCCCTGCCGGGATATTACCTGGCCTGGGCCTGTGCCGCGGTGACGGTGTTCCTGGTCGCCCGGCTGATGAATGGGACAGGGAAATTCATCGATACCCTGGTGGTCATCGCTTTTGGAATCGGTGTGGCTTCCTGGAGTTCAATGCTCCATGACCTGACCGACGCCTACCTGAGCGTCATCGGGGTGATTGAAATGAGTGAATATGAACGAATGCTGAATGAGCCGACATTCTGGCGATACCTGCTGCTGACGCTGTACGCTATCTATTTCGCCTGGTTTATCCTGCTATTTTCGACCGGGATCAGGATCGCCTATCGGTTTGGGATCTTTAAATCTTTATTGCTGGCTTTCATCGGCCTGGTATTCTTTCAGGTGACCCTGTTGATCTTCATCCGGTGATTGCTGTGATGAGATTCTTAAAAGATGAATTTGTTATTATCTCCAGTTCTATTTTCCTGTGACAAAGTAATCTGCGAATCTGTGGCAACAAAAACCCAGCAAAGTATCTACAACCAGACCTCAACCAGATTTTCTCCTCTATCCAATAACTCCATGAATGCCTCCGACTCCAGCACCGCGCCGCCTTGCCGGTACGGATTATCTTCATAGGAAAACGGCATGGCTTTCCCATTGACGGAGATCTTTTTCGGGCTGAAATTACCTTCTTTCATCTGATATCTGAAGCTTACCGGTGTTTCCATGAATTCAAGGCGCACTTCCAGGCCGTCGAATGCGGCGGGCAGGACCGGGTCGATGATGATGTTTTCGTGCCTGATCCGCAGGCCGAGCAGACGGGTAACGATGATGCCGATGAAAATGCCCGGGCCGCTGGAATAAACGCGCCAGCCGCCCCTGAGCGTAAATTTTCCGGAGATGACATCTTCATACTTTTCATCTGCCTCAAAGCGGTGCTTAAAATGCACGTCCGAACTGCTGTAGTAACAGTTTGCCTGACGGATGTCGCCGCAGGGAACCACATCGCGGTAACCCACCGGGATGGCCTGGCGCAGCGCCTGAACGAATGCCTCCGCTTTGCCGCTGACGGCCAGGGCTTCGGCGTAGCGGATGTGCTCGTGTACGTACATCAGCCCGATCTCGCGACCGAAAAAGGTGCTGCTCTCGGCCCGCTGGAAAATCTCCTGGATGCCGCCCTTGTACCGCAACGGGCGATCCATGAGGCGCGCCCCGTCGGGGCCTTTGAGGTGCGCTTCGATGAGCTGCAGGTGGTGTTGTGCCTGCTCTTTTGTGAAGATCCCGCTGATGATGCCGCGTTCCATCGGCAGGAGGCTGTAATGAATCCCGGTTTTGCGGTCGGTGGGATGCAGCATGACGCTGATGCGGCCGTCATCTTTCACCAGGCCATAACCGGCTACCACGCCTCCTCTGACCAGATGCTTATTGAAATCAGATTGGATCTTCTGACAAACTTCGGTTAAGATCGCCGCCTGCTCTGCCTGGCCTGTGAGAAGATACACTTGCCGATATTCGGAAAAAGCCTGATAACACATCTCCACGGTCCAGCTGGAAATCATGCGGCTGGCCAGTTCCCTGCTCACCGGCTGCAGGGAGTCGTTCCAGTCGCCGCCGCCGTATGGGACGAGCGCGGTGCCGGGGATGAAGGAGCCGGTGATCATCCGGATGAGGCGGTCGAGATGCTCGCGGAGCGGGGTTTTTTCATCGTGTTCCGGACCATCTTCGTGATAGTAGGGGAGCGCCTCATCGAGGATCCCGGTATCGCCGGTCACGCGAATATAGCTGCACAGGGCGATGATGCACCAGTAGAAGATGTCGCCGTGGGCTTCGTGGGCGCGGATTTCCCGGTAGCTGTCGAACATCCACCACTGCGGCCAGCCGCCGTCGGGATTCTGATTGGAGAAGATCGTACAGAGCGCCTGGCGGGCCTCTTCATATTTTTCGAGGGTGAGCAGCAGCTCCACCGGTCCCTGGGCAACATCGCGCGTGCCCCAGGCGGCGCCGCCGAACTGCTCCAGGCCGTAGGGGGTGAGGAAGTGCGTCAGGGCGTTCAACCCATACCATGGCAGGATCTCCCGGATCGCGGCGATGTCCGGATGCGGGTGGTGCAATTCCAGGTTCAGGCTGAGGTCCTGCCATTCCGCTCGTGCGACCCTGATATCCGAATGCCATTGTTTGTCCGGGTCATCGATGCTGATGGCTTCCGCCGGACCCGTCACCTCACCGACGAAGCTCATGCAGAACGAAGGGGATTCTGTGACATGGATCACACACAGGGACTCCGTCCCTCTGGTTTCAACCCGTAAACCTTTCTGTTCACCCTGAACCATGATACGGAACCGGGCTTTCGGGAACTTCCGGGCGATCATGCTGTTGGGCGCAGGAATGGCCAGGAACTCGCGGGTGGAGGCGCCGGCGGCGACGTTCCACTGGTTCAGCGGGTCGAAATCATGGGTGATGACCAGGTTGACAGGTTGGCCCCGGAGCACCTTGAAGTCGAGGTTAACCTGTGCGGTCACCTGTGAGGTCCAGGTCCGCACCTGGTAAATGTTTTCCCGGAATTTATATATCCACCGGCAATGGTTCAGGCCCATCTCGAACGCTGAGGGGACTCCGAGCATGTATCTGGCGCCGTCAGCTTCAATAAAAATACGCTGCCCGGTCTGCCGGTCCTGGTTGAACGGGCTGGTGCAGATGGAGAGCAGGGTATTGAAATTGGTGTTGCCCTGGGTCAGGTGGGCGTTGAAGACACCGAACATCCAGGCGGTGGTCGACATGATGCGTTCATCCGGCGCCAATCCGGACCTGGCCTGGATAATGTGCCCGTGGGGACGGTCGGTCAGGAGTTCCTTTTGCCGCAGCACCACGTGGTTTCCTTCTTCGGTGAAGAACGACAGCAGTTGCTCCTGATCGGTTTCAGGGTGTTTGATATTTTGTCCGAAGAGTTGGAATATTTCGTCCGGGGAGAGGTCTTGTGCAGGGAGAAAGGGGTCATGAGATGACATCTCGTGGAGGGGAAAAAGGGCATCACGAGATGTCATCTCACGGCCCCAAACCCCCTCATCCTGAACCATAAACGTTTTTTCACGATGCAAAATCTCCAGGTCTTTTTCCGAGGTCGCTTCCGGATGATCCGGAAGATAAATGGCGATGAAACGTCGCTCGGAAATTTCCCCGGGATTCAAAACGGATGGTCTGCCCTGCAATGCGACCACTGAAGATTCTCCCGCGCATTCCCCACTCAGCCCTTCCGTAAGAAGACCCTCCGGGATGCCGGTTTCACGATAGGTTTTCCCGTAAAACTGCATGCCGTCGGTGCTTCCCGTCGCCGCGCCCTCCGCGCAGGCGAGCAACAGCCAGGGATTTCCGGTGGTTTCCTTCATGTTCTGCCGGCAGCAGATCACCGCCCCATAGATCTCATCCTGTAAAATCCTGCGCTCCAGGTACTGGCTGACATAATATTCATTGACCGGCCCGTCTGACAGGGCTTTCAGCCCGACATCCTGCATACAGATCAAATCGTATTCCCCTGCATCCTTGTTGATGTTTTTCAAGCGGATCGCCCACTGCCAGGCCTGGCGTTCATCACCGAGTTGCAGTAAACACATGTATTCTAAACCATTCCATGACCCTTTCCAATAACAGGATTGAGCCGAAGCTCCATACCTGACGCCATCCCCGGGTCCGTTAAGCTGGATGAAATCAAGGGAACCGGACCGTTTTCGCAAATAGATCCCGGCACCGTGCGGGGTTTTTGTACTGGCCGCTTTCAGGCTGATCCGGATGGGTTCTGCCTGGATGCTCCTGATCTGGGTGTTGCTCAGGAATTCGAAAGAGAGGCCTGTGGAGTTAGATAGTTTCATGCTTTAAAAAATTTACCGCGGAGGCGCGGAGGCGCAAAGGCAACAAAAAAAAATCATCCTTCCAGCCTTTACGCCAGGGCATTTATTCAACCAAAATAATTTTCAATAAGATTTCTTCTTCGCACTTGTGGGCATAATGGCAGACCGCTCGTTTACCGGCCCGCATCATTTCAACACTACAGCCATCCATCGCTGCTATTTTAATATCCTGGACATTATCCCATTCAACGATCATCTCCCCGGGGAGGTCGCGATCGCCGTAAAGAGATATTTCCCACCCTCCTGGAATCTCACGAATATCCAGCAGATCTGAAGTGCAATGCAATATTCTGACGCCTTTGCCGAGTTCCATGCATATTGGAGTCAGGATACTGTACAAACCAGGCCAGTGCATGACTTCGCCGTTAAAAGGGATTGAGATGGCGTCTCCGGAAATGGGATGGGTGTACGTCACCGTTCCGGTCTGCTTTTCGTTGTAATAATTTCCAATGAACAGCAGCCCTTTCCCGTCGCCGGTGAAGCGTTCCCTGACGGTGATGTTGTCGCTGGTGGCCTCCGCCTGCCGCAACCGGGCGCCGGACCGGCGCAACAGCCCTTCATAAACGGGTTTGTGCCCCTCGGTATCGTACCCGATCCAGGTTCCGAGGAAAGTCAGTGTGCCCTTGCCCAGTGATTTGGAGAACCCGCACGGCGTCCCTTTGATCGTCCGGGCGATGATCTCTGCCCCTTTCAGGGATTCCTCCGTAAAAACGACCTGTGGATTGGCGCATTTGATGTCCTGCAGTCCCAGGACGTCGATCAAAGGGGAATCGATCGTTTCGGTTCCGGAAGGATGAATTGAGATGGCATCCCGGATGATCTGAGATGGCATCTCGTTCAGCTCCCGGTCGGGGAGATGGGGGAAGAGGACGACCTGCCCGCCCTGGCGTGCGTAATCGACGACCACCTGCTGGTCGCGGGCGTTCATCTCGTCGGTGCTGAAGGCCCAGACCTGCCGGTACCGGCCGAGCGTGGCCGCGGTGGCCTGCGACAGATCGGCCATGTCGTAGTCGATGTTCAGCACCTGCAGCGCTTTGAGCAAACCGTCGAAATAAGCCGGCCGGCGGATGGCGGCGTAGCTGAACCGCAGGCCCGAGGCGCCTTCCTCCGGGCGCTCCAGCTCCGTGGCATAGTAAGGCGGGTAGAACAGCACGCAGATTTCGGCCTTGCGCTCCGAGTCCAGGATGATGTCCTCCGCAGTGCCGAGGATCCTGCTCATCCGCCGCACCAGCGGATACAGGCTTGTCCGTTCCCCTTCGGCCGTCAGCGGGGTGAACCAGTAAAAGGTGTCGCCGGAATAGCCCCGGTGGCGCGGATTGCGGCCCTGGGAGAACATGTAGTAGTTCCAGCCCTTGAGCCCGTGCGCCAGGCTGGCCTTGTAAAACAATTCCAGTTCCCGGGGATTGGTCACGACATGGTATTCGCGCGAACCGCACTGGAACTCGGCGGCGAACAGAGGCCTGTCACCCTGCATGGCGGCCGTGATGTCGTTGATGATGCGGTCGTCGTGCATGTTGCGGTGCGATAGGAACTCCGGGATATGATCGACGCCGAAAATGATGTCGCTCTTATCCCCGAACAGATCATCATACATGGTGATGTTGACGGGAAACTCATACCCGTGGCCGTAAATCCATCCCGGAAGATTATGATAAAAGGGAACGGTCACGCCCCGGTCGCGGGCCATCTTCGACAGCATCCGAAGATAATCGCCATAATAGGTACGCCAGAAGCAGTGCCATTCGTAATCCCGCGCCCGGTCTTCTTTCGACGCAAAGGGCGCCCGCCCGTCCGGAGGCAGTTCAATGCTTTCAAAATCAACATAATTCGCACCCCATAACTTATTGACCTCCCCAATATTTTCAAATTTCCTCATTAAATAATTTCCAAATCTCTCCCGGACCCCGGCTCCATAATCCGCCTGGTGGGCCAGCCACGAGAATACGCCGATCTCATTGCAGACCTGCATCATGACGATCGGTCCGCCCGCCGCGATCTCACGCCGGGCGATCAGCGGCATGATCCGATCGTACCACAGCGCCACTTTTTCCAGGAATACCGGGTGAAACAGGTTGACGCCGTCGCTGGCCACGGGCTCCCCCTTGCGGTTGCGCATCCTGACCGTGTCGCCATGCCGGTCGTTGAACCATTGAGGCAGCCCGGCCCCGCGCATTTCGGCCAGGATGAACGGCCCGGGCTTCAGGATGCAGGTCAGCCCCCGGGATTGACAGCGATCAAGCCATCCCTCCAGGTCTTTTTCCGGACAAGCTGCGCCGGTAAAATCAAATTCCCCTTCGCGCTCCTCATGCCAGGCCCAGGGTACATAGGAACTT
The DNA here is from genome assembly GCA_964489545.1 of uncultured Bacteroidales bacterium. Lineage (GTDB taxonomy): Bacteria > Bacteroidota > Bacteroidia > Bacteroidales > JAGOPY01 > JAGOPY01. The sequence continues at coordinate 74,234 of CAZAZE010000008.1, forward strand.
ACGGTGCGCAGGCCGGCCTCCGCCGCAGCATCAAGATGCTGGTCCCAAAGGTCCCGTTTGATCCGGAAATAATGGATCTCGCCGGAATTCAGGAATGTCTTTTTCCCGTCAAGGAGGAAGGTGTTCTGAACGGCGAAGGCGGTTTTTTCCATGTTCATCGGCTTAAAGTTGTTTTGACAGGGTAACGGAGGATCAAAATTAGTCAGAAATCCGCCCGGAAGCACGCGAAAAATTCCCGCGCACCGGTGTTGCAAATTCGTTTATTTTTATCCACGGAAAAGAAAGATGACGGGATTGTACCATGAGTAAAAGGATTTTTTCCGGCGCCATTACACGGGAACAGGCGAAAGACAGCGGCATGGCCCTGGTGCTGATCCTGCTGATTACCGGTTTCATCGCGAACCGCGAGCTGTTCTTCATTCTGGCTGCGGTGGCGCTGCTGATCAACATGATCGCTCCCATGGCATTTTATCCGTTTGCCGTGTTCTGGTATGGGTTATCCAACCTGCTCGGGGCGGTCGTTTCGCGGATCATCCTCGTGGTGATCTACGCGCTCGTCTTACTGCCGGTGGCCCTGCTCCGGCAGTTATCCGGAAAAGATCCGTTGTTGCTGAGAAAGTTTAAAAAAGGGACGGAATCAACCTTACGGTCGCGCCGGCATCATTTTACGCCGGATGACCTGGAAAAACCTTTCTGAATTATTTATCAGATCAGGATTATGGAATTCATCAGAGACCTCTGGGCATACATGAAAGCAAGGAAGAAATACTGGCTCCTGCCGCTGATCCTCATTTTGCTGCTGCTGGGCGTCCTGATCGTTTTCACCAGCGGCTCTGCGGTGGCGCCGTTTATTTATACCTTATTCTGAAATTAAAATGGAACCGGCGATGTAATCACAGGCCGGTGTCAAAAGATATTTTTGCATCATGCGGGAGGCCATTTTAGGGATATCGGCATATTACCACGACAGCGCGGCGGCCATCATCGTCGACGGCGAGATCATCGCGGCGGCGCATGAGGAGCGGTTCACCCGAAAAAAACACGACGCCTCTTTCCCTTCCCATGCGGTACACTATGTCATGGAAGCGGCCGGAATCCGTGCAGATGAATTATCGGCCGTGGTTTTTTATGAGAAGCCGCTCATCAAGTTCGAGCGACTGCTGGAAACCTATCACGCTTTTGCACCGCAAGGGATCCGAAGCTTTATGTCGGCCATCCCGGCCTGGATCCGGGAAAAGCTCTTCATGAAGCGGATGCTCCGTGAGGAACTCAGGAAGAACAACATCCATCATGCGCGCCTGTTGTTTCCCGAGCATCATCTTTCCCATGCCGCCAGCGCATTTTATCCTTCCCCCTTTCCTGAGGCCGCCATCCTGACCATCGACGGCGTCGGGGAATGGGCCACCTCGACCATCGGATACGGCAACGGGAATCGCATTGAGATCATTAAGGAACTCGATTTCCCGCACTCCCTGGGGCTTTTATACAGCGCCTTCACCTATTACACGGGTTTCAGGGTCAATAGCGGGGAATATAAGCTGATGGGCCTGGCGCCTTACGGGGATGCGGATTCGGATCAGTACCGGGATTTTAAGGAGAAGATCCTCAGGGAACTGACGGATATCCGGGAAGATGGGTCGATCGTGCTGAACATGAAGTACTTCCATTATGCGACCGGTTTGAGGATGGCGGATGACCGGAAGTGGGAACGGCTGTTCGGCATTCCGCCGCGCAGGGAAGAGGATGCGCTTTCGCCTGCGTACATGAACATGGCCCTGGCCATACAGCACGTCACCGAAGAGGTGGTGATGCGGCTGGCCCGCACCGCCCGGGAACTCACCGGCAGCCGGTACCTGGTCATGACCGGGGGCGTGGCGCTCAACAGCGTCGCCAACGGAAAGCTGCTCCAGGCAGGCATTTTCGACGACATCTGGATCCAGCCCGCCGCGGGCGATGCCGGAGGAGCGCTGGGCGCGGCACTGGCAGGCTGGCATATCTGGAAGGGTAAGGACCGAAAGATCACCCCCGGCGCCGATTTGATGAAGGGCGCCCTGCTCGGCCCGGAATTTCACAATGCGGAGATTCTGAAAGCGGTCAGGAAATACCAGGCAGTACACCATCATTTCAATGATTTTGATGCGCTGGCCGAAAAAGCGGCCGGGCTCATCGCCGACGGCAAAGTGGTCGGCTGGTTCCAGGGCAGGATGGAATTCGGTCCCAGGGCGCTGGGCAACCGCAGCATCCTGGGAGATGCGCGCAATCCGGAAATGCAGAAGAATATGAACCTCCGCATCAAATTCCGGGAGGGCTTCCGGCCTTTCGCGCCGGCCGTGGCGGAAGAAGACATCGGCGACTATTTCAGCCTGGACCGGCCTTCACCGTACATGCTGCTGGTGGTGCCGGTGAATCAGCACATTTGCCATCCTATGCCAGAAGCTTCACAGAACATGAACTGGCATGAGCGGCTGTACCACATCCGATCCACTGTTCCCGCCATCACGCACATCGATTATTCGGCGCGGCTGCAGAGCGTAAACCGGGAAACCAACCCGCGGTTCTGGAGCCTGATCCACGCGTTTAAAAACCATACCGGCTGCAGCGTGCTGATCAATACAAGCTTCAACGTCAGGGGAGAGCCCATTGTCTGCACGCCGGATGATGCCTACCGCTGCTTTATGCGGACCGAAATGGACTACCTGGTGATGGGCGATTATCTGTTTGATAAAAAAGAACAACCGGAACGATATAACGATTCCCTGTGGAAGGAATCTTTCGGGGCGGATTGACGGGCGGCAGCCTGTCCAATTCCCGGCCCGGTTTAATCATCTGAAGAATGAAATCAAAAAAGCTATCCTACCGGATCTACCTGATCAGCGTCACGCTGCTGATCCTTGTCATTTTCAATACCATCTTCGCGCTTCAGATCCATAAAAAGCTGGTCCGCGTGGTGACCAGTCCCGGGCGCTGGCCCGTTGGGTCTTATGCCCACGACAAAGCCATCGGTTTCGATTTTGCACCGGGGATTTCCGGGCCGGTGCAGGATGGGAGTTTTTATGTGAAGAGCCATCAGCTCGGATACCGGATCGGGGAAACTCAAGGCGCGGCATCCTTCCGGCCGGGCGGGCTGCTGTCGCTGGGCTGCTCCTTCACCTACGGCGACGAAGTGGAATCGGAACAGACCTTTACACAGGTGGCGGCGGACAGCCTCGGGATCCCGGCGTATAATTATGGTATTTGCTCCTTCTCCTACACGCACGCCCTGATGAAAGCGCAAAAGCTCAAAGCGGAGGGGATCCTCGATCAGTTGCGGCCGGAATATGTCGTCCTGGGCTGCTGGAGCGGACTACCCGCCCGGTCGCGATCGCCGTTTCCTCCCCTGGCATCCGGCCAGCTCCCGCTGCCTTCCGCCTACCTGGCCAAAGAAGGCGGCGAGGTGGTAATCCGGCACCCGATAGACCTTCAGCATGTGTTCGGGATGGTCGACCGGTACCGGAAGGAAGGCCCCGGGCTGAGCGCTGGCAAGTTCTTCAGCCTGTTCTTTGCCGCGCCGAAATACGTCTTTCTCTACCTGAAGAATAACCGCCTGGCGCAGGAAGTAAAGATCAGGGATGCGCGAAAAGAGGTGTCCGATCTTGAGGTTTATGATTTCTATTTTTCAGGGATAGAGGAAGTCTTCTCGGAGTATGGTACCCGTATCATCGTCCTGTTCATGCCCAATTCCTTTGATGAACAGCCCGGCAGGGCGCTGACCATGGCGCTCGAGCGCCATCCCGGGATCATCCTGGCCGACGGAATGCAGGCATTGCAACAATATGGGGTCCCGACTCAAGAGTATGCCCGGGTACACCCCCGGCCGGCGGCCCACAAGGCGTACGGACGGGAAATCGCCCGCGCGGTCCGGACGCAATGAAACCATAATTTTTACGGATATTCAGCTTTCATTCAATAAAATTGAGGCGTAACGGATGAACGATCCTGTTCATAACACCTGATCCATCATATTCATAAATAATTTAATTTTAAGAAATTCTTTCCGTGATAAGGGAGGAATGAAAGGCTTTGTCGTTCCAACTTCAAGGATAAGATGGATCATAAAGAACAAATCGTCATCTACCTGGTGTCAAAGATCCAGCAATTGAAGGAAAAGGTGAAGGAGGATAAGTTATCGAAAAAGGAGCTGATCGTCCAGATCGAGCTGATCGAAGACATGCTGAGAGATTATTTTAACCTAAGCGACTGATTCCCTTATGGCCAATCAAAAACAACTGATCGGCACGCTTGGATTGAGCTATGTCGTCATTTTTGTCATTGCCAACATCATCGGTTCGGGAGTATACAAGAAGATCGCCCCGATGGCCGCCGAGCTGCAATCCCCGGCCTGGATCCTGGCGGCCTGGGTCGTGGCCGGGATCATCACCATATTCGGCGCACTGAGCAACGCGGAGGTGGCCGGGCTGCTGGCCGACACCGGCGGCGATTATGTCTACCTGAAAAAGATCTACAACCGGTTCTTTTCCTTCCTGTACGGCTGGTCGCTCTTCGCCGTCATCCAGACCGCCACGATCTCCTCCCTGGCCTATATCTTCGCTCAGTCGCTCAACAGCATCCTGCCCATCCCTGAAGTCGTTCCCTCCCTCAGCACATTCACCATTGCCGGCGTATTCTATCCATTCCAGCATTCCGGGGTCAAGCTGACGGCCATCATCCTGATCCTGCTGCTGACCGCGCTGAATATCTCGGGACTGAAAAGCGGCGCAAGGACCAGCAAGTTCATCCTGGGGCTGGTCATCGCCGGGCTGACGGTGATCGTCGTCTTTGGCCTGGGCAACGCCAGCAGAACGCCCGGTGAGATCATGAATTTCAGCGACCTGACCGCGGGGACCGTGACTGTTTCCTCCTTTTTCACGGCCATGCTCGCGGCGTTCTGGGCCTACCAGGGATGGGTCAGCGTCGGCTACATCGGCGGCGAGATCCGCAACGCCCGGCAAAACATCCCCAAAGGCATCGTGATCGGCGTCTTCGTGGTCATCCTGGTCTACCTGCTGGTCAATGTGACCTACCTGGCCGTGCTTTCCATCCCGCAACTGGAGCAGGTCTACGCTTCCGACAACCAGATCGCCGCCGTGGAGGCGGTCCGCGGCTTCTGGGGCAAGGGCGGCGTACTGTTCATCTCCCTGCTGATCCTGCTGACCACCCTGGGCTGCACCAACGCGAGCATCCTGACAGGCGCCCGGCCTTATTACGCCATGGCTGGCGACCGGCTGTTCTTCCGGAGTGTCGGAAAGCTGAACCGGGCCAACGTCCCAGGCAATTCGCTGCTGTGGCAGGGCGCCTGGGCCTCGGTGCTGGTGCTGTCGGGCACCTTCGATCAGCTCACCGACATGATCATCTTCGCCGTGTTCATCTTCTACGGCGCCACTTCACTGGGCGTGATCATCCTCCGCAGGAGGATGCCCGGCGCGCATCGCCCTTACAAGGTCTGGGGATACCCGGTCGTACCGGTGATCTACGTCCTGTTCTGCGCCTTCCTCTGCTTCAACACGATCATCACCCGCCCGCGGGAGGCAGCCATCGGGATCGTCCTGATCCTGGCGGGAATCCCGGTTTACTGGTGGATGAGGAGAAAAAATGCACAATCAAATTAAAAAACCAACGACTAAGGCCGTCGGTTGGTATAATTTCTTTTCTCCGAAACACCGACGACTAAAGCCGTCGGTGATGGTTTAACGGTAAAATCTTATATTTACATCTTAGTTTTAAATAGAATTTCATGCTGTTAGATAATAAAACAAAAACTGAAGACAGCGAATTCTTTAAAGTATTCGACTTTATCAAAAATTACACAGAAAAAGGTGGATTGGATGTAGTCACAGGATTCTTTTCAATCCATGCTCTGGCATTGATGAGAGATGAAATCAATCAGGCTGAAAAATTCAGGTTGATTCTGGGAAACCTGATGCAGGAAGAATCGCAGGTTAATAAAGTTATTGATCTGCTGAATGGTGATCCGGGTATTTCCAGTACATTGTCACTGAGTGCTTCGGCGCAAAAAGCCGTTGAATTCATCCAGCAGAAGAATGTCCAGATAAAGACCATACAGCGTAATTTTTGTCATGCCAAAGCTTACATCTATCATGATGAAGACACAAGAAAAAACTTTCAAATTATTGGCAGTTCCAATTTAACCGATGCTGGCCTTGGCATCAAGGAAAGCAGCAATATTGAACTCAACACGGCATCCACTGGCAATGACAATGATTATAAGGAGATCCGGAAATGGTTTAAAAATCAGTGGGATAATATTGCACAGGATAAATACGAACTACCTGATAAGACAAAAGTTGATGTTAAGGAATACCTGATCGGGCTCATATCAAATCTCTGGAAATCCTGGGATCCGATTGATCTGTACTACAAAGTCCTTTATGAATTGTTTAAGGATGATCTGCTTGCCCTATCCGCTGATTCAGAATTTAAGAGAGAGATTGCCCACCTGGAGGAAACTATTCTCTATAAAACTTTATATCCTTATCAGCAAAAAGGAGCGATCAGCCTGATCAAAATGCTTCAGAAGTATAACGGAGCTATTTTGGCTGATGCTGTGGGTTTAGGGAAAACATGGACCGCCCTGGCTGTGATGAAGTATTTTGAAACCAAAGGGTATACCGTGGTGTTATTCTGCCCGAAGAAATTACGGAATAACTGGGAAAAATATCAGTCAGGCAACGGATCCAGATTTGATCAGGACGAGATCGATTACGCAGTAAGAAACCATACCGATTTACAAAATGATAGATTAACAGCCAGTTATCATGACCTTACTTTAACCAAAATCCAACGGAAACAGAAACTGCTCATTGTTATCGATGAAAGCCATAACCTCCGAAACGATAAATCTTCACGGTATAAATATCTTGTTGACCATGTTTTAATGCCCGATCGGCCCAAAAGGGATGTCAAAGTTTTGCACCTTTCAGCAACCCCCATCAACAATAAACTGTTGGATATCAGGAATCAGTTCAAACTGATGACGAAAGGAATGGATGACGGTTTTAAAGAAACGGAACTGGAGATCGAAAGCCTGGAAAGTATCTTTAAAAATGCGCAACAAGATTTTGCGGATTGGACCAGCCAGGATCATCGAAAAATAGCGGATTTTATCAATAAGCTGCCGGTAAAGTTTGAGAAACTCACAGATGCCCTCATTGTCGCCAGAACTCGCAAACTTATTGAAAATGAATTCGGGGAAATGAATTTCCCGAAAAAGGACAATCCTGTAAATGAATATATCACTCCTGAAAAGATTGGCGACCTGGAATCATTTGATGACATCCTCAATGCGCTCCGGGTGAATCTGACAGCTTACCGGCCTTCGGAATACATCAAAGACCTTAAAATCGAAAGCGTCCTTGAAAATCCGAAACAACGGGAGAAGTTCCTGGTTAAAATGATGTACATCCTGTTGATCAAAAGATTGGAGTCAAGCTGGTATTCATTTAAAATCACAGTCGATAATATCTTGAACCACCATACGCATGCTTTAGTAAAGGTAGAAAGGTATATCAGCACAAAACAAGAGGAAACAATTGATATAGACATATCAGGCGAGGATCAGGAAGAGATTGAAGAAACCTCGGCTGAAATGGAAGGCGAAAGTGAAGAGCCGATTACCCTGGGCAAGAAAAATCCTGTTCCGCTCTCATCCATCACCAATATTGATCTTTTTAAAAAACACCTGACTGCAGATATTGCTAAACTGCAAAAACTTAAAGATAACCTGGATCGTTTCGAACAGAATTTCAATGAGGGCACAACGAATGATCCAAAGCTCGATATTCTTACAGAACACATCAAAACAAAGCAAAAGGGAAAGAATAAGAAGGTGCTGATCTTCACAGTATTTAAGGATACGGCAAAGTTCCTTTTTGATGAATTGAAAAAGCAGGGAATATCAAACATTGCCTTTGTTTCTGGTTCGATCAGCGAAACGTACGATGGCTATTCAGGTGCGAAATTTGAAGAAATTCTGGAACGGTTTGCACCTTTTACGAAACTTTACAACGAAACAGACTGGACTGAACTTTATGAGAAGTCAGGATTGGGCAATGAATTTAAAGAAGGCGATAAATGGAAGGTTTCCTATGAGAAATGGCTTGATTTAATTGAAAGATCTGATGAAAAGACATGGAAGAAACTCAGGGCTCCCATTGATGTCCTGATCGCTACCGACTGTCTGAGTGAAGGGCAAAATTTGCAGGATTGCGATACCGTAGTGAATTACGACATTCACTGGAATCCGGTACGTTTGATTCAAAGAATGGGCCGTATCGACCGGCTTAGTTCACCGAATAAGCGCGTGAAAGGGATCAATTTCTGGCCGGGGAAGAATTATGAGGATTACCTGAGACTGAAATCCAGGGTTGAAAACCGCATGGCCTTGATGAGCGTGGTGGGGACAGAATTGGATGACAAGCTCACCCCCGAGTTTGAGAAAATGATTGAGGGCAATCCCCTTTTACCCAAACAGGCTCAGAAAATGCTCGATCAGTTGCAGATAACCTGGGACGATATAGAGACCAGCGATGAAACCCTGGGCCTGAACGACCTTTCCATGGAACAATTCAGGCAGGAACTGTTCGAGTTTTTTAAAAAGAATGAAGAATTCTTTAAAAAAATCCCTAATGGGGTTTATACCGGATTTAAATTCAGACCGAACAGGAAGTGGAAAGAAATCCCTGATAGCATTATCGCCGTGCTTGGATATCCCCACCGTCCGGATGAAGTAAGGAACCATGTGTACAAGGAAATTCTCCTCCTGCATCAATCAATTGACCATAAATCCAAAGGGGTTTTGCTCACAAATAATCAGGAAATACTTGCCATGCTGAGGCATCATAAACCTGAACCTCGATATGTGCCGAAAGTCATTGAGAACGCAGATAGTGAAGTCATCCAACAATTATCACAAGCCGTTTCCGATTGGGTGAAATCACAGGCTGCCCCTGTGGCAGTGAATCAGATTCAGGATTTGTTTTCCGGTGATCTGGCCGGCAGGAAGATTTCATCCGAACAAAAAAAGCTGGAAGATAAATTTAAACCCGAGAATTTTGACTTGATCAATTGGTTTGTCATATCAAATAAATGAAAATTCGGGATATTATTGTAGTGATTAGTTGTGGAATTGCAATATGGTTCAGATTCTAGACCCATCGAATTCGATGGGAAATGAAACATAGAAAAAAGGTATGACCAAGAGTCAAAAAATTGATGTAAAAGGCACCAGCATTACTATCTTAATAGGAAATACTGGAGAATTTATTTCCTTAACCGATATGATAAAAGCCAAAGATGGCGACTTTTTTATTTCAGATTGGTTGAGAAACAGAAATACCGTGGAGTTTCTGGGAATCTGGGAATCGGTGAACAATCCGGATTTTAATTATGGCAAATTCGCCATAATTAAAAGTCAGGCGGGGCTAAATAATTATAAAATCAGCGTAAAAGAATGGGTTGAAAAAACCAATGCAATAGGTCTGAAGGCGGCTACCGGAAGGTATGGAGGCACCTATGCTCATTCGGATATTGCTTTTGAATTCGGGATGTGGATTAGTCCTGAATTTAAAGTCTATCTGATCAAGGAGTTTAAACGGCTTAAGGAAGAAGAGAGTAATCGTCAGCAATTGGAATGGAATCTGCAACGTACTCTGTCAAAAGTGAATTACCGCATTCACACTGATGCCATTAAGGAATTCCTAATCCCTAAGGAGTTGAGTAAAACCCAAATCAATTTTATTTATGCAAATGAAGCTGACCTGCTGAATGTCGCCTTATTAGGCATGACGGCTAAAGAATGGAGAGAAGGCAATCCCGGAAAAGATGGAAATATTCGGGATTATGCGACCATTGAGCAACTGGTGGTACTTTCCAATCTCGAAAGCATCAATGCCGTTTTGATCCATCAAAATCTTTCACAATCCGAAAGATTGATACAGCTAAATAAAGTTGCCATTCTCCAAATGAGATCACTGATGAGTAACTTGAATATTAAAAAGTTAAAGTAACCCGGTATGAACCTTGAGATATTCAATACCGCCAATCTTTTTGATGCAGCGACCAATCTGTTCTATCAACTTGGCATCAGGCTCAATTCAAATACGGCTGAAGCCCTGCCGGTACAAGAGCTTTTGAAAGACTTCTATAAAGACAATGAAAACTTTAACAGCATCAGAGCCGTTTATTTTATTGGACTGGTTGATGATTCGGTTTTTCGTGCAACCGGCATGTTTGATGTAAACTACACTGTTAAACAGGCTCTTGAGCAGGCAGACCGAAACTACGACGGCTTGATGCTCTTTGCACTGGAGCTGACAAAGCAACCCACCCGTACCGAAATTTCCGACATCACCCGGGCCTTTAACCGCATCAGCCAGAAGATGCCGGTGGCCCTGGTGTTCAAATATAGCATTGATGGCGAAGCCGTGATTTCCATTGCCATCAGCGAACGGTTCAAATATCTCCAAAGTTTCCGGCAGGGGGAAAAGGTGGGGAAAGTCTCAATATTAAAAGACATATTCATCGTAAACACGCACAGAGGCCATAGAGAAATACTTAAACAGTTGATCTTACCTGAAACTGGCGGTGCTGCGGTACGCAGTTTCACGCAGTTGTACTATTACTGGCTATCGGTCTTTTCAATCTCCGTACTCAATAAGAAATTCTACGAAGAAATCATCGCGTGGTTTAATACTGCTGTTAAAGACATTAAAATCCCCGACCAGGTAACGGGTTCGGAAAAACACAAGGATTTTTCTGTCCGGCTCATTGCACGATTGCTTTTTATCTGGTTCCTGAAAGAACTTAAGGTGGTGAAGGATGAGCTTTTGCTGCCGGAGTTTAATAATGGAACGGAAAACGCTCGGATAAAACCCAAAATTTCCGGATCTGGCTATTACAAATTCATCCTCCAGAATCTTTTCTTTTCCGCCCTGAATATTGAAAAGCAAGAGCGTGATCATAATTTGTTCGACGTCTATGCCGATAATTATTCTGATATTAAGAAAATTAAGGAGCAGATTTTCTTCTCGCCATTTTTAAATGGAGGATTATTTGATATTCATCCAAATGACTGGTGTGAAATCGATAAAGAGGGACGTCATAAGGTTATCGGCGGTTTTTCCGTTCCCGACCATTTATTTCTGGATAAAGAGAAAGGATTAAACAGTATTTTATCCCGGTATAAATTTACCATTACAGAAAATACGCCTCAAGAGGAGGAAATCGCGGTTGATCCTGAAATGCTGGGACGAATCTTTGAGAACCTCTTAGCCGAACAAAGTGATGATACCAAAGAAGCAGCGCGAAAAAATACCGGCGCTTTCTATACGCCCCGTCCCGTGGTTTCATACATGTGCCGCAGTACCTTAATGAAACACCTTGGCACTGAGATTAAACCGGAGAACAGCAAAATTATCATCAAAAAATTGCTGGAAACCACCGTGCTTGATCCGGCATGTGGTTCCGGGGCTTTCCCAATGGGGATGCTGGAAGAAATGATGCAGGTGCTTACCGATGTCGATCCGAAAGGCGAGGTATGGGTGGCAGAAATGATGAAATCCAGGGATGATCAGTTCCGGGAACATATCTCGGAGATGTATGCTGACGGGCAGGTACGATATGTGAAAAAACTGGGCCTCCTGCGTAACTGCTTGTTTGGTGTGGACCTGCAGGAATACGCCATTGAAATCAGCAAACTTCGCTGCTGGCTGGCCCTGATCGTGGAACAACGGGTTGATTTCTCCAAAGAGAATTATAACCTGAAACCCCTGCCAAACCTGGAATTCAAATTCTACAAGAAAAACTCGCTGTTTCGCTTTTATAAAGATCAGAATCTAAATGAACTGATTGAACAATTTGATAAGGAGCAACTATTGAAAGAATTGGTTGACCTTGAAAATCTTTATTTTATTACCAAAAGCGACCGGCATGGCACCAAGGAGGAAATAAAAGAAAAAATCATCCTGTTGCTTGAAAGAGTGGTCGAAAGCCGCACAGACCTGATCAATAAACAATTCAAGGCAACACTTACCGCGATCAATCAATCGGTTTCGAACGCTGCTGCCGATAAAGAAATTGCTAGATTACGAAAAAGGGAAAAGGCCCTGGCCGGTGAGCTGGCCAGTCTGGCTAAGTTTAAAGAGAATATCAAGGATTTCTTTATTGAGCGCGTTGTTTTTCCGGGCATTTTTAATAAAGAAACCGAAAATCCGGGCTTCGATATTGTCATTGGAAATCCGCCCTATGTAAATACCAAACTGATCAACAGCATGGGTATTTCAAAAAAGTTGGAAGAGGAGTATGGCTTTTGCGATGACTTATACAACCACTTTACTTTCAGAGGGCTGGAGTTGCTAAAATCCGGCGGACTGCTGAGCTATATTACTTCTGATACCTTCCTGACCCTGCAGACAAAAAAGAACATGCGGATGCATTTTTTGGGGATAAGCGAAAACGGCACACCTAATGAAGGGCAAACCGATATGTTTGGGGTGCAGTTAAAAGAGCATGTACCCCCGGCAAATTCCGACTTGTTCGGGAATAAAGAAGCCGTACAAACGAGGCTTATCCCGGTTTCGAATCCAGGCGATAGCCATCAATTACTGCCGGAATGTAAGGTTTTGGAGATCATCAATACGCCAAAGGCCTTCTCCGCTTTTGTAAATACTGCGATTTTTACACTCAAGAAAGAAATAGCAGTGAATCATTCTGAGCTGGTCTATATTGACATAAGAAAGCCAAATAACACTACATTCGGTATTTCGCAGGAAGAATGGGGACAAATCCGGACATCCAAAGATAATCTGGCTGGCTGGGAACGCATACTGGACCGAACCTTCAGTGCGTTAAACCAGGAAACGCCCAAATGGATCGTCTCCCATACCTGTGATGGCGATACCGTGCATAGAGACGAAAATTCCGGCTTGCTGAAATTCAGAATCCCTTTTGACCCTTACCGCAAAGCCATCAACTATGCTATTTTCTCCCCGACTGAATACAACTGCCAGATTCTGGAGAAGATCATCAAACCGGCCCGCCAGGTTTTCAATAACTGGTGGAGTAATATTGAAACATCCAGGCAGATTGAAAATAATAGGGATAAAATAAGGAATCATGTTCAGTCACTCCAGCCAGGTTCCGTCACGCTTATAGGATTACTAACGGATGGAGGCCAGGGGCTGGCAACCGGAAATAACGGCAGATTCGTCGGCTATTCCCCTATCTCACGCAGTGCCTCCAGATGTAAAGAAACCAGGAGTGAGAAACTTTGGCAGGCATTAAAAGATCATCCCGGCATAAAAGATGAGTTCAAGCTCCTTTCGTCATGCACAAGCCCTGATGATGTGAATCATGTATTGGAAGGACTGGAAGAAACCAGAATTTGGGAACTCTTCGACAGGATTAAGCAAAAATACGGCCTGAGGATATTTGGAAAAGGATTTATCTACCGGATCATCCCGGATTCCCTGATTTTTGATGTATCTGCCATTACAGAAGACCAGAAACTAAAAGGCATCAAAGGAAAAAGAACTTTTGTACCCTATGACAAGGGAGATAAAGAGGGCAATCGGTGGTACGCTGAGACGCCTTATTTGATAGATTGGAGCGAGGCTTCTGTACATTGGTTGATAAACCATTCCGGACATGAAGGTGCAGGAATGCCCGTTGTAAGAAACCCGCAATTTTATTTTAGAAATGGCTTTTGTTGGAGCGATGTTTTAGATCCGAGTAATCCCTATATAAAATGCCGGTTGAAAGGAAATACGGTCAATGATGTGAAATCAATGTCATTGTATGATGAATCTGGTCTTGGTGACAGATACTTAATCATTAACATCAATAGTAGGCTATACAACAGGGTTCTGCGTGAGTTCTTCAATGGCACTGTTGCAATTCAGATGAACGATATCCGGAAACTCCCTATCATAATACCATCGAAAGAACAACTGGATTCTTTCAACAAGAAATTCGATGCTTGTCTGGCCATCAAGCAAGCTTACTTTGCAGGGGAGATAGACCGATCCGCCATGAACAGTCAGTTACGTCCCATAGAAGCGGAGATAGATGATATGGTGAATCGTTTTTATGGGATTGAGGCCAGGGAGGAAATCGAAGCTGATGATATGGAAGCAGGAGTTCCGATTGAGGAGGTAAATGGAGAAGATGAGGATTTAGAAGCCAATGAAGAATAAATGGAAGAATTATGGCGAAAAAGGAAAACAAGTTCAATCCAAGGGTTTATATGGAGTTAGCGATTGACGAAATGAATAAATCCATCCATGAACCCCGTAAAGATAAAAGCAATCCAAATGTTGGGGCAGTGCTTATTAAACCGGACGGGACTGTTGAAACCGCTCATCGTGGTAAATTAAGATATGGTGACCACGCAGAATTTACTTTATTGGAACGTATGAATCGGTCCAATATCCTGGATGGTTCTGTTCTGTTTACCACACTTGAGCCCTGTGCTCCCGGTGCCAGGTCGCATCCTAAACTTGGTTGCGCTGAAAGAATTGTCAATGCAAGGATCAAGAAGGTTTGGATAGGAATTGAAGATCCTGATCCCAAAGTAGATCGTAAAGGAATAAAACATTTGGAACAACATGGTATCGAATTCGAAATGTTCGATCCTGACTTACAGAAGAAAATCAGGGAAGGAAATGAAACCTATATCAATGAGGCAAAAGAACGGGCAAAAAAAGCTGAAGGCGAAAATGAAGAAGTAATTCTATCTCAAAAGGAAACTATTGAATCAAGAGCAAACTTTCAAGACCTTTCAAAAGATCATATTGTGAAATTCTTTGAAAAGGCAGGGATTAAAGCTAAATATGACTCGAAAGAAGCCCATCGTATTCTGATGCAGCTGGGGATATTGAAAGAAAAAGATAAGATATTATATCCGACCGGCCTTGGCTTGCTAATATTTGGTTCAAACCCACAGTTGGTCTACCCCAATGCAATGGTTAGGGCTGTGCATAAAACCAGAGGACGTGGTGAAGAACCTAAAAACTTTGCTGGCCCTATTGTAAGCCAGTCATTAGACGCAATGAAATGGTTTGAGGACAAAATCGGTCACCAAATCAGCAGAGAAAAAGCTAAAAGGGAAAAGATCTATGATTATCCTGCGGAGACAATACGTGAAACTCTTACAAATGCCATCGTTCATCGGGATTATGATATTGAGGGGGCTCCAGTTTATTTTGAAATCAATGACAAGGCCATCATAATAAAAAGCCCCGGCAAGCCAGTACATCCTATAAAGTTCGAGCAGATTGAGCGGTTTAATGCTCCTTCATTGAGCCGAAATCCCAAAATTATGTACATCTTCGATCAGATGGAGTTAGTAGAGCAAAGAGGACTTGGGTTTCAAACGATTAAGGAATTACCTGATAAATATGGTTTACCAGTACCTCTTGTAGAGTTTGATGATCCATATATAGTTTTTACTTTCCCGAGAAGTATGTCTGATAAAAAGGAGCTAAGTGACATAGAAGGTATCTCTGAACTAAATGAAGAAGAACTTAAAGGATATGATTGGGTCAAGCTGAAAGGTGTTGTGACAACATCTGATTATGCTGAACATTTTGAGTATAATATTAAAAAAGCACAAAGACATCTTTTTAAATTTAAAGAGATAGGTTTGGTTATACTTGAAGGTAGAGGCCCTTCAGCAAAATATTTTATTCCTGAAGTTAAAAAGAAATAAAGACATTAGATAGGACACAGTGTCCTTATTATGAATACAAATGATGACAAAAGCTCTAAATAAGGACATGATAAAGGACATAATGTCCTTATTATCGAGTTTGATGAAAATATTATTGATTGATGTGTACAGGATAATTTAGCAAACGGTTCACTTTTTGAGGACGGGGACCTACGTATTTATGCGATCGAGGAGGGAATAAGTAAGGGAATAACTGAGGGATAAAACAGAGATTGTTCCTTACATAACAGGTCATTTTTCTATTAGTCATTTACCGGATATTGCCGGATAATAAGATAACTGAGATGTTAACTATCAGATAAACAGAGCTATTACTAATAATGCCATTGCCGGACGTTACCGGATTCATGAGAAAAATCCAAATAGATAATTTTGCAAAATGTCTGAATCTGCCATAACCGTCCCCTTCGCCCTCGCCTCCCTCTCCGTTTCCAGCCTGCGGGCCGTCCCCGACCACGCCTCCGAGCTGGTATCGCAGGTGATGATGGGTACCCCTCTGAAAGTACTGGAGTTCAGGGATAAGTTCTACCGGGTCGAAACGCCGGAAGGCTATCCGGGCTGGCTCGACGCCAAAGGCCTGGAGTTGAAGGGTGAAGAGGAAATGGAGGCCTGGAAGCGGTCGCGGCGGTTCTTTTACCGGGAAATCTCGGGCCTGGCCTTTGATGCTCCCGGCGACAAAGCGGAAGTCGTGACGGATCTCGTCCTGGGCGATTTGTTCGAAGGCGAACCCTTCGGGGATGGTTTACTGCAAATTACGCTCCCCGATGGCCGGATGGGTTATGCCCGGAGTTGTGCATGTGTTTCTTTTGAGGAATGGATCCAGGCGGCGCCGGATGTGGCCGCCATCCTGTCGTTCGCCCGGCGGATGATGGGATTCCCTTACATATGGGGCGGCGCTTCATCAAAGGCGGTCGACTGTTCCGGCTTTACCAAGCTGATGTTCTACAGCCAGGGGATCATCCTGGCGCGCGACGCCTCGCAGCAGGCGCGCTACGGCGAGCCCGTCGACATCAGCCGTTTGGAAAACCTCCAGCCGGGCGACCTGCTCTTCTTCGGGGCCAATCCGGAACGGCCCGGCCACGTGGGCATCCACCTCGGGAACGGAGACTTCATCCACTCCTCCGGCCGTGTCCACATCAGCAGCATCATCCCCGGCGACCCGAAACACGACCCTGACCGGATCTTCGTTGCAGCCCGGAGAATTATGACGGCGATTGATACTGAAGGGATAACCAGTGTAATAAACCATAAATGGTATCTCTAATCGTTTAATATTCAACTGTTTATGCCACTAAAGCACGAAAACACAAAATTCCGCCAAGGGATGGTTTTCAGCCGGAATTCTTTGGTGTCATTTGGTGTTTTGGTGCTTTTGTGGCTGAACCTCCTGTATTCCTGCGATTCAAACCGCACCGGCCATCAGAAAGCGGCATCAGGTGAGCATGCTGGACAGGAAGCAGCAGTTGAGGAAATGGATGGTGCTGTCCCGGTATACGCCCTGCTGGTCCTGCCTGCTAATCCCCAGCCTGGCCAGGCGTTCCGGATCGTGGCCACGGGAGGAAAGAACATGCGCAAGGCGAAGATCATCGTGACGGGACCGGCGGGCGAGATGGAGTCTCAAAATGCCCGGCTTGGCTCAGAATGGCCCGGCTGGCGCGTCGATGCATTCGCGGGCACAGCGGCTGGCACGTATACCGCCAGCCTCGTCGTGAGTAGAAAGGAGGTGAGCAGGCTGGAGTTCGAAATTGGCCCCGCTCCGGAGGTTTCACGGCAGGGCCGGGTGTGGACGACACAGAGGGGATGGGACAAAGGGACGGAGTCCCTGTACGCGGCCTGGATCAACGCGCTCTTCCAGGGATGCGGCGAACAAACCTCCTGGCCGGCGCTGCACGAGGTGACCCGCGACCGGGAACGGAATTTTCTGCACAACCACCTCGGCCTCGGGGAAGACGACCCCGGGAGCAAAAATACTGTGCTCATGGAGCCCGACTGCGCCGACAACCCGTTTTTCCTCCGGGCCTATTTCGCCTGGAAACTGGGACTGCCGTTCGGGTACCATGTGTGCGACCGGGGCTGGCTGGGACGGAGTCCCCGGACCGGCCAGTGGGTAACCAACGAATCATCCTCTTCCAAAAGCGACCCGGTGCAGGCATTTAATTCTTTTGCGCGGAGGATCATGGACGGCGTGCATTCCGGCACGGCCCGCACGGCGCTCGACAATGAAAGTTCTGACTTCTACCCGGTAGCTCTGCAGCGCACGGCCCTGCGCCCCGGCACTGTATTTGCCGATCCCTACGGGCATACGTTCATCCTGGTCAACTGGCTGCCACAGACCAAAGAGGAACCGGGACTGCTTCTGGCGGTCGATGCCCAGCCCGACAACACCATCGCCATCAAACGCTTCTGGAAAGGGAACTTCCTCTTCAATACGGTTGAGGTCATCGGAGAGCCGGGGTTCAAGGCCTTCCGGCCGATAGTCCTTGACAATGGCCGGCTGATCCCGCTAAGCAATGCATCTCTTACCGATTCCGCCGGGTTCGTGCCGTTTTCACTGCAACAGAAAAATATGGGCCAGGAGGAATTTTACCTGGCGATGGACCGGCTGATCAATCCCGAACCGCTGGACCCTGAAGAAGCCCTGGAGGACCTGATCCGCGCCCTGCATGAGCAGTTGCTGGTCCGCGTGAAATCAGTCGACAACGGCGAGGCTTATTTTAAGGCGCATCCCGGCGCAGTGATCTCCATGCCTTCGAACGCCAATGGCGTCTTCCTCACCGGCGGACCATGGGAAGACTATTCCACGCCCAACCGCGATCTGCGCCTGCTGATCGCCATGGATGCCGTGCTGGGCTTCCCGGACCGGGTCGCCCGGTATCCCGGGGATTTTAAGATATCCCGGGGCGATGCGCCGGATGAGATCAGAACGGAGCTTCAGGCTTTGCTCGAGAAACGGGTTTCGGCCCTCACCTTCAGCTACACGCGGTCGGATGGCTCAGCGCAGGAATTGACCGTAGCGGAAGTGCTGGCCCGGCGCGAGGCGTTTGAAATGGCGTACAATCCGAACGATTGCCCCGAAATCCGCTGGGGCGCGCCGGAAAACAGCCAGGAGCGATCAACCTGCCGCCGCCAGGCTTCGCCTTATCAGCGCCAGGTCATGGAAACCGTCAGGAAATGGTTTCAGCAGCGGCTGCATCCGCCGACTTAGGCCGGAAAGTTCCGATTTAGTTGCCAAGGCGACAAATCATATGGTCATTTTTTTAAATTAGCCGGAGATTTTGTTCCTGAATTACTAACCAAACTAAGAAAGCTATGAAATCATTTGAGAAACTGGCATTGGCCATCCTGTTAATGGCCGGAATCCTCAGCGCCGGGTGCGATCTCCAGGAATTGGGCGAAGATCCCAGTCAGCCACGTTGCGCGGTAAGCTATGACATCGTGTTCAGCAATACCTCGGATTCCACCATGTATATGGGCATCGAGGCCTATACCTCTGCTGAGGACCTGGTGCCGGCCGGGGGAAGCAGGACCCACACCGATGGGATCAACCTGCTGATGACCGCCGGGCATGAGGAGGAGCATATGGTTGAAATGCATGTCCGGAGTCTTGGCGGGCAGGTCTACAAGTATGCTACTTACACCATCCTGCCAAAGGATTGGTCCCTGGCTGTAGATCCGGCGTCCAATCTTGCCTCGCTGTCCCTTAAGATAAGCTGTGTCTTCAATGGCACTGACTTGGCGGTTAGCGCAGTACAGCTTTGATTTCCCGGATATCAGACACGAATTAAATGCGGGGGTCCAGGATATGATCCTGAACTGATGATTATTTTTTTCCGCATTATTTCTGAATTGTATTTTATTTTTAACTTTGCAGCACAAAGTACTTTTAAATGAATGTAAATTCAGCAAATCCCAACGAAGACCTCCATGCCATCCGCGAGATCATGGAACGATCGTCCAAATACTTGTCGCTGAGCGGATTGTCCGGAATTTTTGCCGGCGTGTGCGCACTGGCCGGAGCGGCGGTGGCCTGGTTCTTTATCCTTGATTCCGGGCAGGTAAAATATGATGAATATTTACGGAGTGTGGGCGATGGATCCACATCCGCCATCAGGTTCTATCTGGCCCTCGACGCCCTGCTGGTATTAGTATGCGCCACAATTGGCGCGGTGTATTTTTCAGCCCGGAAGGCCCGGAAGGCCGGCCAGCGGTTCTGGAATCACACCAGCCGGCGTTTGATCGTCCACCTGATGATCCCCTTGCTCACAGGAGGGATCTTTGTGCTCATCCTGGCGTTGCGGAACAACCTGGAACTGGCCGCCCCGGCCATGCTCATTTTTTACGGGCTGGCGCTGGTGAATGCCGGGAAATTCACTTTTGGCGAAATCCATTACCTGGGGCTCACAGAAATCGCGCTGGGCATCCTGGCCGGGATCTTCATCAACTGCGGACTGCTGATCTGGACCATTGGCTTCGGCCTGATGCACATCATCTACGGTGCGGTGATGTATTACAGGTATGAGGGAGGCATGGGGGCATGGGGGCATGGGGGCATGGAAGCGGGGGAGCGGGGGAGCGGGGGAGCGGGGAAGCTGGGAAGCAGGGAAGCAGGGGAGCAGGGAAGAAGGGGGCATAAGGCATGAGGCTTGAAGCACAGAACTAATAATAGAGATTATCGGGAATAGTAAATAAGAGATAAAAACACTGGTGAATTCTCCCATCGCAAATCTTCAGAAAGTTTTTGAAAGCCGGATCAGGCTCGGGATCATGTCGGCGCTCATGGTGAACGACGAACTTGCCTTCAACGCGCTGAAAGATTTGCTCGAACTGACAGACGGCAACCTGGCCAGCCATCTTAAAGCCCTGGAGCAACAGGGGATCGTGGAGGTGTCGAAACAGTTCGCCGGCCGCAAGCCCCGTACAACCTACCGGGCCACCGAATACGGCCGGGAGTTGTTCCGCCGGCACCTGTCGGCCCTCGAAGCATTCATCCGGAATAAATAATTTTTTTAATCTTATACTTTGAAATGCAAAGTACTTTTAAAAAGAATAATCATGGAAAAAAACAGCATGCAACAGTTTATGAACAGTTATAGTGTCAAGATGGTGATCATTTCCGGGTTGGCCATCTTGTTGCTGATCCCGTCGTTCCTGATCCGGGAGATCATCAGCGAACGGATGGCCCTCAACGAGACTGTCAAAAATGAGCTATACGCCCAGTGGGGCGGGAAGCAGGTGGTGGCCGGCCCGGTCCTGAACGTGCCGTTCACGGAATCCGTATTGGGGGAAAACGGCGCGACGTCCGAAGAAAGGAAAGGGGTGGCCCATTTCCTTCCGGAAACGCTGATGGTGGAGGGAGACATTCATCCGCAGACCCGGAAACGGGGCATTTATACCGTCATGGTTTATGAGGCACAGCTCCGCCTGAGCGGCTCCTTCCTGAAACCGGAAATTTCGCGGCTGGGACTTCAGAATGCCCGCTATGACTGGGATGCGGCTTATTTCACTTTGGGGATTTCGGACATGCGGGGGATCAAAAACATGCCGGTACTGGACGTGAACGGCCGAAAATTGCCGGTTGAGCCCGGCGTCGCCGATACCGACCTGTTTCCCTCGGGCATCACCGTCAAAACCGGCTCCCTCGACCCGGGTCAGGCGATGGATTTCGGAATGGAACTGGTGCTGGTTGGCTCGGAAGATCTCCTTGTCGAGGCGCTGGGGAAAACCTCGGAAGTCACCCTGAAGTCCGACTATGACCAGCCAGCCTTTACCGGCAGTTTTCTCCCGTCCGAGCGCCAGGTCACCGCCGACGGGTTCACGGCGAACTGGCGCGTGACCCACCTGAACCGCAATTTCCCGCAGCAGTGGACCGACCAAAAATATCAGACCCATGAAGCGAACCTGGGCGTCGGGCTCCTCATCCCCGTCGACCATTACCAGAAATCCATGCGGTCGGCCAAATACGCGATCCTCTTCATCGCCCTGAATTTCATCATTTTCATCTTCATGGAGATCAGGAGTAAAATCCGGATCCACCCGTTCCAGTATTCGATGGTGGCGTTTGCCCTGCTGGTATTTTACGTATTGCTGGTTTCCGTTGGCGAACAGATCGGTTTTAACCTGGCCTACCTGTTCTCGGCCCTGGCCGTCACCCTGCTGATCTCGTGGTATTCCTACAGCATCCTGCGCCAGATACGGCTGGCCGCATGGGTAACACTCCTGCAGGCAGGGCTGTACCTGTTCCTGTTTACCATCCTGCAATTGCAGGATTACGCCCTGCTGGCCGGAAGTGTCGGGCTGTTCGTCATCCTCGCCATCATCATGAAGGCTTCACAGAAGATCAGATGGTATCCGGAAACTTAGGGCCGTGATGAGCAGCCCCACTTCATCAATGAGTAGGGGCTGTTTTTTGTTAAAAATGCCCTAAACACTTGACAAGCAGGAAATCACATAATATCTTTGAAACCCGGGGCACATGCCATAAACGTCGCCTGATCTGGCAAAGCCTGTTCGATTTAGGTGAAAGGCCCCGGGATCACCTTCCCGGGATTCCCGGCCCTGCCAATCCTGATGGGAAAATCTTCGAAAATGATCATTATTGCCTGGCTGCTGGTACTGATGTATTATTTTTACCAGTATGCCCTGCGCTCCGCCCCGTCGGTGATGATCCCGCAATTGTCGGAGACTTTCGGGCTCAATGCCATCGGCATCGCCTCCCTGATCGGATTGTTTTATTACGGATATTCTCCTTTCAGCCTGGTCACGGGCGCTTCGCTCGACCGGTTCGGGCTGAGAAAAGTGATCCCCGTGGGCGCTGTTGCCGTGGGCATCGGCGCAATCCTCTTTGCGACGGGCAATTATACCGTCGCCAGCGTCGGGAGGTTCCTGCAGGGAGCCGGCGGCGCCGTCCCGATCGTAGGGGCGATTTATATCGTATCAAAGTATTTCCCCGGTTCCCGGGCGGCAACGCTCATCGGCTCGGCCCAGATGTTCGGAATGGCCGGCGGTTTCACGGGGCAGTTCGCCGTCGGGCCGGTCATCAGCGGGGGCATGCCCTGGCGCAGTTTATGGATCATGATGGGGATCGCCGGTATCATCATGGGCGCGATCCTCTATTTCTCCCTTCCGAAGGAAGACCGGCAGGAAAAACCGGACAACTTCTTAAAAAGTACGCTCAGCGCCTTCAAAATGGTCTTCACGAATCCCCAGTCCCTGTTGTGCGGATTCATCGCCGCGCTGATCTTCATCCCGACCAATGTCATGGATATGATCTGGGGCGTGCGGTTCCTCCAGGAGGGATGGGGGCTGGATTACGGATCGGCGGTCATGCGGGCGGCGGCCGTTCCCTTCGGATGGATCATCGGATGCCCGCTGCTCGGTTTTATCTCCGACAAAATCGGACGGAGAAAACCCGTGATCATCGGTGGCGCATTTGTGTTGCTGCTCTGCCTGGCATGGGCCCTGTTTGGACGGACCGGTGTGTTCCCGGCCTTTTCCGTCAGCCTGCTGCTCGGTATTGCCTCAGGCGCCGGCATGATCCCGTATACGGTCGTCAAAGAAGCGAACCCGCCGCAGCTCAGCGGCACGGCGACGGGTGTGTGCAATTTTATCACGTTTACCTTCAGTGCGCTGCTGGGGCCGGTCTTCGGATGGATCCTCGTCCGGTCGGCAAATGGCTCGGGACAGTTCCTGATGAAAGACTACCAGATTACTTTTGAGCCCTTACTGATCGGGGTGGGGCTTGCGATCCTCCTCACCTTCTTTTTAAAAGAGACCGGGAGCAGACAGCCTTCCATGAACGTGAAAAAGGAGGAAGCATGATCCTGTTGTTCCTTTCCATAATAGGCTTTGTGCTTTCCGCAATCCTGCTGTATTTTAATGCAAGGAAATTTCCGGTTTCCATCTATCTGGGGGCCTTGTTCTTTTTGGTGAGCCTGTATGGTTTTGTTCAATGGGTTTTTTATTACTCGGATTCCATTGTGCTGGTCGGCATTTTCTATTCAAATTTCGCCTTCCTGGCCTTTCTCATCGGGCCTTTGAATTTTTTCTATATAAGGAGCATTTTAAAGGATGACCACCATTTAAAGAAACGGGATTACTGGCACCTGGCCCCGGCCCTGATCGCCATGGTCACATCTGTCCCGTATATGTTCGCCCCCTGGTCTGAAAAGACCCGTGTGGCCGCTGAAATCATTAACGACCTGAATTATCTGATGATGATCAAGCCGATACTGATTCACCAGCTCATGCCCAATAAGTTCCTGTACCTGGGCCGGGATGTGCTGATATTCATCTACCTGGGCTTCTCTGTTTATTTGATGGTGCGTTATTTCAGGCAGGCAAAAGAACAATCGGTCATCTTCGGGCAACGTTACATGATCAAATGGCTGATCGTCTTCCAGTTTTTCTTTTTTTTACTGGTAACCGGGCACGTGCTGGTGATGACCCGCGCCATTATTCTGGATGATGCGGACCTGGTCTACACAGTCAGCAGGGTCCAGTTGATCGCCACCATCGGGTTGACCGGCCTGCTGGTTTCTCCCTTCTTTTTCCCGGAGATCCTGTATGGTTTGCCCCGTATTCCCAATCATTTCAGAAAAAAGGAAAATCAACCGAAAGATTACCCGCCACAGATCTCCAGAAAGCCTTCGCTTACCCTGGAATCGGAGTACATCCAACTGATCGGCCAAAAGGTGGAGCAATGCATGGCGGAGCATCAGCCCTATCTTCAGAAGGAGTTTAACCTGGCCGCATTGTCCGTACTGATCCATATTCCGGTGCATCACCTGGCAATTTATTTCAGGGAAGAAAAAGAACAATCATTTATTAATTACCGTAACCAGTGGCGGATTGATTATGCCAAGTCGCTCCTGGATTCAGGAAAAGCTAAAGACCTGACCCTGGAGGCCATCGGGTTGTTATCCGGCTTCACCAGCCGCAACGCCTTCATCACGGCCTTTAAGCGATGCGAAGGCATTACACCCCACGAGTATTCTTCCAGAACGTAAATCCGGCGCTGGATCAACCCGTGTTTTTGCCATGATTTTATAATATCATGACAAACCTGATCCCTCTTTTTTACGCTGATTCACGTGTTTGATCTTACTTTATTCTTCTAAGTTTTTGTCCATCGTTTGAGCGCTTCGAAATTCAACCGGAAAGCCCGGGAGCGGCTGCTGTATATCGCAACCGCACTGGTGATCCTGGTCACTCTGTCCATCATTACCTGGGTTATTCCGCATGTGCTCAGTGACACGACACCCGGCGCAAGTCCTGATCGTGCCGTGCCGGCATTCTGGGTGATCACAGCCCTGCACCTCCTTATCCTGGGCTTATTGACCGGAAGTATACTGGTGAGCAGAAGGGGTCGCCGGTTGCGGAAAATCTTCCTGGTTATTCCCGGGATCATCCTGTTTGTAATGAGCATGCTGATGCTCGATGCGGCGGAAGCGTATCTGGGACATCAGCCCGGAATGTTCAGCACCGCCACCATCTTGTTTTTCGGCGCATTTAGCGATATGATGGCCGGCGTGATCATGATCATGCTGCCGACCAGGTTCCCGGATCATCCGCGCAATACATTTAGTGGTCATCCAAAAATTGAGTTCAATGATCGAATATCGGACAATAATGATATCAACCAAAACCATTAAGCCATGAAAAAACAAATGCTCTGCTTCATCCTCATCCCCGGCCTATTTTCCTGCGTGCAGGACAAAGGCCGGCCGCAACCCTTAACAGATATAGAAGTCAGAACCTACGCGCAAACAACTGAAATACCTTCAGGCATACTGACCCCGGATGTGGTGAATACTTCCATCGGGACTTTGAATTTCCGGGATGGAGTCCCTGATCAAAAAACCGCGGAGCTGGTTTACGAAAACCTGGACAGGATGCGGGCTGTGGATGTATTCCTGAAATGCATGCCGGCGGCCTCTATTCGCCATCTGATGCTCGGACCCGAAGCGATCGGTACCAATTCCGTCAACAAGGTCCTGATCTTCGAGGAGCTCATGGATTCCAAACCGCTCTATCTTACCGGCAATAATTCTACGTTATACACCTTTCCGCACCTGTACCTGAAGGAGACCGGTCCAATGGTGGTGGAGGTCCCTCCGGGGATGCTCGGGGCTTTCAACGACGCCTGGTTCCGGTATGTACAGGATATCGGTCCGTTCGGACAGGATAAAGGCCAGGGAGGGAAATACCTGGTGCTTCCCCCGGGTTATGATGGCGAGATCCCTGATGGCTATTTTATCGTCCACTCGCCCTCATTCCGGATCTTCCCCTTCATGAGAAGCTCCATCGCCAAAGGGCTTGATGCCGCCGTCGCCAATATTAAAGATATCCTGAAGATTTACCCGCTCGATCAGAAGGATGACCCGCCACCGATGGAATTTGTCAACGGCAGCGGGAAATCCTTCAATACCATCCACGACAATGACATCCGGTTTTACTATACGGTCAATGAGGTCGTCCAGGAAGAACCCCTGGACCTGATCGACCCGGAAACCCGGGGATTGCTGGCTTCTGTAGGGATAGAAAAAGGAAAGGCTTTTGAGCCGGATGAACGGATGAGCCGGATCCTCACGGATGCAGTGGCCATCGCCAATGCCACGGCACGATCGATCGTCTGGTATCCAAGAGTAGATGGATTTATTGACAACATGAAGGGCACGATGATCTATCCGGAGGATAACAGTGCATGGCATATGGCCTGGGTGGATAAAAATGTGTTCTTCACCGGAAAAGACGGGCATACCATCAACTCTGACGCCCGGGTGATGTTCTTTTATCCTTACACGGCCGTAACGCCCGCCATGGCAGTGACCATCCCCGGAAAAGGTTCCGACGGGGCCATGGCCTTTGTCGATGCCAATAAGCAACCTTTCGACGGGGCAAAAACTTACCGGATACATATTCCTCCGGACCCCCCGGCCCAGGATTTCTGGGCGCTGACTATTTATGATTCGCAAACCCGTTCGCAGTTGCAGACCGATCAGAAGTTTCCTTCGGTAGGCAGCCAGACGGAAGGGCTCAGAATGAACGACGACGGCTCGTATTACATCTACTTTGGCCCTGAAGCCCCGGATGGTTTTGAAAACAACTGGTTGCAGACCATACCGGGGAAAAGCTGGTTCGTGATCCTGCGCATGTACGGCCCGCTGCAGCCCTGGATTGACAAAGCCTGGCGGCCCGGGGAGATTGATCTGGTGAAATAAGACTACGATTTTACTACCGAGACTGACTTAAAAGAATATAAATGGTTCACTCAAAGGTCGCTAAAATGAAACGCAAAGAACACAAAATATTTATCTTAAGCTACTTACTCTTAGCGGGCTTCATGAATTTTTTGCGCTCTTTGCGTGAATTAAACCTTCTCACATAGCCTCAAAAACTTGATGAACAGAAAACTTGACTTTATGAAATCAAAACAACTCTTTGCTGCACTCGCGTTCGCGCTGCTGTCCATATCATTGAGTATACCTGCCCGTTCCCAGGTCATTATCTCGCTTATTTTCGGAGATGAGCTCAATTCAGATAAAGTCAGGTTCGGGCTGGATGGAGGCGTGAATTTTTCCAGCCTGACCGCTGCCGAAGGAGCTAAATTCATTGAGAATTTTAACCTGGGCCTGTACTTCGATATTCAACTGAAGGAAAATTCGAACTGGTACCTGCATACGGGGGCTTTATTAAAATCCGACATGGGCGCCCGGGCGATGGAGCTTTATTCATTGGATGATCCTTACCTGGATTCTGTTTTCGCGGGCGGCAGCATCGAAAGGACCCTGAAATACATCCACATCCCGGCATTAGTCAGGTATAAGTTCACCAATCACCTGTTTGTTGAGATCGGCCCCATGGTGGGAATAATGACAAAGGCCACCGATGTGTTTTACAATGAGGTGAAACATGAGGAGGACCTCTCTTTTACAAACAAAGTATATGACCGGTATAAGTGGTTCGACGCAGGTCTCCAGGCCGGGATAGGCTATCATCTGATAAAAGGGACGGGGGTAAACTTCGGGGTACGTTACTACCAGGGGCTTATGGATGTCATCAAAAATAATTCATCCGACCCTTCAAGAAATCAGAGTGTCTATCTCTTTGTCAGCATTCCGATCGGAGCGGGGGAGAAGGCCCAGGCGAAGAAAGCGGCCAAGAAAAGCGGGAAGAGCGAGCAGAATTGAATTGCTATAAATAGTGCCTATGAAAATCATCCTTTTATCAATCGTTCCCTGGGCACCGGTGTGGCCAGGATCTGGAAATTTAACAAGACACCGATAATGTTTGCTCTGGAATACTGGTAATACCTGGCTTCGGCCGATCCCATCGGGCCGCAGCATCTGTTAAGGCAACGGGTTGCCCCGGTGGTTCCCATACCCTGGGGTGGGAAGCATAAAAAATCAAAATAAGCAACAATCATGAAAACACCCAGACTTTTTATCCTTGCAGCAATTGCCCTCTTAGCGTGGGGTTGCTCTCCATCTTCCCAAAGAAATGAAACAGTTGTCAGTGATCCCCTCGATCAGTGGAATGAAGGCCCCGTTAAGGCATCCATCCTGAATTTCATTAAAACAGTTACCGATGAAAACAATCCGGCTTTCATCCCAGTGGCAGACCGGGTGGCAGTTACGGATATGGACGGCACTTTCCTGCTGGAAAAACCCAACCCAGTGAATTTTGACGTTATCATCAGGATGATGGTGGATCAAATTGCCGCCAATCCTTCATTGGCTCAAAAGCAGCCCTATAAGGCCATTCATGAGGACAACTGGGCCTATTTCGACACGCTGGGTTACGATGAGAATGGCATTTACAGTGTTCTATCGACTGCGACGGCCGGATATACCGAGGGCCAGTACCGGGATTATGTCCTGGAATATTATAAAACGGTCACGGATAAACGGTTTGGTAAACCATACAACCAGCTGGTCTTTGCTCCGATGGTTCAATTGTTCCGGTATCTGCAGGAAAATCAGTTTGAAATTTACATTGTGTCGGGCTCAGATCCCCAGTTTACGCGTACCCTTTGTGAAAAATCCGCAGGCATACCGGTCCAAAATGTCACCGGGACTACTATTCTGACCCAATGGGTTGAAACCGATACGGGATCCTATTTCGTCAGGGTGGATGAAATTGTGCAACCCATCAACGATCAAGCCGGCAAGCCAATAAACATTCTGTACGAGGTCGGCAAGGTGCCGGTTATTGCCATCGGCAATTCCCCCGGCGACTATCACATGCTTGAGTTCAGTAAAAATTCCCCTTATAGTTTACAGATGATCGTAAATCACGATGATTCGGCCAGGGAATATGTTTATGATTATGAGGTGATGAAAACGATGTGCCAGGAGAACGGATGGCTGGAAGTTAGTATGAAGCATGATTTTAAAATGGTTTTCAGTGAATAACAATTAAAACTAAAAAATATGAAAGCAATCTCTTCATTTTCATTATCCGTAATTCTTGCCGCACTTGTATTTGGTGGGATAAGTGCGAATGCCCAACAGGCCAGGTATAAGATGACCACCGACATCCCCGCTTCGATCACCACTCCTGATGTTGTCGAAACCTCCCTGGGCACATTGAGGTTCTTCGACGGTTTTCCTGATGAGGCCACTGTGCAGAAAGTCTATGATAATCTTGATTTTCAGCGGGGTGTCCAGGCGTTCCTTGCGGCAATTCCTGCAGCCTCGGCATATGCCTTCAGGACAGGGGTCCGCACCTTTGGGCCAGACAACCAGACTGTCCTAATCACGGAAACGCTGTTGGATCCGCGCAGCATCATTCTTACAGGAAACACAGAAACCATATATAATATATCATGGCTCGACACTAAAGAGGGTCCGTTGGTGATCGAAATACCTGCCAACGTGCTGGGCATGATCGACGACTTTTGGTTCCGCTTTGTTACCGATGTCGGCCCCCTGGGCCCGGATAAAGGCAATGGTGGAAAATTCCTGCTGCTCCCTCCGGATTATACAGGTGAAGTTCCCGATGGCTTTATTGTCCTGCATTCAAAGACCTATGGACATTTCTTTTTCTTTCGTGTATTCACTACAGGTAGCTCTCTTGAGGCAGGTGTCGCTTATTTAAAAAATAATTACAAGGCTTATCCGCTGGAAATGGCGGCGAATCCTCCCATGATGCAGTTTGTCAATATCTCCGGAAAAGAATTTAATACAGTCCACTCCAACAACTTCCTCTTTCTCGATGAAGTAAATCAAGTCGTCCAGGAAGAGCCGCTCGATGCCGTTGACCCGGAAGTCCGCGGCCTGCTGGCTGCCATCGGCATCCGGAAAGGCAAGCCTTTTGAGCCGGATGAACGGATGAAAAGAATACTCATTGACGCAATTGCTGTAGGAAATGCCACAGCACGTGCCATAGCTTTCAGCACACGCGATGAGGATGCTTTTTATTATCCGAACAGCGCATGGAAAATGGTATTTATCGGTGAAGATTATAGTTTTTCGCCGGGAGGCGTCCTTGATCCGGATGCCCGTTCATATTACTATTACTTTGGTGCAGGAATCAGCCCTTCATTGATTGAGAAAATGGTCGGCCGTCTTTCGCAAAACGCTGTTGCAGAACACGACGCCAATAACCAGTACCTTGATGGTGCAAAGAGCTACAGTCTGCATCTGCCACCTAACATTCCTGTAAATAATTTCTGGTCAATAGTTGTCTATGACCCACAGACACGCTCTATGCTCCAGACAGATCAGCAGTTTCCCAGCATCAGCAGCCTGAAAAAGGGCGTTGTAATCAATCCGGACTCTTCGGTAGATATTTATTTTGGTCCGGAACCGCCTGCCGGCAGGGAAGCCAACTGGATACAAACCATCCCGGGAAAAGGATGGTGGCTGGCATTGCGGCTCTACGGCCCGCTTGAGCCCTGGTTTGATAAAACCTGGAAGCCGGGGGAGATTGAACGGATTGAGTAAACTGGGGACCTGTGAGGTGGTATTGAGATGATGGGACAGGTTTTTGGCTGGCTCCTGCTGAAAGTATCTGATAGTGCAGAACATATGCTGATAAGAGATTACAGGATGACATTCGGTCTTTTGTTGTTCGGGGTGGCCCTGGCCATATTCACGGCCTTCTTTTTAAAAGAAACCGGTCATGGCAGAAAGAATTCCCCCGCTGCAAGCAGCGGGGTATCACGTTAACCGACGGGTTTACCCGTCGGTTAGATTGTATCTCGATAACCGACGGGTTAACCCGTCGGTTATATAACAGCACCCCCAGGGGCGAGGAATTAACCTTAAAGAGATTAACTATGGAATCAATCAGAGAAATGTACAAGATCGGCAACGGCCCTTCGAGCAGTCACACGATGGGGCCTTCCAAGGCCGCTTCCATTTTCAAGGAAAGAAATCCGGCAGCCGCGGCGTTTCATGTTACCCTTTACGGAAGTCTTGCCGCCACCGGGAAAGGCCACCTCACCGACAAGGCAATCATAGAGTCGCTTTCTCCTGTTCCCGTTGAAATTACGTGGAAAGCTACCGAAAGCATTCCACCGCATCCGAACGGAATGATATTCCAGGCGTTGGACTCAGCGGGCACGATACAGCAGGAATGGACCACTTTCAGTATTGGCGGTGGCGACATCAGCGACAGCGGAATGCGGGAGAGCAAAAACAAGGTATATGAAATGAGCACCATGAAAGAGATCCTCGAATATTGCGAGGGCAAAGGGTGTTCTTTCTGGGAATTTGTGGAGGAAAGGGAAGATCCGGGGCTATGGGACTACCTGGGAGAAGTCTGGCAGGCCATGCAGGAAGCCATTGCCCGCGGACTGGAAACGGAAGGCATGTTCCACGGCGGATTGCGGGTTTCCCGCCGGGCCAGTTCATTCTATACCATGGCGAAGACATTCCAGGAGGCCGTCAACCGACGCCCATTGGTTTTTGCCTATGCCCTGGCGGTTTCAGAGGAGAACGCGGCCGGCGGAAGGGTTGTGACTGCCCCGACCTGCGGTTCCTGCGGGGTTTTGCCCGCAGTGCTCTACCTGTTCAAGACCGAAACCGATGCGTCGGAGATCAAAATACGCCGCGCACTGGCCACTGCAGGGCTTATCGGAAACCTGATCAAGACTAACGCCTCGGTGGCCGGGGCGGAAGTGGGCTGCCAGGGAGAAGTAGGAAGCGCCTGTTCTATGGCGGCCGCGGCGGCGGCCCAGCTCCTGGGCGGCAGTATACGGCAAGTGGAATATGCCGCGACCATTGGAATGGAGCACTTCCTGGGCCTGACCTGCGACCCCGTGAAGGGGCTCGTCCAGATCCCTTGCATCGAGCGCAATGCCCATGGCGCCTCACGCGCCCTTGACGCAGCCATTTATGCCAAAATGTCGGACGGGCACCACGTGGTCCCCTTTGATAAGGTTATTCGCGTCATGAAACAAACCGGACATGACCTTCCTTCCATCTACAAAGAAACTGCAGAAGGTGGACTTGCCAAGGATTAATCCCGGATATATTGAATGATGAGAGCTGTATCCATATTGCTGATAAGCTGCTGGATTTGCTGGATTTGCCTCGCCGGGTGCAGGAATGATGCGGAACCTGAACCGGACGACAACGTCGCAATGATCGGGTATTCGGTCATCCGCGCCTTTCCCCACGACACAAATACCTTCACCGAAGGGCTGCTGTTCTATAATGACTCCTTGTTCGAGAGCTCCGGCTCGCCTCCATTCCTGCCGCTGGCCAGGTCGGTGTTCGGACCGGTCGACCTGGTGACAGGCCAGATCCAGGTCAGGGTGGAGCTGGATAAGGAGAAGTATTTCGGCGAGGGGATCGCCTACCTGGAGGGTAAATTCTACCAGCTTACCTACAGGAACAGTATAGGGTTCATATACGATGCACACGGCTATGACATTATCGGGCAGTTCACTTTCCTGAGCGATGAGGGATGGGGGCTGACCACCGACGGCGAGTCGCTGATCATGAGCGATGGCACCCACAGACTGACCTATATTGATCCGGAGACCTTTCTGATAACGAAAATACTCAACGTCACCGAAAAAGGAGTCCAGAGAAGCCTTCTGAATGAATTGGAATACATCAATGGGTATATTTTCGCCAACGCCTGGCTTTCGAACACTATCGTAAGAATAGACCCTTCCAGCGGAAAAGTGACCGGACAGATCGATCTTTCCGAATTGGTGGATGAAGCCAGCAGTATCTACCCCGGGTCCCGGGAAATGAACGGGATCGCCTGGGACCCCGCTTCCGGGAACATCTTCATCACAGGCAAATGCTGGCCAAGAATCTATGAGATCGACCTGGCTGAATGATAATGCCTTCTATTTCCCCTTATCCCATGTATCTTCAAAATATCCCAGAGCGCCATCGATGCGGAAATTCAGTATCGAGAACTTGCGGAAGCAGCAGCAGTCGCCGTAGGTGACCCTGACCTGGCCGGCAATTTCCGGCACAGTATTGGTGGGATTGCCATTATTGACAGGGGCGAAATATTCTGTTCCGCCGTCTACGATGAATCCCGGTCCCTTGACATGGCAATAGGTGGGGTCGGTGTAACAGCTATAGATAAATTGACCGTCACAGCCGGATGTTGAAGTATGCGCATTGTAAGCTAATTCAATATGGTAGTGGCATTTTGCCTCCCACAGCCCTGCATCATAGGATAAGTCATACCTCCTGGATGCTACGGAATCTTCCCATGTATAGTTGGCCAGAACAGAATCCTCCTTGCAAATATAGCTCATCATATATTCTGGTGGGTTGGATATTGCTTTATTGCTGGTAAAGCACTTCACAATGTTTGTTTCTGTTTTCATCACATTATGTAAATACAAAATGATGCAGATTACTTCACCATACTGTCGGGTTGGTCTCAGTTCCTCTATCACATTTTCGACGGGGATATTGCCTGATTCCATCCTGTACATGTAACTGTTCGGGTCTTTGCCCACTTCTTTTGCCATCGATACCATGTTCAGCATGGGAGCCAGTTTTAACCCATGTCCTTCCAGTGCGAGGTCTACGAAGATCCCCACATCCAGGTCATTATACACGATGTAATCCAGGAAATGCCGGGCTACATGGGCTTTTTCCTTCACAGAGACAAAAGGCATATTGAACTCCTCGGCCCACAGCCCCAGGATCAGGTCCAGCCTGTCTTTTCTCAGGGGATGAAAAACACTGCCCCACCCTTCCACGTGGATCAGGGTTTCCTTGTGTACCAGCATCAGCACGGGAAAGCCCTCGTAGCCATAATCCAGCACCTCATCCCTCAGTTTCATCACGGTATCATCGTCGACGGTGAAGGCATAGGTGAGGTTCATTCCAGCTTTCCAGGGAGTGACCTCCTGGGGCGTAGTCGTCGGCCCGTCATCTTCATCGTTACACGTGATGAACAGGAGCCCTGTCAAAGCCATGATCATAAAAAGATATCTTGTCTTCATTGGATTGTTCTTTGATTAAAACTGTTGGTTTATACTTGTGGATCCCATGACATCTGTATATATCCTGTATCTGCCCTTGCAAAGAAAAACAGCACACCTGTTCTGTTAACACTACAGCAGTCTCCATAGTCAATGTTCACTGTTGCGGATGACCAGACTACGAGATTTTCGCCGCTTCCTTCATAGAACGGAATATTATATCCGCAGAACCCGTTCAGGTGCATGGTCCCGGAGCAATGAATGGATGAGACGACCATGCCGACACGGTTCACATACAGGCCCGGTATGCTGGCATGGTAAGCTCTATAATAGGTAGTTATGTAAAATTTCGCTTCGACAAGCGGATTGTTCTCTGTGCCGTATCTGACTGTATATACAGGTGAGTTCATGGTTTGCCCTGTATAATAATCCATTACCTCTATGTCAGCATTATTAAGGTAGCTGGCATAACTGTTTCAAGATTAACGATCGGCGCACCATTTTCAATGAACCGTAGAAGCCAGGTTGTGACCACTTTACATCCCAGAGCAACAAGGCAAACAACAGTCTGCCTTGGGCCGGTCATTTGCATCAGCGTACGCTCCAGGTCCAGGCCTTTTTCCTGGGCCAGCAGGAGAAAATCCTTTTCGGTCATGCCAAAGGATTCCACGGCGGAAGAAACATCAGAGATGTGCATCCCTGAGACTTCAACATTCCTAAAGATATGGTCCGGAGTGTTGACCTCGGCGAGTTGCGTTCCTGAGGCCTGGATCTCCGTGACTGCATTCACCCAGCGTATGGCCGACTTAAGCTCTTCCTGATCATTTGCCAGAGAGACCAGCAAAGGAAAATCCAGATCATTTTGTAACAGGAAGGCTTGTAAATTATAAAAGGCCTCGTGTCGTAAAGCAATCGCTTCCGGCGAATTGTCAGTAAGGTCGATATTCACACCATGCACCAGCCCCCATATCACGATGAACTCAAAGATATCCTGCCGGGTGAGTGAGCGGAACAGGTTAGAATAATGATTGCCTACCTCGATGGGTTCCCCATCCAGAACATGCTGATAATTGACATAGAACAGGGCGGGCCTTTCATTGCTGCCAAGGTTCACTACCGAATCGACCATCTTTTCCCTCAGCACATCATCTGTTAAACATTCACTGATGACGATATCCCCTGCCTTAAACTCGGGGAAATCCTGGGTTGGCGTCGAAGAAGGTGGTTCATCCGAATCCTCTTTGCAGGTGACCAAAATCATGCAGGCCATCAGCATAAAAATCACGTAAATAAGTTGTTTCTTTTTCATAAACTGACGATATTATGTTTAAGACTATTGGAAGTTAAAATTACTGGATAATGCGCGTGATATCTATCAGATCCGTATGTGTCTGCACTGATTTTATAAAATTTGTGCAAAAAATTAACAAGCTGAGATAACGGTCTATGATTTCAGTCCTAACTTTTTATCCGTAAAACCTTTTAACCCAATCCGATCAAGGGAAACAGCACTATAATCAATGATCTATTCATAAAGACTGTTCATGTCACCGGTGCGCTTAGGATCCTTGAGTATGTTCGGACGAAATCCCCGGGTGAAAAAGTCATCATCGGCGGCATCATGTAACCATTAAGCCGGATGATTTGCGGTTTCGCTTAAAAATCTTCTCAACTTATGTGATCATAAAGCTGTTTTTACACTACCGCCAGGTCGGGAAGGTAAAAAGGAGGATGGCGCTAAAGCAGGGTTATGCGGCATCTGGATTAAGGCAGATCCTGTGAGCAAGGTTGCTTTTAAATTAAAGAGTTACCATCTTCTGCTCTTCGACGATTCCGTTGACTCTTAACCTGATGATATACACGCCTGGCGGAATCCCGGGTATGTGCAGCCTTACCTCATGGTATCCCATGGACCTTACTTCATTGACCAGGGATCGGATTCGGCGGCCGTTGAGATCGGATAATTCCACAATAACTTTTCCGGAAAAGGGCTGATTCCAGCTGATGGTTGCACATTCCCTAACCGGATTAGGCATGACGGGATTTAAGATGTCGTTCGAATGCGCAGCAGGAAGTGCGCCTGAAGCAATGCCAAAATCGAACGGGATCAGGGTAAAATTATCCAGACCGGTCCGGTCGTAGTAATTCCATTGCGCATCGGCCTGTAGCTTAATCTCTGTCACCCCCGACAATAAGGAATCCCAGCCTGTAGGGGTCAGCCCCCACGCTTCTGCCGTAAGGGGAATCGTGAATGAGGTCCATTCACTATAATACCTGAGCGGAACCACGTTTTTTGAAGCCGTGACGGATGAAGAGGAGAGGGTTACATTTCCGTAATTATACAGGGAATCCATGCCATTGTCGTGGGTGTTGATCAGATCGAATGCCAGCGTCCCCTGGTTGAAACCGGTAAGGTTGCCAAGAAATTTTGCCGGTGCGACAATGACCCCGGCTCCGTCCTGATCGTCCTCAAATTCGATGTAACCGCCGGGATTCCCCGCCTGGTCGCGGTAATACAGGATTCCTCCTGAGGCCGCCCACTCCTCCTGATCGGAGTCAAACGTGCTTCTGATCAGATCCTGTGCGTTGGTCATGGATAGTCCGCAGTAAAATACGATGAAAGAGATGAATAATTCCTTCATTTTGACTTCATTTTTAGGGATATTACTTATGTTTTGGTTAATCGTTTAAAGATAATAAAATCTAATTGCGAATGCAACAGGAGCATAGGACCGCACAGGTCACAAGTGAGGTCGCCCGTGCGGTCCGTCAAATACATGTGCAAAAAGGCTCAACATTTATTACCTTTGAGAGAATCATTGCCTGGTTATTTCCGATGAGTTCAGCCCATTCTTACTGGATCAGACCTGTCCGGCGCATCAAAATCACTGCCCTGTGGATTCCATGCCTGCTGATCGCCCTGCTGCTGTCAGTCCCGTCGTTTGTCGCCCGGTCGCAATCCTCCGCCATCCGCTTCAACCGCATCACCATCAACCAGGGGCTCTCGCTCAGCTCGGTGTATTGCATTCACCAGGACAGCAAGGGCTTCATGTGGTTCGGGACAGAGGACGGGCTGAATAAGTACGACGGGAGAAACTTCACCATTTACAGGAATATTCCGGGCGACGGCAACAGCATCAGTTACAAGTGGACGGAAATAATCCTGGAAGACCGGTCGGGTATGCTGTGGTTTGGCTCAAGAAGAGGATTGACCGGCTTTGATCCGGTCAGGGAAGTATTTCACCAGTATTATGCTGATGATCAGGACCCTGCAAGCCTGGCCAATGATACCATCACCGCCCTGGCTGAAGATGCCGGCAATAATCTCTGGGTTGGAACCGCCGGCGGCCTGAACCGGATTGACCGCGTGACAGGGGCAATAGAACGGGTTTCCGTTTCAGAAAATAAAAACCTGAACATCGATTCGAAAATCAATGCCCTCCTTCCCGATGATCCGGGCAACCTCTGGATCGGGTGCCGGACCGGACTGTTTTTCTATGATCATGAAACAGAACAGGTTTCCGGGGTCCAATTGTCGGGAAATACTGATGAAACTTACATCATAAGGGCCCTGGCTCTTCATAATAACGAACTTTGGATCGGCACAGACCAGGGATTGGGTAAACTGATCCCGGGCAGAGATGGTGCCATATTTCAATTGCTCAGCGGTACGATTGGAAATAGTCTTCATCAGCAGGTGATCGAAAACCTTTTTTTTGATGATAACGGAACACTGTGGATCAGCACGGAAGATGGCTTGTATCAGTTCCATCCCTCAGATGGATCATTCATCCTGCTGATCGAATCCCGCGACGCTTCGAACAGCCTGGCCATCAACTCAGCCAAAGCCCTGTTTCCCGACAGCCATAACGGCCTATGGTTCGGAACTCACGGTTCAGGATTGTACCGGATCAATACTCAAACGCAACAGGTCATCAATTACCGGCATAATCCCGCCGACCCGAGAAGTTTATCGGAAAATTCCATCAATTGCATCTATGAGGACCGGTCGGGGGTGTTGTGGATCGGAACCTTCGGCGCGGGGATCAGCATCCTGGATCCGCAGGCCAATAAATTTGAACTGCTGTGCCACAACCCGCTGAACCCGGCAAGCCTGTCGAGCAATTTTGTCTGGTCCGTTTTTGAGGCGGCTGACGGTACGATATGGATTGGCACCAATGATAAAGGCCTGAACAGCTATTCGCCGGAAACCGGGCGGTTTAAATTTTATGATCACCGGGCAGACGATCCCACTTCCCTGTCGGCCTCCTCCGTCAGGGAAGTGTTCCAGGACCGCAAAGGCAACATCTGGGCCGGTACGGACGGGGGCGGGCTGGACCTGCTGAACCGGGCGACCGGGCACTTTACGCACTTCCGCCATGATCCGGCCGACCCATCCAGCCTGTCCGGCAATTCTGTCCGGGTGATCTATGAAGACGATTCCGGCATCCTGTGGATCGGGACCCGGGACGGGCTGAACAAATTTGATCCGGCGACCGGAACATTCAAACGTTACCTCCATTCGCCAGGGGACCCCGCCAGCATTTCCCATAATTTCATTTATTCTGTCATTTTCCAGGACAGCAGGGGAGACCTTTGGATTGGCACCTACGGGGGAGGATTGAACCGGATGGATGTTGAAAAGGAAACGTTCACCCGCTATACCTCCCGTCCGGATGATCCTTCCGGTTTGGCGGACAACATTGTTTTCTCCGTTTATGAAGACCGCCAGGGGATGCTCTGGATCGGCACCAACAACGGGCTGAACCGCCTGGACCCCTCCACCGGTAATTTTATCCGGTTCGGGACCGCCCAGGGGTTGCCCAATGAAGTGATCTACGGGATTCTCCCTGATGAGAACAACCATATCTGGATGAGCACCAATTATGGGATTTCCAGGATGAACCTCGCCGATTTCAGCATCACCAATTTTGACATTAACGACGGGCTGCAAAGCAATGAATTCAACGGGAATTCCTTTCACCGGGGCAGAAGCGGGAAACATTACTGGGGCGGCGTATATGGTTTAAACATCATAGATCCCGAAAAGGTCATCCCGGCTAAAAATGAGTCCAATGTGGTGATCACCAAACTGGTGATCCTGGGGAAAGAAGTTAAGACAAGGAATTCGCTGTTCAGCCGGGTGAAATCCTCCGCCATGCACCAGATCATCACGGACGGAACGGATGTATGCATGGCCCGGAACATTGCTTTTAAATCCGAAATCACACTCAGCTATAAGCAGCGGTTCATCGGTTTTGAGTTTAATGCCTTGCAGCTGCCGCCTTCACAGAAGATGAGCTATTCCTATCGCATGGAAAACATGGAGGATCATTGGAACTATTCGGGCGACCGGAATTTTGTGACTTATGCCAACATGAAGCCGGGCACGTATGTCTTCACAGCGGATGCGACGAACAAGGACGGTCTTTCCAGTCCCAACCCCGCCCGGCTGGTCATTACCATCAAGCCTCCGCTCTGGAACACCTGGTGGTTTAACGTGCTGGAAACGCTTGCCCTTATAACCCTGGTGGTCTTCATATACAGGTACTTGTTAAAAGCGCGGACGGCCCGGCTGCTTGCGGCGCAAAACCGGGAAATATTCGCTGCCAACCAGCGCCTGGAGGAATCTCAGCGGCAACTGAGGGAGCTTAACGCCACCAAGGACAAATTCTTCTCCATCATCGCGCATGACCTGAAAAACCCGTTCACCAGCCTGCTCTCCATCAGTGAGATGATGTCAAAAAACTTCAATGTACTGGATGAGGAAGACAAAGTGAGCAGCCTGCAAAGTTTTTACAGGTCCGCCCGGAGGATCTACATTTTGCTGGAGAACCTGCTGACCTGGTCAAGAGCGCAGACCGGTGGGGTTGAGTTCAACCCGGTCGATTTCAATATTTCAGAGCTGGCCCTGGAATGCACGAAACTGTTCCACCTGCATGCAGAGCACAAAGGGATTTCACTTCAGCTCAGCGCAAAGGAAAACATCATGGCGCATGGCGACCCGGAAATGATCAACACGGTGTTTCGCAACCTGCTCCACAATGCCATTAAATACAGCAAAAGCGGGGGCACGGTGGAACTGGATATCCGCCACGAAGACGGTATGATCCGGGTATCCGTCAAAGACGAAGGAGTCGGCATTTCCGGCGATCAGCTCAAAGGGCTGTTCAGCCTGGCATCACAGAGCATCTCCAAAGGGACGGACGGTGAGAAAGGCACAGGCCTGGGCCTGATCATCTCCAAAGAATTCGTGGAAAAGAACTGGGGCAGGCTTATGGTAAACAGCGAACCAGATAAAGGCAGCACCTTTAGTTTTTACTTACAGGCCGGGAAGGGAAAAGGCCACCACCGGGACGTCAGTGCGTACCTGTGAGGAATAAAAAACATCTTTGCTTTTCATTGCTTCCCCTCGATCACTCAACTGTTTTCAGTATTATTCTGTCTTTTTCATCTTTATTTTGCCCTGGCGACTGGTCGTCTTGTAGGCCAGCAAGCCTACGATCACTGCAGCCAGCGCCACCGACAAAACCCAGTCATGCCATTGAAAGAACGGCAGGGCTGTCAGGAATGTCACGGTGCCAAGCGGCAGCAATAAAACAGAATTGGTGATCAGGCCCGGATTATAGATGGGCTTGTCGGGTTGAAAAATGATGGTATGCATTAAGTTGTTGATCGTGAGTTCGAACAACATCATTGCAAAGCCAACCCAGGGCGCGATGTCAAAGAGAATCGCGCCAAGTATCACCGCCGGCCAGGCGATGAGGATGTTCACCTGGAAAACATAACCTTCATCCAGCGGGTAATTGCGATCGGTTTTGGAACCAAAAGGCGTTTTCAGATTGAAAAACTCTTTAAAACTTAAAGGGGCTAGGACATACTCCTCAATTTCATGAAGCATTAAAAAAGGGAGATGCAGCCATAAAAGAAACTGGTAAAAGGTCATTGAATTCCGATAATAGATCAGGACGACCAGTAATACCGGGGCAATGAACAGATTCGCGCTTTGCCAGAAACGATTGACTTTTTGAATATTCATAACACCTCCCTTTTAAAAAATTTGAATTTACTTATTTCACCACCACTTTTTTCACCACCTGCTCATTTTCCGACCGGATAACCGCCAGGTAAATACCTGCCGGCAGATGAAGATCAGGAAATGAGACAATGGAGGCTGAACCTGTCGTGGCGTTCACCTCTTCAGCAGCCACCAATGCGCCGTTAATATCGATCAGCCGGACCAGTATCTTTCCCTCGCCGGCCGGGTCGATGGCAATAGTAATGTTGCTGCTTATTGAAGGGTTGGGATAAACAACCGCCTTGAGCGATGCTTCTTCCGGCTTTTCCTCTATCGGATCGGCTATGGTGAAACTCCAGATGGGTGAGTAGACCACCTCCCCATTTTCATCATATCCCTTGACTGACCAGTAATACGTTTCGCCTGCCTTCGGCTGGAAATCGGTTTCTGCCAGTGCAGTGGACCTGCCTAATTGTTTCCGTAAAACTGCATTATAATATGACATGTTGGATGATCTGGAAACGAGAAGTTCGTAATCATGCAATTCCCCATGATCCGGAATCCATGTGAAGAAAAGGTCATCTTGTTTAACCCGGCTGTTATTCGCCGGCGACTGAAGTTCGAGTGACTTGGTGGCAGAGGATACTACCCAGGCCAGGTAGAAAGGTTTCTGCCCATCCAGGCTGTCGAAATACC
Source organism: uncultured Bacteroidales bacterium (assembly GCA_964489545.1). Lineage (GTDB taxonomy): Bacteria > Bacteroidota > Bacteroidia > Bacteroidales > JAGOPY01 > JAGOPY01. The sequence continues at coordinate 116,138 of CAZAZE010000008.1, forward strand.
ACCAGTCCGGATTAGTCTCCGGCGAGAAAAGGAAAGCCCACAGATGCAAGCTGTTAAGGTTAATGCCTGAGGAAGTGAAGTGCAGGTGTTCCAGTGAGGCGAAAATTCGATGACCGTACTCTGTGGTGGTCGTAGTTTCCGATGATAACGTCCCGCTATAACCTGCTCCAATAGTAAGGTTACTTTGAATTTTGCAAACATGAGGTATTGTTTTCGTGGAGCCAATGCCAGCTTCCACTTCAAAATCCCAGCTTTTTGACTGGCTGTTGGATGTCCTGTCTTCTATGCTCGTGTTAATATTCATGAAAGAACCACCTGACAGGTTGGTCCAGTCGAGCCTCATGACAGGGACAAGTCCATAATTCTGAACCTGCTGATAGAGAAACGATCGGCCGTCGTATAGATCCCATCCGTCCATTGACGGATCATTCGGCTCTTCGACATGAAACGGATATTCATCAAGTTTTACTGGATAGGGAACAGGCGTGTTGGCAATGGTTACGAAGAGGTACTGGAAGGAACTTTCCACAGGATACTGCAAGGTATTGTTATCCCACCAGGGGTAGGCCATATAACTGTAACGCCTGATCTGTGGCACCGAATAAATGAAAAACCCATAATCCTGGCTCTGCTCTTCCAGGTCGAACGGAAGGGAATATGTGAAGCCGTTGGTTTGAGAATTAGATACCGTATTACCATAGGTCTGGGAATATTTGAACTTTTCACCGGCAGATAATTGCCTTAACTTACCCTTTGCTGAAACCTCAATACTTTCGCCAACGCTCCACTCATGTTCCGTGTCCGTTATGAATTCTGAAGTACCTGAACTATCGGTTTCAAATTCTATTGAACTGGCAGGGACGGGAAATCCCCAATAATCCTCCCATGTTTCCCAGTTCATCGAAACGGGCGGGGAACCGTCGATAATTCCCATCAGCGACCAAAGATCCCTGATGCCTTCATACACTGTATCCTGGTCCAGGTCGGTACTCTCTTCAAATAATGCCGGGTCCTGTTTCCAGCTGTCGGAAAGGAACATGGCCCCGTTGAAATTCCGGTCGTGATCGGGATATAATACCCACATGTACGACTGATAGCCATCCGTACCCGGAAGCATGGTCGTATAATCCATCGGCTTGAGCTGGTATGAACCATAAAGGAAAAAGTTGCCTCCGACAGTATTGGGCCCCCTGGAGGAGGGAAGCACAAGCTCTCCGGATGCGTCCCTGACAAGCAAATCGTTCTCGAAATGATATTCACAATAGGCCACGTGATAGTAACCATCGCTGGATTTCGTATTGGACTCACCGAACAAGATCAGACGGTCGGATTGCTCTTTGTTGGTGATCTGGCTTTCGGTCCGGTTCCCCTTCATTGAGCCTTCTGCCAGGGTGGTGGCACCGATGTAAAATGGAAATGCACGTGTGCCGGGAACGTTTGGAATAGTAACCGGTGGGTCAGGCTCTGCAAGGATCTCTTCCCAGGAAAAAGAACGTTTCCCATTAGTCACTCCAGGAACAATCTTTCCAAATACGTAAAAATTTCCGGGGGCATAAAAAGTGGCTACAAAATATTCATTGTTCAACGAGTCGAGCCGCCTGACCAGTCCACCAAAATATTTGAAATTACTCAGGTTAAGGTTAACGCAGGCGATATAGGGATCAAATACAAAATCGTTGCCATTGCTGTGGAACTGTTTGTCACTGGAAGAATAATAATGTTCATCGATTGTCCAATGTTTACTGTCATCTCTCCACACCAGGAAATACATCAGGCTGTCGAGCTGAAAGGCCCCTTGCTCCAAATGCTTGGAGACCGGCGATACGGTTTTGTAATATGTGTAGCATTTATAGGAATCATCGGTCGGAAGCTGGGCATAACATTTGTAACTTTCATCGACCGGATGGCTATCATGGTCCGACTTATAGTATTCTGAGCGTATATGCTCATAATACCAGGCCCGGCCTTCGAACTGGAAGGTAAACGTCCGGCCCAGTACAGGTCCTTCGTCATAAGAACTCCCCTCGCCAGGATAACCAAATACCAGTTTATTGTTATGGTCGGCATCCGGCCCCACCTTGTAGTCCTCCATCTTTACATCGTCCAGCTCATCCTGTGTGGTCTTGTTCCCCGCATTGATGGTGTACATATAAGCATGGCCTCCTTTGCGGATACCATTGCCCTGGTAATTGAAGGCATACAATACACCGTTATAACTCAGGAAAGTGGTCCCCAGGCCTTTGTCGCACCAATCCCGGTGGTTGCCGTCGATCCAGGTGGCCTCGGGCACTAACGACTGGCTGATCCCATTAAAGTAAAAAGTAACGATCGCAAATAGCAGAATATATTTTCTCATAATGATATGCTTTTATTAAGATGATAAACTAAAAATTAAAGTGAATGCCGGCATCCAGGCTCAGATCACGGCTGATGCCCGCATGCGCATTAAATGTAAGGGCTTCGATGATCCTCCACTCCAGGGCAATGCTCCCATCGACAAACAACCTGGGTACCAGTGTTGAAATCGTTTCTTCCCTCAGGACATCACCCGTTTCCACGTGGGTGTACTCCCTTGTGTATTTATGCTCAGACCAGGCGTAATAAAATCCGGGCCCAAAATAAAGGGTGACAGGCCCGGTGGTGTAACCGGCCAGCAAATCGCTCCTGAAATACAGGATCCGGTGCTCATCTTCCTTTTCACTGGTGAAATTAATAGGATCGGGATTGATCCTGTCGGTGATCTCGTTGACTTTACTCATGGATCCCAACACTCTGGGAAGCATCGAAATACCCCAGTGGTCATCAAACTGGTATCCCACATCAAAGCCCAGCCCGATACAAGGTTTCGAGAAGTCGGAATCGAATGTGTACTCAAGACTGTCAGTGCCGGTATTGTGCACCTCCGCATGTGTGCCCGCTATGCCCAGGTTCAGCATTCCATCAAAATGCCATTTAGAATCCGGGTTATTAATAAAGGCCATTCCAGCATTGAAACTGAGGTAATTGACACGCGTGGTCCGATCCACTAAGGAGTTGACGTCATCAATCTCATCGTCCGTCAATTCATGTGTACCCATATCCGTACCATACCACTCCGAGTGCAGCGAAAGCGCGGATAACTTCATATCGATCGAAAGGTAGGAATAGGAAAAGCCCGCAAAAAAACGCTGGCCCGTCCGGGGTGGATCATTGTGCTGTCCCGGGGATGATACACTGATCAACAGAAAGATTGGTAACATCAAGTAAAAAGTCTTTTTCATAAGGTTAGAAGAATTAATTATGAACTTCGAACTTCCAATTGAATCAGCGCTGGGGGGAGTGTCACTGATCAAATAAATGGTTACCAAAAATCCATTTTAGGGAGAATCTGGAAAAATTTATTCACGGGCATTTTGTATCATTTTTAAAAATGATACAAAATTCATTGGATAAAAAAAGTATTAGCCTGGGAACCTTGAAGAATAGGAGCCGGGCGTTTCCCCTTCAATCTTTTTAAAGGCTTTAAAAAAAGTATTTCTGGTCGAGAAACCTGATTGCAGCGCAATCCCTTCCAGGGTCAGCTCTTTGGCTTTTCCTTCCCTGATGAGCTGCTTGGCATGGTCAAGACGTAATTCGTTCCGGTAATCGTTGAATGATTGTTTCTTCACCTCCCTGAAATAGTAGGCCAGGTGATGCACAGGAAGGTCCATACATCTGGCCGCGTTAACCAGGTTGCATTCATGCATAAGATAAAGTTGTTGACCAAGCATGCACTGACCTAATTTATTTTCAATCATTGCAATGTATTCAGATTCCAGAGCTCGTGTCGTCACTTTCTTACTCCCGTTGTCAGATAAAGCATTGTTTTGGGCCTTCCGGACCGGCTGGACCGGTGCAGGGAACCTGGGTAGTCCGTACAGGATAATTGGGAAGAAGAACGGGGCGATCAGCAGTCCCACCAGTCCAATAGCTGAAATGATTTGTGACAGGTTGGCTGTGAAAAACAACTTCGAATTGCGGTCGATATAGGCTTCTCTGAGTATGAAAATCTGGCTTGATGCCAGTATGAAGGTCAGCCCCAGCAGGATTACAATCCACTTGATCATCCAGCGCTGGTTTGAAAATACGGCCGATACACTTCTGCCGGCAAGAAATTTCAGGAGCAGCACGGCAGAAAGAAGTACATAGACCAGCACAATAAACGGGCGGCTTATGTGGATGATCATGTTTGGAATTAAATGGTAGAGAAGCGTCGGTTTATTCCGAGCCAGGAATCCGATACTATTTATGATGGATGAAGCTTCTGCGATTTTCTCCGACCAGGGAGAAAACATATGGGGAATAGAAGGGATCAGGTAGATTATAGCAGGCACCACATGCCAAAAATCTCGCTTTTTAAGCCTTGTGTCATCATTCAGGACACTTCGGATATACCAATACAGTGCAGGTCCGATCAGGTAAGTGAGAAATGTAAAGTTTACGTAGAAGATCCCTGCCATCTGTTTTGAGTGGGAATACATCAGTGCATACTGGATCAGGCCGTAAATACTGATCAAAAGAAAAAAGAATCCCAGGTACAGAGCAGATTTAAAAGTTTTATGATTGTAATAGAGCAGGATAATGGAAAGCACTATGCTCGTGAGCGACAAAAACAACAACATTACAAATGAATTTTCACAAATCTATGTGATTTTTATCATTGGATGCACCGTACGGAGAAACCCATTTTCTTATTGATGGGATCATTGGTGAGAAAAACACTGCCACCGACGAGCTTGCGCCGGTACGCGCCGTTGGTCGGATGTTCGCGGGTGGACCAGAAATACGCGCTTTCGCCCAGGCCGCCAAATGCGCCGGTAATAGCACGCGTCCCTGCCGGCAAGGCCGTGAACCCGCTCTCGTTGGTACCATTTCCTCCCGAAAGCCAGCCGGTGGTTGCCTTCATCTTCAGCCCTGCCGTAACGCCCAGGTACTCTGATAACCCGTCCCACTCTTCATCGGAGGGAATACGCCAGCCCGGCGGACAAATGCCGGTAATGTGCTGCCCGGTATCATATTGCATCATTTCATTCCAGGTGTATAAGCCGCCGTAAAGCGCACAGTTGGCGGGATCATTGCCATAGCAGTACTTCTCCACGATGCTGTTGTCGGATGCCTCCTGGGTTCCCGGAATCATGCTGCCCACGTTTAGGTTTTCCTTCATCCAGCATTGCTGGCCGATGAGGACCGTATGGTATATTTGTCCTTCGTATTCGAACTCTTCGAGCCCGGGGCAGGGTTCGCCTCCGCCACCGGCGCCCCAGTTAACGTTCAGCGTTTGAACTTCCTGGTCGGTAAGTCCTTCACTGTCCCGGATTTCGAGCCGTATATTCATCTCGCCGCCATTGGGGTACTGGTGCGTCATCACCTTTTCCGCAGAAAATCCGGTATCCCAGATGCCGTCATCCTCCCAGTCCCACCGCGCTTCGAGCGCAGAGGCAGGATCTTCGGCGTCGTAGCTGCCGCCGGCGTCGAAAGTGAAGATGGTATCGACCGAGCCGGATGGCGGTGTGATGGTGAAGACAGCCGTAGGCTTGGTATTTCCGGGATCAGCGGCGCTGGCGATCGGGTATTTATAGTCGAACAGGGTCGCGCTGTAATTGGCCAGCGTGAAGATCCAGATCTTCACCTCAATACCGATATCGGCGGAGAGCCCCGCATACAGCGTCCACCAGGGGGTTTCGGCCAGGTTGGCCTCCAGGAGGCCGTAAAGCTGGCTTGAAAGTGATGGCGAAACGATCCCGTAGATCAGCATGCTGAACTCAGGCTTGATGTATGCTTTTGCCTCCAGGCTATTTTCCAGTGCCGGCCCTTCGTGCCCGAAGCTCTTCTCCAGCCCGCTGACCGGCGACCACTCGCCCTCTTTGTATTCCACGCCGGCACTCAATGCAAGTTCCTGGATCACCCCCACCGATAATTCCGATGAAAGGTTCACATTGACACCCAGTTTCAGCACAAATTCAGGGGTGATCAGCACCGGCACGGCGCCCACCATCACGGTAATTGTGGGGAAGGTCACATGGGCGATTTCCTGCTCCTTTTCAAATTCCAGCGTGGCGATATCGGCTGTGGTTTTGAGTTCCAGCCGTTCTTCCATTTTAAACTCCATCCGCAGGTACTCCAGGGAGTAATCCTCTATAACCACCTCACCTGAAATCGTCGGATCCAGCGAGAGCTCGCCGGTGATCGTGATGTGCTCATGAATTGGCACTTCGATCGTGAACGTGATCTGGGCCTCGTTGCCATCCTTCAAAGCCGGTTGAATCTTTACCCCCGGCTTCAGGCTTTTGATCACTGCCTTGTCCATCTGGCCCGCCAGATCTTCCTGAAAGGCCAGGCTTCCTTTTTCAATGGCGTCGCATACACTGGCAAATTCCGTTTTGATCAGCAATACACCGTTGGCGGATTGTATGTCCGTCACCCTTCGCAGAAGGCCCTGCCCTTTAGAGACTATGATCACGTTGCCTACGGCGATGCCTTCCACGAGCGAGATGCCCGGATCCATGGTCAGGGTCCAGTCGGAGCTGTCGGCCCCGAGAAAATAGGTATCCCAGACATTTTCAGCGATTACCCTGGTGTTTTCAGGAATGATGACGTCCGGTTCGGGAGGATCCGGATTATCTTCCTTACAGGTGTTCAAAAGCAGCAGCACGGATGCAAGGACCATCACAAAGGTCATGCGCTTGAACAGAACAGGCGACATATCGATTGATATTAAATATTGCTTAGAACAAAGTTATTAATTCTTTAACGGGAATCGATTTTATTGAGGGAATATCAAATTTTTCAATAAAACACCCGACCTCAGGCATCCTTATCTGGTTAAGTTTTTTGTGGAAAAGAAAATCCAATTTTTGCAGCAAAAAATCATTCAGATTTTTCTATTTTTCCCGGAATTTTGATCAACGACATAAACCGCACTCCATGGGCACTATTTTTCGCAAGATTTCAGCTTATTCCGAATACTCAGATACCAACGATCTGCCCGAACAACCGCGGCAGGTATTGCAACTCGCCGATAAGTCGATCCGGTCCTTGGTCGAATCCGGCCTGCCGGATAATTTAAGCCACCTGATCGTCGCGACCACCTGCCCCGACAGTATCGCTCCTTCCCTGGGGCAGACGATTGTTGAGAAATACAGCCACCTGCTCTCCGATTGCCATGCCATAGATATTGTGCAGGGCTGCGCCGGAGGCGTGACGGCCATGATCATGGCCAGCGAATTGTCGGAACTGAACAAATCATCCGTCATGGTGGTCTGCGCCGATGCGGCCCGCAAAAGCACTTCCCGGTCGAGCCGGCTGAACAAGACCTTCGGGAACGGTTCTTTTGCCTGCATGATCAGTTATGATGACTCACAAAAAGGGCTGGTGTACAAAAAATCGAAGCAGTTCAAGGGACTATCTGAAGTGGTACAGGTCGGCCTGGGCCATGATGCCGACCGGATCATCATGAAAGAATGGAAGGACATGGCCACCGATCCCCGAAAGCACCTCGGCCTGTCCATGAAAAACAACCTGGCCATCAAGCTGCTGAGGCAGGCTGAGGATTTTTACCTTTCCTTTGTCAGGCAGTCGGGTACACCGGACATCATGATCCTTCACCAGGTAAACCCGCTCATTTTACGCCATCTCGCCTCCGTTTTCAAAAAGTACAACCTCGATTTCATCAATGTTTCCGGGCAGACCGGCAATTGTGGCGTGGCATCGGTCGGGATTGCGCTCGATACCATCAAGGGTTCGATACAAGGAAAAAAGGTCATGTTGTGCAGTTTCGGGACCGGCGGCGTTATTTCGGCCGGGCTCTGGGAAAATTAGAACCGTTCTCCTGGCGATGAAATCCCCGGTCAAGATTCGTCACACTTCGTTGGTAGCCTTCATGCTCGCATGCACATCCCTCTGTGCGCAACCCTGGACGTTTGTAAAGGAAAGGGACGGGATCAGGCTCTATACCTGTACGCATGAGGGCAGCGCGTTCAAATCATTCCATGGGGAAATGGAGATCAGCGGTGATTTTGAGCAGGTAAGCGCCCTGATCGGAGACCCGTCGAACCTGGACTGGTGGGCCGGCAACGTAAAGAATATCCAGGTTTTGTTGTTTGAAAAAGACAAACAGATCCGGTACTATTTTGAGTACCATGTTCCCTGGCCGTTCACCAACCGCGACCTGGCAACCCAGACCCGGATCAGTGCGGATTCCATCACCGGCGCCAAAACGATCTTTTCCACGCCCCTGAAAGGGGTTGTTCCACTGAAGCCGGGTCTGGTCAGGGTTACGGATTACTGGCAGAAATGGACACTGGAACCGGCGGGAAACGGGATGATCCATATCACCCTCGAAGGCTTTATCGATCCCGCCGGCGATGTACCCGCCTGGCTGTATAACATCGTGGTAGTCGACATTCCCCTGAAGCTTCTGCAGGCCGTGAGAGACCGGGCGCAATCCCAACAGGCCGGGCTTCGATCGGTCGAGGCAGATTGAACAGGCAAAATCCCGTTAATACCGATGCTCCATCGCATCGCATTCAGCGATACCTCAACCGTTGATCCGGAGGACCCGGTGATCTAGAACTTCACAGGCCTGAAATTCCGGATCGTCCCTTCCAGGTCGATGTAATACTTCTCCAGCTTATCCTGTTTTTCCCATAGACGGAAGTAATAATCCCAGGCCTGTTTCTGGTTCTCCTGTATCTGTTTCCAGTCGAGATCGGTCATTGGGTGGGGCAGAAGGACCATGATCGAATCACCTGAAGGGCTATCACCCAGAATGACCTTCCGGGCAAGGTAGGATGAATAGATCCCTTTGTTCCTGAAATCAAAGCAGGGATTGAACAAGACGTGGGCGTTGCTGTCGTAATAGATCTTGCACGGATCGATCCTGTCTCCTTCAAAATAGAATCCCTGCTGGAAGCCGAAAGAAGTGAATTGACTGGTTTGCTGTGAAAAGGAAATTATAGAAATAAAGATGAAGATGCTAAGAATGATGATTTTCCGCAGCAACCAATGAAAACCAGGCATTAGCCCGGTACGATGATGCGCTGATCGGTTCACGGCGCTGAATATTGAGACTAAGTTACGAAAATCTGAGGCGAACTGCAAGGATGATTCATAGCCTCTATGGTATGGAAATCACAAATCACAAATTCTGACACGGATAAATGATCAATGTAGATTAGTTATTGCCATTGGTCAAAATATATCGTAATTTTAATGTGACGAGCCTTTTAAGCATTTCAAAACTTTAAACATGTTCCTGGAAAAATATAAAGCATTTCAGCGTTTTGTCCGCAGCCAGATACCTTCCACGGGAAAGAAGCCCATCAGTGAGGAGGCCTTTGATCAGTTTATCGCCACCATCCTGGCAAACAATTCCCTGGATATACCGGGAAAGATTTATTGCCGCGACGGTTTTGCCTTTGTGAAAGAACTCGACCGGCATACATACCAGATCCTGGCATTCCAGATCAATACTTTCGGGGCAGGGGCCTTCAGTGATCAGATCAAGAAGCTGTGCACGCCATTGATGATCACCATCAAAACACATAGTGCGCATTTTTACTCCGGGCATACGCTGAAGGATACAAACCTCACATTTGAAGATTTTTACCTGGGCAGGCAATACTCCGGCAGCAAGGGCCCTTTGTGCGACAGGGACACAATCTTAAACTATTGCAGGGAACTCTTCGTGAAACACCAGGTGCATACCAGCTACCGTCATGGGATCATCTATAAGCTGATCTCAACCAATTTTATCTGTCATCATGTAGCCGAAACACTGAGTTATGCCCTGGGTGCGCTGGACTTATTCTGGTATACCAGGAAAAAGGATGCATACATGGTTTCCGGTTCATATTATATTGAAAACCGGCGCAAGCTGGTTGTAGAGATCTTCGATAATTTCTCCTATGAAAGGATGAGATGCTATTTCCATATCCCCAGCTACGCGAAGATTGATGGTAAAAATGTCAGTCAATTCAGTGAGGAATACAATCTGATGCACTGGGAGGTCAATTACAAACGGGGGATTGAATACTTTTACCTGCCGGTAGGTTTCCAGAAGACGGACATTAATATATCCAAAAAGGCTGCCAATGTAATTACCACACAGCACATCGTCGAATACATCCTGAAAACATATTACAACAGGATGAACACACATATGGTTACCAATACTTTTCAGACCCTGGAATATCTCTCGCGGGGCATACTGGCCAAGATTGAAGGCCGGAGCGAAGAAGGAACCGACTTCCTGAAAATGGCATCATCCTGTATTGGGCACTACCCGGAACGAGATATGCAAAAGATCTGGCAAAGACAGGTTGAAAAATTCCCACAGTTCACCAGCGATTATATTCATTCGATGTTTTTCAGGCCGCCGGTGATATGATGCCTTAATCCGTAAAATAAATATTATCAATCAACACGGTGGCGCTGACATAAGCATGGTAGGCGTTCGTAGGGTTCCAGATGGCAAAGGGAATCTTCACTTTGGTGCGGTCCAGGCCCGTAAAATCCGAAAGCGGGATCGTGTATTCCTCGAATCCCTCTGCTACAGGCACTCCGGGATAATTCTCCAATAAGACCGAGGCGTTTGTAGCCGGGCTTTCCAGTTTTATTTCAGCTTTCACCAGATAAGACGGCTTGTTGAGCGAAAACTTAAGATAGGTGAAACCCGTGAGATCGCGGGTATCCTGCAATTCAATATAGGCTCCTCCCCAGTTGCCCCCGGGGAAATCGAACACCAGGCTCTTTTCGCCGTCAATGGCGGTGTCGGATGTGAGCACCAGGGGTTCGCCCCCGCCTCCGTATGAAATAACGGCCAGGTTGCCCAGGAAGGTAAAACCGGTCCGTATGGCATGATCGCCGATATTCGGCTCGATCACCTGCCCGACGGTCTCTTCGTCAATGTCCAGGGGCGGCGCCTCCGGAATCTGCATACCATCCTTTGAGAAGACCCGGATGTAATCGATCATCATGCTTTGCGGGAAAACGGTCGTTCCGTCCGGATCACCGGGCCAGTTGCCGCCAACCGCTACATTCACGACCAGATAAAAACTCCGCAGGAATTCCTTCATATCGGTCGCGATGGGCAAGGGCGAAGATTCGACGCCATCCAGCATGAAAACAATGGCCTCAGGCGACCAGACGAGGCTGAATACGTGATATTCCCCGCTGAAACTGCCTCCGGTCAGTTCCCGGGTCACCCGGCTTTCGCCGTGTTTTTTCTCACTGTTTGTATAGTGCAGGGTGCTGTAGGAGATATCCGGTTCATGGCCGATGACCTCGGTGATGTCCACCTCGCCGCAACCCGGCCAGCCGATGGTATCGATATTATCGCCCAGCATCCAGATCGCCGACCACAGTCCCCGGCCTTCCGCCACCCTGGCCCTGACATCGATCCGTCCGAACCGGACGCTGAACAGGTCTTTGGTGGTGAGCCGGGCAGAGGTGTATCCGCCCGAGCCGTCCTCCAGTGCGGTGATGGCCAGGACAGAGGCGCCGTCATCGTCCGTTATGGAAGAATTATCCGGGGTGCCGGTATAGATCTGCTTCTCGTTGTTTCCCCAGCCGGCCGGCAGTCCGTAATCCGTTCCGTCGCCCGTCTGATAACTCCATTTCGTCAGATTGATGGCTGGTTCATTGAATTCATCCGACCAGACCAGGGTATATCCTTCAGGGACGTCGACGGGATTATCATTCTCGTTTTTGTTGCAGGAGACCAGGATTCCAGGCAGCAACAATAAGAACATCGGTGTAATTCTATTTTTCATCACGAAGCTTAGAATTTAAATTGTTTCAGGCTGACAAAGTTATCACATATATCTTCATAGATATTATTCCGGTTGATTATTCATAGACGAACCACATTCCAAATCCTCAAGTCTCATCCCGAAGGGATTTTTGACAATAGACCGCCAATTTATTGGCGGGAAAAAAGGCGGCAAAAACAAACAGGAGCCCTGAAGGGGCGAATGACAGGAGCAGGATTTTAATCCGGCGGAAGGCGCAGGGTGGGCCCGGCGGTTAAAAATCTGAAATAAAACCAATTACCCGCGCTTTGGCGTTAAAACCTGTCCCTCGGTTTTAATATCTTGCTGCAATGATTATCTTTACCTGCTTAAGATCTCAGTATGGTAAATTCTCTATTAATCAAACCCGCGACTATGAAATTCAAAAGATTGCTCTTACTGTCCATTCCTGCCCTGGTTCTTGTATCAGGCCATTCTCAATCCACCCGCGACGAGATTAACGGTGACTGGGCTGCGCAGCAGGTAACCCTTTACAACACTCCGGAAGCCGACGTAATGGTCCGCTTCGGGGATATCGATAACCTGGGCTTCGGCTGGCCCGGTGGATTCGACCCATTTTCCGGCGCCACGACCCCGGCGCATGTATTTCCATTCAGCCCTGATGCCGCGGATGTCGATGGCACCGACCGCATCATGGTGGTGATCAGCTACGTGGGCAGTCCACCGGCAGGCCAGGACGGCTATACTAATACGACATCACGGCCGGAAAACCTTCCCCGGCCTATCGTGATGACCTACGACCTGGGAGGGGCTTCCGTCAGTTCCGCAGCTTTGCAAATATTTGTCGACGACTTCCAGGCCCCGGTATGGCATGCCAACTACACCGTGACCATCAACGGACAACAAGCACCCTATCTGTCTTCCCAAATCAACACCCTGGTCCAGACCGGGCCTGTCGGAAAACTCATCACAATAGCCATTCCAGCTTCACATCTTTCACAGGTCAGTTCCGGGACCCTTTCAATCCTGTTCGACGACCTGACGACTGGCGCCGGCGACGGTTATGCCATCGATTTCATCAAGCTGCTGGTCAATCCTGCCGGCTTTACCTACACCGGGAACATTACCGGCATCGTCACCGCCGCCGCTACCGGCAACCCGATTTCGGGAGCCATTGTCTCGGCTTCAGGCCTGGTGGAAACCACCACGGCCGGCGACGGGACCTATACCCTGGCGAACGTACCGGCCGGTTTTATCAATATCACAACCTCAGCCACAGGTTTTCAAACCACCAGCATATTCAAGGATGTCCTGCAGGGCGAAACGGTCATCCACAATGTGCAGATGGACGTGGCCGTGATCCCCGTCTGCGACACCCTGCATTACCCGTTACAGGGAACGCCGACCCTCTACTACGTGGAAGATAACGGCGGATACGTTTGCGGCAATAATGTATTCGGCGACCTGGCCAAAGCCGATTACTTCGAGCCCGACGAAACGGGCAGGCTGCTCTATAAGGCTATCTTCGGCTTCGCCCATGCCGTGAAAGGCTCAGGGCAGAATCCTGCAATTGAATTCAGGGTGTGGAACAACCAGGGCGAAGGCGGTAAACCCGGCACAATCATTGGCAGTGCCACCATTCCCCTCAATGATATCTACGATGATGTCGTCGCGCTCGACTGGACCGAGGTTGTGTTCAACCCGCCGGTGTATATCTCCGGGCCATTCTACCTCGGCGTTATGCTCCCCAGTACCACTGGCGATACGCTGGCCCTCGTGTCCAATCTCAACAACGAGATCAATCCAGGCTATGCTTGGGAACTGTGGTCAGACCAAAGATGGTTTGCCATGAGTAATGATAGCGCCTGGCAGCTCAACCTGGGCCAGGCTATCTTCGCGGCCTATTGCGATGAAGGCTTCAGTGCCGGGGAGATCACGGAACTGCCCGGGTTGCTGGTCTACCCCAATCCCGCAGGGGATGTTCTATTCATCGAGATGGAGTCTCAATCGCCAGGCCAGACCGTGGTGGTCAGCCTATTTAATATCCTCGGACAAACAGTGAAGTCAGAAACCCATGCCACTAACGGCGGTAAATTAACCCTCTCCCTTGATGGACTGGATAAAGGCATGTATTTGCTGACCGTCACAGGAGGAAGCGAAAGGACCGCCACGAAGATCTTGAAAGATTAAATTCCAATAACCAGCAGGTCCGGCGATTGGACGATCTGGTATTTTATTCCGAATCGAATACCTGGCGGTTAGACAAGCCGGATGATTATTGATAATAATGGGATCAGGAAGGCTGATTTTATCACTTTCAGACAACCTAACAACACGCGGCAAAACATTAAACCTGATCGTTACCAGCAGCTTCTCCAGGCACTGCCATCCCAAACCTTCAGTTTGTTCCCATCGCCGGAGTCGATATACATCGTGCCAGCATCACCTGCTCCGCTAACAGAAGGGGCGGTGCTGATGGGTTTCAACTTGAGCACCTCGTTTATGGTCAGAATTTTTGAAGGGAAATCACCATAGATGAGCGGTTCCTGGGTATCATAGTTTGAGATGACCAGTTTGCCGCTTTCCGTTATGGTGGCGCCGGCATTATCGCCAATGAAGACATTGTTACTGCCGGTGGAACTGACACCTGCGTGACTGCCGATAAACGTATTGGAATGGCCATAAGCGTTGCCGGATCCGGCGAGGTATCCAACATATACGTTGCTGCTGGTCTCAGAACTCTGCCCTGCCTTTGATCCTATATAAACATTATTTTGCCCCCCACCGTTTATCAACCCGGCCCAATATCCTACATAGACATTATCCTGACCCGTTGTGTCCGTATTGCCCGCTTGTTTGCCGGCATACACATTCGCACCTCCGCGGCTATGCTGACCTGCCAGAGATCCGAGGTAAACATTTCCCTGCCCCTGGTAATTGCCGAATCCTGCAAGATAACCGACGAAAAGATTATCCTGTCCTACGGTATCATTTTCACCGGCACCTGCACCAATATATACATTGCCACTGCGGCGATTGTTAAAGCCAGCCGTGGCGCCTATCATCACATTGTTCCAGCCGGTTTTGTTGCCAAATCCCCCCTGCGCTCCGACATATACATTCCTTTCACCGGTGGTTGTCATTTTTCCCGCATCAGCACCAACAAAGACATTGTTAAAATTCAGGCAATTTTGGCCGGCATTGTAACCGATGGCCACATTGAAACTTCCTGCCTGGTTCATCATGCCGGTATTGGCACCGAGGAATGTGTTACCCTGGTATGAACCATATGATAAACCGGCGTTGTAACCTAACATGGTGTTATTGGCCCCTGGATTTTTAATAAAATCAATGCTGCTGATCTTATATGAATATCCTGTGGCGATGTTCACATCCCCACCAACATCCAGTTTGTAAGATGGTGAGACTACGCCCACCCCAACATTCTGTGCCATGATATCCACGGAAAAAAAGAGAAAAATGGCACAAAACTGTAAAATCGTTTTTTTCATGATAATATTATTTGGGTTTAGAATCAATTGTTCTTCAGGGAGAA
The DNA here is from genome assembly GCA_964489545.1 of uncultured Bacteroidales bacterium. Lineage (GTDB taxonomy): Bacteria > Bacteroidota > Bacteroidia > Bacteroidales > JAGOPY01 > JAGOPY01. The sequence goes on from CAZAZE010000008.1 coordinate 131,462, forward strand.
GAACAGAATTTAAACAATCAATTGGTTTGGTTATGGAACCTCTAAGATAGTTAAATATCGAGAAGAATGCAATAAGAATTTTGGGTTATACTGTACCATGTGCACTCAGGACGAGCCGGAAGAGATGGTGGTGGCAGGCCCCCGGTTTCTGAAGGAATAAACTTGCATGGCCATAATTTTTTTATTAACTTTAAGGGTCAGGGATTCTCGACCTGCTTTAAATAATACAAAATGAATATGATATGAAATCAAAGATTATCCTTGCCAGTTTCATTACCTTTTTGATCAGCCCTAACGCCTGGCCGCAGCGTGCTGAGATCACCGCCGAATACGGCCCACCTGCCAATGCCAATGCCTGGGAGAAATTCACCATTCCCATTACCCCGGAGGCGTTCAGCGTCACGGCGGATGAACTTCAGGCCGTTTTGTCGAATGTCAGCTCCTTCTGGATCCGGACAGAAATGCATACAGGAAATGATGTGGGCGGAATAGACAACGTAATGATCGGCTCATTGTATTCGAGTTATTTCGGCGGCTCATCGGAAGGCTGGAGTTCCGGGGGCGACGGCACGATGGAATGGGTTTCTTCAGGTGGTTACGAAGGGGGTTTTCTTCAGATCAGCGACTGGGCTTCCGGAGACTGGCACTGGCTGATCTCACCGGCCGGCTGGGCAGGTGACTGGACCTCCTTAACCGGCGACAGCATTTTATTCTGGTTTCGGACAGATCAGCCCTCTTATGCGGCGATCGTCAAGATCACCAGTGATGTGATCAATCGCCTGGTTATCGGCACACCGGTCAGCAGCACCATTTTACCCAACGACTCGGTCCTGATGCAGCTGGAAGTGATCCCTGTGCCCGGCCAGGATGTCACGGTTAGCTTTTCCACCTCTAACAGCAATTGTATCAAGGTGCCCGGCCCTGTTGTCATTTCTGCCGGTGACTCCACAACAACTGTTTACTTCCACGCCGCTTCCGGTGCGCAGATCGGTTGCACATCCGTCATTGAAGCGACAGCCTCAGGGTATCTTACCTCCAGGGTGACCATGATGGTCCTGGATAATTATGGCATCGGCGAAACAGATCAAAAGAATTCCATTTCGGTATATCCGAATCCGTCCGGCGGAAGGTTCACGGTATCCTGCGGTTCTGGTGAAGATATCCGGCAAGTGGACCTGTATGATCTGACGGGAAGAAAGGTGTTAAACCGCACCGAACCGATGGGGCGTATCCAGGAAATAGACGTCCGGATCCTCCCGGCCGGCCTGTACATTTTAAAAATCCTGTCAGGAGACCATGTGGGTGTGGCGAAGATCAATATCACGGACTAGACGGGAAAGATCATTGGAGAAGGCTGGCAGCAACGGGCGAGATCCCGGTCCTGCCCATCATATTTAAAGCGAAGGTATCAATCCCCGGTAAATTTCAGTTCGAATTTCTTACCTAAGCTAAACTTGCTGGATTTGTCGTTATTCATGATATACCACTCGCCGGAGAGAAAAGGCCCCCCGGATTTGACAAAAAGATCATCGTATCCGTCGCCATCGCAATCGGCCAGGCGAAATACATAATCTCCGGCAAATGATAATCCCCTGCTAAAAGGTTCACCGGTAAAGCCATTTATCGAATTAAGGTAAACCATGGTCTGGCCGGCGCGGTCGCCCTGTATATATTTCACGCACAGGTCAGCGTATTGATCGCCGTTGATATCCCCTGCCAGCAGGTGCCCGTCGCACCTATACAGGTCGGGAATGGATATCACCTGCGGCGCCGAAGGGCTGCCCGAAAATTTGAATTCGTAGTGATCGCCGCCCAGGTCAGAAACGAATATCAGTTCATCCTTGCCGTCATGGTTCATATCGCCGGCAAGCAGGTCATGGAATTTCCCTTTCCCATGAACCGGGATGATTTGGGTCAATAGCTTCTCATCCGCTTCCTTGAATTGATAATTCCCAAGGTTCAGCAGGATATGATTTCTGATCCTGCTTCCGGCATCATGCGCAATTAGCCCAATATCATCCAGCCCGTCCCCGTTAAAATCCCCGGTCACCAGGCGATAATCGGCCAGGTACCTGGATACGTTTTTCCCAAAATCAGGAATATGGTAGGAAGAAAACCCGGACGAATCGTCACAGGAATAAATTACCCATTCGCCTTTATTCATCCCGCTGAGAAACTGGACGATAATTTCGGCCAGGTGGTCGCCGTCAAAATCTCCCGCCGAGAAATTTATCACGTCGAAATAAATTTTAAAATACGACATCGCTGCGTCATTCCCATCTTCCTTACCGGCCTGTAATGATGAATGGGAGATATTATTGAAATTGTTGATGAACTTATCCTTGTTTTCGACCCGGACGGCGGCAACGAGATAATCAAAATAACCGGTCAGGTCGTTTTCTTTTTTCTCAACTATCCGGGCATCAGAATTTTTCAGCAGTTCGTTAATAACCAGTGCGGTCTTTTCCATGTCGACAACCGGCGCGGGGCCTTTCCCCTGTTTTTCTGACCTGGGGATGAAGCGGGCTTCTATCGCCCGGTCTTCCCACGATTTAGTGAATGGCCTGAAGATGATGACAAGCAGGATGATGGCAGCGGCCGAACTGACGGTGATCGCTGCATTCCGGTAAAGGGTCATGATCCTGGCTTTCTTTACAGCCGGTCCGATATTTTGAATGACATCGGCCTCAAGACCATCAGGGGCCTCCACCTCAGGTGATGCCAGTGCATATGTCCGGTAGAGCTTTACACTTTCGAACACAGCCCTGCAGCTTTCACACCGGTTTAAATGAAGGCCGATGGCCTCTTTGATGGCCGGCTCAACGTCATCAGGATAGAGCGGGAGATATTTTTTTAATTCTTTGCAGGTCATGACTGGTAATATGTTTTGATTTTCCGGGCCACCTGGAGCCTGCCCCTGGCCAGGGTCGATTTCACGGTCCCGGTTTTCATCTTCAGTATATCCGCAATTTCTTCATACGATCTGCCCTGGAAATCCCTCAGGATGATAACCGATCTTTGTTTCTTATTCAGATGGCTGACCGCCATGTCGATGATTCCGGAAAGTTCCTTGTTCAGCAATACTTTTTCCGGGTCCGGGACCATTTCAGGGAGGATGAACGAGGGTAGTGTATGCTCATCCGGATCGGGGGCGATCCGGCTCATTTTATCCAGACGTTCTGAGATGAAATGCCTCCTGTAGTTATGGCAGGTATTGAGCGTGAGCCGGTACAACCAGGTCGAGAACTTCGACTTTCCCCTGAACGACCCAATGTTCCGGTATACTTTGATAAACACATCCTGGGAAATATCGCTGGCATCTTCCAGGTTGCCGCAGTACCTGAAGCAAACGTTAAAGACCGTGTTCTTGTATTTTTTCATCAGCGTGTTCAGTGCTTCCCGGTCGTTTTTTTCTTTCAGATCATTAACCATCGCGGCATCCGGATCAAGGGTTGGATCGCCTTTAAGGAGGCTTGATTTTATTTTACCCGGACCTGGCCGGTTTATCGTAGATGCCACTTCTGCTATTATTGGTTTGCTTGGCTTTCGGGCAGCGGGCCGGAAGCGGTTAAAAGTTCCGGGTCGGCAATCCAGGCTGCAAAATACGGCTGATGATCCCCTTTTTCCTTCATCATCAGCAGGAAAGGCCTGTTTACCATCATGGTCCTTGGCCCGGGGCCTTTGATCAGGATGATCTTGGCTTCGGCATTGGCCTGCGCCCCGCTTTCATCGAGATTGAACAGGACATCCTGGCCGGCCCCGGCAAAAAAGTATGATTCAAAGCCCTTGTTTGCCAGGTGGACGCCGTAAAGCTCATCGAAGGTATGATGCAGGTCGATATGGACCTTTGGCAGGATCAGCCGGTCGTTATCGACCAATTCCGTGTTACCGTCGCCACCCATCCGCTGTAAGACTTTGTCGATCATTTCCTGCAAGGTTCCGGCCGGTTCACACACAGCGATGACCAATTCATCTTTTTCCCCCGGATTACTCAGGCCGACAATGAAATCGGAGGAATTGACATAATCATAGACACTCACCAGTTCACTCAATTCCTGGTGGTGGGGACTGTTTCCCTTGTTCCAGATCCCGAAACATTCCATGTCAAATATCTTTCCATCGCTGAAAAAGGGGAAGGCCTGGCCGTAACTTTCAAAGATAGTGGAGAATTTGATATCTTTCCGGAAAAAGGCATAACAGATGATGTTCGACTCTTCTTTTGCATAGGCCGAAAGATCGATTTCCCTGTTAAATTTTTCTTTGAGTTCCCGTGATATGTCTTTATCGATCCCATCACTGACAAACCCGGCAAGGCTAACCGCGCAGTCCTCCCCGAGTATGACGGGCAAATCCTGGTTCAGCAGGTCGACACAGGTTAATTCTTTATCGAGCAACACCTTTTCATGTAGAATGTTATCCTGCAGATTCTTCCATGCTTGGTGAAAAGATAAGGCGTAAACAACATTTTCATGATTTCCTATGGCGACGTCGAGCACCGGGCTGAATCGTGTATTTTTATAGTATTGTGAGATGCCGGCGGGACCCGTCAAGATCGACCACACCAGGATTGAGAAAAAAATCAGCCGTTTCATGTCTTTAGAATTTTCTTGGTTTGATACTTTTAAGACACGGCAAAACGGCAAAAGTTCCATGAGGGGCTGGAAATCCCGAATCTCAAGCACCAATATCCAGACAAATCATCAAAGCGTCAAAGCATCAAAGCATCAAAGCGTCAAAGCGTCAAAGCATCAAAGCATCAAAGCGTCAAATCATCAAAGCGTCAAAGCCTCAAAGCCTCAAAGCATCAAAGCATCAAATCTCATCCCGAAGGGATTTTTGACAGTAGCCCGCCAATTCATTGGCGGGGGGAAAAGGCGACATGCACAATATAGAGCCCTGAAGGGGCGAATGACAGGAGCAGGATTTTAATCCGGCGGAAGGCGCAGGGTGGGCCCGGCGGTTTTAAAACCGCCTTGATGATCAACCGTACCTTCGGCAAGGGCCATTTGCGACGTGCCACCCGTTTCCCGCCAATGAATTGGCGGGCTATTTTCATGACGTCCCTTTAGGACGGGTGAAAATCCCAAATTCCAAAAATCAATAACCAAATAAATTCCAAAATTTCAAACACCAAAACCCAGGCAAAGCCTCAAAGCAACAAATCATCAAAGCAACAAATCATCAAATCCTCAAATGCTCAAATCTCATCCCGAAGGAATTAATGAAAATCAGCTCCCGGTTCACAGGGGAAAAGGGTTTTCATTTCAAACGTTTTTCCTGTGATGGCCCATCCACTTTTTGCAGGCTGCTGAAATACTAATACCTGCTTATTAGCGTTTATTTCAGGTAATTAACCAACCATGAAAAAATTAGCCCTTCTTTTCATTGTAGCCACTGTGCTGCCCTGTTGCGGCATTGGCCAGAATACGTTTGAAATAGTGTTCGGTGATGTTTTTGATGAGACGGGGTATGCCGTTCTTCAAACACCTGACTCGGGTTTTATCCTGTGCGGCTATTCCAGCAGTTATCCTTACAAATATGAGGATGTCTATCTTGTAAAGACTGACTCCACAGGCCAGATCCTTTGGGAAAAGAATTACGGAGGCAACCGCGACGAGCGGGCCTATTCCATCAACCCGGTCTCCAGCGGTGGCTTCATCATTTCAGCAGAGTGGTTTGATGAATACATCGATAAGACCAGGGCGTACCTGCTCAAGGTAGATGAGAATTGCGATACCCTGTGGACCCGGAAATACGCCGGAGATGGAAACGTAAATTCAATTGCCCGCGACGCATTGGAAACGGATGATGGTGGTTTTATGCTCTGCGGTGCATCTTACGATGATGAAGGCCGCGGGATCTTTCTGCTTAAAACCGATGCTGAAGGTGAGGCGCTCTGGCGCAAGATCATTAGAATTAATGAAGATGGTTGGTCCTGTGATATGATAAAGACACGTGACGGAGGATATGCCATATGCGGAGGAACTGAAGCTGCCCCAGGTTATAATGATTTCTTCATTGTCAAAACAGATGCCAATGGAGATACCCTCTGGACCCGCAGTTATGGCTACGCCGGTGATGATGCTGCCTATTCTATAATTCAAAGCGACGAAGGTGAATACTATGTAACAGGGCAAGCCTGGAATGTTTTTCAGCCGAATAATACTTTTGACATTCTTGTTATAAAGCTTGATGAACAGGGCGACAGTCTCTGGGCGAAGAGATATGGGGAGGAATCAGGTGGTGAATTCGCGTATAGTATGGATTTCACCGATGATGGAAACATTGTCATCGGTGGCACGACCCGCTATTTTCCTTCAAACAATTGGGATATGTACATCCTGAAGATCGATACGGCAGGCAGCCTTCTGTCGTCCCAGACCTACGGTGGAGATGAATATGAGAAGTGTTTTGCTGTACATTCCACTTTCGACAACGGACTTATCATTAGTGGTTATACAACTTCCTGGGGCAGCGGGGGAGCGGATATGTATTTCCTGAAAACAGATGCCGACGGACTGCTGACGGGAATTCATGATGTAAGCAAGAATTTTAATAGCCTGACCGTGTGGCCCAATCCCACAAATGGCAATTTCTTTCTAACCGTTAATGAAAGCCGGGGAATGCTCAAGTTATTCAACAGCACCGGGGTTGTGGTTTATGAGCGTGAAATTTGCATGGACACCCCGGGTCAAAACATCCAGGTAAATCTTGAAGGCTATCCAAAAGGAATTTATCTTATCACCTTCGCAGGCAATTCAGCGTCAACCTGGTCACAAAAACTCTTGATCCAATAGCGTTCGATCTGCCGTTAACTATAGGTTATAGCCATAATCTCCACGACCCGGTCGCCTTTGGGGCGTTTCAGCAAGACCTTGTCGCCGGTTTTTTTATTGGTCAGGGCCCGTGCCAGGGGCGATAAGAAAGAGATCTTTCCCCCGGAAATGTCCGCCTCATCAACGCCCACGATCTGGAACGTCTCGATGTCATGGGTTCCTTCTGATTTAAGGGTCACGGTGGCGCCAAATCGTATTTCATCACAGGGCTGCGTTTCCGGGTCGATGATCCGGGCTTCGGCGATCCGGTTGTTCAGCAGCTGCAGTTTTGCGTTGATATGGTTGGCTGCGATCCGCCGCTCTTTTTCGCTTGCGATGTCGAGGTTTTTAATTTCATCCATCAGCGCCTGTTGCTCGGCCAGCAACTGGTCCATGCCCGTCCGGGTCACATAGTTAGGGACCCCCGCGGGCAAATGCGCCCTGGGCGGCACCATCGGGACCTCTTCCTGGTCGTCTTCCTTGACAAATCCTCTGCTCATGGCTGATTGTTACAGCATGTAAAGTTATAGAAATTCACCTCTGCTTTGCCAGGCCCGGCCATCGGAAACCCCAAATCTCATCCCGAAGGGATTTTTGACAATAGCCCGCCAATTTATTGGCGGGAAAAAAGGCGGCAAAAACAAACAGGAGCCCTGAAGGGGCGAATGACGGGAGCAGGATTTTAATCCGGCAATAAAGGCAAACGATTCCGGCGTTATTGCTTACTGTATATGCCCAGTATCTCCCCATAATAGACCATGGGAAAATCTTTTTGCGGGGAATATTTTTTGTCAATCGCCGGATCCACAAACAACAGCAAACATATTTTCCATAACTTGGCAGGTAAATAAATGTATTATGAAGAAAGCTTCACGCAGGCTAAAGCCTGTCTGGTCTTCATTATTAATCATGACCTTTTTTCTGCTCATTTTTTTCTCCTGCAATAAAGAGGATGGCGGTGATCCGCACCCACGACCTTCTGCATTGCCCAACCTGAGTGGCCTGTCGTGGGTGGAAGCGGACCTGTTCATCGGCGTGCACGATGCGAAGAACACCGACGAAAAAAAGGACTGGCCGCGGCTAAGCCTGATCCAGCTCCCCCAATCCGAGTTCGACGGTGTCATCTGGCACCCTTTTTATCCCACGTACCCGGGCCCGGGAGGGCTATCCAGTGATATGGAGAGTTGTTCCAGTATCCCCGGGGGAAAAGACTTTTTATTTGTAGAAAGCGGCCAGGAAGGCGACGGCTTCCGCAGGATCTTTCATGGTGTTTTTGAAAACAACAGTATCTCGATCGCCGATTATGTCGACTGGCCGGTGGGAATTACCAATGTTGAGGCGACAGAGGTCTGCCAGGTGAAGGATCGGCTTGTGTTCCTTTATGCCGAGCGGGCCCAGGACAGCACATACACAAAGATACGCTGGGCGGTTTTTACGCTGGATCCTTTGGGTTTTGGCGATTTCAGCGAGGTTGTCTATGAAGGGATTGATCCTGTTGGCCCTGGTGCCCGGCCCATCGTTGCCATGGAAATCGACAACGATGGATTTATCTACATTGTATCAGCCTATGATCTGGGTAATGATAATGGCCCTTTCCGCAGTGTGGTCTGGCAGATCGGAAGAATGATCACGGATATGGAAGGCAATCCTATTGTGGATCTTCAGGAGAACATCAGGCTGGCCGACCTTGACGGGCTGAAAGTGGAGAGCATCACGGTCCGCGAAGTACCCGGCAGTGAAAAGGAGATCTATATCGGAACGGACGATGAGCACTATGGCGGGATCATCCGACTCTTACCAGGGAATTGAAGAATAAAAATTTAACCCGTTTCCCGTTCCCGTTAAATCGCCCATGTGTCCATGTGTCCATGTGTCCATGAGTATATGCGATTTGGGATCTCGGAAATCTGAAATGACATTGTGAAATACATATGGGCGCATGGACGCATGGGCGCATGGGCGAGTTGGGTGCAAAGAGGAGGGTTGGGGAAGGGGCTGAGATTGTATCTGAACAATATTTAAAGCTCCCTGCCCTGACTCGAATTCAGAATATCTTAGCAGCGAATTCAAATCCTATGATCGGGAAAAATCCAGCAGTGGTTTAATATTTCCTTTGTCAGCTTTCTTTATTGCATCCGCTGGTTGGCTAAGCCTATCCCCGCCGATTTAAATTGACCACCCTTAAGTATTGAAAAACAATGAATAGCAGAGGCTTGTTAATTCCGGCCTACTTCGGTAATGTTGACCGGCCTGTCTAGTCAAATTGGTCGGCGTGGACTGGCAAAAACAGTGGACTAACCCAATGTTATTATTAAATGTAAAAAAAATATATGGTCAATGAGTTGGTGGTTTGATTTGTCAGATTAACTTTACTAGCAAATCATGTTTTTTATATGTTAAATAATGGAAAGTCAAATTATTAATAACCAAGAGTTCCTAAATATTTTGAAAGAGAAGCTTTCAAAAGGTAATAAACGTTCCATTCATTTAAATGTACTTCCCAAAAATTCAGCCACAAGAATAGATATTACTGAAGTTAACTTGATTGATAAGAACTTTTCGGATAAATTTATACAAAAACTTCTCAATAATCCTAAGTTTAAAATAGATATTACATTCGATGATGATTTTGATTTTAACAAATTAGATGACAAAAACCAAATAAAAACTCAAAAAGCGATTAAGCGATTAAAGAGCATAAGCAAACAAAATATAGATTATAATTTAGAACACGGCATTGAACCTTTTGGTTTTGGTTTTCCAATCATCTTAAAAAGGGATAAAACAGACCCTAAGAACATTATAAAAGCGCCATTGTTGATATGGTCACTAGGGATTGAGGAAAATCGTCAATATTCTAATAAATGGACTATAAAACGTGATGAGGACTTCCCTATCTATTTTAATGAAGTGTTAATTTCTCATATTGAAATGGATGAAGGAATAAAGCTCAAATCGATATCAAAAGATTTTCTTGAAGACTCGATTATAAGCAAAGATGAATTATTAGAGATTCTTTGTGAGTTTGTCTTAACCCCCTAAATAGCTGGACAAATTTTGATAAAACAGATTTGAACAGTA
>CAZAZE010000009.1:0-88677 GCA_964489545.1 uncultured Bacteroidales bacterium
ACTGTTCAAATCTGTTTTATCAAAATTTGTCCAGCTATTTAGGGGGTTAAGACATGATAGATCTATTATTCGAATTTCGATTTTCTTTCTTAGGTCTAATTGCGTGATTTTAGCTGAATTTAATTCTAAGCCTGTTTTAGTTGCCCCAAGTGCGGTTATCGGTTGGCTTAATTCATGATACACTAATTCAATCCCTGTCCCGAGTGTAGCTAAACGCTGTGAAAATGAAAGTGAGTTTTCTAAATTATCAAAAGCAGTATTCGTTTCATTAATGAACTTTTGAGTTTGACTAATTAACCGAACATCAGTGGTGTTGTTTCGAAGGAATTCTATAAATCTATCGGTATTAGGTCTTTCAAACTTACTTTTTGTTTGCCGACCAAGATTGTGTTTTCGCCTATAAGCTGCTCTTTTCCTTCCTGTTTCTTCTAATATTGCATCAAGAATCTTTTTAAAAATAATAAAGGCTTTGTTCTCAAAAAAACCTTCCCGATTTGTTTTCTCATTCAAAGCATCATTTTGTGGAGAAAATAAAAACACATTACCGATAATTTGATTAGGGCCAATTGTTTCAATATGTTTTTGAACCCTTTTTGCTCCTAATCCTAGCCAATCTTTATCTTCTTCACCATATGGTTTTATTCCAAAACCATTTTTAGAAACCTTTAATCCAAGATACTTACTAAAATTACGTGTTGCCTCTCTATTCCCATTTACTTTAAGAATTTCAGCGAGACGTAGTTTTGAATCAGCATCTAAATCATATATTCGAATGTCAAAATAAAACTCACCGACATTAGGGTTTCTGTATTTTTCATCAATTTCAATTCCAGGAATCCTTCGTATATTTAATTCGTCATCAGATAAACTATATGAGGCTTCGATTTCTAATTCATCTTCGAATTGATCATAATCTATTCTCTTACATATAAATTTTCCTTTAATAGATGCATCAGCTAGAGCTTTACCATATACCCTATAGTCGAATTTTTTAAGAATTTCAGAAGGTTCTATTGGTAAAAAGTCAATATCATTTTTAATACTATCAATTATAAAATTTATACCATAAAAAAGCTCGAAAGTGCTAGAGCCATTATCTATCTTTTGTTCATTTAATAATACTTCATTTCTAACAAGCTCTTGCTGCAACTCCCAATTAAGTTTTAAAGGTGTAATTAAATCTCTGAGGGATTTAAAGATGGATGTTTCCTCAATGTTTTTATTTTGAAATTCATCTTCTATTATTGTTTTAACAGATTCATCTAAAAATTCAATAACAATGAGCGTACCTTCATTAAAATCAGCATATAAATTGTTCTTCAGTATATTTATTAAATATCCATTCTTGTTTAATCCATATACTGATAAAATATTTGTTGACTCGAATACGGAAATATAGTCCTGAATCTTTCCACCAGGAAAAGAAATATTATCAAGTAAGTCATCGATTTTAAATGCTTCTCTATCAATTTTAATCCAATTGTAGTCAATTTCATTATATTGTTTAGTGATGACTGTAAGATATCGACCTAGGGCCATAGCAGCTAGCCTTCCAATACCCTTTGAGCCAAGGAATTTCCTTCTATAAATTTCACTTACTCTTTTCTCTTTATCTTCTTGACGTTTATTACTTACAGAAGGTTTAAGCCAAGCCCCAAACAATATGGACTCACTCATACCAGTTCCATTATCCTTGATAATTAAAAATGTCCGCTCAGGTTTTCTATCATATTGTGTATATACCCAACATTTACCCGCATCTGCATCGTATGCATTTTTAACCAATTCATTTATTGCAGTGGATGGGTGACCAATCAACTCTTCACCCATTTGAATTATGGACAAAGCCCCAGGTTCAAATTTAAAAAACCTAATATCCTCCATTTTACACAAAACAATTAACACAACTAATACCCTGAGAATCATCCAATACATCAATAAGTTTATTGGATTTCTTTGCCAGGAATTTATTTCTGACTTTTAAAATGTGTTCTTCCTTGATTTGCTTTATTCGTTCAGGTTGTGATAGCTCTTCAAGGCTTTCATTCTCATTCCAGGTATAGCCATCCTTTTCATATTCCTTTGCTTTATCAAACAACTCCCGGTGCCTTTCATACAGCCAAACCCACTCTATTTTTTGTTGGTAAAAACAGAAAAAACAACCGGAACGGCTGCGGGAGTAATATCCCACTTCTTCATTTACTTTATACGGAATTTCTTCAGCATACTGGGGGTATTTTATTCCGTTGGTTTTAATCAGCTTGATCACTTCTTGTTTGTCGATGATCTCCTTATTAAGCAACAGGGCATAATCATCCAGCAGTGATATGGGATAAGATGTACCTTTCAGACAACTGAAAACGGTCTTATTAAATACCGGAATATTAATATTAAGTAGCGCTTCAACTTTTTGAGAAAATAAAAACTTTTTAGAAGTTTCCTTTAAAATCAGCTCCCCAGCCCTTTTTAGACTCTTTTGATCAGCTATTCGGGAATAATTTGAATAAAACTCATCAATCTTGGTATTATACATAACGTGAGATAACACGTCAATGCTCCATATATTCTTCCGGAATGGGAAAATAGTCTGAATATTAGGCCTTGTTGAAACGTAGCCTTCCCTGTTCTCATCTCCTCGGATGGCAACATAAGACATTACCAAATCATCACCAATATTTCTCTCAAATGGCTCAAGCTTAAGGTTTTTGGTACACCACCGTGCCATATTGGAAGGTAAGTATCCCTTGTATAACTTTAAAAAGTGGTCAAAAGGATCGTCAGGGCTATTTTCTGCTGCTTTCCATCTAGCAACTGGTTTACCTAAGAAATTTTCAAGTTCATCAATAAGTATATACGTTTCTTTCAGTTCCTTACCAGTATCACAGAAATAATATTCCATGTCAATCTCAGGATACCTGGTCTTCATATAAATAGCCAGGGCAGCGCTGTCCTTTCCACCCGAAATACCTAATAGATGCCTAACTTTCATCATCTTCTTTCAATTCATCCTGCAATAACCTTACTAACAGAGCAATATTAACTGTTCGATCATTATTTTTAAGTTGATCCTTGTAAGACTTTTCTAAATTAGCAATCTTATTCATTTTGGATTTCGGAATCCGGATATATTTTTTAGATAAGCCCTTCAATAAGTCTGTCACTTCAAGCTTAATAACGTCTTCTTTATCAGGATTAATATCTCTTTCCGAAATCTCAGTAAAATTATCCAATTCCCTTACATAATCGATGATCTTATGCTTCAATACCGGAATTTCATCATCTGTAACCGTATCGATGTTTTTACCGAGAATTGCCTGACAAAGAGAATTTATCCAGACTTTCTTATTATCCAATAAAGAAACTAAGCGTTTGAAGAAGACATTGTACTTTGGTTGAATCCGGTCTGTCTTAAGTTTTGCGAATCTGTGGCTGAAGGCAGCTTTATTTTTCGGAAATACCAAATCCTCCCCAAAAATTTCAGTATTGATGTAAGTTTCAATATCTTCAATTAAAACATCTAAGGCACCATTTATCTCCTGTACACACTCCTTGATTGAAATGGCAAAGTCCTCAATAGCTTCCTGTTTCTCAAGCAATTCAACAGTGTTGAAACCCAATGCATTAGGGAATTCCTCGAAAAAGGTAATTTCAGGGTCAACAGCATTTGCAATGGCTTGCCTTAAGTTTATGGATTTTTCGGAAAGATTCTTTGTATTTATTGCATAAGCTGAGAGGGATTTGTAAAAAATCACAAAAGGTTTAAAGGTTTCAATAAAGGATGCATTTGTAAATCTTTCCTGTTCAATCTGATTTAAGATTTCCCTGTATTTATTAAACAACTCAAGCCTGGCCGGTGTCAGGTCAAACTTCTTAATATAGAAATCTTGCGGAATCTTATTAATCAAATCAAGAATCTCATCATTGAGATTGGGTAAGAATGTTATTTGATTGTCTGGCCTTCCTCTTTGATAAAGAGCAAAGTCATTTTTATTGGCAATTAAAAAAACGGGGAGCCAAAAATCGACGAATCCCTGCTTTAGTTTATAAGGTCTTCGTTTCAAAAAATCAGAAAATTCCAAGAGTGATTTCCTCTCATCGCGGCAACTTTCCAGAAATTCCAGACTACCTAACCATAATCGTTGAAAGGAGGGGGAAGAAGGGGCTGATAATTGCCATTTGCCGTCCCTGAAATTCCACATACCAGAGCCCTTAATTAATGATAGAAAAATTGATTTTTCGGGAGGAAACTTCTGATCATCAAAATTCAAGTTCTCCATCGGGGTTTCTTCCAACAAACCGGATATCAGATTTCTCCGTGCAATTGAAATAGATCCCGAAATTTTAGTCTTGTTTACAAGCTCATTCCTAAATACAGGGGTAGCGGAATAAACCTCGTAACAAATAAAGGTTAATAAATTATTGAATCCCTTCTGTTTAGCCACAGGTATTAAGTTTCCCTGAAAAAACCACTTAACAGTTTGATCATCTGAATACAATCCATCCAGAACATAGTGGTTTAGCAGATTCCTGTAGTGTGATTTAATATTTTCAAGCTCTTGGAGGGCAATTATGTCATCGGCATTATCCTCAATAACGCGTTTTATCTTTTCCAGTTCAAAGATCGTATCTTCTATCTTGCTTGTATTAGTGAATAACCCATATAAAACAGCATCTTCCACATGTGAAGAATGCTCTTTAATTGTATTCTCGGTAATCTTATCATTAAATATCAAATTAATATAACCGTCCAATTCATCTTCCGGCACTTCCTTAACTGGCTCATTACTAATTTTAAAGCTAAACATCCTTGGCGTTCCCGTCAAAAATGAAGCTGCTTTGGCCATTATTACGGGAAAATCAAAATAGTTATTCAGGTAAAAACTTGAGTCTTTTACACGTTCAATAAGATTACCGGCCTCATTGATTGCCAGTTCAAAATCAAGATCGGTTCCATGAAAAAGCTTATATCGGTTATCATACTGCGAATGCCTGACTATTTTGAATTTAACCAATTGATTTATAATCTCTTTAGGGTTATTAATTCCTAAAGAATATTTTCCATAGAGATTAATAAATTCATCGTCAATCGTCCCTCCCTTATTTGAAAAAATGTTAAGCAAGCCAATGGTTTTAATCAATTTTCCAGCATCCATTGCCAGCTTTGGCATTCGCACTTCTATCCTGTCTAAAGCTGATCGTATTGAATTCCATTGGTTTAAATAAGGATTGTATTTGGTAGAAATGATAGAAAAATGATAATAGTTTAAATAATCATAAACACATGCAATATTGAAGAATGGGTTACTTTCTTTATTAAATCCATATAATCCAAATTCTTCCTCAGTTTCAATGAAGGAGAAGAGTGACCTCTCATTTTGTCCATACTCTTGTAAAGCGAGGGTTAAGATTGAAGCTGATAATAAATCTAAGGGATAGATTCGATTACTAAAATCAAGGGAATCAAATTCCTTCAAAGGATACAATTTTGCTTCACTGATGCTAGAATGAACTTTTTCCAGCTCTACAATTTCATTTATTACAAATCCATACTCCGCAATCTTCTCAGCAGCTAAAAATAATAGCTGCTCAACCGGTTCATTAAAATTTAATTCAACAAACCTTCCTTTAACCTTATTCCATTCATCAATCTGGTTTTGTGTAAGTTCCAAGGAGTATGCGTTGAAATTTTTATGAAGGACCGTGATAAAAATTACCTCATGATTTTTTGAATTAACGAACTCGGCCAATTGTTGGAGAAAGTACAATTCTTTCTCCGGATTATTCTTTGCAGCAAATTCAAGGAATTTGCCAAATTCATCAATTACAATAACTAATCCTTTGTTTTTTAAATCCTTAAGATAATTTTTTAAACCTTCCAGTACTTTTCCTGTATCATTTGATTTCGAATCAAGCCTTAACAACTCACTGAAAGCCTGGATTATTGATTTATGCTCGCCGATAAGGTTAATAAACTGAAATTCATCAACATCCCTAAAAAGCCGAGCCCGCTTAAAGATATGGTTAGTTCCATTAAGCGATTGTTCTAATGCAACAATAAAACTTGATTTTCCTGATCCATAAGAACCAATAACAGAAAATGACCTACTACCCTTTTGATAGTTAGAAACTATTTGATTATAAATGTTTTGGGCATTTGGAGTAGAGATATAATTTATCTCCTCATCAAAATCCCTTATTATATTAACCGAAGGAGTATAGGTTTTAATTTTCATAATAATTCCTGATCAACTGTAATGTGTCGGGAGCTTTATCGATATGCAATAAATAATTACCTGCAGTTTGAGAAAAAGTTACCTGAGGATATTTCGCAGCGATTATTTCAATCTTTTCATAAATATCATCCTTACTTAAAAGAAACACGTTTCCAATCGAATTGTTATCCGAAAAAAGTTCATTCAAAGTAATATTGGCTTCCGTTCCATATTTATTAACGACCGCCCATAACAAGATCAAAGGTGGTAAAGAAGGTCGCTTCTTTTTTGACATAAGATAATATTCTTCTTTGGTAAGTTCATCATCTGTCTTTACAACTCTTTCAATCAATTGCAGATCAATAAAAAGCGAAGCAAATTCTTCTTCAATATTGGCTTTTGCAGAAGCCCTGTTCGATGCCAGGTAACTTCTTAAAAAAACACTTACATCCGGCTCGAATGTTTTTTCCGAGTAAGAGTTAGGATTAAGGTTACCGGTGATCCTTTTCAAAAAACCAACGAGATGATTCTTGGTGAACTCATTCCTTTCTTTCAGAAACTGGTTAAAAAGCAGATTATACATTGACGCATAATTCTGTGTAACAAGCAAATAGTGCAAAAGCCAGCTAGTTCCAATATCCTCTAAATAAGGATCATAACCGCGATCTTCAAAAATCATCTTGGCCAATTCGGTCAAGTTGTCATTTTCATCAACTAATCCAAATGCCTTAAGCCAAAACCGGATTGAGGATACCATATTCTTGCCTACACCCAATTTAACAACGGCATCCTCATCATTGAAACTATTACCTCCTAGAAGAAATTCAACACCTTTCTTTGGCCAAAATTGCTTACAGGTAAAGGTTTCGTGACCGGAAAATTTATATGATGTCATTGAAGTTCTTAATGTATGCCACAATGGATGTAAAATTATCAATAATCAGATGCTGATGATTCACATATTGGCAAGAGTTACCATGTTTTTTTTAACGGGTTTACTATAGATTCTTCATTTCCATGTCTGCCAGCTCACTTAGGGGATTTAGGGATTAAGTATTGGATTAAAATTGTAAAGATTATTACACCACCTTTAAAAACCGCTCATACCGCCAATCCAGCCGCTCCCTATCCGGATAATCTCGTTTAGAGGATGGCAAAAGGATCTTTCGATTATTCAGTTCCTGGATGCCGTGCTTTAACATTGGGCCATCGATCTCATGAAGTATATCTTCGCGAATGTGGATGGTATAGTCAGGTGAAATGCCGATGATATTCACATCATAAGCTTTATGATGGATCTTACACAGAGTTAATCCATTTGGGACGATGGGATGTCCCAAAGGTTCAGTGTCTGGAATAATATGGGCCGCATCTAAAAGCTCTGAATGATTGAGCTTGCATAAACAGCATTGAGAATGATACGCTGCCAAGACCCTGATTCGAAACGATTGCTGATGAGCTCTTTGCTCAACCAAGGTGGTAAAATATTTTCTTCGATAGTATTCAAGGGACGCATTCATTGGATCCGTTTCAATGGAGCCTCCAAGATATTTCTGATCATCCAGGGCTACAGTAAATTCCAGGGCGGTTTGATTGTCATGCAATATATAAGCTGGGAAGTTGGCTAAATAGTTCCCGGGAGAAATACTCATAAAATATATAAGAGGAGTCTGGCTTTTCCAGGCCATCCTTAGACCTACATTGTTGGGGTGATTGGGATCAGTTCCCCGATATTTGTAAGATAGAAAGCCATCTTCTGAAATAACATCATTATAAGGTCCTTTATATACCGTCGTTATGGATATGGGCATGAGCTCGAATTGCCTGGGCTTCCAAATGCCAGCAGGCCCAATTAAAGTAATCCTTTCGCCCTGGAAATCAAACCCGGCTTCGAGAACTATTCGAGATATGACTTCCCCATTTAGTTCAACCTGTCTTTTCAGCCAGTTAAAAGCCGCGAGTCTTATTTGCTCTTCCATTTTATTATCAATTGAGCGCCGTGCCAAGTCATTTTCAAAGTTAGCAAAGAATGAATGTGGTTCGTCATATGCTTTATTGAATATACCCCTATTTTTGTGATCATGACCCACGAAATCTACCAACTCCACATCACACTGCTCGGTTCCAGGCCGAAGATCTGGCGCCGGCTTCGGGTACCGGCTGATATGAAACTGGCCAAAGTGCATAAAACCCTCCAGATCGCCTTTGGATGGACGGATTCGCACCTGCATCAATTCATTAAGGATGAAAAATTCTATACGGTGCGCTACCCTGATGATGACTTCTGGGATGATCTGAGACATGTGGATTACAAGGGAGCCAAAACCCGCATCTCCGATCTGCTGCAGTCGGAAAAGGAAGCTGTCGTGTATGAATACGACTTCGGCGATGGGTGGAGGCATGAGATCGTCCTGGAAAAGATCCTGCCGCCGAACCCGGAACAAGCCCTGCCGCTGTGCCTCGACGGACGCCGCGCCGGCCCGCCGGAAGACTGCGGCGGAGTTTTTGGCTATGCCGAACTGCTCCGCATCCTGAAAAATCCGCGGCATAAAGAGTATGAAAGCTACCTCGAGTGGGTGGGAGGAAGGTTCGACCCGGAAGCGTTCGATATCGAAAAGGTCAACGCCCGCCTCGCGCGGATGAGGTGATGCCTCCGCTCCTCCGTATTATTTTTAACCGCAGAGACGCAGAGACCGTTTGCCGTTTGCCTTTGCCCACCTTTATTTCGCCACCAAAGCACCAATGCACAAAAGAGCACCAAAGGCTTTAGTGAATTTTGGTGTTTTCGTGTTTTTGTGGCTGAAATTCGCCGCAGAGACCGATAGCCGTGTGCCGTTTCCAATGTCATCTTGCCTGATTCTTCTGCGGTTCACCAACACAAAAAAAAGAAAACCCCGCCGAAATTTTGATCATCGGATTTTTCTAACTTGCGCTGCCCCGCGAAACCCGCGGCATTTCCTGATCCTTAACAAACCAAAAACTATGAAAACATTGAGCATGATGCTGTTGGCGCTCGCCCTCGCGCCGGTACTTTTAATCACCGCCCAGGACGCGCAGTTCGTCAAACAAACCTTTTTCGCCGATAAGAATATCGTGTTCTCGGGAATGACCCGGGGCGCCGATGGCGGTATCCTGGTCTGCACCTCCAAGGAAAGCTTCCCGGACGACTTCAGTGGCGTAGCCATCCGCCGCCTGGCGATCAACGGCGACGTGAAAGACAAAACGGACCTGAGACTGGATATGGTGCATAACTTCGCCCTCACGCCCGATGGCGGCTTTATCGTGCTGTTCAACTACGATATGTTCAGCGACGCGAAAGGCGTCAGGCTCGACTTCAGCAACAGCAGCGAATACTATATGGCCGAACGGGATTATGAAAACATGCCGGGGGTGGTCAAAGTGTCGAAGTACGGCAGCCTGGAATGGGTGCTGGAACTGAAACCGGCCCAGTACTTCAGCGACGGCGACGAAAGCGCCCTCTTCGTGCTGCCGGATAACCGCTGCTGGATCGTGTTCAACTACTCCGCCGAAGATACCACCAGCGAATTCGGCGCCCAGGACGACTTTACGCGCGCCCTGATGATCGCCGCCAACGGGACGGTCCTCTTCGAGAAAGACTTCATCGACAACGACCACGGCGTGCTGCGTGCCCCGGTGCTGCTGGAAGACGGCCGCCTGCTGCTGTTCTCCGACACCCGGCACGCCGGCGGCGGACAGGCGCTCATGACCCTCGACACGCAGGGCAACCTTGTGCAAATGGCCGCCATCCCCGGCCTGGAAGGGGTGTTCCCGAACGATATCGTCGCCGCGGGGAACTTTGGCTTCGCATTCACCCATCACGAGAACCAGGTGAATTATGTGACGCTGATCGACCGCGCCGGGAAGACCGCCTGGAAACTCCCGGCCACCGGGAACATCCACGCGATGACCGCGGACGAAAGCGCCCTCTATGCCGTCTCCACCGAAAAAAGCCTGTATGGTGTCGCCGAAGGGACGCCGGTACGCTATACCATCACCCGCTATGACTACAGCGGCGCCGTGACCCCGGTGATGACCCTCACCGCCGACGGGCCGGTGGATCCGAAGAAATTGATCCGGACGGAATACAGCTTCGTGATGGCCGGCAACATCAAGCAGCCAGGCGCGCAAGGGGTGGCTGTCCTGGTCACCGTGCCGGAGACCAACGCCGACATCTTCCGCAATATGAACGCCTACGACTACCGGGAATATGCCAAAGCGGTCGAAAACAACGACCTGGAACGGATCCGGGCATTGGCCGCCTTCGGGATCGACCCGGACTTCAAAGCGGGCAGTGCCGGCGACCGCGAAACGGAAGCCGACAACCCGCTGCTCGTGGCCTTCAAGCTGGGTAAGTACGACCTCGCAGAAGAGCTGCTGAAAAGCGGCGCCGACCCCGACGCAGTCGACAAAGTTCCGGTGCGCTACTTCATCTACGAACGGGCGGAGATCTACAACCTCCCGGTCACCCCGCTGATGTACATCGCCCTGACGCCCGGCTTTTACGACGCACCCAAATATGTAGAGCTGCTGAACAAGTACAACGCCGATTTCAAGCGCATCACGCGCGACGGAACGGCATTCCGTCAGGCGTTCCAGATGCAGAACACGGAATTCATGGACCTCTACAGCCAGTACGTTACCTTCAGCACCGACGACCTGAATAACTTATTCGCCCCGGCGTACGAGTTCAACCTCCCTCAATCCCTGAAATGGATCCTGGACCGCGGCGCCAACGCCAACAGCACCGATTTCATGGGCGACAGCTACCTGGAAAAGGGCATGCAGTCGGACAGCAAAGAGATCAAGGCGGTGCTGAAAGAGTGGCAGAAAACGCACAAACATTAGAAATTTTGAGGTTTAAGGTTTAAGGTTTAAGTTGGGGCGGCACCAGTTTCCAGTTCGCAGTTCCCAGTTCCCAGTTTGCCCGAACCTGGAACTCTGGAACCCTGGAACCAACAATAGCCACTAAAGCACAAAAGCACAAAAGGGCACTAAAGGCTTTGGTGCATTTTAGTGTTTTCGTGTTTTTGTGGCTGGAATTCACCGCCGAGGCGCAGAGTCGCAGAGCCTGTTAGCCGTTTCCATTTTCTTACAGTCCTACAGTCCTGCTGTCTTACAGTCTTACAGTCCTACAGTCTTACAGTCCTAAAGTCTTACAGTCTTACCGTCCTACAGTCTTACAGTCTTACCGTCTTACCGTCTTACTGTCTTACCGTCTTACCGTCCCCGCTCCCCCGCTTCCCCGCTCCCCCGCTTCCCCGCATCTTTAGACTCCCTCCAAATTAGCGCCGGGCCGCTGGGAAACGGGAAGAAATTTTATTTTTACCACGCCAAAAAACACGGCAATCCTATGCGCATTGAACGATTCATCCCCGCGGTGGGAGCTGAGGCGCAGGAAGAAATCGACCTTTCCCTTCTCGACCGCCTCATCGAAAAATACAAGCACAAAAAAGGCAACCTCATCCCGCTGCTGCAGGGCACGCAGAATATCTACGGATTCCTGCCGCGCGTGGCTTTTGAGAAGATCGCCGCCGAGACGGGCCTCAGCCTGTCGGACATGTATGGCGTGGCCACCTTCTACGCCCAGTTCCGCCTGAAACCGGTGGGCAAACACATCATCAAAGTATGCCACGGTACGGCCTGCCACGTGCAGAACGCCAACACCATCACCGACTCGCTCCAGGAGTCGCTGAAGATCAAGGACGGCGAAACGACCGAAGACAGCCTGTTCACGCTCGAGTCGGTGGCCTGCCTGGGCTGCTGCTCCCTGGCGCCGGTGATGATGATCGGCGAGCAGACCTACGGCAAACTCACCGGCAGCGAAGCGGTCCGGATCGTGAAGAATATCCGGATGGAAGAAGTGAAACAGAATAACTAATGTTTACAACCTCTTCCATTGAATGTGGAGATATGAAAAGTTTTAACCGCAAAGGCGCACAAAGGACAACACGAAGGCACACAAAGGTCGCCATCGCGCTTATCAACCCTTAGTGCGCCTTAGTGAAGTACTTCGTGCGCCTTAGTGGTTAAATAAAGATGATAAATATCTCCGGATTTTTGGAGGATGGAAATAAAATATGCAATGCAAAAAACAAAAGTAATCGTCGGGCTGGGCAGCTGCGGGGTCGCGGCGGGCGCCGGCAAGGTGTACGATAAAATCAGGGCCATCCGGGAGGTGGAGCACCTCGATTTCGAGCTGAAGAAGACCTCCTGCGTCGGCATGTGCTACCGCGAGCCGCTGGTGGAGATCATCGACGAAACCGGCTCCTACCTCTACGGCGAGATCACCGAAGACCGGGCGGTGGAGCTCATCGAGAAGCACGTCAATTTGCACGACCCGGTGCGCGACTACCTCATCCAGAGCGACCTGTTCGAGACGCCGGACCGCACCTTCCTCGAGGCGCAGGTGAAGATCGTGCTGCGCAACTGCGGCTACATCGACCCGGAGCACATCGAAGAGTACGAGGCGCGCAAAGGCTACGAAGCCATACGCAGGATCGCCTCGGAGCGGATCGCCCGCACTGAGGTCATCCAGACGGTACTGAATTCCGGCATCCGCGGACGCGGCGGCGGCGGCTTCCCCACCGGCCTGAAGTGGAAGTTCGCCAACGACAACAAGTCGGACGAAAAGTACATCATCTGCAACGCCGACGAAGGCGACCCGGGCGCGTTCATGGACCGCTCGGTGCTGGAAGGCGACCCGCACTCGGTCATCGAAGGGATGATCATCGCCGCCTACGCCATCGAGGCCACCGGCGGGGTGATCTACTGCCGCGCCGAGTACCCGCTGGCCATCAAGCGCCTCAACATCGCGCTCGACCAGGCCCGGGCCAAGGGATACCTGGGGCAAGCGATCCTCGGCATTCCGGACTTCAACTTCGACATCTACATCAAGGAAGGCGCCGGCGCTTTCGTCTGCGGCGAGGAAACGGCCCTCATCGCCTCGGTGGAAGGCGAGCGCGGCATGCCCCGCAAACGCCCGCCCTTCCCGGCCGCCAGCGGCCTGTGGCGCAAGCCCACCAACATCAACAACGTGGAAACCTTCGCCAACATCCCCTGGATCATCCTCAACGGCGCGGCCGAATACGCCAAATACGGCACCGAGAAGAGCAAGGGCACCAAGGTGTTCGCCCTGGCCGGCAAGATCAAGCGCTCGGGCCTGGTGGAGGTGCCCATGGGCATCACCATCCGCGACATCATCTTCAAGCTCGGCGGCGGCATCCAGAAAGACCGCAAGTTCAAGGCCGTGCAGATGGGCGGCCCCTCGGGCGGCTGCATCCCGGAATACATGGCCGACACCATCGTCGACTACGACAGCGTGAACGCCACCGGCGCCATCATGGGCTCCGGCGGGATGGTCGTCATGGACGAAGACACCTGCATGGTCGACGTGGCCAAGTTCTTCCTCGACTTCACCCAGAAGGAGAGCTGCGGCAAATGCACCTTCTGCCGCGTGGGCACCAAGCGCATGCTGGAGATCCTGCAGCGCATCACCGAAGGCAGGGGCGAGGACGGCGACATCGAGCGCCTCGAGGAGCTGGCCTACCAGATCAAGGACAACTCCCTGTGCGGACTGGGCCAGACGGCGCCCAACCCGGTGCTGACCACCATCCGCTACTTCCGCCACGAGTACGAGGCGCACATCCGCGACAAGAAATGCCCGGCCAAGGCATGCAAGCAACTGCTCACCTACGAGGTCATCGCGGAAAACTGCACCGGCTGCACCGTCTGCGCCAAGAACTGCCCGGTCGACGCCATCACCGGCAACCGCAAGGAGGTGCATTTCATCCTGCAGGACGTCTGCATCAAGTGCGGCATGTGTTACACGAAATGTAAATTCGAAGCGATAAAACTATCATGACCCTTTTCTTTATATTATTTAACCACAAAGGCGCACAAAGGATTTCACAAAGGCGCACAAAGGAGGATCTTCGCAGTACCACCTTCGTGTTCCTTCGTGTTCTTTCGTGGTAAAAAAGAATTAAAGCAAAGCACCAAAAAGGATAAATATGAGCGAAAAAGTAAATATAATCTTAAACGGCAGCATCGTCGGCGGCATCAAAGGAGAAACCATCCTGGAACTGGCCAGGCGCCATGGGATCGAGATCCCGACCCTGTGCAACGATCCGCGGCTGGAGCCCTATACCTCCTGCTACGTCTGCGTGGTCGAGGTCGAAGGCATGCGCGGGCTGCAGCCTTCCTGCTCCACGAAGATCTCCGAGGGGATGCGCATCGAGACCGACAACGGCAAGATCCGCCAGGCGCGCAAGACCGCGCTCGACCTGCTGGTGAGCAACCATTACGCCGATTGTATCGGGCCCTGCAAGCAGACCTGCCCGGCAGGCGTGGATGTGCAGGGCTACATCAGCCTGATCGAGAAAGGGCAGTACCACGAGGCCGTCGGGCTCATCAAGGAGACCAACCCGCTGCCGGCCATCTGCGGCCGCGTGTGCGTGCGCCCCTGCGAGGTGGCCTGCCGCCGCAACCTGCTCGACGAAGGCGCCCCCGTGGGCATCGACTACCTGAAGCGCTTCGCTTCCGACATCGACCTCGAATCGCCCGGCAAATGGAAACCCGTCATCAAGCCTTCCACCGGCAAAAAGGTCGCCGTGATCGGCGCCGGGCCCGCCGGGCTGTCGTGCGGCTTCTTCCTCCAGAAGGAAGGACACCAGGTCGATATCTTCGAGGCCAGCCCGAAAGCGGGCGGATGGCTGCGCTATGGCATCCCCGAATACCGGCTTCCGAATGACTTACTTCAGAAAGAAGTTGATAATATAACCGAGATGGGTGTGCGGATTTTCTTCAATCAGAAGTTCGGGAAAGACATCAGTTATAAGGATATTCAACAGAATTACGACGCCATGATCCTGGGCATCGGGTCGCAGAAAGGCACCCTGATCGGTTGCGACGGAGAGGATGCGGAAGGCGTTTTTTCCGGAATTGATTTCCTTAAGAACATGGAAATCACCGGAGAACGTTTTGATTTCCGCGGAAAAAAGGTCGCCGTGATCGGCGGCGGGAACACCGCCATGGACTGCTGCAGGACTTCCATCCGCTGCGGCGCCGACAAAGTGTATGTCATTTACCGCCGTACCGAAAAAGAAATGCCGGCCAATCCGATCGAGATACATGAGTCGAAACTGGAAGGAGTAGATTACATGTTTCTGACCCTTCCGGTCAAGGTAGTGAAGAGTGAACGGGGAGCGGTGAAGAGTATTATTTGCCAGAAGATGGCTCTGGGCGAACCGGATGCATCCGGGCGGAGAAGGCCCGTTCCGGTGGAAGGATCGGAATTTGAGGTGGAAGTCGATTTCATCCTGGCCGCCATCGGGCAGAAGACCGTGCCGGATTTCCTGGAGGATATCAAAGCCAGTGCCGACAACGGGGAGGTGAAAGCCAACCGCTGGGGCGACCTCGAAGCCGATCCGGATACGTTGCAGACCGGCATCCCGTCGGTGTTCGCCGCCGGCGACGGCGTGACCGGACCGGCCACGCTCATACAGGCCATCGCCCAGGGAAGGAAAGCTGCTCATAGCTGCGACCTCTACCTGAAAGGATTGCCGGTGGTGCCGGAACAGGCCGAATTCTTCAGCAAAAAAGACAATTTCAAACCCCAGGTCATGGCCGACTACAAAGGCTATTTCCCGGAGCAGAAGCGCGAGGAGATGCCGACCCTCGACCCGGAGAAGCGGATGAACTTCGACGAGGTGGAGCTGGGCTACGCCTCTGAGGCCGTGGCCTTCCACGAGACGCAGCGCTGCCTGGAATGCGGCTGCACGGCCCTGTTCACCTGCGACCTGAAGAAATACTGCACCGAATACGAAGCCGACCAGAAGAAGCTGGCCGGGGAATTTAAAGAGTACCACATCGATTTCCGCCATCCCTACATCGAGATCGACAACAACAAATGCATCCTGTGCAGCCGTTGCGTCCGCATCTGCCGCGAGGTCGTGGGCGCCAACGCCCTGGGCCTGGTGAACCGAGGGTTCGAGACCTACGTCGCGCCCAGCATGGGCAACGCCCTGCAGGACACCTATTGCGAGTCGTGCGGGCTGTGCATCACCACCTGTCCTACGGGCGCCATCACCGAGAACGTGCCGTTCAAACCCGGCCCCGTCCGGCTGGAGCCGGCAGAGACCATCTGCAACTACTGCTCGGTGGGCTGCGCCATCTCCCTCAACCACAAAAACGGCTTCGTGATGCAGGTCACCGGCGCAGAAGGCCATGTGAACCCCGACGGCAACCTTTGCCGCTATGCCAAGTTCGGATACCATTACCTGAACGACCGGCGGCGGATCACCGCGCCCATGATGAAGGTCAACGGGAAGTTCGAAACGGTTTCCTGGGAGAAGGCATATGATGTGATCGCGCAGAAAATATCGGCCGTAAGTCCCGATGAGAACGCCTTCTTTGCCGGCGCACGGCTCACGAACGAGGAGCAGTACCTGGTGCAAAAGCTGGCCAGGGCCGGGGCGAAGACCAACAACGTGACCAGCTTCCATTACATGGCCCGGGGCGCCGGATACCGCGGAGACGCGATTGCCGCCACGCCCTTCAGCCAGGTCAAAGACGCCGGGAAGATCTACCTGGTCGGGTCGGAGATCAACAGCGACAATGCGGTTTTAGGATTTAGGATTTACAATGTACAATTTGCAAAGGGGATACCGGTTTCGCTGGTAACGGACAAAACGGACAGTTCCATGGCGCACAAGGTCGATGAGTTGATGGTGATCAAATCGTACTACCATTTCATCAAGGCCGTGAACCACTACCTGGCCTCTGCCGGGCTGCACAACGGGCTGTTCATCAAGGACAATTGCACCGGGTATGAGGAATACAAGGCCGCGCTGCTGCAGGAAAGTTTCGCGGAGCTGGTCAAACTTGCCGGTGTTTCGGAGCTGGACGTGATCGATTTCGCGAAGCGCTACAACGAAGAGCAGAACGCCATCATCGTGTTTTCGGAGAAAGAGCTTTCGTCGAACGCCTGCACCGAGCTGTTCAACCTGGCTTTGCTCACCGGCAAGCTGGGCAAGACCGCCAGCGGGCTGATCGCCCTGAAGGAGAAGAACAACAGCCAGGGGCTGCACGATATGGGCATCTGCCGGAATTATGGCCCCGGAGGGGTAGCGATTGAGCATGAAGATTTACGGTCGAAGATCTCAGATCTATGGAAGATGGATTCTTTCCCTGACATGGGCAGGCCGGCCATCATTGAAGGATTGGAAGCGGGATCGCTGAAAAACCTGTTCATCTTCGGCGAGGACCCGGCCGGATGCGCCGCCGACAAGGCCCGGGTTGAGCAATGGTTTGACAAAGCCGGGTTCATCGTGGTGCAGGATTATTTCATGACTGCCACCGCCGCCCTGGCCGACTTGATCCTGCCGGCCTCATTCCCGGTGGAAACCGGAGGCAGCTTCACCAATACCCAGAAAGTGATCCAGGAGTTCGGGGCGGTATTGAAGCC
Organism: uncultured Bacteroidales bacterium; assembly: GCA_964489545.1. GTDB lineage: Bacteria > Bacteroidota > Bacteroidia > Bacteroidales > JAGOPY01 > JAGOPY01. Next base: position 17,698 of record CAZAZE010000009.1, read on the forward strand.
TAAGGTGGAAAGGGACAACCTGCGGCAACTCGCCGATTTGCTTGGGGCGAAGGGCGTAGGGCAAAGTGGAGATCGCAGCGACGTGATGTCGGAGCTCATCACCCTGCTGCCGGAGGCAAAGGAAAGGACCTATTCGTTTGCCCCGACGGAAGGCGACAACCCGAACCGGATGTTCCGCCACGGCTGCGACGACATCGTCCGCCGTTTTGACGAAGAATTTGCACAGGCGTTTAACCATGTAAAAGCAGGACATTATGAAAGAGTTTAAGGATACCGATTCCATTCTGCTGTTCGCGATCGAGCAGGAACAGAAAGCGGTCGATTTTTATACCGATCTGGCCCGTGAGGCCCATTCGGAGGAGATGAAGCGCGTCTTCATCGAGTTCGCCGGCGAGGAGATCAAACACAAGCAGCGGCTGACGAAGATCCGGGAAGAGGGCGTGTTCACCATGCCCATGGAGCGGGTCGCCGATCTGAAGATCAGCGATTACGTGGTCGAGGTGAAGGCCGGCGGCAAGCTCAGCTACGAAGAGGCGCTGGTGCTGGCCATGAAGCGGGAGAAGGCCGCTTTCCGGTTGTACAGCAGCCTGGCGGAACGCGCGCCGAGCCCGGAGGTGAGAGATATCTTCCTGGCCCTGGCCCTGGAAGAATCGCGGCATAAGCTGCGGTTCGAGGTGGAGTACGACGAGTACGTGCTGCGGGAGAACTGAGGCATTTCGCATTGCGCAGTGTGGATTTCGCATTTCGCAGTATCATTGAGAAATGAGAAATTTGTATTGCGAAATGAGCAATAGTTCATTATCTTTGTATCGAACTATTGCTTATTTTATATTATGTCTCCACGGTTAAAAACATTCAGAAAAGTTCTAAGTCCGCCGCCTGTTAAGGGTTTTAAGCCTTATGGCCATAATGGTGATGCCAGGAACACAGAGCCCGTAAACCTTTTATTTGAAGAATACGAAGCATTGCGGTTGTGCGATTATGACCGGTGCAACCATCAGCAGGCGTCGATGATCATGCGGGTTTCCCGGCCGACATTTACCCGGATATATGCTTCGGCCTTGCAGAAGATCTCCGCGGCCTTTGTCGAGGGGAGGCAGATCAGCATTGAAGGAGGTAAGGTTTATTTTGACAGCGATTGGTATCGGTGTTCCTCCTGCAGCTGTTATTTTAACCATCCGGATAAGACCATTGAAATGAAAAATTGCCCCCTTTGCGGCGACGGGAATGTCCTTCCCTTTGATCTGACTTCAGTCGATGAAATATCGGATGAGGGTCAATGTCAGGGACCTCAGCGCAGGCAGTACAGAGGAGGTAGGAGAATCAGGAAATCATGAAAGTCGCCATCACTTCAACGGGAAACTCGCCCGAATCGTTCCTGGACCGGCGTTTTGGCCGATGCGCCTGGTTCATCATTTACGACCCGCAGGACGGCTCCATGGAAATCATCCCCAATCCCAACAGGGATGCGGAAGAACAGGCCGGGCCGGCATCGGTGCATCTGATCGCGGGGAGGAATGCCGGGCGCATCATCTCCGGTGAATTTGGACTCAGGATCAAAGATCTGCTGGACAGCATGAAAATACAACTGATCGTCATCAAAGACCGAAAGATCAGGATATCGGAGATCATAGAAATGTTAAATCGCAAAAACAAGAAAGATGCCCGGACTTAACGGAACAGGCCCTGAGGGCAAAGGAAGCCGCTCGGGGCGCGGGCTGGGGCGTTGCAGCGACGCTTCGCCGGAAGAAAAGATTGAGCAGCTGGGTAAGGGAATGGGCCGCAAGCGCCATTCCGGTAAAGGTAAGGGAAAGGGCCGGCGGTTGAAGAGCGGCCTCAAAAATGATAAACAAGCAAAGGAGTGAATGATGCCTGGATTAAACAGACGCGGACCTATGGGGCAAGGCCCCATGACCGGCAGGAAAATGGGGCGGTGCACGAATTTCGGTGAAGGCCGGAAAAAAGATGCATTGCCTGAAAAAAACGAGAACGACACCGAACTTCCGGATGATTTTCCCGGCCGGGGCTATGGATTTGGCCGTGGATTCCGGTTTGGACGAAGATGGGGATTTGGATTAGGTCGTGGAGGCCGGGGGCGAGGAATGGGAAGGAACGATGAATAAGAACAGCCGCATATTATGAGGCTTTAATCAATGCCAGATGGAAAAAATTAAAGTAGGAATCATTATCTGCGACCGATACCGTAGTTGCGCGGGGGGAAAGTGTTTCAGGTCGCTTCAAAACCGGGAAGGAGCCTTTGCCATATATAAGGGCAAAGAGGTTGAGATAGCAGGGTTTACAAGCTGCGGGGGCTGCCCGGGCGGCAATATTGAATATGCACTGGAGGAAATGAAGAAAAATGGAGCGACACATGTTCACTTTGCCACCGGGTTCCTGGTCGGTTATCCGCCTTGCCCCTATATGGAGCATTTTGAAAAATTTATCCGGGAAAAATACGGGATGGAAGTCGTTTTTGGTACCCATCCCATACCCCAAAAGTATTATCTGACGCACACCCGGATGAATACGTGGGATTCGGAATTTCTGCAGCGAGCCATCCAGCCAACCCTGAATGATGAAAGGACGAGATTGAGTTATGACTGATGGGAGGCCATTGAGGATTGCCATTGCCAGCGGCAAGGGAGGGACGGGGAAGACTTCCATCACGGCATCCCTGGCCATTTTAGCCGGCAAAGATGCGGTGATTGCCGATTGTGACGTGGATGCAGCCAATATGCACCTGCTGTTGAAACCCGATTATCTTTTTGATTATGAATTTTTCAGCGGCGTTCTCCCCTCAATTGACGAAGATTTATGCTCCAGGTGTGGTCGATGCGCTGAGGTATGCCGGTTTGATGCCATTCATCATTTTGACGGCCATTACAGAATCAATAATCTGGATTGTGAGGGATGCGGCTACTGTGCACTTGTATGCCCGGAACAGGCGATCAGCATGCACGAACGAAAAACAGGGCATGTTTATCTTTCGAAGACCCGGACTGGTCATTTTCTGGCGCATGCCCGGCTGGATCCTGGCGCTGAAAATTCAGGGAAACTGGTTGCCCGGGTCAGGAATGAATCGAAATCATTTGCTAAAGCTGAACATAAACAATATATCCTGGTAGATGGCTCTCCCGGGATAGTATGCCCGGTGGTCTCATCACTGTCGGGGGCTGACTATGTCATCCTGGTTACAGAGCCGTCTTTGTCGGGACTTCACGACCTCCGGCGGGCTTATTCCCTGGTCAGCCGTTTTCGGATCAAGGCCGGATGTATCATCAATAAGAGTGACCTGAACCCGGCCATTACTGATGAAATTCATTCTTTTCTCCGGGAGATGGACATCGAACACCTGGCTGATTTAGGCTATGATTCCGATTTTACCAAAGCGATGGTCGAAGGGAAAACAATCGTTGAATGGCAATCAACATACAGGGGCGCCGGGACCGCCACCGCCCAGAAACTTTCTGCCTTGAAGCCGGATGTGCTGATCACCGGAAATGGTCCCGGAGTATCTGCTTTTAGCGCGTTGAAACAAATGAATATCAAAATATATGTGGATGCGCATAATTTGACTGTGCGTGAAGCTTATGCACGCTACAAAGAAGGACGGCTTAGTGTCATGGCTGAACAATAAAAAAACCTCATGGAAAATATCATTTATGGACCGGTGCCTTCCCGAAGGTTAGGCAAAAGCCTGGGGGTGAACAATATACCTCCAAAGGTTTGTTCTTATAGCTGTAAATACTGCCAGGTAGGAATAACACGGAAACTGGAAATCAAGCGGCAAGACTTCTATTCTCCTTCAGAGATTGCCTTCCAGGTCAGGAAGAAGTTGATGACGCTGTCAAAAGAAGATGTTCCGGATGTCATTTCCATAGTTCCCGATGGCGAGCCGACATTGGATATTCATTTGGGGGAACTGATTGACAGGCTGGGTTCGTTTGGCCTTCCGGTGGCTGTATTTTCCAATAGTTCCCTTTTACACCTCAAAGACGTTCGCGACGAGTTGAAAAAGGCAGATCTTGTCTCATTAAAAGTTGATTCGGTGAACGGATTTACCTGGAAGAAGATCAACAGGCCCCATAAAGAACTGGAAATTAAATCAATCCTGGACGGGATCCGTGAATTTTCCGGAACATTTCGGGGGCACCTGATAACCGAAACGATGGTGATCGAGTATTTGAATGATTATTATGAAGAAATGGAATCGGTTGCCTGTTTTTTACAGGATATCCGGCCGGAGAAGGCCTATATCGCGATACCCACGCGTCCGCCTGCCGTGGAAGGCATCAGGGGAGCCCATGAGTCTTCGATCATGCTGGCCTATGAAATATTCCTTCAACATCAGCTGGATACCGAGCTCCTTACTGGTTATGAAGGCAACGCCTTTGCCGCTTCCGGAAATTTTCAGGAAGATATTTTAAGCATCACCGCCGTGCACCCCATGAGGAAGGATGCTGTCATGGAATTGATGAAGCGATCGATGGCTGCGGAGGATAGTCTTAATGCGCTGATTGATAATGGATTATTGGTTAAAGTGAATTATGGCCCCAACGAGTATTATTTACGGCGGTTCAGTGAACAACACATTGCCTGAGTGATATGGTCCCCGATTTTTCCATAAATAACTCCGACTCCGGGCAACCGGGACCAATGGGATATACCCATGTGTATACCGGCAATGGCAAAGGAAAAACGACCGCGGCCCTGGGCCTGGCACTGAGGGCTGCAGGTTCCGGAATGAAAGTCTTCATTGCCCAGTTTGTCAAGGGGATGCATTATGGGGAACTGGATTCCATTCAGCACATTCCCAATATCACCCTGAAACAATACGGACGGGACTGTTTTATTCACCAGGCGCCTGAGCCCGAGGATGTTGAAGCGGCAAGGGCGGGACTGCAGGAGGTCAGTGAGCGGATTAAAAATCATGATGATGACCTGGTGATCCTGGATGAAGTGTGTATCGCCCTTTATTTTCATCTTTTTGAAACAGTTGAGGTTATTGAGCTCATCCGGTCGAAGCCCCGTGCAATGGAGCTCGTCCTGACCGGGAGATACGCACCCGTGGAAATCATTGAAATAGCCGACCTGGTCACGGAGATGAAAGAAGTCAGGCATTATTTCAGCAAGGGGATTATGGCCCGAAAGGGCATAGATTATTAATAAAATCAAACACAATGAACACGAAAGACAAGGGGATCAACACAAAACTGATCCATGCGGGCGCGTTTGAAGATGAGTTTGGCAGCGCAACTGTGCCTATTTATCAGACATCCACCTTTAAATTTAAAAGTGCCCAACATGGGGCGGATTGCTTTTCCGGGAAAAGCGACGGGTATATTTACACACGTATTGCCAACCCTACTATCAGGGCATTTGAGCAGAATGTTGCCGAACTGGAAAATGGTTACGATGGCATTGCAACCAGTTCGGGCATGGCAGCCATCAGCAGTGTTTTTATGGCATTGCTTGGCGGAGGCAGCCATATGATCAGCTCTGATGCTGTATATGGCCCGGTGAGGGGGCTGATTGAGCAGGATTTTTCGCGGTTTCATGTTGCGGCGACCTTTGTGAATACTTCAAACATCGACGAGATCATTGGGGCACTGCGCCCGGAGACCAAACTGCTTTATGTTGAAACGCCGGCTAACCCGACGATGAACCTGACGGACCTGGCCGCCTGCCATCGGGTTGCCCGGGAGCATCATTTACTCCTGGTGGTGGACAACACATTCTGTTCCCCTTATTTGCAAAAACCCCTCGATCTGGGGGCGGATGTCGTGTTGCATTCCATCACCAAGTTCATCAACGGTCATGCCGATATCGTCGGGGGCATCGTTGTTGCAAAAGAACGGGAACTTAATCAAAAGATACGGCATTCGATGGTATATCTCGGATGCAATATGGACCCCACGCAGGCTTTCATGGTATTGCGCGGGATCAAGACCCTGGGGATCCGCATTGAAAGGGCGCAGGAAAATGCCCAGGCCATTGCCCATTTTCTGGAAAAACATCCAAAAGTGGCCTGGATCAAATACCCGGGGCTGAAATCTCATCCTCAGCATGAGCTGGTCAAGAAACAAATGCGCGGACCGGGTTCCATGATGAGCTTTGGTTTGAAAGGCGGTTATGAAGCCGGGCGCGCGCTGATGGATAATGTGCACCTGGCGTTACTGGCCGTATCCCTCGGCGGAGTCGAAACCCTGATCCAGCATCCGGCGTCGATGACCCATGTGGCGATCAGTAAAGAGAACAAGCTGGCTGCTGGCATCACCGACGACCTGGTCAGGTTTTCCGTTGGCATTGAAGACGTTGAAGATATTATTCATGATCTGGAACAAGCTTTAAATAAAATTAATTAAGAAATGAAAAACACAGATGTTTTAATTATTGGCGGAAGTGCAGCCGGAATGGTCACTGCATTGACCGGGAAAATGCATTGGCCCGGGAAGGACTTTATTTTGGTAAAAAAAGTTAAGGATGTCATGGTTCCGTGCGGCATTCCTTATATTTTCGGTACACTGGGCGACAGCGGAAAGAACATCATGCCTGTGGACAAGATGATGGAAAGCAATGGTATCTTTTCACTGCTTGATGAAGCTGTGAAAATTGAAACGGATCGTAAGGTGGTAAGCTTTGCCAGCGGTGAGGAAATTGCCTACCATAAGCTGGTCATTGCGACCGGTTCAACGCCGGTGAAGCCAAGATGGTTGGCAGGCGCAGAGCTGGATAATGTTTTTGTGATACCGAAAGACAGGGATTATCTTGATGATATGTTCGGGAAACTGGAGGGGGTTAAAAACATTGTTGTAATTGGCGCCGGCTTCATCGGCGTGGAATTATCAGATGAACTGAATAAGAAAGGATATCATGTTACCCTGATCGAGAAATTGCCCCATATCCTGAATCTTGCATTTGATGTTGAATTGTCTGAAATCATTCATGATATGCTGGTGAAACGTGGGGTGAATATTATTACCGGGATAGGGATCAAAAAAGTTTTGGGAAAAGAAAAAGTAGAGTCGATAGAGTTAGAAAATGGTCAAAGGCTTGAAATGGATGCCGTAGTGCTATCTGTCGGATATAAGCCTAACTCTGAACTGGCAAGGATTTCTGGAATTTATGTTGATGAGGACAATTTCATTGCCGTGGATGAGTATATGCGAACGCATGTCCCGGATGTTTTTGCTGTGGGGGATTGCGCACAGAAGCGCGATTTTGTCACCAGAAAAAGAGTGCCCACCATGCTGGCATCAACAGCATGCGCAGAAGCCCGTATTGCCGGCATGAATCTGTTTAATCTGCATGTGGTTAAAACATTCAGCGGCACCATCGCCATCTATTCGACAGCGATTGGGGATACGGGTTTCGGCACTGCCGGGGTTACGGAAATCAGAGCCAAAGAGGAGGGAATTGATACTATTACAGGTTTGTTTGAAGGGGTGGACCGCCATCCGGGCAATCTTCCAAATACGCATAAGCAAATTGTTAAGCTGATTGCAGCTAGAAATTCCGGTGTGATCATCGGTGGTGAAGTGCTTGGTGGGTTCGAAGCAGGTGAGCTGACCAATGTGATCGGTTTGGCGATTCAAAATCGCATGTCGGTCAATTCTTTCCTGACCATGCAGATTGGCACTCATCCTTGCCTGACGGCTTCTCCCGCTGCCTATCCGTTAATCAAGGCGGCTGAAAAAATTGCTATTGATATTTACAGGAGAATGAATTGAAAGGATACAGGGGGCTTTGCATCGTAGTGCTGAAAAGTCCCCTGGTTTATTTTTTTAAGATTTTACCTGAAAACAGGGTCTGGACTTCATTACTCACCCTGAAATAATATAGTCCTGAGGACAGTGCATCTCCCTGGATGATGAATTCCTGGCCGGTGGTAGACATTTCTATGACTAAATTGCCTGAAACTCCTGCTATCATCAGGTTGTGTTCTGATTTTTCCGGGTTATCAAATTTTAGACGGGTAGATTCATCAAATGGATTGGGGGCCAGCAGGTAGCCTTGTTGGTTATATTGTATGTACTCCACCATTTTCGCAGAGGTAAATCCATATTGGCCGAGCTGCAGGCGGTAATAAGTTGTCCGGTTGGGAAGGGGCAGCGAATCGCGGAACTCGTAGGTGATGGATTCGCTGGGGCTGCCGCAGATGCCGCCGATGAGCCCGATCCGCTGAAAACCCCCATCAGGGCGCTCCGACCGCTCGACGTAGGTATCCTGGCAGGTATTCCCCGCGGTGATGGTCCACCGCAGGAACACGGTTTCCTCCAGTGGTGTGGCGATAAACTGCGACAGGATGACGTCGGCTTCCTGCGCCGGGGCGGCGAGGGAAAGAAACAGGGAGCAGGATAGTATGGCGAGTCGTTGATGGACCATGGCACTTAAACAAATGAACAAAGAAAATGTTTTGACCAGCAGGGACTCCAACAGGGACTCCGTCCCTGTCGGTAATTTATTAATTATCAACTCTCTTAAAATTAGATATTCAAGGGACGGAGTCCCTTATCAAAAGGACGGAGTCCCTTTCACCAACTTTTTTCTTAAATTTGCTTTATAGATCTAACGAATTCCCCATGCCCTTCTCCAATATCGCCTACCGCGCGCCAAAGTATTATTTCAGCGACACCTCCTTCCAGAAGCTGATGCGCCGCAGGATCTACCATGTCCTGCTCATATCCAGCGCCTATGACGCGTTCGTGCTCGAAGACGACGGCCGCATCGACGAGCAGATCTTCATCGAATACGTCAGCCTCAACCTGCGCTACCCGCCGCAGTTCATCCTCGCTTCTTCCGAGAAAAAGGCATTCGACATCCTCCATGATGAAAAGATCGACCTCATCATCGTCATGCTCAGCTCGGAAGAGATGGATACTTTCAGCCTCGCCGAGAAGATCAAGGGGAAATACCCGGCTATCCCGATCGTGGTGCTGACGCCGTTTTCGCGCGAGGTGACCGTGAAGCTGAACGACTCCAGCAAGAGCGTCATCGATTACGTGTTCAGCTGGCTGGGCAACGCCGACCTGCTGCTGGCCATCATCAAACTGATCGAAGACAAAATGAATGTCGACCATGACATCCGCGAGGTCGGGGTTCAGGCTATACTGCTGGTGGAGGACTCCATCCGGTTTTATTCCAGCTATCTGCCCAACATCTACAAGATCATTTTCAAGCACTCCAAGGACTTCATGACGGAAGGCCTCAACGAGCACCAGATGATGCTGCGCATGCGCGGCCGGCCGAAAATCCTGCTGGCCACGACCTATGAGGAGGCGCTGGGACTTTATGAGAAATACAAGCGCAACCTGCTGGGCATCATTACCGACATGAGCTATCCGCGCAACGGCAAACAGGAAAAATACGCCGGCGTCAAGCTCTGCGAAAAAGTGCAGCGCGACGATCCGTTCATGCCCATCCTGCTGCAGTCGTCCGACAAGGAGGGCGAGGACCTGGCTGCAAGGTTGAAGGTTGGATTCATCAACAAAAACTCCAAGACCATTTCGGTCGAGTTGAAGAACTATATCCGGGAGTATTTCGCCTTTGGCGATTTCGTGTTCATCGATCCGGAAACCGGCGATGAGATCGCCCGGGCCACCGACCTGAAGAGCCTGCAGGAACTGCTCTTCCAGGTTCCGGACGAGGCGCTGCGGTACCATCTGAGTCTCAATCAGTTGTCGAAATGGCTCCGCGCCAGGGCCTTGTTCCCCCTGGCCGAAATGCTGGTCGACATCACACTGGACGACTTCAACGACCTCGATGAAGTCCGCCGCTACCTGTTCGATTCCATCGCCAGTTTCCGCATCAGCAAATCCCGGGGTGTCATCGCCCAGTTCCGCCGCGAACGCTTCGACGAGTACCTCACCTTCACCCGCATCGGCGAAGGATCCATCGGCGGCAAGGCCCGCGGCCTGGCTTTTCTGGATATGCTGATCAAAAGGAACCGAATCCTGGAGAAATGGCCGGGCGTATACATCACCATTCCCCGCACGGTCGTCCTGTGCACGGATGTCTTCGCCGAGTTCATGGAGGAAAACAACCTCTACGAGATCGCCCTATCAGACCGCAGCGACGAGGAGATCCTGAAGGAGTTCGTCCATGCCCGGCTTCCGTTCCGGATCCATGAGGACCTCTACACCCTGATCTCATATGTACGGAACCCCATCGCGGTGCGATCGTCCAGTCAGCTGGAAGACTCTCATTATCAGCCATTTGCTGGTATTTATTCGACCTACATGGTGCCTTATGTGATGGATAACGAACGGTTGATGATGGAGATGCTGAGCAACGCCATAAAGAGCGTGTACGCCTCCACGTATTTCAAGGCCAGCAAGGCATACATGACCGCCACATCCAATATTATCGACGAGGAAAAGATGGGCATCGTGATGCAGACCGTCGCCGGGACGAAATACGGCCACCGGTTTTATCCGTCGATCTCCGGGGTCGCGCGGTCGATCAACTTCTACCCGCTGGATCCGGAAAAGCCGGAGGATGGCGTGGCCAGCGTGGCGCTCGGGCTCGGGAAATACATCGTCGACGGCGGGCTGGCCCTGCATTTCAGCCCGAAGTACCCGAAAAGGGTGTTGCAGACGTATTCCCCGGAAGCCGCGCTTCGGGAAACGCAAAAGTATTTCTACGCGCTGGATATGCATCCCGAGACCTTCAAGCCGGATATCGACGACGGGATCAACATCCTGAAACTACCCGTCCGCGAAGCGGAAGCGGACGGCTCCCTCAAATGGGTGGCTTCCACCTATGACCTGCAGAACGGCGTGCTCCGCGACGGGGTGAATTACGACGGAAAGAAGCTCATCACATTTTCGAATATTTTAAAGCATAATGTGTTTCCCCTGGCTGAGATCCTCCAGACCATCCTGGAGATCGGGCAGAAGGAGATGGGAAAGCCCGTAGAGATCGAATTTGCGGTCGACCTGAACCGGCCGGCGAACGATCCGAAGATCTTTTATTGTCTCCAGATCCGGCCGATCGTCGACAACAAGGAGACCATCAGCGACGACCTGGAGAAGGTTGATCCTAAAGACACGATCATCTATTCCAAATCAGCGTTGGGCAACGGTATCATTTCCGATCTGTGCGACCTGGTGTACGTTAAACCCGAATCATTCAACCCGGCGAAGAACACCGAGCTGGCCGAGCGGATGGGGGTGATCAACGAGCAGTTCCGGCAGCAGAATAAGAATTACATCCTGATCGGCCCGGGACGCTGGGGCAGCCAGGATCCCTGGCTCGGCATCCCGGTCAAATGGCCCCAAATCTCAGCGGCGCGTGTGATCGTGGAATCGGGGCTGGAGAACTACCGAATCGACCCCAGCCAGGGGACGCATTTCTTCCAGAACCTGACTTCGTTCAGGGTGGGCTATTTCACAGTCAACCCCTACATGAACGACGGATATTACGACCTGGAATACCTCAAGGCGCAACCTGCCGTTTATGAGGACGAATTCATCCGCCACATCCGGTTCGAAAAGCCTTTGATGGTGGAGATTGACGGGCGCAAAAACCTGGGCGTTATTTTCAAAATCCAGGATCAATAATTCATTCAGGCATTGTTAAGGAATAAATATTCTTAAGCCACAAAAGCACAAAATCACTAAGGAACACAAAACGGTTGTAATTAGTTAAATTAGAAGTAAATGCGATTTGGTGTTTTTGTGTTTTGGTGGCAAGAATAAGACTTATAATACGCCCTACTGACGATGAACAATCAGTGGTTCCCCTTGCAACATTTAAATCATTTCGTTTTGCAGGTTTTGATGCCAAATATGGCATACAGCGGGCAGAAATTCACCAGGCTGGTCAGGATGAAAATCGCAGCCAGTGCCAGCAGAATGTAACCGAAAACAACCGGTACGGCATTGAAAACGAAGAGGAGGATGAAAATTGCGGCCAGCAGCAGGCGGACCACTTTGTCGACGGAACCCATGTTTTTCTTCATTGTTTTAAGATTTGAGGTTTAACGTTACGATAAAAATATGGCGACAAAATTAAATGGCCCCATCGCCTCAAAAAGGTGACCTTAGTCACCGGAAGCCAAAATTTCTATTCCGTTGGCCTGTTGCCGTATCTTTCCTTCTTTTTCCAGCTTTTTCAGCAGGCGGGTAATGACTTCGCGTGCTGTGCCTAATTCATTAGCGATCTGTTTATGGCGGATATTGATCGTTTTTTCGCCTTTGAGCCGGCTTTTTTCGATCAGGTAATCCATGATCCGCTTGTCGAGTTTATGGTACAGGAGATACTTGATGGTATCGAGTAACTCCGCGTACCTGATGTTGTATTGCTGGTAGAAGAGTGTATTGATGCCCGGGTATTGCCGGATCCATTCCGAAACGCGGTCGACCGGAAGCAGTAGGGCACGGGTGTCTTCTTCCGTGACGGCGAAGATGCGGCTGGGTTCGTTTTTCAGGCTGGCGGAGAATGACATGATGCAGCTCTGGAACGGCTCGATGTAATACAGCAGCAGTTCTTTATCCTCATAACGGCTGTACACTTTGATCAGGCCATCCAGTACCACCGGGATGACCCGGATGTACTGTCCCTCCTGAAGGATCTCCGTCTGACCCGGGATATCCTTTATCAGGCAGTGCCGGAGCACTTCATCCAGCAGCTCGGGCCCTAGGAAGTGGAGGTGTTTTCTGATCCGCAGTTTGTCGTGATCCATTGGTTCTGATGATTTTTCCGGATCGATCTGTTAAATAAATGTTAAATCATTTCAAATATCGGAATAAAAAAATTACTGGGCAAGTTAAGCAATGCGTTGAATAATAATGAGATAATCATAAGATCACTTGCATTTATGCATTAGAAGATGTAACTTTAGTCACCTTTAAGGGTGAATGGGCCTGATAATTTAGCCGATAGAAATTCGCATCATTAACCATAAATACATTGATTATGAAGAGCAGAGGTTTACTTTATTTTGTGCTGGCCGCGGCCATTTTTCCGCTTGCATCCTGGGTTTTGTCTCCGGGGGGATCACCGGGCGGCAAGACCGGATCGCCGGGCGACGGCGGCGCCACGTGCATCCAGTGCCATAGCGGCGCAAACCAGCAGGCTTCCGGCTGGATCACATCCAATATTCCCGGCACCGGATACATTCCGGGCCAGACATACACGATCACGGCGTCGGCGACCCACAGCGGGGCTCTGCGTTACGGTTTTGAGTTAACCGCCGAAGATGCTGCTTCGGCCAAGAAAGGCACCTTCGTTATCACCAACGCCGCAGAGACGAAACTGGTGAACAACGCAAAGGCGGTGACCCACACTTCCGGTGGGACGACCCCTTCGGGAAGCGGCAAAACCTGGTCGTTCGACTGGACAGCGCCAGTAACCGGCACCGGCCCGGTCACCTTCTACGGGGCGTTCAATGCCGCCAACGGCAACGGAAGCACCAGCGGCGATGTGATCTACGTTTCGAGCCTGCAGGCCGATGAGTTTTCGACGGGCATCACGGACAACACTGCCGATGCAGTGGGTTTAAAGGCTTATCCCAATCCCTTCTCGGATCACCTTTCTTTATCCATGGAGCGTGGAAAAGACGTCAGCGAGGTGCGGCTGGTATCTGCCTCAGGCGCCAGGGTATGGTCATCAAAAGAGTACTTGCACGGCTCCTTACAGATTGAAGCCAGCGCTATTCCGGCGGGGGTTTATCAGTTGGTGGTACTGTTTTCCGACGGGTCTATGGCTAACAGGATGGTTGTCAGGAGGTAATGGGCTATGAGATGACATCTCGCATGATTTTAGCATTTTTTAAATCATTGTTAATCAACATGTAAAATATCAATGTAAGTCGCATATGTGGCTGAAATGTGCCTGCGAGATGTCATCTCGTGATAATCTTTACCTTTATACGCTCCAAATCTACCCGTATGAACATCAGGATTATTCCACGGCTTACGCTTGCTTTTTTAATAAGCCTTATGCTGACAGCCTGCGCCACACAGGACAAACAGCACGAAACGCTGGCCTCCAAAATCCAGTATGACGTCCCCATCGTCAGTAACGACCCGCAGCTTGACTGGTGGATCAACAACATCGAAGGGTCGCGAAGGGAGCCGTTCCTGCAAAGGATCATGGAAGCGGCCGAAAAAGGGGAAGTACGGGTGTACGACTATTTCAATAAACCGTTATCCCCGCAACAGGTCCGGGCCATGGGCTCTGACACGGTCTACATGACGCTCATGCGGGAGTATCCACCGTATGAGGAATACGACACCATGGTCGTGCATACGGTTTCTTGGCGCGAGATCACCAAGATCCGGTTCCTGGAAGAATGGACCTGGATCCCGGGAAGCCTGGAGATCTCAAAAAGGCTGATCGGGCTGGGACCGGTGATCCAGCGGGAAATGGCCGGGGAACAATACAACCAGTTGCTGTTCTGGATCTATCCCGGCCCGGATTCCCCTCAGCCCTGAAGCTTTCTTAGCTATCTTTGCGCTTCATTTTCGCCTTGATGGAATTTCAAACCGCACAGCTGAACAATGGCATCCGCCTGCTGCATCTCCCGGCGCCGGGCCCCGTGGCCCACGTCGCGGTCTATATCAATGCCGGAACCCGTGATGAACCGGAACACCAGAGCGGCCTGGCCCACTTTATCGAACATACCCTCTTTAAGGGTACGAAAAAGAGAAAAGCCTATCATGTGCTCACCCGGCTGGAAAATGTGGGCGGCGACCTGAACGCCTTCACCACCAAGGAGGAGACCTGCATTTTCGCCACGGTGCTTGATGAGCATTTTGCCCGGGCTTTCGAGCTCCTCGCCGATATCATCACGAACCCGACCTTCCCTGAGAAAGAGCTGAAGAAAGAGAAGGATGTCATCCTGGAAGAGATCAACGCTTACAAAGACAGCCCTTCTGAGGAGATCTACGATATGCTCGAGGAAAATGTGTACCGAGGGCATGCCATGGGCCGCAACATCCTGGGCAATCCGGAGCATATATTGAAATTCACCCGCACGGAGGTGCTTGATTTTATCGGGCGGTTTTACCGCGGCGGGAATATGGTGCTGGCTACCTCCGGAAACCTTCCGTTCAACCGGGTCAAACGCCTTGCAGAACGGTATTTCGAGGGCGTGGCCGGCGGGCAGGCTGCGGCCCGGCGTATCCCTTTTCCGGGATACCAGCCTTTTTTCCTCGATCTTCAAAAGAACACCTTCCAGACACATTGCATGCTGGCCAACGTGGCCTACGACCGCCGGGACCCCCGCCGGTATCCCCTGTTCCTGCTCAACAACATCCTGGGCGGCCCGGCCATGAATTCCCGGCTCAACCTGGCCGTCAGGGAGCGCCACGGATATGCCTACGCAGTGGAATCGGCCTACCTTCCGTACACGGATACCGGGATCTTCAGCATTTACCTGGGCACCGATAACGGAAACCTGCAGCGGTCGCTCCGGCTGATCCGCAAAGAGATGGACCGTTTGATGACCGATGCACTGAGCCAGAAGCAGATTTCGCAGGCCCGCCGGCAGCTGTTCGGACAGATCGAGATCGCCAACGAATCGAACCTGAATTATCTCACCGCGGCAGGCAAGGCGTATTTGCACGACGACCGGCTCGACAGCCCGGAGGAGATCCGGCAGAAAGTCGATTCCATCACCGCCGGCCAGCTCGTTGAAACCGCCAGGGAAATCTTCGATCCGGCAAGGATCAGCACCCTGGTATTCCAGAACAAAGCATGATGATCCCGAAAGACATAGAAGAGTATATTCTGGTGCATACTTCCCCGGAGCCGCCTTTGCTGCGGGAATTGCACCGCAAAACCTTTCTGCACACCCCTTACCCCAGGATGATGTCGGGTCCGGTTCAGGGCCGGTTGTTATCACTGATCAGCCACATGGTACGCCCCGCCCGGATCCTGGAGATCGGGACCTTTACCGGTTATTCCGCCCTGTGCCTTTCGGAAGGGCTTGCTCCCGGAGGCATTATCCACACCATCGAGGCCGATCCTGTCTATGCCGCCATCGCGCAGGAGTTCTTCGCCAGGTCGGGCATCCCCGGCCGGATCATACTGCATTCCGGTGATGCCCTGTCGATCATTCCCGGGCTCAATGAGATCTTTGACCTGGTGTTCATCGACGCGGCCAAGGAGCAGTATGTCGATTATTATGAATCGATTTTTGAAAAAGTCAGGCACGGAGGCTTCATCCTGGCCGACAACACCTTATGGGACGGAAAAGTACTCGAAGGGCCTGATGCGAACGACCCGGAAACCCGGGGCATCATCCGGTTCAATGAAATGATTTAGGCGGATCAGCGGGTGGAAAATGTCCTGCTGGCTGTAAGGGACGGGCTGATGGTGGCGCGGAAGATCTGAGCCTGCAGCTACACCTTGTACTCAAACTTCACCTTAGCCAGTTCTTCGTTGGCCTTAATGATCTTCTCCTTCAGTTCGTCCTTGAACCTTATCATCTTTTCCATCAGATCTTTGTCGCCTGTGGCGATGATCTGTGCGGCGAGGATTCCGGCGTTGCGGGCGCCGTTGATGGCCACGGTGGCCACCGGGATCCCCGGGGGCATCTGGACGATGGCCAGCAGTGAGTCGAGCCCGTCGAGCGACGCTTTGATCGGCACACCGATGACCGGGAGCGGGGTCATTGCGGCGATTACGCCCGGCAGGTGGGCCGCCATGCCCGCTCCTGCTATGATCACCTTCACGCCCCGGTAGGCCGCCGACCTGGCGAACTCTTCTACTTTGTCCGGCGTGCGGTGTGCCGACAGGGCGTTGATTTCAAAAGGTATATGCAATTCGTTCAATACTTTGGCCGCCTCTTCCATGACCGGAAGATCGGAAGTGGAACCCATAATGATGCTTACGAGTGGAACCATGCTTTTTTCAGTGTTAAGGTTTGAGGTTTAAGGTTTAAGTTCAATTTTCAGTATTCTAAGCTCTAAGCTCCAAGCTCTAAGCCCTAAGCTCTGAGCTCTAAGCCCTAAGCCCTGAGGATTAGTTTCAGGCTATGTCGGCAAATTTAACTCTTTTCCTTAATTTTGGCTGTTCAGCGTTCCCAAAAGCCAAACCGAATGAAAACTGTATCAGTTAAGGATAAAGACTTCCGCCTTTCCATTCCCGCTTCGGATCTGGAGGCGGCCATAGACCGGATCGCCGGGGAGATCAACCGCGACCTCGACGGGACAAAACCGGTGTTCCTCGTAGTCCTGAACGGCGCGTTCATTTTCGCCGCCGATCTGTACCGGAAGATCACCATCGAGAGCGAGATCAGTTTCGTCAAACTGGCTTCTTATTCCGGCACCCAGTCCACTTCTTCAGTGAAAGAACTGATTGGTTTAAACGAAAAACTGAAGGGGCGGACGGTTGTTATCCTCGAGGATATCATCGACACGGGCACCACCATGCAATTCCTGATGAACAAACTGGAATACCTGGGCGCCGCCAGGGTATACCTGGCTGCGTTGTTGTTCAAGCCTTCCGCTTTTCGTGAAAACTTCCGGATCGATTACCTTGGCCTGGAGATCCCCAACGAATTCATCGTGGGATACGGGCTCGATTATGATGGTTATGGAAGGAATTACGCGGATATTTACAAGATCATCTAGCCCGAACGTAGTAGAGCAAAGTATGAACTATTGAGACGTCAACGGGTTCACCCGTTGGTAAATAATAAAAAAGGGCGCTCCCGATTCGGGAAGCGCCCTTTGCTTTGAAGCATGATTTCGGTTACCGGGTGACGATGATCTTCCGCATGACCTGGCTCTGGCCGGTGCGGATGGTCAGGGTGTAGATGCCTTTGGGCACGTTGCCCAGGTCGATGTCGAGCCGGCCCTGTCCGCTGATGACCACGTCGGCCTTTTCGTAGATGCGGATACCAAGGTGGTTCACCACTTCGGCCTGGTAGGTGGTTTCTGTCTTATTGACAAAGGCCACGGTGAACTTCCCGCTGTTGGGTATGGGGAAGATATTCAGGCTGGTGCCGGGCAGTTCGTCGATCCCCACGAAGATGACCTCCACGTGGTTGGATTCCTGTGAGGAGCAACCGTTGAGGGTGACGATGGTCCAGTAGAAGCCTTCCTCTTCGGCCTGGTGGGTCTGCCCGGTGGCGCCTTCGATGGGGTTACCGTTGAAGTACCACTGGTTTCCGTCGGGTGCGCTGCTGGTGAGCAGGTAGTCGCCGTCGACGGTCACGACCGGTGCGGGCGGGATGGGGTTGACGGTGACGAAGAAGGCGGGCGAGGCCGGTCCGTTACCGCAGTTGTTGACTGCGGCCACGGTGATGTTGCCGGAGCTGGCGCCGGGTCCGAAGAAGACCTTGATGGCGGGTGTTCCTTCGCCTTCGAAGATGGTGGCGCCGGCGGGCACGGTCCAGTCGTAGGAGAGGGCTCCGGCGACGGGCGCCACGCTGTAGCTGGCGTTTTGGCCCATGCAGAGTTCGTCAACGCCGGTGATGGCGCCGGGTGCCACGGGCACGCCCATGACGGTGACGGCGAAGCTGGCCGGTGTTGCGGCGGGGCATCCGGAAGCGTTGTCATAATTGACCGTGACGGTCTTGCTGCCCGGGGTGGTCCAGTTGACTTCGATCTGGTAGGTTCCCTGGCCGGAGACGATGGTGCCGCCGGTGGAGACGGTCCAGGAATAGTCGCTGAATCCCTGCTCGGTGGTGTAGACGAACAGGCCGGAGTTGGCGCACATCATATTCGATCCGGAGATGGTCGGCGAAGGCAGCCCGCTGACCTGGACGGGCATCACGGCGGGCGCGGCGGCGGGGCAGCCGGCGGCGCTGGTGTACGTCACGCTGAGCGACTGGGCGCCCGTGCTGTTCCACTGCACGTCGACCGTGGCGGTTCCTGCGCCGGCAATGATCTGGCCTCCGGCAGATACGGTCCAGACATACGATGACATTCCGGCTTCGGTGCTGTAGGTGTAGATGGACCCCAGGCAGGCCGGGTCGGCGCCGGTGATGGTGGGCACCGGCAGCGGGTTCACGGCGACGGCCAGGCTGCTTTGGGCGCCATTGCCGCAATTGCTGGAGCCGTAAACCGTAATGTCGCCAGAAACCGACGTTTCATCAAAACTGACCGTGATGCTGTTAGTGCCTGCACCGGCGGTGATGGTCGCTCCTGCGGGAACGGTCCACACATAGGTTGTTGCATCCTGGATGGGAGCAACGGTATACACATTGCCCGCGCTGGGCTTGCAGATATTCTGCGGGCCGGTAATGGGCCCTGCGGCCGCCGGCGGCGGGCAGTAAGTGTTGAACATCTGGTCGGCGCCATAAGTGGTCCCCTCGGCGTTGGTACCGACGCAACGGAAATGGTATTCGGTATTGTCCAGCAGGCCCGCTATCTGGGCACTGACTGCGGTTGGGCTCATGCCGTTGACCGTCAGCGGTGTGGCATTGGCAACATTGCCATACGCAGGAGTAAGACCCCATTCGAAGGTGACCGTGGTTTCCTGGTTGTTGGCTGTTACCGTTCCGTTCAGTTGTGCCGTGCTGATGAGCACGTTGCTGGCCGGGTTGGTCACCACCACCGGCAGTTCACCCAGTGTGGTAAAGGTCATATCGCTGCCGTATGAGGTTCCGCCGCTGTTGGTGGCATAGACGCGGTAGTGATACGTCGAGAAGATTTCCAGGCCGGAAAGGTCGACGGTGACGGCGACATCGGTGCTGCCGCTGACCTGTGCCGGTACCGCTGGCACGACCGTTCCGTAGCTGTCGGTCGGGCCGTATTCGAAGTAGACCATGGTATTGGAGTTGTTGGCGTTGACCAGCCCGTTGAGCGTTGCCCCGGTCGAAGTGATCCCGGTAGCCGCCTGGGTGGTCACCGTTGGCGGGGGAACCGTTTCGAAGGTCATGTCGTCGCCATAGATGATCAGACCGCCCGCACCGATGACACGTGCACGGAAGTGGTATACCGCGGAGGTAGTCAGCCCGGCCAGGTCGGCCGAATAGGCTGTCGGGCTGTTTCCGGTAACCGATGAAGGTACCCCGGCAACGCTATTACCGTAATTGGTATCAAATCCGTAATCGAAGTAGGTGGACACGTTCTGGCCAACCGGGTTCACCGAAGCGTTCAATGTGGCCGAAACGGGGGTCACGCTGGTGGCCGGCATGGTCATGAGGTCAGGATCGTTCCCGAATTCGTAAGCGCCCATATCCGGAGGACTGGTGCGGTTCTGGCCGGTAAAGTCCTTGGGCACATCCGGCAGGTAAACGCCCTGGTTGTTCAGCATGGTGTTCGTTGGCAGCGGGTTGGTCGGTGAAACGAAATTCGGGTTCATGTTTTCCGAGTTGAAATCCTGTCCTGTGGCTGCTTTCCATGCAGTGAAATCGGCTACCTCGGCTCCGTAATACCCGAAAGCGCTTCCGGTGGTATAATAATCATTGTAGTCGATGGCAGCAAAAGTGGTCGTCGAGGGTGTATAAACCGTATATGCTCTCGGATCAACCCCTGTACGCGTGTTGGAGAAGATGTTGTTGCGAACGTCAATATTGCTGGTTGCCGTCGAAATGAACAGGCAGTGAGAATAAACACCGGCGGTGGTGCTTCCGAACGCACCGGTCAGGCTGATGGTGTTGTGCCACACTTTGTACCCGTTGCCGCCGACGATACGGATCCCGATGGGGCCATAGAAGTTCGACGTGCTGCCGTACATATCCAGGTCATAGATCAGGTTATTAGATACCTGGTTATTAACGGTGCCTGTCGTTGTAGCGAAATACATGGCGATGCAATAGTAGCTTGCCGTAGTATTGGTCTGGCCCATAGCATGGATATGGTTGTTGTGGAAGAGCGAATTGGCAATGGTGGTTCCGGTGTACAAACCATACTTGCTGCCGTTGTAGATCATATTATAGATCTCGTTGTCGCTGACGACGGCGCCGTTGATGCTCTGGAACCGCATTCCGTACCCGGTGATGTAATCGGTATCGACGTCGGCGCCGATGGTGTTGTTTTTTACGACCAGGTTATCCAATTCCCCGACCGCCGGCAGACCATGGGCGATCAGGCCGTAATAAGCCCTGGAGATCCGGTTGTTTTCAATGGTGATCCCGTCGTTGTCCGCACCGGTGCCACTGGTGCTGATCGAGGTTCCGCCGACGAAGATGCCGATCTGGGATGTTACGGTATTGCTGCCGCCCTTGATGTGGCAGTTTTTGATGGTATTGTTGGAGGACCCCTGTTCCACGCCCAGGCTTGAGATCCAGATGGTGGCCGTGGAAGTGGAGGTGGCCGTGTTTTCGATCGTCAGGTTCCGGGTGGTGCCGCCGGGCACATTCGAGCCGTCGAAGACATAGTATTGTCCGCCTTCAAACTTAATGATGGAAGTCCCGGACCCGGTGATTGTGGGTGATGCGCCGCTGGCCGGCCGGATGGTGATGGTGTTGGCGCTGCTGGCCCCGGCGACGGGCAACAGGACAATGGGCACGGTTTCGGCGTCGTAGGTGGCATCCGTCAGCTCAAACACGACCGGGCAGGTCACTTCGTAATTGACCAGGTCGGCTATGGCTGCGGTGAGCGTGGCATAGTCGCCGCCGGTACCCACCTGGAATGTACCGCAGAGGGGCAGCAGGATGGTGTACGTCAGCGGCGGGTCAGGCGGGGTTGAGCAGGCCGGCGGGTTGCTGGTATAACCGCTGGCGCCCGCGGCGGGCATTGCGCCGATATTCAAAGGATCGGCTTCGTCCTGTGCCACCAGGTAATAGGAAACCACATCTCCCACGGCAACCCCGGCGCCCAGGGTGAAGGAATACTGGTCGGTGCCGAGGTAGGTGGCTTGAACAGCGGTATATGCCCCGTTATTGATCTTCCAGTAGAGCATGGGTAAACCGGACCCGGCCGTGGGCACTCCGGAAGCATCGGTAATGGTGGTCACCAATGTTCTTTGGGTGAGTGATGCAGTATTGGGAAGTTGCGTAAACTGAATGGAGGGCGCCGTCAGGTCGGAGCCCAGGCCTCCGAATTCATCCGCGCCGATATCCGGGGCGGTAGGCGGGAAGGAGGCATTGACAGGATATCCTGCATTGGGATAACGGGCATCTCCGTCAAAGTCAGTCAGAATGTCCACAGGCGTTGACACGGTGATCCCGCCGCTTTCCAGCTGGGATGGGACATTGGTCCGCATGTGCAGATTGTAAGGGGCCGCGGTCTTGTTCTGGAAGGCAGGGTTCACGGCGACGGAAGCGGCGTCAGCGGGCGATACGAGCGCCTTGTAATCCATCAGGGTCTCGGCATTGTTGGTGCCGTCGGAGTAGATCAGCCTGCTGGGGCCCGGGGTGCCTGCATAGAAGTTATTGTTATTCGATGTCGTCGCATAGGTCCCTATGGTGGTGGAACTGCGGCGGTAGGCAATGGTCGTGCCGTTGACCCCGGGGGTGGAAACATTGACAATGATGTTGTTCTTCAGTTCCAGAATCGGGGTGGTGGAGGCATAAAGACCAATCGTTCCGAAGTCATCGCTGCTGGAGCTCGCATCCAGGTAAATCGTGTTGTTGTAAGCCCCATGTGATGTACCTCCGGAGAAATAGATGCCGTAGATAGAGGTGGCCAGCGTGGAAGCAGGCGCATATAATTCGGAAATAAAGTTGTTGTAGAGATAAACATTCGTTCCCGTCGAAACATAGATGCCATAAAGTGTTCCGGTTGCGGAAACCTTGTTCGCGTTCTTAATTTCATTGCCGTAAAAATTAACGGTGGTGCCGCCTGAAAGATAAGTGCTATACAAGGTTCCGTTTCCGTTAAACAGATTCTTCACGGTGTTGCCGTAAATGTTTTTGGTCACGGCTGAATTGGTGACATACAATCCGTAAGTCGTACCCGAGGAGGCAATGTTGATGTTGTCCACAATATTATCGTGGCACTCCAGAATCGTTCCGCTTCCGGGGACATAGAATAAGTAATTGGCCCCGCCGCCGACCACGCTTTGCCGCCTGGAGTTGTTGGTTACGGTGTTGTTGTAAACCTGCGTTGTGCCGGCGGTGCTTGGCGAGCTGGAGAAATAGCAGTAGTAGATCGATCCGGTGGAAGTCGACGTCCCTGAACCAATTTCATTTCCTGAAACGGTATTGTTGTGGAAATAGGCCGTTACTCCGCCCGTGGAAATATACATCAGGTATACGGTACCGCTGGTGTGATTGGGAAGTTGATTGTTGATGACGCTGTTGTTGTTATAATTTACGGTGTTTGTTGTGCCTGACGAACCCATGCCGGAATTGTAGATCCCGTAAAATGAGCCGGTCCCGTTATAGGTCATGCTGATGGTATTGTTGTATACCTCGACATTGGCATTGGTACTGGTCATCAGGTACATATTGTACAGCGAGGCAGAGCCCAGGTCGGCGGTGCCGGTGAAGTTATTATTGGCGATCTTGATGTTATTCTGGTAATAACAATAGAGGCCGTAGCAGGCGGTGGTTCCGCCGCTGTTGCCCAGGCCGTTCACCACGTTGGTCCCTTCGACGCCCAGTTCGTTGTTCTGATCGTAAAAATCGTACGGAGCGGCGTCAGCCCGCCCGTAAATATAGAATGCATGATAGCAGTTGCTGACATTCAGGCTGAAGAATCTATTGTATGAATTGGTACCTGCAATGTCAGTAATGACCAGCTGTGTGGTCGAAGCTGTAGTGTGGTTGTTGGAGTAAATCGCCCGGGAGCTGGTATTGGCCGGGTTCAGGGAGATGGAAGAGTTTTTGATCACATTGTTCTGCGAGCCGTTGGTTTCGGATGCTTTGAGGATGGCGAAGGCCCATTCCATTTGCATCGCGCTGGTGGTGTTGGCCGCATTTTCCTGGATGTCGATCCCGTCGAACGTGACGTAATCGGCTCCGGAGAGGCAGATGACATAGTCCATGGTACCGCTGCCGGGCGTGGCCGCCGTGATCAGCGGGTTGGCGCCCGCGCCGCTTTTCTGGAAGAAGATGGGGCTGGTCGACGAACCGGTCGTGGTGGTGATCAGACCTGCGGTTGGAACGGAGAATGTCTCCGTATGGCCGGCTGCGACGCTGAATGTAACTCCGCCCGAGCCGGCGCCCTGGGCGTTCAAGGCGGTGATGGCCGCCTCGATCGTTGCGTAATCGCCGGGAATGGTCTTGGTACCGGTAAGCTGCCCAAAGACAATCTGGACGGCAATTACACATGAAATCAATAGTAGAAATCTTTTCATGCTTGATAGATTTAAGTTAATTTTAGAATTTATTGAGGTGTAAATATTTAATTATCAATATTTAAAATAGTCATAGATAATTTGTCCTGCTAAAAATATGAATTATTGACTAATTAAAGTCAAAATGAAATGTTAAATTTTAATGGAATTACTAGTTAGCGGATGATTAATGTCGGCTGATTCAGAATTTGAAACAAGAAATGAATGAAAAAAGGGCGCTCCCGATTCGGGAAGCGCCCTTTGCTTTGAAGCATGATTTCGGTTACCGGGTGACGATGATCTTCCGCATGACCTGGCTCTGGCCGGTGCGGATGGTCAGGGTGTAGATGCCTTTGGGCACGTTGCCCAGGTCGATGTCGAGCCGGCCCTGTCCGCTGATGACCACGTCGGCCTTTTCGTAGATGCGGATACCAAGGTGGTTCACCACTTCGGCCTGGTAGGTGGTTTCTGTCTTATTGACAAAGGCCACGGTGAACTTCCCGCTGTTGGGTATGGGGAAGATATTCAGGCTGGTGCCGGGCAGTTCGTCGATCCCCACGAAGATGACCTCCACGTGGTTGGATTCCTGTGAGGAGCAACCGTTGAGGGTGACGATGGTCCAGTAGAAGCCTTCCTCTTCGGCCTGGTGGGTCTGCCCGGTGGCGCCTTCGATGGGGTTACCGTTGAAGTACCACTGGTTTCCGTCGGGTGCGCTGCTGGTGAGCAGGTAGTCGCCGTCGACGGTCACGACCGGTGCGGGCGGGATGGGGTTGACGGTGACGAAGAAGGCGGGCGAGGCCGGTCCGTTACCGCAGTTGTTGACTGCGGCCACGGTGATGTTGCCGGAGCTGGCGCCGGGTCCGAAGAAGACCTTGATGGCGGGTGTTCCTTCGCCTTCGAAGATGGTGGCGCCGGCGGGCACGGTCCAGTCGTAGGAGAGGGCTCCGGCGACGGGCGCCACGCTGTAGCTGGCGTTTTGGCCCATGCAGAGTTCGTCAACGCCGGTGATGGCGCCGGGTGCCACGGGCACGCCCATGACGGTGACGGCGAAGCTGGCCGGTGTTGCGGCGGGGCATCCGGAAGCGTTGTCATAATTGACCGTGACGGTCTTGCTGCCCGGGGTGGTCCAGTTGACTTCGATCTGGTAGGTTCCCTGGCCGGAGACGATGGTGCCGCCGGTGGAGACGGTCCAGGAATAGTCGCTGAATCCCTGCTCGGTGGTGTAGACGAACAGGCCGGAGTTGGCGCACATCATATTCGATCCGGAGATGGTCGGCGAAGGCAGCCCGCTGACCTGGACGGGCATCACGGCGGGCGCGGCGGCGGGGCAGCCGGCGGCGCTGGTATACGTCACGCTGATGCTCTGGGAGCCGAGGCTGTTCCACTGTACGGTAACGGAAGCCGTTCCGGCTCCGGCAGTGATCTGTCCGCCTGCCGAGACGGTCCAGGCATATCCGGTCATACCCGATTCAGTGGTATAGGTATAGCTGGAACCGATACAGCCAATGGTGGCGCCTGTTATAGACGGCACCGGCAGAGGGTTCACGGTGACTGCCAGGTTGCTTGCAGCGCCGTTGCCGCAGACACTGGTGCCATATACAGATACATTTCCTGAAACGGCCTGAGCGCCGAAGTCAACCGTGATGGAATTGGTGTTCGCCCCGGCCACGATGGTTGCTCCTGTGGGAACAGTCCATGCATATCCGGTGGCATAGGTGATCGGCGCCACCGTATATACCTGTCCGGGTGTGGACTGGCACAAGGCGGTGGGTCCGGTAATGGCTCCTGCCGTTTCCGGGATCGGGCATGCTGTAGTAAACATCATGTCCTGGCCGTAGGTTGTCCCGGCTGGATTCTGAGCGACGCAGCGGAAATGATAGGAGGTATTGTAGCTCAGGCCGGAAAGGTTAGCCAGGACCGGTGTTGTGACATCTCCCGAGACGCTGGCCGGAACACCGGGGGCGGTGCTGCCGTAACCGTTGGTCAGGCCCCATTCGAACCAGACCGTCGTGAGCTGGTTGTTGGCATTGACCGTGCCGTTGAGGGTAGCGGTGAAGTTACCGATCCCCGACGCCGGGTTGGTCACAACAGTGGGCGGGTTAGCACCGGTGGTGAAGGTCGCATCTGCGCCGTAGGTCGTTCCTGCCGTGCTTGTGGCCACAACGCGGTAATGATAGACCTGGCCGGTCAGCAGGCCGGTAAGATCAAAGCTCACGGGGGTCAGGACGCCTCCCGAGATCGGGCTTTCTGCCGCTGTGACCATTGTGCCGTAGGCAGGAGAGGTGCCATATTCAAATGATACGGTTGCAGTCTCGCAATTGGCATTGACTGTTCCGTTCATGGTGGCAGAATTCGTGCCGATATTGCTGGCGTTGTTGGTTACTGCAGTTGGCGCGGCGGTTGCGTCGGTCATGAACATCATGTCCCCGCCATAAGAAGTCACATTGTCGGCCGTGATCACGCGGATCCTGAAATGATACGTCGTTGCAGGATCAAGACTGGCAATACTGGCCGTGACATTTACAGGCGTGTTGCCCGTCACCTGCGCTGGCGTACCGGCGATGGTGCTGCCGTATGCATTGGTCAGACCGTAGTCGAAGTAGGTGTTAACAGTATTGCCGTTGGCCATGACCGTTCCGTTTATTACTGCGCTTTCGCATGTAATATTACTGGCAGCTGTTGTGGTAATCTGCGGGTTATTACCAAATTCCAGTGCGCCCATGTCAGGTGGGTTGGTCCGTGTGATACCAGCCTGGTCTTTGGGAACGGTGGCCAGGTAATATCCCAGGTTATCCAGCGCGGTATTGGTCGGGTGCAGGTCGGAGGGGCTTGCAAAGGATGGATTGATGTTCTTCGAGTAGATATCCTTTCCTGTGGCAGCCTGCCAGTCGGCCAGCGTCAGCTTGTCTGAACCCATGTAACCGATAAACGGACTGATTCCATCAACATAATAGTTGTTGTAATCGATATCCGTGAATTGTGTATTGGTGCCGGCAGTTAAAACAGCGTATGTTTTATGTGCCATTGAACCCGAAATGGGCTGAAGAGAATTCTTCAGGATGTTGTCGCGGATATCCAGCAAAGTGACACTGCTCAGCGCTGTGATACAGCCTGTCCAGCTGCTGTATGAAGACGAGAGCACATTGCCTTCCAGGTTGATGGTGTTGTGATAGATCTTCATATTCCCGCCGGCCCCGATATAAATTCCATGCGGGTTGAGAGAACTGACGCTGGCGGAATATCCGTCGGCTTTGATATTGTAAATGGAATTATTGATGATCTCGGTGACTGTCGTGGCATCGGCTGAAATATAAATGCCGTATTGCCCCCAGCCGCCGGTCCCGGTGTAATACCAGTCGTGGATGTTGTTGCTGTGTATTTTCGTGTTGGTAGATCCGGTTATCATGTAGATTCCGGCCTGGGAGTAATTCGCATTGCCCAGCGGAGCCCCCATGATTTCGTTGTCCCTGATCAGCGTATTGTCGGCATAACTCACAACAATGCCCCGGTACTGGATGGCTTCCGCGTCGACAGAGGAACCGATGATGTTGTTGGTGACCTGTCCGTTGGTGGCCACAGAGCCGGCGACACCGGCGAACTGGATCCCGTACCGGGCGTGGCTGATGGTATTGTTGTGGATCACAATATTGTCATATCCGCCGCCGGATGCATTTAAAATAATGGCATATGTGCTGTTGGTCACCTGCGGAGTTGCCTTTATAGTGCAATTCTTAATGGTGCAATTGCTGGCAGGATTGCCTCCACTGTTAAAGACGCCTATGGTGTAGGAACTGGAAGTGGTACTGGTATTCTCCCAGGTCAGGCTTTTATCATCGCCGCCGCTGTTCGATCCGTCAATAGTAAGGTAATCAACACCATACAGTACAATTATGCCGGTTGT
Organism: uncultured Bacteroidales bacterium; assembly: GCA_964489545.1. Classification (GTDB taxonomy): domain Bacteria; phylum Bacteroidota; class Bacteroidia; order Bacteroidales; family JAGOPY01; genus JAGOPY01. The sequence goes on from CAZAZE010000009.1 coordinate 45,722, forward strand.
GGAACTTCCGGTGACTGTGGCGGTTACGCCGGCTTTGGGCTTGATGGTGACTGGCCTCGACGGATCTTCGCCCAGGTACGGAATTACGATCAGCGGGAAGGTTTCTCCGGCCGAGTAGCTGGCATCCCACAACTCAAACGTCACGGGCCCGATCACATCCTTCAGGTTGAGATCGGCTATTGCGGCGGTAAGGGTAGGATAGGTCTGGCCGGCGCCAACCGCATAGGTTCCCGAAAGGGTCCCGACGATCACATAACTGGCGGGCGTGGTGGGCGGTGTACTGCAGGCCGGTGGATTTGCCGTAAATCCGGCAGCGCCTCCCGAAGGATTGGCCCCGATATTGGGCGTGGGGGCGACATTATCCTGTGCAACGATGTAATAGGAAACCTCATCATTCAAAACAACCCCTGTACCAAAGGTAAAGCTGTAATCGTTACCGCCGAGATATGCCGCCTGTACCCCGGTATAGGCGCCGGCGTTGATCTTCCAGTAGAGCATCGGAAGCCCTGTTCCAACGGTCGGTACCCCTGAAGCATCAGTGATGGTGGCTGTCAGGGTGCGTGCTCCTGTGCCGGAAGTGTTGCTCAGCGGGGTGTATACAATATTCGGGGGCGTCAGGTCGATCGGAATGCCCGTAAATTCGTCCGCTCCGACATCGGGAGTGCTGCCGTTGCGTGCCTGGCCGTCGAAGTCGTCAGTGATACCGGCAACGGGCGTCCCGCCGCTTTCGATCTGCGTGGCTATGGCTTCATTGATGTGCAGGAAATCTGCACTTGTGCCGGTCAGGCTCTTGAAATTGGGATCTTCGGTAAAGGAGGAACCCTCAGCAGGCGCCACCAGGGCCTTATAATCACCAATACCCTGCGCCAGGTTGGTTCCGTCGTAAAAAACGAGACGTGTGGCACCGGGCGTACCTGCATAGTAAAGGTTGTTGTTGGAGGCTGACGCGAAGTTGGTAAGCGATGTGCTGGAACGCTGATAGGCCACAGTGTAACCGGTTCCCGCCGGGGTGGATTTGTTGACGATGACGTTGTTTTTCAGCGTGAGCGCAGCCGTGGTTGCAGTCGTGGAGGTAGTGACATACAATCCTGCAGTGGCAAAGTTCGCTCCGGTACTGCTGGCGCTGAGGTAAACAGAGTTAAATGAAATATTGATCGCAGTAGTCGTGCTGGTGGTGGTCACATTGATCCCCCGGACCGATGGGGCGGTGGGACCCGTGGAACTGGCGGCCGGGGCCCTGAGGTCGCCGATCAGGTTGTTGTAAATGCTGGCAACACCTGATGTTCCCAGGCTGCCCTGGAGGATACCAGATACGGTGGGCGCGCCCGTAGAAGTGCTCTGAATGTTCCAGATCTTGTTCTTGAAGATGTTCGGGGAACTGCTCGCCATATTGATCCCGGCAATTGTAGTCCCCGCGCCGGTAATGTTGTATATCTGGTTTAAGCTGACCGTGCGTGTGCCGGTGGTAGTGAAGGCATACAAGCCGTATACGGTTCCGGTGCCGTTGTGGGTCAGGTTCCTGATAACGTTGTCGTTGTAATTTTCATTCGTCGGGGAACTGATATTGTACATTCCGTATAAGGCACTGGTCCCGGTGGTCTTGATGCAGCTTAGGTTCTCTATAATGTTGTTGTTAGCCACGACAGTGGTCCCCGAAGTCTGGATCCCGTAAAGCGTGCTCGTCGATCCTGTGCCGTCAATACTAAGGTTAGACACCGAATTGTTGCTTACGGTCTGGGTAGTTCCGCTGGAAACATAAATGCCAATGGTCGTTCCGCCCGTAGTGCCGGTCCGGAAATGATTGGAAACAGTGTTATCGGTGACATTCACTGCCGTCGCCGACCCGGAGTTGTAGAGCAGGTAATTCACCCCGGACCCGGCCAGCGACACTGCACTGTAATTCGTATTGGATACAGTGTTGTCGTTGATGTTGACTGTTGCCGCCGATGCTGAACTCCATATTCCGTAAAACACCCCGGTAGTGGCAGTAAGATATTCCCCGGTCAGGACATTATTGTTGATATTCACGGTATTGCCTGCTGCGGTAGAACCGATGACATTCTCGATCATCGCCACCTGCGAGGTGGTGCCGCCGCCTTTAATCGTGATATTATTGTAATTAATGCTGGCATTGGCACTGGTACCGGCCTGCGCATAGATGCCCCGCAGAGTGGAGGGATGGTTAACACCTGCCCCGTTGTTGTTGTTGATGGTGTTGTAAGAGATGTTCACATCCCAGACATTGTTTACCCGGATTCCGGCAGAAGGGTTGGTGGACCCGGTTCCACCCCCGAAATTAAGAATGGTGTTGCCGGTGGTGGGTGAGGATCCCCCGATATCATTGCCGGTGTCGCCCAGCGTGAACGGTGTGGCTGCGGCATACCCGTTGATCACAATACCATAGTTACAGTTCTGCAAAGTGTTGGAATAAAACATGTTGAAAGAGTTGGTTCCATTTGCCGAGGTTGGGGTCAGTGCTGTGGTTTGCGCGGCGGCGGTCGCGTTGATCACATTGATCGCCTTGGAACCTTCCACTGAAGGGCCGCTTCCGGATGCGAAGTTCTGCCTGTTGAGCGTCACCACGCAGTTCTTGATGGTGTTGTACTGGCAGCCATTGTCGGCGTCGGCCTTGAAGAAGGCAAACCCGTACTCCATCATGGCATTGCCGCTGGCATTGGGATCGACCAGCTCGATACCATCGATGGTTACGTAATCCGAACCGGCCAGGTTCCAGATCCCGTCCTGCACGGCCGAGTTGGGCGCGTTGGCTCCGGCATAAGCGGTGATCAGCGGAAGAGCGCCCGCCCCGCTTTTCTGGAAGATGATGGGATTGGCGGCCGTACCTGTGGCGGTCACTGATAAGGGCGCCGTGATGAGCTCAGTGTAGCCGGAGGCAATGTTAAACGTGACTCCGCCGGCACCCACGCCCTGGGCGTTGAGCGCGGTGATGGCGGCCTCAACGGTCGCATAGTCGCCCGGAATCGTTTTGACGCCGGATAACTGCCCGAAGGATAGCTGGAAAGCTGCCAGGGCAAAAGTAAAAAGAAGCAGTTTTTTCATGATTTTAGGATTAAAGTTCATATGAAGACTTAAAAAATCATTACATGATTATTACAAAATCAACAAAATCAAAAACGAGAAACTGGAAGAATTTTGAGAGAACCCGGGAAAGAAATATGAGTATAAAGTTACGAAATAACCTTTCGAAATATTAAGCTATGTGTTAAAAAAATGATGATTTCGATCACTTTTTGAATACAGATCTGATAAGGAGCACAGGGTGGCCTGATTTCAGGTTGACCGGGATTCTGATTATCTTTGCCCTTCATTAAACAGTTCAACCATGTCTGTCCCCAATTTCGTCGATTATGTCAAGATCCACTGCCGCAGCGGCAAGGGCGGTGCGGGCTCGGCGCACCTGCACCGGGCGAAGTACATCCCAAAGGGCGGCCCCGATGGGGGCGACGGGGGGCGCGGCGGCCACATCATCCTGAAAGGAAACCGACAACTCTGGACCCTGCTCCATCTGAAATACACCAAACACATCAAGGCCGGTAACGGCGAGCCAGGAGGGCCGTCGCTCAGCACCGGCGCCAGCGGGGACGACAAGATCATCGAGGTGCCCCTGGGCACCGTGGCCCGGTTGGATGAAACCGGGGAAACGCTGTTTGAGATCACCGAACACGACGAAACCCGAATCCTGCTGCCCGGCGGCAGGGGCGGCCTCGGCAACGACCATTTCAAATCGGCCACCAACCAGACCCCGCGCTTTGCCCAGCCCGGCGAACCGGCACAGGAAGCCTGGATCATCCTGGAACTGAAACTGCTGGCCGACGTCGGACTGGTGGGCTTTCCCAACGCCGGGAAATCCACCCTGCTGTCCGTCGTCAGTGCCGCCAAACCCGAAATCGCCGATTATCCGTTCACGACGCTTACACCAAACCTTGGAATTGTTTCTTATCGCGACGGGACCTCGTTTATCATGGCCGATATCCCCGGGATCATAGAAGGCGCACACGAAGGCCGCGGCCTGGGACTTCGCTTCCTGCGTCATATCGAACGAAATTCACTGCTGTTGTTCATGATCCCGGTCGATGCGGACGATATCAGGAAAGAATTTGAGATCCTGCTCAATGAATTGAAGCAGTATAACCCCGAACTCCTTGACAAGCCCCGCCTGCTGGCCCTGACCAAAACCGATATGATCGACGAACAGATGAAGGAGGAAATGCGCCGCGAACTGCCGCCCGTGCCTTACGTGTTTATTTCGTCAATAACCGGCGACGGCATCATGAAACTGAAGGACATGATCTGGAAAGAACTGAACCGCAGCCATTCATTCGACTGATCATGCTCGAAACCCTGAATAATATTGATACCAGCGTCTTCCTCGCTGTCAATGGCGCCCACAACGCGTTTTTCGACACGGTCATGTTCTGGGTTTCCGACAAATGGATCTGGATCCCGTTGTATGTGTTCCTGGCCTACCTGGTCATCAGGCATTACGGGCGTAAAAGCTGGATTTTCCTGGCCATGGCCGGCCTCGTTGTCGTATTCACCGACCAGACTTCGGTGAACCTGTTTAAATTCGTTTTTCTCCGCCCCAGGCCCTGCCACGAGCCGGAACTGGCCGGCCTCGTCCACCTGGTCAATGGAAAATGCGGCGGTCCGTATGGTTTTATTTCCTCGCACGCGGCGAATTCCTTCGGGATCGCAGCCTACCTGGCGCTGGTTCTGGGAAAGAAGATCCGGTTTTTCACCCCGGCCATCCTGCTCTGGGCCGCCTTGCTATCCTACAGCCGGGTTTACCTGGGCGTGCACTACCCCGGCGACATCCTCGCCGGCGCCCTCTGGGGTTCCGCCCTCGGCGCCGCCGTTTTCATCCTCACAATAAAAATACCCCCCCCAACATCAATCACTAAACCTTAATAATTAAGCATTAATAATTAAGCACTAATAATTAAACATTAAACATTAAACATTAAACATTAAACATTAAACACTAAACATTAGTACCCATACGCCCTTCCTTCCATCCTGTCAATCTTTACCCGCATCACCATCACATCCCGCACCGCCGGTCCGCTGTAATCAAACTCCCGCGGCGAGTATTGTTTCATGACTACATTCAGGCACCGGATCTTCTCCTCCGGCGATTCGATGAATTCCGCCCGGCCGTAAACATTCACGCTCCGGTACCGCATGCCCCAGCTGCAGGCCACCTCTTCGTTGACATACCGGAGTTCATGGTCCGTGCTGAAGTTGATGCAGACTTCCGCATTCTTCAGCAGCGCGTCGACTTTTTTCCCCTTCTGCGCGCCGTGGAAATAAACATATTCCCCGTCGTAGCCGAAATTCATCGGGAGCACATAGGGCTTTCCCTCTGCATCGATCATCCCGACGGAACAAAACTGGCACCGGGCGATGATGCCATCTAATTCGGGCTTAAAGGTTAAGGCGCGGCTTTTCATGGCTCTTCCCTTCTGACAATGGTGGTGGAACTGGTGCCGAACAAAGAGGCGATGATGCTCAGGATCACGCTGAACAGCAGGGCCCACCAGAAGCCGTCGACGGTAAATCCGGGCACGATCCTGCCGATCAGCACAATGATGAACGCGTTGATCACAAGCAGGAACAGCCCAAGAGTGATCACCGTAACGGGGATCGTCAGGAAGATCAGGATGGGCCGGATAAAGGTGTTGATGATGGCCAGGGCGATCGCCACCATCAGTGCGGTGACGAACTTGTCGATGTGCACGCCGGGCAGCAGCCAGGCCGTCAGCAGCACCGCGCCGGTATAGATCAGCAAACGAAGGATAACTTTCATCGAATTAGATTAAGTATTACAAATATAGTTCTTTTAAAGCCGGGATGAAAAGAGGATGGCTCAAATGTATATAACCACAGAGAAATCAGAGTATTCACAGAGGGAGCAGAGAGTTGAGTGTCTTTTAAATAACCCTCTGTTAACTCTGCGTATCCTCTAATACCTCCGTGGTTAACAGAAAATGGGCTATTGAGAAAACCGTCCCGCGCCTCCGCGGTGAAAAGAAGTGCTTAATAAATCCCCTCCAGGTTCAACCGGTAGAGGAATTCAAAAACGACATCATTTTCCCCGGGAAGGTACACTGTGCGCAATCCCGCCTCCAGCGGGGCGAACAGCCGGAATAAGTGAAAGTCAAAACTTACGTCCAGCCCGATGGAGTTATAATGTTGAAAGGGTGAAGCATCGAAAGAAGTCAGGTGGTCGAAGAAGAGCCCCGCCTTGATGCGTTTCAGGTAGAAGACCGGTCCTGCGTTCCAGTCGGGATAGAACAAGGGCAGCACATATCCGGCCGAAAAACTGACAGCCCGGTCGGCAGAGATGCCGCCGTAGCCCCTGGGCGCGTTGATCAGCCCGCCATAGCGGTAATAAGCGCTGAAGCGGTCCTGGTACCCTGCATATAGCCGCAAACCGTGGTGACGGGCCAGGCCGGGCAGGTAAAAGAGGGCCTCGGCGGCGAAGATGGAGCTGATGGAGTCTCCTTCCCCGGGAGTGAACCGGTAATTGAACTCGAGTACCTGTCCCCATCGGGGCTGCAGGTCGCGTTGCGCCATGCGCGACTGGGCGTATCCAAAGATGCGGTTCTCTGAGGAATGGATGCGGTCTTTCCTGAATTCCAGCTCTTCGCCTTCCGCCATCTTCAGGCGCTTGTAAGCATAACCCGCATAGGGCTGAAACCCCATAAACCAGCTGCGGACGTTCCAGTTCAGCGGGATGCGGACGCCGCCGCCCACATTGAATTCATGATACCGGAACTCATCCACCTGGCCGTGCCCCAGGTCTTTGGTCCCGCGGCGCAGGCTGTAGTCCGTGAAAAGATTGAATGCCGGGTATAATCCTTCGTAGCTGTAATCCAGGTAATACCTTCCGGTTTCCTCATAGAGGTCATATTCATACCCGAGCGTCATGTAGCTGGTCCCCAGGAGGTTTTGCGACAAAAGCGTCACGCCGGGGTTGGCGTCCATATTGTCCAGGTCGACCGCCAGCGGCGCCCAGCTGTGGAGATTGAACAGTGTACCGGCTTTCCGGTAAGGTTTGATCGCATAGGCCGAATCGGGGACCGCTTCGGCATCGAAGATGAAGTTTTCCTGGCCGGCCAGCTTTTCTGCCAGCGGGAAAACGGGCTCTGTCAGGGGATCCGCCGGGATCCATTGCGAGCGGATCAGCGGCGTGCGCACGATCCGGTACCCCGATGCGGTGTAGTCGGAATAATAAAGCAGGTCTTGTGCCGGATCGGGTGCGGCATCGGTGGCGCCGAAGCGGGCTTCGGTCACCTGGTACAGTTTCCGGCTGTCGCGATGGAGTGCGAAGATGTTGTCGGTCCCGGTGTAGGCGCCGGTAAAGAGGATGAATTCTCCGTAGAATGCGGGTTTTGAGATTTCCGTATTTGAAAAAGGCAGAAGATGATGGAATTCCCCGGTCTCCGCATCGGCCAGGGCGAGTGTTTTTCCCTCATCCCGCGTCATGATGAGCGCAATCGTCCGCCCGTCGTCCGCCCAGGCGGGATAGCTCAGGAAGTACTGCTCCGGGGCCGGGTGCCGGTGGATGACCCTGGCCGAATCCACATTGATAATGACCAGGAATGACTCACCGGTTATCCTGACTTCGATGGCGGCGATCCTGCTGCCATCCCGGCTGATATCGGGGGAGAAGTATCTGCTTTTTCCGGTGATCCGCCGGATCTGGCCGGTTTCAGTGTCGAGCATTTTGATCACGGTATGATTGCGCAGGTCCCAGCGCGGATCGGGCGCCAGCTCGGCCCAGCACACCCATCTGCCCCTTCCGCCCAGGCCTTCGTCGATCATGCTGCCGGGCGTGGTCACGATCTGCTCATTCCCCGCGCTGTCGATCGATACGATCCTGGCGATGTCCCCGATCGAAGTGCGGCGGGCGATGACGGCGCCGGCGCCTGCGACAACGGCCTGGGTGCGGCTGGTATAGAGCTTGTCGGTTTTTTGCAACAGCGGGGTCAGCAAAGTAAGATCTTTTGAGGCGTCATCGGCCTTCCACTCAGCCATCATATCCTGGGTGATATCGCGGTACAGCCTGGCTTTGCCGAAGCCGGTTTCCCTGTAAAGCGTATTGCTGAACGGCACCATCATCAGCGGAACGTTTCCTGTTTTGCGCAGTGCCCGCTCCCAGGTTTTACTCCCGAATTCCGTGCGGGTGCGCCCGACGAGCTGGTACCCGAGTTCGTAGCGGTTGGGAGTGAAGTCTTTGAAGGATTCGTTGACGGCTTTGTCATACGAGTAAATGCCCTTTTCGAGGAACTGGGCGCGGAGCCTCATTTCAAAGGAAGGCAGCCGGCCCCGGCCGGTCTGGCTGTTGGCCGTTTCGATGGCGACGGCGTCGCCTTCGATGAACCAGAGCGGGACGAACAGGCCGATGACGGCTGGCACGGCCTGCTGGCCAAAGAGCACCGAAAACGCCCTGGTCATGCCCCGGTTGATGGCCGTGTATTGCGCCACATGCCGGAATTCATGGATGATCAGCCCGTCGGTCCACGACTGGGCATGATTGTCCTGGGGTGGGGTGGTCAGGATCTCCACCCTTTTGGGCGCGTACGGGACAAAGGCATTGGAGATGAGCGTCCGGTTGTGCAGGATCACCGGCCATTTCCGGGTTTGCACGCCCAGCGACGCCGATCCTGCCTCCCGGAAGTACTCCAGCGCATTGGCCATGTAAACCGCCTGGCTGTCCAGCTCCCTGGGATATATGATCTTAAAATGCTCCGTTTTAATCTTGTCCCATCTGACCGATGCCGGGTCCGTGCCGATGGTAAAGTACTGCCCGAAGAGGGCGATGGGCAGGGTGAATATTCCGATGAGCGCCGTGCGCAGGAAACCGGGCATTGCGGGGAATTTTTTTTACGAATTTAGCGAAGAATGGCGAATGTACTATGTAGTAATTACTATGTTCTAATTTCTAAGTAATGCATTCTCTATTTTCTTCCCCGCTTCCCTTAGAACATAGAACATAGTAATTACTACATAGTACATTCTCAGATTTTCTCCGGATCCTGCGTGAGATCCCGGATGCCCTTGTAAAGCTCTATAAGGAGGGTGATGATGGTTATACCAAACAGCACCAGCAGGCCGATCTTGATCCACTTCGTCCAGGTTTCATCGAAGTTGAACGGAAAGATGACGTAGGTCATGATCAGGGAGAGCGCCCCGAAGACATTGGTGACGGCCTGGGCCAGGTGTTTGAACCAGCGGTTGTCGTAGAAGATGAACAGGGCCTGGGCGATGATGGAGGCGTAGATGGACAGTTCGATGTAGAACAGCGCTTTGTCCCAGTCTTCGTTCAGGAAATTCACCCCCCAGTCCTGCAGGTTGCGCAGCACCCAGATAAAGGCGATCATGAACAGGATGGCGGCGATATAGCCAATGCGGCGGGCGGGACCTGCAGATTTCCCGGAAGATCTTTTCCCGGAAGCAGGTTTCTTTTTGGGTTTGGATTGCATGGTTGAAATTTTTCGGAAAGTTAAAAAAAACCTGTGAGGTCCATAGGGCCTCACAGGTTTATTATGGTTGGCAAGCGCTATGGATTGAGCACTTCCAGCCTGGCGCCCGGCAGGACGTTGACGGTTTTTCCGGTTTCAATCCTCAATCCGAAGCAGGTCGCTGTTCCGGCGGGAACCTCAGGCAGCAGTGGCCCCGGGTGGCTGGAGGGAATGATGGCTATACAAGTTGCATCGGGCACGGCGCCACGGTCCCAGTTGCCCGCATCGAACCACGAAGCACTGCTGCCCAGTCCCGTCCAGTAATACAATGCCTGTACCCTGATATCATCCACAACAAGATAAAACATATTGGCGTTGCTGTAACCATGCCATCCGACATAATAATCGCCGGCCGATGTGACGGTGATGGTCCCTGTGCCCTCGGCGTAGGTTGCGTTGGTGATGTAATTGTTGTCAAAGACGGGGCCGTTGGTCATACCTGCGGCAGAAGGGGCTGAACCCCATTTGACTTCGAGTTTTTCGGGGAAAGTAATGCCCGATCCTCTGTACCAGAAGCTTACCCAGTAGTTGCCGGGAGTCATGCTGAGCGCAGGGGTGAAAAACCAGTCATTCATGGGCAGGGTAGAATTGTACCCGACATACATACTATTGGGGCTGGATTTTGGATATGAAGCTGATGTTTTCCAGGTAACTGCGTCGCTATTGTGATCATTTACAGTCATGCAGAGCGGAATCTGTGGCGCAGTCACCCCGTCGAAGTTCTGCACATAGGGTATTGGGAATGCCCCGCAGGCGGTTGTAAATGTCGCGGGGCCTCCCCAGTCGCTCATGCTTTCCTTGGGCAGGCATTCATGGACGATGAGGCCTCCGGGCATGCCGGGCAGCCAGTAGGTCAGCAGCGGCGATCCGGCCGGGGGTGAAGCAGGGACCTGTTCAATGATGATGTTCTCTCCCCACAGGTCGACCGATACCCATTCGGGATTGTATTCCGGGACGATGAAATACAGTTCAACCCATTGCGGGGTGTTTGGAGAGATATCCAGCGGGCCATTGGTGGGCGATCTCCTCACAAAGGCCTCGTTGGCGGGCAAAGGGAATCCCGTACCCTGCCATGAACTGTCGCTCCAGTTGATCACATAGTAAAGCGTTCCCGGATTGAGCGGGTTATAAGTGTTGATCCAGAATCCCATCCTGATCTTCTTGATGCGGGTAGTGTCGGGCGGATCGTTGTAGAACCAGATGTTCCACCACTGCCGGCCTCCCGGGGCGTTGGGGTACAGATACCAGGTTCCGTTTTCCCCCTGCTCCGGTTCATCGATCGTCCCGCCGCTGAGTGCGGGATCAAGGCCGCCCAGGGTGGGCATGGCCATCCAGAAATTGTCCACTTTAGGCGTTTCAAAACCGCAGTCGGTCCTGACGTTCCAGGAGTATTCAGTAGATGGTTCCAGGCCTGAAATGACCAATGGCGGTTCGGGAACGCCAAACAGTCGGGTGCCGTCTTCTTCAGGATCTCCGCCGACAGGCATGTAGAACACATCGAAGAAGGAATCCGGCCATGACTCCCAGTCGAGCGTGGCGGAGCTGCCGGTGATATCCGACGCCTGCAGGCTGGTGGGCGCCGGGCATGCCGGAAGTGCACACATCACTGTGCCCGTATATAATACCTCTCCAACATTTCCTGAGCCGACAGGGACCTGGTAATATAATTGGTTGAGAAAAGCATCCAGGATTTCCAGGCCACATTCAGCTGGCCATGAACCGCCATTGCTCCAGAATACTGAGAAATCAATGCCGTCGCAAAGCATAACGATTTCTTGATCAGTTTCACCATCAGTAAATCCTGTGCCCAGGGTAGCGACAACAGAGCCGTTTTGAAGCACCTGCATACTCGCCCCGTTCCAGCCGTCACCATATGTGTCAATGAGGTTAAAGGTATATGCGCACTGATCTTCCGGATCACACAAAGATGTGGTGAAGCTGGCTTTGGCCGACCAGTCGCTGAACTCACGGCTGGCTCCGCAATCCGCTCTGACATACCAGTCGTAAGTAGTGACGGGATTCAGGAGGTTCAGGGTATAAGGTTTTGCTGTGACCCCGCTGATCAGCGTGCCCTCAGTGGCCGGATCGAAGCCTTCTGCTCCATAGATGATATCCCATGTAGCAGCATCTCCGATTTGGGTCCAGTTGAGATCAGCGGCGGTCGCTGTAATATTTTCAGTAATCAGATCTATAGGTGCCGGGCAGGAGGGCGGCAGAGCCAGTTCCAGATCATCGAATGAGCAAAAATCCGGATCGAATGTGGCGGTGACATGAATGCCGATATAATACTCTCCGCTTACGGCAGGTGTAAGGTAAGCCGTATATTGCTGATAGGTTGTATTGATGGGGTTGACAAGGGCCGCTCCAAATGATTCTGTCATGGCGTTTACCGATTGAAAAGCACCATATTTTGTTTCGATTGTCCAGGGTGTGGCGCCATCCATGATATACCAGAAGCTGAATGCATAAGTCTGACCTCCGGTCAGGTTAAAGCCGCCGGTGATCAGCCAGTCATCAGCAGAGTAATAAGTATAGATATAATTCGTTCCTGAATGTGGCGAACGGTTATAGGTAGCGGATTCATTGTGCGTTGTCCAGTCGCCAATCTCCAGCATACATTCGGGTATGATCCCTGAACCGACCTCGCTGAGGGATTCAAAACCTTCAGCCCAGGGGATAGAATAAGGAGCACATAAGGTCGTGAAATTGCCAGGGCCGGCCCACGCGCTGGTTTCCCGCGCAGCTCCGCAGTCCGTGCGCACATACCAGTCATAAGAGGTGGAAGGATTCAGGGGAGGATCTAAAGTGTACGGGTGTGCGGAGATTCCCTGGATCAGAGTTCCGGATGTATTGGGATCGAAACCGGTAGGACCGTAAATGACCTCCCAGAGGGTTTCGTTTCCCACAGGGGTCCATTCAAGGACGGCTGAGTGGCTGTTAATACCGGAGGTATTCAGTGCATAGGGCTGAGGGCAGCTTGGCGGCGTTTGTATGATCACATTGTTGACCATCAGGTCATTGTCAGCGTTTTCAACAGTGGATTCAGCGTAAAATCCGATCTTCACCACACCGGAATAGGCCGATAGATCAAGGATGATCTTTTCCCCGTTTGGGTTGATGTTGTTGTATACATAGGGTGAACCGGCATTATCCCATAGCCGTAAAGTATTGGCCGCAGTCCAGGTGGTTCCGCCGTCGGTGCTGATGACCACGGCGAATTTATCATCCGTCCCTGTCGTCTCAGGAGGACTGGAGGTGCCATATTCATTGAGGGTGAGTTCGAATTCCAGCTGGTATGCTCCGGTTCCCAGATCGACGGCGGGTGTGACCAGCCAATGTTTCACTGCCGTACTCCACACATTAATTTTTGCAGCCCTGTCAACAGGACTCGTCACGTTCCGCCAGTCGTCCTGATACCAATTTAATGTAGAGGGCAATAAGGTGCTTGGACTGGCAAGAAATCCTGTTAATCGTGACCAGCATGGTGGCGGAAATTGGCTGGCTTCGAAATCCTGCTCATAAGGAAGTGCGTAAATGTCGCAAAAAGTGGTGTCGTTGGCCATTATGCCGGTAGTGGAGTAAATGGTAGCCGCATCTACCGACCAGGCTTTGTAATAATAAATAGTTCCCCAGTTGAGCGCTGTATGTGAGAAAGCAGTAGCAGGCCCGTTGTAAATGACGGTACCGGCGGTCGGCAGGGAATTGCCTGTGCTGTATGTGGTTCCATTGGCCGGTTGACCGAAGGAATTACTGCTGTTGTATGCGATAATGACATTGTGGCCGGATGCGTTTTGCGTCCAGGAAAGATCAATCTGAGTCGGGCTGATGCCTGTTGCAGTCAGGGATAAAGGAGCAGGTACTGCCGGAGCGGTTTGAGTGTTAACCCCGGTGGAGTAATTGTTCGTCCCATCAATCGACCAGGCACTGTAGTAATATGTTACGCCAAACGTCAGGCCGGTGTGGGTAACCGGCGATGTGGTTCCGTTGTAGAGCAGTGTTCCCCCGGCAAAGGGCTCACCCACGGCCGGTGGTGCGCCGCTGGGCGCATCGAAGGTGCCCAGATTATTCCACACGATAACTACATTGTTCACCGGGTCGCCCGTGGGTGTGAAGGTGATTTGATTTGCGGTTGAACTGTAAGGGGCGGCTGAGAATCCTGTTGGTGGCAGCAGGGATAATGCGGTGAATTCACCTTCATCAGCTCCGATATCCGGTGCGCTGCCGGTCCCCATATAACCCGTTTCGCCCTGCCGGATATCCCCGTCAATATCATCTGCAACGGCCACCGGCGTGGTGATGCGAGCGCCGCCGCTTTCGATGAAGGTTATCACATCAGGATCGATGTGCAGGTCTGTCAGGCTTTGAAATGGAGCGTCTTCAGTGACGGCAAGAGCATCTCTCGGACTTACCCTTGCCTGGTATGCAATTAGCGTCTGATCTGAATTTGTGCCGTCATAAAAGATTAAATTTTTGGTCCCGGGGGTGCCGGCATAATAAAGATTGTTGTTTGTATTGGCTCCGATATTGGTCAGCGATGTGGTGGTTTTATAAAACGCTACAGCCCTCATGCCTGTGGCCACATTGGCTTTATTGATAAAAATGTTGTTCCGCAGATCTACAGTGGAAGGTCCGGCGGTGACATAGAGGGCGGCGCTTTGGTTTGATGTAGATGTGGAAACATAATCCACCAGAACGGAATTATTGAAAATATTATTCGTCGTTCCGCCAGAGAGGTTTAGCGCCCTGACGCCCGGCGTGCCGGTGGATCCGGGGGCTTTAATATCACTGATGAAGTTGTTGTACACATTATTTGTGGTCCCTCCGGTAATGGCCATGCCGTAAGCGATATAGCTTGAAGTGCCGGTATAATGGACTGAATATATTTTGTTTTTGTATATGTTATTCGTGCTGCCAGAAGAGACATGAAGTCCAAAAACACTGTAGGCAGCGGTAATATTGTGAATCTTATTCAGATAGATGTTATGCGCTGATCCTGCGGTAATGTTAATACCATAAATAGCAGAGGAGGTCGAGGTCCCTGTTATTGAGTGAATGTCATTGGAGTGATAAGTGACCGTGTTGCTGCTGCCCAGGTTCTCATATATGCCAAACATGGCTGTAGCCGCCGTCAGGTTGCTGATGGTGGTATTGGCGATCGTCAGGTTGGTCTGGTAAGCAATATAAATACCGTAAACCGTGCTTACTAAATTGTTTCCGATATCTGTGATCACACTCGACCCGCCCCCTTCCGTGTTCACTTCATTGCCATTATCAGGATAACTGATGGAGCCATAAAAATAATAGCCATTGTATGCCTCCCTGATGGTGTTGTTGTAAAACTTGTTATTCGCGTTGGTCGTTCCTGAGCTGGACGCAAGCGAGTAAAGGTATACGCCTCTGCTGTTGGTGTTGGATTTGGTCAGATCGATGATGCAGTTCCGTATCGTGTTGTTCTGGCAACCGTCAGACGAGCTGCCTGCAAGGTAGAAACCAAACTCAACATAATCTGACGACGCCGTTCCGGCATCGCGGATATCCAGTCCGTTGAAAGTCAAATAGTCACATCGATCAAGTTTGAAGCAGGCATTTGTACCGAGGGCCGTACCTGTGAAATTGATGACCGGCTTTGTGCCGGCACCGGATTGCTGGAAAATGATCGGATTGCTTGAAGTCCCGGTTGCCGTTATGGTTATTTCTGTTTCATTGAACGTAGCGCCGTCGGCAACAAGAAATGTTACGCCCCCGGTTCCTGGTCCATTTAAGTTAAGGCTTGACACCGCTGCCGCAAACGTGGTGAAGTTGTTGCTGCCGCTTCCGTTGGGATCGATCGTATAAGTGCCGGTCATCGGGACGGGGGTGAAAGAGATCAGCGAAATATTGTCGATAGCAGCAGGGGGTTGTGTGCCTGCCGAGTTGTCATTCCGCCAGCTGAACACTAGACGCTGCGTGGTCCCGGCTGCACTGCCGGGTATGGTTATTGATTCGGATGTATAAGAAGTTTGCTGATTATAATATGTCAATCCCAATTGCCCCGTTGTGAGTTGGGTCCCGGCAACAGGAGTGGTGGTCGTAGGCACGAGGAACACCCTGAGGTAATCATAAGTGGATTCACCGAAGCCTTTCCAGTCAAATGACAGCGTAATGGCCGTCTCTCCGGAAGGAAATGTCACATCCCGATAAAAATGCGAAACCTGCGAAGTAGTAATTGTGTAAGCATTGCTTGCACCGGCATCGTTGGAAACATAGGCGCCATTTACGCCTCCATTGCTCGTGGCGGTCCCTATCGCCCAGATATTCGTCGTGTGGTTCACAACAGTCCAGCCATTGGCCGGGAATGTGCTGCCATTTTCAAATCCCCCATCGCCCGAAGGGGAGATCAGGGTGGTCTGTCCCAGGATCATCCCTGGAACACTGAGCAGTAAAACGATAAGCGTTGATGTCCTTTTCATGATATTGGCGTTGGTTAAGATTTTTCGTTGAAGGAACTGTGATCGAAAGCAAGGCGGTAATCCTGCCTTGCCATTAAGCGAAGACAACCCAGGCCCGGAAATGCGTAAAGTAATAAAGAGGAGTCATGGCTTGGTCTTTTTCCAGGAATGAGTAAATATAGAAAAAGATCAAATACTAATTGAACAGAGGATCTCCTGATCAATAATTTAGAATGATTATTAGCAACGACGAGTGCCCTATTTCGCCTCGCTCAGGTCCCGGAACAACTTCATCAGCACCAGCGTCAGCGGAACGCCCAGCACCGCACCCGGCATGCCCAGGATCCACCCCCAGACGATCAGCGACATAAAAGTGGTCAGCAATGAAATATTCAGGCTCTCCTTCATGAAGATCGGCCGGACAACGTTCTCCACCACCGCGTTGATCAGCCAGAAGCCGATGAACACGGCCAGGGCCTGCCAGCCGCCCAGCATCAGCAGGGCGATAAGCATCGGCGGAATGAATGAGATGATGAACCCGATGTTGGGGATGAAATTCATCAGGAACGAGAGAAAGGCCCAGAGGAACGGGAAATCGACCCCGAGGATCAGCAGCAGGAAGAAATTAAGCACTGCCGTGATCACACCCGTGAGCGCCGTGATGTTCACGTACTTCCTCAGGTCGCCGCCCATGCCGGTCAGCCATTTGAGGTGCGTTGCCTCATCGCGTTTTCCCTTCCGCATATCGACCTGGTAACTGATGATCTCGATGACCATGAAGGCGATCAGCATCGCGATGATGAACGACGAACTGATGATATTGGTCAGCCCGCCGAATATCTTACCGGCGTAGCCCAGGATCTTTTCCGGGCTGATGTTCACCTTGTGCAGCAGATCGGAGATATCCACATTGTTCAGCGCGGCGAATTCCTGGAGATCATTGTAAAAAACAGTAAGCTTTTCTTCATACACCGGCAGTTTCTCCACGATGCTGGCGATGGAGTTGGCCAGCAGCAGGGTGATCAGAAATCCGCCCACCAGGATCACGACCAGTGCAATGCCGATCGAGAGCCCTTTTGGCACGCCTTTCCGGTTCAGCCAGTCGGGCAGGGGCGTGATGCACATGGTCAGCAGGAAGGCCAGCAGGATCTGGTTGATGATCCCGGCGCCCAGTTTCAATCCGGCAATGATGACGACCACAGCCGCGGCGCCGACTAAATATTGCACAATGGGTTTCATAAGGTGAAGAATTTGGCGGCCGAAAGTTACTGATTTCCCCGCCTCAAAAACCAGAAATAATTTCGCACCCCGAAAATCAGAATTCAGAACTCAGAACTCAGAACTCAGAACTCAGAACTCAGAACTCAGAACTCAGAACTCATAACTCAGAACTCAGAACTCAGAACTCAGAACTCAGAACTCAGAACACTCCAAACCTTCTCCTCCGGAACCGGCGCCGTAACGCTGATGAACGCCCCGCTCACCGGGTGCGTGAATTCCAGGAGCCGGGCGTGCAGGTGGATGGAGCCGTCAGGGTTGGAACGGGGATAGCCGTATTTCAGATCGCCGCGAATGGCGAACCCGACAGCCGAAAGCTGCGCCCGGATCTGGTGGTGCCGCCCGGTGAGCAGTTCCACTTCCAGCAGGCTGTACCGGTCGCCCGTGGCGAGGATCCGGTATTTCAGCTCCGCTCTCAGGCGACCCGGGCCGGGCAGATCGTAAACGTATGACTTATTTTGCGATTCGTTCTTTTTGAGGTAGTGGGTCAGGTGGTTCCAGGTTCCAGGTTCCAGGGTTCCAGGTTCCTGATGCCGACTGCACACCGCCCAATACACCTTCCTGATCTCCCGTTTCTGCAGCATCGCATTCATCCGGGCCAGCGCCTTGCTGGTCCGCGCGAAGATGACCGCCCCGCTGACGGGCCGGTCGAGGCGGTGCACCACGCCCAGGAAGACATTCCCGGGTTTCTGATATTTCTCTTTCAGGTATCGCTTTACCGCTTCCCCTAATGGCTCATCTCCGGTCTTATCCCCCTGCGTGATCTCCCCTGGCCGCTTGTTCACAACCAGCAGGTGATTGTCTTCGTAAATTATACGGTCACGGACCATCAATCAGTACTGCTCGCGTTCGTTCGGGAAATCCACCGATTTCACATCATCGATGTAGGCCTGCACCGAGCCTTTGATCTCTTCGTTGAGGTTGTGGTAGCGGCGCAGGAAACGCGGGGAGAACTTCTGATTGATGCCGAGCATGTCGTGCAGTACGAGCACCTGCCCGTCGACGTGCGGACCGGCCCCGATGCCGATCGTTGGGATCTTGACGCTGCCGGTCACCTCATTGGCCAGCCGGGCGGGGATCTTTTCGAGCACAATGGCGAAACATCCGGCATTTTCCAGCAGTCCGGCGTCTTCCTTGAGCTTTTCGGCCTCCATATCTTCGGTGGCCCGGACGACATAGGTCCCGAATTTGTTGATCGACTGAGGGGTGAGGCCCAGGTGTCCCATCACGGGGATGCCGGCCGAAAGGATCCGGTCGATCGACTCCAGGATTTCCTTGCCTCCTTCCATTTTCACTGCGTTGGCGCCGGATTCCTTCATGATCCGTATGGCCGAATACAACGCTTCCTTGCTGTTGCCCTGGTAGGTTCCGAAAGGCAGATCGACCACCACCAGCGCCCTTTTGACCCCGCGCATGACCGATGAAGCATGGTAGATCATCTGTTCGAGCGTAATGGGCAGGGTGGTCGTGTGCCCGGCCATCACGTTCGAAGCGGAATCGCCGACCAGGATGACGTCTATGCCGGCATCGTCAAGAATCGTGGCGAACGAAAAATCATACGCCGTCAGCATCGCGATCTTTTCACCCTTGAGTTTCATCTCCTGCAGTACGTGCGTGGTGATCTTGGCATATTTTCTGGAATCAGGCTGCATTATTTTTCAGTTTTTGGCGTTATATACTGCAAAGTTAACAACAAATAATTCGAACCGCCGGCTAATTTATGGGTTAATAACCTAATTTTGCCCCCGCTGCAGACCAATACATCAATCTGGGAGCATAGCCCATGATTTTAATGAAATATAAAATGCTGATAAGAATTTTTGGGAAACTCCGCTCCCGTATTTTCTCTCTTTTGCAAACTGCCAACTGCCAACTGCCAAGTGTTTCCGGCCGACAGCTCATGCTCGTGCCCCTGCTCATGCTGCTTCTGTTCGCCCCGGGCTGCGAAGAGGATTTCGACATCACGGCGCCCTACCAGGACATTACCGTAGTCTTCGGCCTGGTCGACCCGGGCGAAGATTCTATCTTCGTCAAGATCAATAAAGCGTTCCTTGGTGACGGTGACATTCTGGAGATGGCCAGAATAGAGGATTCCAGCAATTATGTCACTGCACTCCAGGCCGTGATCGAAGAATGGGAAAACGGCAGCATGGCCCGGTCTTACACCCTCGACACCATTACAATCAAGAACAAGGAGGAAGGCGTTTTTTACAATCCCTACCAGGTGGTATATTATGCCCCGTACGAGCCGGCGACGACCCGCGAATACCGGCTGAAGATCAATGTGAACAACCGGGAGATCACCGCCAGTACGCCCCTGGTCAGGAATTTCAATATTGAAAAACCCAGCGCCGGTACCCGGTTTATCCAGTTCAAACCGGAGACCACAGGGGAAGTCGCCTGGGTTTCCGCAAAAAACGGCCGCCGCTATGAAGTGGTGATCCGTTTTAACTACAAGGAACTGTTCATCGGCAACCCGGATACCGTTTATCGCTCTATCGACTGGGCGATGGGGACCCGGAAATCCGTCAATACAAACGGGGGCGAGGAAATGAGCATTTCCTACAGCAATGATGGCTTCTATACCCTGCTGGCCAACAAGGTCCCCTATTCTGATCCTGCCATGGAAGCCAGCGTCGCGGAGCGGTTTACCAATAATGTCGACGTGTTCGTCGCCGTAGCCGTAGAAGAACTCAACACCTACATGGAGGTTAACGAGCCCTCCAGCAGCATCGTACAGGATAAGCCCGAATATACCAACATCTCCGGCGGCACCGGGATCTTCTCCAGCCGTTTCCGGAACACCCGGAACAAAAAGGTCCACCCCGAAACCGTTGAATTCATCCAGACCCGGGAGGAAACCAGGGACCTGAAGTTCGTCTTCTGACCCTGCCTTTATGCCTTTCTGACGTTTTGTCACTTTATGTCAGTTTTCAGCGATTGGCATAATCATTGACGATGATCGGTCATTTAAAGGAATAATCATCGTAAAAAATCTGATATATGGGAAAGATTATAGGCATTGACCTGGGAACGACCAACTCCTGCGTGGCCGTTATGGAAGGCAACGAACCCGTGGTGATCCCCAACAGCGAAGGAAGAAGGACCACGCCTTCCATCGTGGCATTCACGGACAATAACGAGCGGAAAGTGGGCGATCCGGCCAAACGGCAGGCCATCACCAACCCGAAACGGACGGTTTCCTCGATCAAGAGGATGATGGGTGAGCCCTACGACCGCATCACCACCGAACTGAACCGGGTGACTTACGAAGTGATTCGCGGCGACAACAACACCCCGAGGGTGAAGATCGACGACCGTTTTTATTCTCCGCAGGAGATCTCCGCCATGGTGCTTCAAAAGATGAAGAAGACCGCGGAGGATTACCTGGGCACCACGGTTAGCGAAGCGGTCATCACCGTACCGGCGTATTTCAGCGATTCGCAGCGGCAGGCCACCAAGGAAGCCGGCGAGATCGCGGGACTGAAGGTCCGCCGCATCATCAACGAACCCACCGCGGCCGCGCTGGCCTATGGGCTCGATAAAAAGAACAAAGACATCAAAGTGGCCGTGTTCGACCTGGGCGGCGGCACCTTCGACATCTCCATCCTCGAACTGGGCGACGGCGTGTTTGAAGTGAAGTCGACCAATGGCAATACGCACCTGGGCGGCGACGATTTTGACCAGACCGTGATCGACTGGCTGGCGGAGGAGTTTAAAAGCGATGAGGGCCTGGACCTGCGCAAGGACGCCATGGCCATGCAGCGCCTGAAGGAAGCCGCCGAAAAGGCCAAGATCGAACTCTCCAGCTCCACGGAAACCGAGATCAACCTGCCGTACATCATGCCGGTCGACGGCGTGCCGAAGCACCTGGTGCGCAAACTCACACGCGCCAGGTTCGAACAGCTTATCGACAAGTATGTGCGCATGACGATAGACCCCTGCCGCCAGGCCCTCAAGGATGCCGGAATGAAGCCCGAAGAGGTTGACGAGGTCATCCTCGTCGGAGGGTCCACCCGCATCCCGGTGATCCAGCAGGTGGTTAAGGATTTCTTCGGAAAAGAGCCTTCCAAGGGCGTTAACCCCGACGAAGTGGTCGCCGTAGGCGCCGCCATCCAGGGCGGGGTACTCACCGGCGAGGTGAAGGATGTCCTCCTGCTCGACGTCACCCCGCTGTCGCTCGGCATTGAAACGCTGGGCGGGGTGTTCACCAAACTCATCGAATCGAATACCACCATCCCGACCAAGAAATCGGAGACGTTTTCAACAGCTTCCGACAGCCAGACCTCGGTGGAGATCCACGTCCTGCAAGGCGAACGGCCGATGGCCGCCCAGAACAAGAGCATCGGGCGTTTCCACCTCGACGGTATCCCCCCGGCCCCGCGCGGTATCCCCCAGATCGAAGTCACGTTCGATATCGATGCCAACGGCATCCTGCATGTATCGGCCAAAGACAAAGCCACAGGCCGTTCGCAGCAGATCCGGATCGAGGCTTCGTCGGGCCTGAACCAGGACGAGATCGACCGCATGAAGCGGGAAGCCCAGGAGAATGCAGAGGCCGACAAGAAAGCCCGCGAAAAGGTGGATAAACTGAATGCCGCCGACGCGCTGATTTTCCAGACGGAAAAGCAGTTGAAGGAATATGGCGACAAAATCCCGCCGGAATCGAAAAGCGACCTGGAATCGGCGCTGAACCAGCTGAAAGAGGCGCACAAAAGCCAGGACCTCGCCGCAGTCGATGCCGCCATGAACAACCTGAACGAGAAATGGCAGAAGGTAAGCACCGAAATGTACCAGGGCGCCCAGGCCGGACAGGCAGGCCAGCAGCCGCCGCACGGAGATGATCCGGGCCAGCAGGGCGGTAAGAACGACGGGGAAGTCACCGACGTCGACTTTGAGGAAGTAAAGTAATTTCCTTCGATATATCTTCCGCTTTGCGGGTTGTCCCGAAAGCGTTTTATGGCCGCAGATGCGCAGATTATTGTCCGCACAGTATGGAAATAATCTGCGGGTCTGCGGCGTTTCATTCCCGGGCATAATATTAACTTTGCCTGATCCGTTATGCTACCGATGAAATACCTGGCCGCAATCGCACTGTTGTTCCTCCTGCAGACTTCATGGGGTCAGGGCGTGGTGCGCCTTGAACTCGAAGCGGCCATCAACAGTGATATTTATCAGCTGGTTCCCTGCGCCGAACGAGGCGTCCTGGTTTTCTACGAAACCAGGGACTTCATGGACGAGGAACATAAAAGCTGGTTTTTTACCGCTTACGACCGGAACCTGAAAGAAATGTGGAAGGCCAATATCGCCGTGCTCAACGGAACGGCCTTCCAGGACTACCGGCTGGCCGACTCCCTCGTTTACCTGGCTTTCCTCAATACCGGCCGTGGCCGGAGCGGTTCCGCCAATTTCCAGATGGTGACCATCGACCTGAAAAACGGGCTGTCCTTTGTAGCCAAAAGCAACCTGCCGGCGGAAAGCACACTGGAAGACATGTGCATTCACAATGGCAGGGCCTATCTGGCCCTGGGCATCCGGGGAGAGGAAGCCGCGATCCATACCCTTGACCTGAAGACCGGTACGACGGCAGTGTTCAATGTTGCCCTGGCGGATGAAAATTTCATTGAAGACCTGGCCTTTGACGAGCAGCAGGATCTGCTCCTGGCCACGGTCAGTAACTTTGTCTCCCGGCGCCAGAACAAAATGTTCCTGCTTGCTTTGTCCGCATCGGGCGAATACCTGTATGATATGGAGATCATGCCGGCCGTTACCGGGAAGTATCTCAACACGGCCAAAATACAACCCCTGGAGGATGGGAAGCTGATGGTCGTCGGCTCTTATGGCGGACTGGCCGCCAGAATCCCCGCCCGTACGGAATATTTCGGCATCGAGTCGGCCGGATTGTTCGTCACGCGCATCGCCGACCGCAGGCAGGAATTCATGAACTATTACAATTTCATGGAGTTTGTCAATCTGCGTGCAGGGGTCAGCGCTCGCGACTTTTACCGGCTTCAGCGCAAAAAAAACCGGGAGCCGGCCGAGTACTCGCTGAACTACGAGCTGCTTGAACACGACCTCGTCATGCACGACAGCACCTTTGTGATCCTGGTGGAATCTTTCTATCCCGAATTCCGCACCGTCAGCGATGTCGCCTATGACGTCTGGGGCCGGCCGGTCACGAATACGTACACCGTGTTCGATGGCTACCGGTTCTTTAATGCCATCCTGGCGGGATTCGACGCCAAAGGGAATATGGTCTGGGACAACAGCCTGGAGATCAGCCTGCCGCCCCAGAACGTCCTGCGCCGGCATGCCGCTTATTTTTTCGACGGAGATCCCGCGCTCATTTTCTATAACGACGGATACCGGGTTTCTTACCGGGTCAGTCTGAAGAACGCCGAGCTGGAACCTTTCTCACGCCTCGACCTGGAGACTTCGGTCTCGGGCGACAGGATCGCCCAGGCGGGCTATAACCGGATGGAACACTGGTATGGCCATTATTTCCTCGCTTACGGATATCATACCATCCAGAACAACATCCGTTCTGACCGGGATCAGCGCACCGTCTTTTACATCAATAAAATTGCCCTTGAATAACACCCTGCGCCAACAGTGGAGAACGGCCTGCCGGCTTCCGGGATTTTTGGCGGGATCGGTCACCCGGCACGGAATTCATTCCCCATACCTGTTCTCCCTTATTGAAGCGGTGATCCGGGGCAGGGGAGGCGTGTGCCGGGGCGAAATCATTGAGCGGATGCGGAGGCAGTGCCTTTCCGACCGGACAACCTTCCTCAAACACGATTTCGGGAGGGGCGGAACGGCCGGCGTGCCGGAAACCTACGAAGTTACCGTCAGGCAAATCGCCCGCTCTTCGCTCACTTCGTCAGGCCATGCCCGCAGGATGTGCCGCCTGGCTCAGTTCATCCATGCCGGCACCCTCCTGGAGATCGGCACCTCGCTGGGCCTCACCACGGCTTACCTGGCATCCGCCAACCCAAACGCCCGGGTGATCTCCCTGGAGGGCTGCCCCGAACTCAGCCGGATTGCACGGCGCAACCTGGAACAACTGGGCATCGGCAATGCGGAGGTCATCACGGGGAATTTCGACGATACGCTGCCGGGAGCATTGCGCCTCCTGGGGAAAGCCGACCTGGTATTCATCGACGGGAACCACAGGGGCGAGGCGCTCGAGGAATATTTCCGTCAGTGCCTGGATTATGTTCAGAATGACTCCGTCGTCGTGATCGATGACATCCGCTGCGCCCCGGATATGGAACAGGCCTGGAACCGGATCCGGTCGCATGAGTCCGTCCGGGTCAGCCTTGATTTTTTTTCATCCGGCTGGCTGCTGTTCCGGAAAGAACTGTCGCGGGAACATTTCAGGATGCGATATTTCTGATAGTTTATTAACTTTGTCGAACACAAAACCATAGGCATGAATAATGAAGTCATCAGGCTGGTGGACATCACCCGCCACTTTAAGGTGGGGATGGAGGAAGTCAGGGCGTTGCGCGGTGTTTCGACCGTCATCAAAAAAAATGAGTTTGTCGCCCTGATGGGCCCCTCCGGTTCGGGAAAATCCACCCTGATGAACCTGCTGGGCTGCCTGGACACCCCCACCTCCGGTTCCTATTTTCTCAGCGGCAGCGACGTCAGCAAACTGAACGACAATGAACTCGCGGAGATCAGGAACAAGGAGATCGGGTTCATCTTTCAGACATTCAACCTGCTGCCCCGTTCCACTGCGCTGGAGAACGTCATGCTGCCGCTGGTTTATGCCGGCATCGGCAAGGGCGACCGGCTCCGCATGGCAACGGAAGCACTGGAGGCCGTGGGCCTGGCCGACCGGATGAACCACAAACCCAATGAGCTTTCCGGAGGCCAGAGGCAGCGTGTCGCCACCGCCCGCGCCCTGGTCAACAAACCTTCGCTCATCCTGGCCGATGAGCCGACCGGGAACCTCGACTCCAAAACCTCCGATGAGATCATGGGGCTGCTGGTCGACATCCACAAGGCCGGCAACACCATTATCCTGGTCACGCACGAAGAATCGATCGCGCGCTACGCCCACCGCATCATCCGGCTTATCGACGGCAGGATTGCCACCGATGAAGCCAATCATGACATTTACACGCACTACAAACCGCCGCTGGAACACAGCCCCTCCTGAACAAAACAGCCTTACCCTTGTTTGTTCCACATTAACCAGACATGAATCATGGGTTCCGAATTTAAAATCTACACACGGACAGGGGATCAGGGCCAGACTTCGCTGATCGGCGGCACGAGGGTCCCGAAATTTCATCCGAGGATCGAAGCCTACGGCACCATCGACGAGTTGAACTCATATATTGGCCTGATCCGCGACCATGAAATCGATCCGCATTTCAGGGCGGTGCTGCTCGAGATCCAGGACCGGCTGTTCACCGCGGAATCGCTGATCGCACTGGATCCCGAATCTGAGGCGCCGGTGCGACTCCCGGAGCTTAAGACGGAAGATATCGCCTTCCTGGAACAGGAAATCGACCGGATGAACGAAGTACTGCCGGAATTGCGCTCCTTCATCCTCCCCGGGGGGCATCCCCTGGTATCGCACTGCCATATAGCCCGCTGCATCTGCAGGCGCGCCGAACGACATACCATCCGACTCGCCCGGTCGCAAAAGGTCGACCCGTTCGTCGTGAAGTATCTGAATCGTCTTTCCGATTTCCTCTTTGTCCTCGCCCGCCGGCTCGGCAAGGAGGTTGGAGCCATCGAAACGCCTTGGAAAGCAAGGGTTTAGACTAATTTAGCCTTAATTCAAAATCTGCTTGCATTTTCTTTAAAATAATCTATTTTTGCAGGAAATTAACCTACAATCTATAACCTATGTACTGGACGCTGGAATTAGCATCAAAGCTTGAGGACGCTCCCTGGCCATGTACCAAGGAGGAACTGATCGATTGGTGCATCCGTTCAGGTGCGCCGCCGGAGGTGGTTGAAAACCTGAAAGAGCTTGAGGACGAAGGAGACATCTATGAAAGTATAGAGGACATCTGGCCGGATTACCCTACCAAGGAGGACTTTTTCTTTCATGAAGACGAATATTGATCGGAAATCCCGGTTCACTCAAAAAAGAGGCTGTCCAGGAAGGGCAGCCTCTTTTTTTATTTCCTGAAGAAGGTAAAATTCACTTTTCCGTATGTCTTATGACGATCGAAGCGCGGATGCGCAGAGAAATCGTATTCCCGGGAGTGCTCGATGATGAGCCAGCCGTCGTCGTTGAGCAGGTCCCGTTCAAAAACCGCATCGGCGATTTCTTCCACCCCTTTCAGGTCATAGGGCGGATCGGCGAAGATCAGGTCCCATTTGGACGTGTTGTGCTGCAGAAAACCCAGTGCGGGCGAACGCACCGCTTTCAGCTGGCTGAGTCCCAGCATCGCGGCGGTGTCGCTGACGAACCGGACACACCGGGGGTTGAGGTCGACAGAAAGGACCAGTTCCGCGCCCCGGGAGGCGAATTCGTAAGAGATGCTGCCTGTGCCGGAATAAAGATCGAGCACCTTCAGTCCTTCAAAATAAATTACATTTTCCAGGATGTTGAACAGGCTTTCCTTGGCCAGGTCGGTGGTGGGCCTGACCGGAAGGTTGCCCGGCGTGTTGATCTTCCGCCCCCGGTGCGTTCCCCTTATGATCCGCATAGGGCCAGCGAAAAGAGGTGACGATAGGCGGACAGGGTGGCGGGATTGAACACGGGGCTGAACTGAACCGATCCGGCATCGATCTGAAGCTGAACAGCGGGCAGATATTCTTCCAGGAACCCGGTGGTTTCAGGATCTGTGAGCATCTGACCGGAGACCTGAAGTGTGGTTTCTTCGGGGCTGAGGCCTTCCTGCTCTATAATATACAGGATGAAATACAGGAGGTCTTCTTTCCCCGACACCGGGAAGGTGTTGAAGAAGCGGAGCCGGCCATCGGCAAAGAGGGCCATGTCGGCCAATTCCCCGCGCTGGTGAATGTGGAAGTGCAGTCCATTACCGTCGCGGCCTTCACGCTGTGCGAACGCCCTGAGGATCGCGCTGGCGGAGTGTACCACCAGGCTGCCGGGCAAACAGGATTTTATCGCTTCCAGAACGGTCGTATGCAGCGCGTAGATGTTCTGCGCCCCGATCTCGGGTAAAGTGTCTGCAGCATAAACCATATTGTCCGGAAGTTCAAAATTAAAACCCAGGTAGTTCCGGCCTTGATCCGAATCATAAAGGGAATCCGGCACAAGGGTGTGAAAAGGAGTTTCAATGCCGACAATCACCGAAGGGAAATTTTTGCCGGTGGGACTTATGTCCGAACAGAAGGCCCGAAGCCGGTCGGCCAGTTTCACGGGATCTTTCGCAGTGGGGCTCAGCACATAGGCCTCCAGGCTGACCGCCGTATTTCTGTCCGTATCCAGCCGGCAGGTTTGGATACCCCAGGGTTCAATATTGATGAGCAGTTGCGTAAAATATGCTGAAAGACGGACTGAAGCCGGATCATCGAATCGGGCGGCCAGCTGAAAAGCATCCATCAGGAAAGGATTGCGGCAGGAGCGACTTGATCCTGCAGTTGTGGGCAATACAACGGTTTATTCCCAGTTACCATCGGTGGAAGGTTCTTCCATCGATCCCAGTTTTATGCCGGGGTATCGCTCAATATCTTCTTTGGATTTCACCAGGTTGACGATCAGCTGCCGGTCAAGGCCTTTGAGGAAAGTACTGTAATGGGCTTTGATTTCATAAACCCCGACCTTGAGCCCCCCGCGGTCAATTTCACCGGCGGCGATTTCAAAGGTTTTACCGCCTGAAAAAGGCACGTAGCGGAGCGAATCCAGGGAGAAATTATGCCGCTTGCTGAACAATGAGTCGGCGACTTTAACATACCCCAGGGTATCGTTGATGGTCTTGGTGAACGTGGTGTCGGTAGGGTCCGGGATCATTTTGACCACCGGGATCTCGCCCGTTCTCAGGAACGCGATCAACGTATCAAAATTCCCCGTGTATTTGTTGTACTGCTTTTTATAGAATTGCTGGCTGGTTCTCAGGTCGATGAGGCGGTTGACAACTTTGGCTTCCCGTTCGCTGACGGCCTTGTTGAACCGGACGGGCCGCATGATGCTCTCGTAAATCAGGTAGGCCAGAACAATGATGATGATCGAAAGAACCACCTTAACGACAGTATATTTCACGTTCATACGATTTGGTTTTAATGCCTAGCAAATGTAAAATTTTTTTCAATTGATCCCCGGAATTTTGTATATTTAATAGCGAAATAGGTATCATCGTCCTGCAAAATTCTTCATGCCATGCAAACCTATGTCTTATTAACCAAATTGTCGCCCGATGTCACTCGGCAGATGAGAGACCGGGAGCAAATCGGCAGGTCCTGGATGGACCAGGTCCGGGAAAAATGCCCGGAAGTGAAGTTCGTGGCCCATTACGCCCTGCTGGGGCAATACGATTTCCTGGACATTTATGAGGCGCCCGATGAAGAGGTCGCGGCGAAAGTTTCCATGATCAGCCAGGCTAACGGGGCGCTGAGCGCCCAGAGCCTTATCGCCATCCCATACAAGCGATTCGTTGAGCTGACCCAGGAAATCTGAGCACCTCATCCTAGGATTCCTTCATCTCCGAAAAGTGCGGTATCTCATCCCGTCCCTCCATCGTACCCCCGGGATGAGTCGCGGCGAAATAATAATGGTTCAGGCCGTTGGTCAGCAGCATATGCCGCACCTGCAGCGCAAGGTTATAGCGCAGAGCCTGGTCGAGCGTTTCCCGGGATATCCCGACCTCCGGGGCCTTGCATTCCACGATCATCAGGGCTTTTCCGTTGCGGCTGAACACCGCGATGTCGAACCTCTTCTTTGTTTTATACAGGCTTATCTCCGTTTCCACGCGCATCAGCGACAATGGGACGCCTTTTTCCTCCGAAAGGTACCGGATGACATGCTGCCTGACCCACTCTTCCGGCGTCAGGGCCACAAATCGCTTCCGCACCGGATCGAAGATGAGGGGCCTGCCGCCTTCGTCTTTTATGGTGAACGGATATTCCGGGAAATTCAACGGGATCATGGCTGATTTCGGGAGTCGTCTGGTGCGTCAAAAGTACGCCGGAATTTTTAATTTTGCATGAAATACTGATGGAATGAGAACCAAGGAGGAGATCGTGAGAAACTGGCTGCCCCGGTACACCGGGCTGGCGCTGGAAGACTTCGGAAATTACATCCTGCTCACCAATTTCGACCATTATGTCGATTTGTTTGCGGCATGGCACAATGTTCCCGTGGTCGGCAAAGATAAACCCATGCCCAATGCCACGGCACACGACATCACCATCATCAATTTCGGTATGGGCAGCTCCAATGCCGCCACGATCATGGACCTGCTCGGGGCCATTGAACCCCGGGCGATGCTGTTCCTGGGAAAGTGCGGCGGCCTGAAGAAGAAGAACGAGATCGGCGACCTGATCCTGCCCATCGCCGCCATCCGGGGCGATGGTACGTCTAACGACTATTTCCCTCCCGAGGTGCCTGCCCTGCCCGCGTTCAACCTGCAGAAAGCCGTCTCCACCACGATCCGGGACCGCAACAAGGATTACTGGACCGGAACCGTCTACACGACAAACCGCAGGGTCTGGGAATATGATGATGAGTTCAAGGAATACCTGCGCAGCATGCGGTGCATGGCCATCGACATGGAAACCGCCACCCTGTTCATCGTCGGATTTGCCAACGGCATCCCTTCCGGAGCCCTCCTGCTGGTGAGCGATCAGCCCATGATCCCCGAAGGGATCAAAACGGAGGAAACGGATCGCGAAGTCACCCGCCGCTTTGTGGAAGACCACCTGCGTATCGGCATCGATTCGCTCAACCAGCTGATCAACAACGGACAGACCGTAAAACACCTCCGTTTCGAATAGCCCATGACCTTCGAACAGATCATCGGCGACATCAACCGGAAAATCTATCATCCGGTCTACCTGCTGCATGGCGAGGAACCCTATTTCATCGACGCCATCACTGACCTCATCGAATCCAGCGTGCTCACGGATCCGGAAAAGGAATTCAACCAGACCGTGGTCTATGGCCGGGATGTCAGTGTGGGCAACCTGATCGACATGGCACGCCGCTTTCCGATGATGGCCAATTACCAGGTGGTGATCGTCAGGGAAGCCCAGGACCTGGAAAAGCTGGATAATCTGCAGCCCTACGTGGAGAAGCCACAGCCTTCCACGATCCTGGTGCTTGCCCACAAGTATAAAAAGATAGATCAAAGAAAGGGACTGGCCAGGGCGGTTGAGAAACACGGTGTGCTGTTCGCTTCTGCAAAAATTTATGAAGATAAGGTTCCCGGCTGGATCACATCGCGGCTTGGCTCCAGGGGCTACAAGATCAGGCCGGAAGCCTGCCAGCTGTTGGCTGAATACCTGGGCAACGATCTGGGCAGGATCACCAACGAGCTGGAAAAACTTATCATCAATCTTCCGGAGGGAAGCGCCATTGACAGTTCGATCATCGAGCGGAATATCGGCATCAGCAAGGACTACAACATCTTCGAACTCCAAAACGCCCTGGGGGCCAGGGATGTGCTCAAGGCCAACCGGATCGTGAATCACTTCGCGGCCAACCCGAAACAAAACCCGGCCGTGGTCGTCCTGACGGTACTGTTTGGTTACTTCATGAAACTGATGATCTATCATCAATTGCAGGATAAATCCCGCAATAACGCCGCCTCCGCACTGGGGGTCAGCCCGTTCTTTATTAAAGATTATGCCCAGGGTGCGCAGAATTATTCATTCAAGAAACTCCGCGCCATCATTGGCCTGATCAGGGAATACGATCTGAGGGCCAAGGGTGTGAACAACGCCTCAACCGGGGAAGGCGAGCTGCTTCGGGAACTGGTCTGGAAAATCCTGCACTGACCTTATTTGAACAGGCGGTCGACTTCTTCCTTGTATTTATCCAGGATGTAAGATCTTTTCACCTTGAGGTTGGCGGTCAGTTCCCCGGTTTCGATGCTCCACTCGTGGTCGATCAGTTCAAAACTGTGCAGTTGTTCCGTATTTCCGAAGAATTTATTGAAATGGTCGATCTCTTTCTTGAATCGCTTTTTCACGGCCGGGTCCTTGATTATTTCCTTGTCGGAGGAATAGGTGATCCCTTTATGTTCGCACCACGTCCGAAGATGGTTGAAATCCGGTACGACCAGCGCCGCGGCGTATTTCTGGTTTTCACCCAGGATGAGGATGCCGTCGATAAAGGAAGATTCCTTGAATTTGTTTTCCAGCAGTTGCGGACTGATATATTTCCCAAGGGAAGTCTTGAAGATCTCCTTTTTCCGCCCGGTGATGCGCAGATGGCCCTGTGGTTCCAGTTTGCCGACATCCCCGGTGTGGAACCATCCGTCGGATTCGATGGCTTCGGTTGTCATGGCGGGTTCCTTGAAATAGCCCATCATGACATTGGGTCCTCTGGCCAGTATCTCTCCGTCCTCGGCGATCCGGATCTCAACATTGGCCAGGGACTTGCCGACGGTGCCGAACATCCGGCCGCCCGGTTCCAGGGTGTTGACGGCCAGCACGGGTGAGGTTTCCGTAAGCCCGTACCCTTCCAGGACCGGTATTCCCGCGGCGGTAAAGATGCGCGCCAGCCTGGGCTGCAGCGCCGCGCCGCCCGAAACCACCACCCGGACCCTGCCGCCGAGCGCTTCGCGCCATTTGACGAAGACCAGCTTATCGGCCAGGCGGAGCTGGGCGTGGTACAACCATCCGCGGCCTTCCAGCTCGTAATGGTTGGCCAGGCTGACCGCCCATTTGAAAATGGCCTTTTTCACACCCTTCAGGGAGTTGCCCTTCGCCATGATCTTATCAAAGACCTTTTCGAGCAGGCGGGGCACCGTGGTGAAGATCTCCGGCCTGACTTCCCGGATGTTGTCGGCTATGGTGCCCATGTTTTCGGCATAATAGATAGACAAACCGAGATAATGATAGGTGTAAATGTCCATCCGCTCATAAACATGGCAGAGCGGAAGGTAACTGAGTCCTTTGCAGGTCTGGTCGACAGGGAAAATGTGCCTGACGCCCATGACATTGCTCAGGATGTTGTGGTGCGAAAGCATTACCCCCTTCGGATTGCCGGTGGTGCCCGATGTGTAGATCAGGGTGGCGAGATCGTCGGGACGGATGGCCGCAGCGAGCTGGGCCAGCTTCTCAGCCTTCGGATTCTTGCTACCCAGTTCCATCAGTTCGCCGAGGCTTGGGTAATTCTCTATGGGTTTGATCGTATAAACCCCTTTGATGGCGGGTATTTCAGGGAGAATATGCTCGATCTTCCGCAGTAATTCCTTTCCGGCGACAAACACATATTTCACTTCCGCGTGATGCAGAATGTACTTATAATCCGATTCGCTGATGGTGGGGTAGATGGGCACGTGGACCGCGCCGATCTGAAGGATCCCCATATCGAGAAAATTCCATTCGGGCCGGTTGTTGGAAATTGTGGCGATCTTGTCGCCCGGACCGACTCCGAGTTCCATCAACCCAAAGCTGATGTAATTGGCCGCTTCGATATACTGGTCAATTGAGTATTTGATCCACTTGCCACCTTCTTTACCGGCAAGAACATCGTCTTTGGCACGATAGGTTTGTTTATAGTATGGGAGAAGGTCGAATAGTCTGGTTACTTCCATCTGGCTTGGTTCAATGAAATGAAAAAGCGTGCAAAGATAACTAATTTAGACTTATATCGTGATTTTTAGATGTTAACCCCCAAAATTGCGGCCTAAATGTAATAAATGTTCATCCAATAAATGCAAGAAAATCATCACATTTTATGAAACGTAGTCGCGTTGGCCTGCGCCTGGGGCATCACAAGGATATCATTCACATTAACCCTCGGCGGGAGCGAGGAAATAAAGTGGATGATATTCGCAATGTCTTCCGCATAAAGGGGTTCGTAGCCGTGATACACTTTAGCCGCCCGTTCCGTATCGCCTTTAAACCGTACATGGGAGAACTCCGTTTCGACCGCCCCGGGCGAAATCTGGGTCACTTTGATGCCATGGGGCAGCAGGTCGATCCGCATGCCCTTGGTCAGGGCCTCTACCGCGTGCTTGGTGGCGCAGTAAACGCTTCCCTTCGGGTAGACTTCTTTCCCCGCGATCGAACCGATGTTGAAGATATGTCCCTCCCCCCGGCGGATCATCATCGGGATCACCATCCGGGTAACATACAGCAGGCCTTTGACGTTGGTGTCGACCATCGTGTCCCAGTCGTCCAGGTTGGCTTCATGCACCGGGTCCAGCCCGGCCGCCAGCCCGGCGTTGTTGACCAGGATGTCGATGTCCTGCCAGTCTCCGGGCAGCCCGCCCAGGGCTGCTTCCGTCTGTTTGCGGACCCTGAGGTCAAAATTGAGCGGAAGGACTTCGCTCTGCGTGGTGGCTGTAATTTCCGCCTCTAATTTCTTCAGCTTGTCTTTTCTTCGCCCGGTCAGGATCAGGCGGTTTCCTTCCTGGGCAAACTTCAGCGCGGTGGCATGCCCGATGCCGGACGTTGCGCCGGTGATAAGAATCGTTTTCATTGCGGATTGTCGTTGATCAGCGTCATTTTATCGTTAGGCCGCAACAGGTAGGTGCGGAACCATTCGAGCAGCTCCCGGTTGCCCGGCTCGTAAAATTTCCCCTTGCCTCCATAGCTGTTCCCGTGCATCATCCCTTCATAAATCACGAGTTTGGAAACAACCTGGTTCTCCTGCAGGGCGGCGTACATTTTTTCGGATTGCCAGGGGGCTACGACGAAGTCGGACGTCCCGTGGATGAGCAGTGTGGGCGGGTCGTCGGGGCTGGCAAAGAGCACCGGGGATACTGAAGGCGCCAGAGTGGTGTCGAAGTCGAGGGCGGGCGCCATGGCCCGGATGAAGTCCGGTATGTTGCGCAGGTCGGCCGGGGCGAAAAAGGCCACGATGGCGCTGACCGGGTGTTTTTCCCCGGAGAGCCCGGCCATCAGGCTGAGCTGCCCCCCGGAGCTGCCCCCGAAAATGCCCAGCCGCGTGGAATCGACCCGGAACCGGCCGCTGTTTCCATGGATATGCCAGGCGCCCCGGATCACATCGTCAACCGCTTCCGGGATCGAGAACTGCGGGTTGCTTCCGTGGCGCAGGGCAAATACTGTGTACCCTTCGTTGAGGAAGGGAATATAGTTCGACACAACAGAGTCGGGAGGCAGGTAGCGGGAATTCCATGCCCCGCTCACCAGGTGGATGATCCCGGCTCCGTTGGCCGAATCGGCCGGGATGAACACATCATACGTGAGCGCCATGCCGGCCTTGTGGCCATATACCACGTCAGGCTCCACCCGGTAATTCTGCTGAGCCTGCAGCAATAAGGGGAAGAATATAAGGATGAAAAAATTTGATCTGCGCATAAGAAGGGACATTACCGGTTCTTAAACAAACAGGTAGCCCGAAAGTTTACTTCGGTGGAATTTTATAGGGGACCAGCACCGGGGTTTTGGCTCTGTAGGCCTGGTAATCCCGCCTTTTTTCCAGGTTCCTTTTCTCGATCATGGGGATGCTGGCGAACAGGAACATCACGGTGATGGAAACAGGCCCGATGAGGGTCCACCAGTAATCCGCACCGTTGGCCATGGCAAAAAGAAACAGGCCCCACCAGGTAAGGATCTCGCCCAGGTAATTGGGATGCCTTGAATAGCGCCACAATCCCGAGGTCATGGATTTTCCCCGGTTGACCGGGTCTCTGCGGAATAGGCGCATTTGTTCATCCGCGACAAAGACCAGGATGACTGAACCGACCAGGACGACGGCCCCGGCATAGTCCCAACCGTTGAGCGGGTAAATCTGGTTCCCGAACACCGGCAGCAGGGCCAGGCAGCCCAGGTAGACCATAATGGTGGGGAACAGATGGATGGCCAGGAAACTGATCAGCCAGTAAGATCCGGGAAACTTAGCCCGGAAATTGACATAACGCCAGTCTTCGTGCACAAACCCGGGCCAGTCGCGGTAAAAATTCAGGGTCAGCCGGATCGCGTACAGTGTGACGCCGGCCAGCACCAGCGTCTGCCTGACTGTCAGGTCATCAATCCCGAAAATGAAGAGATAGCCAAGGGCGATGACAATGGGTTTTACGCTCCAGTAGGGGTCATAGGCCGATGAATTGTTGAGCAGCATCGAAAAAAGGAAAACCAGCACAGTGGCCGCGAGATCCGCCGCTCCGATCATGACCAGGGGATGATATCCCCTGAACAAACGGGCGACGAGGAATGCGGTCAGAATGGCCAGTAGGTAGATCAGCGTGCTGAGCAGAACGCTCTGCGAACGGTTAAGTTGGGTTCGGGTGTTCATGCCACGAAGATAAAAAATAGTTCAAAGTTCAGCATTGAACTGCGCTAAAAGCGCTGGGTGTAGCCGTGGCAATAGGGCAATGTGCCCTTTCGGTCGTAGTAATCCTGGTGATAATCCTCGGCCGGCCAGAATGTGGAGGCTTTCGTGACTTTGGTGGCGACTTTATATCCTTTGGATTTGAGGATGGCGATGAGGTTTTCGGCGGTGCGGCGCTGGTCTTCATCAAGAAAAAAGATTTCCGACCGGTATTGTTCCCCGATGTCGGGCCCCTGGCGATTTACCTGAGTGGGATCATGGATCTCGAAGAACAGGCGGGTGAGCGTTTCAAAGCTTACTTTCGACGGGTCAAACACCACCTCGACGGCCTCTGCATGGCCGGTGTTGGTGTAACACACTTCCTGGTATGTGGGGTTATCCTTGGCCCCTCCGATGTATCCTGAGGTGACCGAGATCACCCCATCCTGCTGCTCCATGAAATATTCCACGCCCCAGAAACAGCCTCCGGCGTATATGGCACGGGCGGTCTGTTTTGCTTGTTCCTGTCCGGCGGGGATGAAGTTCATGGAGATGGAATTGACGCAGTGGCGGGTGTTTTTGGAGGTGAATCCTTCGCCGAGGAAGACATGCCCGAGGTGACCGCCGCAGTTGGCGCATACGATCTCCGTGCGCATCCCGTCGGCATCGGGGATCCTGCTCACCGCGCCCTGGATCTCATCGTCGAAGCTGGGCCAGCCGCAGTGCGATTCGAATTTATCTTCAGAACGGTAGAGCGGCGCGTCGCACCGCTTGCAGGTGTAGGTTCCTTTTTCATTGTTGTTCAGCAATTCTCCCGTCCAGGGCCTTTCGGTGCCCTTCTTCAGGATGACGTATTCCTCCTCGGGGGTCAGCTTATTGTAACCTGTATGTTCTTTGTGTTCCTGTGCGCACATGGTCAGAAAAAATAGGGTAAAGGCACTCAGTATGATCGTGCGGAGCATGTTTTA
Source organism: uncultured Bacteroidales bacterium (assembly GCA_964489545.1). GTDB lineage: Bacteria > Bacteroidota > Bacteroidia > Bacteroidales > JAGOPY01 > JAGOPY01. The sequence continues at coordinate 82,323 of CAZAZE010000009.1, forward strand.
TTTTGAATAACCATTCAAGTGCGGGATTGTTCAATTTTAATTGCCACAGATTCACAGATTAGTTTGGTGTGAAATTCATCAAATATTAATCCAACGGGCAAAAGTTAATAAGTTGTTCGGTGAATTTATCCTGACAGGCTTTTTCTGAATTAATTTTAGGAAAATTTGTATTACCAATTGGTATTCTTTCCGATGAATTGTCAAACCAAACTAACTATGAACAAAAGAATTGCTCATTTCGGAACGGCTGTAGTGCTGTTTATGATCGGTCTGTCATTCCCGCTGGCCGGTTATGGTCAAATCACCCTGGAGATCCAGGTGTCTCCCAGCGTGCTGAACATCCAGATGCAGGGACAGGTCGTTACGGTGCACACTGACATTGCTTACTCAACCGTGGATGCCGAGACCGTGACCATGAACGGTGTGGAAATCGACCATTGGAAGGCCGATAACCAGGGTAATTTCGTCGCCAAGTTCCTGGTGGGGGAGATTGTGGGTATTGCCACTGTTGGGGAATTAAACGAGCTTACACTGGAAGGCTTTACTACTTCCGGGGAAACTTTTTCAGGGACTGACGAGGTGATGGTAATCAATACAGGGGGTAAAAAATAACCTCCCTTTATAACCTGCGGTGATTTAGTCCCTTAATATCTTTTTACCCTTTCTGTTCGATCCATTTTCGGGCGTTCACCATGGCTTCGATCCAGGGTGAGACTTCGTCGTTCCTGCGTTCGCGGGGATAATGCGCCCAGTTCCAGGGGTAGATGGCCCGTTCCATATGCGGCATCATGGCCAGGTGCCGCCCGTCGTGCGAGCAGATCCCGGCGACCTGGTAATCCGAGCCGTTGGGATTGCCCGGATAGCCTCCCTGGGAATATTTCAGGGCGATGTGGTATTTCCCTTCGTCATAGGGCAGGCTGAACTTACCTTCGCCGTGCGCCACCCAGATGCCTAACCGCGATCCGGCAAGGCTTCGCATCATAATGCTCTTGTTTTCCGGGATTTCCACGTTCAGGAATGCCGATTCGAACTTGCCGCTCTCATTGTGCAGCATTTTGGGCGGCTGGGCATGCTCCGGATATACAAGCCCCAGTTCCACCATCACCTGGCATCCGTTGCAGATTCCCAGGCTCAGGGTGTCGGGCCGCGCATAGAACGCTTCCAGCGCCTGACGGGCTTTTTCATTATACAGGAAGGCGCCGGCCCAGCCCTTGGCCGAACCGAGCACGTCGCTGTTGGAAAAGCCGCCGACAAACACGATGAAATGCATGTCCTGCAGGTTCTCCCGCCCGCTGATCAGGTCGGTCATGTGGATGTCCTTCACGTCAAATCCGGCCAGGTGCATCATCCAGGCCATTTCCCGGTCGCCGTTAACGCCTTTTTCCCGGATGATCGCCCCCCGGACGCCGCTTTTTTCGCGGCGGGCAGCAGAGATGCCGTACTGCCCGAAACTGCCGTCGAAGGATGCCGGGAAGCGGTAGGAAAGCTCCTGAGATTTGTAATTCCGGAATCGCTGTTCTGCCAGCTTAGGCCCGCACTGTCGGCGATCAAGCAGATAGGAAGCGCGGTACCAGGTGTCGCGCAGGGAATCGATATCGAAGGAAAGATCCTGGCCATTGTGCCTGACTTCCAGCGTCCGGGAACGGGACGGAGTCCCTATGAAGGCGTATTCCACCCGGTGACGCTTCAGCACTTCCGCAACCTGCTTCGCATCCGCGGCCTGGACGATCACACCGGGTTTTTCGCTGAAGAGCAGGCGGACGATGTCGTTTTCTCCCAGGGGGGTCAGATCGAGCTTCATCCCGGTATCGTTGCGGCCGAAGCACATCTCCAGCAGGGTGGTGACCATCCCGCCGGCCGAAATGTCATGGCCTGCCAGGATCAGCTCTTTGGTGACCAGTTCCTGCACGGCGCCGAACGCCCGGGCGAAATATTCCGCATCCGCCACGCCGGGCACATCGGTGCCGATGGCGCTCAGGACCTGGGCCAGGCTGCTGCCACCGAGGTGCCAGGGGCTGAGGGAAAAATCGATGTATATGACAGAAGAAGCAAGGACAGGCTGTAAGACCGGTTCGACAACTTTCCGGATATCCTCCACTTCCCCGGCGGTGGAAACGATGACGGTGCCCGGGGCGAATACCTTGTCGCCGTTGGGGTATTTCTGGGTCATCGACAGGGAATCCTTTCCTGTCGGGATGTTGATGCCCAGTTGAATGACAAATTCACTGATGGTTTTGGCGGCGGCATAGAGGCGGGCGTTTTCCCCGGGGTTTTTGGCCGGCCACATCCAGTTGGCGCTGAGCGAAACGCCGCGCAGCCCATCGGTGATGGGCGCCCAGGCGATGTTCGTGAGCGCCTCGGCAACGGCCAGCACGGATCCTTTGCCCGGGTTGGCCAGGGCGGCTACCGGCGCATGGCCAATCGAGGTGGCCACGCCCCTGATCCCACGGTAATCCAGCGCCGCCACGCCCAGGTTGTTCAGCGGTAATTGCACGGTCCCGGCGCATTGCTGTTTGGCGACGCGCCCCGTCACCGACCGGTCGACCTTGTTGGTCAGCCAGTCCTTGCAGGCCACCGCCTCTAACAATAAAACCTCTCCGAGGTATGATTGGAGCAATTCGCGGTCGTATTCCGGGTTAGCGTATGGGTTTGGCAGGTTTGTGTCCTCCAGTATGGTTTTCGGCGGTTTACCGAACAGGTAGGCCAGCTCCAGGTCGATGGGTTTTTCCTTGTTTTTGTTGATGAAGGAGAGGACGTGATCGCCGGTGGTTTTGCCGGCGACATACATCGGCGCCCGTTCGCGTTCCGCGATGCGCCGGAGCAACGGCAGGTCAGCCTCCCGGATGATCAGGCCCATGCGTTCCTGCGACTCGTTGCCGATGATCTCCTTATCGGACAGGGTCGGGTCGCCGACGGGAAGGCGGGTCATGTCGATGAGTCCGCCGGTTTCTTCCACCAGTTCGCTGAGGCAGTTGAGGTGGCCGCCGGCGCCGTGGTCATGGATGGAGATCACCGGGTTGGCGCCCGATTCGGCCATGGCCCGGATGGCGTTGTACACTCTTTTCTGCATCTCCGGGTTGGCGCGCTGCACGGCGTTGAGTTCGATGTGGTTGCCATATTCCCCGGTGGCGACGCTGGAGACGGCCCCGCCGCCCATGCCGATGCGGTAGTTGTCGCCGCCCAGCACCACGATCAGGTCACCGGTGCCCGGATGGCCCTTCAGGCTTTCTTCCAGGATGCCGTAGCCGATCCCTCCGGCCAGCATGATCACCTTGTCATACCCGAATTTCTGTTCGCCTTCCTGGTGTTCGAAGGTCAGCACGCTGCCGCAGATGAGCGGCTGGCCGAATTTGTTGCCGAAATCGCTGGCGCCGTTGGAGGCTTTGATGAGGATGTCCTCCGGCGTCTGGTAGAGCCAGGGCCGGGGCGGAGCGGCTTCTTCCCATTTGCGGCCTTTTTCCGTGCGGCTGTATGAGGTCATGTAGACGGCCGTTCCCGCCAGCGGGATGCTGGCCCGCCCGCCCGCCATGCGGTCGCGGATCTCCCCGCCCGTGCCGGTGGAGGCGCCGTTGAACGGCTCGACCGTCGTCGGGAAATTGTGCGTCTCGGCCTTCAGGGAGATGACCGAATTGATGTCGCGGAGGCGGAAAAAGTCGGCCTTATCTTGTGTGGCGGGCGCAAACTCCTCCATTTCGGGGCCTTTGATGAACGCAACATTGTCTTTGTAAGCCGAAACAAGCCGGTTGGGATTGGCTTTGGAGGTATTTTTGATCAGGCTGAACAGGGATTCGGGTTGTTCCTGACCGTCGATAATAAAGGTACCATTGAAGATCTTATGGCGGCAGTGCTCGGAGTTCACCTGCGCGAAGCCATATACTTCGCTGTCGGTGAGCCGGCGCCCCAGCTTCCGGCTGACCTCTTCCAGGTATTCCACCTCGTCATCGCTCAGGGCCAGCCCTTCCGCACGGCTGTATGCGGCGATGTCATCGATGCTGATGATCGGCTCGGGCTGGTGCAGGATGGTGAAGAGGTCCTGGCCGAGGCCATGGTACATCCGCTGCAGCATGGGGTCAAACGCGTCGTCGGGCCGGGCGAAAAAGAATTCCTCGATGCGTACGATCCCCGTGATGCCCATGTTTTGCGTGATCTCCACCGCGTTGGTGCTCCAGGGGGTGATCATTTCCCTGCGCGGTCCGATGAAGGTGCCATCTACCTGTTCCCAAAGCAGGAGCGAGGCGTTACCGAACAGCCACGAAAGCTTTTCCAGATCTTCCCTGGGCAATTTGCCGTTCGATCCGACAGCGTAAATAGCGGAATGATCGTTCTGATAAAAAGTGATCATGGCAGGTTTGTTAAGGTTTGTTGTTCTTTTTCAGATTCTGCAGGTTGTCCTGGGAAATGCCGAATTTCTCGTTGCAGCGGTCGTCGCCAACGGGTTCGGTATGCACCAGCACATCATACACGTCAACGAGTTCGATCCGGATCTGTTCTTCCACCGAATGGGCGATCTTATGGGCTTCTTTGACCGGTATTTCGCCGTCGACCTCCACATCCACGGCCACCATGTAGTGGTTGCCGATCTTACGGACGCGTGCCCGGTGCGGGTTGGAAGCGCCCTGGACGCGGGAAACGGCCTGGAAGATCTTATCGTACACGGAAGCGTCTTCCACACCGTCCATCAGTTCCAGGCTGGATTCCCGGAATATGCGATACGCTACATACATGATCCAGAGACTGACCGCCATGGCTGTGATCGTATCGAAAACCGGCATCTTCAGGACAAAAGTGAAGAACAGGCCGGCCAGCACGGCGCCGGAGATGATCACATCGTTCAGCATATTGCGCGCGTTGGCCTGGAGCATGAGGCTGCCTGTCAATTTACCGATCCTGTTCTGGTATCCGGCAAGCAAAAGCTTACCGATGATCGAGGCGATGGTGACATAGATGGCCAGCATTTCGGGAATCTTCTGACTGACGCCTTCCATCAGCCGGGTGATGGAGGAAATGGCCAGTTGTGCGCCGGCAAAGAAAATGATGAAGGCCAGGACTTTCGAGGCGATGCTGTCGGCCCGTTCATAACCGTAGACATATCTCAGGTTGGGCGGGCGGGAGATGAGGTAGGCGGTGAACAGGGTGATGACGGAAGCCACGATATCGCCGGCGGAATCGATCCCGTCGGCGACGACGGCCAGGCTACCCGCGATGAAGCCAATAGAGATCTTAAGCACGGAGAGTAGAGCGTTCCCCCCGATGCTGACCCAGGAGGCCCTGACGATCAGCTTTTCGCGGTTTTCCATCTTTTATCTTATTCCTGTGCGGCCAGGAAGCGTTCCGCTTCCAGGGCGGCCATGCAGCCGCTTCCGGCAGCGGTGACCGCCTGGCGGTATTTCCAGTCCTGTACGTCGCCGCAGGCGAATACGCCGGGAATGTTGGTTTCTGTGGAGTCGGGTTTGGTGATGAGGTAACCGACCTCGTTCATGTCGAGTACGCCCTGGAACAGGTCGGAATTGGGCTTGTGCCCGATGGCCGAGAAATAGCCGTCGACCTCAAGTTTCTGCACTTCGCCGGTCTTCAGGTTCTCGATGATCACCCCGGTGACCGCTTTGGTAAAGCCTTCCTCGGTTCCCACGATCTCTTTCACAACGCAGTTCCAGTGCAGTTCGATGTTGGGGGTGGTGGTCACCCTCTTTTGCATGGCTTTTGAAGCGCGCAGTTCGTCGCGGCGGTGCACCAGGTGGACTTTGCGGCAGAGCTTGGCCAGGTAAGATGCCTCTTCGGCGGCAGTATCCCCCCCGCCGACCACCACGACGTCCTTACCGCGGTAGAAGAAGCCGTCGCAGGTCGCGCAGGCCGATACGCCGGCGCCCATGAACCGTTCTTCCGATTCGAGGCCCAGGTATTTGGCCGTGGCCCCCGTGGCGATGATCAGGGTTTCGGCGGAGAGGGTCTTTCCATCGTCAGCCTTCACGGTGAAGGGACGCCTGGACAGATCGACCTCCGTCACAATGCCGAAGCGGATGTCGGTGCCAAAACGGGCAGCCTGGCTTTTAAAGTGTTCCATCATTTCCGGCCCCATGACCCCGTCGGGGTAGCCGGGAAAATTCTCGACCTCGGTAGTGGTGGTGAGCTGCCCGCCGGGCTGAATGCCCTCATACATCACGGGATGCATGTCGGCGCGGGCGGCGTAAATCGCTGCAGTATAGCCCGCCGGGCCTGAACCAATGATCAGGCAGTGTACATGTTCCATATTTTCGCTCATGGATTGATTAATTAGGATTGGAGGTGCAAATTTAGCAAAAAGAATTCTGAGTTCTGAGTTCTGAGTTCTGAGTTCTGAGTTCTGAGTTCTGAGTTC
>CAZAZE010000010.1:0-78929 GCA_964489545.1 uncultured Bacteroidales bacterium
GTTCGTAACCGTATAAACTTATTTCAAAGAACGCTTGGTTATATCATAGAAATCTATGTGGTGAAAAAGATGCGGTAGCGGGCGCTAATAAAGATCTTCCGATAAGGGGGTGAATTTCACAAATGCTTTTAATAAACTGCATGGAACGGGACGCTCCTGCCAGGACGAAACAAGCTTTAAAACGGGGCTTCATAGCGGGCTGCGCCGTATGAAGCCTTGTTAATTATAGCCAGTTTTCAATTTCAATTAGTTTCCCCCCAAAAATCTATACACTTTTCTTGTTCAGCAATTCTCAATACGGAAAAACCTAATTCAATTGCTTTACTAAAGTCTGCACATCCTTGCTCTTTTTCACCTAATTCGTATCGCGCCAATCCACGAAGAAAATATGCATTTTTATTATTCGGGTCCAACGATATTGCTTTATTACAATCTAATACTACGCCGTTCAAGTCATATGGAAATCTGGTCCCAGCCCTGTTTACATAAACTTTAGCGTCTAATGTGTCTGTTAATAGATATTTGTCAAGATCATCTTTTGCCAGTTTGGTCATACCTGTTGCTAAATATATCCTTGCTCTGTTTAAATATAATTCAGGCTTTGGCGATTTTGATATTTCATCATCAATGGTCTTTATATAATCATTGAAATCAGGACGTGTCCAAAATCCCATGGTAGTTTTTATCCTTCCGCTACACCCGTCATCTATTAATTCAAAGGATACATAATAATCTGTTTGATAAACCCTGTACAGCCCATATCCTTCGCACATTTGCCCTTCTTGATCAATAAATTTGATTGTATCTCCCGCCAATTCATATCTAACAGTAACATCAACAGTTTGGTCATTCCCAAAATCACTTTCGACCAATCCATTCTCTTTAAACTCAAAGCCGATTGGACCCGCTTGCCCGATCCTGAACCACTTGCCGTTAAGAGTATTTTCAGACTGTGTAATTGCCTGATTGTTTTGCATTCGATTAGAATTGCAGGCAAAAATGATTCCAGTTGTAAGGAGTATCAGAATAATCTGTTTTGTCTTCATCTTTATCTGTTTTGTTCGACAATGCTGCTTTCAATATTGGCTATTGCGCTTGTATAACGCCACCTCTCCTTTTCCCCAGCCCCATCGGCAGTGTACCCGCACCTCCTCTACCATTCAAAATCAACCCACTGACATTCACGACAACCATGGTCAAAGACTCCGGATTAATGTCTTCAGTTGCCAACCTTCTGATATGCTGGCAAATGAAAAAATAAATATAGGAGAAATAATTATGAAATATTGCAATGTAGAAAAAATGTTGGGTTATTTCCGATTTGTGATGATTGTTTCACGCAAAGAACGCAAAGAACCCGCAAAGGGCGCGAAGTGTATGTCGCGTAAGATAAACCCTCTGCGCCTCTGCGGTTATTGGAAAAAGCGAAGAGCAGGGTATCAGAGCATCAGAGCATCAAAGCAACAGAGCGGCAAAGCAACAAAGCATCAAAGCATTAGAGCATTAGAGCATTAGAGCAACATAGGAAAAGCGTGTGGGACGATCGGATTACTTAACCAGTGCATAGTCGGTCAGGTGAAAGCTGAAGGACCAGGAGGCGGTGTCTCTGACCATGCCGATCCAGCCGTAATGGATCTGTTCGTTTTTAGTCAGGCTGAAGCCGATGTAGTAGCGGCCGGCTTCGGTGATGCCGTGCCAGCAGCCTTCGGTGAGGGTGTATCCGCTCATTTCCCAGTAGTAGTTATAGATAAGGGCCTCCTGGCTGGTCCATTGGTTCCGGATGTTGATGGTGTCCAGGTGCGGAATGGTGTCCAGCCAGCCGGTCAGCGGATCGACGCAAAGCGCAGCGCCGGCCAGCGGGGTGATGTTCACGGTTTCGCAGTCGGCCCCCAGCATTTGGGGATGACACATGGTTCCTTCCAGGATAAAGTCATCCTGCCCGTCCCGGTCCAGGTCAAGGTTGATGAGGGTGTCGGTCTTGTCCCAGGGGCTGATGATCGTGCAGTCGATGTCCGGCGACAGGTCGGTGTATCTGATCCCGGTACCGTTCTGCTCCCCGGCCCTGATGAAATCGTTCATCACATATTCCTCCTCCCTGCCGCACGACAGAAGCAGCAGGAAGAGGAGGAAGCGCAGGTTTTTTGTTTTCATTTTAAAGTTTTTTGACTGAAGGGAAACAAAGCTACAAAGCTACAAAGCACCAGAGCAACAAAGCAACAAAGCAGCAAAGCAACAAAGCAACAGAGCAACAAAGCAACAGAGCAACAGAGCAACAAAGCAACAGAGCAACAGAGCATCAATGGGTCAACTGCCAACTGTCACCGCTCTGCAACCACCAGCATCTCGAAATCTTCCGTTGTCAGCGAATGCTCGCGGGAGAACTGCCCGAGACGGGCGCCGAAGATGTCGATCTTCTGGTAGCCGAGCGACTTGAGCAGCCAGGTGATCTCTGAGGGCACATAATATCTTTCGTTACACTCCAGGGTCATCTTATTCCCATCGTCGTCGGTGATCTCGGTGATGTTGTGGTCGCGGAAGGTCATCAGGTCGAAGGTGTTGCTGTGGTAAGTGGCCTGGCTCACCTGGCTGGCCTGGGCTTGCGCGGCGCAGAAGGCCTGAACGGAATGGTAGAGCGGGAAGAGGCCGTTGAGCGTGGTGAAGATGAATTTGCCCGGGGCCTTCAGCGCCCGGGTCACGCTCTGCAGGATCGCGAAGTTCATCTCGTCGGTCTCCATCAGGGAGAAACCGCCCTCGCACAGCATGATGGCCGCGTCGAATTCCTGGTCGAACGGCAGGTCGCGGGCGTCGTGCCGCCGGAAATCGATCTCCAGGCTCTGCTCTGCCGCCTTCTCCCGGGCCCTGCGGAGCTGCCCTTCCGAGAAGTCGATCCCAGTGACGCGGTAGCCGCGCTTCGTCAGCTCGATGGCGTGCCGCCCGGTCCCGCAGCCGACATCCAAAATGTGCAGGGATTTGTTGTATTGCAGTTCATTTTCGATGAAATCGCATTCCCCGGTGGCTCCCTGCGTAAAGCCTTCCTGGTCGTAGGTCTTTGCGTAGTTCTCAAACAGGGTTTCGTACCATTGTTTTTGAGTCATTTCCTTTATTTTTTGATGATGTATTGATCGAACGCGATCCGGGTCCAGGTTTCCATGCGGTCATAATAAGCCGGTAAATCCGCTTTGGCGATCCATGCCGCTTCCATTTTGTCCGTTTCATGGATGGCGACAGATGGATTGGATACACGGATATCAAACAACAACCCGAGATGGACCCGGCTGACCGGAAGGGAATCGTCGTTGATAAAGCCGATAAATGCTATGTTTTCGATGACACAACCGTTGAAAAGCCTGACCTCTTCAAAGAATTCCCTTTTCAATTCATCGACCAGGTATTGCTCATCCAAAACCCCTGTCCTGCCGGGATTCATATGCCCGCCGACACCCAGGTGCAGCTGGTTGAGCAGCCTTTTCTCCGTCTGACCGGAGGTCCGCCTAAACAGATAATATGATTCTTTTTGGGAGATGATCCCGTAGGGAATGAGCTGTTTAAAGGAAGGATCCTCTTCCAGCGCGCTCCTTTTCCGGAACAGGCCCTGCTGTAATATCCTGCTCAAAACATCGCCGTTTCCTTTTATTAACCCTTCTGCGTTATAGGTCAATATTTTCCACAGTTCGGCGGTCGGAATGGCAAATACGGATTCTTCCAAAGTGGTGCTGCTTAAACACACATATTCCTTCTTATCGGGGGATGAGGATCATAATCTTCTATGACGAAATCATCAATCGTCAGCTGATCGAACGGCTTTTTCGCGATATGCAGTTTGGGCATGGGCCGGGGTTCCCGCGACATCTGTTCGAGGATGGCCGTCACATGATCGTATTTTTCCTCGTTGCCGTCGCCGGGGGCGTTCTTGTTGAGCCATTCGGCAACTTCCAGGTACTCTTCGCGCTGAGCGACATTCCTGATCCTTTGCTGCACTTCTTTGAAGTTGGCTTTGTACCACTGCGTCCGCTTTCCGATGCTGGTATAAAAATGGGCGTCGCCAAATGTGTGGATGAAGGTCTTGGCCACCATCCCCGCTTCCTGGGCGATAACCTGCGTAAGCGCCGCATAGCTGGCAATGTTGAAGGGAACCCCCAGGAACTGGTCGCAGCTTCGCTGATACAGCTGAAGCTCCAGCTCTCCTTCTTCGTTGGCCGTGGCCTGGTAGAGCACGTGGCAGGGCGGCAGCGACATCCTCGGGGTATCGCCCGGATTCCAGGAGTCGACAATGTGTTTCTTCCCGGTGGGTTTCTTTTTCAGCCCCGCGATCATTTTCCCCAACTGGTCGATTTCGATAAAGGTCCCTTTCTCATGGTCATAATATTCCCATCTTCTCCATTGCTTGCCATAAATAGGCCCGGCGTCTCCCCATCTGGCCGCAAATTCCTCATCTTCCCGGATCCGCTGGCCGTACTCTTCCATCGCTTTGTCCCAGTCGGGGGAATATTTTACCAGGCCTTCGGGAAATATCCCCGCTTTGACCATGCCCGGGAGATTGTCCTGGAACGAATCGGGCCGCCAGATCGGGCAGTTGTTGTCTTCCAGGTATTTGATGTTGGTGTCGCCCCTCAGGAACCAGATTGTTTCGTGAAACATCGACCGCGTCGCCATTTTTTTGGTTGTCAGCAAGGGATAGCCTTCGCGGAGATCATATTCGTTCTGATACCCGAACAGGGAGATGATGCCCGAGCCTTTGCTTCCGCCTTTGAAATTGGAACGTGAAGAGGTTAAGATCGCTTTGGAATGATCCAGGTATTGTTGTGCCATCTTTTCAGGATAGATTAATTCCGGGTTATTGGGTTCTCAAAAGTAGGTTTTATTGGGAATGATGGTCCGGCTCTTCTATTCACAGGGAGGGGAAAATTATCAACACATTCGCAACATAGGAAGATGTCTGCTAAGTTCTTCGTGGCACTTCGTGCCTTCTTCGTGGAACTTCGTGTAACCTCATTAATATTTCACGAAGATACACGAAGGTTTCACGGAGATACACGAAGGCGGAGCATCTGCGTAAAGAGCCTTGCCGTCGCGAGGGCATCGCCCAGGGCCGTATGCCGTCCTTCAACCTTGATGTCAAACAGGGCAAAGGCCTCATCGGATGAGACCGCTTTTCGCTTCAGTTTTCCCGCCAGGTATAAATAATGCAGAATGGAGGAGGTGTCGATGATTCTATGCGAGAAGAATTCGCTGAAATCTTTGTTATTGGCCGAAAAGAAGGTTTTGAGGAACGCGGCGTCGAAGTGGACGTTGTGGCCGGCCAGGGTGATCTTTTCTTTGCCGGGGAAATGTTTTTCGATGAATGCCAGGATCTCAGGCATGACGTTCTGCGGGGAGCGCGCTGTTTGCCGGTGTTTCTCCAGGTCGATGCAGTTGATGGCCAGCGCTTCGGCCGTCACGGCAAGTACTCCGTCGTCGATCAGCCACTCCCGCGAATCTATGATCTCTCCGCCATCCCAGACAACCAGGGCCAGGGAGAGCAGCGAATGTTTGCCGGGGTCCAGTCCCCCGGTCTCGGTATCGATGAACAGCAATCTGTGGGGCATTTATGAAGTTTTTTTCGGGCTGCGCAATGTTCCTCTGTCACTACCAGTGTGCGGAATGGGAATATCATGTTCCGGCATGATCGCACCATATACATTCTCTGAGGCAATCCGGTCATAATCGATGGCAAATACCCGGGGCCTGTTAATTTTCGGTGCCTGGCGATGAAGGTTCGCGGTCACTGAAATTAACTGGGCCAGTGTCTGATCGATAATTTCTGTCGGGACGCCGTAAAAGAGAAAATTGATCGGCATGAGGTTATTCAGGAAAATCACGTTTTTGGTTTGAGCCTTTTCACCCTCTTTTCTCGTGATAACAAATTGATATCTTGCCCCAAAACTTCGTTTTGAAAGAGCATCTTTCAGATCCAGCTTCGCAACAGTTGCCTTTCGTCCAAGTATATCTGCAGCGGAGGCTTCGAGGATTTCATTGACCCAGGCCAGCAAATCGGGGAACTCATCGGTCTTTGTGGAACCACTGGCGATGAAGAGGGTATCTTTGTTTCCATTGGCCAGCCAATCGATCAAATGTCCACGGCTCATCGTCTGATGCCCGGGCGTGGGACCTCCGGTAACGCCGATGATCAAATCAAGATCATGAAGACGGGCCGGATTAAAATCATTCATGGAGGCCTGTTCCTCGATACCCGGGAGGGCGGGTTCATCATCCCGCTTTTGCCATGCGGGGACAGGATCAGTTCCCTGCTGGCGACCTACTTTGATGTCACATCCAATCACCTTAGGATGTTCAGAACAATTAAAACCATTGCGGTCAAGACATGCATGCAAGGCCCTGATTAACCAGCGGCCAATGTTTCCGCGACTGCCGATAACCAGCGCATCGCGATGCTGTAAAACCATCCCGTAAGAATACATGGCTGATAAAATAGCATTGAGACAAGATCCGGCAACAGCACTCGCTTCAATCTGGGTCTTTTTATAGGAAACCGCAACAGTCATATTCGGGATGAACAACTTTCCACCGCATGCGTTCTGTGTATTCACCGCATGGTCATATCCATTCCGGGTATACTCGACGGATCCTACCACCCTGTTATTCTTCAGGACATCTGACATCTTCTGGCTGTCACCTAATTTCGAATCCGTCTCTTCATCCACAGGGCAGTTGTATTTCTTCCGGACCTGCGCCACTGTAAGGTCATCAATGGCTGATTGATTGAGAATTGGGGTAATGTATCCCCCATCCTCCAGGACGATGAACTCCCGTCCTTTGGTGCTTGAGCGGGCCAATTGCTTAAAAAACATGTGCATACAAAGACATCTCATTGCCTGGAAGAAGGTCATTCTGTTGTCCTTCATTGCTTTGTCAAGCTCGTCATATTGCATCTTTGCCTTTTCTGCCTCGGGTAAAATCGTAAAGTTTCTTTTGACAGCGTAGATCCCCTGGGCCTGATCTCGACTTGTCAGGGTGCTGTTTTCAAGGATAAAGCAACGGGATTCATCGCCGGGAAGGTCTAATAAATCCGGCCGGTAGGCTTTTTCGGCCTCACTATTATACCCGACAAAGACGGTGACCAGGTCCTTGCATCCGAGTGCGCGCAGGACAGAGATACAGCCTAAGACTTCTGCCGTAATGTGATGAATCATCAGAATGGACGTGTTAGCAAAAGGTACCGGATCTCCTGATTTTTTCGCCGCCTCAACCAATCCACCGACAGCTGGCATATTATGCACATAATCATCCACTTTAAATTGATTTCTTTTCCCACCTCTGGCCGCTGCACGAATGAACTTTTCCCGGTGGCCCATAGGGTCCAGCGACATGATGCTAAAAGGGTGATCTACGGCAACACCATGTTTACTGGCTTGAATGAGGCTTTCTGTTAATAAGTGATTTATTGAAGTCATGGGTTTCTCCAATTATTTATGGGGTTTTTATCCATGCACGTCAATCCTGGCAAACCCTCTCAAAAATAATGATTTTAGATATTCAAAATCGCCCGGTTTGTTTTTCACCACAGAGGCTCAATAGGGCACAATAGAAACACATAGGTTGGTTTTTGCCCTGCTTTTCGTAAATGATCCAATTTGTCCTGTGATTGTTACCGGACTTTTTAATTTCTAATTTCTACTTTTTAATTTCTACTTAATAATTTCAACTGCCAACTGCGAACTGCGAACTGGGAAATTCCTTGCGCTCCGGCTGCAAACTCCTTATCTTTACGACACAAACTAATTCCGCCCCGTTATGTCTAAAAAATGGATGCTCATTGCAATTTTTGCCATCCTGAGCGCGGAATTCTATGCCCAGCGCTCCACCATTGAGCTGACCTTCACGGCCGTCAACGTAACGGAACATGTCCGGCTCCACCTGGGTTGGATATGATGCCGGGATGAACCTGAAGACCACCAGCGGCTGGTTGAATAATGGCAATGGCACCGACATGGTCGGCTTCTCCGGTCTGCCCAATGGATACACCTACGGGAGTTCAGGGGAATGGTGGTCATCTACGGAGTATTACGACCGCGCATGGGGTCACGCAATCTATTGGAACAGTTCTCAGGTATACCGGTGGGACGTTCCAAAGGAATTTGGACTGAGCAGCGTTCGCTGCTTGCGGGATTATTGATACGGAACCGGAAATCAGGATTTTCGGATCAAAAACGCTCTGAACCTGCAGAACAGGTTCCTGCCGTTTTTCAACAGGTATTCGATACCCGCGAATAATGCGGTCACCAAAAGAAGGAAGCCGACGATAACCAGTAAAAATTCGAACCCGCCATCTGCAATCCCGGCTTTTGCAAATGCCTGACCGGAAAGTCCTGAAAAGAGGATCAGCCAGATTGTCTTAACCTTGTTCATTTCACGAGTTTTAAGAACATCTAAAGGTACAACATATTTTCACCGATTGCAGGCACCTGGGCGAATATGATTTTCACCAAATAAGTTCCGATATTTAATTTCCTTATGGATTATGATTTTTTTGGAGATTCTTTTTTTGCAAGAAGTTACTGATTAAAAAGAGAACGCCCACGACGACAAATGGGAAGGTGATCATCAGGAGAACGCCCAGGCTCATCGGAACGGAGTGGTTCATGTTGTAATTGTGCTTATAGATAAATGGGCTCAATCCAAGACCTAACAGGATAAATACAATACCACCGGCGACTTCCCATTTCCAGGCCACAATAAGCAAGGCTATTAAAATAAACGACGGAATGAGATGGATGAAAAAAGCACCAAGTTTTTCCCAGATCGATGGCCCGGGCTCAAAAGCGTCGGCGGCGAACATGCTGATAAAAAGTATGGCCAGGATGCAGAGAATCCGCGGGAGCCAGTAAAAAACTTTCACAGATGTTTTCATTTTTTTAAGATTTAGGATTTCATACGAATATGGCTTTTCGTTATCGTTCCTTTTTGGAGGGAGCATTCAGCGGCGCGAAAGTGTAAAGTTAGTGATTTGCGGGGCAGAATGCAAGCAGATCCCTCCATCGTCGGGATGACGTTTGCCGCGCCGCTCTGGTTCTGATCCCCTCAAGTCGTCATCCCGAAGCGCAGCGAGGGATCTCATCCGCCGTCCTGCCTGACCGGGCAAAATTTAAACGGGCCGGCCTGGGCGATGCGCGTCAGTTAGCACACGTTTATTCAATTTCTTACTTTTCTTGATCTTTATTTATAATCTCATTAATGATTTTTATGTCATCGTCACTAAACATTCTCTTAGCTGCGTGTTCTATTTGAAAGTAAAGGAGCTTTCTTGTTTCTTCATCCGTGTTTTCGTCATGGTAAACTAGCTCTAAAACGTCAATGAAATTTCCATATTTATCTCTAATAGAACCCATGGTCCCAATCTTACACCTTAGGAATTTCTTAATGAAATTCTGTCCATCTGAAGGCCCAAGTGAGAAAAACGCTGTTTCAGGTGTTAAACCATCTCCACTATGAAACATTGCATACATGATCTTCATATTTCGCCAAAAATAATAGTCAGCACTGTCAGATAAGTTGAGTTTGTGAAACGCATAAGATTTCTCTATTAACGCGCTCTGAGAGACTGGAACTTTAACTAGAAAAGAGTCACATACTGCTTTGGCTTCATTATATTTACCATCATCATTTAATTGATATATTCTTCTTTCTGTATCGATATAATCATAAGGTTTAAAACATTCATTATCAGTGAATCCAATCAATAAAGCCAATACTTCAAAATCAGATAAAGTGGTGTCATTTCTATTAAACCTATTTAAGAGAGTTTCATAGTATAAATGGCTTGATGAATCATTCGTTAATTGAAGAATAGAATCGAAATCAGAATGATAGTCAAACTTGAATTCCTGACATATAGAAAACAGAGATAAGAATATTCCTATGATTGTGAGATATATTTTCATTAATTTAAAATAAATGTGTGCTAACGTCTGTGCAAACACACTAATGCTGCACCTCCAGATCGGACGGATAACGGTATTGCGTTTACCCTTCCAAATGTAAGGAATAAAACAGCCTGTCCCATTGTCAATTGTCAATTGTCAACTGTCAATTTTCCAATCACCAGTCACCAGTCACCTTTTTGTTACCTTTACTGCTCAAATCATACGCTTTGAACCCGCTCCGGAAACTCGCCGGCCAGACGCTGATCTACGGCATGGGCACGATCGTCCCGCGCCTGCTGAACTATTTCCTGCTGACGCCGTTCTACACCCGGGTGTTTATCACGGGCGAATACGGCGTGATCACGGAGCTTTACGCCTACATGGCTTTCCTGCTGGTGCTGCTCACCTACGGCATGGAAACGGCATTCTTCCGCTTCGCCGGCCGGGAGCCCGACGCTAAAAAGGTCTTCAGCACTTCGCTGATGAGCCTGCTGGTCACCTCTTCGGTCTTTGTCGCCGCGGTCGCCCTGTTCGCCGATCCCATCGCCACGCTCATCCAGTACGGCGACCACCCGGAGTACATCGTCATGTTCTCGGCCATCGTCGCGCTCGACGCCTTCACCGCCATCCCCTTCGCTTATCTGCGGCAACGCAACAAGGCCCTGCGTTTCTCTGTCATCAAGATCATCAACGTGCTGGTGAACGTCGGGCTGAACTTCTTCTTCCTCTGGCTGGCGCCGCGCATCCTGGCCGCCCACCCGTACTCATGGATCAAACTGGTGTACGATCCGTCCATCGGCGTGGGCTACACCTTCATTGCCAACCTGGCGGCCAGCGGCCTCACGCTGCTGCTGCTGCTGCCCGACCTGCTGAAGGTGCGCTGGGCGGCCGACCGGGGACTGCTCGGCCGGATGCTGCGCTACGCCTTCCCGCTGCTCATCGTGGGCGCGGCCGGGATGGTGAACGAGGTGGCCGACAAGATCATCTTCAAATTCCTGCTGGTGATCCCCGCCGGCACCGCCGATCCGGAAGCCTACGCCATGGGCCAGCTCGGCATCTACGGAGCGGCCTACAAGCTCTCGGTCCTCATGACGCTCTTCATCCAGATGTTCCGCTACGCCGCCGAGCCGTTCTTCTTCGCCCAGATGAAGGAAGACAACGCCAAACAGGTCTACGCAGACGTGATGAAGTACTTCGTCCTCTTCGGCCTCGCCATCTTCCTCGGGGTAACCCTTTTTGCCGACATCGTCAAGTACTTCATCGGCCCCGATTACTGGGAAGGGCTGTTCATCCTGCCCATCGTGCTGATGGCCAACCTGTTGCTGGGCATCACCTTCAACCTGTCGATCTGGTACAAGCTGAACGACATGACGCGCTACGGAGCGTATATCGCGCTGGCCGGCGCCGCAGCGACGATCCTGATGAACGTCGTCCTGGTGCCCCGCCTGTCGTACCTCGGCTCCGCCCTGGGCCATTTGGCGGCTTACAGTCTTATGGTCTTATTGTCTTACTACTGGGGGCAGAAATTCTACCGCATCGACTACCAGCTCCGGCGGATCGGTTTTTACTTCCTGCTGGCGGTGGCGCTGTTCCTGGCGGGGTACTACCTGCCCATTGAGCATCGGGTGTTGTCGCTGGGCCTGAACGCGTTGCTGTTCGGCATATTCCTGGTGGTGGTGTTCTTCCGGGAACGGAGGGAGTTTAAAGCAGTGTTTTGAGTTATTTCTCGCTGATTTCGCAGATTACGCAGAAGATGTTCAGCGAAATCAGCGGGATCTGCGAGAATGTTTCCGATCTGTCTCTCGCGGATTTCGCAGATTACGCAGAAGATGTTCAGCGAAATCAGCGTCATCTGCGAGAAACTTTCCTAAATTTGCACCCCATAAATTACTCCCGTGAAAATCAAGATCATCAATAACCCCATCTTCTTATTTCTTCTTACCGTCTTACAGTCTTACAGTCTTACTATAAGGGCCCAGGAGGACTTTCCGCAGAGCAAGGCGAACTACTACGAGGCGTCGAAGCAGAAGATCCTGGGGAATTACGACAAGGCCATTGAGCTCTACCAGAAAGCGCTGGAGCAGGACCCGGACGACGCCGCAACGATGTATGAGCTGGCAAGCATCTACAACGAACGGGGGAAGATCGCCGAAGCCCTGCCCCTGGCGGAGCAGGCGGTTGAAAAAGACCCTTCCGGTAAATGGTACAAACTGCTGCTGGTGCAGTTGTATCAGAGCGACGGGAAGTACGCCGCGGCGGGAAAGATCATCGAGCAACTGCTGGCGGCCGAGCCCGACAACATCGAGTATTACCAGGATCAGGCCCTGAACTACATCTACTCGGGCGACTACAAGAATGCCGTGAAGACTTATGACGTCCTTGAATCCAAGCTCGGGATCAACGAAGACATCTCCATCCAGAAGGAGAAGATCTACATCATGATGAACAAGCCCGACAAGGCCATCGAGGAGATCCGTAAGCTGTCGGACGCGTTCCCCGATGATCCGCGCTACCTGGAGATGCTGGCCGAGCTCTACATGACCACCGGTATGTACGACCAGGCGCTGGAAGTGTACAACAGGGTGCTGAAGATCGACCCGGAAAACCCGTACATCAACATGTCGCTTTCGGATTATTACCGGAAGAAGGGCGACCGGGCCAAATCGCTGGAGTACCTCAGGGCCGGCTTCGCCAATCCCAACCTCGACATCGACACCAAGGTCACCATCCTGCTGGCGTATTACTCGGTGAACGAGATCTACAGCACATACAAGGACGAAGCTTTTGAGCTGGCGACCATCCTGGTCGAAACGCACCCCAGTGATCCCAAGGCGCACTCCATCTATGCCGATTTCCTGGTGCAGGACAAGCGCTATGAAGAAGCGCGGGAAGCGTTCCGAAAGGTGATCTCGATCGACAGCACGAAGTACCTGGTCTGGGAGCAGTTGCTGTTCGTTGAGTCGGAACTGCAGGACTGGACGGCCATGGCGGATGAGAGCAGGCGCGCCATCGACCTTTTTCCGCAGCAGCCGCTGGTTTACCTGTTCGCTGGTGCGGCCAGTTTCCAGCTGAAGGATTATGAAACCGCCGCCGGTCATTTCAGGAACGCCGTGAACTTCATCATCGGCAATGATTTGCTGCTGGCCCAGTGCTATGCTTACCTCGGCGATACGTATTTCCAGCTGAAGGAACATGCCAAATCCGATGAGGCTTATGAGAAGGTCCTGAAGATCGACCCGGCCAATTCCATCGTGCTCAACAATTACGCCTATTATCTTTCGCTGCGCAACGAGCGCCTCGACGATGCGGAGGAGATGGCCCGGAAGGCTGTGGAACTCGACCCGGAGAACGGCGCCAACCTCGACACCTATGGCTGGGTGCTCTTCAAGCAGGGAAAGTATGAAGAGGCGAAGGAGTGGATCGGCAGGGCGATTGAAAACCGCGAAGAGAGCGCCGTGGTGGTTGAGCATTACGGCGATGTGCTGTGGAAACTCGGCGATAAGAAAGAAGCCGTCAAATACTGGGAGAAAGCCCTGAAGATCGGTGAAGGGTCGGAGTTCCTGGAGAAAAAAGTGCAGGACAAAACCTACTATGAATAGAGTGGCCATCCTGTTCCTGTTGCTGCTGGCAGGCACCCTGTTCCTGTCTTCCTGCAAGTCTACGCGCGTTGCCTACAAAGCGCCGCTGAAGGAAGAGGGGCCCGAATATCTTTATTCCAAACTGAAGGAGAACGAGTTCCATTTCGACTGGTTCTCGGCGAAGATCGACGCCAATTACCAGGAGAAGCGCAGTTCTTCCGATTTCAACGGGCAGATCCGCATCCGGAAGGACAGCGTGATCTGGGTGAGCATTTCGCCCGCCCTGGGCATAGAGATGTTCCGGCTGATGGTGACCAGCGATTCGGTGAAATATCTCAACCGGCTCGGCAAGGAGTACTTTGTCGGCGACTACGCCCTGGTGAGCCGTTTTCTGCAGATCGACATCGACTTCGACATCCTGCAGGCCCTGCTGATCGGCAATGACCTGCAGTTTTACGAGACCAATTCGTTCCGGGCCGATGTCGACTTCCCGGAGTACCGGCTTTCGACCACGGGACGGCGGAAGATCCGCAAGGAGGCCGAAACGGCGGGGGCCACGCCGGTCACCCTGTTGCAGAATATCTGGCTGAATCCTGAGACGTTCAAGATCACGCGGGTGGATATGAAGGAATACCTGAAGGAGAACCGCAAGCTGGAAGCGAATTACAGTGAATTCACCCTGCTGAACGGCTCGGTCTATCCTTCCCGCTTAAGTTTCAATGTGGTTGCCGAGGATCCGGTTCAACTCCGGATGGGCTATTCGCGCGTCGCCACCGGCGAGCCGCTCAACTTTCCCTTCACGATACCGGGGAATTACAAGAGGATCTGGTAGAAAAGACCGGCATTACGCAGTTTTTCCTAATTTTGACCAACCCAGTTTCCGGACCATGAACAGACTCATTTCCTTCATGATTTTCTGCCTGCTGCTCAACGCGGCGGCCTTTGCCCAGAAAGACCGGGCGGCGCTGGAGCAGGACAAGAAAAAGGTCGAGGAGGAGATCGAGTACACCAACCGGCTGCTGGAACAGACCCGGGAGTCGCGGCAGGCCTCGCTGAACGAGGTGGTCATCCTAAACCAGAAGATCAGCAAACGCGAACGGCTCATCGGAACCATTTCCCAGCAGATCGCCCTGGTCGATGCCCGGATCCGCGAAGCGCAGGACAGCATCAGCCTGCTGGAAAACGATCTTGCCAACCTCAGGGACGAATACGCCAAAATGGTCTACTACGCTTACAAGAACAAAAACCTGTACGACCGGCTGCTGTTCGTCTTTTCTTCCGAGGATTTCAACCAGGCCTACCAGCGGCTGAAGTATTTCCAGTTCTACAACGAATACCGGAAGCAGCAGGCGCTGCTCATCCAGATCAAGCAGAAGCGTTTGGAAATCAAGCTGGAAGAACTCCAGTCCATCCGTGACGAAAAGTCCGTCCTGCTTTCGGCCGAAGAGCGGCAGAAACTGGCCCTGACCTCGGAACGGGAGGAGAAGAACAAATCGGTGAAATCGTTGTCGAAGAAGGAGAAGGAGCTGCAGAAAACGTTGAAGGAGAAGGAAGCGGCGGCCCGGAAGCTGCAACAGGCGATCCAGGACATCATCGCCGAGGAGATCCGGCTGGCGAACGAACGGGCGGACAAATACGGTGCGCCATTACAAAAGACGGGCCTTTACACGCTTACGCCGGAGGAAAAACTACTGTCCGACGACTTCCTGAACAACCGTGGCCGGCTGCCCTGGCCGCTGGAGCAGGCGGTGGTCTCCAGCACTTTCGGAGAACATCCGCACCCGGTGCTCAAAAATGTCAAAACGCGCAACAACGGCATCGACCTGCTCACAGATCCCGGCGCCGAGGCTCGGGCGGTCTTCGCCGGCGTCGTGACCCGGGTAATGAACGTGCCGAACAATAATAACGTGGTCATCATCCGACATGGCGAATTCCTCACCGTTTATTCAAACCTTGACCAGGTGTACGTTAAGATAGGGGAGAAGATCAGCGTCAAGCAGAAGATCGGCACCGTTTACACCAGCAAGCAGGATTCAAAGACAGAGCTTCACTTTGAGGTATGGCAGTCGAAGACCCTGCAGAACCCTGAGGAATGGCTTGCGAGGTAGTGTTGAGGTTTAAGGTTTAAGGTTTAAGGTTTAAGGTTTTAAGTTGGGGTATTCCTTATTTATTTGATTTGATGAACTTTTTGGTCGCAATGGGTTCATTTCCTTTTTTGAGCAAAACCAAATAGATACCGGGAGGGTAAGATTCGACGTTAACCTGGACTGTTTCTTTTGTTCCCGGGAATTCAATGTGCTCAAATAATCGGCCTTTCAGGTCCAGAATACTTAATTGATAAGACATTCCCGAACTTAAACCTAAAACCTTAACACTCAAACCTGACGAAGCCGGGTTGGGAAAAACCTCCATGCCTTCATGCCCCCATGCCTCTATGCTTACATTCTCTTCAACTCCGACAAAAGGCTCAATATACAGATGCACGGGTTCGCGGAAGAATTTCGTTCCGTCGTAGGTGATGTCGAGGAAGGTGTAGAGCGTATCTTCATCCATTCCGATGGAGGTGAAGAAAACTTCGAGGGTAGTGGTGGCGCCGGCTGCCAGTATGCCGGCAGTTGCTCCGCCGAGGCTGAGCCATTCGAGCGTATCTGGGAAGGTGACTATGTAATTGAACGCTGCACCGGTGTTGTTTGTAATATTCAGGGTGGCGGTATCGAGTTCATCCGGATGCATCACGGCCAGGATGCTGACGGGATCCAGGACCAGGTCGGGGTTGGTCATCTGCATGGCGGCATTGTAAATGTTTACCCTTCCGCCGGTGACCGTAATGCCTTCCAATGTGGGCAGCGGGTCGGCGCCGTTAAGGATGTATTGCCTGATCACCAGGGCGGTGCCGGCCGGGTCGTTATGATAAGCCTGCATGAAGGCTTCGTCGGCCACGGAGAACATGTATGCGATGGCGCCGGACACATGGGGCGCCGACATAGAAGTACCGGTTTTGGTGCCGTATGCGCCGTTTTGTTTGGTGGAATAGACATCCGTGCCCGGCGCGCCCAGGTCGATCGAAGCGGCGCCGTAGCCGGCCGAGGTGGTTTTTTCGTCAAAGCGGTTGGTATTGGTCACCGTGATCAGCCAGTCGCTCGGGAAGGCCGTGGGGATATCGCCCACTTCGTCGACATTCCAGTTGGCGTTTGCGGTGGCGCCCGCGCTCAATATTCCCAGGGCGCCGAGGGAATCGTACATGGCGCCCCAGATCGGGAAGTCTTCGGGCTGGCCCATATTCACGCCGAAAGAGGCGTTGGTGGCGACGATGAAGGCGCCTATGGCCCCGTTGCTCTCGTTATAGCGGGCCCGCATCTCGTGCACATAGGCATAGCCGGCCACGACGATGGATTCGACAGTCGCCGAGCCCACCACAGGCATCACCTTGACGTTCCAGTTCACCCCGGACACGCCCTTGTCGTTGTTGCCCTGTGCGGCGGCGATGCCCGTCACGTGCGTCCCGTGGTCCCGTTCGATCAGGTTGCCCGAGTTGTTCCAGGAGTTCCAGCCATGGTAATCGTCGATATATCCGTTGGTGTCGTCATCGATATTGTTGCCGGGAATTTCGAGATAGTTCTTCCAGAACTTCAGGTCTTCATGATCAAGGTCGAACCCGTCGTCGACGATGGCGATGATGATCGTGTCGCCAGTGGCGGTGATGCCGTTGGTGGAGATCTCCCAGGCATCGGGCCCGTCGATGTCGCCATCGACCATTCCTCCGTTCTGGCCCGTGTTGTGCATGTTCCATTGCTCCCCGAAATACTGGTCGGTCGGTATCAGCGCGCGCTGTTCGACAAAATGGTTGAACTGGGCCAGCTCCACGTAGGGATGCGCTTTGATGGCGTTGAGGACGGTTGCGTCATCCATGATGCCCGGGGTGAAATTCAAAAGGACGATATTCATCCGCGAAGATAGCTTTTGCTCCAGGCTGAGGCCGATATGTCCGTAGGCCGTGATGAAGTCCTGCAGCATCTGCTGCTGCTGGAAAGGGGAGACATCAGACCGCAGTTTGACCATGACTTGTCCTTCGACGTAGGCTTTATCACCGTTCCCGGGTTTTTTCTGGGAGACGAGGAAAGGCAGGATCAGGATGAGGAACAGGAAGGGGAGGAGCTTTCTCATAGGGATATTATCTATAGAAAGCAAAATTAGAAAATTTAATCTGGAATAGTTCTAATTTATCGGGGGGACATATCTATATTTTTCTAAATGAATGAAAAATAATGGGTTAGGGGCCGTGAGATGACATCTCGCGAGCCTGAACCCCCCTTCTTTATAAAATTCGCAATTGATTATCAAATACTTGGATGATTAATTTCTGATCAAACTGCAAAAAAGGGCCAGCGAGATGTCATCTCGTGGGCACCAACCCAATTTAACTTTTATCAATTACACAATTCAGTCGTAATATTGGTAATTGCATTGCCGTCCACTTCCACGGTGGCGCTGTTGTAAGCGTTGATCGCGCAATCGGCATTGGCGGCGGCATCTCTGAGGATAGAATTGGATACTTTTTGATATGCGTTCGCCCAGACGATGATGGTACCCAGATCCCCGTTGCTGTTGTGCGCGCCGCCTCCCGCGTAGGAGATATCCGCGTAATCAATGACATTCCTCGGATCGCCGGAGAAGTTGATGATCCCTTTCCAGGCACCGGGCTGGGCGGTCAGGCCCGTCAGGGTCACTTTATTACCGGAAGTGCCGTTCACGGCAAGAAAACCTCCTGCAGCAATATCTATACTTCCATTAAATTCAAACCTCAGGTCAGTCCCCGCGTCGAGTGTAAGTGATTCAGTATCTCTTATCTTGATTACTCCCTCTATGAGATAGGGCACGCTTGATTTGCTCCAGGTGCGGTCGCCGGCAATCGTGGCCTGATTTCCCCTGAGGTAAATGAAATCATTGCCGTTGCCTGTCATTATATTACCGCCTGCAAACCAATGCCCGTAGTCTGTCCTGCTGTATACAGGATATTTATCGTTACCTGTTATAACATTCTGATCAAAAGCATCAAGATCCGTGTTGCTGCTCGGTGCATTAAATCCATGCTCCTTACCCTGGCTTAATTCTGAATTTGTTATTGAAAGACGGCCCTGGGAGCAAATGACATTTGCCCGCTCATTATTGCTGTTGAACGAATTACCGCCGGCATAGGAGACAATGGCATGGTTAAGCGAATTGTTCACACTTTTGCTTTGAAAGTACAGTCCCCGCCAAGATCCCTTGATCTTGCTGACCCCGGTGAACACCACTTTCTTGTCTGCTGTTCCTTCTGCTTTCAGGGATCCGGACTTGATATTAAGTCCGCCATCATTCTCAAATTCTATCACAACTCCCGCATTCACAACGATATCCCCGTTAACAGTGGCCACGCAGGGCACGATATAATCCACCGGGCGATTGGGATCGTCTTCCAGTACCCGGTCTTCTGTAAAGTAATCGCACTCCAGCACAATCGGGGGAAGCACCTCGGGTTCGTCATCGGAGTCTTTACAGTTTTGGAAAGAGAGCATCATTACCACTAAAACGGAAAATACCGTTGTGTTCCTGACTGATTTTTTTAATCCGTCAGGAAGACTGAAAAAATTGTGTTTCATCATCATTACCTGTTAAAAAATGTATTCTTTATTCACTCTATTCATTAAAGAACAGGCCAAACATAACCATGAAAAGCGCGAATCAGGGCTTTTTTAACAATTAAATAACATATGAAACATGCATATATTTTAAGATAAGAACAGTAAAAGGTGATGAGAAATTTTAAAAATCAACGGGATATCATCAATTTCCCGGAGGCGAGCATGCCTTGCTCATCCCGGGCTACCAGAAGATATAGACCAGAAGAAAGAGCAGTAGTATTCACTGAAATGTCACCATCCGGCGAACAGGAATGCATCGATTCCTGTACTTTCCTTCCGAAAACATCATAGATCATCAACCAAACATCAAATCGACAATCGACAATCGACAATCGACAATTAATAACGTCCCCGGCCGGATTCGGCCAAACTTCCAGGCTCCCACGCTTCCCCGCTTCCCCGCTTCCCCGCTCCTCCACCCCTGAATGGTCCAGCAACAGCGCAACCTCTTCCGAGAACACTTCGCCACAGGCATTCCGGACGAGGCATTTATAGAGTCCTTCATGCGGTGCGCCAAAAGTAATGACCAGTTTTCGCTCTGTCTGCCCTGACAGGGGGAGAGAATTGCGGTACCACAGGTACCTTTCGGCTTCCTGGGCATCGACCTCCAGCGTGACGGTGGCTCCTGTTTCAAAGACGCCTCCTTCGGGCTGCAGGGTGATAGCGGGCGGTTCGGTGCGCAAACGGAGCCGGGCAGGATTGCTTCTGACGATCCAACCCTGGGAATGGGTTACCCGGCACTGGTAAACATCGGCCGTATCCTCCGGGCCGGCCTGCGGGATCAACAGCGTGTTCGCATATTGATTATCCAGCAGGGTGTCGTTGCGGTACCAGGAATAGCCGGAAGCGCTGAACGCAGGCACAACCTTGAATGTAAAGTCATCTCCGAGGCAGGCATAGCTGTCGAGAAGCTGCACTGCGAAACACAACTCATATGCGCCAACATCGATCCGTTGATCGATAAAGCGGGGATTGCCGGCAAAATCAAAATCCAGGACGTCGGTATCGGGCTGTGGCGGCCCCAGGTCGATGCCCGGAGAACCGGGCAGCAGGTTCCAGTTGGTATTTCCCACACCGGGGAGATTCCCCGCCTGGCTGGAAGGGTCGATAAAATCCGGGGCGGCAGTGAAGTTGAACCCGCCGCTGCTGTTCCAGCCACCTTCGATCAGGCAGTAGTAAGGTGCGATCCAGGCCTGGTTTTCAAAGCATTGATTGGGTTTGTTGTAGTAGATGATGTTTCCCTCGACCACCGCGCCCATGGTTTTGTCGCAATAGATCCCGCCGCCGGAAGTTCCGTAGTTGCTGCAAATGGTGTTTTGAAGGATAATGGGTGTTGCCTGGTAATAAATCCCGCCACCTCTCGAAGAACTGTTGTTGTGGATCAGGTTCTGGATGATTTTGGGCGTACTGTTCCCGCTGATGGCTATGCCTCCGCCATCCCCCCCTGAATTGTTGAATATCCTGTTGTTGAACACGCGGGGCGAACCGTTGTGGATCTTGATGCCGCCCCCGTCGCCGCTGTTGTTGTTGTGGATGCTGCAGTATTCGATCAGCATTTCCGTTTCTGTGTAGATACCTCCGCCTTCTCCGAATGGCTCGCAATGCGCGATTTCACAATGCCGGACCACGACATTGGGATTGCCCCCGTTGTGGATGGCGCCGCCGTGCCGTGAATAAAAGGAGCTCCAGGAGGAGGCATATTCGAGCCGGCAATATTCGAGCACCGACGAATCGGCATTGAGGAAGGTGATGCCATCCCAGCCGTTTTCCCGGTCGAGCGCGGTGAAGATGATGGAATCGCGTTCATTTCCGATCGCCTTCAGGGTGCCGTACACGGCCATGTAGTATTCACCCTGGAACATCATGACCGTCCCGGGACAGATGGTCATCCTCGTTCCTGTTTCTAATTTCAGATGGCTGCCAATCCACACGGTATCATGACAAACAAGGCTGTCGGTGAGGATTGTCCCTCCGAGCAGGTACACCCCCTTTCCCTTCAAGTTGACCAGGATCGTGGTGTCGTTGTACGCCGTGGTGTTGATGACGAGGTTTTCCTGGTAGTGCTGGTAATTATCGGGGTTGAAGGAGATGTGGATGAGGGTGTCGTGCTGCGCTTTAAGCATCAGGCCGCTGATCGCCGACGACCATTCTTCCGCTCCTTCCGGCCTGATGAGGAAAGGATGCGGCGCTTCGAGGTTCACGGTGATGTCCTGGTTGCCGGATGCTATCAGGTACAGATCGGTGGCCCTGCTGC
Source organism: uncultured Bacteroidales bacterium (assembly GCA_964489545.1). Lineage (GTDB taxonomy): Bacteria > Bacteroidota > Bacteroidia > Bacteroidales > JAGOPY01 > JAGOPY01. The sequence continues at coordinate 21,434 of CAZAZE010000010.1, forward strand.
TGCCGACATTTGTATTCTGAAATTGGATGGAATCCTTGTTCCACCTTATCCAGTTGGCATACGCGGGAATTGACGGGATAAATTTGCGCAGGATGGTGCCATCCCGGCCGATCGCGAAAAGCAGGGTTTTGCCGGCCATATACAAGCTATTGAGGACACTGGCGCCGGTATATTCCGGATCCCAGAATTTTCCCTGTGTTGTTGTCCAAAAAATCGACCGGCCACTCGGGTAATACCCTTCTAACTCGTCAACGAACCGCAGGTCATTGACATTGGGTACGGTCAGTTCCGAGATGAATTCATGGGTTGCCCCGCCGTCATAAGTTCGGTAGAGCTGCGCTTCGTCCATATAGCCATAGGGTGAAGGCTGGGCGAGCAGGGCATAACCCCGGTGCGCATCAAGGTAAGAGATCTCGGAGGTTCTGAAATTTGGATTTGCGCTGATCGAAGACCAGGTAACGCCCCCGTCTGTGGTTTTAAAGTAGTAGCTTCTGTAATCTTCACAGCAGGGCCAGTATCCGCACCAGAAGCCTACTTCTATCCCTGCGGCATAGCCCGTATCGGAATTGATAATCTCCAAGCGGTTCTGGTAGATCGTTGAAGTGCCGAACGCGTTGAACACGGTCCAGGTGAGCCCTCCGTCGAGAGTGCGGTGGTAGCGGTACCGCGTGGCTTCGGCTGCATAGCAGTTTTCTGTATAGCTGGTCTTGATGAACCCGATATTTTCGGAGAAGAATTTGACCTCATAGACATGATACTGCGAAGTTACGACCGCCCAGGTGTTTCCGCCATCAGTGCTCCGGTAAAGATTGTTAGTCCCTCCGGCATAAACGATGGAATCGGACAAGGCATAGACGGCATATAGATTTTCATTTCCGTTGATCACATGCGGCGTCCAGTTCAGCCCCCGGTCGACGGTTTTGAGCAGCACGCCCTGGTTACCGGCGATAAATCCCACGGAATCATTGGCAAAATGGATGTCATTCAGATGGCTGGCGGTGTTGCTGTTGACCTGCTGCCACTGGCCCCGGGCGGAAGGGACGAGTCCAAGGATCATGAAAAGGAGCGCATACAGTGTTCTCATAAACGGGCAGTTAAATGCTGAAAACAATATATAAAACCAAAAATGAACGATGGATCAGGAGGGTGACTGGCGATGGTTTTTCAGTTAAGACAATAAAACGGGTTAAAGGGTTGCCTGACCGGTAAATTAATATTGAAGAGAGTTGATTTTAATAAGGCCTCATGAAGATGGAATATTAAAAACACAACCTAAAGAATGGTCACAGAAGAACAGAGGCTGATTTTTGCTTAATATTTGTAGAGCAAGTAGTTAGGTGCCGTGAGATGACATCTCACGAGCCTGATTCCCCCTTCTTAAAAAAGTTCGCTATTGATTATCAAATACTTGAGTGATTAATTTCTGATCAAATTATAAAAATTGGCTTACGAGATGACATCTCGTGACAAGAATTCACCGGGCAATCACTAATCTTCCGGCGACAATCAAATCGCCTTGATCCCGCGCGGTGATTGTATACATTCCCGGGGAAAGCCCCCTGACATCAAGCACAACATTGCCATCCGGCAAACAGGAGTGCATCGTTTCCTGCACTTTCCTTCCGAAAGCATCATAGATCGTCACCCAAACATTAAATTGACAATTGACAATTGACAATTGACAATTGACAACGTCTCCCGCCGGATTCGGCCAAATCTCCAGGCTCCCGCGCTTCCCCGCTTCCCCGCTTCCTCGCTCCTCCACCCCGATCATGCCATCGGTGATGGCAAAAGCTGCCGGTGTTACTGCAGATTCTGTCATGATTCCGGATGTGGCGGTATAGCGGATATAGCAGTCGGCGGAATTCTCCTGCGGAACAGTCCACTGGTAGCGGCCATTATCGGGTAACTGGCTGGCGATCAGGGTCCATGGGCCATCGGGCCCGGTAGTGGATAATTCGAGGCGGACCTGTGAGGTCACCTTGTCACCCGGCGGCACCGCGCAGGTCCAGTCGATAAACCGAACCGATCCCGGCCGCAGCAGTTCATTGCCGCCAGGGTATACCGGGTGGATCGCCAGGGAATAGGGCAGGGAATTTTCTTTGAAGAACTTCAGGTAATTCTGGTAGGTAAACCAGCTGATGTTGACTTCCTCCAGCAGGACAAAATCCGGCCGGCCGTTGTGATCGGCGTCGCCGCCCACGCGGAACGCCTGGCAACTGCCTTCTTCACCCGTTGATACCGTTGCACCCGCCGTCCAGTTTCCGTTCCCGTCGCCAAGATAAACATGGATGGTTCCTTCGCCGAATGCGGCCAGGTCGGTGTAGCCGTCCATGTCCATGTCGGCCAGTTGCGTCTGTTCAAAGACACCGGAGACGGGCAGGTTGCCGGAAAAATTAACCCAGTTATTGAGCGTTTCACTGAAAGAATAGACGAACAATCCGCCAGCATAGCTCGTAAAAGCCAGGTCCATGCCCCCGTCTTTGTCAACGTCGCCCAGCGAAGTGCCGTTGCGTCCAAGCGATCCGGCTGAGGGAAGTCCTGTATCATTCAGCACAAAACCGCCATTGCCGTCGCCGAAGTAAGCGGTTCCATTCTCATGGCTGGCCGCGAAATCCATGGCGCCGTCGTTGTTGATGTCGCCGAACTGTATGATCAGGCCGGAGTTGCCGCCGTTGAAACCCCACGACTGCGTCCAGGTGCCGTCCAGGTTGTTCAGGTAAACATGGATGCCGGAGCAGCAGCCAAAAGAGACGCTGCACAAGTCCAAATCGCCGTCGTTATCGACGTCGGCGAAATCGGTTCCGAACATGCCCCAGTCCTCGCCGTTGGTGGCCAGGCCATTGTCCCAGGGCACCCAGCCGATGCCGGTACCGTTGCCCAGGGCCACTTCGATGAGCTGGTCGCCTAGGTCGGTCGAGGAATAATTATGATGCATCCCGTAGCCGATATCGATAAAACCGTCGTTATTCACGTCGCCCGCGGCGATGCCCCCGTAGCCCAGGTCGCCTTCCATCTGCACACTCCAGTTTCCCTGGCCGTCGCCGAAATACACCATGATGCCCTGTTCGCCCGATTGTATGCCCGGATTGCCATGGTCGCCGATGGTGATAATGTCCAGGTTCCCGTCCTGGTTGATGTCGGCGAATTCCAGTTCCGAGTTCCCCCCTTCCCATTCGGGACTGGCCAGGCCAAACGAAGATTCAATATATGTGAGGGGTAGTCGATACGATGGATCTTGAATTTGCGCTGTTAAAGGTTGGACCGGGAAGAGGAGAGAAAGCCCCAGGCTGAATAAAACACCAGGTTTCATCATGGGATTTTTTTTCTTTAAAGATAAAAAAATGACCCTGATCCATGCAATAGTTAGTGATGGTCTCAAAGGAATTTCTACAAATTGCCACAGATTAATCACAGATTATGGATAATGAGGAAGGATCATCCTCTTCGTTGCGCCTGATGCATGTCTTAAAAATACTCAATTTCCCGTATAAATTCCTGGCAGAAAATCAACCTGAAAAAAGTTGCAGTTGAATTTTGGTTAATATTTTAAGATCAGTGGGTTAGATGCCCTGAGATGTCATCTCGTGTAGTTTTTCGCCCCATCGAGATGTCATCTCGTGTAGTTTTTCGCCCCATCGAGATGTCATCTCGTAACACCTACCGGTAAATTACCAACTTCCCTGATGCAACCACATCGCGCTCATTGCGGGCAATCACCAGGTACATGCCCGGAGAAAGCGCCTGAACATCGATCGTAAAATCGCCATCCGGCGAACAGGAGTGCCTGAACTCATGCACTTCCCTTCCGAATACATCAAGGATCGATACCCAAATCTCATCTCGAACATCGACAACCGACAATCGACAATGGACAACATCCCCCGCCGGATTCGGCCAAACATCCAAGCTCCCATGCTTCCCCGCTTCCCCACCTCCCTGCTTCCCTGCTTCCCCGCTTCCCTGCTCCTCAACCCCGGTCGTGTTCACATAAATGTCGAAAAACTCCAGGAACTCCCGCAGGAGCTGCTTCCGCGTGGAGGGGGGAAGATCCTGCATCGTGCCGAGCTCGAACAGGGAACCGATCGTTTTGTACGTCCCGGTGTTGTTGGCTACGGCAGTGACCCGCGCTTCGCTGTCGTTGTCGTGGAGGATAGCGAAGGCGGTGGACAAAGGCTGCAGGTAATAGAACGAGAACGGCGGATTGGCCCCGTTGAGAAGGCGGATACCCTGGGTAAACGTTCCTTCCTGGCCGACAAGAGTGTCCAGGATTGTCGCCGAACCGGTGTGGGTCAGGTAAAAGCGGTCGTGCACGGGCGTCCAGGGATCGTCACGCCAGGTTTTTCGCCCTTCCATGTATATTTTGCCGCCGTTGTCGAGGTACCCGGCCAGCACTTCTCCTTCATACCACGACAACACATGGTTGAAATTCTGGTATCCCAGGCAGATGAACAGCGAGTGATACTGATCGATATTTCCGGGGATGATGATATCGTAGTCGGAGATCACTTCCATTTCCTGCATCATTTCGTAGATGACCGGGCCGGAGTGGTACATCGGGTCCATATCGATGACGAGGGCTGGCATCCGGCCAATTCGCAGGCTCAGGGTGTCGGTTGCGCCCAGCCCCGGGACCGACTGCATGGTGAACAGCAGCGTGGCCGGAAAACCGGTCGACACAGTTTCATCGGCATACACCGTATAGGTTCCAGTCACGGATGCCCCTTTTCCAATGGTGCCGTATGGCTGCAGGGGATTCCCGAGCACCGACAGTTCCGGATCGAACGAAGCCAGGTGGCCGCTTACCCCTTCCAGCGGACAATGGCCTGAATTCTGGAGGGTGATGAGTATCTGGGCCGTTTCCCCCGGATCCAGGATGCCGTCATCTCCGTCATCGATCAGGTAATCGCGAATTTCCAGCCTGGGGGCGTTCACAGTTAAATAAACCTTTCTCTGCCATTCCCCGGATAGCGCGGCAACGCGAACATCGAGTTCCATCATGTGCTGGTCGGGCGTTTCAAGGGCGACGAGGAAGGAGAAGGCCGCGGGCAGAAGGATCTCATCGCCCGGGGCCAGGCTGCCGGCAGAAACACTGTCGCCGGATACTGTGATGTACGGATCATTGATTCCCAGCAACAGATCCACATCTTCAAGAAGCCCACTGCCCTTGTTTTTGATGATGACATCCAGGTACACCGTGTCCCCGTAAGAAATCATCCCGTCGTCGCCGGCGTGGATCACAAAATCGACCATGGGTCCGGAGGAGAACTGAAGGGGCCGGGTGCCGGAAATGCCCGAATCGTCGGTAACCCGAACCGGGAGGTCAAAGATGATCTCATCTCCGGTCATGGTCCCGCTGATCAGGCCCTCGCCGGAAATGCTGATCTCCGTGGGAACAGAACAGGGGCGGAACCCGGCCTTTAATCCCGGCGCAATCTGCGGAGCACCGGAAACGGGCGATAGCACCCAGTCACGGCCATTGCCCGCCGAGATGCCGCCGATCCAGCTGACTTCCTGCAGGGTGGAAGGGCCGTATAAGAAATCTATGCTTCCGTCGGCGCCGATGCGGACGGCAAAGTTCAGTTCTGTAATCGTCACCTTGGGCTGCCAGGACAACTGCCAGCGGAATGTGGCGGAGGCGGAATCTGATTCGAACCAGGCCCCGTCGCCATCGGCGTTGCGGATGGTAAACCGCTCGTGCGTCATCGGCGCGATAAGCCGGTTGTTCCGCAGGTGGATGTCGTATTCCCAGATGTACGGCCAGGGCAGTTGCTGCCGGTCAAACTGCAGGTGGCCGTCGATGTGGACGTAGACGGTATCATAAATCTTACCGTAAAATGGAAAACCAAAACCCAGCGCCACCGCGACCAGCGTATCCTGCGCCGCGTTGGGCATCAGTTGCTGGCCGGTCACCTGGGGGAATTCCTCCGTTGATTCTTCCAGGCGATACACCGGGGCGAATTCCCAGGAATAGGGCTGCAGGCCTCCGGTTGCTTCCAGCTGGTGGCTGTAAGGTTCGCCGGGAGTGAACGGCGGCAGTTCCGTATCCGTGATGTTCACCTTACTGAACTGGGGCGTGTATACCAGGGATGCGACGCTCCGGTTGTTGTTCAGCAGGATCACGGGGGTTCCGGGAGCGATGGTTTCCAGATTCCCGTTCTGGTGATCGATGAGCGAGAAAAAGCTGATCTCCCCCTGTCCTTCATGATAAATGTCCTGCTCGTCCACCGCCAGGAAGAATTTCACGGCCTGCCCGGGCTCGGCACAGGAAAGCAAAGGCGTTACGTCGAGCCCGAATTCCAGGTATTTCATCAGTTCGGACGTGTCGCTCCCCTGCAGGTACTGATGCCCGCCCTGGTAACTGACGATGGGGAAATCCATCAGGTGTTCCGGCAACTGGTCGGTGGTGTCGGTGGAGATCCCGGCCATGACCCTGATCTTTTCCCGGTAGTCATGCTTCAGGGTGACCTTAAAGGAGAGGGCTGGTTCAAAATCGGGGTGTACGTCCAGGATATGCACCGCCTGGTTCCAGACGCCCCCGTTTTCGAAGGTTTCCGCCAGGCATTTATACATCATATGGCAAAAACCGCTGTCCTGGGCATCGATGCCATGGCTGTTGACGAACTTCACCGCACCGATCTCCCAGTCACGCGGATCGATGACCTGGTCGCCGTTCAGGTCGAGGTGATTGGTGTACTGCCCGTCGTTGTTGTAATCCCAGCGGATGGAATCGTTGTAGCCAACGATGGTCATGGCGTGCGTGGCTTCCGGCCACCAGGCGGTCATGACGTGTTTGCCGCCTTCCGGCGTCGTATCGTTCAGGATCTGGGCATTCCAGGGAACGTTGGCGTAATAGCTCGCCACTCCGCCGTATTCCTGTTCGCCCATGTGGTTATAGAGCCAGGATTTCAGGGCAAGGATCCCTTCTTCTGTCCCGGTGCGGATGCTGTAAGCGTCCCTGACCCGGTTGTACATACCTGACAGGTAATGCCCGTATCCGTCGATCCAGCGTATGCCGTCGTCGAACAGTCCGCCGTACTCCAGCACATTCATATTTCCGCACTGGCGCAGCATCTCAATGCTGTGGAAATAGCTCACCCCGTACCAGCCCTGCCCGCCGTTCTGGAAGTTCCAGGTGAAATGTGTAGGGTACTGGTTCTGCGGCTCGTCGGCGGGCAGATCGCGGATGCAGTTGATCTCATAGGTGAAGTTGTAGCCCACCATGGCTGCCTGGCCGCAGCTGGGCCCGTCCTGACCGAATACCGGCCTGAGGTAGGGCAGGGTGGAATTATCCACTACCGGGGGCAGGGTGGTTCTGTTGAAATCCGGAGGAAGCGATTTTTCCGGGATGCGGGCCATCAGTATGGAATCCTGGCGGCTCAATGCGGGGCCTTCCGGATACTTTAAGCGATACTTTTGCCGGGCATCCGGTACATCCTGGGCGATCATCGTCGAAACACACAGAATTGATATCAGGAATATGGGGAAGCGCTTCAGCATGGGCAGCAGGATGACGGGGGATTAATTTCAGTCAAATGTAATCTTTTCAGAAGCCGCTGACAACAGCCGGGCAGTTACCGGGAGATTCTGGACAGTTAAAGCGCTGTTGCGTTTCATTTTTTATGGATGAAGGATGAGGATTTTTCCAACCTGTTTGATATGCGGGGATGAAATGAGCAGGATGTAGACCCCATTGCTCAGTTCGGGAAGGCTGACCTGCCATTCTTTATTGCGCCAGGGAAGCGGCATTTCTGCCAGGAGCCGCCCGTCGGGGTGATGGATCCTTGCGGTAACCGGGCCGGTTAAGTGCATACCGGAATCTTCTGCGGACCGGCTGATCCGGATGTGCCGTGAAGCGGGATTGGGAAAGACGGAAAAGGCCGGGAGGGCTTCATAAACAGGGCTTTCAGGTGTTCCCACCATGAGGTAATCGCCATAAACTCCGTTGTGCCGGGTGTTGTACTGCAGGATGGGCAGTATGGCCAGTTCATCGTTCAGTGCGACATGGGCGTTCCAGAGGTAGATGTTGAGGTTGTTGGCAGCCAGTTCATACCCGGCGCCGGAAACGTCCATGATCCCGTCATGATCGATGTCGAAGACGAAGGGATTGATGAAGAAAGTGGAGCCGTTGACCATGACCGGCCAGTCGTCCATTAGTGTGCCGTCATGGTTGTAGCCGAGGTATTTTCCGCTGGAGGTGTTGTCGTCGAAGAGCAGTTCGATCCGGTTGTCGCCGTCGAGGTCGGCCAGGATGATCTGGCTGTTGACCGCGAAGATGTTCTCGATAGGGAACCCGGGCAGCGGTTCGCCGGTGATGGCGGTCCAGGCGTAGACTTTGTTCTGCGGGGTGGCCGACAGCGTCTGATCGCCCACGGCGACGTCGAGCAGGCCGTCGCCGTCGATATCGCCAACAGATGGCGGTCCGTACACCCAGCTACCGGTGAATTTCGGCCATCCCGGGTAGCTGCTGCCGTCGTTTTTCACGATGTGCACCGCACCGCCGCCCTGGCTCACGTCATGATCGCCGCAGATGATCTCTCTCAGCCCGTCGCCGTCGATGTCGGCCAGAACGGGCGAAGAATAGGAGAAGACGCGGTTCTCTCCCGGGTAATAGGGGAATCCGGGCATCAGCAATCCGTCGGCGGTGAAGGCGTGTAGCCCGTTGTAGGATTCGGCGACGATCTCAGGGACTCCGTCCCCGGTGATGTCGCCCACGGCGACGGCCGAGCCGGGAACATAATCCAGGCGTTTCGGCCAGTCGGGAAAAACGGTCCCGTTCCCCTTGTAGATGTATATAAAGCCTTCCGGATGCCGGCGGATGGCCACGACGATCTCCATGGATCCGTTCCCGTCAATGTCGGCCAGGGCCGGCGTGCGCAGGGCGCCTCCTTCGGTAGTGATTGGGAAACCCAGGACGTTGGTGCCGTTGATCTCGAACGCGTAAATGGTGCCGGTGGCGAAGGTGGCGGTCTGGTGGGTGGTTACTACGATCTCCCCGAAGCCGTCGCCGTCCACGTCGCCGAAGGCGGCGGCGCCGTCGGCCGGGTAATCCAGGACCACGGGCCAGCCCGGTACGGGGCTTCCGTTGCGGTTGAAAGCATATACCGCCGATCCGGCCGTGTAAATAATCTCCAGTTCCGGGTCATTGTCGAGATTGCCGTAGCAGCCCCCCCGCTCGTTCGGCCCGCTGCGGGACACCGGAAAAGCAGGATAAACGGTCAGGGAGTCCATCACGGAGTGCAATGGCAGCGCCTCATAAAAATCCGGGCTGACGACAACCTTCCCTTCGACATCTGCAACATAATACAGGCCCGGGATGCCGCTGAGCCTGCGCTCGTCCATCACCACGTTCTGCCCCTCTGACCCGAAATGGACCAGGACACAGGCGAGGATGATGATTAAACTTTTCAGTTTCATGATGAGCCGGAAGATTGTTCCGGATAAAAATACAATAAAGAAATCACAATTTAGAATAACTATAAATAAAAAATGCCGGGCACCCCTTAAGTCAGATCATTCAGGGTGTCCGGCAGGAAAATTCTATCGTCGGAATGCTTACCTGATGATGATTTTGCGGGTAATAGATTCCTTATCAGAAGTAAGATTAAGCAGGTAGATTCCGGGGGAAAGGTGGCCGACGGAAATGCTGAGGGGAACCCTTGCAGGGTTATAACCCTTGCAAGGTAGGGCTTCAATTCCCAAAGAATTCATAATCATTACCTTAACCTCCCCCTTCAATTCCCCGCTGATTTCAACATTTAAAACATCCGAAGCAGGATTGGGATAAACCCGGACTCCGATGGAGGATGATACCGGTTCGGTGATACCCACCGCGGAATTCTCCACCGTCACCTCCAGCCAGGGGGAGGTGAAACCGGAACCGCACTGATTCAGGGAAAGGACGCCGATTTGCGCCGTTCCGGCAAAATCACGGTTCCAGACTATTGTCCCGCTGGTGCCACTGCCGGTAAAGTAACCGGCGTAATCCGGTATGACCATCCACTGGTAGGAACTGGCGTTCTCTATCGCTGTGGTCGTATATTCGCTGATATAGGTAGTATCGATCAGCACCTGGTCGGGCCCGGAAGGCAATTCAGGTGAAGCAGGTATTTCAAGGAATGAAAGGATCATCTCATCGCTGAAGGCTTCACCGCCATTGCTCAGGACGTGCAGTGTCAGTGTCACCGTTCCTGCAGCGTAGTCGTCAGCGCTGGGCGTGTACATGGGGATCAGGCTTCCGGCATCATCAAATGTTCCGGTACCTGATGTCGCCCAGTCGATGCTTTGATATTGCGAAGCCATTCCAAGGCACTGGAACGCACTCCCGGTGCACTGGGATGCATCTTCACCGGCATAAAGGGTGGTGGCTGACGATGGCGGGAAAACGATGTTGTCGATCCAGGCCGCGTCGGCGCCGGCGGTCCCGCTGCCATCCTTGACATAGATCCATTTAAAGGTATGATTCCCTTGAGGTACGTAGAAGCTGGTGTACTTCCATCCACCCGTGGTGCCCGACCATTCGCCGGCCACCACGCCGTCGATCAGGAATTTCAGCTTATCACCGGATTCTGAGGAAACTTTCCGGTAAAAGCTGATGCTGTCGCCCTGCATAACATGATATGCAAGTGAAAGCTCGGAACTTTGTCCGTGGCTGATGACACCGGACTGTGCGCTGTATAGTCCCTGGTAAGGGTACTGATTGATGATCGTCCACGGCGAATTGCCTGCCTGTGCCCAGTTGAACGAACTGAAGTTGCCCGTTTCAAAGTTCTCGGTGATGAGCCCGATTCTCAGCGGCCGGATTTCATTCATGACAAACGCGCCCGCTTCCAAAGTGACGATGAATTCCGCCAGGATGCCGGCAGGAGCTTTGGCATCGACTTCGACATTGAAGGTTACAGTGGTGTTGCCGAAGAATCCCAGATTCCCGATATAGTGTTCCGGGTTGAGAATGTCGATGAACCCGCTGTGTGCGTAAAGGCGGGCAAGGGTATTGCGGGCGATCGACTGCCCCTGGTTGGAGAAAACGGCGATGATGCCGGCCGATTCGCCGGGATCCAGCCTGCCGTTGCCATTGCCGCCTTCGGTATCATTCACCGTCAGGCTGACCAGGTTCATGACCGGAGCCGCGAGGACCAGGGTCATTTCCGACATCCAGGTTTCCCTCGAGGCGTCTTCCAGCGATACCGTAAATTCCACCTCGTGGTTGTTGGGGATGAGTTCGCTGACAACGATGCTGAATGCATTTTCCACCGTAACGATGGATTGAGCCGGAACGGTCCCGCAGGTTTCCCTGCTGTCGGTGATGGTGATGTAGGGGTCACTGGATGAAAGAATGGCCTCAACCCCGATGCCGTCGCTCAGGCCATAATTCCTTAAATCAAGGTCGATCGTGACCACTTCCCCGCATTCCAGTTTATTATTGACGTATCCTGTCAGTTCATGGGCCTGGTAGTCGCTGAGCAGGATGTAAGGCCCTTCGGGATTTGCGACGATGACTGTACCGAAATGGGGCTGCCTGTTCTGGCCTGTGACCACGATATCGGCCGTCCCGGGCGCAGTGATCGGGACCAGGGGAACCTCGGCCACACCGGTGGCGTCGGCCAGGGCGGCGCCTTTCAGCACGCCGTTCACTGAAATGCCAACATAGGCATAGGGTTCCGCCTCCACAGTAAATGACGCCGAACTCAGCGGCATCAGCGGGAGGTATTCCACGCTCATGGCCGGTGGTTCTGAGAAATAGACCATCAGCGAGGGATCGCCCATCACGCAGTAAGTCTCCCAGTAATAGGTCATCGAACCGGGAACCCCAAGCGTTACGGCCATATTCCCGGCATAGACATGCTGGTCGGCCGTCGTATACCAGTCGGCCCAGGGTTCGCCGTGCGTGTGGAAGGCGCGGTCGTACATTCCGAGCGTGGTTTCCTCGTAGGGCGGCGGGTTCCCGCTGATCTGCCCGACCCCGACACCCCAGTAGTAGTCTTCATCCCAGTAAGTGTTGTTCGATGCGCCGATATAGGCTACGGCGCCTTTGTTTTCCGCACGCAGCAGGGCTTCCGCGAAACATTCGTTCTCGTCATATTTGCTGGAAAGGCAGCAGTTCCCGACCAGCAAGCCATATTGATCCTGGTTCTGAAGGCTCGGAATGTCGCCTGTGGTGAATGAAGGGTCTCCCCAGCCGCTCGGACTGCAATGGGCCGTATAGTTCCCATAGGTCACCCCGTTGCTGATATCCTGGATAATGTCAGCTGCATGGCTGCCCGATTCCGGGTACAGGTATGTGTGTGAGATGATACCGTTGGAAGCGTTGAAATAATTGATGGTGCCGTAATTGACCTGCCCGTTGGCCCAGTCGCTGCCGAAAGAAGCATCCATCCCGGCCACCATGACGACCTCGTTCAGGTAGGTCGGATCAGGCATGGTGTATTGCTCATACTGCAGGGTCTTGTCGATCTGTGGCTGGAGCTGAGCCGGGTTCTGTGCTGAGAACCGCCCGTAATACATCTCAGGGAACTTATCGTTCGTATACTCGAAATAATAAAGATCAGTGACATGGCTTCCTGCTGTGCCGTTCCATGCCGGTATCTGCTGAATATCACCAACCAGCAGGACAAATGAGGGCGGTTGGGCTCCGGGCCCTGGATTGTTGTATTTATTCTGGATGAAGGATTTGATCGTGGCGGTCGTTGTCCCTACCTGCGGATCATTCGTATAACCAACGGTTACGCTGTATCCTTGTTTGGTTTTCCATTGGATGAAGGGCTGCAGCTGCGCCTGGAACATCGGGTCGGAAACGATCAGGTAAGAGATGGGATAAGCTGTGATCGTATCGCGGCCGGCCTGCGGCATGTAATTGATGAGCGACCGGCCGATGCTGCGGAAGTAATGGTTTTCGAACTGATCCTTCAGGTCGAAGGTGGCCTGCAGGTCGGGATGGTCGAAATGCACTACGGCTTCAATCTCTTCAAAAACCCGAAGGGTATGGGTGACCGGGTTGTAATGGACCGGGAAGATGTCCAGCCGTCCGATCCGGTAGCTGCGCAGGGTACCCAGGATCTCGAACGATACGATGCTTTCCGGTGCAAATGCATCCAGGGCGTAGGCCGAAGGGTTGATGATGAACGGATGATCGTCCAATTCTTTGCTTGCCGGGGGCTGTGCGGGGAACACCGGGTTGGGATAGCCCAGGGCGGCCAGGTCCAGGTCGCGGTACCGGGCTTTTATGATCTCGATCCTGACTTCAGCGCCCAGCGGCACTTCCACCAGTTCCCGGCGGACCGGCATTTCCGGGCTTCCGGCCTGATCCGTCCTTGAATAACCGGCCATCAGAAGGCGGGTATAGGCTTGGCCTTCAGCCGTAATGTCCAGGGTCCTGATCGAGCCGGTGGAATGCGTAAACCGCAGGGTGTGCCAGGTATTTTCGGTCAGCCTGAGCTGGTTTTCAGCACCCGGCCTGAGTTCGATGGTCCCTGCAAACGCGTTGTATGCAATAAATGCAAGGATGCCGACAGCCATTCTGGTTGTGGCAGGCATCCGCCTTAAAAATTGAATCATAATAAGCGATTTAATAGGGTTTGAGCAGGCGTTTACCTGATCATGATTTTTTGAGAAATTATAAAGTTTTGATTTTGAATGGTCAGGATGTAAATTCCAGGTTGGAGGTGGCTGACGGGGATCGTCATCGGAAACCTGCAAGGGTTATAACCCTTGCAAGGTATGACTTCACGACCCGAAATCTCCGAAACCTTCACCTCAAAATCCCCGGAAATATCTCCCAAAACATTGATATTCAAAATATCCCGTGCCGGATTCGGATAAACCGTCACCGCGAGCCCGGTAGGGGCATGCTCTGCCACGCTGACCAGCGAATTATCGACAGTGACCGCAAAGGCTTCGGACATTGCCCCGTCGCCGCATTCGTTCAGGGCGTGGACCCGGATGTGGGCCGTGCCCGTAAAATCCACATTCCAGCTCACCGTGGCGTTGGTATCTTCCCCGATAATGGTGCCCGCTTCGGCCGGCTCCAGGTGCCAGGCGTAATCAGCAGCACCGGGGACGGAACCGACCTGGTATTCGCTGACCGAGGTGACCGACACATCTACGTAATCGGGGCCGGAGGGGGTTTCGGGCGTTCCGGGAGCGGAGGTGAACCCGAGCAGCAGTTCATCGGAAACCATAGTGCCCTCGGCATTCCACAGGTTTAGCGTAAGGGCGACCTCCCCGCTGGTGAAATCATCGCCGCTGGGCGTGTATACCGGATGCATTGCGGTGTTGTCGTCAAAAGTGCCGCTGCCCGCGGTGGTCCATTCCACCTGGGTGTAATCGGTACCGTAAGATTCCCCGATGAGGAAGGATTCGCCGGTGCACACCGCGTCATCAGGCCCGGCCCAGAGCGTCAGCACCATGGGCGTGGGCAGAACGATGAAATCAAGCCAGGCGCAATCGCTGCCCGCGCTGCCCATACCGTTCTTCTGGTACACCCATTTGAAGATGTTCATGCCCGGTTCAACGGGGAAGGCTTCACGCCGCCATCCGGCCGTGGTGCCCGACCAGCCGGCGACCGGCTGGTTGTTGATGAAAAACTGCAGGCCGTCGGAAGATTCCGAGGATACCTTGCGGAAGAACACAATGCTGTCGGCCTTCATCACTTCATACCCGAGCGAGATCTCCGAGGTCTGCCCGTGGGTGATGGCGCCGCTTTTAATGCTGTAGAATCCTTCGTAGGGATAGGTATTCACGATCTGCCAGGGCAGGGTTCCGCCATGCTGCCAACCGTAACGGCTGAAGTCGCCGGTCTCGAAATCTTCGCACTGCGCGCTGACCTTCAGCGGGAAGATCCGCTCCTGGAACAGGTCGCCCATGGTGATTTCGTTGGCATAGTCAATGGTGATGCCTTCCGGCGTGTTGTCATCGAGGGCGATGGTAAAGGTCTTGTTGAATGCCCCGAAGAAGCCGATGGAGGCGAAATGCTGGCTCGCATTGGCCACTTCGGTGAAACCCGACCGCCCGGTGAGCAGCACATTCACGTCATAGGCCACCGCATGGCCCGTGTTGCTGTAGTTGATGGTGAGGCCGGCGGTCTCGCCCGGGTCGAGCTCCCCGTCGCCATTACCGCCCGCAGTGTCGTCAACGGTGATGCTGTTGACCTGGATGACCGGGGCGTTGAATTTCATGATGAAGGTGCTTGTCCAGGTTTCCTCCCCGTCGGTGGCGGTCAGGGTAAAGGTAACCGGGTGCTGGTCGGGCACATCACTGGCGATGTGCAGGGCGAAGGCGTCGTCGATGCTCACCGCCTGACCGGCCGGGATCAGCGGATAGATCTCACTGAAATCGGTGATGGTGATGTACGGATCGCTGGCGGTCAATATAACCTCCACATTTTCCGCATCTTCAACGCCCATGTTCTTCATGGCCGTTGCCAGCGCGATGGATTCGTTGTAGTCGGGCAGCCCGTTGCCGTTGCCCGAGGGATCGGCCACCGTGTAGGCGTCGAGCAGGACGTACGGCCCGGTGGCCGGGATCACGTCGATCTGTGCGACGTACGGCAGATAATTAAATCCGGTGATGGTCAGGGTGACCGTGCCGATGTTGTTCAGCGCGGCGAAGTTCAGCGTTGTAGTGCCTCCCTGCACCACTTCCGTGTCCAGGATCGTCCCGTCCAGCGTGAGGGTGGCGCGTCCGCCTTCGGCATTGCAGGTAACGGCCAGTTGCGACATACCCAGCAGCAGTACCGGGTCGTGCGATACCGTCATGGTTTGCGGCATGGCCGTCCGGACCACCACACTCGGATCGCCGAAGCAGGTCCAGGTGTCGGTCATCTCGTCGCCGCCGGCGCCGTATTCATCGTTCATGAGCATGCAGCCGTGCATGGAGAGTGCGCCAAACGTCCGCTTGATGTTGCTGGCGTAGGCCTCGGCCAGCACGTCGTTCATCTCGTCCTGTCCGCACATGGGCGGGTTCCACGACTGGTTGATGGTGGAGCCGAGAAATGCCACAGCGCCGGTGGGCTGGCCGTTATGGGTTGCCCGGAGCCAGACTTCGGCGAAGCAGGTGGTGCCCTTGAAATCACCGTTAACGCAGGCTACAGACCAGACGAACGGGAGCATATTGTCGTTGACCAGGTTGTTGACATCGCTGTTTGAGAAACCGGAGGAGCCCCAGGAAGTGGCGCTGCCGTGGCCGGTGTAATTGATGATGCCGGATCCGGCGTTTAAAGCGGAAGCCACCAGGGAAGGGGTGGGATTGCCACCCGCATCGTTGCCGCCCTGGCTGCCGTCGAACAATTCATTGGCGTAAGTGTAGGTGAAAGGGATAAGCTTGTTGTTCTGGATGTTCCGGATGTGCTGGTAGTCGTATTCGCCGTCATCGCCCGGCCCCTGGTCGGAAGCGATACCGGTGCAGACCGAGAACCAGTCGACCGATACCGGGGGATTCTGCTCATAGGTCAAGGTCCGCTGCACCTGGGTTTGCACCTGCTCCACGGTCTCCGCGGAGAAACGCCCGATGAACAGGTCGGGATAGTGGTCATTGCCGACGATGTAGGCGTAATTATTGTCGGAGTCGCCTGCATTGGTCGATGATGTGGGCACCTGGGCCGCGTCGCCCACGAGGAGCACGAATGTCAGCCCTTTGCTGCTGTAATAGTTGGCGATGAAGCTCTTTATGGCGGAAGAATTCCCGATGGAGCCCACATCGACCATTTCAACCGGGTATCCCATTTGTTTTTTCCAGAGGATGAAGGGCTGCATGGCGTCCATGAACGCGCCGTACGATATGATCAGCATATTGCCGAATTCTTCCACGGGCGTATAGCGGGATGCGCCGCCGTAGTTCAGGAAATGGCCCTGGTAGATATGGCTGAACTGCGCGTCAATGGCCTCAGGCTCCTGTTCGCGGACCAGTGGGTTCACACCCTGGTCGCTGGCCACGGTGAGCCTGACGGTGATGTCGGTGTACACCCGGAGGGTGCGGGTGACCGGGTTGTACTGGAACGGGTAGACGATCACGGTCTGACCGCGGAAATCGCGGACAATATGCGGATCGCGCATCCCGGCCAGGCTGCCCGGGAAAAATTCGTTGCGGCCGTATTCCGGTCCGAACACATACGGGACCGTGGCCGGATCAATGTCGCGGGTGAGGTTGCCCTTGGACGGAGCGACCAGGATCCCTTCAAAATCACGGTAGCTGGCGTCGATGACTTCCAACCGCATTCCTGCGAGGTCGGGGATGATCACCGAAGCGGTCATCTTGGGCAGGTCGGGTGCGCCCTGTTGAAGCATCGGCGTGGCATCGTCCAGGCTGATGATCACGGCTTCTCCCGAAGGTGTGCTTACCGGAGCCGTGTAAAAGCCATCCAGCGAGAAGTGAAGGGTGCTCTGGTCAATATTGGATGAGATCAGGTTTTTGTTTGCCGGGACGGGCTGGCCTGAGCGGATCGGGGTCCAGTCGGCGGCGGAGGTTTGAAAGACGATAAACAAAGAAACGAGTAGGGTGGAAATCTTTTTCATGGTACGGTGAATTGTTGCGCAGGGGCAAAGGTAATGGAATCGCAATTAATTAGGTATAACATTCTTCAGAAAAAATACCCTGGAAACGCCGGAAATTTTTTAAAAAATAAGCTGGAAGGAAAGTCACCCGATTTCGCTGATTTTTTGCAGCCGTTCGTCATCCAGGATCCTGAAGCGCTTTCCGTCCATATGAATCAGTCCGTCGTCATGGAATTTTTTCAGCATTCGGACCACGGTTTCCGGGCTCATGCCGGAGAGTTCCGCGAGATCTTTTCGCGAAAGGGGGAGGTCAAACTCCTGCTGCCGGAACACCCGGCTGGAGAGGCACAGGATGATGTCGGCCAGGCGGCCGTATGCCTGCTTGTGGGTCAGGCAGAAGAACCTGCCGTAGATCTGTACCGAATTAGCGCTCAGAATATCGATCACTTCCCGTGCAAAGCCTGGATTTCGGCTCAGTAACTGGCGAAATACACTGATGTCGATCAACTTTACCTCGGAGTCAACATAGGCCATGGCTGAATACTGATAAGTGCCCAGGTTCTCCGAGACCGAAGTGAGGCCGAGCAGGTTGCCGCTCGGGAGGATTTTCAGGACCAGCGTATTCTGTCCGTCGTCCATAAAAACCTTGGCCAGGCCCTGCTCCATGTACATGACATGGGAAACAAAGCTGCCCTGTTTGCAGATGATCTCCTTCTTTTTGTATTTGATCCTGACGGAATGGTCATCCAGCAAACGGCGCTCCTCATCGGTCAGGAATTCAAAGCACCTGCAGGGATGCATGCTGATGGAACAACCTGAGAATTGTGCGGGATTGCCTTTCATGGGACTGGATTTCGGGTCAAAAATAGCTAAAATCATTTAAACTATTGATCTGCATCAATTTTATTGCTGATACATCCAATTTAAAATCTTATCCAATTCCTATTGCTAAAAAATTAACAATAGAATCAATTAATCAATCTTTGTACACAGGTTTATACCCAATAATTGATATATGAAAACAAGAGTATTCACAAGGATGGGATGGATGATCGCGGCTGTTGTGCTGGGATGGACCATAGTGGGCTGCTCGGAAGATCCGGTAGGGGATGGCGCCGGCGATGTCGCCTCCTGCGAAGGCTGCCATACGAATTACGCCCACCTCCAGAAAGTGTATTCACCGGACACTACTGCTCCGGCAGGTGGTTGCGGTGGCGAAGCGCCGCATTATGAGCCGTATGACCGGGTCTATATGTCGGGAGAAGGATATGAGGCGTATAAAGAATCCGGGCATTACGCCCTGGGCTGTACCAGTTGCCATAACGGAACGGATGGTACCGATGACAAGACCCTGGCGCACAGCGGCGATTTTTTAAGACATCCTTCAATGTTTGCCGATGAGAAATGCGGGCAGTGCCACCAGGATATCGTGAAGAATTTTGCCACCAGCCTGCACAACGGGACCGGGCAGAAAAGGAAAGTGGCCTTACGGAGCGGGTTGCAGGGCGCCGACCAGTTCGACATGCTGCCCCAGCACCAGATTGAAGGGTATAATGCCAACTGCGCCACCTGCCACGGCACCTGCGGCAACTGCCATGTCGTCCGCCCGCCGATCGGCGGAGGCGGACTGGCCAGCGGGCACAATTTCACCAGGACCCCCGACATGGTCAACACCTGCGTCGCCTGCCATACCTCACGGGGCGGCCACGCATACCTGGGCATCGCTTCCGGAACCCAGCCCGACGTGCACCTCACCCGAATGGGCTTTGTCTGCACCGACTGCCACAAAGGCGCCGAACTGCACGGCGACGGCATGAAGGTCGATCAGCGGTATGCGTACGACAAACTGCCCAAGTGCCAGGATTGCCACGGGGAAGACAGGTCCGGAAATCAATATCATGCCATGCATTACGATGATTTCAACTGCCAGGTGTGCCACTCCCAGGACTACAACAACTGTGGCAGCTGCCACGTCCACGGGCAGGGCGCCCGCATCCCGGCCTACCTGGGCTTCAAGATCGCGGTCAACCCGATACCGAATATCAAGCAGGGCTTCGACTTCACCCTGGTCCGCCGTACCCTTGGCGCTCCGGATAACTGGAGAGAATACGGCGTGGAGCAGTATGCCCGGTTTGACATACTTCCGACCTATAATTTCACCACCCCGCACAACATCCTGAGGTGGACGGAACGGACGAAGCGTGACGCGGGAGATGTGTGCTATACAAAATGCCACATCCGCAATGAAAACGGCACGCTGGTCAACAAGGAACTGTATCTTTTCCAGGACGACCTGCTCGAATGGGAAAGAAGCGCCACCAACAAAATTACCGTCGATTACCGCCTGCCGGAATCGTGGTTTGAACAAGTGAATTGATTTACAAACAATAAATTAGATTAAATTATGAAAATGACAAAACTCTGGATGCTCGTCATCCTCCTCGCAGCCCTTTTTATCGTATCCTGTAATGATGAAGATGATCCGGTCAACGAAGCACAGGTGCTGGTTGAATACCTTGAGTCACCTGATTCACCGCTTGGGAAAGATTATGTGAATTCCGACATGCCCTCGATCATGCCGGCCTCCGAGGTCAAGACCCTCAATGAAACCGGACAGGTTTATATCATCGACATCCGTTCTGCAGCCGATTTCGCTACCGGCCATATCCAGAATGCACACAACGTGGCCCTCGCCGATATCGTCAGCCATGTTGAATCCATCAATATGTCACAGTACACCAAGGTCGCCATTGTATGCTATACCGGCCAGACCGCAGGCTGGGCCACATTGATACTCAGGCTGCTGGGTTATGAGAAGGTGTTCAGCATGAAATGGGGGATGTGTTCCTGGCATCAGGATTTTGCCAGCAGATGGCAAAACACCGTGGCCAATGGCAATGCCTATGCTTCTCAGTTCGTCACCACTCCGACCGATAAAGGCCCCGTTGGCGAACTGCCCGTTCTGAACACCGGGTTCACCACCGGCCAGGAAATCCTGGAAGCCCGTGTCGACGCCCTGCTTGCCGAAGGGTTCACCCCGGCCACCGTCACCAACCAGACTGTATTCGCCGGCCTGACCAATTACTATATCGTGAACTACTGGCCTGCCGACCAGTATGCCGATCCGGGCCATATCCCCGGCGCCATGCAGTACACCCCGAAAGCCAGCATTAAACTGGCCGCCGACCTGAAAACCCTGCCGACCGACAAGCCGGTCGTCGTATACTGCTACACCGGCCAGACCAGCGCCTTTATGGCCGCTTACCTGCGCCTGCTGGGTTACGATGCCAAATCTCTGCTCTTTGGCGGAAATGGCATGATTTACGATATCATGGTGTCGAAAGGAATGACCGTTTTCAAAGATACCGAGATCATGGGCTATTCTTATGCTCAGTAACTCAAGGCATGATCTGAAAAAAGGCTGTCCCGTTCCGGGACGGCCTTTTTTATTTTTTAGGGGCAGCGGGCAAATAGTAAGCACTTCATGTATACCTTTGCATCTTCTTTTCAAACAACCTATCCCTATTACCCATGGAGCGACTTGCCGGGGCAATACTCAAAATAAGATGGCCGATCATTATCCTCGTCCTGGCCACAACCCTGTTTCTGGGGTTCCAGATTAAAAACCTCAAGATCAATTCCGATGTCATCAGCTCCCTGCCCGACGACGATCCCCATGCTTCCCTGCTGAAGCAGGTAGGCGAGAAATTCGGGGGCAACAAGATCGGCATGGTGATCCTGGAAACCGATAACATATACAACACCCAGGTCCTTCAGCATGTGCAACAGATCACCGACTCGCTCAGGCTGATGGAAGGTATCTCTTCAGTCACCAGCCTGACCAATATCATCGATATAAAAAGCGGGGAAGACGGACTGGAAGTCGGTAAGCTGGTCGATGAGTATGATCTTCCGGATACAGATGAGGAATTCGCGGCGCTGAAGGAAAAAGTGCTTTCCAAAGATATCTACCGGGGAACGATCGTTTCTGAGGACGGCACGGCCACCCTCATCATGTTCACCCTGCTCGACAGCGCGGTCGTGGAGGATATTTCGACCCGCGTGATCGAGATGACGCAGGCCCTTGACCTGCCGGAGAAATTGTACTATGCCGGTTCGCCCATGCTGGTCTCCGCCATTTCCGACCTGATCAGCACCGATCTTTACCAGCTCATTCCCATATCCTTCCTCGTCATATCCCTTGTGCTGTTCCTGGGCTTCCGCACGAAGCGGGGCGTGGCGTTTCCCCTGCTCACCTCGGCCATCGCCATCATCTGGACCATCGGCGCCATGGCGCTGGGGGGTTATGAGATGACGATGATCTCGAATAATATACCGATCCTGCTGCTGGCCGTGGGCAGCGCCTATACCATCCACGTGCTCAACCGCATTCAGCAAAGCCGGGAAAAAGAGCTGAAGGACATCATCATCACTTCCCTGGCCCATGTCATGGTCCCCGTGCTGCTGGCCGCCGTCACCACCATGATCGGATTCGTCAGCTTCATCTTCGGTTCTTACCTTACCATGATCACCGATTTCGGGATCTTCACGGCCCTCGGCACATTTTTCTCCCTGCTGCTGGCCATCTTCTTCGTCCCCGCGGTCAGTTCCTTCCTGCCGGTGAGGAAGCAGCCGGCCGACACAACCCACATCATCCGCAGCCGTTCCTTCCTGCTGGTCTACTTCCTCCGCCCGCTCAGGAACCTCCTCTTCAAACACCCGAAATACATCCTGACCACCTGGGGCCTGCTGATCCTGGTGAGCCTCCTCGGCACCCTGTTCATCAAACGAAACGTCAATATCCAGGATTACTTCAGGAAAGGGAATCCCGCCCGTGTGGCTGAACAACTGATGGAAGAGAAATTCGGCGGGTCCAAGCCGGTGTTCGTGGTTTTCAAAGGGGATATGCAGAGCCCGGAAGTGCTCTCCACCATGCTGAAGGCGGAGGAATACATGAAGGCCAGTCCCGATATCTGGTCCACACAGTCCATCGCCGACCTCATCGCACAGATCTCCGAAGGGCTGGGCGAAGGAAGTGGAATCCCTCAGGAACGGGAAATGATCGAGCAAATGTGGTTTCTCATCGACGGAAATGAGATGCTCGACCGCATGGTTACCCCGGAACTGGATGAAGGGATCATCATCTCCAAATTCATCTCGCCGGAAAATAAGGCCAAAATGGATTTTGAGAAATATATGCAACAATTCATCCGGGAAAACTCCACGGAAGAATGCGCCATCAGTATTACGGGCATGCCCTTCATCGATGTGACCATGAACAACAGCCTGCTGCGCAGCCAGGTCGGCAGCCTCACCATCGCCGTCATCTTCGTGGTGATCATCGTGGGGTCCATCCTCCGCTCCTTCCGGAAAGGCATCTTCGCCACCATCCCCATGGTCGCTTCCATTATCATCCTGTTCGGTATGATGGGCTGGACCGGCATCCCGCTGAACATAGCCACCGTGCTCGTGGCCAGCGTGGTGCTCGGCATCGGCATCGATTATTCCATCCACATCATCACCAACTTCAATCACTGGATCAAAAAAGGAGAGGACATCTACCACGCTCTTGGCGACAGCATCATGAGCACCGGCAAGGCTATCGTGATCAACGTGGTATCGGTCACCGCCGGCTTCCTGGTCCTGCTCTTTTCCGAGATGGTTCCGCTGCAGTATTTCGGCCTGCTGATCGGCCTCAGCATGATCGCCTCCAGCCTGGGCGCATTAACTTTACTGCCCGTAATTCTCATTCTTATCGACAGAAAGCGTAAATTTACAGCCTGAATCATAACTGTACACAGGATGAAGAAATTCGCCATACTGGTGGCCGTGGCATGCACAGCGGCCATCACCGGAAGTACCCCGGCCCTGGCCCAGGACGGGGCCGATCTGCTTAAAAAGATGGACAACGTGATCTTCGGACCGAAAGACAAACAGGCCACAGTCAAAATCATCGTTAAGAACAATTCCAAAGACGATAAGATCCGGGAAGCCCTGCTGCTGCAAAAAGGCGCCGATAAAAAGATCTACAAGTACACCCAGCCTGAATCGCAAAAAGGCGTCGCCACGCTTTCCCTGCCCGGCGATATCATGTGGCTCTACATGCCGGCCTATGAAAAGCCGAAGAAGATCTCCCTGCTGGCCAAAAGCCAGGCTTTTACCGGGACCGACTTCGCCTACGAAGATATGCCCACACAGCCCTATTCCCAGCGCTACACACCGAAGTTCCTGAATACCGACCCTGCGGGCCACGTCATCGAACTGGTGCCCAAATCGGATAAATCCAACTATTCCAAACTGGTCGCCACCATCGACAAAACCAACTTTTTCCCCATCCGGATCGATTATTACGATAAATCCGGCAGCAAGGCGAAGGAAGCCGTTTACAAATACAGCAAGATCAATGGTTACTGGAACGCGGATGAGGTGACCATGAGCGACCTCAAAAAGAAATCATCCACCCAGATCACCATGTCGAACGTGAAATTCGACCAGGGGTTGCCGGATGATTTGTTTACGGTGGAGAACTTTATTAAGTAATCTGCCGTTAGCCGTTTGCCGTTAGCCGTTGGCTGGTTGTTGTTTAAAATACTTCTAAATTAGGCGGTTGGGAATTGATTGCGACTTATAAACTAAATTCGCAGTCATGTTTCTTTTTTAACGCGCTTTTTCCATGTACCGACATTTTACTTTGCTCTTCGCTTTCCTGGCTATGCTGGGACTGAATGCGGCTACCGTTGAATTTGTCTATCATTTCAATGATCCGCAAGTCCGCCAGGTCGGCGGATACCAGGTTATCAGCTTCGAAAACACTTTATTGACGGGCCGAACCGGCGAGCCTGCCCTGCCGTACCGGTCCGTTCAGTTATTGCTCCCCCCCGGTGAGGAGGCGGTGAGCGTAACTTATGACTATGCGGAGGAAACCCTGATTCAAGGGGCCTTTACGCTTTACCCGCGGCAGGTATCGAGGCCGCTCTCGGAAGGGGCTTCGGGCCGCTTTGCGCAAAATCTTTCGGTATACTCCTCCCGCGAGAAGTACCCGGCATCCGCAAACGGGAATTTTTCCACCCATTTCCTGCGCGGGCATTCGGTACTGCAGGCTACTTTCACTCCGATAACCTACGTTCCTGCCGACGGCACCGTCAGCTACTACCGGACGGTGACCGTGACTGTGGAAACCCGCCCGACCGCGCGGGCCAGCCAGGCACTGCAAAACCTGCAGGCAAACAAGGCCCTGCCCGGTATCCGGGTGCACAATCCTGAAGCGCTGGCGCAGTATTCCGGTCAGATCGGCCGCGAAGAGCCCTACCAGTTGCTGATCATCACTCCGGAGGCCTTTGTGCCGTCGTTCCAGCCGCTGCAAAATCTCTGCCTGGTGCGCGGACTCCGCTCCGAAATAGCAACCACAGAATTTATCTCGGCAAATATGGCCGGTGCCGATCTCCAGGAAAAGGTCCGGAACCACATCATCCAGCAATACCAGCAGAACGGCATTGAATATGTCCTGCTCGGCGGCGACGTGGAGCACATTCCCAGCCGCGGCTTTTACTGTTTTGTCCAGTCGTCTTCGGTATACGAAGATTACAACATCCCTTCCGACCTGTATTATTCCGCCCTCGACGGCAACTGGAACACCGACGGGGATATGTTCTGGGGTGAGATCGGTGAGGACGACCTGCTGCCGGAAGTTGCCGTGGCCCGGTTCCCGTCGAGCAACCTGCAACAGCTCGCGCGGCTGCTGAATAAGACCATCCGCTACCAGGACGAACCGGTGACCGGGGAGCTGCGCAACCCGCTCATGGCCGGCGAAGAGTTGTGGCAGAACCCGCTCACCTACGGAGAAGATTACCTCGAACTGCTGATCGGTTATCGTGAAGACAACGGCTACACCACCGACGGGATCCCTGTTGACTACGAATTCAACAAGATGTACGACCATATTGCTTACTGGGGCGGGTACCAGCTTATCGACGCCATCAACCAGGGCACTTCGTTCATCCACCATTCCGGTCACGCCAACCAGAGCTACGTGATGCGGCTGAACATTTCCGACATCAACAACGAGAACTTTCCCCTGGTGAACGGCAGCGATCACAACTACGCCCTGGTATACACCCATGGCTGCCTCTGCGGGGCTTTCGACGAGAACGACTGTATCGGCGAAGCGATGGTCAACATCGACAATTTCGCCGTGGCCGGGGCGTTTAATTCGCGCTACGGCTGGTTCAACGAAGGCCAGACCGAAGGCCCGTCGGCGCACCTGCACAGGGAATTTGTCGACGCGCTCTACAACGACCGCGAATCCAGGATCGGCATGGCCCACATGATCTCTAAGGCCGAAACCTCCGTATGGGTGAATGCCCCCGGTCAGTGGGAAGAAGGGGCGCTGCGCTGGTGCTTCTACGACTGCAATATTTTCGGCGATCCCACACTGGGCGTCTGGACCGATGAGCCCATCAGCATTGAAACAAGTTATCCGGAAGAAGTGATGGTGGGCGATGACCTGATACCGGTGACGGTCACCAGCAACGGACAACCCGCTGAAGGGATGATGTGCGTCATCATGTCCGGTGAGAGCCTGCTGGGCAGCGCGGTCACCGATGCTTCGGGTTATGCGGTCATCAGCCTTCCTGGCGGATTTCTCGGATATACCGATGCCGAACTGGTGGTCAGCGGGTACAACTGCCTGCCTCATCATTACACGCTCCACATTGCTGTCGGATTGGACGATATCCACATCCAGGATACTCAGGTTTCGGTTTCACCAAATCCGTTCAGCGACCAGGCCCTGCTGCGGATAAATACCACGGGCCCGGGACCTGTGGAATTGATTTTTTACACAACTACCGGGCAAATGATCAGCAAAAAGGTAGCCGAAGCCAGCGGTGATGTTTTGGAAATGATGATTAACGGCGATGAACTG
This sequence comes from uncultured Bacteroidales bacterium, assembly GCA_964489545.1. Lineage (GTDB taxonomy): Bacteria > Bacteroidota > Bacteroidia > Bacteroidales > JAGOPY01 > JAGOPY01. The sequence goes on from CAZAZE010000010.1 coordinate 47,843, forward strand.
CCTTATGGAATGGTTTACCTGCAGGTGAAATCGGCCGGCGGCGTTTTCACCTCACGGCTGGTCCGGGTCATCAGGTAAAAATTTAAAAGATTAATACCCATCAGGAACATTTCCGGATCTGAAAAGAATCGGATCATTTTAAAAAATTTGTATACTTGTAAGATCATATATATAACTGACAATTAACTTTTCACCCATATTTTAACCTAATCCTGCCATTATGAAAAGACTTGTACTCCTGTTATTCGGCCTGCTGATGATGTCCGGCGCATTCGCCCAGACATATGCTTATCCCGACGCCTGGGGCCCGGAAGGTTTTTCCCTCGGCCTGCAGTCGCGGCAGGGCGTGATCCTCACGTATTCCGTGAATGAATTCGGTTTGAATGATATTGATATCCGCGGCGAAGCCATGAAACAGGTAAGCCTGGCGGGCCATTTCCTCCCGGGCGACGAAGGCATGCCTGACCTGCCCGGCAGCGGCCGGTATATCGCCCTGCCGCAGGGCGCCACCCCGGTGCTGCACATCAAATCCATGCGCCGTGAAGTCTACCGCGACATCAGCATCGCCCCGGCGCCGCGCATTCCCAAGACGACGGAAAACGGCCCGCTGGAGTACAACAAAAACAGCAGGGCGTATCAGAATAACAGCTTTTACCCGGCCGAGCCGGTGCAACTGTCGGAAGTCACCACCGTCCGTGGCGTCGATGCCGTTATCCTCGGGATCACCCCCTTCCAGTACAACCCGGTCACCCGCGAACTCGTCGTGATCAGGGATATCGAGGTGGAGGTCGAATTCCAGGGCGGCAACGGCCAGTTTGGCGAAGAACGCTACCGCAGCCGCTGGTGGGATCCCATTCTGCAAGACCTGTTCCTCAACCATGCTTCCCTGCCCGCCGTGGATTATTCCAAACGCCTGACCGATGGCACCCGGTCCACCGGCTTTGAGTACCTCATCATTTCTCCGGATGACCCGGTATTTTTGAGCTGGGCGGATACGATCAGGATGTTCCGGACCAAACAGGGCATTTACACGGGTATTGTGACGACGACCGAAATCGGCGGCAACACGACCGCAGCCATTGAAAGCTACGTCAACAACGCCTACCAGACCTGGGACATTCCCCCGGCGGCCATTCTGCTCCTGGGCGATTACGGGCTCACCGGCAGCACGATCGTTTCCCCGATCTGGGACAATTACTGTGTTTCAGACCATATTTACGCCGATGTGAACGGCGATGACGAAGAAGAGATCATTTTTGCGCGCATGACCGCCCGCAACGCCGCCGAGCTGGAGGTGATGATCCGCAAGGCGTTCGACTACGAGACCGATCCGCCCACCAACCCCGACTTCTATGACAAGCCCGTGACGGCGCTCGGCTGGCAGACCGAACGCTGGTTCCAGATCTGCTCCGAGGTCGTGGGGGGATATTTCAAGACGGTCAAAGGGAAAAACCCGGTCCGCGTCAACGCTGTCTATGAAGGCAATCCTTCCGTTGACCCCTGGTCGACAGCACCCAACACCAACACGGTGCTGGGCTTCTTCGGGCCAACCGGGCTGGGCTATATCCCGGCCACCCCGGCAGAACTGGGCGGATGGACCGGCGGTACGGCCGCGATGGTGAACAACGCCCTCAATGCCGGATCCTTCCTGTTGCAGCACCGCGACCACGGCTATGAATACGGCTGGGGCGAGCCCGACTACAGCAACACCAGCATCAACGGTCTGACGAATACCGACCTGAGCTTTATCTTCTCCATCAATTGCCTTACCGGAAAATACAACCACAGTTCGGAATCTTTCGCGGAAAAGTTCCACCGGTATACTTACAACGGGGAACCGGCCGGGGCGCTCGGACTACTGGCCGCTTCTGAGGTGTCTTACTCCTTCGTGAACGACGTTTATGTCTGGGGCGTATTCGACAATATGTTCCCCGACTTCATGCCGGCTAACGGCACCACGCCGGAATCCAGGGGAATGCTGCCGGCCTTCGGCAACGCGGCCGGGAAGTTCTTCCTGAAATATTCCAGCTGGCCATACAACACCAACAACAAGGAGGTCACCTATAACCTCTTCCACCACCATGGCGACGCCTTTACCTGCCTGTACAGCGAAGTTCCGCAGGATCTGACGGTAGTGCACAACAGCGTGCAGCTGGCCGGCGTCCCCTCTTTCACGATCGAAGCCAATGAAGGGGCACTCATCGCCCTTTCCGTCAATGGGGAACTGATCGGCGTGGGCACCGGCACCGGCGCCGCCACCGACATCCCGATCGTCGCCCAGAACCCGCCCAGCATCATCGATGTGGTGGTGACCAGGGAGAATTATTACCGCTACATGGCCCAGGTGCAGGTCATCCCGCCCGACGGACCGTTCGTGGTGGCCGAATCCTACACGGTTAACGACGCCGCCGGCAACAACAACGGCCGTTTCGACTACGGCGAGACCATTCAAATGGACGTCACCCTGAAAAACCTGGGTACCGAAGACGCGGAGAACGTCGTGGTAACCCTGGCCAGCGCCAGCGAATATGTAACCATCACGGAGAACACGGCGCAGGCCGGCACCATCCAGCCGAACCAGACCGCGGGCCTGGTCGGCGTGTTTAGCATCACCGCCTCGGGCAGTGTCCCGAACGGGCAGAATATCGCCTTCACCATGGAAGCATCCAACGGCGACACGGTTTGGACCAGCAACTTCAGTGTCAAGGCCTTTGCGCCCGTTATGGAATATGTCAGCGTGGAGGTTGCCGACCCCGCGGGGAACAACAACGGACGGCTCGACGCCGGGGAAACCGCGGTGCTGAACGTATCCCTGAAGAACAGGGGAGGAGCCGACGCGTACAACATCTACGGGTTGCTGTCTTCTGAAGATATGTATATCGAAATTGAATCAGACAGCGCCATGTACGGGAATATCGGGCAGAATGAGACCATTGCGAAGAGCTTCGTGGTGACCGCGCACCCGGTCACGCCCCCGGGCCACCCGGCGGAACTGACCGTTCATTTTGCCGGTGATATGGGCCTTACTACGGAGAGCAGCTTTAACGTCTCCGTGGGCCTGTATCCCATCCTGATCCTCGATCTCGACGGGAACCACAATTCCGGCACGATCATGAAGGATGCCATCGATGAACTGAGGGTGTTCGCCGAGTATGCCACCGAGATCCCGGAGGAGATCAGCCACTACCAGACCATCTTTATGAGTCTCGGTACCTACAACAACAACCATATCCTTAGTTCGGCCGAGGCTACGCCCTTTGTCACCTTCCTGAACAACGGCGGGAACATGTACCTGGAAGGCGCCGACACCTGGTATTACGACCAGCTGTACAATCCCACCTCGCTGCACCCGCTCTTCAAGATCCAGGGCACCAGCGACGGCAGCGGCGACCTGGGCACCCTGCAGGGCCTTTCCGCCACGTTCCTCGATGGGATCACCTTTTACTATGGCGGCGACAACAGCTACATCGACCGGGTGAACCCGGTTGCGCCCGGTTATACCGTCATGGCGAACCTTGGCCCGGTGTACAATGCCGTGATCGCCCATGATGCCGGAACTTATAAGACGATCGGCTCGGTGTTTGAATTCGGCGGCCTGCTCGACAATGAGCTGTTCACCAAAAGGGACCTCATGAACCGCTACCTGAACTTCTTCGGCCTGAGCACGATCAGTGAAGCGCCGGCGCAACCCTCCGGAGAAACCCACGTCTGCGGTACGGTCATGCCTTGTGTGTACACGACCGAGGCGGTCAATGGCGCGGAATATTACATCTGGCATGTGGAACCCGCATCGGCCGGTGAGATTGAAGGCTGGGGCACGGAAGTGACCGTCAACTGGAACCCGTCGTTCAAAGGCAATGCCATGCTGAAGGTCTGCGGGATGAACCAGTCGGGCATGGGGCCGGACTCCGAAGGCCTGAGTGTGGACGTTTACGAACTGCCCACCGGCGCGGCTTCTCTTTCCCAGAGCACCGTCTGCAGCGGCGATACCACCTACCTGAACCTGAGCCTGACCGGGGTTTCTCCCTGGCACCTTGAGGTAACCCTCAACGGCGGCCTGGTGACCTTCGACCCGAACAAGCCGAACGTGGAGATCCCGCTCTGGCCTTCCAGCGACATGGAAGTCATCATCCAGACGATCACCGACGCCACCGGATGCATCCAGACCGAACCGATCGAACTCAACATAACAGTGCAGCAGGCGCCTGCCACAGCAGCCAAACCGGCCGGACCGGAGGAAATCGACCTGTACTCGGTCACCTCCAGCGTGTATGCGACCACCGGCGCCACAGGAGCTTCATCATACACATGGATACTGGAGCCCGCCGGGGCCGGAACCTTCCAGGTATCGGAAAACGGGATGGAATGCACGGTGAACTGGCAGAACGGATTCACCGGACAGGCCACCCTCAAAGTCAGAGGCGAGAATGATTGCGGTGAAGGCGGATTCTCAGAGAACCTTGCCGTCACTGTCGCCAACACCTTCGGCATTGAGGAGCACAAAAGCGGCCTGGGCGTTTCCATCTTCCCGAATCCCGGCAGCGGCGCGTTCCAGGTCGAACTCTCCGCCCGGAATATCACCACCGCCACACTGGGCGTATATTCCGCCGCCGGCGAACCGGTGGTCGCCCCGAAGGAGGTCACCATCGACCGGAAGCTGCAGCTGCCCCTTGACCTGGGACAACTGCCGGAAGGGATGTACATGCTGAAAATACAAACCTCCGCCGGCGTTTCCGCCCATAAGATCGTGGTGCGGCGATAGTGTCACCCGGCCCTCCTGTTGATGCGGGAGCGGACTCTAAATCATTCACTACTACAAAGCGCGCGGCACCCTCCGTGCGCTTTGTCTTTTAACTTATTGATAAGTAGTATTTTATGATTATTTAAATTCGGTATAAATAGCCTTTTGCGTCCCTGAGAAGCATGAATTATATTTATTTTTGTTCGGGCTATATAAAATCCATGTTATCAATCCTATAACTTTTTTTATGATGAAAGATTTACGCAAAATGCGTCTGATCGCAATGTTGATGGCCGCCGGGTTATTGCTTACCCAGCTGACCTTTGCTCAGAAGTTTACTTTTTCAGACAGCAGGAACCCGGCCGGGTTTCAGCTCAAGGAACAGACCCGCGGAGGTGTGTCCGTGGGTTACGCCGTTCACGAATTCTCCCTGGTACCGGGTGAAGTGAACGGAAGATCCATGAATAACGTCGAACTGCCCGGGTTCTGGCTCCCGAACGACGAGGGGGCACCGAATCTTCCCGGCGGAGGACGGTATATTGCCATTCCGGAAGGATCGCAGCCCGTGCTGCGGATCGTTTCCCAGCGCAGCGAGACATACCGTAACGTAGATATCGCTCCGGCGCCGCGCATCCCGCTGGATACCGACAACGGCCCGCTCGTCTATCCCACCCGCGAGGACATATACAGCCGCAATGCCTTCTATCCGGAAAACCCGGTAAAACTTTCAGAAGTCACCCAGATCCGCGGGGTGGACGTGGTTATGCTGGGCGTGACCCCATTCCAGTACAACCCGGTGACCCGGGAACTGGTGGTTTATTATGATATCCAGGTCGACATTGATTTCCAGGGCGGTACCGGGCAATTCGGCGAAGAACGCTACCGCAGCCGGTTCTGGGATCCCATCCTGAGCGACGTCCTCCTTAATCATGAATCGCTGCCGGAAGTGGATTACAGCCAGCGGGCCATCTCAAACCGCAGCTCCACCGGATGCGAATACCTCATCATCGTCCCCGACGGTCCGGAATACATGACGTGGGCCAATGAAATCAAGTCGTTCCGCGTCAAGCAGGGCATCACCACCGACATCGTGACCCTGACCGAAATTGGCGGCAACAGCGCCGGCGTGATCGAAACCTTCATCAACAACGCCTATTTCAACTGGGACCCCGTTCCCGCCGCCATCCTGATCATGGGCGATTACGGGACCAATGCCCAGAACAACATCACCGCACCCATCTGGGACAACTATTGCGCTTCGGATAATATTTTTGCCGATGTCGACAACAACGATCTGCCTGAGTTTGTCATGGCCCGCATGACCGCCAACGACAACACGCAACTGGAGACCTTCATCACGAAGTTCATGAATTACGAGACCAACCCGCCGACGAATCCGGGTTTCTACAATAATCCCATCACGGCGCTCGGCTGGCAGACGGAACGCTGGTTCCAGATCTGTTCCGAAACCGTGGGCGGTTATTTCAAGAATGTCCATGGGAAAAATCCGGTCCGGATCAACGAGATTTACGGGGGCAATCCGAACTCGGATCCCTGGTCGACCGCGCAGAACACCTCCACCGTGCTGGGCGTGTTCGGCCCGAGCGGACTGGGTTACATCCCTGCCACGCCCCAGTCGCTGGGCAACTGGTCGGGCGGAAACGCCACCATGATCAACAACGCCATCAACAACGGCGCGTTCCTTTTACAGCACCGCGATCACGGCATGGAAACCGGCTGGGGCGAGCCCGCCTACACAAACAGCAATATCTCCGGCCTTACCAACACCGATCTGTGCTTTATCTTCTCTATCAACTGCCTTACCGGAAAGTATGACTGGAACAGCGAATGCTTCACGGAAAAGTTCCACCGCTACAGGTATAACAACGTGAACAGCGGCGCGCTGGCCGTCATCGGCGCATCCGAGGTCAGCTACTCCTTCGTGAACGATACCTATGTCTGGGGGATGTTCGACAATATGTGGCCGGACTTCATGCCCCAGTACGGCTCCAATCCTCCGGAGAGAGGCCTGCTGCCGGCCTTCGGAAACGCCGCGGGCAAATACTTCCTCCAGCAGTCGAGCTGGCCCTACAATACCAACAACAAAGTGGTTACCTATCATTTGTTCCACCACCACGGCGACGCCTTCCAGACCCTTTATTCGGAAGTGCCCCAGGACCTGAGCATTCTGCACGACGGGATCATCCTCGCCGGTCTGAATGAATTTACCATCACCGCCGATGCCGGATCAACCATCTGCCTGACGGTGGGTGATAACATCATCGGCCTGGCGGAAGGCACCGGAAGCCCGATTCCCATGACCATCACCCCGCAAAACGTGGGTACCAACGTTGTCCTCACCGTGACCAAAACCAACTATTACCGGCATGAGGAAGTCATCCAGGTCATCCCGGCCACCGGCCCCTACTGCATCTATGGCGCGCACGCCGTTATCGATCCCGAAGGCAATAACAACGGCCTGGTCGATTACAACGAAACCGTCAACCTCAACCTGACCATCCGCAATGTCGGCCTGGCCAACAGCGGCGATGTGACCGTGACGCTCACCACCAGCGATCCGTTCATCGAACTGATCGACGACACGGAAGTTTACGGCGTGATCCCGTCGCAGCAATCCACACTGATCGAGAACGGGTTCAGTTTCTATGCCGCCGAGAACATCCCGGATCAGCACCAGGTCATCTTCAACATCATCTCAACCGATGGCACCAACACCTGGAACAGCCTGTTCACCCTAAGGGCAAACGCGCCCCTGCTGCACATCAACAGCCTGACCATCAATGACCAGGCCAATGGCAACGGAAACGGCCGGCTCGATCCGGGCGAAGAGGTGACCATGACGATCAATTACAACAATAACGGACACGCCACCGCCTATGATGTGGATGTCCACCTGGAAGGACAATCGGGATTCGTTGAAGTTCTCAATCCAGATCAGCATTTCAACTCCATCGGATTCCTGGGACAGTTCAACAAGGTGTTCAATGTGACCGTTGATGAGAACGCCCCTGAAGGGATCGTGGTGAACTTCGTCAATGAACTGGCCATGGGTAATTATTACGATGATAAAGTTTTCGTGGAACGGGTCAGCGCCAGGATCGAGGATTTTGAAACCGGCAACTTTACGAAGTATCCCTGGCAGCATGAAGGCACACTTCCATGGCAGACGAGCAACCAGTATCCCTACCAGGGGAACTTCAGCGCCCTTTCCGGGGCCATTGCGGCCAACCAGTCGAGCGAACTGAAGATCGTGTACCAGGTGATGCAGGACGACAGCATCTCCTTCATCCGCAAAGTCTCTTCGGATGAGAACGATAAACTGAGATTCTACATTGGCAACGAGCTGATGGGAGAATGGTCGGGAACCACAGAAAGCTGGCGGAAGCAATCGTATTTCGTCAGCGCCGGCACCAAAACCTTCCGCTGGGTGTACAGCAAGGATGCCAACACCAACGGTGGGGCCGACAAAGCCTGGATCGACAATATCGTCTTCCCGACGCCCATGTGCCTGACCATCTGGGCCGGCCCGAACGAAAGCCGTTGCGGCGGCGATACCTTTATCCCGCAGGATGCTTACGGCACCGATTATACGACGATTGAATGGACCACCACCGGAACGGGGACCTTCGACGACAATACCATCATGCATCCCGTGTATGAGGCCAGCCAGGAAGACATCGATGCCGGCACCATCGACCTGGTGCTTACCCTGTGGAACTCCGGCGGAGACCAGGTTTCGGATGAAATGGCGCTTATCTTCAAATCCGCGCCGGAAGCACCTGTCACGCCGGAAGGACCGGACTACATCGATGTGTATGTGACTGCCACATCTGATTACACCACGGCAGGGCTGCCCGATCTCACGGAGTACAGCTGGTATCTGGATCCCGCCGAAGCCGGAACCATCGAAGGCAACGGGACCAGCGCCACGGTGACCTGGAATCCGGATTACCTGGGAATGGCGTACATCACGGTTACTGCGCACAACGAATGTGGCGAGGGCATACCCTCCGAAGCGTTCGAAGTTACGGTCGACAACACCGTCGGGCTGGGCCCGGACCATGGCGCCATGAACTCGCTGGCCATCTATCCTAATCCCGGAACCGGCAATTACCGGCTGATGCTGCGCACGGAACGGCCCGGCGACATTTCGCTGAAGGTGTTCAACGTGCTGGGTGGAAAGGTTTATGAGGATAACCTGAAAACCGGCGGCGCACTTGATCTTCAACTCAACCTGGAATTTCTGCCTTCAGGCGTTTATTTCCTGAAGATGGAAGGCCAGGGCGTGTCGGTCAGCCGGAAGCTCACGCAGCGGTAATCAGCTGAAACCAGCACCCCGCGTTGGGGGGGCCATAAAACAAAAGCGGGCGCCGGAAATTCCGGCGCCCGCTCTTTTTATGCTCTGTGCGTTCTGCTTTACTTCACCACAACCTGCTGGCGGCTCAGCATGCGGCCATCCCGGTCGGTGATGACCAGCTGATAGGTCCCTGCAGGCAGTGTGCTCAGGTTGAAGGTTTTCTGATAGGCTCCCGAAGGAATGGATTCCTGCTGGTCGAGGACGACGCTGCCCATTGGAGTCGTGAGGCGGAAATGCAGCGTCTGCTCTCTTCCGGAGTTGAATCCGAGGGTGAAGTTACCGTCGTTCGGATTGGGGTATAACCGGATGGCGGTGACCGCTTTTTTATCATCGATGCTTTGCGAGCTGTAAACGGCCACTTCGTAAACGGCCGAGAATGCGCTCTCCCCGCATTCGTTGGTGGTGCGGACCGAGATCTGGGCGGTGCCTGTATAACCCTGGGTCCAGGTAACCTGGGCGGCTTGCCCGTTGGCGGTGAGCATCCCCGCGCCGGCGGGCTCCATTTTCCACTCATATGCGGTGGCATGGGCCCCTTCAGAACAGGTAAAATCCGAAGAAGGGCTCAGGAAATTGTCGACCGAGACCGGTCCGGACGTGACGGAAGGCGCCAGCGGCAGAGGATCCATCGCAAGGACGATCTGGTCCTGAGCGGTACAGCCGTTGATGTCGGTCACGGTCACCGCGTATTCGCCGGGCTCGCTGACGCTGATGGTGCTGGTGGTGGCGCCGTTGCTCCAGGCATAAGCGCTGAAGCCTTCACCGGTGGCCAGTTCTACCGAGGAGCCCTCGCAGAAGTTCATATCCGCGCCCAGGTCGACGACCGGCAGGGGATATATCGCGAATTCCACAGTGTCGCGGGCCGTGCAGCCGAATTCGTTGGACACTTCCACCCAGTAGGTCCCTGCCTGGCTGACGGTGATCTGCTGCCCGGTCTGGCCGGTGTTCCAGAAATAAGTGGCGTATCCCGGGCCGGCGTCCAGCACGGCCTGTTCTCCTTCACATACCGCCACGTCGGCGCCGAGAGCGATTTCGGGAAGGTCAATTACGGTGATGGTGATCTGTTCTTCCAGCACCAGGCCGCCATCGGTCAGTTCAACGATATAGGTCGTGGTGACTTCCGGTGCAACCATCGGATTCGGATCCGATGAAGTAAATCCTTCCGGGATGGAGGTCCATGAGTAGACGTAATTTCCCGATCCGCCGCTGGCATTGGCGTACAGTGCGGTCGATCCGCCCAGGCACAGGCTGTCCTTGTCGGCGGCAACGGTAAGGGCGATGTTGGTGACGTGCATCGTCACGGGTATGATGATTTCGCCGTTATCCGGGTCATTGCTGGAAATGATGTAATTCGCCTGGTAGGTGCCCAGTTCCATTTCCGAGGCGTTGAGATGGACGTTCACCGGCTGGCTGCCGCCTGCGGCGATGGTGCCCTCCATCGGTGTGGCGCTTACCCAGCCGATCACATCCAACCCGTAATCTTCCACCTCGCCATTGGGCGTGAGTCCACAGGGGCTGATCGGCGCGTCGCGCTTGATCCTCACCCGCATCCGGGTCATGCCGTTCTTCGCCCCTTCTGGTACGGTGATGCTCGCCGTGTAGGGACCTGAGCCCGGACTGCCGCTGACGGTTATGGATCCGTCATCCAGTAAATTCTCATTCTGGTTCCAGTCGACCCAAACACCGCAGACATCATTTGCATGGGCCGAAGTGCCGTTGTGGATGGTGACGGTGAAGGTTTCGCCGATGGCCACGGTGCTCATCAGCGCCGTATAATCTTCATAGCCGAGGCATTCCGACTGGTTGTCGACCTCTTTGAACTGCACCCTTTTGATGTATTCGGTGCATCCGCCGGTTCCCGTGCAATACGCCCGGCTGCCATTATCCCTGGTTTCCGGCAGGGCAAAGCGGCTGGTATAATTCAGAGGGAGCTGACCGACGTTGGCCATATCGAGTGCAATGGTGCGTTCCGACCCCGGGGTAAGGTATTCCTCTATGACCCCCGGATTGACAGCGGCCTGCGCATTTCCCCACTGCACATCCACGATGGCCGCGCCCGATTCGCCTTCGGCGCCGTAGAAGGCCGTAACGAAATAGCGATAGGTGCCGTAGGCCGGCAGCTGGTCTGTAAATGTCGGGAAAACACTCGTGCCCAGTAAAGTCAACCCTCGGTAGATCTTGTAGTAGCTGAACGTAGGACTGGGGGAATGCTGCCAGTTCAGGTTTACCGACCCGGTCTCCTCGTTGATGCTGGCCACCAGATCGGTGGGAGCGGTGATGGTGCTGGTCTGGTAAGGCGAAACATAGGTCAGCGCCGTACCCGTCCTGTTGTCGGTCCAAACGGGATAAACCTTACCGTTCCGGGCCGCGATGCCCAGGTAATCGCCGAAGTAGCCGCTGGCCAGGCCGGGGATGGGCGAAGGGGTGAAGGCGACATCGCTCACCTTGAAGTCTTCCCAGGTTTCGCCGCCATCGTAGGAATTGGCACAGTAAACCTCGCACTGCGCACTGGAGACGTTGCGATCGTCATAGAAGATCACACTCAGCGTTCCGGTAACGGGGTCGCAGGTGACCCAGGGTAAATAGTGCTCCTTGCCCAGGCCAGCGGGATCCTGGTTCACGCGTACCGGGGATGACCAGGTGTCGCCCCCGTCTTCAGAGCGGATAATGTAAACATCTTTATCGTTGCCGGTATTGATCCCGGGATAGCCTACATTGGTCCAGACCACGTAAATATTTCCGCGCCTTGGGCCGCTGCTGATGTCCACCGCCGTGCTGGGGAAGGAGTTCACGCGCATGTCCTTATTGGTCGCCGTGTTGCGGATGCCGCGGATATTGTTGATGATGCGGAAGGATTGATAAGTCTGTCCGCCGTCGAGCGAACGGGCCATCGCCATGGCATCTTCGTCAGACGGCCAGTTGTCATAGATGGTAAACGTCACGTAGACTTCCCCCAGCGGCCCGGTCTGGATGTTGACGCCCTGGGCGTGGCTGCCGGGATTCAGGGAGTTGCTCACATTGATGACCGTCGACCAGCTCTCCCCGTCATCGGTGGAGCGGACCACCTCGATGTCGCTGTCGTTCTGCCCGCCAAAACAGGTCCAGGCGTTGTAAAGATTGCCTTCATAAGGGCTGGAAGGGCTGTTGTCAATCCACATGTGGTTCTTATCGAGCAGGTTACCGAACCCTGCCGGGGCGTTGCCCGCAACCGCAGAAAACCAGGTGACGCCCTGGTCATCGGAATAGGCTACCGACTGCCCGGACTGGTTGTTAATGTAGCCGATGTAATATCTGCCGTTTAGGCCGATGAGGGCGGCGGGGTCGCCGGAATTGGATCCCGTGGGCCCCTGGATGTCACCGTCCCAGTTCAGCCCCGCGTCAAAAGAGTACAGCTTATCGGCTCCATAAAGGTTAATGCTGCCCCCGGGCTGGGTCGTCGAATTGTTCGAGTTCAGCACATTGTCGGGATCGTTGGGATTGATGAAGATTGAGTTCTCGCTCTGAGAGGTGCTCCCGCCGACCACCAGCACATCAGGCGAATTTTCGGTGATGGCCGTGACGGCCATGATCTCGCTGCCGGTGTAAACTGCGGGAGCCACACTGACATGCGGGTTGGGTGTGGTCAGTCCCTTTTCGGCGGCTTTGCGCCAATACCCCTGGTTGTCGATACGGGTGTCAAGTTTTTCTTCATTGGCGCCCTGCTGTGCGAAAACGGCCAGGCTGGCACAGGTAAAAGCCACCATTAATGCGTTGCGTAAATTTTTCATTGGATTGTTCCCGGTTGATTAGAACTGCAAAATTATGCATTAAATTGATGTTAAATGAAAAAGCGCAGAACTGATCTGCCCTGAGCAGGTCAGTCTGCGCTTTCCGGAGGCACATCTTATTACTTTCTTTGAAGGATCAGCCTGCCGCTGTATGATTTTTCCTTATCCTCAAGGTTTACGGTATACTGGCCTGCGGGCAGACCGGACAGGTTGATGGTCCGGGCTTCGTGCTCCTGTATACTGATCTCCGGTTCAAACAACACAATTGTTCCGGTACCATCTGTAACCATAAGACTGCCGGTGAATGGTTTCCCAGACGGAAGCCTGACGCTGAATCTCCCTGTGCCCGGGTTGGGGTAAACCTTTAACGTGTTCTGAGACTCCATCTCGCCCAGACCTTGTGAAGTAAATACGCTCGTGACGAATGCCGCTGAGATTGGGCCGTCGCCACATTCATTGGCTGCGGTAACCGCGATCTGTGCTTCGCCGGTAAAGCCCGCCGCCCAGCTGACCACGGCGGAGACTCCATCTCCCGTGATCACACCGGCAGCCTCCGGACTCAAAGACCAGGTGTAGCTGAGGGTGTTCTCCAGTTCGCTGCAGGCATACCCGGAAGGCTGGCCGAAGTAGTTATCCACCGAAGCCGGCCCGTCCGTTATGGAGGCCTGCGCCGGTACGTCATTGACTGTGAGCAGCATGGTGTCGCGGCGGGAGCAGCCGTATTCGTTCATCACTTCCACCCAGAACTCACCGGAGGTGCCGATGGTGATCGAGGGGGTGGTCTCCCCGCTGCTCCATAGGTATGAAGCAAAACCTTCACCGGCCTCCAGGGTAACCGATTCTCCGAGGCAGATGAGGGTGTCGGCCCCCAGGCTGACCTCAGGCACCGGGTTGACGATAATGGAGATGGAATGGGCGATGGTATGCGTCCCGTCTGTTACCTGGACGGTGTACATCGTTGTCGTATCGGGCGTGACCACCGGGCTGGATTCTTCGGATACAAACCCCTCGGGTGATGAAACCCAAGAATAGGTGTAGGCCCCTGATCCGCCGGAAACTTCGGGCGTGAGCCGGACGCTCTCGCCGAGGCAGATCACCTCCTGGTCGGCGGCCATTTCAATGTCGATCTCCGAAACAACCAGGGTCACCGGAACTACGACCTCCGGATCATCCGGATCGTTGCTGAAGATACTGATCTCGGCGGTGTATTCGCCCGGTTCCAGCCCTGCAGCGCTGAGTGTCACTCCGATCTCGGTATCGTTGCCGGCCGCCACATTTCCGGAAACCGGATCGGGTATGATCCAGGTAAGCACATTCACCGAATAATCTTCCGCTTCTCCGTACCATGTGGCGCCGCAGGGTTCCGGCAGGCCAAAGTAAACGATGCGGGTCCTGAGCCGTGTCAGACCTGGTTTGGCGTCGGTCGGGACCAGGATTTCCGCCGTGTACGGTCCGACGCCCGGCGATCCGCTCATCGTGATCTCCTCTTCGGCGTCGAAAACCTGGTTCTGGTTCCAGTCGATCCACAGCCCGCATTTGTCGTCGCTGTAGACCGGGTTGCCATTGGTTACGGTGATCTGATACGTGCTGCCCGCAGAGAGGTTGGCGGTCAATGCGGTATAATCCCCGTACTGGGTGCAGCCGGAGGTGTTGTCGATTTCGGCCAGTTGCACACGCGAGATGAATTCGTCGCAGGTGCCGCTGGCTTCACAGTAAGCCCTGCCGTTGTCCGGCTCCAGGCTGGGAATGAACATGCTGATGTTATAATCCATTTCCAGTTGCCCGATATTCGTTACCGTAATGTAGCGCGTGACGGAACTGTCGGGGCGGAGGATCTCGAAGATCGAATCCGGCTCCACGCTGATCTGCGCATCGCCCCACTGCACGCTGCCCGTGGCCGGGCTGGATTCGCCAATACCTTCATAATAAGCCGTAACCCGGTAATTGTAGACGCCATAATCTGGCAGGTTATCCGAATACACCGTGTCGGTGGCCGTGCCGATCAGTTCCCCTTCGCGATATACGTTGAAATGGGTGAACCCGGCTTCTTCCGTGTAAGACCATTGAAGGGCGGAAAGTCCGGTTTCAAATTCCACCGACGCTTCCAGGAACCTCGGCCTGGAGAGCGGGTTGGTCTGGTAGGGCGAGACATAGGTCATGACGGAACCGGTGCGGTTATCGGCCCAGGTAGGATAAACCCAGCCGCCGCGGGCGTTAATGCCCAGGTAATCGCCCATGTAGCCGTCGGCCAGGCCGGGGATCGGGGTGGGGGTGAAGGCCACATCACTGACCCGGAAATCTTCCCAGGTTTCGCCGCCATCGTAAGAATTGGCGCAAAATACCTCGCACTGGTTGCCGCCCACATTGCGGTCGTCGTAAAAAACCACGCTCAGGATGCCGTTAACAGGATCGCAGGTGATCCAGGGGAAATAATGCTTTCTGCCGAGCCCGGAAGGATCCTGGTTCACGCGTACCGGCACCGACCAGGTGGTTCCCTGGTCTGCAGACCGGCTGATGTAAACATCGACGTCATTCCCGTTATTCACCCCGGGAACGCCGACATTGGACCAGACAATGTAAACGTAGCCGTTGCGGTCGCCCCCGCTGATGTCGACGGCCATGCTCGGGAATGCATTATTGCGCATGTTCTTTCCGACACCGGTATTGCGGATGCCCCTGATATTATTGATGATTCGGGTAGCCGGCTGCCAGGTAGCCCCGCCGTCGAAGGAGCGGGCCATGCCGATGGCGCTCTCGTCCGTCGGCCATCCGTCGTAAATGGCCCAGATGGCATAGACTTCACCGTTGGGCCCGGTATTGATGTTCACCCCCTGGCAGTGGCTGCCGGCGTTGACGGCAGCGCTGACATTCACCGGAGTCGACCAGTTCATGCCACCGTTGGCTGAGCGGGACAAGGCAATTTCTGAATCAAATGCGCCGCCGAAATCGGTCCAGGCGTTGTACAGGTTCCCTTCGAAAGGACTGGACGGGCTGTTGTCGATCCACATGTGGTTCTTGTCGAGCAGGCCGCCGCCACTGGCATTGGCCACATTGTACACGGTGTAGTTGCTTCCCTGGTTGGTCGACCGGGCGATGGCCTGGCCGCCGCTCTCGCTGATGAATCCGACGAAATAGGTCCGGTCCAGGCCGATAAGGGCTACTGGGTCTCCCGAGTTCGGGCCGCCCGCCCCCTGGACCGAGCCATTCCACGAAGCGCCCCCGTCAGTGGATTTGATCGAGTTGGCCCCGTAAACGCCACTGGCCGGATTGGGCGTTGAATTGTTGGAGTTGAGGGCGACCTGTTCGTCTGCCGGATCGACAAAAATCGAGTTTTCGCTCTGGGTGGAACTGTTGGAGGCTACGGCGACGTCCGGAGAGTCTTCCGTGATGGCGCTGAAAGCCCCGATATCGCTGCCCACATAGATCGCGGGTGGCACCGGGATGACCGGGTTCAGTCTGGCCAGCCCTTGCTCGGCCATGAGTTTCCAGTAGCGGTTGTTGTCCACCCGGGTGTCGACCCGTTTGGCTTCCTGCGCTTCCCGCTGGCGCTTTTCTTCGCTCTGCCCGGATGCGGTGATCAGGGTCATGGCCATAGCCGCCATGAACAGTGTAAAATGTTTGATCATAAGCTGAAATTGAGGCGCTAAAATACTTTTTTATTTAGAATGAATATAAATTATCTACCTGCTGAGCAATAATTTACCGGTCTGAACGCCGCCGGAGGAGGATATCCGGTAGAAATACATACCGCCGCGCATGGTTTCGCTGTCTTGAGGGACATTCCATTCCAGCTCATGGTATCCTTTACTGAAAACTTTGTCCGATGCACGGAATACCATTCTGCCGGAAAGGTCGTAAATCTCCAGGTTAACCTGCGAAGGATGATCCAGGGTCCAGGCAAACCGGAAATTTCCTGAAGAGGGATTGGGATAAACGCTCACATGGTGCATTCCCTGTGCCGGATTTTCATTCGGGACTCCGGTAAGGATGTCGCCGAAGAATTCCAGGATCCGCTCCATCAGCATGGCTTTGGTGGAAGGCGATTCGCCGTCGGCCAGAGCGCCGAATTCCATGTTGGCCCCGACGGTTTTGTAGGTAGCTGCATCATAGGCCACCATGGTACCCATGCTGTCGGGTTGGTTTCCGAAGAGCAGGAACGCGGGTTCCGCGGCGTGGAGTATGTGATTGTTAAAGGGATTGCTGCCGGAATAGTCGAACATCATTCCTTCGGTGAAAACGCCGCCTGGCGCAAAAATGCTGTCGTACTGGTACCAGTTGGTGAATTCGGAGGTGATGTTGAACATGGGCTGAATGCTCGTCTGTTCATCGTCGTACCATACGGAGCGGCCTTCGAGGTAGAGGTTCCCGCCTTCCGAAAGATAACGCGACAGGGTGATGGCTTCCGATTCGGTCAGTTCATGATAGGAGTAATAGATCCCCAGGCAGACAAAGACGGATTTATAGATCGAGAAATCATCGGGGAAGGTTGTTTGGTATTCGGCCACCAGGTCCATATCGGCAAACGCCTCCATCATGGCCGGTGCGGAATGAGTGTTGGGATCGAGGTCGAGGATGAGGGCGGCGAACTGGCCGATGATGGTGGAGAAGGTCCCCATTCCGTTCCGGTCGTGTTCGGCGGTGATAGATACGTTGAATTCCGCGGTAGTCCCGCCGGGTGTGGATTCATCGGCAGAAACCTGGTACGGTAATGTAATGGTTTCGCCCGGGTCAAGCTGCAGGGTGGACTGGGCCGGCATGAGCACCGTGATGTATCCGTTGTTGGTGGTTAAGGCCGTTTCGAGGCTGAACGCCGCCGAAGAACCTGTATTGCTGATCGTCACCAGCAGCCCGGCAGTCTCACCGGGATCGATGCGCCCATTGTCGTCTCCATTGCTGTCGTCTACCTGGTAATCAATTAATTCCAGCACCGGTGCATGGCCTTCAACATTAAACTGGCTGGTCCAGGATCCGTTATCCGCGGTCACTTCAACCAGGAAATCCACAATATAGCCGTCAGGTAGCGAATCCGCAACCATAAAGGCGAAGCCGTCGGCGAGCGTGATTTCGCCGTTGCCTGCGATGGTGCCTGCGGGTTCAGTACTGTCGGTAAAGGTGATGAAGGGAGTGGTGGTCGACACGCTGACCATGGCGTTTTCAGCATCTATGGTGCCCAGGTTGTTGACGGTCACGCTCAGCAGGCAGCTCTCGGCGTAATCCATCAGCCCGTCGCCATTGCCCGCCGCGTCGTTCAGGGCATGGCCCTGGCAGATGACATAAGGTGCGTTGGGAGAGATGACCGTCACGGCCGATTCATAGCGGAAATGGTTGGTTTTGGTCACCACCAGCCGGACGTCGGCGCCGGGGATCTGTGGCACGATCGGGACTGCCGCCAGGGCGCCCGTTCCGTCGGCCAGCCCGATGATCTCCCCGTTGACGGACAACGCGATCAGCGCGCCTTCGTCGGCCTGCACCGTGTAAGTGTCCGAACCGGCCGTCATGACGCCGTCATGATTGATGGCCAGTTGCTGGGGTACTTCGGAATAAAGCGTCGAGAACGCGTCGCCATGATGATGGAAGAGGTGGTACGTGACCACTTTATTGCCCGTGTTGTAGGGCCAGCTGGATTGCTGCAGGAAGATCTTGCCGGCGGCATTGCCGAAGGAGGGCAGCAGTCCGCGCGGTTCCGGGTTGGATCCGTAGGAGGGCATAAATTCCGGCCAGAGGTTGTCGAACGCACCCCAGACATAGGTGTCATTGACGAAGGAGTAGGAGACCTCGGAAGCCGCGATCAGACCCAGGGCCCTTTTTGGCCGCCGGTGGAACGCCTCGGCGAAACACTCGCTGCCGTAATTGTATTTTCCCGTGAGGCAGTTCACCGACCACACAAAGGTCAGGTTGTCGTTGTTCAGGCCGCTCATGCTGCTGTTGGAGTAAGCAGGCTCGCCCCACCCCAGCTCATAGCCGTGGTCGCGGTGCAGCAGCATGAAGGAGCCGCTGTTGATGGCGTTGTTGATGTCGGTGGCGTTGCCGCCGCTCCAGTCGCCCAGGGCGGAAGGGGACGAAGGGATGTAATCCAGCCCGTTCGGCCCGAAGTAGTTCATGATGGTGTTGGTGTTCGGCGCGGTCGACCAGGGATCCACCGAAGGATTGCCATCATACACTTCGTTGATGCGGATCGGATCTTTTCCCAGTTCGTTGCGGAAAAATCCGCCCACCACTTCGATGCAAACCTGGAACCAGCGCTCTGTCTGCCAGCCCAGCGCCGTGATCGGATGATCATAATAATCCGGATCGGTCGGCGGATTGGTTTCATAATCGATGAATTTGCGGATCATGGTTTCCAGGTGGGTCGCATTCTGCGCGGTCATGCGGGAGAACACGATATCAGGCAGTTGGTTGCCCGTCACATCGGCGTAAATATTATCGGAGGCGCAGTAATTATCCCAGATGGGGGCTACGACCGTGGCGCCGCTGGTGCCGTAATCGCCGAGGATGAGCACGGCGGCCGGCGGAATGTCCCAGGTGTTGTAGGCGTTGTTCACATAGCTCTCAATGGCGGCCACGGTGTTGCCGCCGATCTCTGTGGTCGTGACCACGCCGGTCGAAATACCCTGTTTGCCCCGGAACAGCCGGATCGTATCGGCCCAGGCCGTAAACACCGGATCATCCGGACAAATGATCAGGTACTCAAATCCGGTTTCCCTAACCCCTGACTGCCAACTGCCAACTGCCCACTGCCTGCTGGCAAAATCCACCGGCAGAATCTGCGCGGCATTCGCCACGGCGTCCTTCAGCAACGGGTCCCAGTACCGGCTGCGCAGCCGGTCGTCGCCGAACTGTCCGTTACCGCCTTCAAAAGTCACTTCGATCTGGATGTTCCTGATGACCACCAGTTCCCTGCGTACGGGATTGTACTGGAACGGCGTCACGCCCAGCATGACCACGTCCAGCCCGCGGATCTGTGTCACTTCGGAAAGCCGGACCGGGTTTTCAGGGTACAAAGCATCGGCGGAATAGATTTCCTGGTTCTTGGCATAAAACAGCGGCCCGTTTTCCGTTGTTTTCGGGATACGGGGCGCCGGAGCAAGGTCGATGCCGGTGAGGGTCTCCGTCTCCAGCGCCAGGATGCTCAGCCGGGGAGCGGCGCCCTGCGGCACCGCGATCAGTTGTCCCGAGCCGGGAAGATCGGGCGCTCCCTCATCATTAGGCAGGAAATTTCCGGGAAGTTCGACTTTTTTCAGGTTTTCCCTGCCGATGGCCAGGTCGGAAAGCGACCATTCGGATATGGAATACGTGAGTTCGACTTTGCCGGGGGTGGAGGAAACCATCGTAAGCCCCGGGTTGTTCCAGTGGTCGGTGTAATGAAATTGCTGGGAGTTTGCTGCGAAATGGCATAAAAACGCCAATGCTGCGGTACGTAGCAGGTGCTTCATGAGAATTTTTTTAAGATTTTGCCAGGTTAAGAGCCCCAAAAATAGTAAAATACTTCAAAGTAGAAAACTTTGAAACTCTGTAACCTGAAACTCTGGAACCTGGAACCGCCGAACCGCGGCCTAATATTCCTTAACCTGCACTTCTCCCCGGATGACCATCAGCGCGTTCATGGCCAGGGCTTCCATTTCGTTTTCGCCGGGGTAGACGAAGAAGGGAGCTATCCAGCCGGCATATTCGCGGAGTTTTTCCACGAACCATTTGTCGTAGGCGATGCCGCCGGTGATGAGGATGCCGTCGACTTTTCCTTTGAGCGCCACGGCCATGGAGCCGCTGAACTTGGCTACCTGGTAGGCCATGGCTTCATAAATCAGCGTAGCCTGAGGGTCGCCTTTCTTCACGCGCTGCTCCACTTCGTAGGCGTTGTTGGTGCCCAGGTGGGCGGCCAGGCCACCCTGCCCGATGAGCATTTTTGTGAATTCTTTTTCGGTATATTTCCCGCTGTAGGCCATCTTCACCGCATCGATGACCGAGACCCCTCCAGATCTTTCCGGAGAGAACGGGCCTTCTCCGCCCACGGCATGGTTCACGTCGATCACCCGGCCGCCGCGGTGCGCACCGATGCTGATGCCGCCGCCGAGGTGCACCACGATGAGGTTAAGGTCTTCGACCCTCGATCCCACGGCTGTGGCGTGCCGGCGGGCGGTGGCCTTCTGGTTGAGCGCATGGAATACGGAGCGGCGCTCGAAGAGCGGGTGACCGCCGATATGGGCGATTTCATCCATCTCGTCCACCACCACCGGGTCGCAGATAAACGCCCTGGCGTTGGGCAGCTCCCGGGCCAGGTCGTCGGCAATCAGCCCGCCGAGGTTGCTGGCATGCTCGCCGACCGGGCTGCTGACCAGGTCGCGTTTCAGCGTTTCATTCACAGCGTATACTCCGGATTCGATGGGGCGGCAAAGCCCGCCACGGCCCATGACCACGCGTACTTTGGCCGGATCGATGCGGCCGCCGTTTTCATGGATGCGCTGCAGGATCGCCTGCTTGCGGTATTCGAACTGGTCGGTGATCTTCTCGAAACCGGCCAGGTCTTCCGTGCTGTGTTTGATATTCTCTTCAAAGATGCACTCTTTGTTCCGGTAAACGGCGATCTTGGTCGAGGTCGACCCAGGGTTGATGGCGATGATGAAGACTTCTTCCATAGGAATATATTACGCGATTGCTGCGGCCAGCACAATGCTGTCGAGTTTTGACTCTTCCGAATCGGAGCGCGAAGTGAGCACGATCGGGGCGCGGGCGCCGAGCACCACGGCGGCTACCTTGGCTTTGGCGAAGAATACGAAGGATTTGTACAATACGTTGCCTGCCTCAATGTCGGGGAGCAGCAGCAGGTCGGCGTCACCGGCCACATTGCTCTTGATGCCTTTATGGCGCGCGCTTTCCGCGCTGATGGCATTGTCGAAGGCCAGCGGCCCGTCGATGATGCAGTCCTTGATCTGTCCGCGCTCGGCCATCTTCGAGAGCAATGCAGCGTCCATCGTGGCGGGCATGCTTTCGTTCACCAGCTCAACGGCGCCAAGAACGGCGACCTTAGGGGTTTCCACACCCAGCTTGCGCAGGAATTCCACCGAATTGTTGATGATGTTGATCTTGGTGTTCAGGTCCGGGGCGATGTTCATGGCCACGTCGGTCAGGGAGATCAGCTTGTGATGGTAAACCTGCACCTCGAAGAGGGCGATGTGCGACAGCACCTCGTTCTTGCGAAGGCCCCATTCTTTGTTGAGCACGCCCTTGAGCAGCGTGGCGGTGCCCACGTTGCCCTTCATCAGGATGTCCGCCTCGCCGTAATGCACCAGCTTCACCGCCTTGGCCACCGCCTCGGAGGCGTTGATTTCGTTGATGATCTCAAACTGGTTGAGGTCGATCTTCTTATTTTTTTCGGCGATCTTCTTGATCTCAGCAGCGTCGCCCACCAGGATCGCTTCGATATATTTCTTTTTAGCGGCCGCGTTCACTGCTTCCAGCGAATGCTCGTCATGAGCCACAGCCAGAACCAGCCTCTTGGTCTGGGATTTCTTCTTGACGATCTCGTGGAGATCCGATAATTTTTTCAGCATGGCTGATATATTTTATTGATATTTAATAAATTATATGCTATTTGTTAAAAAAATAACAGTGCAAAAGTACTAAAAAACTTGATACTTCATACTTTGGGAGAAAAAAGCTTATGGCCAAGGGTAAGCCACAAGCTGCAAGCCTCATTTTCCGCCATAGTACTCAATGCGCTCACGGATCGCCCGCTGGCAAACGGGGCAGAAATTGTTGAATTTGACCACATTCATGGAACAATCGAGATATGGCCGGTACGCTCCTTTTTCCATGTAGCCGGCGCCTTCGAAAACGCCGACCTTTCCCTGCCATTCCTCACTGACCGGGGTGGGGACGGGGGTGCCTTCGGGGAGCATATCCTGCCACTTGGCGCCGAAATCGGCCAGGGTGGTGATATTGGGCTCCCAGGGCTCGGCATGACCGGTGTAGATATCCTCGGCATTGGAGCCGGTGCCGCTGTATTCGTCGCCCAGGCCGGCAAAGGAATGCCCGAACTCGTGGGTGAACACAAACCCGGAATGCTGATCATCGACGGTGCTGATGGCATAGAAATTATAAATGCCTCCGCCTCCGTACAATGCATGGTTGACCAGGATCACGACCTGGTCGTAGGGCATTTGCCCGGCCACGTTCCGGACCGCCTTGAAGTCGGGCGTCGTAAGGTAACGGGGAGTGTTGAACGTGTTGAAGCCCGAATGCAGCAGGGTCTCCCTGAACACGGAATCCTGCGGGACATCGGTGCCGCTTTCCGCGGATGCAGCAAGGACACCGGTGATGTTGATCATCTTCCGGTATTCCCCGTAAGGCTCGGTAGTGAAGAGATATTCGGCGAATGTATGGCAGTCTTTTATGAATTTATCCATTTCCGCCTCCGTGTAGCCTTCAGGAAGAAATACGATGTCAAATTTCTTTGCAGGGTTCCCGGCCCGGTTGATCCGGGCCACCGGATACTGTTTCAGATCCGCGGATTTTACTTCCGCCGTCTTCGGGTCCAGTTCAGTTTCGAATACTTTATTCCAGACCATCTCTTTTCCCCGGCTGTAAAATTCGATCTTCACCGGTTTTTTCGGAAAGGGCATCAGGACGCTCTCGGGGAAGTTCCCGCATTGCGACTTCGCTTCTTCCGTGGCCTGGTACTCGGCAAAAAGGGAAGAATACTGGCTGGTAAAGATCAGCTTGCCGGATGCTGCATCAAACACCGTCATTTTATGATTGCCGTAGTCAAAAGGATCGATCAGGCCCTTTTTAGGACCTGACCATTTTCCTTCCAGGATAAGTTCGTCGGGCATGATGTACTCGGCGTCCACACTTCCGGAATGGAAGTAATCGTATCGCAGGGTTTTATTCCTGAAATGCTTTCCGAACTGGGCGGTAGCATTTAAGCCCAAAGCAAGGAGAATCAACAAAATGAAGCAGCGCATCGGGGTGATTTTTTCGCTGCGAATTTAAGTTATTTTGCGGAACGACCTCACAGATCCCCGCGGGGACCTGTGAGGTCTATGTCAGAACACCCCCAGCTTAAACGTGACGCTGCCGTTGAACCCGTTCATCATGTCCTTCGGCACGTACTGCATGTGCAGGTCGCTGGTAAAGCGGTAAGAGGCGCCAAAGGCCACGCGGAAGAACTTCACCAGGTTAAGTTCGATTTCCACGCCGGGCTCTACGACAAAATAAGAATCCCAGTCGTAGGGCGAATAGTCGCTTTCCCATTCATAGTCGCGCCAGGTATAATCGTTCAGGGCGATGCCCCCGCCGCCGATCAGGATCGGGAAAGAAGCATGGATCGGGAAGTTCGGGGCGATGATCGGTTCGATGAAAAATCCGCCATATCCGCCGACCAGGTAATAACCGTCATCATCCGGCCAGTAATCGTCGATATACACCGTGTTCACCAGCCCTTTTCCCATGAATCCGAGTGTGACATGATGATCGATCACCCAGCCGGCCCGGCCGCCCAGCGTCAGCACATCCTCACCGGCAATCTGCGTGTAGCCTATGGAGAACGCTCCGTAGCCGCCATGGCTGATCTTGTTGTCGGGATTGCCGAAAATGGTCTGCATTTCCTGTCTCGTACGCTCCTGGGCCATCATCCCTAATGATAAACCCATCAGCATCAACGAAAATAATAATCTGCTTTTCATATTCATAATATCTAATACTTATTCAAAATTCAAAATTCAAAATTCAAAACTCAAAATTCAAAAGTTGTACCTCAGGTGGAACCCGAAATCCCAGAAATTCGCCCGGAACAGGAAGGGGCCGTACATTTCAAAGAAAGGTTTGAAATCGGCGGCCATCGTGATCGGGACAGACTGGAAGGAATATTCCATACCGATCACGCCATCGAACCCAAACGCGGGGCCGATATTCTCATAGGGATTTTCGTAGTAGGGATTGTAATAGGGATCATAGTCGCCGTTAAAATCGTTCCACCTGACAAAGCCTGCGTGCAGTCCGCCCCCGAAGTAGGCGTACATATTTTCGAGCCGGTCGTAAAATACCGGCCGCCGCGCTTCAAACAGCCCGTACAACTGCGCGCCGCCGCTGCGGAATCCCAGGATGCCTTCGAAGGCGAAAATATCGTCACGGATGAATTTTGCCGTGAAGCCCGTGGTGCTGCCGAAGCGGAAACCGGCCTGTTTCCGCACCTCCTGTCCCGTGGCATCGGTTATGAATCCCAACAGGACAACCAGAGATGAGATAATGATCTTCTTTATCATGATCGTTGCCTGTGATTAAGGATGGATGACCGAGCCCGAGCCCGTTATTTTTGTATTGACGATGGGCGATCCCATGTAATAAACGCTTCCGCTGCCGGAAATATTGACGTTCAGGTAATCTTCGACAGTCACATACATGTTCCCGCTGCCGCTGATCCGGGCGTCGCATTCCTGCTGCACCAGCTCATAGGCGCGGATCGATCCGGAACCGGATATGTCGAAATCGCCGGCACGGGCCACGCCCCAGAGCTCCATGTCGCCCGACCCGCTGATATCGGCTTCCAGCTCGTCGGCCGTCACGCCAATCGCCGCGGAACCGCTTCCGCTGATAAAGCAGTGCATGTCCTGCACCGTTCCCGTGAAAAAGATCTCACCCGAACCGCTGATCCCGATCTCGAAATCGCCGGTGGTGATGTTTTCGGCGTCGATCAGCCCGGAACCGCTGAGTTTGACCTCATCGACCTCATCCGTGTGGACAAAGATCTTCATCGGGTAGTTGTTCCGCAGGTCGTCGCGGGTGTCTATCTCCAGGCGCGTACCTTCAACACGGGTGCGTATCTTCGGGATCAGGTTGGATTCTGCCTCGATGGTCACTTCGCTCAGGCCATCCTGGATAATGTACACTTCAAAGTTGCCTTCATTGAACACCCTGTCGAAACGGGGCATCTGCCGGGTTTCGGTCTCAACATCCCCGTTGCCCTCGATCCAGTGCCAGGGCGCGTAACAGCCGCTGATCATCGACCCGGCCAGCAAAAGGGCGCCTGCCATTAACATTTTTATTTTCATAATCGGTTTCGTTTTGTTTTTTAGTAAAGACAAGATGTCTTTCCTAAGGTTACATTTTGGATAAAATTTATTTTTCCATCAGGAAGACTTTTCCCGCCTTGATGGTCATATTCACGGGGATCTCTGGCTTGCCCCGGCCGCCGGCCGCAATGCGGGCGCGGAAGGTTTTGTCGGCTCCCGGCACCGGCGCTTCTTCTTTGGAGATCAGTTCTGTGGAGGAAACGACCTGCGACCGGTCGTCGCGGGTGATCTCCAGGTTGAACAGGTGCTCCTTGTCGAGGTACAGGGTGATGTCGGAATACTGTGAGTTGAAATCCATGCGCTGCATGCCGTCAGATATGCCCAGCAGCTTGATGTCGCCGTAGTTGGACCGCAGGTTGATCCGGGATCCGACGCGGTCGAGGTTCAGGTAGGAGAAGAAGAGTTCTCCGGCCATTTCTTCGACCGACTTCAGGTAGAAACGATCGCGTTTGGAGTTCAGGAGGATCTTTTCGCTGTGGCTTATGTAGATCTTGGAGGAGCGCGATTCGATGCTGAGCGCACCGGCCTGCTCCAGGTTCATTTCCGCATAGCCCAGGCTGAGGGTGCCATCGGCGATCTCGTCGATGCTGATGCTGCCGAAATCCACTTTAATCCTGGCCGGTCCATGAAAGGCATGGGCTTTCATATCGCCGTTGGACAAAACAATGTCGGCTTTTCCTGACAGCTCCGTCGTGTATATGTTCCCGAACTTGTTTTCAATTTTGATATCGTTCCGGGCCGGGTAGTATACGGTGTAATCGATACGGGTGTTGGTTCCGCTGCTGAAGATCGTGCCGGCCACGTCGGCCACTTCGGTCCAGAAGGTATTCTGCCCTTTGAACACGGTCTGCGCGATCACGTAATAGGCCGTCGACCTGAATTCGAAATCAATGTAATCGAATACTTTATCGACCTTGTCCTGCTTTTTCGAGGTTACCGAAAAATTGATCTCAAAGACGACGGAGTCTTTCGCCCAGGGGATCAGCTGGATATCGCCGTATTTATTGACGACCTGCACCTCCACCATGGGCGTGACTTTATAGGCTTCGCGCACCTGCCTGCTCCGCTCGTAATTCTGCCCGGGCGCCGTTAGGCCTGCCAGGAGGGCCGCAACGAGCAGAAGGCGCTTAGATTTCCAGACCCTTGTTTTCATCGCTTTCATCATTTTTTGATACGTTGGCTTGTTTCAGCCGGAACAGCATTTCTTCCAGTATGTCCAGTTTGAGCCGGTAGTTCTGGATCATCGCTTCAATAACTTCTTCATTGTCGGCATTATCTTTCAGATCATCCTTAAGCTCATCAAAAACCTTATCCATCTCCACCAGCTCCAGGTCGATCTCCCGCTGTATGTCGGGATAATTGGCCGTCAAACGGAACACTTCATCTTTCCGCTGGTTGATCTGCGCGGTGTACCAGGCTTCCGCCTCGATCAGCTCCCTGACGATGGGCGCGCTTTCCCCATCCATTCCGGCTATAGTTGAATCCGGCCGGTTCCGCTCAGCCATGTAATCGTGGAAGAAATACGAAGCCACGAAGATGGCGGCCACGGCGGCAGCCTGCCAGGCAATCTTCTTCCAGGCCAGCCTTATAATGGGCCTTCTGGCCGGCGGACTGATCTTTTCCCATACCTGGGGATCCGGCTCCTGGTCATCAAACTGCTCCCGGTGGTCCAGGATATATTTTTCGAGTGGATCAAGATTCATGGGTCTGCGTTTTTAAGATTTCCCTGATTCTAAGTTTTGCGCGCATATACTGCGTTTTTGAATTCGATTCGCTGATGCCGAGGATCTCCGAGATTTCCTGGTGGTCATATCCTTCGAGCAGGTACAGGGAGAAGATCATCCGGCTGCCTTTGGGCAGTTGCTCCATGGCTTTCCTGATGTTCCCGACCGAAAGCCCCGCAATGGGTTCCGTGCGGTCTTCCTGCTGTTCAAAGGGCGACATATCCTCACAATACTCCAGTTGCGTTTTCTTTCGCCGGATCTCGTTGATGCAGCGGTTCACCACGATCCGTTTCAGCCAGGCGCCGAAGGTGGATTCGTGGCGAAAACTGCCCAGGCGGCGGAATGCCTCCGTGAATGACTCCTGCAGCATGTCCTCCGCCTCCTCCCGGTCGTTCATCATCCGCAGGCAGATGTTGAACATGGCCCGGGCATACTGCTGGTACAACTGGTATTGCGCCTGCCTGTTCCCGTTCCTGCTGCGTTCTATGATATCCTTGCTGATATCTGCCTGGTCCACTCCCGGTGTAGGATTTTGAAGATTCACTGGTAAAGACAAAAAAAATGAATGGGGGTTGCAGAATTATTTAAAAGTAGAAATATTTTTTATTTTTACGGCATCCTTGAGTGGATTAAAGAATGATTTACAGGCAATTCATATCTAAGAAACTGGTTTTCCTTAACATCAAAAACCGCGACGAGTTCTGAACTCTGCGGATTTCGCATTTCACAGTCACTTTTCGCATTTCACAGTTTCGCTAATAAATCTTTTATGTCATGAAGTTGCCTTTTGCAGAATCTTATAAAATTAAAATGGTGGAATCGTTGTACCGGAGCACCAAGGCCGAGCGTGAGGCCTGGATCCGGGAAGCGAAGTACAACCTGTTTAACCTGCGCAGCGGCCATGTGTTCATCGACCTGCTCACCGATTCGGGCACCGGGGCGATGAGCGACCAGCAGTGGTCGGAAATGATGCTGGGCGATGAGAGTTACGCAGGCGCCTCTTCTTATTTTAAAATGAAGGAAGCCATCAGGATCATCCTCGGCTTTGATTATTTTTTACCCACGCACCAGGGCCGGGCGGCTGAAAACGTGCTGTTCTCCGTGCTGGTCAAAGAAGGAGACATCATCCCGGGCAATGCCCATTTCGACACCACCAAGGGGCATATTGAATTCCGGCATGCGGTGGCGGTCGATTGCACCATTGCTGAAGCCTACGACACTTCGGTCTACCACCCGTTCAAAGGGAATTTGGACCTGGAAAAGCTGGAGGAGGTGCTGAAATCAAACCCCATCGAAAAGATTCCCCTGATCGTCGTGACGGTGACCTGCAACACCCCGGGCGGGCAGCCCGTCTCCATGGAGAACCTCAAAGCCGTATCGGCGCTGGCGAAAAAGTACGGGACGAAGGTCGTTCTCGACGGCGCCCGTTTTGCAGAGAACGCTTATTTCATCAAAAAACGCGAACCCGGCTACGAGCATATTTCCATCCGGGATATCGTAAAGGAAATGACGAGTTTCGCCGACGCCATGACGATGAGCAGCAAGAAAGACGCCATCGTGAACATGGGCGGGTTCATCGGGTTTCGCGACGAGGAGCTGTTCCGCAGGGCCAGCACGTTCAACATCCTGTTCGAGGGGTACATCACATACGGCGGTATGTCGGGCCGGGACATGAACGCCCTGGCGCAGGGCCTGTACGAAGGCACCGAGTTCAACTACCTGGAGACACGGATCGAGCAGGTGGCCTACCTGGGGAAAAAGCTTGTCGAATATGGAATTCCGGTCCAGCAGCCCTTTGGCGGCCACGCGATCTTCGTCGATGCCCGGAAATTCCTGCCGAACGTGCCGCGGGAGCAGTTCCAGGCGCAGACCCTGGCCGTGGAACTCTACCTGGAAGGCGGCGTGCGCGGCGTGGAAATCGGCACCCTGCTGGCCGACCGCGACCCGGTGACGCGCGAAAACCGTTACCCGAAACTTGAACTGATGCGGCTCACCATACCCCGGAGGGTGTATACCAACAACCACATGGATTATGTGGCCGCCTGCCTGAAAAATATCTGGGACCGCCGCGACGACATCACCACCGGCCTCCGCATCGTCAGCGAAGCGCCCATCCTGAGACACTTCACAGTGGAACTGGCGAGGGTTTAGTTTTTAGTGTTTAGTGTTTAACGGTTAGTGTTTAGTGTTGAACTAACTAAACACTAAACACTAACCGTTAAGCACTCACCACTCGCAAGTCAATAGTTTTCTTCTTTGAGCTCGAAATACGCCTGGCTGTGATGGCAGGCGGGGCAGTTTTTCGGGGGTTTTTTCCCTTCGTGGAGGTATCCGCAGACCCGGCATTTCCATACCACACGGCCGTCGCGCTCAAACACCTTTCCCGATTCCAGGTTGGAGTATAGCTTCAGGTAGCGCTCTTCATGCGCTTTTTCCACTTTGGCGATGATCTTGAAAGTCGTGGCAATGTCCTTGAATCCTTCCTCCTCGGCGATGCGGGCGAATTCCGGGTACAGATGCGTCCATTCTTCATTTTCTCCTTCCGCGGCCGCTTTCAGATTTTCCAGGGTGTTCCCGATCACGCCCGCCGGATATGCGGCTGTGATCTCCACCATGCCGCCCTGAAGATATCTGAAGAACTGCTTGGCGTGCGAGCGCTCATTTTCCGCGGTCTCTTCGAAAATGGCGGCAATCTGTTCCAGCCCTTCCTTCCGGGCTTCCTTGGCATAAAAATCATACCGGTTGCGCGCCTGGCTCTCCCCGGCAAACGCTTTTAATAAATTCTTTTCGGTCTGTGTTCCTTTGATCGATTTCATAGTCATTCTGGTTTGTGGATTAAAGGTAGGGAATTAAGATTAATTTTGAATTTTGAATTTTGAATTAGAGATGATGAATACTGATCAGAAAGCCGCAAGGTATCAGCGTATTTACGAACAGTTGCAGGATCTGTTCAAAGAACCCTATAATCCGACAGCCCGCATGGCGACCATCGTGGCGGTGCTGCACCATAAAATGGATTATTACTTCTGGACCGGTTTCTACCTGCTCGACAAAGGAGAACTGATCGTCGGGCCATACCAGGGAAGCCTGGCCTGCATCAAGCTGAAGAAAGACACCGGTGTCTGCTGGGCCGCGATCAACCGGGGCGAAACGGTCATCGTTCCCGATGTGCACCAGTTCCCCGGGCACATCGCCTGCGATTCACGGTCCAATTCCGAGATCGTCGTTCCAATGAAAGACCTTGACGGGCGTATCATTGGCGTGCTCGACGTCGACAGCCGGGAATTCGGCAGCTTCGACGAAACAGACCTGGTATGGCTGGAGCGGATTATCCATTTGGCACACCCCAAACCCTAAAACAACCTATTACAATTTATTACAATCTATTACAATCTATTACAATCTATTACAAT
>CAZAZE010000011.1:0-9546 GCA_964489545.1 uncultured Bacteroidales bacterium
TGAGTTCTGAGTTCTGAGTTCTGAGTTCTGAGTTCTGAGTTCTGAGTTCTGAATTAATAACTCAGAACTCAGAACTCAGAACTCAGAACTCTTAATTCTATTCGCAATAATCCCGGCAACAGCATCGCTCGGTACACGTTCCTGCTTCATGCTGTCGCGCTCGCGGATCGTCACGGTATTGTCTTCCAGCGTCTGGTGGTCGATCGTGATGCAATAAGGCGTCCCGATGGCATCCTGGCGGCGGTACCGTTTTCCGATGGAGTCTTTTTCCTCGTACTGGCACATGTAGTCGTACTTCAGGCTGTCGAAGATCTCGCGGCCTTTCTCGGGCAGGCCATCCTTGGCCACCAAAGGAAGCACCGCTGCCTTGACCGGGGCCAGGAAGGGCGGGATGCGGAGCACGACGCGCTCGGTGCCGTCGTCCAGCTTTTCTTCATTGTAGGAATAGCTCAGCACCGCCAGGAAGGTGCGGTCGAGCCCGATGGAAGTTTCAATGACATAGGGAACATAGCTCTCGTTGCGCTCCGGGTCGAAGTACTGCAGTTTCTTTCCGGAGTATTTCTGGTGCTGCGCCAGGTCGAAATCGGTACGGGAATGGATGCCTTCCAGTTCCTTGAACCCGATGGGGAAATTGAATTCGATGTCGAAGGCGGCGTTGGCATAATGGGCCAGTTTCTCATGCTCGTGGAACTTATAGTTTTCGGCCGGGATGCCCATGCCCAGGTGCCACTTCATGCGCTGTTCCTTCCAGTATTCGAACCACTGCATCTCCTCCCCCGGCCTGACAAAGAACTGCATCTCCATCTGCTCGAACTCCCGCATGCGGAAGATGAACTGCCGCGCCACGATTTCGTTGCGAAACGCTTTACCCGTCTGCGCGATCCCGAAGGGGACCTTCATCCTGCCGGTCTTCATCACGTTGAGAAAATTCACAAAGATGCCCTGGGCCGTTTCGGGTCGGAGGTAGATGACATTGGCGTCTTCGCTCACCGAGCCCATCTGTGTGGAAAACATCAGGTTGAACTGGCGCACGTCGGTCCAGTTGCGCGTTCCGGAGATGGGGTCGGCGATCTCCAGGTCGACGATGAGCTGCCGGATCTCCGCCAGGTCGTTGGCTTCCATGGCCGTATAGAGCCTTTTACCGGCTTCGTCGATCTTCTTCCGGTATTCCTGGATGCGCGGATTGGTTTCCAGGTAAAGCTGCTCGTCGAAAGTCTCCCCGAAGCGCTTGCGGGCCTTTTCCACCTCCTGGTCGATCTTGCCCTGCTGTTTGGCCATGTAGTCTTCCACCAGCGTGTCGGCGCGATAGCGTTTCTTGGAATCCTTATTGTCGATCAGCGGGTCGTTGAAAGCATCCACGTGCCCGGAAGCCTTCCAGATGGTCGGGTGCATGAAAATAGCCGAATCCAGGCCCATGATGTTCTCATGGTACTGCACCATCGATTTCCACCAGTAATTGCGAATATTGTTCTTCAGTTCCACGCCATACTGACCGTAGTCGTAGACTGCGCTCAGCCCGTCATAAATTTCGCTCGACTGGAACACAAAGCCGTATTCCTTGGCGTGGGAGATAATTTTCTTAAAGAGGTCTTCGTTGTTGGCCATGAGTTGAAATTGTTCCAGGGTTCCAGAGTTCCAGGTTCCGGAGTTCGAATTTAATTGATCGGCAAAATTAACAATTTCCGGCATTCATCAGCACGACTCAGGCTGCAAGGCCACGGGCCATCAGCACCAAGCTGCAAGCCACAAGCCCAAAGCACTAGACACTAAACACTAAACACTAAACACTAAACACTAAACACTAAGCACCCGAAGCTACAGCAGGAAACTCATCAGGATACCCGCCGCCACGGCCGAGCCGATCACGCCGGCCACGTTGGGCGCCATGGCATGCATGAGCAGGTGGTTGTTCGGGTCTTCCCGCAGCCCTTCGAGCTGGGCCACACGGGCGCTGTCGGGGACGGCGGAAACGCCGGCGGCGCCGATCAGCGGGTTGATCTTATTGCGCAGCGGGAGGAACAGGTTCATGACCTTGGCAAAGATGATCCCGCTGGCGGTGGCGACCATGAACGACAAAGCGCCCAGGACAAAGATCAGCAGCGACTGCGGGGTGATGAACACGTCGGCCTGTGTAGAAGCGCCGACGGTGAGCCCCAGCAGGATGGTTACAATGTCGATCATTCCCGATTTGGCCGTATCGGCCAGCCGGCGGGTGACGCCGCTCTCCTTGAGGATATTGCCGAAGAACAGCATGCCAAGCAATGGGAGCGCGCCGGGCGAGATAAATGTGGTGAGGATCAGGCCGACGATCGGGAACATCATTTTTTCAAAGCGGGAAACGGTCCTGGGGGGGCGCATGCGGATCAGGCGTTCTTTCTTTGAGGTGAGCAAACGCATGATGGGCGGCTGGATCACCGGCACCAGGGCCATGTAAGAATAAGCGGCGATGGCGATGGGCCCGATCAGGTTCATGGTCTGCAGGCCGTTGACAATGCCGCCGTTGGCCAGTTTCGATGACAGGAAGATGGCCGTCGGGCCGTCGGCGCCACCGATGATACCGATGGAAGCGGCCTCAGGCAGGTTGAAGCCCAGCACCAGGGCGCCGAGGAAAGTGATGAAAATACCCATCTGGGCTGCGGCGCCCAGCAGCATCAGCCTGGGATTGGAGATCAGCGAGGAAAAATCGGTCATTGCGCCGATGCCCAGGAAGATCAGCGGTGGATATAAGCCGCGCGTGACGCCCTGGTAAAGAATGTTCAGCACGCTGCCCTCCTGATATATTCCGAGTTGCAGGTTGATGCCTTCAGCCTGGAAAAACGGGATGTTCCCGATGATGATGCCCGTGCCGATAGGGATCAGCAACAACGGTTCGTATTCGAAACGGATGGCCAGGAAGATGAAAACCAGTCCTACGACGATCATCACCAGGTGTCCGGGTGTGGCGTTGGCAAATCCGGTGAAAGCGATAAACTTACGGATGCCCTGCATGGCCTTGTCCGTATCTTCTTCGATGAATGCTTCAAGGGCGCTCTCTTCAGTGGCGATCGCCGTGGTGTCCGGGGCAGGAACAAGGGTGTCGCCCCCCATGGAAAACGCCATCTGGATCAGGGCCACGATGGCCATAATGGCGAAAAAGGTCAGTGCACGTTTCCGGGTCATGGCGGTCAGGCAATTTCCATTAATACTTCTCCCTGCAGGATGCTGCTGCCCGGGGTCACCCGGATCTTGCGGACGGTTCCTTCCTTCTCTGCCGTCAGGACATTCTCCATCTTCATGGCTTCATACATCAGGAGTTTGTCGCCCTTCTTCACCTCATCGCCGTCCTTAACGAACACCTGCATGATGTTGCCCGGCAGCGGAGACTTGACCTCAAAAGCGGTTCCGATCTTCTTCTTGAACTTATGCGCGCTCCGTGGGGCGGTCTGCTCGCCGCGGACGATCACCGGGGTCTTGGCCTGCTTCACGTCACGCTGCAATTCAACCTGGTACAAGGTTCCGTTGACCTCAACTTCAGCCAGGTTCTGCTCCATGTTCTTGATCTCCACATTGTATTCAAAGCCTTTGATGTTGAATTTGAATGTCTTCATATTATCTTATCACTTTTATCTGTTTTGAGGATGAAACCCTGAGGGATTAATCCATATTTCTGCTTCTACTTATACCCGCCCCTGATGGAATAGATCTTGCTGCTCCATGGGGAATAATTGCGGGATACCCGCCGGATGGTGAGGATGTTGCTCTCCTCATCGTGGAGTTCGGTGCTCAGGTAAATGGCCAGGGCGATGGCGGCCCCGACATCTCCTTCGACATACATTTCCTCGTTCCGCCCTTTATAGGATTTCCCTGCCCTTTCAAGCCTCCGGCGCATGTAATAAGCCATAAACCGCGCGAGGTAGGTGAATACGAAATACAGGACGGCAAGAGCCATGAAAACGATTACGTACCCAACCACGGTGATGATCAGTCCGTCCTGCACGATGAGGTCCCAGTTGATGGTCATGGATTAATGAATTTAAAGTGGAATATTCCCGTGTTTTTTGGGCGGGGTGAGGTCTTTTTTTGTCGCCAGCGTCTGCAGCGCCCGGATCACGCGGAAGCGGGTATTGCGGGGCTCGATGATCTCGTCGATATATCCGTATCTCGCCGCCTCGTAAGGATTGGCGAATTTTTCGCGGTATTCTTTTTCCTTTTTCAGGATGAAATCCGCTCTTTCCTCTTCGTTCTCCATCTGCCGCAATGCCTTTCCTTCGAGGATCTCTATGGCGCCGGCCGGTCCCATGACCGCGATTTCGGCCGAGGGCCAGGCATAATTGATGTCGCCGCGCAACTGCTTGGAACTCATAACGCAATGCGCTCCGCCGTAGGATTTGCGCAAGGTCACCGTGATCTTGGGAACGGTGGCTTCCCCATAGGCGTACATCAGTTTGGCTCCGTGAATGATGATCCCCCCGTACTCCTGGACGGTGCCGGGTAAAAAGCCGGGAACATCGACCAGCGTGAGGATGGGAATGTTGAAGGCGTCGCAGAAGCGGACAAACCTTGCCGCCTTCCGCGATGCGTCGATATCGAGCACCCCGGCCATGAAGATGGGCTGGTTGGCGACGATGCCCAGGGTCATGCCGTTCATCCGTCCGAACCCTACCACCATGTTGCGGGCGAAGTCCTGGTGTACTTCCAGGAATTCGCCTTCGTCGAGGATGGCGTAAATGACCGTTTTAACGTCATAAGGCTTGTTGGGGTCTTCGGGTATGATCTCGTTGAGGATGTCTTCCTTTCGATGGATCGGGTCGGTGCATTCCACCAGCGGCGGGTCCTCCAGGTTGTTCTGCGGCAGGTAGCTCAGCAGTTTGCGTATGAGCATGAGCCCTTCCTCCTCGTCGCCGGAGACAAAATGCGCAACGCCCGATTTGGAGCTGTGTACGCCGGGCCCGCCAAGGTCTTCTTCGGTGACGTCTTCACCGGTAACCGTTTTGGTGACCTTAGGACCGGTCACGAACATATAACTTGTCTTGTCGCTCATCACGATGAAATCGGTGAGTGCGGGCGAGTAGACCGCGCCGCCGGCGCAGGGGCCGAAGATGGCCGAGATCTGGGGTACGACGCCCGAGGCCAGGATGTTGCGTTCGAAGATCTCCGCGTAGCCGGCCAGGCTGCGCACGCCCTCCTGGATGCGGGCTCCGCCGCTGTCGTTGATGCCTATCACCGGAGCGCCGACCTTCATGGCCTGGTCCATGACCTTGCAGATCTTCTGAGCGAAGGTCTCGGAAAGGGATCCGCCGAAAACGGTGAAATCCTGTGAAAACACATACACCACCCGGCCATCAATGGTTCCGTGGCCGGTGACCACGCCGTCGGAAAGGATTTTCTGGTTTTCCAGTCCGAAATCATGGGTCCGGTGTGTGACAAACATATCAAATTCTTCAAAGCTGCCTTCGTCGAGGAGCAGTTCGATGCGCTCCCGGGCAGTGAGTTTTCCTTTGGCATGCTGCGCCTCAATGCGCTGCTCGCCGCCTCCCAATCTTGCTTTGACCCGGTTGTCCAGCAATGCCTCGATTTCCTGGTGGCGGTCGTGAATAAATCGCTCTTTCACCATGATGCTAAGTGTTTTTGTCTTCGCAGAATTCCGTCAGCACGCCGATGGTAGATTTAGGGTGCAGGAAGGCAATGTGCAGTCCTTCCGCTCCTTTCCTGGGCTGCTGGTCGATGAGGCGGACGCCCTTCTCTTCAGCTTCCTTCAGGCAGGATTCCAGGTTTTCCACGGCAAAGGCCATATGGTGTACCCCTTCGCCGCGGTTGGCGATGAACTTACCGATCGGTCCTTCGGGGTCGGTCGATTCCAGCAGCTCTATTTTGGTCTGCCCCACTTTGAAGAAAGCGGTCTTCACTTTCTGGTCTTTCACTTCTTCAATGGCGTAGCATTTGAGTCCGAGCACCTGTTCATAAAACGGGATGGCTTCTTCCAGGTTTTTCACTGCGATCCCAATATGCTCAATATGAGATATTTTCATGGCAGATAAGTTTATTGTTAATTTTTTCACAAAAGTAGGGAAAAATGATGTATGACACGAGATGACATCTCAAATTATAACAAATTAATTCTGAAATTTCAATTAGTTGATCAAGAATGATTTAGGAGGAGAGAAAGAAGGGAAAACGGACTGCGAGATGACATCTCAGGGGGTATAACACCCTATAAACCCGATGATTAAGCTTTTCGCATGTGATTTTGTCTATTCGGCAAGGACCAGGACCTTGTTGTGGAGGACTTCCACCACGCCACCTTTAATGTCGAAAAACTGGTTCTGCTTTTGCGCATCCTGGGCTTTGATCCTGCCGGAGGAAAGGACAGCAATCAGCGGTGCGTGATTGGTAAGGATCTCGAAGGAGCCGTCAATGCCGGGAAGCTGCAACAGGTTCACTTCTCCGGCGAATAACGTAGTTTCGGGGGTTATGATCTCAAGGCGCATTTTCAAAATATTATTTATAGTCATTGATGGTTTCTATCCCTTGACTGCTGACTGCTGACTGCCGACTGTTACTGATTCTCCGCCAGGATCTTCTTCCCTTTCTCGATGGCTTCCTCGATCGTGCCAACCAGGTTAAACGCCGCTTCGGGATATTCGTCGACTTCTCCATCCATGATCATTTTAAAGCCCTTGATGGTATCTTCGATCGAAACGATGGTTCCCGGGATGCCGGTGAACTGTTCGGCCACGTGGAATGGCTGGGAAAGGAATCGCTGAACGCGGCGGGCGCGGCTCACCGTGAGCTTATCCTCGTCGGAAAGCTCGTCCATACCGAGAATGGCGATGATATCCTGAAGCTCCTTGTAGCGCTGCAGGATTTGTTTCACGCGTTGTGCGGTGCGGTAGTGCTCTTCGCCGACGATCTCGGGGCTGAGGATGCGGGAGGTTGAATCCAGCGGGTCGACGGCCGGGTATATGCCGATTTCGAAGATCTTCCGGTTGAGAACGGTCGTAGCATCAAGGTGGGCGAAGGTCGTTGCCGGAGCGGGGTCGGTAAGGTCGTCAGCAGGCACATACACGGCCTGGACGGAAGTGATGGAGCCGCGCTTGGTCGATGTAATTCGCTCCTGCATGATCCCCATCTCAGTGGCAAGGGTGGGCTGGTAGCCAACAGCAGAGGGCATGCGCCCGAGCAGTGCGGACACCTCCGAACCGGCCTGGGTAAACCGGAAAATGTTGTCGATGAAGAACAGGATGTCCCTTCCCCCGGATTTTTCGTCCCCGTCGCGGAAATATTCTGCCAGTGTCAGGCCGGAAAGGGCCACGCGGGCGCGGGCGCCGGGAGGTTCGTTCATCTGTCCGAACACCAGTGTGATGTTGGAATCTTTCAACTTTTCCCGGTCGACCTTCGAAAGGTCCCAGCCGCCTTTTTCCATATCTTCGAGGAACGCCTCGCCGTATTGGATAACGCCCGATTCGATCATTTCGCGGAGCAGGTCGTTGCCTTCGCGGGTTCGCTCGCCGACACCGCCGAAGACCGACATCCCGGAATATACCTTTGCAATGTTGTTGATGAGTTCCATGATGATGACCGTCTTTCCCACGCCGGCGCCACCGAACAGGCCGATCTTTCCGCCTTTGGCATAAGGCTCGATCAGGTCGATGACTTTAATTCCGGTATACAGCACTTCCTGGCGGGTGGTCAGGTTATCGAACGTCGGGGGTTCGCGGTGGATCGGGTAGGATTTTTCGCGGGAAACTTTTCCAAGGCCGTCGATGGGTTCGCCGATCACGTTGAACAGGCGACCGCGGATCTCTTCGGTGGCCGGCATGGAGATCGGTTTCCCGGTGCTGATGACTTCCATTCCGCGGCGCAGGCCGTCGGTGGAGTCCATAGCCACTGTCCTGATGGTGTTTTCACCAATATCCTGCTGACATTCCAGGACGATCACCTCATCCTTATCGTTGGTTACTGAAAGAGCGTCATAAATATTCGGCAGGTGCGCTTCATCTTCAAAAGTTACGTCAACCACCGGCCCGATGATCTGGGCGATTTTTCCGTTCTTTATACTTTCCATGGGGATTCCTCAAAATTTGGCGCAAAGATAGCACTTCCATGGAGATTTTCAATACAATGTGCAGAAAAGTTGGCAGTTGGGCAGTTGGACAGTTGGCAATCGGTCCTTTGTTTTGTCCAGATGCCAACTGTCCAACCGTCCAACTGATATTTATCCCCGAACAAAGATGGCCCTGATGATCAGCCAGGCCATTTTGGGGTTTTCCTTCAGGCGGCGGGTGCTGTAGGCGAACCATTTCTCACCGAACGGAACATAGACCCGCATGCGGTGCCCCTTGTCGACAATGGATCTCCGGAGTTCCGGCGTTACGCCGTACAGCATCTGGAACTCATACATATTCTTCGGGACCTTGTATTTTTCGATGAGCTTATAGGCGCCGTCGACCAGCGGTTTGTCGTGCGTGGCGATGCCCGGGTAGACCCCGTTTTTAAACATGAATTCAAGATCTTCCAGAAAATGCTGGTTGATTTCTTCGTATTTCTTGTAGGCGATCTCGGCGGGCTCCACATAGATGCCTTTGCAGAGACGGTAATTCAACGGGACCTCCTGGGAATGCATGTCCATCATGTTTTCAAGGTCTTTTAAAGTACGCTTGAGGTAGGCCTGCACCACGAGCCCGACGTTTTTCGGGAATTCGGCTTTCAATTTGCGGTAGAGCTCGATCTCCAGGTCGACGCACTGAGAGTCTTCCATGTCGATCCGGACAAAATTGTTGTAAGATGCCGCTTTTGCAACGATCTCACGAATGTGCTGATAGCAGATATCCTTATCGATCAGGAGTCCGAACATGGTGGGTTTAAGCGAGAAGTTCCCGTCGATCTTCTCCTTCATGATCGTGTCGATGATGAAGAGATACTCCTCCTTATTGGCTTTCGCTTCTTCAATTTTGGTGATGAACTCCCCGAGCAGGTCGATGGTGACCATGATGCCTTCTTTGTTGAGTTCTTTGGAAACCTTTATGGCATCTGTGATTTTCTTCCCGGCGATATATCTTTTGGAAAAGATCCAGACAAAGCCTTTCGGCATATACGGCAGCATGGCCGCGATCATCTTATTGAACATAATGCAGGAGGTTTAGAACGTTTAAAATGATTTGCAAAATTATGTTTTTGTTAATTGTTTCACAATATGAAAAAAAATAATCTGTGAAATTTCAAATGCCACAGATTCACTGATTATGCCTTCGGTTAATGCACAGATAACAGGAGAAATAACCCGCGTCCCGGTCTTCTGAGCCGGCGAAACGCAATGTGCTTTAGCTTTTGCAGGAATATAATCTGTGCATCAGTGGCAAATAATTAAAGCCACAGATTCACTGATTACGCCTTCGGTTAATGCACAGATAACAGGAGAAATAACCTGCGTCCCGGTCTTTTAAGCCGGCGAAACGCAATGTGCTTTAGCTTTTGCAGGAATATAATCTGTGCATCAGTGGCAAATAATTAAAGCCACAGATTCACTGATTATGCCTTCGGTTAATGCACAGATAACAGGAGAAATAA
>CAZAZE010000011.1:9646-57250 GCA_964489545.1 uncultured Bacteroidales bacterium
GCCACAGATTCACTGATTATGCCTTCGGTTAATGCACAGATAACAGGAGAAATAACCCGCGTCCCGGTCTTCTGAGCCGGCGAAACGCAATGTGCTTTAGCTTTTGCAGGAATATAATCTGTGCATCAGTGGCAAATAATTAAAGCCACAGATTCACTGATTATGCCTTCGGTTAATGCACAGATAACAGGAGAAATAACCCGCGTCCCGGTCTTCTGAGCCGGCGAAACGCAATGTGCTTTAGCTTTTGCAGGAATATAATCTGTGCATCAGTGGCAAATAATTAAAGCCACAGATTCACTGATTACGCCTTCGGTTAATGCACAGATAACAGGAGAAATAACCTGCGTCCCGGTCTTCTGAGCCGGCGAAACGCAATGTCCTTTGCTATTTGCAGGAATATAATCTGTGCATCAGTGGCAATAATCAAAAAACAACCCTTTTGACAACCAGCGAGCTTTCCCCAAAATTCACCAGCAATCCCAGCCTACATCCTGAAACCGCTAGGTAATTGATCACCTGCGCATATTGCTCCTCCGCGATCCCTTTTTGGGCCTTGACTTCGAGGATGATCTTACCAAATACCACAAAATCAGCATAGAACTTGTGTGGTAAAATCACTCCTTTATATTCAACAGTATATTCCTTCTCTCTTCCAAAGGGTATCCCCCTCGATCTGAATTCATAGGTAAGGGCATCTTTGTATACGATCTCCGCAAAACCTTTTCCAAGAATTCGGTGTACTTCCATACAAGCGCCTATGATTTCATAGCTTTCCTCTTGATGAGGATATTTCTCTGCTTCGTAATGCATGATCTTTTATCCTGTTTATCCGGATTTTTGGAAAATATACCCGGTCTTGTTCAAAAAAATCTGTGCATCAGTGGCAAATAATGAAAGCCACAGATTCACTGATTACGCCTTCAGTTTATGCCTAGATAACAGATGAAAGAACCCGCGTCCCGGTCTTTTGAGCCGGCGAAACGCAATGTGCTTTAGCTTTTGCAGGAATATAATTTGTGTATCAGTGGCAAATAATTAAAGCCACAGATTCACTGATTACGCCTTCGGTTAATGCACAGATAACAGGAGAAATAACCTGCGTCCCGGTCTTTTGAGCCGGCGAAACGCAATGTGCTTTAGCTTTTGCAGGAATATAATTTGTGTATCAGTGGCAAATAATTAAAGCCACAGATTCACTGATTACGCCTTCGGTTAATGCACAGATAACAGGAGAAATAACCTGCGTCCCGGTCTTTTGAGCCGGCGAAACGCAATGTCCTTTGCTATTTGCAGGAATATAATCTGTGTATCAGTGGCAAATAATTAAAGCCACAGATTCACTGATTACGCCTTCAGTTTATGCCTAGATAACAGATGAAAGAACCCGCGTCCCGGTCTTTTGAGCCGGCGAAACGCAATGTGCTTTAGCTTTTGCAGGAATATAATTTGTGTATCAGTGGCAAATAATTAAAGCCATAGATTCGCTGATTACCTCTTCACGTTAATTAAAGGCATTGGGTGAGATAGTCGGGGGCACGGTCTTCTGAGCCGGCGAAACGTTTTACACTTTGCCCGTTGCATCAAATAATCTGCGAATCAGTGGCTAATTATAAAAAAGATTTGTCAATCAAAATATTAATGTGTAATTTTGCCCCCCAATTTTTCAGGAGGGAAAACCGTGGGTTACATGAAGCAATTTGTGATCCCGATCGCGGGGCTGAAGGCAGGAAATCATAACTTTGCCTTCGATATTGACGAACGGTTCTTTGAACATTTTGACTATTCAGAGATCACACATGGGAACCTGCGTGTGGAATGCCTGCTGGAAAAACAGCAGCGCATGATGGTCTTCCACTTTGCCATCGAAGGTTTCGTGAACGTAGCCTGCGACCGGTGCGCGGAAGACTTCGACCAGCCCGTCAGCGGCGAAGAACAGCTGATCGTCAAACTGGGTAATACGCATGAAGAGGAGGCGGACGATGTACTGGTGATCGCCGAGACCGAGCATGAGCTCGATCTTTCGCAGTTCATCTACGAATACATCCACCTGCTGCTCCCGATGAAACGGGTACACGGTACCGACGCGCAGGGCAACAGCCTGTGCAACCCGGAAGTGACGCGCTTCATCACCGGTGATGAGGAACAGACGCCGGACCCCCGCTGGGATGCCCTGAAGAACATCAAAGATCATTTGAATGATAAGGACAATTAATAATAACTGATATGCCACATCCTAAGAGAAAACACTCGAAGACCAGAAGGGACAAGAGAAGGACGCATGACAAGATTGAAAAGCCAACGCTGGCTACCTGCCCGGCGACAGGAACGGTGCACGTTTATCACCGCGCCTATTACGTCGATGGCGACCTTTATTACAAAGGGAAGCTGGTGATGAGCAAAACAGGGGAATAATCCCCCATTTCACCATAACTCATACTCATGAGGATAGGAATTGACGTCATGGGCGGCGACTTCGCCCCGAAAGCCACCATTGAAGGTGCGCTTCTTGCCCAAAAGGAAATTTCTCCAGCCGACCGGATCGTCCTGATCGGAGCGGAAGACATTATCCGTGAAGAACTCGGCCACCTGGGCGGAAACCCGGAAGATTTCG
The DNA here is from genome assembly GCA_964489545.1 of uncultured Bacteroidales bacterium. GTDB lineage: Bacteria > Bacteroidota > Bacteroidia > Bacteroidales > JAGOPY01 > JAGOPY01. The sequence goes on from CAZAZE010000011.1 coordinate 12,261, forward strand.
ATATCGTGCATGCCCCTGATGTCATTGGCATGGCCGACCAGCCAACCCGGGCCATCGTTCAGAAGCCTGATTCCAGCATCGCCCGTGGTTTCCAGCTGCTCAAGATCGGAAAAATCGACGCATTTTCCAGCGCAGGCAACAGCGGCGCTATGGTGGTCGGCGCCATCTACAGCGTCAATACCATCCAGGGTATCATCCGGCCGTGCTCGTCCGTCATCGTGCCCAAAGAGAACGGAAGCATCTCCGTCCTGCTCGACGTGGGTACCATCACGGATGCCAAACCCGATATCATGTACCAGTTCGGTATCCTGGGCTCCATCTACGCCCAGCATGTCTACAAACTGGAAAATCCAAGGGTTGCCCTGCTCAACCTCGGCCACGAGGAAGAAAAAGGCAACCTGCTCTGCCAGTCGTCCTTCGCCCTGATGAAGGGCTCCAAAGATTTCAACTTCGTAGGGAATATTGAAGGGCGGGATATCTTCAAGGATAAAGCCGATGTGATCGTCACCGACGGTTTTACGGGCAATGTGGTCCTTAAACTGATGGAATCTGTCTACCGTATGCTGATGAAAAGAAACCTCCGCGACGAATACATCGACCGGATGAATTATGAAAACTACGGCGGCACGCCGCTGCTGGGCATCAATTCATCGGTCATCGTCGGGCATGGGATCTCCAACGGCAAAGCCATCAAGAATATGATCCTTCTTTCCAAAGAAGTTCACGAAGCCGAGCTGTCCAGAAAAATACAGCAGGCTTTGCAAAATTATTCGCTCAACACCAAAGTTTAATCTAGCCATGCAGAAGATCAGAGCGGCCGTTACCGGGATCAACGGTTGGGTGCCGGAATATGTTTTGACCAATGAAGAGCTGAGCAGGATGGTGGATACCAACGACGAGTGGATCATGACGCGTACCGGTATCAAGGAGCGAAGAATACAGCGCGAGCCGGGCCTCGGCACGTCCGATATCGGAGCGCCGGCCGTCAAAGGCCTGCTCGAAAAAACCGGCACAAAACCCGAAGAAATCGATCTGCTGATCTGCGCCACCGTCACCCCCGATTACGCTTTCCCGGCAACCGCCAATGTCATCGCCGATAAAGTGGGGCTGAAAAACGCCTGGAGCTTTGACATCAATGCCGCTTGTTCCGGTTTTGTGTTCGCACTGCAAACCGGGGCCAAATTTATTGAGACCGGAACCCACAAGAAAGTGATCGTTGTCGGCGCGGAGAAGATGTCGATGATGCTGGATTACACAGACCGCGCCACTTGCGTGCTGTTTGGCGACGGCGCCGGGGCCGTGCTGCTGGAACCGACCACGGAAGAGGCCGGCGTTATGGATGCCATCATGAAAACCGATGGCTCGGGCCGCGTCTATCTCCACCAGAAAGGCGGCGGAGCCGTCAAGCCCGCATCACAGCAGACCATCGACCAGCGGGAACATTTCGTATACCAGGAAGGCCAGTCAGTTTTCAAGTTCGCAGTTGTCGGAATGGCCGATGTTTCCGTCGAGATCATGGAACGAAACAACCTCACAGCCAACGACATCGCTTACCTGGTTCCGCACCAGGCCAACCTCAGGATCATCGACGCCACGGCCCGGAGAATGGGACTGGCCAAAGAAAAAGTGATGATCAACATCGAACGTTACGGCAACACGACCTCCGCAACAATTCCACTCTGTATCTGGGAGTGGGAAAACCAGCTGAAAAAAGGCGACAATCTTATCCTTTCCGCATTCGGCGGCGGCTTCACCTGGGGCGCACTCTGGCTGAAATGGGCCTACGATCCGAAATAAATCAATGTGCTTTTTTGCGTATTTCGCGGCCCTTCTTTGCGCTTTTTGCGTGAAATTAATTATAATATCTCCTGTTCCGCCCAGCCTGAAGAGGTCAGGAACTTCAAACTTTTAAACCCGATAATCTTAAGTATTTCCATCGTTTCCGGGTAGTGCCCGTTGATTTCCTCAGGATGATGCGCATCTGCGCTCAAAGTGATGGGGATGTCCATCTCAAGCATCTTGCTCAGGATCCAGGCGCCGGGGTAAAGATCGTCGGAACGTTTTTTATAAATGCCGCGCGTATTCACCTCCACGATAGAACCGGTTTCCCGGATGTTTTCCAGGGTCTCCATGACCAGGTCGCAGTACCATGCATCGATTTCCTGAAAGTAACGCCCTTTGTTGTGCATCTTGATCTTGTCGAAATGCCCCACCACGTCCGGCTTTTGGGTCGAGATCATCCGGTTGAGCTGATCATAGTAAGCCGTGACAGCCTTACGAATGTCGCCTCCGAACACCGCTTTCAAACCGCTGTCGAACGACTCCACCCTCGGCCCGTCGATGAACCACAGGTTTTCATCGCTGCCATTGCGCACCAGGTGCAGGGATCCGATTATGTAATCAAGCCCGCAGGCATGGCGGGTGATGTCGAACCCAGCCGTCATTCCTTCAATATAATCCATCTCCAGTCCAAGAAAGATCTTGATCCGGCCGGCATATTTTTTTTGCAACTCCCTGATCTCCCGGCAGTACTCCCCCAGGGTTTCTTCGTCAGGAATGGCGAATGTGTTTTTAAAAGGGACCGGGGCGTGGCTGGAAAAACCGAGTGTATGGAACCCGGCGGCCAGCGCCGCGTTCACGTATTTCTCCGGTGCGCCCTGCCCATCGCAGTAATGGCTGTGTGTATGGAGATTGAATAATCCGGTCATCTGAGTCGTTTCATTCGGTCTGACCGGGGATTTCCACGGCATTGACCCATTTGTAGAGTTTGTCGGACAGCCGGAGCGGCACCCCGACCGGGATGGTGCACACATCGCCCCTGGAGGCCTGCTCCACCAGATGCTCATCCAGCCAGATCTCCCGGACCGTTTCATTGTGCACGCCGGTCGTCGGGCCCAGGATCAGCATTTCATCCCCTACCGAAATGGGCTGGGCCTCGACCTTTATCTCCGCAACGGCCGGCTTTGCATAATAATTCATGATCTTTCCCACGTACACTTTCTTCCGGGTGGCCTGTGAACCGTATTGTTCAGACCACTCGCCCATCTTCCGGCCGAGGTAGTAGCCATCCCAGAAACCGCGGTTGTAAACAGTTCCAAGTTCCAGGTTCCAGAGTTCCAGGTTTTCATTATTGAATGTTCCATTACAGAAAGCATTCACGGCTTCACGGTAGCATTTGGTGACAACCTTCACGTATTCAGGTGACCTTCCTCTGCCTTCAATCTTTAAAACCCGTACCCCGGCATCCAGGATCTGATCCAGGAAATCGATGGTCTTTAAATCTTTGGGCGACATGATGTACTGGTTGTCGATCTCCAGCTCAATCTCGCCGTCGCGGTCGAAGACCCGGTAGGGCCTGCGGCAAAGCTGAAGGCATCGGCCGCGGTTGGCCGAGGAGTTCATGTTGTCGAGGCTGAGGTAACATTTTCCGGAAACCGCCATGCACAGGGCGCCATGGGCAAATACTTCAATGCGGACAAGTTTCCCCGAAGGACCGGTAATCCGTTCGCGTCCGATGGCCTCAACGATTGCTTTTACCTGGCGCAACTCCAGTTCGCGGGCCGTCACCATCACATCTGCATAAGCTGCGTAAAACTTCACGGCTTCAATATTGGTGATGTTGGCCTGGGTCGACAGGTGCACCTCCATACCGGCGCGACGGGCATAGCTGATCACGGCCTGGTCGGCGGCAATGACCGCATCGATCTTTTCCTTAACCGCCGCATCGATCACCTGCCCGACCATCTCCAGTTCCTCATCAAATACCACCGTGTTCAGGGTGATGTAGGAGCGGACGCCATGTTCCCGGCAGATTGCAGAGATGTTTTTCAGATCCTCCAGGGTAAAGTTTACTGTGGATTTAGAGCGCATGTTCAGGTGGCCGACCCCGAAATAAACTGAATCAGCTCCGCCCTGGAGGGCCGCCATCAGCGATTCATAGGAACCCGCCGGCGACATGATCTCGATATCTTTGGAAGATAACCTGCTGTTCATGGCGGCAAAGGTACGATGAATTTGGGCAGGGGAAGCGGGGAAGCAGGGAAGCGGGGAGGCTGGGGGTAATACTGAATCTTAACGAATTGTTTACATACAGGGAGAATAATACCCTTATTTTTGCAGCCCGCAACATCAATAAATATGAAAAGAAGATCGTTCCTGCTCCGCCTGTCATTCATTATCCTTTCCTCGTTCATTTTCCTGCAGGCCGTTTTTGCACAACCACAGGCCGAAAAGACGGTGAAGGCGAAATACGTTTTCCTGTTTATCGGCGATGGGATGGGCCATGCCCAGGTAAGCCTGGCCCAGGCGTTCAAAGCCGCTGTGAATGAAAAAACCGGCATGGAGCCGCTCAGCTTTACCCGCTTCCCTATCACGGGGCAAAGCACAACCTACGCCAACAACCGGCTCATTACCTGTTCCGCGGCCGCAGGCACGGCGCTGGCCACCGGCAGCAAGACCAACATCAACCGGATCTCCATGGATCCCGCAGGAGAGAAATCTATGGAAACCATTGCCGAAAAGGCCAAAAAAGCCGGTTATCGCGTGGGCATCGTCACCAGCGTTTCCATCGATCATGCCACCCCGGCGGTTTTTTACGCCCACCGGCCTGACCGCGATATGTATTTTGAGATCGGCACCGACCTGGTGAATTCCGGTTTCGATTACTTCGCCGGAGGCGGATTTCTCATTCCTGACGGTGAACTTGAAGGTGTACCGGTGAACCTACCAAAACTGGCCGCTGATAAGGGATACAAGGTGGTGAACAATGTGGAAGCATTTACGCGGCTTGCCGCGGGCGATGGAAAGGCTCTGGTCCTTTCGCCGCGTGCGGCCGGCGGCGCTTCGCTGCCCTCCGCGATCGACATGGCGCCGGGCGATCTGACCCTGGCGGATTTCACGGCCAAAGGTATCTCCATGCTCCGCGGCGAAGCGGGCTTTTTCATGATGGTCGAAGGGGGAAAGATCGACTGGCTCTGTCATGCCAACGATGCCGCCGCAGCGGTCCATGAAGTGCTCGCCCTGGACCGGGCCGTGGAGGAAGCCATCGCCTTCTATCAAAAACATCCTGAAGAAACCCTCATCATCGTCACCGCCGACCATGAAACCGGCGGGCTGTCGCTGGGCCACCGGAGCATGAAATATAGTACCGATATCGGATTGTTGAAGTACCAGAAATCATCGGTGGAGGAACTCAACAAGATCGTGCAGCAATTCCGCATAAGCCAGTCGGGTGATCCTGAAGCTGATTTCACCCGTATGCTTAAGGCGCTCGAGAACGACCTAGGCCTGGCCAGTAAAAAATATGGCACTGAGTTGAATGAACAGGAACTGGAAATCCTGAAAGCTTTGTTCAAGGAAAGCATCGCGATAGATACTGAGGAGAAAAGCGCCTACAACGAATATGAGCCTTTCATGGCGAAAGCGATAGAGATGATGAATACCAGAGCCGGCATCAGCTGGGCTTCCGGATCACATTCAGCGGTGAATGTGCCGGTCTACGCCATCGGCGCCGGCGCCGAAAAGTTCACCGGCGTAACGGATAATACGGACATCCCGCGCCTGATCGGGGAACTGATGGGCGTTCAATAAAAGTGTTGAGGTTTGAGGTTTTAGGTTTAAGTGAAGGATATTTTAATCTTAGCTTCTTACAGTCCTACCGTCCTACAGTCTTACAGTCTTACAGTCTTACAGTCCTACCGTCCTACAGTCTTACCGTCCTACTCCGGCCGGCAGCAGTTTGCGGGGTCTTTGATGAATTTCAGCTTGCGGAAGGAGGTCATCCGGATCTCTTTATCGCCTTTGTCGGTCAATTTCACTTTGCCGCTGATGGAAAGCTCATCCCCGGCGATCAGATCGGGTTTATCTTTTGAAGAAATTAAAACATTAATGCTGCCTGTTTTATCGTCGACGATAAATGTTTGATCATCCAGCCATTTGGTCACGACGGCGGTGAACATGACACTCTGGTTTTCTTTTTTGGAGGATATAATATCGGCAATGTTGTTTTCATAGGGATTATGCTGGGCAAGAGAAAACAGGGGCATCAGAAATAAAACCATCATCTTACCCATAATGCTTATATTGAAAATATTACTCATCTGATGTAACTATTAACCCTCCCCCGGCCCCTCCCTGTGAGATTTCATCACGTTTTGACACATCGCCAGAGGGAGGGGGAAAAATATGTCTTTCCTGTTTTTCTACAGACGGGGAACTCCTACGGAGTTCATCCCACCGTCCTACAGTCTTACCGTCCTACCGTCCTACACTCCTACAGTCCTACAGTCCTACAGTCCTACAGTCCTACCGTCCTACAGTCTTACCGTCCTACAGTCCTACCGTCCTACAGTCCTACCGTCCTACAGTCCTACAGTCCTACAGTCCTAACACCCAGCTCCTTCAATTGTTCATCAGAGATCTCCGAAGGCGAATCGATCATCATATCCTGGCCGGCATTGTTTTTGGGGAAGGCGATGACGTCGCGGATGGAATCCACGCCGCTGAACAAGGCGGTCCATCGGTCGAAGCCGAAGGCGATGCCGCCGTGGGGCGGGGCGCCATATTCGAAGGCGTTCATCAGGAAGCCGAACTGCGCCTGGGCATCTTCGTCGCTAAAGCCCAGGATCTGGAACATCTTTTTCTGGAGCTCTTTATTGTGGATACGGATGGAGCCTCCACCGATCTCCACCCCGTTGATGACAAGGTCGTAAGCGTTGGCGCGCACCTTTCCGGGCTCGGTATCGAGCAGGGGGACGTCTTCCGGCTTGGGCGAGGTGAACGGATGGTGCATGGCATAGAAACGCCGGGTTTCCTCATCCCATTCCAGTAGCGGAAAATCAACCACCCACAGTGGCTTAAAGACTTCAGGATCGCGCAGGCCCAGGCGGTTGCCCATTTCCAGGCGCAGCTCATTCAGGGCTTTGCGCGTTTTGTGGGCATCGCCGGCCAGGACCAGGACCAGGTCGCCGGGTTTGGCGTGGAACGCTTCGGCTACTTTTTTTAGATCTTCCGGGGAATAGAACTTATCGACGGTGGATTTGAGGGTGCCATCCTGTTTGTACTGGATGTAAACCAGGCCTTTGGCGCCGATCTGCGGGCGTTTCACGAATTCCGTCAGTTCGTCGAGCTGCTTGCGGGAATATTCCGCGCAGCCTTCCGCGCAGATGCCCACCACGAGTTCCGCTGCATCGAATACTGAAAATCCTTTGTTTTTCATCAAATCGTTCAGTTCCACGAATTTCATTTCGAAGCGGATATCCGGCTTGTCAGAACCGTAATATTTCATGGCGTCGGCAAAGCTCATGCGCGGGAATGCACCCGGGTCGATGCCTTTAACGGCCTTGAAGAGATGCCTGCCCAGTCCTTCGAAGGTGTTGAGGATATCTTCCTGTGTGACAAACGCCATCTCGCAGTCGATCTGGGTGAATTCGGGCTGGCGGTCGGCGCGCAGGTCCTCGTCGCGGAAGCAGCGGACAATCTGGTAATAGCGGTCGAATCCGGCGACCATCAGGATCTGCTTGAACGTCTGGGGCGATTGCGGCAGCGCGTAAAATTTCCCGTTATGCACCCTTGAGGGGACGACGAAGTCGCGGGCGCCTTCCGGGGTGGATTTGATGAGGAAGGGGGTCTCTATTTCGAGGAATCCCTGGGCGTCCATGTAATTCCGGGTTTCGATGGCCATGCGGTGGCGCAACTCCAGGTTGCGGCGCAGCGGGTTGCGGCGCAGGTCCAGGTAGCGGTAGCGCATGCGCAGCTCTTCGCCGCCATCGGTCTCGTCTTCGATGGTAAACGGTGGTACTTTGGAGGTGTTCAGCACCTCCAGCTGCTCCACCATGATCTCGATCTCTCCCGTAGGCATTTTCAGGTTCTTGGAGCTGCGCTCGATAACCTTGCCCGTGGCGCTGATCACGAATTCCCGGCCGAGTTTCCGGGCCTGCAGGCAAAGTTCGGCGTTGGTTTCCATGTTGAAGGCGAGCTGCGTGATGCCGTAACGGTCGCGCAGGTCGACGAAGGTCATGCCGCCAAGGTCGCGGGAGCGCTGCACCCAGCCGGTAAGGGTGACGGATGTTCCGGTATCGGAAAGGCGGAGCTGGCCGCAGGTATGTGTACGAAGCATAGGGGTGTTGATTTGGACTGCGAAGGTAAGAAAAAGTTGGACAGTGGGCAGTTGGACAGTTGGACAGTTGGCAGTTGGACAAGGGAACCGGGATGGCATCTCAATGGTCCAGCCCGCTGTCAAAGTCCATCCTGACCCCGGAATCATCCACCCTGGGCTTGAAATTATTGAGCTTGTAGGTCAGGTTGAAGATCACAACCGGGCCTTCGTAGCGGTACCAGCCCTCAGAGGAAAAATTGTCGCCGGAGACAGTATAATGATACAGGCCGGAATCGAACGTATTATGCGTCCTCAGGCCGAGGGTAAGGGCCTTTTTGAATAAGGACTGCTTGATGATAAAATCGAAATAATAAAAAGCATCGGCATGGCCCTGCGGGATCTCACCCGGGGCATAGTAGATGGCCAGGAACTGCAGCGAGGTGTTTTTCTTAATGGTAAACGTTGAGGTAAAACTGCCGTTCCCCTGCAGACTGCTGCCTTGTACGTTGTTTCCGTCACTCAGGGTGCCATCCCAGGCTGAATGGTACAAACTTACGGACAGCTTGAACTGTAACCAGTCCAGTGGCGTATACATCCCCATCAGGTCAGTGCCTGCATTTATTTCTTTATCCAGGTTTTCATAGGTCGAAATAAACTGACCGTTTTCTTCCAGGAGATAGGAACTGATGGGAGAATGTGCATATCGATAAAACAGTTCTGTATTCATCCTGAATTGTTCATTCGTCCACAGATAACTGAGTTCATATGAGTCGATCAGGCTTTGCTCAAGTTCCGGGTTGCCCCGCCAGGTCTCAGAACAGTCGGAAGAATAAATGAACGGGCTAAGCTGCCATTCGTCCGGCCGGGTGACCCTCCGGCTGTAACTCAGGCCAAACCTGTGCCGCTGATCCAGTTCCTTCGAAAGATGAACCGATGGAAAAAGATTGATGTGCGTGGAACCGAATTCATCACCGGCAGTCTTATCCTGGAATCTGTATTCATAAATTTCAGCCCGAACGCCCGCCTGGAACGAGAACCATGTGCTCACATTCCCGGCCAGGCTGAGGTATGAGGCAACAACATCGTTCCTGTAATCAAATTCCTCGACGAGATCATCTTCATTATTTGTAGTATCCGACATTCCCGTAATTCCACTGACCCTGTAATCGTAGGAGGATCTCTGTATGTCAGACAGCAAACCCGCTTCAAGTGTCAGGCCATGGTTCATCGGCAGGGTATAATCTGCATTGAAACGCCATTGGGATCTATCGGATGTGTTCCGGATCTGCTGAAGATAATCCTCACCCTCAATGAAAAAGTCATCATCTGTTTGGTTCTTCACTCCCCCGTAAAAAGCCGCCAGATCGATCTGATGCCCCTCTTTATTCCTGAATTGATGGGTATAGCTGAGATCCCCGCTGGCATAGTTATTCGCCAGGGCAAATTCTTCCGTATTGTTTTCAATAAGGGTCGAATCCGCAATTAATTCCGGATTCATCGTAAAAACAGAGGATATATCCCTGGAGAACTTCCACTTCCCGGCTTTTACGGAGAATGAAAGGCTGTTCCGGTCATTGATATCGTAATCAGCTCCCCCCTGGATCTCATAGGATACCCTTTGGATCGTGCGCCGTGAATCGATGCTGTCGCGAAAATCCTCTGAAGTTTCAAATACTTCATGATATCCCCAGTTTTCCGTTCGTTGTGTCTTGTTCGAACAGGAGAACCCGGCGAAGGTCCGGAACTTTTTGAATTGCTTGTTCAGCATTATGTTCCCGGAATATTTGTCCCCGTTCGCCAGGCTGAGGTTGAGGATCCCCTCCGCCATATTCGCCTGCGTGTTCTTCAGCTTGATATTGATGATCCCGGCAGTGCCTTCGGCCTCGTATTTCACCGAAGGATTGGTAATGATCTCAATGCTTTCGATGGTTTCCGCGAGGGTTTGCTGCAGCACCTGGGAGGCCTCCATCATTGTGGGTTTCCCGTTGATCAACAGGGTGAAGTCGGCGCTTCCCCTGAGGAGAACGTTCCCGTATGCATCTACCTGCACGGAGGGTGCGTTTTGCAGGGCATCCGCCGCCGTGCCTCCTTCAGCAGCCAGCTCTTTGCTGACAGCCACCACCTTTTTGTCGATACCATAGCTCACGGCATCCTTTTGCACAGTGATCCCGAATTCCTGCAATTCCTTAACGGAAACCTCCATACCTATCCTGCCAAGATCATATTGTCTCATGTCATCTGAAATCCCGATACCCGGGATGATCTTCTCCCTATACCCCATGTATTGAATGACAAGATAGTAGGTGCCGTGGGTAAGCCCCTCAATGCTGAACATCCCGCGGTTATTGGTGATTTCGTTAGCGACATTGGCCGAATCAGGCAGCAGGATCAGGCTGACGGTTGCATACTCCAGCGGCTGACCCGAAGTCCCGCAGATGACGGTTCCCCTCAGCGAACCGGGACCTCCGGCATAGCCATATGGGGATTGCAGGATCAGCAGCAGCATGAGGATGGCCCATCCGTACTGCCTGGCCTTTCTGAAGGATGATGATGATTTCATAACGTTAAGATAAACCTCATCCTGATCATCACATCTCATGATTTGACCGATGGACATTTTTCCTTGACAATCAGCGGATATTGGTCAAATACCTTGAAGATTGGGAGATGGCATCTCAATGAAAAATCGTACGACCACTATAGTGGTACTACAATTTTTTATTATGTAGTATGTTCTATGTACTAATCACTAAGGAAAGGGTCTAATTCCAAACTATTTAGTACGCAGCACATAGAACATACTACATAGTACATTGTTAAACAAATAATATGCTTCCGACATCCACCAAAGGTCCATCCGATAGTTCAATTATCTTATATCCCAGTCCTGTAAGGAACTTCCTGACTTTCTCCCCTTCTGTAAATTGATCCAGGCTTCCGTTGATAAAGACCTCGTCCTCCATCACCCCGCAGCAGCCGCCGAAAAAGCCATGCGGGAAGCCTTCAAGTAAAATGCCTGAAGGATCCACGTTGATAACACAGGGACTCCGTCCCTTTGGGGAGGGACTCCGTCCCTGTAAGGCCTTATAAATCCCCGGATCACACGTGATAAAATGCCCGCCCTTCAAAGGCAGCAGGTTGCAGCGCGTGTAGCCCTGTCCGACCTGGATTGGCTGCAGCCCGCTGGCGGCCCTTAGCAAGCCGGGATCAGTGTGATTTAAGTTGTGTATGAAATAATCCCCTGTAGCAACGGCATTATAGCGGGCGGTCTCGGGATAACTCTGTCCTACGGGGAGTTCTCCCAGGATGTAATCAATATCGTATCCATTCAGGGTTTGAATATAATGTTCCGGAAGAATGGGCGCAACCACCAGCCGGCCGGGCAACTGACAGAAAAAGATGTCGGGATGCCCGGAGATCGCCGGGTAGGTAATTCCGCGGGTCTCGAGTTCGAGCAATTCACCATACGCGGCAAGCTTCTCTTTCGCTTCCCGTGAAAGTCTTTTATCGTTGACAATCAGCATTTTAAGTATTTAGCGGGTTATCAGCCGGTTAAGGGGTGTGAGATGTCATCTCAACTTCCAATTCATTGATTCCCAATCCTATTTTTTTCACAAAAACAACCTCACGAAAATGCTTTTGCAGTTTCTTCCGGTTCTTCCCGTAATAACCGATCGCAAAATTGTACTGTGTGGGATGCACCGCAATGACCAACTTAAAGCCCTTCGCCCTTGGCTCTATGCCCCTGAGCCGGTCCCACCAGACTTCCGTCATGGCCAGTTCGCGAATGGAAGGATGGTACGGCCCGGCGATGAGTTCCTTCCCGGATTCCAGCCCCACCGATGAATGCAGCCCGACCCGGGTGATCTCCACCCCTCCCGCTTCAAAAATCGGGATGATGGTCTTCAGCCACCCGATGGTTTCATCCAGCGTCAGGGGTTGGTACTTTCCTTCACGGTACCACTCCGCCAGCTTCGTGTCGCGGATCACCAGCACCGGGTAGATCCGGGTTTCGCAGGCGCCCAGTTCAACGATCTTATTAGCCGTATATACCGCCTTGTCCGGCGAATCCCCGGGCAAACCGATCATCATCTGCAGGCCCAGCCGGAATCCGTGTGAACGGATAATTTGAGACGCCATCTCAACATCTTGTGCCGTATGCCCCCGGGCAGCGAGGGATAGCACGCCCTCATCCATCGACTGGGCGCCGAGTTCAATGGTGGTTACACCGTACTTCCGGAGGAGATGGAGTCTCGGTTCGTCGATATAATCCGGACGCGTGGAAAGCCTGATCCCCTGGGCCATTCCCTTATCAAGGCATGATTTGGCGATCCGGAGGTATTTTTCCTGGGCTTCCGCTGCGATCCCGGTGAAATTACCCCCGAAGAATCCAATCTCCACATGCTTATTCCCTTTGGGAAATGAGCAATGATACTGCGAAATGATCTTCTCCACCTCCGCTTCATCCGGCACATTTCTGCGGCTGGTGATCTTCTCCTGGTCGCAGAAGACGCAGCGGAACGGACAGCCCAGCTCGGGGACGAAAATCGGGATGGTGAAATGCTTTAAAGGAATCCAACTATCAGCATATTTTCTAAGCATACTATCGTCCTACCGTCCTACAGTCTTACAGTCTTACAGTCCTAACGTCTTATTCCACCCACACCCTCGTCCCCTGCGAATGCGCGGCGAATTCCGGCGCATACAGGCACTGGATGGTGGTGATCCCGTTCGAAAACTCGCCCTTCTGTGTCACATTCAGGGGGTATTCGAATACATAGGTCCCCTTTCGGAGGTAATCGAAGTAGAAATTCACGGAAGCGTCGCGGATCGATTCATAATATCCAAGCCCTCCCTGGTAGCGGTATCCCGAGATGGCTTCCACCGGCTCAAAAGCCGCGGCGCGCATGTCTTTCATGTGGACGTACTCCATGTCGCGGTCGACCCGGATAATGATCCTGGAGATCACCCTGTCGCCGGTCTTCAGGCTTGTTTCTTCCGCCACCTTCACCAATTCCGGGCCGTCCGGGGTGTTATATCTGACATAGAGCTCTTTTTCGATGGAAAGCGGCGTCTTCGCCGGGGTGATCTTATCAAGCTGCTCATAATATTGCCAGTACAATGCCCCCCAGGCCACGCCATGATCTTTTTTCTCTACCTTCACATTGCCCATTTCCGGTTTGATGTCGGCCCCCTGCCAGCTGGCCTGGAAATAACCGGTACCGGCCTGCACCTGCACCCCGTCGAGGCTCAGGGGATCAACCGGCTCGGATCCAACCGTGACCTGCACCAGTTCGTCGCTGGCGAGCAGATCCGTTCCCCGCAACAGCAAGGCATAAACCGCGTCGGCCGTGGCCCGCGTCGATTTCCAGTCCTGCGTCTGCTTTTGCTTCAGCAGCCAGATCTTCATCTCTTCCACCGCGGCATTGTCGCCGGCCACCTCCCCGAACGCTTCGATCATCATGGCCTGCCGCTCTACCGGCGCCTCATGCCAGTAGAACCCGGCCAGATCACGCCAGTACATCCCCATTTCTTCTGATTTCAAGGAATTCTCCCTGAGTGAAGTGATGATCTGCATCGGGATGTCTTTGATGCCAAACCGGTGCAACGCCAGGGCAATCATCCCCTGGACGTACTTTCCTTGCTGCAGCCAGTAGAGTGAAGCCTGCTCCTGGAAATACCGGAAGGATTCCCGGCCGGATGGGCTGACCTCCTGGAAATCCTTAAGGAAGCTGTGTGCATAAAGATATTGCACGTGGATGGCGCTCAGATGGTTTTCCCCCACCTTATCACCGCTGTACTCCCTGATCTTTTCATAATCTTCCCGGGCCCGTTCGTCCAGGTAGATCATCGCCCGGCGGACCATATTGACCAGTTCCTGGTCTTTCTTCAGGTCGATGACGCCCAGGTGCTGCAATTTGCCGATACCCGTCACGATCAGCTGCGTTATATAACGATTATCGGGCATCCCATCGAACCACGACCATCCGCCATTGGGCGCCTGCATCTGCTGCAGCTTTCTCAGTGCAACCTCCTGCTCGCCGGCCATCCGGTTCAGATCAAACAACAGGGCAATCCGCTTTTTCCGCTCGGATTCGTTCCGGGCTTCCATGACCCAGGGTGTTTCCTGCAATAAAACAGATTTAAGTTCCGGGTTCTTTTCGAGGTTGGAAAGAAATGCGTCCGGGCTGAGGGCCTTCCATGCTTCGATGACCTGCAGGATTTTGGGATTGGCGTTGGCGATGAACGATGCCAGTGAATTGGCATAATACCGTGCAAACAGGTTATCGGCGCTTTCATGCTGGTTTTCTGCCAGATAAGGCAGGGCCTGAACGGCATACCAGGCGGGATTGGAAGTAAACTCTAATGTCAGCCGGTAGTTCTTCAATGAGGCTGATTTCCCGGAATTAACCAGCCGGGAGAACTTGAATTCCTTCATTCCTTTGCCGCTGATGGGCAGGGGCAGGCTTTCGGTCACCAGCATGCGGTTTGGGAGCACCGGGACCAGGAACTCCTCCCCGTCGGCGAAATCGCCGGAAACCGCTTTCACCCGGCACACAATGGCTTCCAGGCCCTGCGGGATGCTGATCTGCCAGTAGATTACCTGGCTTGCGCCGGCGGCCACCGAGAACGACTGCCGCCTGATCTCGTTGCCCAGCATTTCGTCGACCGGCTGCATGGTCAGCGCATTGAAAAACTCCGCAGTGACCTGCCCTTTGAGGATTTCCTTTGTCATGGAAACGACCTTGGCGCTGAAGGCGATGCGGTCGCCCTCGCGGAAGAATCGCGGCGCGTTGGCCATCACCATCAGATCTTTGCGGGTAACCACGTCCTGCTCCAGGTATCCGGCTTTTAAATCTGTGGTGTGAGCCAGCATCATGAGCTTCCAGGCGGTAAGCGACTCAGGGACTGAGAATTTCAGGATGATATCTCCATGCTCATCGGTTTTTAAGGAGGGGAAGAAGAAGGCTGTTTCCGCAAAATTCCTTCTCACGGGGACATCCGGCTCTTTTTCCGGAACAGCTTGCCCGGCAGTCGCGACAACCACTTCCTCCGCCGGTTCCGCTTCCGTGCGATCTTCCATGGCTTCCGCCTGCTGCGCCATCCCGGGCATGCCGTCCAGGCTCTTCATCATCAGCCTGCCGCCGCGGTATGGATAGGGTGAGCCGTAGTAATCGAAGCCAAACCAGTTCAGCCGGTCGTATTCCCGGGAGACCGGCGTGATTTCCCTGTCCTGCCTGGGAAACACACGATTGGTGACCGCCGCGCCGAAGGCCTGCGTGGTTTCCCAGCCCCGAACGGCATATCTCATGGGATAAAGGTCGAATGACCAGGCGTGCTCCCGGAAGGCGTCCAGGGAAGCATCGTACATGGACGCCAGCATTTCTGCCGCCATCAGATCACCTTTGGCGCCGGTCACGCGGATCCGCCATTCTTCATCCTGCCCGGGTATCAATTTATCGCGAAAGGTCTCCAGGCTGATGTCCAGCGTCTTGTCGGTGTAGGGCACGGTGATCTTCTCCGTATGCCTGTAGCTGCGGTTTTCTTTTACCAGAACCAGGTTGATGAAGAAGTTCCCCCGGTATTCCTCCCGGATGGGCACTTCGAATCTCCGGATCTCTTCGCTCAGTTCGACCCATTTTTGTTCGATCACCCGGCCTCTGTTCTCCACCTCAAAAAGCAGGCGGGCGTTCTTCTCGGCCGTTCCGGCCAGGATGACGGCCGTCTCGCCGGGCTCGCCTTCATTTTTGATCACTGCATGCCAGAACGATTGTTCCACCGGCATTTCCTTTCCTGCAGCATGAAACGCGGTGATGTACTTCTTGACGCTGACCGTATCGCCGAAGGCGTCTTTCGACTCGATCAGGGCCAGGTAGGTTCCCGGCTCCCATGCCGCCATCTCCCCGATGGCGAATGAAGCGGATTCGGCGGTATTGAAACCGATCGTGTACACCGGCGCTTTGCGCGGCCAGGTTTCCGGATCGTTCTCATTGCTGTAAAGCTCGTTGGGAAAGAGTTTCAGGAATTCCTCCCGGCCGATGACAAACATATCGGGCCGGTCGCCTCGCCAATCGCGGATCAGCCGGCCGGGCGACTGGAGCGGGAAGATGGTCAGCGTACCTTCGGCCTGCACAGGCCTGCCATTCAAATTGGTAGCGGCCAGTGTGAACCCGGTTTTACCGTTCAGGTCGAGCTTTTCGGGAATGCGGGCGTCGATCAGCAGGGCCTGGTAACCGACGGAAACGAGCTCCTCGGCGGAACGCACCTCTCCGGTGATGTCCGTCACATCGACATAGATCCGGTAACTGAACACCGGCTGGAATTTCCGTTCCACGGCCAGGTCGGGAATGGCTTCAAATGTGAAGTTAAAGGAGCCATCCGCAGCCGTGGTGGTTTGTCCGCTGATGATCTCCGTTTCGGGCATTGAGGGGAACCAGCTCCACCAGTCGCGCCAAACTGGGAAGCGGGCGGTGCGCACCACCCGGAAGGAAACTGCCGCCCGGTCAACCGGGTTGCCGGAATAGTTCAGGGCTTTGCCATTCACGCTGACGGTTTCGTTGAGCTTGTAATTCCCTTCCAGCGAATCGATCTCCACACGGAAACGCGGCCGCTTGTATTCTTCCACAGAAAATGAGATCCTTCCCCAGGGATTTTCCAGGCTCATTTCACCGGTCAGTACGCCCTGAGGCAGGGTGAAGGATCCCTGGAAAGAGCCAAAATCATTGGTAGTCAGCAATAATTCAGAGACTTTCTGATGGTTGGCGTCATAAAGAGTAACGGTAGAGGATTCCCCGGGTATGATTTCATGCTTTTCTCCGGTTTTTTTGAGGACGATTCCCTTGAAGTAGATGGTCTGGCCCGGCCTGTAGATGGAACGGTCGGTGAAGAAGTGGGTGATGTTGCGGGCCTGTTCCTCCCGCGGGGCGGGATAAACATAGAAGTAATTGCTGGTGAGGTACCGGTCATTGCCACGGGAGAAATCGATGTAGAACGATTTGGAGGCGCTGGTGTGCGCGGGAATGCTGATCCTTCCCGTATCGTCGGTCAGATAGGATTCCAGCGCTTTGACGCCATAGGTCCGGGTCTGGTAATCATATTCCTGGGTGAAGGTGCTCACCCTGACGCCTTTTAAAGGCGTCCCTTTCTGCCGGTCCAGAACATCGATCACCACCGGTTCGCCGTCCCTGCCGCCCGAGCTGATATAACTGATGCTGGTCATCCAGAACGGAGCATAAGCGATGACGGACCTTTTTGAATTGAGCGCCGGGTCCGGAGCGGCCATCAGGAGATAAAACCCATCTCCCAGGGCCGGAATGCTCACCTTGACGTTATGATCCTGCAAATCTCCCTCATCCGGCAGTTTCTGGCTCCATTCCTTTTCGGGGACCAGGCGCTTGTAGCGATCCACCAGGGGTTCTCCTTGTTCCTTCATCCTCAGGGAACGGAATTCATCGGGATCGATCCGGACCACGCGAAAATGAACTTCGGGAATATTCTTATAGCTGAGTGAAGCCAGGAAAGGCTTCCCGGGAAGGTTCGCATCGGGGAACTGCAGATTAAGAGAAGGCTCCAGTATGCTGTTCAGCAGGACCATGCAATTCCGGGCGCCGTTCGTCCCCGGATACCCGTTGATGGCCGACTCGCAGGTTTCCTTTGCGGTCTTCAGGTCCCAGCGATGACGGTCGGAAAGGAACGGGTTGTATTGCTCGCCCCGGCGGTAGTATTCCAGGGCGATCTCATGGAATACATCAGCCACGGCCATATTGCCGGAATAACGCTCCCGGAGGTCGTTCAGCGCGGCCAGGAAGGCTTGGTATTTCTCCGGAAAGACGGAATTCAGGAGCACGAAACGCAGCCTTTTGAGATCGGCGTCGATCAGCGCGGCGGGGTCTTCATCGAGGAGGTGGAAAGCGATCAGATCCCTGAGGATCATCATGGCCTGCAATTTGAACTCGTCATTACCGGCTTCTTCCGGCAAAGCCAGGAGTGAAAACTGCGCGGCAGGCCGGAAGTACTCTTCCTTGTCCAGGTTGAACGCTGCGGCAGGCCGTGTGATGCCCGGCTCATCATTCATGAAGAAATCCACCGCCCTGTGGGCCAGGAAATCATACAGCGTCGGCCGGTACAGTTCAGAGCCCTCCGCTTTGACCAGGATCGGATCAAAACCACTGAGGCGGGTCTGCCGGAGCAGCTCCGCCGAAGAGAGCGACGACCGGTAATCTTCCCCCACAACGCCGATCAGGGTTTCCAGATCCCAGGTTTTGATGTCGGCCAGGTCGGGCGTGGTCATCCGGGTGCGGTCAAGGAAGAGATAGCGGTTGCCCTGGTAATATCTCCAGTAAAGCTCCGCCCGGATGGAATGCAGGATCTGCTTCAGGGGAGGCTGGGCATCCGGCAGTTCACCGCTGATCTGCGCCAGGCTCGTTTCCATAAAGTCCTCCTGGTAGTCGGCCCGGAGTTTGATCTGGTACAGCGCCGCTTTGAGGAACTCCGGCGCATTGTTCTCCAGCCGGGAGGCGGCGTAGATATCTTCCACAATTTTAAGCGCGGATTGGGGCTGGCCTTTGCGGACCAGGGTTTCGACCTCTTTCCACTGAACATCGTACGGCCCCTGTCCCAGGGCATTCGACAGCGAAATTCCGAGGATCATGAGCATGATAAGTGATTTTTGCATGGCGTGATGTAATAAATGACTAAAGTTAATGAAGAAATCCGGAGCTCTCGCCGGATGCCGCAAAATTGCAGAACCAAATCTGTGCCAGAGTTCATTCTCCCAGGGGCCACCGCAGGCCCTGGTACCCGATCAGCTCTATCTTCACCGAGCCGATGATGACCGCAGAGCGGATCATCACGGGGATCTTGTTCCTATCGTCGGTCACCCACAGTTCCATCGGGTACTGCTCCTGGAATATCTCCCCGCTGGCCACCCTGGGCTTGAACTTAAGGCAGTCGATCCTGCCAAAATCCGTTTTGATGTTTTCACGGCCCAGGAATATTATCTCGCTGTGGTACAACGAATCATCCAGGAAAAAATCAAGGTAATATCGGTCATTTTCCCGGGCATCGCTGAAATCCCAGGTCCGGACGTAATAAAAGGCGGAGACCATGTCCTGGACATACGGAGTGATGTCTTTGACCGCCCGTGTGCTGGTGGCTTTCAGGTTTTTGTGGTCGAATACGACGTCATCGTTCCGTTTATAGTTGCCTTCATGGGTCCTCCGGATGAATTTAAGCGACATCAGGGCCTGCCGGTCCAGGTAGGATTCAAAGCGGTCGCGGACTTTGTAAAAGAGGTTGAACAAGCCTGCGGAAGTCCCGGTAACTGTAATGTGATACGTCTCCCTTCCGTTGATTACGGCCCATTCCGGATCGATCTCCATTGTCCCGTAACCCGCAGTCAGCCAGCTCGTCATCCACGAGTCATAGAAAACCCGGTATTTCAGGAATTCCCCCCGCTGGAAGGCATCATTTTCCGCCTTCCTGAAAGAACCCTGACTGATGACAAATATGGGTAGCAATAACAAAGCCAGCACAATGAAGTGTTGAGGTTTAAGGTTTAAGGTTTTAGTTCGGGAATAATATTTATTTAATAAAAGACTCATATCACAATTATAAAAGTAGCCCGAACTTAAACCTTAAACCTTAAACCTTAACACTTAAAAAAACAGGCCCGAACTTAAACCTTAAACCTTAAACCTCAACACTTCTAAATCACGATGTTGATGATCTTTCCCGGGACGAAGATCACCTTCTTCGGCGGGCCGCCGGACAGCCATTTTTGCGATTCCGGCGCCGCGACGACGGCGGCTTCCGCCTCCGCAGGGGTGATGCCCAACGGCAGTTCCAGCTGGAACCTCATCTTACCATTAAACGAAACCGGGTAGTTAAACGTATTTTCGGCGATAAATTCCTTGCGGAATTCGGGGAAGGCGGCATAGGAAATGCTATCCCGATGCCCGGCCAGTTGCCAGATCTCTTCGGCCAGGTGCGGCGCGAAGGGCGAAATCAGTATGTTCAGTGGCTCGAGAACCGCGCGCTTGCGGCAGTTCAGGTCCGTCAGCTCGTTCACGCAGATCATGAACGTAGAGACCGCGGTGTTGAAAGAAAAACGCTCGATGTCGGTCCGAATCTTCTGGATGGTCCTGTGTAGCACTTTCAGTTCCGCGGGTGAAGGCGCCTCATCCGACAGGCGGAAGTCTCCGCTTTCATCCTGGAACAGCCGCCAGTATTTCTTCAGGAAACGGAAAACCCCTTCAATCCCCTTGGTGTCCCAGGGTTTGGAAAGCTCTATCGGCCCCAGGAACATCTCGTACATGCGCAGCGTGTCGGCGCCATAGCGGTGGATGAGATCGTCGGGGCTCTGCACGTTGTGCTTGGATTTCGACATCTTCTCGATCTCCCATCCGCAGATGTATTTCCCGTCTTCCAGGATGAATTCGGCCTCTGCGAAATCAGGCCTCCATTTCCGGAACGCTTCCATATCCAGGACATCGTTGTCGACCATCTCAATATCCACATGGAGGCGCGACGTGTCGTACTGGTCTTTCAGGTTGTACGAAACGAAGGTATTGGTCCCGTTGATCCGGTAGACGAAGCTGCTCCTTCCCTGTATTTTACCCTGGTTGATGAGTTTTTTAAACGGTTCGGCTTTGCATACCAGCCCGATATCGTAGAGGAACATATTCCAGAACCGGGAATAGATCAGGTGGCCGGTTCCGTGCTCATCGCCGCCGATGTACAGGTCGACGTCCTGCCAGTATTCATTGGCTTCTCTTGAAAAATAGGCCTCATTGTTCCCGGGGTCCATATAGCGCAGGTAATATCCGCTCGAACCGGCGAAACCGGGCATGGTATTGGTCTCCAGCGGCCAGCCTTCCTCCGTGGCCCAGTTTTTCGCGCGGGCCAGCGGTGGCTCGCCGCTTTCTGTCGGTAAATATTTATCCACCTCGGGCAGGGTCAGCGGCAGCTGGCGGTCATCCAGCGGGTAGGGCATCCCATCGCGGTAATATATCGGGAACGGCTCGCCCCAGTAACGCTGGCGGCTGAAGATGGCGTCGCGGAGGCGGTAGTTGACCGTTCCGTAACCGGCCTGCATCTCTTCGATCTTCCGGATGGTCGCCCGGATGGCTTCCCTGACCGGCATCCCGCTGATGAAACCCGAATTGATCATAAAACCTTCCTTGGCATCGTATGATTCGGGCCATTGATGCGGATCGGAAGGTGTTTCGCCTTCTTTGGCCACCACCTGGATGATGGGCAGCCCGAAATGGCGCGCGAAGGCGAAGTCGCGGCTGTCGTGAGCCGGCACAGCCATGATGGCGCCGGTGCCATAGCCCGCCAGCACGTAGTCGGCCACCCAGATCGGGATCTCCTGGCCGGTCAGCGGGTTGATCCCGTAAGCTCCGGTGAATTCCCCCGTAATGCGTTTCACTTCGGTCATGCGGTCGCGCTCCGACCGGTTTTTGGCCCATTCTACATATTCCGTTACAGCTTCCCTTCGCTCCGGTGCGGTGATCAGCGGCACCAGCTCATGCTCCGGGGCCAGCACCATGAACGTCGCACCGAACAGGGTGTCCGGGCGGGTGGTGAAGACTTCGATATGAGTTTTGAGTTCTGAGTTCTGAGTTTTGAGTTCTGAGTTCTGAGTTTTGAGTTCTGAGTTCTTTTTTAATGCCAACTGCCAACTGCCAGCTGCCAACTGAAAATAAACCGCGGCTCCTTCGGAGCGTCCGATCCAGTTGCGCTGGACTTCCCGGAGCGACTCGGGCCAGTCGACGTTTTCCAGGCCATCGAGCAGGCGCTGGGCGTAGGCGGTGATCCGCAGCGACCATTGCTTCATCTGTTTCCGTTCCACCGGGAAACCGCCCCGCTCGGAAAACCCGTCCTTCACTTCGTCATTGGCCAGGACCGTGCCCAGGGCCGGGCACCAGTTCACCCAGGTGTCGGAAAGATAGGCCAGTCGGTAATTCATCAGCACCTGCTGTTGTTCCTTCTCCGTCATGGCGTTCCATTGGTCCGCCGAAAAAGGTTCGATCGGGTCGCAGGCGGCGTTAACGGCCGTGTTGCCTGCGGCGGCGAAGCGATCAGTAAGTAAACTGACGGGTTGCGCTTTGCCTGTATCCTTGTCGTACCAGTGCTCAAAAAGCCGGATGAAGGTCCACTGGGTCCATTTGTAGTAAAACGGATCACTGGTGACCACTTCCCGGTCCCAGTCGTACGAAAACCCGATGCGGTCGAGTTGTTCGCGGTATCGGGCGATGTTTTTCTCCGTCGTTACGGCGGGATGGGTGCCGGTCTGGATGGCGTATTGCTCAGCGGGAAGGCCATAGGCGTCGAAGCCCATCGGATGGAGTACGTTGAAGCCCTGCAGGCGTTTGAAACGGGCGAAGATGTCAGAGGCGATGTACCCGAGCGGATGGCCAACGTGCAAGCCAGCGCCCGAAGGATACGGGAACATGTCCAGCACGTAGTACTTGGGCTTCTCAGAGCGGTTCGACGCGCTGAAGGTCTTTTGCTCCCGCCAGAATTTCTGCCATTTCTGCTCGATTTCGCTGAAATTATACTCCATAATCCGTTCAGTGTGTTGTTGCTAAAGTCTTTTGCGGCTGCGAAGTTATTAAAAATAACGGGAAGGGCTGTTCCGGAAATTTGGTATCTTCGTCGCATGAGAAATCCTGAAGAGCGCTATGCCCGGCGAAGGTACCATTCCAGCGTGGCCACCACGGTGGTGAGCATCACGCTGGTTTTGCTCATGCTCGGCCTGCTGGCGCTGGTGGTTTTGCACGCCCGGAAACTCTCCGATTATGTGAAGGAGAATATCGGGTTCCGGGTATATATCAAGGAAGATGCCGCGACGGAAGAGATCATCGCGTTACAGAAGAGACTGGACGCTTCGGCGTTCGTCAAGTCTTCCGTGTACATTTCCCCGGAGGAAGCCGCCCGCGAGCTCACCGAAGAGCTGGGCGAAGAGTTCATCGATTTCCTGGGGTACAACCCGCTCCCCCCGTCGATTGACCTGCGCCTGAAAGCCGCCTGGGGCAATGTCGACAGCCTGGAAGCCATCGAACACCGCCTGATGAACGAAGTCTCGGTAAAGGAAGTCTTTTACCAGAAATCCCTCGTTCACCTGCTCAACCGGAACCTCAAGCGGATCAGCATGGTGTTGCTGGGCTTCAGTGCCCTGCTGCTGCTGATCGCCATCGCCCTCATCAACAATACGATCCGGTTGTCGGTTTACGCCCGCCGGTTCATCATCCGCACCATGAAGCTGGTGGGCGCCACGCGGGGCTTCATCAGCAGGCCGTTCATCGCCCGCGGAGTGATGCAGGGGCTGATCAGCGCCCTGCTGGCCATCATCCTGCTGTCGGTCATCCTATACTTCCTGATGCGGGAGGTGCCCGAACTGATCGGTTTTTACGACCTGTACCTGTACCTGGCCGTGTTTGCCCTGGTGATCTTCACCGGCATCTTCCTCTCGTGGATCAGCACCTGGTTCGCCGTCAGAAGATACATCCGGATGAAAGAAGACGAACTCTATCATTAGTGTTGAGGTTTAAGGTTTAAGTGTTCATTGGGAATTTTTCGATTTAAGATCCGGTAACTGCTCTTTGATGCTTTGATGCTCTGTTGCTTTGATGCTCTGATGCTCTGATGCTTTGATGCTCTGTTGCTTTGATGCTCTGTAACTCTGATGCTCTGATGCTCTGTTGCTCTGATGCTCTGTTGCTCTGATGCTCTGATGCTTTGATGCTTTGATGCTCTGATGCTCTGATGCTTTGATGCTCTGATGCTCTGATGCTCTGATGCTTTGATGCTTTGATGCTCTGATGCTCTGATGCTTTGATGCTTTGTCGCTCTGTTGCCAGCACGATTTGCATGCGGGCTTGAAATTGAATCAGGTAATATATTAGTTTTGTACTCTAAATTATTTAAAGATGGTTGGACTGAAAAAGACCGCTGTTAAGGAAAAAAGCCAGGCCGCCCGGCCCGCCGAGCCGGAATCCCGCGCGGGATTTGCCTTCGGGAAGGAAAACTACCGCCTGCTGCTCATAGGCCTCGGGCTCATCGTGCTGGGTTTTTTACTGATGATCGGCGGCGGATCGGACGATCCGAACGTGTTCAGTTACGACATCTTCAACTTCAGGCGCATGACCCTGGCACCCATCCTGATCCTGGCCGGTTACGTGGTCGAGATCTTCGCCATCATGAAAAAGCCGAAAGACTAAACCGCCTGATCCATCCCACTTATGACCTGGCTTGAAGCCTTCATCCTCGGTCTGCTGCAGGGCCTAACGGAATTTTTGCCGGTCAGCAGCAGCGGACACCTCGAACTGGGCAAGGCGCTGTTCGGCATCGAAGCCAAAGACACCCTTCTCTTTACGGTGGTGGTGCACGGCGCGACGGTTCTGAGCACGATCGTCGTATTCAGAAAAGACCTGCTGACCTTGTTCACCGATTCCCTGTCGCTGAAATGGAATGATTCCGCGAAATACACCGTAAAACTGCTCATCTCCATGATCCCGGTGATCTTCCTGGGATTGTTCTTCAAGGAGGAGATCGAGCAGTTCTTCGAAGGCAGGGTGGTTTTTGTGGGGACGATGCTGCTGATCACCGCAGCCCTGTTAAGCTCAACCTATATCCGGAGAAAAAACACCCGCGACATTGGCTTCCTCGACGGCTTCATCATTGGCATTGCCCAGGCCATCGCGGTGCTGCCGGGGATCTCCCGTTCGGGAGCCACCATTTCAGCAGGCCTGCTGCTGGGCAACAAGCGCGAACAGGTAACCCGCTTCTCTTTCCTGATGGTGCTGGTCCCCATTATTGGCGCCAACGCAAAGGATTTTTACGACGTCGGCTTCGCCGGCATGGAAAAGATCGGTTTTCTGCCCCTGACCATCGGTTTTGTCACTGCCTTCATCTCCGGCCTGCTCGCCTGCAAAGCCATGATCGGCATCGTAAAGAAAGGCGGACTGGTCTGGTTCGCGGTGTACTGCGCCGTGATTGGAATTGTCGCCATTGTGCTGGGGTAAAAGGATAGATTCCCAAAATATATTTATCATTTTTGCACATCTGTATGTGCATATTTATGTATATTTGCACAAATAAATGTGCAATGGAAGCACTTCTGAACATATCGGATAAGCTGGTCAGGGAAGTATCCCTGGAATTCAAAAGATACTTATTTCGGGATATTGACTGGAATAACAGGCTCATTGGCATTAAAGGCGCAAGGGGGACCGGCAAAACGACGCTCTTACTGCAATGGCTTCATCTTCAGGGTATTTCTTCTTCAAAAGGGGTTTATTTAACCTTAGATGACATTTATTTCACCCGACATTCCCTGCTCGACTCGGGAAATGATTTTTATCAAAAGGGAGGTAAAATACTGGTCCTTGATGAGGTTCACAAATACCCGGACTGGGCCCGTGAAATCAAAAACCTTCATGATCGGTACGGCGATCTGCAAATCATTTTTACCGGTTCATCCATCATTGATATCTCCAGGCAGGAAGCCGATCTCAGCCGCAGAGCTATAATGTATGAGCTGACAGGGTTGTCATACAGGGAATACCTGAAAATGAACAGATTGACTGATGTTGAGGCCATCCCACTGGAATTGATGTTAAAAAACAAGGACAAGGTCAGGGATATTTTTCCGGACAACTTCAGGCCGCTGGCGCACTTTAATGATTACCTGGCGAATGGCTATTTACCTTTTTATCATGAAGATAAAGCCGGATATCACACCCGATTGAGGCAACTGGTCAGGCAGGTCGTCGAAAGCGATATGGCTGAATTAAAAGGCTTCGATATAAGGAACGCCAAGAAAATGCTGCAGCTCATCTACATCATTGCCCAACAGGTCCCCTTCAAGCCAAATATTGTCAAACTTGCCGAGAAAAGCCAGATTCATAGAAATTCCATTGCCAACTATTTATATTTCCTTGAGGAAGCCCGCCTTATCAGGTTGCTGTATCCCTCCGGTACCAGTATTGCCACTTTGCAAAAGCCCGAAAAAATATTCCTGAACAATTCGAACCTTCTTTATGCCCTGGCAGAAAACCTTCCGTCAGTGGGTACCGTGCGCGAAACATTCTTCTTGAACCAGGTTTCCAATACACACCGGATCACTCAGCCCTCCACCGCAGATTTTGAAGTGGATGGAAGGTATTTATTTGAAATTGTGGGCGCCGGTAAAGATGGCCGGCAGATTAAAGGATCATCCAATGCCCATGTTGTGAAAGACGGTATTGAGTACCCCGCAGATAATGCTTTCCCGCTCTGGTTATTCGGATTTTTATATTAATGGGAATTAAGATTTAAAACACATGATGCCATTCGATTTCATCAAGGGAGAACTTTTATTGATCGATAAACCCCTCGACTGGACCTCCTTTGACGTGGTGAACAAGATCCGGTTCATGCTGAAGCGCATCACGGGCGCCCGGCTTAAGGTGGGCCACGCCGGAACGCTCGACCCGAAAGCCACCGGCCTGCTGCTGATCTGTACCGGGGGTATGACCAAACAGATCAACCGGTTCATGGACCTCGACAAGGAATATACCGGTACATTCGTGATCGGTGCGACAACGCCTTCTTACGATACCGAATCTGCAATCACTGCGAAATGCGAAATCGACACTGTGAAATCGGAAATGATCCTGGCCTCGGCCCAAAGCCTGACCGGCGAAATCATGCAGGTTCCTCCCCTGTATTCCGCCAAGAAGATCGATGGAAAACGCGCTTATGAGTTCGCCCGTAAAGAAAAAGATATCGCCCTGGCGCCCGTCCCCGTTATCATTCACGAGTTTGAGATCACCCGCATCGCGCTGCCGGAAGTGGATTTCCGGGTGCGCTGCAGCAAGGGCACCTATATCCGGGCCCTGGCCCGCGACTTCGGGGAAACGCTGGGCACCGGAGCTTATTTATCTGCGCTGCGCCGCACACGCATCGGTGATTTTGATGTGCGCGACTCCGTCCCTGTGCAAAATCTGGAAGAATTTATCGGAAAAGAAGACGGAAATATACCTTTGTGAACTGGTTATTAAGTGCTGATGAACTTTTTTTTAATTTTTTCGTTAAGAAAGCTTTGCGTAGATAGGCTATTGTCAGGGAATTGGCTTTAATTTACCCGTTTAAGGGAATCTACCTTACTTGACAATGGCCCTCGTTATGAGTAATTTTGCACTGCTTTTCTTAACAAACTATGAAACTCTCTCAATTCAAATTTCACTTACCCGCAGAACTGATCGCTGACCGGCCGCAGGAGAACAGGGATGAGTCGAAGCTCATCGTTCTTAACCGCAAAAACCGCACGATTGAGCACAAAGAATTCAAAGACATACTTGATTATTTCAGTGACGGAGATGTCTTCGTGATCAACAACACCAAGGTGTTTCCCGCCCGGCTTTACGGGACCAAGGAGAAAACCGGGGCGAAGATCGAGGTGTTCCTGCTGCGCGAACTGAACCGGGAATCCCGGCTCTGGGACGTGCTTGTCGACCCGGCCCGCAAGATCCGGATCGGGAACAAGCTCTATTTCGGTGATGACGACAACCTGGTGGCCGAAGTGATCGACAATACGACCTCCCGCGGAAGGACCCTGCGGTTCCTCTTCGACGGCCCTTACGAGGACTTCAAAAAGACGATCACGGAGCTCGGCCAGACGCCGCTGCCCAAGATCCACAAACGTCCTGTCGAGCCGCTCGACGACATGCGCTACCAAACCATCTACGCCAAGCACGAAGGCGCCGTGGCCGCGCCTACCGCCGGCCTGCACTTCAGCCGGGAGCTGATGAAACGCATGGAGCTCAAAGGGATCTCCTTCGCCGAAATCACGCTCCATGTCGGCCTGGGCAATTTCCGCACCATCGAAGTGGAAGACCTCACCAAGCATAAAATGGACTCGGAAGAGGTCCTGATCGAAGAAGCCGCCGCTAAGATCATCAATCATGCCAAGGAAAACCGGCATAAAATCATATCTGTCGGCACCACCACCATGAAAGCGCTGGAAACGGCGGTTTCCATCAGCGGAAAAGTGAAGCCCTACCGCGGCTGGACAAACAAGTTCATCTTCCCGCCCTACGAATTTACCGTCGCCGACGCCATGATCACCAACCTGCACATGCCCATGTCGTCCATGCTCATGATGGCGTCGGCCTTCTCAGGCTTCGAATTCATGATGGATGCATACAAGGAAGCCATACAGAAGAAGTACCGCTTCTTCACGTATGGTGATGCGATGCTCATTATTTAGTTCCAGGGTTCCACAGTTCCAAAGTTCCAAAGTTCCACCGATCCGGGCTGGAATTAAAGATTACCATGATTTTCGGCGGAAGATGCTGAGGATTGCTGCAATGATAACGTACACCGGGTAGATCAACTGGAAGAAGATATAGCCGTGCATCAGTCGCTCCTGGCCTGTAAACCTCGTGATCCCCAGCAACAGGGGCAGATCGGCGATCATTTTCAGAACGATCATCCCGGCGGCGGCTAAAAAGAAGCGGGGATGGAAGAATCCTGCAAAAAAAGCGGACAGCACTGCCAGGCAGAAAGTAAATACGATCCCGGCCACCCAGAGTGAGAAGGCATCCCGGTAGCCGGGGCTTTTCGAGGCCCAGCGCGCCCGCTGCCGGAGAAACGCCTGGATGCCGGACACCGGACGGGTATGAACCAGTGCCTGTTCGTCCCTGCAAAATAAAATGGAATGATTTCCGAAATGTTTCTTGATCTTGTGCATTAGAAAAACATCATCCCCGGAGCGGTAGTTATCATTCCCGGAAAAACCATCGACTTCTTGAAAGGCCGCTTTCCGGTAAGCCAGGCTGGCGCCATTACACAGAAAAGGATGTCCGGCCAGCGCCGCACCGGCCCCCGAGGCCACCAGCCCCAGGAACTCCAGCGCCTGGAACCGCCCTGTCAAACCCTGAACGGGATCCAGGGCCACCGGGCCGGCGACCATGGCTGTGTGCGTATCCCTGAAACACCCGGCCATGGCGGTAATCCAGCCTTTTCCGACCCTGCAGTCGGCATCAGTGGTCAGGATCACCGCACCGTGTGCGGCGGAAATACCTGCGGCCAGGGCGTTTTTCTTGTTCCCGTAGTCGCTGATGGAGTCGATCAGCCGGAAGTTCTCCAGGCCCCCGGATTCGATGAAGGAGCGGGCAATCCGTTCCGTGGCGTCGGAGGAGCCATCATTCACCACGATGACTTCCATCAGGCCCTGCGGATAGTCCTGGCCGGCCAGGTCCCCCAGAATGTTTTGAAGGTTTTCCTCTTCATTCCGTGCGGCAATGACGACCGTGACCTGCGGCAAATCACCTTCCCTCAAACCTGCCTGGGCCCGATGCTCATTTCTTTGATACCATCCCCGGGTTAATATGGATAAAATAACCAGGTAGGAGATCGTTGGGACCGCCAGAAGAAAAAGGCATGCTGCAATTTCCGTGGGTGTCATTTCCTGAAAAATTTCAGCTGGAAGACGAAAAACGTCCCCAGTATGGCGGGGATGACCAGGTTGATCAGCCATATCATGGCAGAGGCGGCGAGGATGGCCAGATCGGAATAAGGGATCCCCGGATCGTGGCGGCTGAAATACATCCCGATCACATACAGCGAAACGGATCCCCTGACGCCCAGGTCAACCAGGGCCACCGAAGGGACCAGCGTCATCACCAGGTAAATGACCGGGATCAGGATCATCGCCTCGGCCGGCGGCAGCGACACGCCGAAAAGCCTCAGGAGTATGATAAACTGCATGCTGTAGATGGCGTAGCGGATAAAGGACAGCAGGAGCACAGAAAGCAGCTGCCGGGAAGAATAGCGGGAGAAGACCTCGCCATAAGCCGAAAAGCGCGCCCACTTCCCGGGTATGAACCTTTTGACCACCCCGGTGAGCAGCCCGATCCGGAAATAAAACAGCAAGGTGAGGAATACCGCGATGGGTACGAGGAAGATGAGCGCGGAAATGAAATATCCCTGCAGTTGGGGGGAAATCCTGATGTACCGGTCGGCAAAACCCAGGAAGGCGAACAAGCCCAGCCCCAGGGTCACCACGATCTGGGCAAAGCTGCCGATGATGGTGGCGAGGATCCCTTCTATGTGATTTCCTTTCTCAAGGATGAATACACGGCCCAGGTAATCGCCGGTGCGGTTGGGGGTGAACAGGCTCACGGAAACCCCGGTGAGCACCGCCTTGTAAGATTTCAGCAGGCCGATCTCCTCGATCGGGCGGACCAGGAGCCGCCATTTGGCCGACTCCATCCCCCAGTTCAGGATCATCAGAAATCCAACGATCGCCAGCAGGGTCCAGGCGTCTTCCAGGCCGGCCAATTCCCGGAATGCGCGGTACACATCATCCAGCCGCCTGTGATGAAACACCTGCCGGTAAATAAAACCATAGGTCGCCGCGATAATGATCGCGCGGATCAGGTAGTTGCTCGTTTTCCGTATATTTGCGCTCTGTACTCTCATGACTCAAACCGGAACGGAATGGCGAAAGAAAGGATCATCATGGGCATCGACCCCGGGACCACCATCATGGGCTATGGGGTGATCCGCATCGATGACCGGAAAATCACCCTGATGACCATGGGCGTGCTGAAGTTGCACCAGTATGCCAATCACGAGGACAAGTTAAAAAAAATATTCGACCGGACGGTTGCCCTGATCGAAGAATACCATCCCGACGAGCTGGCCATTGAGGCCCCCTTTTTCGGCAAGAACGTACAGTCAATGTTAAAGCTGGGCCGGGCTCAGGGGGTGGCTATGGCCGCCGCACTGTCGCGAACGGTGCCCATCTTTGAATACAGTCCGCGGAAGATCAAGCAATCGATCACCGGAAGAGGCAGCGCCACCAAGGAACAGGTCGCCCTGATGCTGCAGAATATCCTGGGATTCGCCCAGGGACCGGAATACCTCGACGCCACCGACGGCCTGGCGGCCGCGCTATGCCATCATTTCCAGAACAATCCCGGCAAACCGGATAAGAAGTTCACGGGGTGGAAAGCCTTCCTGAATGATAATCCCGACCGGCAGGCCGGCAGACCAACGGGGGAATGATTAACTTTGCAGCAGATTGGACAACTGGACAGTTGGACAGTTGGACAAGCATTATTTAGAAACCTGGAACTCTGGAACCTGGAACTCTGAAACTCTGGAACCTGGAACAATAAAACACAATTATGTCAAACATCCTGATGGATCCGATCGGCCGCCTGATGGGCCTCCGGTACAAGTCGCACCCCTGGCACGGGGTGGATATCGGGCGCGAAGCGCCTTCGATCGTAACCTCGTTCATTGAAATGGTGCCCACGGATACCGTAAAATATGAGATCGACAAGGAAACGGGTTACCTGAAGATTGACCGGCCGCAGAAATATTCCAACGTCGTTCCGGCGTTGTACGGCTTCATTCCGCAGACCTTCAGCTCCACCCGCGTGGCCGAATTCTGCATGGAGAAATCGGGCCGGCAGAATATCAAGGGCGACGGCGACCCCATCGATATATGCGTGCTCACTGAGAAAGAGATCTCACACGGGAATATCCTGGTGAAGTCAAGGCCTGTCGGCGGATTCCGGATGATCGACAAAGATGAGTCGGATGACAAGATCATCGCCGTGCTGTTCAACGACACGGTATACGGCCATTTCAACGATATCAGTGAACTTCCGGCGCTCGTGGTGGACCGGCTCAAACATTACTTCCTCACCTACAAAGACCTCCCCGGACAGGAAAGCAACGTGGTGATCACCCATGTCTTCGGCGCCGAAGAAGCCCGCGAGATCATCCGCCGCTCCATGGAAGACTACCACCATAAGTTCGACTCGCTGGAGCGCGCACTATCCAATGTTTAGGTTTAAATTTTAAGGTTTGAGGTTTAAGGTTTAAGTTAGGGTTTTAAGTGGGGTTTTAAGTAAAGCCCCAACTTAAACCTTAAACCTCAAACCTTAAAATTAGTTATTAACACTCCGGGTATATTTCCCTAAAAATCCGATTAATAAGAAAAGTTGTACTTTTGCCGCCGCAAATCCCGGTCTTTGCCCGAGAAAGATGGCGGCAGGGTGGCTGGAAGCATTAAAATTATGGCAGTATGATCAAAAACCTGGTTATTGTTGAGTCGCCGGCGAAGGCCAAAACCATTGAACGGTTCCTGGGGAAGGATTTCGTGGTGCGGTCGAGTTTCGGGCATGTGATGGACCTTTCCAAGAAAGGCCTGGGGGTGGATATTGAAAAAGGATTCCTGCCCGTTTACGAGGTATCGCCGGACAAGAAGAAGGTAGTGGGCGATCTGAAAAAGATCGCGAAGGAGGCGGAGGTGGTCTGGCTTGCGACTGACGAGGACCGCGAGGGGGAAGCCATTTCCTGGCACCTGGTCAACGCCCTGGGCCTGGATGGTGAGGAGACCCGCCGCATCGTCTTCCATGAGATCACCAAATCGGCGATCAGCGAGGCGATCGAGCATCCGCGGCAGATCGACCGCAACCTCGTCAACGCCCAGCAGGCGCGGCGCGTGCTCGACCGCCTGGTCGGCTTTGAGCTGTCGCCCCTGCTCTGGAAAAAGGTCAAGCCGGCGCTGTCGGCGGGCCGCGTTCAGTCGGTGGCCGTCAGGCTGATCGTGGAACGCGAAGAGGAGGTCCGTGATTTTACCGCCGTTTCATCCTTCAGGGTAATTGCCTTATTCGACATTCAGAAAAACGGCCAGCGTTATACCTTTGAAGCCGAGTTCCCCGTGCGGTTCAAAACTGCGGCGGAAGCCCGGGCATTCCTGGAGTCGTGCAACGGGGCAACCTTCACGGTCACTTCCGTCGAAACCAAACCCGCTAAAAAATCACCCGCCCCGCCGTTCACCACCTCCACCCTGCAGCAGGAAGCCAGTCGCAAGCTCGGCTTCTCAGTGGCCAACACCATGCGGATCGCGCAACAATTGTACGAGGAAGGTCTGATCACCTATATGCGTACCGACTCGGTCACCCTCTCGAAAATGGCGCTGGCCATGGCCAAAGAAGAGATCACCCGCATCTACGGCGAGGATTACGCGAAAACACGGCAGTATACGACCAAAACCAAGGGCGCACAGGAAGCGCACGAGGCCATCCGCCCCACCTACATCAACAATGCTTCCATCACCGGCACCGCCGCGCAGAAAAAACTCTACGAACTGATCTGGAAAAGGACCATCGCTTCTCAGATGAGCGATGCGGTGGTGGAAAAGACCACGATCACGATCAAGGCTTCCATCCCGGGTAAGGAGGAATTCATCGCCCAGGGAGAGGTGATCAAATTCGACGGTTTTCTCAAGGTCTACCGCGAATCGATCGATGATGAAGGGGATGAAGACGGCAAGGGCATCCTCCCTCCGGTTGTCGCCGGCGATATGCCCGGCCTGCTGGAAATGCGCGCCGAACAACGCTTCAGCCAGCCCCAGCGCCGGTATACCGAAGCCAGCCTGGTCAAAAGGCTGGAAGAGCTCGGCATCGGCCGGCCTTCCACCTACGCCCCCACCATTTCCACCATCCAAAAGCGGGAATACGTGGAGAAAAAAGACATCGAGGGCGGACTGAGGCCGTTCAGCCTCCTCACCCTGAAAGATGGGAAGATCAGCGAACAGTCAAAAAACGAAAAGGTCGGCTACGAGAAAGGCAAACTCGTTCCCACCGACCTCGGCATCCTGGTCAACCGCTTCCTGATGCAGTATTTCGAATCGATCATCGACTACCATTTCACCGCGACGGTGGAGAAGGAATTCGACGAGATCGCGCGGGGGAATAAGGCATGGAATGAGATGATCCGGTCTTTTTACGGGCCATTCCAGAAACAGATCAGTGAAACCATCGAAAAAACGGGTAAGTTCAGCGGCGAACGCCTGCTCGGAACCGATCCGAAAACCGGGAAAAATGTCTACGTCAAACTGGGGCGTTTCGGCCCGGTGGTGCAGATCGGCGAAACCGAAAGCGATGAGAAACCCCGCTTCGCGGGGCTGCAGAAAGGGCAATCCATTGAAACCCTCAGCCTGGAAGACGCTTTGGAACTGTTCAACTTCCCGCGCAACGTCGGCTGGTTTGAAGATGAAGAAATGATGGTTTCTGTCGGCCGCTTCGGCCCCTACATCCGGCACAAAAACCTCTATTATTCCCTCGCCAAGGGCGACGACCCGACGACCATCGACCAGGACCGGGCCATTGAGCTCATAGAGGCCAAACGGCGGCTGGAAAAAGAGCGGATCATCAAAACATTCCCTGAGAACGCCGAAGTCATCGTGCAGAACGGCCGGTTTGGCCCGTACATCTCCATAGGAAAAGAGAACTTTAAGATCCCCAAAGGCACCGACCCGGCAAGCCTGACTTTGGAAGAATGTTTAAAAATTGCATCAACTCCGCCCAAAAATCCGAACAAAAAAAATTTTTTCCGTAAAAAGAAATAAGACGATTCAGGAACGGACCTTTTTCAAATCCGTTATTTTTGGACTGTCATTCTGATTATGGATATCTCGATTTACTTTGAACCTGTAGAACTAAAAGGGTACCATTACGCCGGGCAGTCCCGGCGAAAGCTCATGGGCGACGTGGTGACGGCATATATCCAGCCCAATGATTTCCCTTCACTTGAAAACGCGGACCTGGCCATCTTCGGCGTCGATGAAGACCGGAATGCCGTGCTCAACCAGGGGTGCAGCCTGGCCCCGGACCTGATCCGGCGGGAGTTTTACAAATTGTACCAGGGCAATTACAAACTGAAAATGGTCGACCTGGGCAACCTCATCCGGGGCCATACGGCAGAAGATACCTATTTCGCCCTGACCAGCGTGCTGGTCGAGTTGCTGGAACGCAACATCGTTCCCATCATCCTTGGGGGAAGTCAGGACCTTACCTTCGCCCAGTACAAGGCGTATGAAAAGCTGGGCCGGATCATCAACATCGTGGCGCTGGATCCGCAGTTCGACCTGGGCCACCAGGGAGAAGCCCTGGATTCCCGTTCTTACATGAGCCACATCATCCTGCAGCAGCCCAATTATCTTTTTAATTACACCAATGTGGGCTACCAGACCTATTTCGTCGACCAGCAGGCCATCACCCTGATGAAAAATCTTTATTTCGACACCTACCGGCTCGGCATGGTCCGTGCCGATATGGAAGAAGTGGAGCCGATGGTCCGCAACGCCGACCTGATGACCGTCGACATCTCCTGCGTGCGGATGTCGGACGCCCCCGGCAACGGCAACGCCTCCCCGCACGGATTCTACGGAGAAGAAATGTGCCAGATCATGCGCTACGCCGGGCTGAGCGACAAGCTCAGCTCCCTGGGCATTTACGAGGTGAACCCCCGGCTCGACCGGCAATCGCAGACTTCGCAACTGGCCAGCCAGATGATCTGGTACTTCATTGAAGGCTTTTACGGCCGCAGAGGGGAGTTCCCGCCCGATAAAAGCAGGAATATGGTGAAATATACCGTCACCATGAAGGACTTTAAGGACGAGGTGGTCTTCTTCAACAGCAGCAAGAGCGACCGCTGGTGGATGGAAGTGCCGATCCGCAGCAAGCACCGCGAACGGTACGAACGCCACCACCTGGTTCCCTGCTCCTACCAGGACTACCAGGTGGCCTGCCAGGACGCCCTCCCCGACCGCTGGTGGCAGACCTACCAGAAACTCATGTAGCGCGAATGGTGATTTTCATTACTTTTGCGCACTGTTCCATATTTTAACCAATTATAGATCCCGGATACCATGACGAATTCCAGACAGATATTGTTTAAATCTTCCCTGATCCTGCTATTGTCCGCAATCTTGTTTTCATCATGCGTCTCCACCAAGCGGATCCGCTATTTGCAGGATCTGTCGGATGCGCAAACAGAACGGTCTGAATTCAAAAATGATTCTGTACCGGTATACAGGATCCATCCCGGCGATGACCTTTATGTCAAAGTGAACAGCCTGGATGAGAAATCAAACTATTTCGAAAACAGCGCCAATTACAATAATTATTACACGGAATCCGCCATCTACCTGAACAGTTATTCGGTCAATGATTCCGGCTATATTGAATTCCCCCTGATCGGAAAAGTTGAAGTCATCAACAAAACGGTGGATGAAGTCCGGGAAATCCTGCAGGGAAGGGTGAATGAATATGTAAAAAACACCGTGGTCATCGTTAAGCTGGCCAACTTCAGGATCACCATGATTGGAGAGTTCAAGATGCCGGGAAAATATCTTGTCTACCAGGATAAGATCAACATTTTCGAAGCCATCGCCATGGCGGGAGATATGACCGACTTTGCCAAGCGGGACCGGGTCATGCTGATCCGCCAGACGGAAAAAGGCTCCAGAACTTACCGGCTCAACCTCATCGACAATAAAATGCTGGAATCCGATTTGTTCTACCTTAAACCCAATGACCTGGTGTACGTCGAACCGGTCAACGCCAAACCGTTTGCATTCAGTGAATTTCCTTACGTGTTGATATTCAGCACTATAACAACAACCTTATTGCTCATCGAATACTTCACCAAATAATCATCACCGTGGATAACGATTTCAATCAAAATATTCAGCAGGCCCATACAGAAGAAGGTTTTGATTACAAGGCCTTCTTTTTCAAGCTTTACCGGTATTGGTATTTCTTCATCCTGACGATCGTCGTGGCGCTGATCATCGCATTCCTGTTCAACAAATATACCAAGCCGGTGTATGAAGTCACCACCACGGTAATGATCAAGGCTGAGCGCAACAACACGATTGATCCGCAACAGCTGATTGGTCTGGGTTTCAGGAATAACCAGCAAAACATCGAAAATGAGATCGGCGTGCTGAGTTCTTATTCCCTCACGGAGCGAACCATTAAAAACCTGGATTTCTTCGTTTCATATTTCGAAGAGGAGAACTTTATCTCCAAAGAGCTTTACCGCGACAATCCCTTCCTGGTGATCATGGATACCGCCCACCTGCAGCCCATCAACATTGAATTCAGCGTAAAGATCCTGACGCCCTCAAAATTTCATATTGTCGCCGAGGTCGAAGACCCGGTACTATATGATTACGCCCGCTACAAGGAATCAGAAGAAAAATCCCCGTTCCTTAAAATCAGCGATACCCTCTTTTTCGGCGAACAGATCGGGGCGGCAGGGTACAACTTCCACCTGGTACCCAATCCCAGGGTAAATATGGAAGAATTCACCGGCCGGAACCTGAAGTTCGTATTCAAAGACCTGAAATCCCTGGTGAGCCAGTACGGTGGGCTCAATATCGAGCCGATCAACAAGGACGCCTCCATTCTGAAACTTTCCCTCCGTGGGTTCAATGAAGCCAAATCGGTGGCTTTCCTGAACATGCTCACCAACGAGTACCTGTCGCAGGGCCTGGAAAAGAAAAACCAGATCGCCACCAACACGATCCGGTTCATCGACGAACAGCTGATGGACATCACCGACTCGCTGACTTATGCGGAACGAGAGCTTCAGGACTACCGGAGCCAGAACATCGTGATGGACATCACGTTCCAGTCGCAGCAGGCGGTGGATTACATGAAAGAGCTGGAAAGCCAGCAGGCCGAGCTGAGGGTGAAGAACATGTATTATAAGTCCATTAAAAAGTACGTGGAATCCGCCAAAGAGGTTCAGCAGGGCCTGGTGGCCCCTTCCGTTATGGGAATTGAAGATCCGCTGACAACCAGCCTGATCCAGGAACTGGCCACTTTAATCAATGAGCGTGGAGAGGCTCTGTTGACCTCAACAGAAAAAAACCCGACGGTTATCGCCCTCGACCTGCGCATTGAAAATACAAAGAATGCACTGATCGAAAACATCAACAATATTGTCAAAAATTCAGAAATCGGTTTACGGGAGGTGAGCAACCGGATCAACACGCTCACCGATCAGATGACCACCATCCCGAAGACGCAGCGGGAGTTGCTCGGGATCACCCGCAAGTTCGAGCTCAGCGACAACATATACAATTTCCTGCAGCAGCGCCGGGCCGAGGCCCAGATCACCCGGGCCTCCAATGTGCCCGACAACGAGATCATCGACCACGCCCGTCTGCTCGATGCCAGCCCGGTATATCCCAAAAAGAGCCTCAACTACGTCATCGCCGTCATCCTGGGACTGATCCTGCCTGTACTGTACGTGCTCGGCAAAGACTACCTGAACGACAAGATCATCGAACGCAGCGATATTGAGAAGATCACCAGCGTGCCGATCATCGGCCACGTGATCCACAGCAACCGGCTGAATACCATCGTGGTGGCCGAGTCGCCCAAATCATCCATCGCCGAATCCTTCCGGTCGATCCGCACCAACCTGCAGTTCGTCGGCAAAGGAAAGCCCAAAATGACCGTCCTGGTGACTTCCGACATGGTCAGCGCCGGAAAGACCTTCATCTCCATCAACCTGGCCTCGATCTTCGCCCTCTACGGAAAGAAGACCCTCCTGATCGGCTTCGACCTCCGCAAACCCAAGATCTACCAGGACTTTGGGCTGTCGAACGCCGAAGGGGTCAGTTCCTACCTCATCAACAAGAGTTCCTACGAAAGCATCATACAGAAGACCATGATCGATAACCTCGACATCATCATGGCCGGCCCGGTGCCGCCCAATCCTTCGGAGCTTATCGCCTCGGAGAAAACCGATGAACTGTTCCGCAGAGTCCAGGAGGATTATGACTATGTGATCATCGACACCCCGCCCGTCGGGCTGGTCACCGATGCCTTCCTGCTGATGAAGTACACCGACGCCAACCTGTTCGCCGTCCGCCAGAACTACACCCTCAAAAAGGTGTTCGGCTCAATCATCAAAGACATCGAGCAGCGCAAGATCCCCAACATGCACATCCTCATCAACGACGTGAAGCTCACCAAAGGCTCTTACGGCTACGGTTATGGCTATGGTTACGGTTATGGCTACGGATATGGGTATGGATATGGCTACGGCTATGGGTATGGCTACGGTTACGGTTACTATTCCGACGACAAGGACAAAGAGAAGGAATCAGCGGTGAAGCGGATATTCAGGAGGGCGTAGCTACAGGCTATATCAGTTCCCACCACCAGCTCAGCGCCAGCACGCTGACGATCCAGTACATCACCGAGAGCGGCCAGCCGATCTTGATGTAATCCCTGAAATTATAACCTCCCGGGCCATAGACCATCAGGTTGGTCTGGAAACCCATGGGCGTGATGAAGCTGGCGGCGGCGGCATGCGCCACGATGAGCACAAAAGGCGTGGTGGGCAGCCCCAGTTGAATGGCCGCCGTGACCGAGATCGGGAAGATGAGCGCGGCGGCGGCCTTGACCGTAATGAATGCCGCGAGCAGGTTGGTGATCAGGAAAATGCCGGCCAGCAGGCTCACCGGGCCCAGCGGGATGAACACATCCACGATGAACCGCGCGATCATGTCGGCCATGCCGGTCTTGGTCATGGCCGTACCCAGCGCCATGGCCAGAACAATGATGATGGCCAGGTTGTAATCGATGCTCTTGGGCAGCTCTTTCGGGGTGGTGATCTTCATGGCCAGGATGAGGATCATGAGGATGAGCAGGGCCATGAAGAGAGAGATGAACCCCAGGGCGGAAGTGATGATGGCCGCGGCAGCCCCGCCAAATAACACCAGGTTCTGGTACCATTTCAGGTTGCTGAATTCCGCCACGCGCGACAACAGGTAAAACTCGTTGCTGATGCGCGAGCGCTCCGCGAAGTCCTCCCCCGCCAGCACCAGCAGCACATCGCCCGCCCTGAGCCTGACGTTGCCGATCTTGCCGGGAATCTTCTCCCCGTTGCGGTGAATGGCCAGGATGGCGCCATCGAAAAGGTTCCGGAAATTGGCTTCTTTTACCGTTTTATTGACCAGCGTGGCGTTCTGCGAAACCACCAGTTCGACCACCTCCGTGTGCCGCTTTTTACGGAACATGCCCACCTGCTTCAGGGTAAGGCCGGAGCTGGAGTTCACCATATCGGCGATCCTCGCCGTGTCGCCGGCGAAAACCAGCATATCGCCCTCCATCAGCACCACGCTGGGGGAAACGGCAGGCAGGCGTTCCGCCCCGCGGGTGATCTCCGCCAGGTACAGTCCAGGCAGGTTCCTCAGACCGGCTTCCTCGACCGTTTTGCCGATGATCACCGACCCCGGGCGGATCTCCGCCTCCACAAGGTATTCCCTGGATTGCGATGAAAAATTCGACATGGCGTCCTGCCGATCCGGCAACAACCGGTTACTGAACAGAATGAGGTAGAGAACCCCCAGGATCAGCATGGGCAGCCCGGCAACAGAAAAATCGAACAGCCCGACAGGGTCCAGGCCGGGAATGATCTGCTGATCTCTCACCATCCCGCTGACGATCAGGTTGGTGGAGGTGCCGATGAGGGTGACGCATCCGCCGAGGATGGCTGCGTAAGATAGCGGGATCAGCAATTTGGAAGGCCTGATGTTATGGCGTTTGCTCCAGCTGTGCACGTAAGGCATCATGACCGCTACCAGCGGCGTATCATTCATAAACGACGACAGGCCGCCCACGAAGACGGTGAGCCGGCCCAAAAAACCTTTTTGCGTGCGTACATGGCGGAACAACCGATCCAGGATCTTGTCGATCAGGTCCGTTTTGCGGATCGTATCGCCCAACAGCAACAGCATGATGATCACCGCCACCTGGTCGTTCCCGAACCCGTTCAGGATCTCCCGCGGCGTCAGGATCTGGAACAAACCCAGAACTATGACCCCGATCAGGAAAGTGAACGCGGGACCGATCAGCTCCGTGTACAGGGAAATGATGATGAATATCAGTACGACCGCGACTACAATGATATCCAGAGTCATGGATTTGCTGTCTCTCTTTTTTATACCTTTGCCGTCCAAATATAATTAAAACTCCTGTGTTTTAATGACGACCGAGAAAACATCGCAAAATATCTTCCCTGTTTTCCATAAGATCATACAGCGCGAAGACAAAGAGAAAAAGCTGCGGCAGAAAGCGCGCGTGATCTGGTTTACCGGCCTTTCCGGAGCGGGCAAGACTACCCTGGCCAAAAGGCTGGAAGAAGAGCTTTTTAACCGGGGTTTCCTTGTCCAGATCCTCGACGGCGACAACATCCGCAGCGGGATCAACAATAACCTGAGTTTTTCGGAAGAAGACCGGATGGAGAACATCCGGCGTATCGCAGAGGTCTCCAAATTATTCCTGAACTGCGGGGTCATCGCGATCAACAGCTTCATCAGCCCTACCCGCGAGATCCGCCACCTGGCCATGGACATCGTCGGCCGCGGGGATTTCATCGAGGTGTTCATCAACGCCCCCCTGGCAGTATGCGAGGAACGGGATGTGAAAGGGCTTTACGCAAAGGCACGTCGCGGCGAGATCCGGGACTTCACCGGCATAGATTCTCCCTTTGAAAATCCCACCGAAGCCGACATCGAAATCCGCACCGATCTGCTGACCATCGAGGAAAGCGTGGAAAAACTGCTGGAGTTTATTCTGCCGAAGATTAGACTGTAGGACTGTAAGACTGTAAGACTGTAAGATATGAGTGATCATCAACGCAAATACAACCTGAACCACCTCCGCGAACTGGAATCTGAATCCATGTTCGTGATGCGTGAAGTGGCGTCGCAGTTTGAACGGCCCGCACTGCTGTTCTCCGGCGGAAAAGACTCCATCGTGATGGTCCACCTGGCCAAAAAAGCCTTCTGGCCCGCGAAGATCCCATTCCCGCTGATGCACATCGACACCGGTCATAACTTCATCGAAACCATGATCTTCCGCGATGAGCTCGTGGAAAAGCTCGGTGCAGAACTCATCGTCGGTTCGGTCCAGGAATCCATCGACAACGGCCGCGTGACCGAGGAAAAAGGCTATGACGCCAGCCGCAACCTGCTGCAGACGGTGACGCTCCTGGACGCCATCGCCAAAAACAAGATCGACTGCGCGCTGGGTGGGGGAAGAAGGGACGAAGAGAAAGCCCGTGCGAAAGAGCGCTTCTTTTCACACCGCGACGAGTTCGGCCAGTGGGACCCGAAGAACCAGCGGCCGGAACTGTGGAACATCTTCAACGGAAAAAAGCACATGGGCGAACATTTCCGCGTCTTTCCGCTCAGCAA
Organism: uncultured Bacteroidales bacterium; assembly: GCA_964489545.1. Taxonomy (GTDB): domain Bacteria; phylum Bacteroidota; class Bacteroidia; order Bacteroidales; family JAGOPY01; genus JAGOPY01. The sequence goes on from CAZAZE010000011.1 coordinate 54,434, forward strand.
CTGGACCGAGATGGACATCTGGCAGTACATCTACCTGGAAAACATCGAGATCCCCAGCATATACTTCACCCATGAACGCGAGGTCTTCATCCGCGACGGGGTGATCCTGGCCGACGCCCCCTTCATGAAAAAACGGGACACCGAGCCGGTCGTGAAAATGCGGGTGCGCTGCCGCACCATCGGCGACATCAGCTGCACCGGCCTGTCGCGTTCCGAAGCCTCAACGCTGGAAGACATCATCCAGGAGATCGCCGCCATCCGCGTGACGGAACGCGGCTCCCGCGCCGACGACCTGCGCAGCGAATCGGCCATGGAAGACCGGAAGAAAGAAGGCTACTTCTAAAAATTTTGAGTTTTGAATTTTAAATTTTGAATTAGGGAATTTTATCAACGTAAATCTGCGTTTATAAAATCTGCGATAATCTGCGAGAAATATCAATAATGGACGAAAAATTCTCAACAAAGGCATACCTCGACATGGAGCTGCTGCGGTTCACCACCGCCGGCAGCGTCGATGACGGAAAAAGCACCCTCATCGGCAGGCTGCTCTACGACAGCAAGTCCATCTTCGAAGACCAGCTCGAGGCCGTGAAACGCGCCAGCATCCGTAAAGGCAACGAGGTGATCAACCTGGCCCTCCTCACCGACGGGCTGCGCGCCGAACGGGAACAGGGCATCACCATCGACGTGGCGTACCGCTATTTCGCCACCCCGAAACGCAAGTTCATCATCGCCGACACACCGGGCCACGTGCAGTACACCCGCAACATGGTCACCGGCGCCTCCACAGCCAACGCCGCCATCATCCTCATCGACGCCCGCAACGGCGTCACCGAACAGACCTACCGCCACTCCTACATCGCCTCGCTGCTGCAGATCCCGCACCTGATCATCTGCGTCAACAAAATGGACCTGATGGATTACAGCGAAGAGGTGTACGAGCGGATCAAGGCCGATTTCAGCGCCTTCGCCGCCAAGCTCGACGTGAAGGACATCCGCTTTGTCCCCATCAGCGCCCTCAACGGCGACAACGTGGTGGAGAAGATGGACAACATGCCCTGGTACGGCGGCGGCACGCTGCGCTACATCCTGGAAAACGTCCACGTGGCCGGCGACCACAACCACATCGATCCCCGGTTCCCGGTGCAGTACGTCATCCGGCCCATCTCCGACAAATACCACGACTACCGCGGCTATGCCGGGCGCGTGGCCGGCGGCGTATTCCATAAAGGAGAGAAAGTCATGGTGCTGCCCTCCGGCTTCGTGACCACCCTGGAATCCATCGACCGGGCCGACGAGGTCCTGAATGAAGCCTACCCCCCCATGTCGGTCACCTTCAGGCTTTCCGACGACCTCGACATCAGCCGGGGCGACATGATCGTGCGGGAAAACAACGTACCGCAGATCAGCCAGGACATCGAAGTGATGATGTGCTGGATGAGCGACAAGCCCATGGTACCCGGGATGAAGTACTACCTGCGCCACACCACCACCGAGGTCCGCGCCATGATCAAAGAGATCATCTACAAGGTCGACGTCAACACCCTGGAGCGCATGCCTGACGGGAAGGAACTGCGGATGAACGAGATCGCACGGGTGCAGCTGCGCACCACCAAACCGCTGTTCTTCGACAGCTACCGGAAGAACCGCAACACCGGCAGCATCATCCTCATCGACGAAGGCACGTTTAATACAGTCGGAGTAGGAATGATTGTGTAGTTTTGCTTAACCACAAAGGCGCACAAAGGATTTTCACAAAGGGCACGAAGGTATATCCGCGATAATTTTGCCATTGTAGCTGCATGAAAATAATATTATTTTTTCTTGTCGTCACTGATTGAAAGGCTGACTTTAGCTCATCATCCTTTGTGTTCTTAGTGAAAACCCTTTGTGCGCCTTCGTGGTTAAATAATCTAACTTTGGATCATGAAATGGTTTGCGGTCTACACAAATCCCCGGGCGGAAAAAAAAGTCAATACCGAATTCGTTAGCAAGGGTATTGAATCCTATCTTCCCCTCCAACGTACTTTAAAATTGTGGAGCGACCGCAAGAAGTGGGTCGAGGAGCCCCTGTTCAAATCCTACATCTTCGTTCACATACCGGAAAATCAGTATTTCGACGTCCTCAGCACCCCCGGTGTGGTGCGGTATGTGACTTTTGAGGGCAAGGCCGTGCCCATTCCGGAGAAACAGATCGAAGCCATCCGGTATTTTCTTTCCAGTGAAGACGCTCCGGTTGAATGGACTGACCAATTCTCTCCCGGGCAGTCTGTAGAGGTCATGAAAGGCCCATTGCGCGGGCTGCGCGGCGAGCTGATCGAAATCTCAGGCAAGCATCGGGTCCGGGTGGAGGTCGAAGCCATCGGGCAATCCCTGCTTGTCACCATCCCTCTGAGCCACCTTCGGATACTGCATCATCCGTTATAATGGATTTAAGGGTTTCATCCGCCACGGAAACACTAAATCACCAAATATCACAAAACACTTCTAATCTGAATTATAGATATTTTGTAAACTTTTGTGTTTTCGTGTTTTAGTGGCAAGAGATGTCTTATGGTACACCTTCTCAATTTTTTCGTAATTCCGCGAAAATCCGTCGCATCCGTGTTTATCCGTGTTCTATTAACGGGATTTTAACAAAAAAGTAACCCTTCCTTATTGACATCCGTATAAAGATTGAGTACTTTTGTTACTCATTATTTTATCAGCATCTCCTGCCGAAGGATGTGACTGACCCGGCGAAGCTTTGAGAGGGGTGGAAAGGTGGAAAGGTGGAAAGGTGGAAAGGTGGAAAGGTGGAAAGGTGGAAAGGTGGAA
>CAZAZE010000011.1:57350-77939 GCA_964489545.1 uncultured Bacteroidales bacterium
AAGTTAAGGAGTTATAAAGATCTGGAGGTTTGGAAAGTTGCCATGAATTTGGTTACCGACATTTACCAACTCACCAACTCATTTCCTTCTCATGAATTATACGGATTATCCTCACAAATGAGGAGATGTGCCGTTTCCATTCCATCCAATATTGCCGAAGGGGCAGGAAGAAGAAACACCAAAGAATTTATTCAATTCTTATACGTTTCAAACGGCTCCTTATCTGAATTGGAAACACAGATTGAAATCGCATTCAGATTGAAATATCTGAAAGAAATGGAAAGCCTTATTGAAAAAGTAAAACATATCAGGATCATGTTATTGAATCTCATCCAAGCATTAAAGAAGAAACTTTTAAACACATAACACCTTTCCACCCTTCCACCTTTCCACCCCCCATGCTCGATACCCTCATCACCAGCAAAACCCGCCTCAAACTCATCCTGAAGTTCTTCCTGAACAGCAGGGCCAGCGCACATTTGCGGAACCTGGAATCGGAGTTCGGCGAGAGCACTAACGCCATCCGGCTGGAACTGAACAAGTTCGAGGAGGCCGGATTGCTGAAATCCGAGGTGAAGGGCAATAAGAAGATATTCCGCGCCAACACAGCCCATCCGCTGTTCAGCGACATCCACAACATCCTGCTGAAAACCATCGGTTTCGACCAGATCATCGACCGCGTGGTGACCCGCCTGGGGAACGTGGAGAAAGCATACGTAACCGGCGATTTCGCCCGCGGCATCGACAATCCCATCATCGACCTGGTGCTCGTCGGCAATGACATCGACCAGGAGTACCTGGTGCGGCTGGTGGGGAAGACAGAGGAATTGATCAGGCGAAAAATAAGATATGTGATCTTCAGTGTGGAGGAATTTGAGGGGTACCGGAAAGGAATGACGGATAAGGAGATGCTGCTGATTTGGGAGGGGTGAAAAGGTGGAAATGAATCCATTTTCTATAAAATCCGAATATATTACGAATTATTCGTAACGATAATTTCGTAATTTTGGAATATGAATCCATTCATCATCAGTTCATATAAAAGTCCTGAGTTCTTTTGTGACCGGGAGGAGGAATGTGCCTACCTGATCAGAAATGCTCAAAATGGGGTTAATACGGTGCTTTCTTCTCTCAGGAGAATGGGAAAGACCGGCTTGATCAAACATATGTTTCATAACCTGGCTGAGCGCGACGGTTATCATTTGTTTTACGTGGATATCGACCAAACGGACTCGCTGGGCGATTTTGTGAACCGGTTAGCCAATGGCATCCTGAGAAACTCCCGGAAGAATTTATTTGAAAAGTTTCTTGACTTTCTGAAGCAATTGCGTCCGGTACTGACGTTCAGTCCGATCACCGGTATGCCGGAGGTGACGATACGAGAGGCAGATGTACAGCAGGACAAAGCAAACATTGAAATGATCTTCGGCTATCTGGAAAAACTCGACAGCCCGGTAGTGATCGCAATGGATGAATTTCAACGGATTCTTTCGTATCCCGAGCAGCGTGTGGAAGCGTTTCTGCGTTCCCACATCCAGCATCTGCATAATGTCCGGTTCATTTTTTCCGGCAGCAGCAGGAGTATGTTACAGTCGATGTTTGGTGACCACAGCAGGCCATTCTACCAAAGTGCAGGTTTCTTATTCCTGGAAAGGCTGAACAGACAGCATTACGCTGATTTTGCCCTGCGACACTTCACTGAAACCGGGCGGTCGGTCAATCCTGATGACATCCTGTACTGCATAGAATGGGCAGACGATCATACGTTTTATGTACAGTATCTTTTCAATGCGATCTGGGGACAGGGGGTAGAACACATTGACAGAGGCTTTATTGTGGAAGTTCAGCGCGCGATATTAGCTTCCCGTGATGCATTATATGCCAACTACAGGAATTTGCTGACCGAAGCACAATACCAGTTGTTGCAGGCAGTCGCACTGGAACAACAGGTAAAGCATCCCAATTCATCGGGATTCATACAAAAGTACGGTCTCGGAAGCGCCAGCACGGTGAACTCGGCTATCAGGACCTTGATAGATAAAGAACTGGTCTATGAGGAAGATGGTTTATACAAGCTCTACGATGTTTTTCAATCGCAGTGGTTCAGAATGCAGGAAAAGTAAAAGGGTGAGAGGGTGGAAAGGTGGAAAGGTACAAGAGTGGAAGGATTACTAATATATTTTAAATCAGAAACTATATGAAAGAAGGGAAAACCCTGCTGATCACCGGCGGCACCGGTTCATTCGGAAATGCCGTATTGAGGCGGTTCCTGAAAACTGATGATTTCTCCGAAATCCGCCTGTTCAGCCGCGACGAGAAGAAGCAGGATGACATGCGGCAATTCTACCGCGACGACAAGATCAAGTATTACATCGGGGATGTAAGGGACAAACGAAGCATTGAGTCGGCCATGCAAGGCGTCACCTACGTATTTCACGCCGCGGCATTGAAACAGGTCCCTTCCTGCGAGTTCTTCCCCATGGAAGCCGTCAGGACCAATGTCATGGGCCTGGAAAATGTGATCGACGCGGCCATCCAAAACGGGGTGAAGAAAATGATCAGCCTCAGCACCGACAAGGCGGTTTACCCGATCAACGCCATGGGGCTGACCAAGGCCCTGGCGGAAAAAGTGATGGTGGCCAAATCCAGAAACCTGAACGGCAAAGACACCATGCTCTGCGGCACGCGCTATGGCAATGTGATGGCGTCCCGGGGCAGTGTCATTCCCCTTTTTGCCGACCAGATCAGATCCGGTAAGGACATTACCATTACCGACCCGAACATGACCCGCTTCATGATGACCCTCGACGATGCGGTGGACCTGGTCCTGTTCGCTTTTGCCAACGGAAATCCCGGCGATATTTTCGTGCAGAAATCCCCGGCGGCGACGATCGAAACCCTCGCACTCGCCCTTTTCGAACTATACAATGCAAAACCCAGGATCAAGATCATCGGGACGCGCCACGGGGAAAAGCTCTTCGAATCGCTGGTGAACCGGGAAGAGATGGCCAAAGCCAGCGACCTGGGGAATTACTACCGGATCCCGGCCGATACCCGGGACCTGAATTACAGCAAATACTTCATCGAGGGCGAGGTAAAAGTGGCCTCCGCTGAAGAATATACCTCGCACAATACCGAAAGGCTTGATGTAGAAGGCATGAAAAACCTGCTGCTGAAGCTCCCGATGATCCGGAGGGATGTGTTGGGGGAAAGTTCGGAGGATGTTTACGAACCGTGACTGGTGATTGGTGACTGGTGACTGGTAACTGGTGATTGGTGATTGGTGACTGGTGATTAGAGACTGGTGATTAGAGACTGGTAAAATTTAGCAGGATGGTTAAAACGCATAAAGATTTGGATGTCTATAAAAAGTCTGTGGATTTTGTTACGGTAATATACAAAGTAACTGCTGACTTTCCTAAAAATGAAATTTACGGTCTTACGTCTCAAATTCGTCGGGCCGCGGTTTCAATCCCTTCAAATATTGCAGAAGGTTCAGCGCGAAATCATCAAAATGAATTCCGTCAGTTTCTGTATGTGTCGTTGTCAAGTGCAGCAGAAATCGATACCCAGATTCTGATTGCTTATAAACTTGGCTATCTTACAATAGAACAAAAACAACAGTTAGATAATGAACTTTCAAGCATTTCCAGAATGCTTCAGGGCTTGATTAAATCCATTAAAATCTAGCTTCCTACATAAATGCACAGCAACCAGTCACCAATTACCAATCACCAATTACCAATTACCATTGGAATTACGGGGCAGGCCGGCTTCGTAGGCACACACCTGTACAACACGCTGGGGCTATATCCGGACCGGTTCACCCGGATCCCTTTTGAAGACGATTACTTCAGCGATCCGGAAAAGCTCAGATCGTTTGTCAGGGAATGCGATGTCATCGTTCACCTCGCCGCGATGAACCGCCACGGGGATCCGCAGGTGATCTACGATACGAACATCAGGCTGGTGAAACAGCTGATTTCTGCCCTGGAAAACACCGGAAGCACACCACATTTAATGTTTTCCTCGTCCACACAGGAAGAGCGCGATAACCCTTACGGCCGGTCGAAGAAAGAAGGCCGGGAATTGCTGGAGGACTGGGCCCGCAGGAATCATGCGACCTTCACCGGTCTTATTATTCCCAATGTTTACGGACCGTTCGGGCATCCATACTACAACTCCGTCATCGCCACCTTCTGCCACCAGCTGACCCACGGTGAGGAACCGAAAATTGATGTCGACGGCGAACTGAAGCTGATCTATGTCGGGGAACTCGTTCAGAGCATCATTCAACTACTCACCAATCACCAATCACCAGTCACCAGTCACCAGTCACCAGTCACCAGTCACCAGTCACCAGTCACCAGTCACGTGTTAGCCCATACTGCCGAAATCAAAGTTTCTGTCCTGCTCCGCAAACTCAGGAATTACAAAGAAAGTTATTTCGAAAAGGGGATACTCCCTGACCTGACGGATTCATTTGACCGGAACCTTTTCAACACTTTCCTCTGCTTCATCGATCATTCATCATTCTTCCCGTTTAAACTCAAATTGAATGCTGATGAAAGAGGAAGTTTCGTGGAGACGGTGAAGCTGCACAGCGGTGGGCAGGTGAGTTTTTCCACGACGAAGCCCGGCGTCACAAGGGGCAATCATTTCCACACCCGCAAAGCCGAACGTTTTGCCGTCATCAAAGGCAAGGCGAGGATACAGTTGCGCAGGATCGGCACGGATAAAGTCCTGGATTTCGATCTTGATGGCGGTCAGCCGTCATTTGTCGACATGCCCGTCTGGCACACGCACAACATCACGAACATTGGAGACGAAGATCTGTATACTATATTCTGGATCAACGAGTTTTACAATGCTGATGATCCGGACACTTTTTTTGAGGAGGTTTAGTTGTTTATTTGTTGAGTTGTTTATTTGTTGAGTTGTTGAGTGGCAACTGATTGAGAGTTAAAGTTATGTATCAGTATGGATTTGAGAAGTTGAGTGTTTGGCAAAATGCCAGGGAATTGTTGAAGAAGATTTATTTGCTTACAAGAAGCTTCCCAAATGAAGAGAAATTCGTTTTTGTCACGCAGATCAGAAGATCTGCCCTGTCGATAAGCTCAAATATTGCTGAAGGATCTTCCAGGCTAACCTTAAGGGACCAGGCACATTTTTACAATACTGCATACAGCAGCGCCATCGAACTGGTTAATCAACTGATCATAGCCAATGACCTGGATTTTATATCTACAGAACAGTATAGGCAAATCAGAACAGATATAGAACTCATTACCAATCAAATAAATGCACTACGCAACTCCCTTTCAAAAAACTAAAAAAACAACTCAACAGCTAAACATCTCAACAACTCAACAAATAAACAAATAAACAAATAAACAAAAATGAAAGTCCTCACCATCGTCGGCACCCGGCCCGAGATCATCAGGCTGTCAGAAGTAATTAAGGCCTGCGACCGGTATTTCAACCATATCCTGGTGCATACCGGCCAGAACTGGGACTATACGCTGAACCAGGTTTTTTTCGAAGACCTTGGCCTGCGTGCGCCGGATCATTATCTGGACAGTGTCGGAAAGGATCTTGGGGAGACCATGGGCAACATCATCGCCAGATCGTATGATGTCCTGCAGCGGGAGAAACCAGATGCGCTGCTGATTCTGGGAGACACGAATTCCGCCCTTTCCGCCATATCCGCCAAGCGGCTCAAGATTCCCATATTCCATATGGAAGCCGGCAACCGCTGCTTTGACCAGAATGTCCCGGAAGAGATCAACCGGAAGATCGTGGACCATATCTCCGACATCAACCTTCCCTACACGGAGCATTCCCGGAGATATCTGTTATCTGAAGGATTCCGGAAGGAACACATTTTCGTAACCGGTTCTCCCATGAGGGAAGTTCTGGAGCAGAATAGAGACGCCTGTGAGCAGTCGGATGTGCTCGACAGGCTCGGGTTGAGCAAGGATCAGTACATCCTGGTTTCCGCCCACCGGGAGGAGAACATAGACATTGAAAACAATTTCATGAGCCTGATGGGTGCGATCAACGCGATTGCGGAGCGTTTCGGCATGCCCGTCATCTATTCCACGCACCCGCGCAGCCTGAAGTTCATCGAACAGCGCAAGTTTACCTTTCATCCCCTGGTCAGAAATCTGAAACCATTCGGGTTTCATGATTACATTAAGCTACAGACCAATGCCTGGTGCGTACTTTCAGACAGCGGCACCCTATCGGAAGAGAGCGCCATGCTTGGCTTCCCGGCTGTTTTGTTGCGCACTTCGACCGAACGGCCGGAAGTACTGGACAAAGGGACGATGGTGATCGGCGGTATCGAAGAGCAGGATATTTTACAAGCCATCGAATTGGCGGTTGCGATGAAAGAGAATCATGAATCCGTTGCCATTCCTGCTGATTATGAGGATGCCAATGTTTCGGTTAAGGTGGTGAAGATTGTACAGAGTTATACGAAGATCGTCAACAAATTTATTTGGCAAAAAGCAGATGCCGGTCATTAACACAAGTTTCCTGAGAAAATTATGAAAATATATTTATACCATAACGATTCAATCTCGGAAATTCAATGATACCTTTAGTTAAACCCTATATTCCAAAACGGGAGGTGCTGATCCCTGAGCTCGAGAAAGTGCTGTACGGTGGCTATATTGCCCAAGGTGAAAAAGTTGACGAATTTGAAAACAAGTTTGAAAAATTCATTGGTGGGGGGCATTCCATTTCATTGAATTCTGGTACCGCTGCCCTGCACATTTCACTGGTCCTGGCTGGTGTTTCACCGGGGGATGAGGTTATCTCAACCCCTCTGACGGCCGAACCTACTAATGTCTCAATAAAAATGGCCGGGGCCAGAATCAGGTATGCGGATGTTGATTATAATACAGGCGTGATTGACCCTGTTTCCATTGAAGAAAGAATCAATGAGAAAACCAAAGCAATTCTTGTGGTTGATTATGCCGGCATACCTGTTCATGTCAGTAAGATCCGGGAGGTTTCTGAAAAGTACAAGATTCCCGTCATTGAAGATGCCGCTCATGCCATTGGTTCAAGGTTTAATGGCAATTTAGCCGGGCGGCACTTCCCGTTTACCGTATTTTCATTTCAGGCTATTAAGCATATGACGACTGTTGATGGGGGAATACTTCATGTACAGGATTTTCAGGATTATGAAAAAGGGAAATTAATGCGGTGGTTCGGGATTGATAAAAAAGCTACCCGCCTGGAAAACAATATCCGGATACAGGGTTATAAATATCACATGAACAATGTAAATGCCACGATAGGCCTGGCACAGCTTTCAGAATTGCAATATAACCTGGAACTATTTATTGGAAATGGAAAGTATTTTGATGAAAAACTAAAAGGTGTTCCTGGGATTGAATTGCTGATATATTACCCGGCCAGTGAGCCGTCATACTGGCTTTATACCTTGAAAGTGGAAAATAGGGATGGATTCATAAAAAAGCTTGCAGAAAATAATATTGTTGCTTCTGAGCTACATAAAAGAAACGATGCACATGAATTTCTGCGTGATTTTGACGACCCCCTCCCGGAGATGGATAGATTTTACAGCAAATTGGTCCATATTCCCTGCGGCTGGTGGGTAAGCCCGGAAGATCGGGAATACATCGTAAAAACGATCAAACAAGGATGGTAATCGAAGAGATATTCAAAATTAAAATCATCCCCTAATATTCAATCATACCCTATGATCCCTCTATATAAACCCTATATGCCGGAAAAGCTGCCGGAACTAGATTCGATTTTACACTCAGGGGCGCTTGCTTACGGTAAGTATGGGCGCGAATTTGAACAATGTCTTAGTTCCTTTCTTCATGCAGAAAATTTAGTGCTTGTCAATTCTTTTAATTCAGCAGTCCTGGTTGCACTATTTACCCTGGGGATCAAACCGGGTGACGAAGTCATTGCATCTCCAATGGCCTGTCTCGCTTCCAATCAACCCTTAGTAACCAATGGAGCAAAAGTCGTTTGGGCAGATGTAGTACCAACAACTGGAACACTTAATCCCGAAAGTGTAAAACAAAGAATCACAAAAAAAACAAAGGCCATTTTTCACAATCACTTTTGCGGGTACCCCGGCTATATTGATGAAATAAAAGCAATAGGAGCTGAAAATGGGGTTGTAGTGATTGATGACGCTATTGAAGCATTTGGATCCGAATATAAAGGACTTATGATCGGTAATCTGGGTGCTGATGTTACTATTTATTCATTTCAGGCGGTCCGGTTGCCAACCACAATTGATGGCGGCGCTCTTGTATTTAAGGATAAATCCCTCTATGAAAAAAGTCTTATGGTAAGGGATTCCGGGGTTGACCGAAGATATTTTCGTGATAGCATGGGAGAAATCAATCCCGACTGTGATATAACAGTTCCTGGATTTGGCGCAACAATGAGCGAAGCCAATAGTTATATCGGAATCCGTCAAATGGACGAACTAGGATTTCTGCTGGAAAAGCAACGTTCCAATGCATCTGATTGGACAGATTGGCTTTCAGAATATCTACCAAATAATCACCGAATGAATATCAGGCATGAAATAAATCCCAACTATTGGATCTTTGGGTTTCTGGCTAAGAATAAAAGAGAAACGATCAGGTTTTTCCGGGAAAAGGGAATTTATGCTTCGGGGGTTCATTTGCCAAATAACCTCTATTCTATCTTCGGTGATAAAAAACCACTACCAGGAGTTAATGAATTCTATAACCGATTTGTTGCTATTCCGAGTGGCTGGTGGGTTTCTGACTTAAAATCAAAATTGAAAGATATATCAATGATTTAATTAATCTGAAATGAAAAATGTTTATAGCAACAATGATATTCATCCTACTGCAAAAATCGGGAGGAATGTAATCCTTGGACAATTCAACAAGATAGGGCAAAATGTTGTAATGGATGGATTTAAAGAAGATGGTGGAAGAATTATTATCGGAGATTGCAATTCAATCTATGATAACACCAGGATATTAGCGGGTGAAGGTGGAATATCCATTGGTGACTGGAATGTTTTTCACAACAACATGTTAGTCATGGGGGAGAAAGAAATGCGTATTGGTCACAATTGCTGGTTCGGTCAAAACACAATACTTGATGCAACTGGTGGACTGGAAATTGGTCATGGTGTAAGGGTTGGCATGTATTCTCAAATTTGGACGCATGTAGCTAGTGGAGAATTGATAGAAGGATGCACCCTGTTTGGTAAAAGAAAAACAATTATAGAAGATAATGTTTGGCTCGTTGGCAGCTGCATTGTTTCGTCAGGTATTGTTATTAGAGAACGAGGAATTTTCCTGATTGGATCGAATATTACAAAAAATACAGAAGCTGGTCTAGTTTACGCGGGAAGCCCTGCTAGAACAATGGAGAAATTGCATTTTTATCGCCATATAACTTTGGAAGAAAAATTCACCATGATGTTAAATTGGGTTGATGAGTTTGTCAAACTGAATCCACATACAAAATATTCACAAAATGGGGATGTAATTGAATTATCCACCGTAGATAATTCCGAGAAAATCTTAGTAACAACTGAGGGTCTTACTGTTACTGACATGAATATCAGTATTTTTAATTTAAAGACTAAAACCTATACTAAGAAATTGTCATCTTTGGAAATTGCATTTTATCGATTTCTTTTTGGGCATAAAGCAAGGTTCTTGCCAGAATAACAAACACATCGGACTTAACTAAAAGTGTTAAAAATTGATAAAAAGCTTCCTGTAATTTAAGACTCTAATTCGTTGTCCACAACAACTAAGAATATCATTGCCAATTATATCGGAAGATTCTGGGGTATTTTATCAAATTTTATATTCATACCTCTTTACATTCGTCACTTAGGCTTTGAAAGTTACTCAATTATTAGTTTTACATTGGTAGTCGCAGGCTTTATGGCGATATTCGATGCAGGATTAACTGCAACCCTATCTCGTGAGTTTGCAAGGACTGACAATTCTCATGCAGAAAAGATGCGGATATTCAAAACGTTGGAATTTTCCTATTTTATTCTGATAGGGATCTGTATTATAATTATAGTTATTTTCTCAAGGTTTATAGCATCCAATTGGCTTATCTTAAAAACCTTCAGTCCTGATAAGGTTTCAATCTTCCTGAAAATAGTAAGTTTTGACATCGGTTTTCAATTTTTACTTAGGTTTTACATGGGTGGTTTACTTGGGTTGGAAAAGCAGGTTAAAGCAAATATTTACGTGGTTTGTTGGGGAATTCTACGAAATGGACTTGTTGTTTTAGTTATTTTATTCTTTCCAACTCTGGAATTATTTTTTATATGGCAAACCTTTTCCACAGTGATCTTTGCTGTTTTATTGGGTTTCTCCCTTAATAAAACATTAACTGGTCATTTTAGATTTAATTTTCAATTCAGAATTGAAAGAGTTGTATTCAGACGTGTTTGGCGTTTTGCTGGTGGCATGTTGTTGATTTCATTAGTTGCCAGTCTAAATACCCAGATGGACAAATTAGCTATCAGCAAATTACTTCCGATTGATAATTTAGGTTATTACACCCTGGCAGTATCCTTAGCTATGGGGATAATGGTTTTAGTTAATCCTATTTCGGCAGCAATACTACCACGTTTTACTGCTTTGTATTCCGCAAGAAAGAAGGATGAAGCATCAATATTATTTAATAAAATCAATTTATTTGTCTCCATTCTTGTCTTTTCGGTTATGTCTATTATGGCTGTCTTTGCTAAAGAACTTATATGGATCTGGACTGGGCAAATGGAATTAGCAGAACAAACCCATCTTCTAATTCCTATTATTGTTTTAGCTTATGCCTTTTTATCTCTTCAAATAATACCTTACACCGTTGCTATTGCCAATGGATATACAAAATTAAATAATGTATTAGGCTTTTCCAGCTTATTGGTTACTGTACCCGGTTATTGGCTATCCATAAGGAATTATGGAGCAATTGGTGCAGCTTATATATTCCTTGCAGTGCAGGTAATCATAACTTTAATTTTCTTTTATAAGATTTGCAAGAAGTTCATTATCACAAAAAGCATTGGAATTCTTTATTTTTTACATATGCTATTTCCTCTTCTAATTTCACTTATTATCGCTTTGGGATTTTCTTTCATTCCGACATGGGTATTACAACACCGCATATCCGCTTTAGCTTGGGTAGGATTTGCTACATGCATTACTTTCATCACAACAATACTAGTGCTTATGCCAAAAAACGATCTTAGACAGGTAGTAAATCTATTTGGTGTACATAAATCTATTTGCAAAACATGAATCCTATTCTCTCAATAATAATTCCGACCAGAAACAGAGGTAGCTATTGCATTGAAGCCATAAAATCAATACTCAGTATACCTAATCACGATTTTGAGCTTGTTGTTCAGGATAATTCTGATGATACCATTCTTAAGGTATGGGTGGAAGGTATTTCTGATAATCGTCTCAAATATTCATTTTCACCGCAACCGTTGTCCTCAATAGAAAATTTCAATTTTGCCATAAGCTCGGCTAATGGGATATACCTTTGTCTCATTGGAGATGATGACGGGGTAATACCGGAGATTATAAAGGTAGCACGTTGGGCTGATTCAAAAGGAATAGAATCAGTTTGCTCTAATTCTTACATTGGTTATGCATGGCCCGGTGTATATACATCTTTTAAAACTGGAGCTGTTTCAATACCTCTCTATACTGATAAAGTTTTATTTCAGGATCCATTAGCAAAGCTGCCGGAATTATTAAGGAATGGTTTTCTGGATTATTACAAGTATAACTTACCCAGAATCTATCATGGCTTGGTAAAAAAATCTTGCATGGAAGAGATAAGGCGTAAAACAGGCAAATATATCGGAGGCCTCAGCCCTGATATATATTCTACTGTTGCATTGAGTGGAGTAGTTGAAAAACATGCAGTTTTGAACATACCTTTCACGATATCAGGTGTCTGCATTTCCAGTACATCGGCTGACTCATCTCGCCAAAAGCATTGCGGAAACCTTGAAGATGCGCCTCATTTAAGGAATAATAAGATGTACCAATGGGAATCTGAGATCCCAAAATATTACAGTGTCGAAACAATTTGGTCGGAAACTGGAATTAAATCTTTGAAAGAGAACAAAATTCCTATTCCGCTGAAACTATTTTCTCTTGAAAAAATGGTAGCTGCTTCTTTAATATCAAGCTACTCTGTTAAAGATTTAATTTTCGAAAAGACTAACCAACATTTAAAGGATCAAAAATTCAATTTTTTTATTTTCTATATAAAAGTATTCATTCAAATATTTCTATATTTTCTTGCGTTGATTCCCACAAAAATCAGTAATGCAAGATTAAAACTGTTTCCTTCAAAAAGAATAATTAATAATATATCCAATATCTCGCAGGCAAAAATTAAATTGGGAGAAGTTTTGAATCAAAAAAAGTATAAATTCCTAGATATAGTTTAAATTCATTCAAACTATTACATTTTTAGTCTAATAGATTCTAAATTCCCGAGAAAGATGTCTATACCTAATACGTTACATATTTCTTTCAGTTTTCAAACTAAGGTTTATTAGATTCTCCATATATACTCGAAAAGAATCAATAGAGAGTATATATCCTAAAAACGTTGTAATATTTAAAAGATTCGGTTGTGTTTTTACGCATACTCTAATTCGATATATAAATAAGATTATGTGCGGTATAAACGGTTTCCTTCAATTTGAGCATGGTCTGAAGAAGTATCAATTAGATTCTTTAATTGATAAAATGAATTATCAGATTATGCACAGAGGGCCTGATGATAAAGGTAAGTACGTCAATGACAACATTGCGATAGGCATGACTAGGCTATCAATAATAGATTTGAACACTGGTCACCAACCTATTTTTAATGCGAACAAGACCAAATTGATTGTGTTAAATGGAGAAATTTATAATTATAAGGAGTTAAAAAATATTTTATTAAGTAAAGGTCATAATTTTTATACGAATTCTGATACTGAGGTGGTGCTTCATGCGTATGAAGAATTTGGCGCCGGATGTTTAGATCTTTTAATTGGCATGTTTTCTTTTGCAATTTATGATCTTGTTGAGGACTATTTATTCATTGCTCGCGACAGAGCTGGTGAAAAACCACTTTATTACTTTAAATCGGATAGATTTTTCGTATTTTCTTCTGAACTGAAGAGCATCTTATCAACAAAATTAATTCCTAAGATTATAGATAACAGGGCCCTTACTCAATATTTGAGATTAACATATATACCAGCCCCGCTCACTATTATAGAAAGTGTTTACAAGCTACCGTCTGCACATTATTTAACTCTTGATCGCTATAATAATATTGAAATTAAAAAGTATTGGGATGTAAGCTTTAGCCTGAAAAATATTATTAAAGACTATGATACCTGTAAGCTTCAATTAAAACAAACACTTTTAAATGCTGTTGAAAGATGTATGGTAAGTGATGTACCTGTTGGTGCATTTTTAAGTGGGGGAATAGACTCGACAACCATAGTTGGCTTAATGGCAAGAATTTCATCCACTCCAATCAATACCTTTACAATTGGTTTTAAAGACAAACATTACGATGAAAGTAGTTTGGCAAATATTACTGCACAAAAATATAAGACCAACCACTATTCATACGTATTAGATTATCAATCTGCTCTTGACGAAATTGATACAATTATTAATAATATAGATGAGCCATTTGCAGACAGCTCGACCATACCAACATATTTTGTGTCAAAATATGCAAGTAATTTTGTAAAAGTTGTCTTGACCGGAGATGCCGGAGATGAACTCTTTGGCGGGTATAATAAGTATCTCATTGACTATTATTCTAAAAAACTGAACTTTATAACCTCGATTATAGGAAAGTCTAACTTGAAAAAAGTAATGGATTTCTTTCCTGAAAAAACATCATTACAGAGACAAATAAGAAAGGTAGTTGAAAATTTAGGAAATAGTAGATTTGATCAACGGCTATCCCTTATGTGTATGGGCTTTTCAAACAAACGTCTAAGTCAACTCTTGGCTATTGAATATCCTGATAATAGTTTGGATTTTATAATGGATTGGTATAACCATGAAATGTATATCGCAGATGAACTGGCTCAAACTTTATACACTGACTTTCATGTGATTCTTGAAGGAGATATGTTACCAAAAGTAGACAGAATGAGTATGTTAAACTCATTGGAAACAAGAGTGCCATTATTAGATAAACATCTTATTGAGCTAGCAGCCCAAATACCCAGCGAATATAAAGTACATAAGAATAACCTTAAGGTAATCTTTAAAGATACCTTTAGTGATATAATCCCTAAAGAACTTCTTATATCGCCCAAGAAAGGATTTGAAGTCCCGATTGATGATTGGTTTAGAGGACCCCTAAAAAATAAATTACTTAAAGTTTTAGATAAAGAGCATATTTTTCAGCAGGGCCTGTTTGATAATAACTTTATTGAAGGCATAATAATTGAACACATGACAGGTGTGAGGAACCGAAAAAATGAATTATGGACATTGTACGTTTTTCAGGAATGGTATAATAATTACTTCAAATAATATCATGATTGCCGATACTAAAAATATCATCTATATCGGAGGATTTGAGTTACCAGATAAAGATGCTGCTGCTATTCGGGTATTATCAAATGGTAAAATTTTAAATAGACTTGGATATACTGTTTCATATATAGGACTTAAAAAAGATCAATCAACCAAATCCGATGAAGTATTAATTCAAGAATCAGGAACCTTTAAAGTTTGGCATTTAAACTATCCTAATACCGTTGTTGATTGGTTCTTTTACATAGTAAGGATATCAAACATTCTTCGCATCATTACAAAGAATTTTTCTAAACCTCCAATAGCAATAATAGCATATAATTATCCAGCAATATCATTTATCAGGTTAAAAAGCTATTGCAAGAAGAAGAAAATTAAACTCATTGGTGATTGTACAGAATGGTATATAGCAGCAGGGGGAATATTTTATCGCCTTATTAAAAAAATTGATACCAGTCTGAGGATGCGTCTGATTCAGAAAGAACTTGATGGTCTCATTGTTATTAGTTCATTTTTATACGAGTATTATAAACCATATGTGAAGAATTTAATTCTCCTCCCCCCGTTAATTGATAAAAATGAAGACTCTTTTATAATTGATCGCAATTCTGCTGATAAAATAAGGACATTGGTATATGCAGGCAATCCTTTTTATGGTAGAAATGGAATTAAAGACAGAATTGATAAAATTATCCTTGCCCTGTCATATATTAAACTACTTTATCGATACCCTGTTAAATTAATTGTAATTGGTATTAGCCAAAAAGAATTTATACAAACCTTTTCAAGACAAGCTATTCCCGAGAACGTTGAAGATGAAATTGAATTTTTAGGAATATTACCACATCATGAAGTCTTGCATATAATTAATAAAGCTGATTTTACCTTTTTCCTGCGCAAGAGAGATCGTGTCACTATGGCAGGTTTCCCAACAAAATTTGTCGAATCCATACGTTGCGGAACGCCAGTATTAACCAATGAATCAAGTGATATAAAGAATTATTTAAAAAATGGCGAGTTAGGTTTCCTAGTGGATGAAACTTCTCCAAAAACCCTTGCTGATTCAATTTTCAAAGCAATCTCGCAGCCAGATGATAAAATCATAGAAATGAAAAAACGCTGCCTGGATGCTAGAATTTTTGACTTTCGAGAATATCAAAATAATTTTAAAGCCTTTATAAATGATGTGACTCAACATTAGCTCAATTGTTATGCTTCAATAAGGAACATAATTTATGGAAGATCATCAAATCAAAAACATTATATATATTGGTGGATTTGAACTACCAGATAGGAATGCTGCAGCGCACCGTGTAATATCTAATGCAAAAATTCTAAGATCACTTGGATATAGTGTGTCTTTTATTAGTATAACAAAGAATTTTCATGATGAAAAACCTGTTGATTTACAACTTAAATCTGGCTCTTTTAAAGTATGGAATGTAGGTTATCCCAGGACAATTATTGAATGGCTAAAATATTTAACAGGAATATCCTCCATCCTGAAAATAGTTAATTCTAATTATTCCAATAAACCTTTTGCCATAATAGCATATGACTATCCGGCAATTGTCTTATTCAGATTATTGCTATTCTGTAAAAAAAATAACATAAAACTTATTGGTGACAGCACTGAATGGTATATTGCTTCAGGAAGCTTGTTATTCAGGATAATAAAAATGCTTGATACCTTTCTTAGGATGCGTATAATCAATAAAA
This sequence comes from uncultured Bacteroidales bacterium, assembly GCA_964489545.1. Taxonomy (GTDB): domain Bacteria; phylum Bacteroidota; class Bacteroidia; order Bacteroidales; family JAGOPY01; genus JAGOPY01. Next base: position 73,667 of record CAZAZE010000011.1, read on the forward strand.
AACTAGATGGACTCATTGTTATCAGTACTTACTTGTTTAATTACTATAAACCATTTGTGAATAATTTACTCACCCTTCCACCTCTTGTAGATAAGGAAGATGACATCTTCACTGTTAACTTAGCTTCTACAAATAATATCAAAACTATTGTTTACGCAGGATCTCCAGTTTATGGTAAAAAAGGAGTAAAAGACCGAATCGATAAGGTTTTGATAGCTCTTTCTGAAATAAAAAAACGATACCGCATTGATTTTAGATTTATTATAATTGGTATTAGCCAAGAAGAATTTATTAGAATATTTGGTATTGAGTCCATTCCAGATAACATTATAAAGTCAGTTACATTTACTGGAAAAATCCCACACAAGGAGGTACTTCAAATTACTAATCATGCAGATTATAGTATCTTTATAAGAGATAATAACCGTGTCACAATGGCTGGATTCCCAACAAAATTTTCTGAATCAATTCGATGTGGTACTCCTGTACTGACTAATCCATCAAGTAATATTACTGATTACTTGAAAAATGGCGAACTGGGGTTTCTGATAGACCTTACCTCAAAACAGACACTTATAAATTCAATTCTTAAAGCCATTTCTCAATCTCCAGATAAAATCAAAATAATGAAGCAAAAATGTCTTGAGTCTGATACTTTTGACTTTCGCCGATACATTAAGAGTTTTGAAACTTTTTTGAACAAAATGATATAATTTGCTTATTTTATTACGTAATACGATGGAAAATCTTATGGAATTTCCTTTTATAGTTTTAAAGAAATTCTTTGGATCAATTTATGCTAAATTTGATCATGTAGGATATGCGAGATTTATTGGTGTCAATATTGGTAAAGATTTACATATATATGGCAATCCGGTTAATATGTTCGGCACAGAACCTTGGCTCATCACAATAGGAGACCACGTTCACATTACACATGATGTGTTGTTCGTCACACACGATGGTGGCACATTGATATTTAGACACTTAATTCCTGACCTTGAAATTTCAGCTCCAATAATAATCGGTAATTATGTATATATAGGCATAAGAAGTATAATTCTCCCAGGAGTTAAAATAGGCAATAACTGTATAATTGCAGCCGGATCCGTAGTTACAAAGGACGTTCCGGATAATACTGTTGTTGGTGGAGTACCTGCAAAGAGAATAAAATCAACTCAAGAATATTATGAAGGGATTACAGAATCCTCACTTCACCTGGGCCATTTAAAAGGAAGATATAAAAACAAAAGATTAAAGGAGTATTTTAACCATAACCGAAATAATACATGAAGTGGTTCATATATAAGACATATTGGGTACTTTGGAAGGTAATATCATTTTTATCTGGAATCTATTGGTTTCTTTGGAGAAAAGATCAATTTCGTAGATTTAACAGTATTGGCAGTGATGTCCATATTAGCAGAAATTGCTATTTTTCTTGCGAATCAATTTCTATTGGAAATCATGTATATATTGGCCCACATGGATTTTTCCAGTCAGATAAAAGTAAAATAAAAATTGGAAACCATGTGATGTTTGGCCCGAATGTATCTATTCATGGAGGTAATCATCGAACGGACGTAATTGGTCGTTATATGATTGATATAAGACTTGATGAAAAATTGCCAGAAAATGATCAAGATGTTGTTATCGAAAATGATGTATGGGTAGGAGCTAATGCAATTATACTAAAAGGAGTCACCATTGGACAGGGCTCTATAATCGGTGCAGGTACAATCGTATCAAAAAGTGTACCCCCATATTCGATTGTTATTGGCAACAAACCACAAAGAATAGTAGAACGTTGGACACCTGAACAAATTATTCAACATAAAACTCAATTAGGGTACCAATCATGATAAAAAAGCCGATTGTTGCAATGGATATAGCTTCCAACGGTAAAGGTGGTGGGCCTTACACGAGTACTATGAGAATAATTAACTCTGGACTTAGGGAAATATATGATTTTAAGATAATTCATTATCGTAATGAGTTAGGACGGGGAATTAGTATTAAAAGAATATATGACCTGGTAAAACAGATCAGGCAAATCAATCCAGATATTGTTCATTTTTCCGGACTTCAACTTAGCGGTTTTCATATGGCTATTGCTTGTAAGATAGCTGGTATAAAAAATACGCTAATTACAATTCATGGTTCATCAGCAGATGCAATTTACTTCCCCTGGTTCAAGAAACTCATTTCCGTTTATTTACTGGAATCTATTACCTTATTACTGGTAAAAAAGAATTGCAGTGTAAGTGATTTTGTAACAACCAGAATCAATAAGATTTTTCAAACCAAAAGTGTGGGAACTATATATAATTTCCCACCAATGCCGCTAAATATACCATCCACAATTAGAAAAGAACTAGGCATTAAAAATACAGATTTAGTATTAGTTACTGTTGCACGAATAATTAAAGATAAAGGGTATCACATTTTTGATGAAGCTATACTGAGATTTAAAAATTCCGAAAATCTCAAGATCATCATAGTAGGTGATGGCAGCTATATCAATGAAATGAAATTAAAACTAGCGGATCAAATTGAAAATAATCAAATCTATTTTCTCGGTTATAGAGATGATGTCCAGCAGATATTAAAAGGTTCTGATATTTTTATTCTACCAACACTTCATGAAACACTGTCAATTGCTTTGCTTGAAGCTTCAGTGGAAGGTTTAGCATTAATTGCATCCAATACTGGTGGGGTACCGGAAATAATTACTAATGAATACAATGGTATATTAGTGGAGCCAGGAAATGTCGATAAACTAACAGAAGCAATTGAACTATTAGTTAATAACCAAGATCTTAGACGTAAGTATAGTAAAAACGCTCAGCAAATAATTGCTCAAAAGTTTTCTAATAAAACAATTGAAGCAAAGATTGATAATACTTATAAGAATCTTTTAGGTTTAAGCCAGTGATAAAACCAAATTCAAATAACCAAACGCATAAAGCATCATTACCGCATATTCTTAGTCTAATATTCCTTTGCTTTCTTGCATTATCTTCTGTTTACCCTCCAATAAGGGCATTAACAAATTATAGAGAGATATGGTTAATAGGTGTATTGAGTTGGTATATCCTTAATTTGTTTGAAGCACCAAAGTTTTTTTTACGACCATCTCTATACAACTATTCCATTTACATCTTTATCATTTATACTGTTACAACTTCATACATTTTTGATAATCCTCAGATAGGCAACAGGTTTTTCGAAATCTCTCAAGTGTTTTTATTTTATTTGGCTTATTCCAAAAACAGTTATTTAAATAGACCAAAAGACAATTTAATCATAATAAAAATTCTTTCTCCTATTATTATTTATACAAGCCTAGTAACAATTTTTGCATACCGATTTAATCCACACATCTCCAGGGGAACTATAATTGAAACTACAGAGGTAAATCAAGTCTTATTACTTGGAATTGGCGATTACGCCTTTATTTATTTTTTATTAATTTACTTTGCTATATTATTTAATATTTTCTATTACAGAAGGTATCTAACTAATTCAAAATTATTGTTACCCTTGTTCTTGATATGTTTAATTTTTGGTATAAATATAGTTTTATCAAATTATGCAATTGCATTTATATTATTTGTATTCAGTGTTATCATGATTTTGGTAATTAGAAAACTTAATTTTATTTGGATTACAATTTATACTATCATTTTTATCTTGATTTACATTTTCAGCTTACAGTATATCTCCAACTTACTTGATTTTCTAGCATATATATTTGGAGATATGTTAAATTCATCAAGGATGTCGGAGATAAATGATTTAATTTCAAGAAATGAAGAAGGTGCTTCCATCGAAGCACGTTTTATCACATACAATATTAGCATCAACACTTTCTTTGAGAATCCATTATTTGGAATAATTAATAACAAGAATCTCTATCAAGAATACAGAATGTTAAGCTTTGGACAACATTCACAAATATTAGACTGTTTTGCTCTATTTGGATTTATAATCGGTTCACTGCAACTCTACCTTTTTTTAAACCCATTCATTATCAGAATGCGAAATAAAAATCGTATTCTAAGGAAACTGACATTTATAGTTTTAATCATTTTCTTTTTACTAATTACCTTTAATAATATTACTCCATCAGTAGGATTCGCAACTTTCTTCATATTTCCTTCAATCTATGATTGGATGGCAACAAAATTAAAATCAATGAGGTGATAAATCATTTGTATTATAATTCCCCCTCTTCTTAGGACAGAATTTCTTTAAAATTAAGTTTCTTATT
>CAZAZE010000012.1:0-8981 GCA_964489545.1 uncultured Bacteroidales bacterium
TGAGTTCTGAGTTCTGAGTTCTGAGTTCTGAGTTCTGAGTTTTGAGTTCTGAGTTTAATTCAGCGTTTTTTGGGAATTCCTTTGGAAGTCATAATGATACTGTTGAGCAGCTTTATCAATTCTTCGTTTAGCGCAAGCATTCCATTTAAGTCATAGTCAATAAAATCACCATTTTTAATCAATTCAAGCCAGTACTTTGATTCCCGGGCTTCTTTTGAAGCAATGGTCATCTTATTTATAAAATCTTTACGGCTGCTTGCAGCCGTTGCTTCCCGGACATTGGCACCGACACTGGTTGCAGAAGCCAGAAATTGACGGGAAATAACTAATTCCCCTTTATTAGTCAGCATTTTATAAATTTCAATGGATCTGTTCGCAAATTCCTGCGATTTAACAATCATAGGTCCTTTCTTCATACTTTTTTCCTGTTAATCCGGAAAAAAGCAATTTTATACCCGTCATTGTTGAAAAATAATTATGCTACGCACAAACTCAGAACTCAAAACTCAGAACTCAGAACTCAGAACTCAGAACTCAGAACTCTATTTCCAGTTCCAACCTGTCCTTCAGCGTCTTCAGCGCCGGGTTCTTTTCCGACATCGCTTTGAATTTCTCGTCGGCCGTGTAGGCCCGTGTTTGCGTGTTGTTCTCGACCAGGATGGTTTCGAGCTGTATGGCCGTATTCCGCAGCTCTTCCCGCAGGAAGTCAAGCAGGTCCCCCCGGCGGTCTTTCATGGTTAGTTCCTGCGCCCGGTTATCGAGCTGCAGGCTGATCAGCCAGTTTTCCCTGAGCGCCGGCGCACGCGTTGACAAAATGCTGAAGAAATTGGGATACTGGCTGGCAATGCTTTCCGTGTAATATTTCCACACCTTTTCCAGCTTCTCCTGGTCGAATTCCATCTGTGACGACGGGGGCTGGTCCTGGCCCTGAGCGCTACCATTCTGCCCGTTAGCGGGTTGATGTTTTTCCGGCCTGATGGAGATCGTCCGTGGCAGGGCGGCGGGAGCAGCCGCTTTGGAGGCCTGTGGCTTGGGTGGTACCTCCGGCTTTGGAGCGGTATCCGCTTTTGGCGTATCTACAGGCTTGGGCGGAGGAGGGGAATTTGGTCGTGTCGGTTGCTGGGCTGAGGAACTTTTTTCCTCAGGGGGAATCAGCGGGCTTTTTTTTTCCGGTTCGGCGACCGGAGCGGTGGCTGAGATCATCTGAAGCAAAGCCAGTTCCAGTTGCAAACGCTTGTTGTTGCTGGTCTTATAATTAAGGTCGGCCTGGTTGTGGATTTCGAGGGCTTTCAGCAGGAAAGCCGGACCGCATTTTCCTGCCTGCTCCAGGTATTTCTGCTGCAGGCCGGCGCTGACTTCCAGCAGCACCACGGTGGCCGGATCGCGGCATACCAGCAGGTTGCGCAGGTGCTCGCCGAGGCCGATCAGGAAATGCTGCCCGTCGAACCCCCTGTCGATGATCTCGTTGATGCTCAGCAGCACACCGGCCGTATCCCGCGCGGTAACCTGGTCCAGGATGCGGAAATAATAGCTTTGGTCAAGAATGTTCAGGTGGTCGGCTACCGTCTGATAGGTCAGCCGGCTGCCAGAAAAGCTGACCAGCTGGTCGAAGAAGGACAGGGCGTCGCGCATGGCTCCGTCGGCTTTCTGGGCAATGGCGTGCAGCGCTTCTTCCTCGGCTTCTACGCCTTCGCTCTGGGCGACGAACGCCAGGTGACCCGCAATGTCTTTAACCCCCAGCCGTTTGAAATCGAAAATCTGGCAGCGCGACAGGATGGTCGGGATGATGCGGTGCTTCTCGGTGGTGGCCAGGATGAACTTCGCATAGGACGGCGGCTCCTCCAGCGTCTTCAGGAACGCGTTAAACGCGGATTGGGAGAGCATATGGACCTCATCGATGATGTACACCTTGTATTTCCCCACCTGGGGCGGAATGCGCACCTGGTCGACCAGGTTGCGGATGTCTTCCACGCTGTTGTTGGAAGCCGCGTCCAGTTCATGAATGTTAAAAGAGGCGGAGCGGTTGAACGAAATGCAGGACTCGCACTGGTTGCAGGCTTCTACCTGGTTTACCGGGTTGAAGCAATTGATCGTTTTGGCCAGGATGCGCGCGCAGGTAGTCTTGCCCACCCCCCTGGGCCCGCAGAACAGGAAGGCCTGGGCCAGCTGATTGTTGCGGATGGCGTTCTTGAGGGTGGAAGTGATGGATTCCTGCCCGACCACCGTGTCGAAGGTGGCGGGCCTGTATTTCCGGGCCGATACGATGAAATTGTCCATAATGCGTTCCCTGCTTTCCGGGTAGTCAAAAATAGTAAAGATTCCTTTCGGCATACTTAGTATATTTGTTTCGGACAAACAATGTCCGGACAGAAAACCCGTTACATCACCATGCTCAGAAGCCTGGCCCTATACGCGGAATATTTCATTAAGACCGCTTTTCTGCCTGAAAGAAGCATGCTTCTTTCGGATGTTCGCACTGGCCTGTCCGGTGCCAGGAATGGCCATATGGGCGGCAGTATTTTAACAGAGCAAAAAGAAGAAGCCCTGTCCCTGGGGATCGGCTGGTTGCTATACGCCCAAAGCACAGGGCATGACGGAGGTATGGGTTCTTACCACACCACCCGGGGCTGGGGTGCGTCGTATCCGGAAACCACGGGATACATCATCCCGACACTGCTTCGGTATTCCAAAATCACCGGCAGTCCGGATGTACGTAACGCCGCGGTCAAAGCCGGGGAGTTCCTGCTGCAGATCCAGAAGCCTTCGGGTGGCTGGCAGGGCGGCAGGGTCAACGAGAAAAAACCGGAGATCGTGTTCAACACCGGGCAGGTAATCCGGGGAATGATCGCCCTGTATGAAGAGACCGGTAAGGATCAATACCTTCAATCCGCGGTCAGGGCCGGAAAATGGCTCTGTTCCATACAGTATCCCGAAGGATACTGGAAGACCCATGCACTGATGAACCAGGCACGGGTGTACGATGCATTTGTGGACGCCCCCCTGCTGGAACTGCATCAAATCACCGGTGAACCGGCTTTAAAGGAAGCCGCAACCCGAAACCTGGACTGGATCGTAGATCACCGGATGCTGGAGAATGGCTGGTTTCAGGACTGCGACAACACGGTGAAACACAACGACCGCCCCATTCTGCACACCATTGCCTATACGCTCGAAGGGCTGACCGACAGCGGCCTGCTGCTGGGCGAACCAAAATATACTGCGGCCGCCGCCCCGGGCGCCCGGGTCCTGCGTGATCTGTTCCTGAGCAATGGAAGGCTTCATGGCCGGTACGACCGGGACTGGAAGGGCGACGAACACTTCATCTGCACCGGCGGCGCCCAGATGTCGTCGGTATGGATGAAGCACTTCAGGATCAGCGGGGATGACCTTTACCTGGAGGCGGCGCGGCGGATGAACGGAATGCTGGTGTCGATCCAGCGGAGCGACTCCCCCAGACGCCGGAATACCCTGGGCGCCATCCCCGGCTCGTACCCGATGTGGGGGCGTTATGAGCCGTTCGCTTTCCCCAACTGGGCCACCAAGTTCTTCTGCGACGCCCTGATGATGGAGCTTGAAATGACCGCTGCGCATGAATGACCGGGGTAAAAACGCAGCTGAGCGGTTCCTGGAAACGGCCGGCCGGTTTCCGGAAAGGCCCGCGCTGGAAATTGGCGATGGCCCGGCTTTGACGTACCGGCAACTCGCCGGCCAGGCATTCAGGGCTAAAGAGAACCTGCAGGCCACCAGCAGCGACAGCCCTTTTGTAGCCGTCGTGGCCGATAAATCTGCCGGATGCTACGCTGCCATCCTGGGGATCATGCTGGCCGGAAAAGCCTACTTGCCGCTCAATCCGCGATTTCCTGAGCAACGGAACCGCTTCATGCTCGAAAAATCTGGCGCACAACTGTTATTCGATGGGGGAAAACCCTTGCCAACCGGCATCAGAACTATTTTGCCTGACCAGCGCCAGGACGACCGGAGCGCTCAATACGCATACCTGCTCTTCACCTCCGGCACGACCGGCGAACCCAAAGGGGTGCCGGTGCGCCACGGTAACCTGTCGGCCTACCTGGATCATATGCTGGAGGCTTATGAATTCAGCCCGGACGATCGTTTTACCCAGAACTTTGACCTGACGTTCGACCTGAGCGTGCACGACCTCTTCCTGTGCTGGTCGTCCGGCGCCTGCCTTTGTGTTCCGGAAGACAGCTCCTCCTTCGGCCTGGCGGGATTTATCCAAAAAAAGCAACCCACCGTCTGGTTTTCCGTGCCTTCCGCCGCCATGCTTCTGCAACGGATGCGATTGCTCAAAGCCGGCGCCTTTCCTTCCATCCGGCAGAGCTTTTTCTGCGGGGAGCCGCTGCTGGCATCGACCGCAGCAGCCTGGAAAATCGCCGCACCCGCCGGACGCATCACCAACCTGTACGGCCCTACCGAAGCGACCATCGCCATCAGCGGATATGACCTTCCGCAGGAGGAAACCCGCTGGAAACAAGAGGCCGGGATCCTTTCCCTGGGAACAGTTTTTGACATGAACCGGTTCACCATCCTGGAAACAGCAGGTGAAGATACGGGCGAGCTCTGCCTCAGCGGACCACAGGTGGTTGAGGGTTATTACCGGAACGCGGAAGCAGACCGCGCCGCTTTTTTCGAGGCAGGAGATCCGGCAACGCGCTGGTACAAAACGGGCGATCGGGTCAGTGTTGATGACACTGGAGATTTGTTCTACCGGGGAAGGTCCGACGCGGAGGTGAAAATCTCCGGATTCCGGGTCAACCTGGGCGAGATTGAATTTGTCCTTTCTTCGGTTGCCGGCGTTTCGCAACCGGTGGTATTGTACCATCAGGATGGAGGTCAGGAAACCCTGGTCGCCTTCATCGCCGTTGTCCCGGGTGCTTCCGTTGAAGGTCGTGCACTGGATTCCCGTTGCCGGGAGCGGCTGCCCTGGTATATGGTTCCGGGAAAGTATATCTTTGTGGAGGAAATTCCGCTGAACCCGAACGGCAAAACAGACCGGAAGGCCTTAGCGGATAAATACTTGTAGATCATGGATATCCGTAGAAGCGTGTTGATTCATGTAGAAGACCGGCTGCAACGGATGGGTATCCGTGGAGAGGAAATTAAGGAAGAGTTTGACCTGGTGCGCTCCGGCCTGATGAATTCCCTGGAATTCGTCGACCTGGTTGCGTCCCTTGAAAAAGAAGCCGGACTGGAGATTGATTTCGAAGAGGCGCTTAAAAGGGGCGACCTGACCACCCTGGCCGGGCTCCGCAGAATTTTTGAACAATAATATGATGCGCGGAATCCGTTACACAGAACTTTCCGATCCTGCCGATCCCCGCTGGGCGGAGGTGGAGCGGCTCTTCACCGAGTTGTACCGGCATATGGAAGCATCAGGGCTTCAGCTTCCTCTGGACGCTGACGGCCCGGAGATGTGGCTTCGGTCGGCCATCAATACCACCGGCAAATTCAGCCACCTGATCATCGCGGTGTCGGACGACGCCGTTATCGGTTTTGTACAGGGCATGATCCGGTTCCTGCCCGACTACCTGGGCGGGCATACGGTCGGGCTGATCACGCATGTTTATGTTGACCCTTCTTTCAGAAGATCCGGCGCGGGCCGGGAACTGGTAACCAGAATGGAAGGCTGGTTCCGTGGACGGCATGTGCATTCCATCGAGCTCCAGGTTTCCTCCGGAAACGAAACAGCAGCCGGATTCTGGAACCGGATGGGGTATACTGAAGAACTCCGGCAATTCAGGAAACCCATTGGCTAAACCTGCAATTCCCTTTGACCAACCAGGCATACATACCGATTTCCGGGATCGCGGCCGCCACCGGCATCACGCCGGGATCCATGCTGGTACTTACGGCCGATCTCACCCGCCTGGCGTTCGCCGCCCGCCGGCATGAAGGCGCTTTCCGGACCGAAGATCTGATCGTGGGATTCCTCGATCTCCTCGGAGCTGAAGGAACCCTGGCCATACCCTCCTATAACTTCAACCTGCGCGACGGCGACCATTTCAGCCGGAAAAAGACGCTTCCCGTTACCGGGGCCCTGGCCTCGGCCGCCCTCGGAATGGAGGCCTTCAGCCGGTCAGGCAACCCGCTCCACTCTTTTCTTGCCGCGGGCAAAATGTCCGGAGAAATTGCTTCCCTCAATAATAAAAGCTCGTTCGGGAGTGATTCTCCCTTCGCATTTTTTCTAAAACATGGCGCCAGCATGCTGGTCGTCGGCGTTCCGCTCAGCGAAGCGTTCACCATGGTCCACCATGCGGAGGAGACGAACAGGGTAAAGTACCGTACCACGCGGAAGATGAAGATTTTCCTGGAAGACGAGCGCCGGTGGGCGGAATATTCGCTGTTTTCCAAAAAACCAGGCTGGACCATGGATATGGCCGGGCTGGAGCAATTGCTGATCTCCCGAGGGATTGCACGGTCATTTGAGATCAACCGGGTGTCCTGCACCCTGGTTGGCCTGGAACCCGCGTTCAGAGTCGTCCTGGAAGATATCCGCGAAAACCGGGCCCGAAACATCGCCCGGTTCAGCCCTAAGTTGTATCTTCGTGACCAGGCCAAAGCAATACTATCCGTATTCGGCTTTCAAACCCTTGGCGACAAGATCAGCCATGATCCTGGTTTACTGTGACCATATCACCCCCAGGCACCGGTTCACCTTCGACTTTATTTTCGGAGCGGGGGAGAAGGGTGGTTTCAGGCTGTCTGACGACCCGGTTGCATTTTTGGCGGAAAAAGGTCCGAAATTCAGCTATTCCGCGAACAGACCCGATGAAGGGATTCACTTTGCGCCTTCCGGGCTCCTGGAAGAATCCGGGGTGAGGCCGCAGGATATACAGATGACCTCGTGGCGGGATTTGCCGGTTTTCTTTCCTGTCCGGGGGAATGAGTGTCTGCTGCCTTTTGACCCGTTTGCCATGGTCTTTTACCTGGTCACCCGCTATGAAGAATACCTTGATTTTCGGCCGGACGCGCACGGGCGTTTTCCGGCATCCGCCAGCCTGGCTTGCAGGGAAGGATTTCTGCACAGGCCCCTGGCGGATGAAGCTTCGGCTGTCGTCCGGGGGCTCATCCATGACAAATATCCCGGCGCCATTCCGGAACCAGAACCGTTCCGGTTCAGGCCTACTTTTGACATCGACATCGCCTTCGCCCACCTGGGGAAAGGATTCCCAAGGGCCCTGGCGGCATGGGCCAGGCTGTTACTCGGCGGCAAAACGGACCAGGTCCGGGAGCGATGGTCCGTCGTCACGGGAAAACTGGCGGACCCCTACGATAATTTCGGCCTGCACCGGGAATGGGCCTTACAAGACGGGCTCGAACCGAAATATTTCTTCCTCCTCGGAGATTTTGGCCGGCATGACCGGAACAATTCGTACCGCAACGAACGATTCCGCCGGCTCATCCGGGAGGTTGCGCACCATGCTGAAACGGGCATTCATCCGTCCTACCGCAGTCACCTCGACGCTGAACGGATCCGGCTGGAGATGGAGCGTCTTTCGGAGATTACGGGCCGGCCGGTTACTTCATCCCGCTTTCATTTCCTGCGACTGAAACTTCCGGATTCTTACCGTATCCTGATGCAACTGGGGATCACGGATGATCATTCGATGGGCTATTCAACGGTGAACGGCTTCAGGGCCGGCACGGCCAGGGCTGTTTATTTTTATGATCTGATGAAAGATGAGCGTACCGCACTCCGGATCCATCCCTTCATTTTCATGGATACGGCCATGGCCGATCATCTCGGCATGTCGTCCGGGGAAGCGCTGGATGAGATACGCCGCCTGCTTTCAGCCGCCGGCCCTTATGGCGGCGAAGCCATCGGTATCTGGCACAATTATGCCCTGAGTGAGACCGGGAACTACCGGGGATGGCGCCAGGTCCTGCACACCGTTTTCACTGAACCGCTAAATCCAACGATGTGATCCGCTTCCTGGAAAGATCAGAAATAGACGACCGCGCCTGGGACGAATGCATCCAGCGGTCATTCAACGGGAACCTGTATGGCAACGCCTGGTTCCTGGATATCGTGGCGGAACGCTGGGGCGCACTGGTGGAAAATGAATACGAGCGGGTCTTTCCGATGGCCTACCGGAAGAAGCTCGGGATCAGCTATGTCTACCAGCCCTTCTTCACACAACAGCTGGGCCTTTTTTCGACCACAGCCCTGCATCCCGGGATCCTGGCCCGTTTCACAGAGGCCATTCCGGAGCGTTTCAGGCATATCGAACTGAATCTCAATACCCATAATAACCTTGAGGATGGTCTTTTTGGCGCGGTGCCCCAGCTTAACCATGAGCTGGACCTGATCAACGATCACGCACGGATCCGGCAGGGCTACAGTGAGAACCTGGTCCGCAATCTGAAAAAGGCTGAGAAGGCGGGATTAAGCGTTTCGCAGAACGTGCAGCCGGAGCAGGTCATTGCCCTCTTCCGCCAGAACCGGGGAAAAGAGATCCGGCACCTGGGCGATGAAGATTATATGAAACTGAAGAGGATGATCTTCACCGGCATTTACAAAGGCCTGGCTTCCGTCTGGGGGGTGTACGACGCCCGCAACCAGCTTTGCGCCGGCGCTTTCTTCCTCAGGAGCAACAACAAAGCCATTTTCCTGTTCTCCGGACTGAGCCCGGAGGGGAGGGAATCCGGGGCCATGCCCTTCCTCATCGACGCCTATATCCGGCATCATTGCGGTCGTCACCTTACCTTCGATTTCGACGGGTCCAACGATCCGAACCTGGCCCGGTTCTATAAAAGTTTCGGCGCCCGCGAATGCACCTACCCCCGGATCTTTATCAACAGACTTCCCGGACTGATTGCTCCCGCACTTTCACTCTATTTTAAGCTCCGACATAAATGATTAAATTGTAGTACATCGTAATATGTTGTAATATATTGTAATATGTTGTAATATGTTGTAATATGTTGTAATATGTTGTAATATGTTGTAATATGTTGTA
>CAZAZE010000012.1:9081-64523 GCA_964489545.1 uncultured Bacteroidales bacterium
AATATGTTGTAATATGTTGTAATATGTTGTAATATGTTGTAATATGTTGTAATATAATATCTTACCGTCCTACCGTCCTACAGTCTTACAGTCTTACCGTCCTACAGTCTTACCGTCCAATATTATTTTTACCTTTGATCTCATGAAACTCCTCATCCGAGAAAATATCCGGATTTCCCTGGAATCCATCAAAAGCCACCTGCTGCGGACGGTCCTGACCGTTACGATCATCGCGTTTGGGATCATGGCGCTGGTAGGCATCCTTACGGCGATCGACTCGATCAAATTTTTCCTGAACGAGAATTTTACAATGATGGGGGCCAATACGTTCTCTATCCGGAACCGGGAGATCATGGTCCAGATCGGGGGCCGGCGGAACGATCCCAAGTTGTTTGAGCGCATTACCCGCGATCAGGCGCTTCAGTTCAAGGAGGGATTTGACTTTCCCGCGTCTACTTCGATCTCAACTTTTGCCGCGCATACCGCCACCCTGAAATACAAGTCGGAGAAGACAAACCCCAACATCACCATCATGGGCACCGACGAGAATTACATCGTCACCGCGGGGCAGGAAATTGCCAAAGGCAGGAATTTCAACGAAAGCGAGGTCCATCACGGGGCGCATGTCACGATCATTGGCAGCGAGCTGGAAAAGCAATTGTTCAAGAGCGGGCAGGATCCCATCGGTCAGGTGATCTCGATCGGCCCCGGCAAGTACCAGGTGATTGGCGTGTTAAAAGAAAAGGGCTCGAGCATCGGCTTTTCCGGCGACCGCAACTGCATGCTGCCCCTGAGCAATGTCGTCCAGTACTTCCCCCGGCCAAACCGTACGTTCACGATCGATGTCGCAGTAGCGGATCCGCTGCTGATGGATCAGGCCATAGGAGAGGCCACCGGGCTGTTCCGCATCATCCGGGGCGACCGGGTGGGCGAACCGGCCACGTTTCAGATCACCAAAAGCGACAATATTGCGCAGATGCTTACGGAGAATATCAGGTATGTCGCCCTGGCCGCCACTTTTATCGGGTTGATCACCTTGCTGGGCGCCGCCATCGGCCTGATGAACATCATGCTGGTCTCGGTCACCGAGCGCACCCTGGAGATCGGCATCCGCAAGGCCATGGGTGCCACGCGCAGCGCCATCCGCAACCAGTTTCTCGTCGAGTCCGTCGTCATTGCGCAAATGGGCGGCCTGCTGGGCATCACCTTCGGAATCATCATCGGAAATGTGCTTTCCATGATCCTGAAAACCAGTTTCATCGTTCCCTGGCTGTGGATCCTCCTCGGCGTTACGCTCTGCTTTATCGTCGCACTGGTCTCCGGCATCGTCCCGGCCAACAAAGCCGCCCGGCTTGATCCGATCGAATCGCTGAGGTATGAGTAGCAGCAAGCTACATGCTATAAGCCTCAGGCCTCAGGCTTGAAGCCTTCACTCGTGGCTGTTCATGAATCCCACCCCAACCAGCGAATCATGCACGTTGCCCTGGCGGCGGTGGTAGATCAGTACGGCGTATTCATTCTCGGTTTCCTGGAAGTCGCCGTCGATGAATCCCTGTAGTCCCGTATTGGCGTTGTTCGGCACAAAGGCGTAACAATAATTGTAGTAACCTTGCTTCAGAAACAGGGAAGTGCGGTACACGCGCAGCTGTTCGTCATAGCGCAGCAGGTTCTCCCGGGTGTACTGCCAGTTGTTGAACGCGCCGCCGATATAAAGGCTGCCTTCGGCCAGGGGTCCGGGATAGGGGAGGGTGAAATGCACCCAGGCATAATCCCCTTCGGTATAAGAATCCTGGGCGTAGTTCACGGCGATCAGCCTACGGCCGTTGATGTCTTCCTCGGAAAGATAATTCCTGTTGACGCGGGGTTCATCATTCTGAAGGAAAACTTCATAACCCCTTTCCGTGAACCGGATGGAATGCATCCGTTCGGTATTGTACTGCAAAGTCTTCATGTCCCATTGCCGAAATTCGTTCCCGGCCGGGAAGACCAGTTCCGGGACCAGGGAAAAGTCGAGCTCACCCCCGACGATCGAGCGGGGCTGGATGTTCTGGAGCATACTGTCCCACCGGCCGTTCTGCATGACGGTGACATGCAGGTCGCGGTGCGTGTCGGTCATCGGGTAATTGCCCGCCAGCACCTTGAAACTGACCTGCTGATGGGTATAGCGAAGATTCAGGTCCATGGAAATGGTTACGCGGCCCTTTACGTCGACAAATGGCTCATAAACCATGAAACGATGGGTCAGCACGACGTTCTCATCGTCGGGACGGTCCAGGAAGACCTTGAGGATGTAATTCCCCGATTTCGTGATCCTGAGGTTTTCGTTGGGGAAGACCAGGACATAATTGGTGTAGGAAACCGTGGTGTTGAAAGAATATTTGAAATCGACGATGTCATCCTCGAAAAACCCCACCAGATATTCCATTTGCTGCAGGGGAGAGGGGTTCCAGAACGCATCGCAGTGGATGAGGGTGTACTTGTAGGGTTTGTTCCCGCCGTCCAGGTCGTCGAACGCCAGCACCAGCCGGTCGTCGGAAGCCAGTTGTATGATGGGCGGCGATAGTTCAAATCCCATTTTGTACAGCAACACTGTACGGATATTTTCCGTGTATATGGCGTTGTCGTTCCTGACGAATCCCTGGTCGTAATACAGATCCTCCTGCGCACGGGCCATTACAGACGTGCCGGTCAGGAGCAATATGATAAATGATTTTAAACTTATTCTCATGTTGACGATTGAATTTTTGCGTTGCTAAGGTCGGAAAGATTTTGATTCGTACAGGGACTCCGTCCCTCAACCTTAAGTAATTAATAATCAGTTGTTATGCTAGAAGGATTTCGAAGGGACGGAGTCCCTGACCCTCATGCAAAAAACAATTTACCCTGTACTGTTCCGACTTTCACAAATAATTTATAAACTTGCACTCCGAAAATATTGATATTTTTTAATATGTCTGATGTGATCAAGATCCGCAAGGGGCTTGCGATCAACCTGGTCGGAGAAGCCGAAAAGACTGTCTCAGAAGTCAATCCGAAACTGTTCGCGATCAAACCCACCGATTTTATTGGTGTTTTCCCGAAGCTCCTCATCAAAGAGGGAGATAAGGTTAAGGCCGGCACGCCCTTGTTTTTCGACAAGTACCGCGAGCAGATCGTCTTTACCTCCCCGGTGAGCGGCACCGTAACCGAACTGCGCCGCGGGGAAAAACGGATTCTGCTCGAGATCGTCATTGAGGCGGACGGCAGGAACGAGTCGGTCGATTTCGGAAAGGCCGATCCCGCCAGGCTCAGCCGCGAGGAAGTCATTGGAAAGATGCTGGCTTCCGGGGTCTGGCCCGTGATCCGCCAGAGGCCGTACAGCGTGATCGCCAACCCGGCCGATACGCCGAAGGCGATCTTCATTTCCGCCTTTGACACGGCTCCCCTGGGCCCCGATTATGATCTCATCGTTCATGGAAACGGCGAGGCGTTCCAGGTAGGGATCGATGCGCTTTCCCGCCTGACCGGCGGAAAGATCCACCTGAACATCAATGCCGATAACACGCCTTCCAAGGTGTTCACCAATTGCAAGGGGGTTCAGATCAATAAATTCTCGGGCGCCCATCCCGCAGGCAATGTCGGCACGCAGATCGCAAAACTCGATCCGATCAACAAGGGCGACATCGTCTGGTACCTCCGCCCGCAGGAAGTCCTCCACATCGGCCGGTTGTTTCTTAACGGATATCCGGATGCCACCCGCATCATCGCCCTCACCGGCTCGGAAGTACGTCGCCCGCATTACATCAAAACGCGGCTGGGCGCTTCCATCACCGAAATGATCAAAGACAACCTGTCGGCGGATCACGCACGTTTTATCTCCGGCAACCCGCTCACCGGCGAAAAAATAGAGAAAACGGGTTATGTCGGGTTTTACGACAGCCAGGTGACCGTGCTCCCCGAAGGCGACCATTACGAGTTCTTCGGATGGGCGCTGCCGGGCTTCAGCAAATTCAGCTTTTCCAGGTCGTTCTTCTCCTGGATGAATCCCGGAAAGAAATACCGGCTCGACACCAATTACAACGGGGGCGAGCGGGCTTATGTGATGACCGGGCAGTTTGAGAAAGTCTTCGGCTGGGACATCTATCCCCTGCAACTGATCAAGGCCATCCTCGTGGAAGACATCGAGCTGATGGAAAGGCTCGGGATCTACGAGGTGGACGCGGAGGATTTCGCGCTCTGCGAATTCATCGACACCTCCAAGACGGAAATACAGCAGATCGTGCGCACAGGCCTCGATCTCATGCGCAAAGAAATGAGTTAATCGTCATTTTATGAAACCACTCAGAAATTTCCTTGACCGGATAAAACCCCAGTTTGAAAAGGGGGGAAAGTTTGAAAAGCTTCATTCGACGTTTGAGGCTTTTGAAACATTCTTGTTTGTCCCCAACAAAGTGACCCATGCCGGCAGCCACATCCGCGACGCGATCGATATGAAGCGCACCATGACGGTGGTGATCATCGCCCTGATGCCGGCTTTGCTGTTCGGGATGTACAATGTGGGTTACCAGCATTATTTGTCGCACGGCGAAGCCGCAGGGTTCTGGCCTATATTCTGGTATGGCTTCCTGAAGGTGCTGCCCATCATCATCGTGTCCTATGTCGTCGGGCTCGGCATCGAGTTTGCCTTCGCGCAGGCCCGCGGCCATGAGGTCAACGAAGGCTACCTGGTCACCGGGATGCTGATCCCGCTGGTCATGCCGCCCGATGTGCCGCTTTGGATGGTGGCGCTCAGCGTGGCCTTCGCCGTGATCTTTGGCAAGGAGGTATTCGGCGGCACCGGCATGAACATCCTCAACCCGGCCCTGACCGCCCGCGCCTTCCTGTTCTTCGCCTATCCGCAGGATATGTCGGGCGACAAGGTATGGATCGCTGAAAAAGCGGACGCCTATTCCGGCGCCACGCCGCTCGGACATGCGCTGGTCGGGGATTTCGACAAGATCCAGGCGCCGATGGACATGTTCCTCGGCTTCATGCCAGGTTCCATCGGCGAGACCTCCGTACTGGCCATCCTCATCGGAGCGGCCATCCTGATCTTCACCGGCATCGGAAGCTGGCGCATCATGCTGGCCACCGTCATCGGCACCCTGGGGCTCGGCTACTTCCTCAACCTGGTTGCGTTCAACGACTATATGGCCATGCCGGCCTGGTACCACCTGATCATCGGCGGATTCGCCTTCGGCACGGTCTTTATGGCCACCGACCCGGTCAGCGCCGCGCAGACCAACCGGGGCAAGTGGATCTACGGCATCCTGCTGGGCATGCTTATCGTCATCATCCGTGTGTTCAACCCGGCCTATCCTGAAGGAGTCATGCTGGCCATCCTGCTGATGAACGTTTTCGCCCCGCTCATCGATCACTACATCTATGAAGCCAACATCAAAAGACGCCTGAAGCGGATGAAGCCGGTAAAAGCCTGATTAGAAAATTAAAAGATTAAGCATATGTACAGCAATTCCTACGTGTTCCGGTATGCAGCCATCATGGTCATCCTTGTGGCCGCTGTGCTGTCGATGGCGGCCCTGCTGCTGAAACCGGCCCAGGACCGCAATGTGGCCGTGGCCAAGATGCAGGGCATCCTCTCCGCCGCCCATGTCGAGGCGACCGCCCTTGATGCCGAAGCGCTTTATGCGAAATACATTGTCGAGGAAGCCGTCATCGACAAGAACGGCGACGTGATCGGAATATACCGCGACGGAGCATTCGTCCAGGGCGACGTCCGGGCGTTTTACATCGACCTGAAAAAAGAATTGTACAACAAGTCCGTTGGGCAGGACTATAAGCTCCCGCTTTACATCGCCGAGGAGAACGGCGAACGGACGTACATCATTCCATTGCTCGGCAAGGGGCTCTGGGGGCCGGTGTATGGCAACATCGCGCTGGCCGGCGACTTCAATACCATTACCGGGGCGACATTCGGCCACGATAAGGAAACCCCGGGCCTGGGCGCCGAAATCGAACTGCCGTTCTTTGAAGAGCAGTTCATCGGCAAGAAGATCCTCGACGAACAGGGCCGGTTTGTCAGTGTGAAAGTGGTCAAAGGCGGCGTGAATGCGTTGCCACCGGATATGAAGGACCATGGCGTGGATGCCATCTCCGGCGGCACCATCACCAGCAACGGGGTGTCGGACATGCTCCGGACAAACCTGGAAAATTATGTTGAATACATTAAAAAGCATAAGAATATATGAGTACGGAAGCAAAAGAACCGATGTTTTCGGCAAAGAACAGGAAACTGCTCACCAACCCGCTGAACATTGACAACCCGATCACCGTTCAGGTGCTGGGGATCTGTTCCGCCCTCGCCGTCACGGCTAAACTGAAGCCGGCTTTTGTTATGGCCCTCTCGGTCATCGCGGTGACGGCCCTGGCCAACGTGGTAATTTCGGTGCTGCGCAACGGCATCCCCCCGCGGATCCGTATCATCGTGCAACTGGTGGTCATCGCCTCCCTGGTCATCCTGGTCGACCAGGTCCTCAAAGCCTATGTTTATGACGTCAGCCGGCAACTGTCCGTCTTTGTCGGGCTGATCATTACCAACTGCATCATCATGGGCCGCCTGGAGGCCTTCGCCATGGGTAACAAACCTTTTCCCTCCCTGCTCGACGGCATCGGCAACGGCATCGGCTATGGCTGGGTGCTCGTCGCTGTGGCCTTTGTCAGGGAACTGTTCGGTTCCGGCTCGCTCTGGGGCTATCCGGTCATCCCCCAGGCAGTGTATGAAATGGGTTACAAGAACAACGGCTTTATGATCCTGCCGCCCATGGCGCTGATCATCGTGGGAGCCATCATCTGGATCCAGCGTTCCCGCAACAGGCAACTGATCGAAACCAAGTAACGAAAACTGCATAATACTCGGCATATGTGGCAAGAAACCTTTAATATCTTCATCAAGTCGATCTTCGTCGACAATATGATCTTCGCCTATTTCCTGGGGATGTGTTCCTACCTGGCCGTTTCGAAAACGGTGAAGACATCCGTGGGGCTGGGCATTGCGGTGATCTTTGTGCTCGGCATCACCGTTCCGGTCGACTACCTGATCCATAATTACCTGCTGGCCCCGGGCGCCCTGGGCTGGCTGGGCGTTGACTTCAACGATGTGGACCTGAGCTTCCTGAGCTTTATCATGTTCATCGCGGTCATCGCCTCCATGGTGCAACTCGTCGAAATGGTCATAGAGAAGTTCTCCCCGTCGCTATACAACTCGCTCGGGATCTTTCTCCCCCTGATCGCCGTTAATTGCGCCATCCTCGGCGGATCGCTCTTCATGCAGGAACGGGAATACCCTTCGCTGCTGCAGGCAACTTCCTTCGGACTGGGCTCCGGCATCGGCTGGTTCCTGGCCATTGTCGGTATCGCTGCGATCCGCGAGAAGATCCGGTATTCCAATGTGCCCGGGCCCCTGCGCGGACTGGGTATCACCTTCATCATTACCGGCCTGATGGGCATCGCTTTTATGAGTTTCCTCGGAATTAAACTGTAAACCCGAAATATTTATCCAGCTATGACTTTATTGTTGATGGGAATCGGTTCGGTCGTGCTGATCAGCATCGTGATCTTCCTCCTGGTGATCATCCTGCTGGTGGCGGTTCTCCTGTATGCCCGGAAAAAACTGACGCCGCAGGGAGAAGTGAAAATCGTGATCAATGATGACAAGGAGCTGACGGTCAACCCCGGGTCGACCCTCCTGAGCACCCTGTCGCAAAGCGGGATATTCCTGCCTTCGGCCTGCGGCGGCGGAGGAACCTGCGCCATGTGCAAATGCCAGGTCCTGGAGGGCGGCGGAAGCATCCTGCCCACCGAAGTCGGTTATTTCACCCGGAAAGAGCAACAGAGCAACTGGCGCCTCGGCTGCCAGGTGAAGGTCAGGGAAGATATGAAGATCCACGTCGACCCGCACATCTTCGGTATTAAAAAATGGGAATGCGAAGTGGTGTCCAACCACAATGTTGCGACCTTCATCAAGGAATTCGTTGTGAAGCTTCCCGAAGGGGAAAACCTCGAATTCCAGTCGGGCGGCTACATCCAGATCGACGTTCCTCCCTGCGAAGTGGATTATAAAGATATTATAGTGGAGGAGGAATATCGCGAAGAATGGGACAAATACAAAATGTGGGATCTGAAGATGAAGAACTCCGAGCCGATCTTCCGGGCGTATTCCATGGCCAACCAACCCGCGGAAGGAAACATCATCATTCTGAACATCCGCATCGCCACGCCCCCGTTCGACCGCAAGACCGGAGGCTTCATGAACGTGAACCCGGGCATCTGCTCATCCTACATCTTCTCCCGGAAACCCGGCGACAAGGTGACCATCTCGGGGCCTTACGGTGAATTCTTTATCAAGGACACCCGGCGCGAAATGATGTTCATCGGCGGTGGCGCCGGAATGGCACCCATGCGCTCGCACATCTTCGACCAGTTCAAGACAAAAAAGACCGACCGCAAAGCGACCTTCTGGTACGGCGGCCGGTCGCTGCGGGAGCTTTTCTATGTGGAAGAATTCCAGGCCATCGAAAAACAGTTCCCGAATTTCAGTTTCCATATCGCCCTGTCGGAGCCAAAACCGGAAGATAACTGGACGGGCTACACGGGGTTCATCCACCAGGTTATTATCGACAATTACCTTAAGCACCATCCTGAGCCGGAAGAGATTGAATACTATATCTGCGGACCACCCATGATGAACCAGGCCGTCTTCAAAATGCTCGACGACTACGGTGTGCCCCAGGAAATGATCGCCTTCGACGACTTCGGCGGCTGATTTTGCGCATCCTTTATGCCTGGTTTTCACCGGGTATAGCCAGAAAAAATATAAACTATTGACTGTTAATGTCTTTTCAGTGATACCCTCCTCCGGAGGGTATTACTTTTTTAGATTTGTGTGATGAATAAAAGGTTTAAGCCATCACCCTTGTTCAAGACACTGATCATGATCGCCATTACAGGGATCCCTTTCGGCCTGTCAGCCCAGACAAAAGGGCTTACAGACCTGGATGTGCTGCGCCTTAAAGGGCCGGTCAGATCTGTCATGGAGACCAAATACCTGACACAGACTGCCGATACGGCCACTGTTGCCGATTCCGTCATCTTTAAAAAATACACCGAATTTGATCCCAATGGATTTGAGCAGTATTCGGCGATTTATGAAACGGGGAAACTTGCCCAGACCAGTGTTTACACGTTCGGGCCTGACGGAAAGCAGGCGATGATGGAGGAATTCAACGCCGATAATTCGCTTCATTGCCGTATTGCCTTCACATACAATGAAAAAGGATTCCGTACCCAGGCTGATTACGACTGGGTGGAGCAGCGCGGTTATGACGACAACCTCATTAAAAACGATTACGTCTTCGTAATCTTCGAATATTATCCATATAACCGGATTGTCTATGAGCATGAATACCGCGGGTACGTTACACAGGAAGAGTTTGTGCAGTCCGGCGGGCAGGTGATCTACACCTACAAGCATCGGTACGACGCCCGGGGAAATAAGATCAGCATGATCTATTTCAATGCCAGCGGACATACTTCCTGGGTGACCAAATACAAGTATGACCGCTATGACAACCTTATCGAGAGCAATGTATACAAGAACAATTACATCGCCCTGGAGACGGAATACAATTACCGCTTCGACGACACGGGCAACTGGACCGTGCGCCACGAAAAACGAAACGTGCACAGGAACATCCTTACGGTAAGCATACTTGAAGGAAATATACTGACTGAACGAGAGATAAGCTACTATTGACCCGCCGGGTTGATGGTCATAAGATATCGGGATAACCCTTAAAAGCATGAAGATGATGAATCCCTTCCGATTGAAAAGAAATGAAACCGGACCGCAGCGCGATGTCCTTAGCCGGATTGCGGCCCTGTCGATCATAATAGCCCTGTCTTTGCCCGGGCTGAGGCTGATGGCACAGGTTGGCGTGCACACCGATTTCCCGGACGCCTCTGCAGCCATGGAGATCCTGTCGACCAACAAAGGGCTGCTCATCCCCCGGGTGACGCTGACGGCTTCGTTGCTCAACCCGAGTCCGGTGACCAGCCCGGCCACCGGGCTGCTGGTGTTCAACAACGGCAGCAACCAGCCCATCGGTTTTTACTACTGGAACGGCACGCAGTGGGTTGCAGTGGCCGGCGGTGGCGGCGGCCCCACCGATTTCTGGAGCCTGTTCGGCAATGCGGGCACCTCCATCGGCTCGAATTTCCTGGGCACTACCGACGCGGTGCACCTGGCTATCCGCACCAATAACGTGGAAAGGATGCGTTTGGAGTCGGACGGGCAGGTGGTGATCGGGAATACATCACCTTACAGCGGAGAAGATAAATTTACGGTAATTGGCGACGCCGTCCAGAGGTATGCGATCAATGCCTATTCTCCCCACGTTGGCGTATACACTGAGGCTACCTACGCCTGCTACCAGGGCTTTGGCGCACGTTATGGTTTCTTCGCCCTCGTCGACACGGTCAACGGCTACGGCATCACGGTTAAAAATGCAGATCCTTCCGGATATGGCGGTCAATTCATCGGAAGCAACAAGGGGGGGGCGGTTATTCCAAGCCGGTCGTTTGGGCTCTCTTCTTCGGGCAATGAAGGATTGTTGGGTTATGGATCTGTTGCCACGGGTACAGGAGTGGTCGGAGTAGGTAACTATCTGGATACGGCTTATTTCAGCACGCAGGGATCCGGCGGCGCTTTCACCGGGTATCATGCTATTTTTGGCCGGTCGCGGAATGTCAGCGGCACCGGGGTCATCGCCTCGGGCAACAACCTGGTGCCATCTTCCTTCGGAACAGGCAGCGGAGGGGCGTTCACCGGCACCACCACAGGCATGGTGGCCTGGGCCACTAACTCCTCCACCGGAGTGGGGGTCATTGGCGCGGGGAACAACAGCGGAACGGTTATCACCAGTTCGGGCAGCGGAGGAGCGTTTACCGGTTATGACGGAGTGTTCGCGCAAGCCATCAATAACCTGGGGATCGGCGTCATTGGCGTGGGAGGTAATTCGGCAACTTATGCCGCGATTGATGGTATAGGAGGCGCCTTTACCGGTTATCATGGTGTATACGGCTACGGTGCTAATCCTACTATCGGGGCCGGAGTCGTTGGGGTGGGCAATAATCTTAATGTCACTCCTGCCATCCCTTCCACAGGTGCAGGCGGGGCTTTCACAGGAAATATTTGCGGGGCTTATGGTTTTTCGACGAATACTTCGAGCACAACCCGGTATGGTGGATATTTTGAGACGGCCAGTTCATATGCCTATGTCGGGTACAGGTCAGGCAGCACTTCCAGAAAGATTGTGGGGACAGGTAATCCGAGTGCGATCATAAAGAACAGAGCCGGTGAATTGGTCCTGATGACTTGTCCGGAGGCACCGGAAGTGCTGTTCATGGATTTTGGCATCGGGAAACTTGAAGAAGGCCGTGCACATATCGAAATTGATCCGGATCTTGCCATCAACATCAATGTTAGCGACAAACACCCATTGAAGGTTTTTATTACCCTTGAAGGCGAATGTAACGGGGTATATGTTACGAATAAGTCTGCCAATGGTTTTGATGTTATTGAGCTCATGGGTGGTAAGTCGGATATTCCATTTTCCTGGCAAATAGTGGCTACACGGTCTAATGAAGAATATGTTCTACGTGATGGAACAGTGGAGATCAATGATAACAGTACGCGTTTTCCCCCAGGTCCTGGACCTCTTGAATTGATTGATACTGAGAATGTATTATCTCCGTCAGGTAACGGACAGGAAACGAATACAATAAGAAGCCAGCCCGGTCGCGCCACCATGCAGCGACCTGTTCAGGTTCCGGCACAACGGAACTTTACGGGAAACCCGATTCAAACTGTAGACTTCCCCGATGGCAGGTAAACATGGCCATATAGTTTTGCTGTTGCTGATGCTGCTGGCCGGCGCCTGGAGCGGACAGACGCTCCGGGCCCAGCTCTCCATCGGACCAGGCGGCTTCATCACGGTGAAACCGGGCGGATCGCTCATGATCGGCACCGACCTCCACATCAAATCCGTGGCCGGCGCCTCCGGAGCCCTGGCCGACCAGAATGCCGCCGGAGCCGTCACCATCACAGGCGACGCCCTGGTGGAACGCTACCTCAGCCCCGACACCTGGCACAACGTGGCCTCGCCCGTCAGCAACGCCACCTCGGCCGTGTACGCCACCGACCTGGTCTTCTGGTACAACGAAGCACTGATCCTCAACGACTGGAACTTCGGCTGGGTGTGGTACACAGGCGCCACCGGCGGCCCGCTGCAGGTGTTCCGGGGGTACGACGTCTTGTTCTACGACAACCCGGTCACGGTGAATTACCAGGCCACCGGCGCCGCAACGGTCAATACGGGGAACTACACCTTCGGGGTGATCATCACCAACTCGGTACCCGGAGAGATACCCTCCCACAAAGGATGGAACCTGGCGGGAAATCCGTATCCTTCCCCGGTCGACTGGCTGGCGGCGGGCTGGGATAAATCGGATATCAACGATGTGAAGTACATCTGGGACGGCTCAAACGACATTTACACCGGATACATAGGGGGCGGAGCACCTCTGAGCATCAACGGGGGCACCCGCTTCATCCCGTCAAACCAGGGCTTCTGGGTGCAGGCTGTCCAGAACGGTACCCTCGGTATCAGCAACCCGGTCCGTATCGGGGACATTACAGGCACTCCGGATTTCTACAAGGATGCGCCCGTGGATTATCCTTTAGTCAGTCTTTGGGCCGGGAATGCAATCGTTGAAGATGAAGCCGTGGTGCGCTTTATCACCGGGACTACCGCGGGATTCGACATCAATTACGACGCTTCCAAACTCTTCAGCCTCAACCCGGCTATTCCCCAGCTCAGCATCCTTGCTGGGAAACAGACCCTCGTCCTGAGTACCCTGCCCGGAATTGTACAGAATCTCGAAGTGAACCTGGGTTTTCGTTCCACCCGGCAGGGGCTGTATCATCTCCGCCTGGATCAGCGCTCCTTCCTGCAGCCGTCCGAAGCACTCTACCTCAGGGATGAACTCACCGGCCAGCTTTTTGATCTGAAAACAGACTCCCTCGTTCATTTCTACCATGACCCGGCGAATGCCGAAAAACGGTTCACCCTCCTGTTCAACCCATCCGAGGATATCATCCAGGACCTGACTCCGGATTCGTGGTATTCAGTTTATTCGGCAGGAAGCACCGTGCATATCATAAAGAATACCAACAGGGAACTTTCAGGCGAGATCCGTCTGTTCAATATGCTCGGCCAGCCTGTTTACCGGAAATCACTCGAACCCTCAAGCGAAATGACTTTCCAACCCCATGTTCCCGCCGGATACTACATCGCCGGCATCCGCACTACCCAGCACTCCGCTCACACCAAAATCTTCCTCACCAAACCCTAACTTCCCGCTCCCCCGCTT
Source organism: uncultured Bacteroidales bacterium (assembly GCA_964489545.1). Taxonomy (GTDB): domain Bacteria; phylum Bacteroidota; class Bacteroidia; order Bacteroidales; family JAGOPY01; genus JAGOPY01. The sequence continues at coordinate 22,549 of CAZAZE010000012.1, forward strand.
CCCCGCTTCCCCGCTCCCCCGCTCCCCCGCTTCCCCGCTCCCAACTTAAACCTTAACCCTTAAACCTCAACACTTAAAATCCGGGTGCGTTCAGCGGATAGATCCGCCGCAGCCGCTCCTTGGTGTTAAACTGCCAGGCAATGGAAATCTCATGCGCTCCGCCGGTGATGCTGCGAATCTCCGAGAGGGTGATGTCGTAACTGTATCCGATCTTAAAATTATTGTGGTTAATGCCGACCAGGACGATGAACGCGTCGGCATTCTCGAAATTATGTCGGTACCACGTACCCAGGACGATTGGCAGTCGAGTGATGTACACCCCGGCGTTCAGTTGGTGGAAATTGCCCTGTTGCTGGTACAGGATGTTGGGTGAGATCCAGAACACGGGATCAAAGAGCATGCTTCCACCCTGGAGATTGATGTTGGCGCCCAGGTGGCCCGTGATCTTCATATTCAGCCGGTTGGGATACTGGCTGTAGAAGGCCAGGTCGGGCTGGGTGAGGTGGTGTACGGCAACCCCGCCGTGCAGTGCGCCTTTGTATCCGAAGACCATCCCGGCGGAAAAGTCAGGAACGATAATAGATGAAGATTCCGGCGGGGTTTCTGCAGTGGGCAGTATCAACCCCTGCAGCAGGTCTACCTGGTCGCCGAACCGCAGCAGTTCCCAGTTCAGGGACTTTTGGTAGAAGGAGCCCTGCAGGGCCATGTTTACAAAAAGATTATACGTAACCCGGATGGTATAAGCATAGATCAGCGAAACCTGGGTGGTTCTCATCATACCTTCCCCGGCGTTGTCCACATTCACTAGGGCGCCGATGCCTCCGTGCAGCTTGTTGATAAACTGGTCGTAAGAGGCGTTATAGGTGACAAAACCCTTGTCCAGCCCGGGCCACTGGTTCCGGTAGTTGGCCACAGCACGGTTAAAGTCCTCGGCTCCCGCCAGCGCGGGATTCAGGTACAGCGGATTGGCGAAGAACTGGGAATACGCCGCATCCTGCGCCCGGCCGGCCAGGCCGGAAAGGACCGTCAGGACCAGGAGGAACATGGCCCGGAGCAGCGCCGGCCCGGGCCTGATCTGCCGCCCGCACCGGTTGTGCCTGGTTTTCCGTGTCAAAAGATTTTTGCTGTTCATGGCTGTTTACTTTAGCAAAATCAAAACTCCATAAGAGAGGTGTCTTTCTTCCACGCCATTTTCTTCAAGGGTCTTATAGGTGATCATGAAGACATAGGCGTCGCCGGGGCATTGCACACCGTTTTTGGTGCCGTCCCATCCGGAGGAAATATCGTTGGTTTCATATAGTTTTTCTCCCCAGCGGTTGTAGATGACCATCTTGAAAGAAGTGATCGGACAAATGCTGACCGGTTTGAAGGTGTCGTTCAGTCCGTCGCCGTTCGGGGTGAAGGCGTTGGGGATGAACATGCACTCGGGCGGTTCCAGCTTGATATAGACCGAATCGAGCCCCCAGCAATCCGCCTGCGACAGCATTTCGACCCAGTACCAGCCTTCCCCGGTGATCTCAATGCTTTCCGTGGTCTCCCCGGTGTTCCACAGGTATGAGGCCAGGCCGGTCCCGGCCGACAGGATGTAACCGGGAGCCACCACCAGGGTGTCCATGCCGTGGAAGGCAGCCACCGGGTTTTCGCTCACCACGACCATCATCGACTCTATGTCTTTGCAATACATGGCGTCGGTGGCGATCAGGGTGTACAGACCGGCGTTGGCTTTGGTAATGCTGTCGAAGGTCGGCCCGATCGGGTAGGTCTGCCCGTTGGGATAGATCCATTCGTAGATGACCGGCGGCTGCGTGGTATGTGCTATGCCGGTAATGCTGACCTGCTGTCCTTCGCAAACGTTGAGATCGGGCGCCATCAGAATGACCGGCGGATCATAAATGTTCAGCACACCAATGGTGAAGATGGCAGGGATTTGTACACCGGCCTCATTGATGAAGAAGCTTTCCGTCTCCCCGGTGTACCATTCGAGCTGTGCCTGTCCCGGCTGCTTCGGTGTGAATACCAGGCTGGCGACAATCTCCAGCTGGTTAAACGTCAGGGCCTGATCTCCTTCCCATTCCAGTGTGATTTCACCATTTGGCTGATCGATCCAACCGGTAAGATGGTCGGCCAGTTGCGGATGGACGTCAATGTATCCTTCGCACAACAACTGGTCAACATTATATTTGAGCTTCAACTGGAAGCTGGCAACTGAGATAAAATGATTCACTTCGATGGGTACGACAGCGGCAAACCCCAGGCACTGGTTACCCGGACCGGTAAGGGCTTCAAGCTCGATCAGCATGACGTTGTCCAGTGTGACGGTAAATGTGGTGTCGCAGCCGTTTTCATCCATGACGACGCATGAATAAACACCTGCTGCCAGGCCTTCAAACAGGCCGTTATCCGTTTGCCAGAAGCCACCGCCGCTGATGGAGTAGAATAAGTGTTCCGTTATGCCGCTGGCGATAATCTCAATGGATCCGTTGCCCAGCCCGAAGGTTTCATCCGTGGCGATTACCGCGGTGACGACCGGGTTGGGGCTTACCGTCACCGTAAAGAGGCAGGTCCCTTCGCAATGGTTGGAATCGCTGTAGGTATACGTAATCTCGAACGTATCGGTCCCGATCGTCGGATCGAAGTAATAGGATCCGTTTTCGAGGTACACGCCCTCGCCACTGTAAATGCCTCCCGCCGGAACTCCACCCGTGAGTTCGAATGCCGGGGAATCCTCGCACACTGCAGTGTCCGCCGGGCAGGTAACCACGGGCAGGTCGGCGACGATGAAGTTGAAGGTGCAGGTGTCGGTGCAACCGTGGATGCTGGTATAAACATAGGTGATCTCCCAGGTGCCGATACCGGCGACTGAAGGATCAAAGATGCCGTTGCTCACGCCTGTGCCGCTGTATGTGCCGCCTGCCGGCGTGGCGCCGCTCAGCACCACCGGGTCGAAGTCGATGCAGACCAGCAGATCGGGCGGACAGGTCACCACCGGCAGCGGGTGGACCGTCACGGTCACCGTGCCGCTGGCTGTGTTCAGGCCGTCGTCAACCGTCACCGTGTAGGTGGTCGTCACCGCAGGAGTCACCAGCGGGTCGGCTTCGGTCGAGGTGAAGCCGGAAGGATCCGAAGTCCAGCTGTAGGTGTAGTTTCCGGTCCCGCCGCTGGCATGGGCGTAGAGCATGGCGGTGTCGCCCGAGCAGATCGCATCGGGAACGGCATCGGGATTGACAGCCAGGTCTTCGCCTTCGACAATGATCACCACCTGGTCGAGGCTGTCGCAGCCGTTCGCGTCGGTCACCGTGAGGGTGAAGGTGGTGGTGGCCAGCAGGTTCACCGTGATGGGGTTGAGCACGGTCGGGTCGAGCAGTAGTCCGGCGGGCGTCCAGCTATAGGTCAATGGCATCGTGCCGGAAGCGGTGGCGTCGGTGATGCTGGCGCTGGTCCCGGGCAGGATGACCTGGTCGGCGCCGGCGTAAACATCGGGCAGGGCGTTGACAGTGATGTTGAACGTGCAGGAGTCGGTGCAGTTGTTCGGGCTGGTGTACACGTAAGTGACCGGCCAGATGCCCGCGCCGGAAGCCAGTGGGTAGAAGATGCCGTCGATGACGCCAATACCGGAATAGGTGCCACCGGCGGGCGTGCCGCCCGACAGGGCCACCGGGCCGTTGTCAAGGCATAGGCTCAGGTCGTCCGGACAGTTCACTTCGGGCAGCGGGTGGACCGTGACATTCACCGAGCCGTTGACGGTGCTGAAACCGTCGCTGAGCTCAATATGATACAATGTCGACTGGGTCGGGGCTACCACCGGGTTTTCTTCGGTCGTGCTGAAGCCCGGAGGCGAGGAGGTCCACAGGAAGGTGTACGTGCCGGAGCCTCCGCCCGGGTTGGCGAAGAGCTGGGTGAAGTCGTTCAGGCAGATTTCGTCCGGGATCGCCTCGGGATCGACGGTCAGCGGGCCAAGGGTGATCACGATGGTAACCTCGTCGGAGTTCTGGCAGCCGTTGGCGTCGGTGACGGTCAGGGTGAAGGTCGTGGTGTTGCTCAACGGGATGGTCGTCGGATGCAGCGCCGTCGGATTCGTCAGCAGGAAGGCGGGCGTCCAGCTGTAGGTCAGCGGCTCTGCACCGGCAGCGGTGGCGTCGCCGATGGTGGCGGCGCTCATCGGGGCGATCAGCTGGTCGGCGCCGGCGTACACCAGCGGCAGGTCGTGGACCGTGACCACCACCGAGTCCTCAACCGTGTTGAAGCCGTCGTAAACAGTGAGATAATATATGGTGGTGACCGTCGGGCTGACGACCGGGTTGGGATCGTTGGAACTGAAGCCCGGCGGTTCGGAGGTCCAGTAGTAATTGTATACGCCCGAGCCGCCGCCGGCGTTGCTGAACAGCACGGAGGTGCCGCCGAAGCAGATCTCTTCAGGCACCGCGACGGGATTGGCGGTGAGCGGACCTCCGGTGATGGTGATGGTTATGGTGTCGCTGGCCTGGCAGCCGTGGCCGTCGGTCACGGTCAGGGTGAAGGTGGTGGTGCCCTGCAGGTTGATGGTGGTGGGGTTCAGCACCGTCGGGTTTAGCAGCGAGTCGGCCGGGGCCCAGCTGTAAGTCAGCGGTTCGAAGCCGGAAGCCGTCGCGTCGAGGATGGTGATGTTCGTGCCGTACGGTATCGTCCGGTCGCCGCCGGCGTACACATCGGGCACCGGGTATACCGTTACGGTGACTGAACCGGTGACCGTCGTATTCTCGTCGGTCACGTCGACATAATAGGTCGTTGTGACCAGCGGCGAAGCGACCGGGTTGGCTAGTGTGGAAGTGAAACCCGGGGGATCGGAGGTCCACTTGTAGGTGAACAGTCCGGAGCCGCCGCTGGCATTGGCGAACAGCTGCGTGGTCTCACCCTGGCAGATGGTCTGCGGGAAGGCGATCGGGTTCACCGCCAGCGGCCCGCCGGTGATGAAGATGGTCACCTCATCGGTGCTGACGCAGCCGTAAACGTCGGTGACGGTCAAGGTGAAGGTGGTGGTGGCGAACAGACCCACCGTCGTGGGCGTCAGCAGGGTCGGGTCGAGCAGCAGGGCGGCGGGCTGCCAGCTGTAACTCAGCGGCGCGGAGCCCGAGGCCGTGGCGTCGCCGATAAAGGCGGCCGTGCCGTTGGGGATGAACTGGTCGGCGCCGGCATATACATCAGGCAATGGCGTGATGATGATGCTGAGCGACTGCAGCTTGGCGCACTGCCCGGCGTCTGGCGTGAAGGTGTAATCGGTGGAGCCCGTGGTTGCGGTGCTGATGACCGGCGGGTCCCAGGTGCCGGTGATGCCGTTGATCGAGGTGGAGGGCAGTTCCGGCGGGTCAGACAGGTGGCAGAGCGGCCCGATCGGATCAAATTCGGGCACGGTCTGCGTGATCAGGATCAGGGTCATCGAAGAGGATGAAGGATCGCAGGTGCCCTCGTCGCCCTGCCCGAAGGCGGTGAGGGTGAGCGATACGGACCCGGCAATGATATCGTTCTGACCGGGGGTATATGTGGCATTCAATATGGTGTTGTCATCAAAGGTGCCGTCGCCGCCGGAGCTCCACAATACCGAACCGTAATTGATGGCCGTTGCGCCGGCCAGCAGGTAAGATTCGGTCTCGCAGATCTCCGCGTCAGGGCCCGCAAGGGCTTCCGGCGGGGCAAATATCTTGATCAGCCCAAGCACCGCCTCGTCGACGCAGCCGTCGATGGAGGTCTGGACCACCCGCAGTTCGTAGATCCCCGGATCGAAGTTCCAGGCTACCTCCACGGTGTCGGCGTCGGACGGCAGCGGCGTCAAGGCGCCGAACGGATCGGTCAGGTTCCACGCATAGGTCGATCCCGGCTCGCCGTCGACACGGTAGTAGCGCACCGCCCCCGGACAGATACTGTCGATCACGGGGACCTGTGCCGCCAGCTGACCGCTCAGCAGCAGCAGGATCATCATTGCCATATGTCTGAACCTCTTGCTCATTTCGCTTGTGCCGATGGTTGATACCGGTAGATCGGCGAAGTGTCCGGTATCGGGTTCACAATCAATAGTACCGCTTCGGTCGGGGTGGTGTTGTTCATCCCGTAGCCGTTGACCACCGAGGTGATCCAGTATGAATAGCTTCCTGCCGCCGGCGGTGTCGGGATCAGCGGGAAGGTGTACGGGCTTTCGGTGATCGGTTCGGTCACCCAGGTGTTCGTGCCGTCGGTGAACGTCACCACCCACGGCCCGATGCCGCCCGTAATGTCTATGGTCATAATGGCCGTATCGCCCGCGCAGACCGCGGCGGGCTCCTGGAATACCGCAACAGAGTTGCATCCCTCGACCACAACCATGCCTACTTTCAGGTTGTCGGTGCACGTGTCGTTAGCCGTCACCCTGATGAAATAGGTGCCCGGCACCACCCACATGACCTCAACGCTCTCGCCCGTGTTGCCGCCCACGAAGTAGGCTTCCGTGGCCGGGCAGTTGCCCGGGTCGGCGGCGAAGTTGACGCCCGTAACGTCGTTGTACAGTTCCCATGTGTACGTAACGCCCGGCTGCGCCTCCACCGCCCAGATGCTGCTCTCGCCTGCACATACCGTATCCGCCTGGCCCCTGGCTTGCGCCACGGCCAGCAGCACCGGCACCAGGGCCAGCACTACACGGAAGATGATATGTTTCAGACGTTTCATGCTTTGTTACAGTAGTTTATCCGCTACGCGGATCATTCATTTCTCATTTCGCAATATCATTTCTCATTTCTCAATCTCCAGCTTCCAATTTCCAGTTTCCAATTTCCAATCTCAGTTTCCAATTTCCAATCTCAGTTTCCAATCTCCAATCTCCAATCTCCAATCTCAATTCAACTTAAACCTCAAACCTTAAACCTCAACACTTAAACCGCAGCGGGTGGTCCGCCTGCCCGTCCGTTTTACGCCGGCCGGGCAAGCGGTTTCCCTTCTTGTCTCTTTAGCAGCCACCCGATCAGAAAATCCGGGTTTCCGCCAATGGGTTTCTTTATTCATCAATTCATTAATTCTTAATAATATAATTTGATAGGGGCATAACCTTCTCACCCCACCCTATTGGAGCGGGTGAAAAAACTGTGTTCAATCTGTCGTTATGCCTGTCCAGTCTGATTTTTGGTTCAAAGGAACAGGTACGGCTTACCCAGCCTCGTGGCCGATACCTTCGGATACTCCGGGGTATCAGGGATCGTGGATTGTTAAAACTCATGAGCGGGCTCCGGATTCGCAGCGCCAGGGGCCAGAGTTCGGGAATACAGAATTTTGAATTTTGAATTTTGAATTTTGAATTCTGTCTTCTGAATTCTGTCTTCTGACCGCTGACTGCTGACTGCTGACTGCTGACCGCTAACGGCCAACTGTCCAACTGCCAATCGCCAACAGCTCCCGGTTTATCTCTTGTCGGCGGACGTTCTTTTGACTGTCCGCGACAATGTATGACGATTTTATATTGCATCATTTCATGGTTTAAACATGTTGGTTTTCAAAAACATGCAGGTTTTGAGTTCTGAGTTCTGAGTTGTGAGTTCTGAGTTGTGAGTTCTGAATTCTGAGTTTTGAGTTCTGAGTTCCAGCCTGCCAACGGCCAACGGCCAACGGCCAACGGCCAACGGCAAACGGCCAACTGTCCAACTGTCCAACTGTCCAACTGTCCAACTGTCCAACTGTTCCATAACCTGAAGGTATTTCTGCCGCGCTTGCGGCGTTAAACATTTCCTTCAGCCCGGGGCGTAGTTCCCCTGTTCCGCCGGTGTTTACGGCGGTCCGGACAGCAACCCGGTGGCGAGCCACACAAGAGGCTGTCCCCGGACAGGTGTTCTTCCCCTGGGCTGCATGGTATATTTCACGTATGGCATTGCACGCGCTCTTCCTCACGAAAAAGCCGCGCACCCTGCCAAAGGCTTATACCTGCAGGTTAGGGAGCAATGGGCAGGAATCCAGGTGCAGGTGGGTTGACAGAATTGACTGTCGGCCTTGCAACGAGAATTTGAGTTGCAACATCATTGACGTAAAGATCAGGCAAACATGTCGCAAAATGCAGATCATCGAATGAATCATCTGCTGCTAATGGGTTGCCTAAATCATCAACCAATTTTCCATTGATCGCAAAAGTATACGGGAATTGAGCAGCTCCTGCTGCCTCGAATTGGTTGTTTCGGACAATGATCTTTATATAAATCATTTCCCCATCAGCACCAACAGTTCCGCTGAGATCCTGAGCTTCAATGACACCCAGGCTTTTTACAGTATTGTTTTCCGCAACACTATAAGTGATTGGCCCGTTTGCATCTATGCCTGCCATTGAATAGCCCCAGTATATTTCTGCACCCTGATCGATGTTGCCATTCGGAGTTGCGACCTGCAAGCCATTGAATATTGCGGTCAATTCATACTGGCCTGAAAAGTTAGCAGCAGCTATGCCATAATAAAATATATTCTTGCCATAATCATACACAACACCACCGTCTGTTCCAAAACCAGGATCGAAAACCGCAGAGATCACATCATCAACACATTGCTCAAGGTTATTGACAGCAACGACATTGTTGGTACTGTCAATGTTCGCTATGTCAAGAGTGAATGCATGCAAGGGTTGAATTCTGTAAACTTTTATGTTATTGGTAGTGCAATCTGTACCTTCATTTTCAACATAGATTACTACAAAAACATAATCACCGGGATTCAAAATAAAACTCTGCCAGGTGAGTTCAATCGTATTCGCATCAGCCGTTAGTACGTTGTAATGCGCTTCACCTGCGGCAAGAATAGCTCCTCCGATTGCCTCCGCTGTTAGAAAGTTGTAAGCACCAGCAACAGCAAAGTCCGGGTCTTGAGTTACATACCAGCGGAACGATTTGTTACCCGGTGGGGTGGGAACGTTGACTTCATAGGTGTATGGATTACCCGGGACTGGTCGGAGAGGGTCATTGAGATCGATACATGAGGGATCTAAAGTAGTAGGTGTGATCACAGGATCCTGAGCAAAGGTCTGAAAGGCTCCAAGCATTAAAAGAGCCATTGTTAAAATTAAAATTGACTTTTTCATAGTTGTAAGAATTAAAGAATTAATGAATTTTTTTGTTTGTTTTTGCCACAGAAAACCCATGGCGGAAATTTTAGATTTAGTGAATGATAAATTGTGCATTGTAGGTGATTTAAACTTTAGCTTAAATGCTGGGCCCGTAAAAGCCCGGTTTGTGTTTCATAGGCAAATAGTTTTGGTTAATAAAAAGGATTTCTTTAAAGTCCCGGTATGCATCAGGCAGGTGGGATCGGGATTGGTTTCCAATCCTCATTTTCCAGTTTCCGATTTTGTCATAGGCATTCATTTTTTGTTCATAATTATACATATATAAATAATGTGTTAATATGAATTTTATTAGTCCATTTTGATAACATTGGGTCGAGGCTTAACAGTAATATCTATGGCTATTGGGTTCGCGGTATTATTATTACAATCTTCCAAAACATAGGTTATTTCATGATGAGCATCTAAGAAATTCGTTCCATCACCGGGTATTTCAATATCTGTCCCATATAATGAAGGCTGTCCAGTTATGAAAGCTCCAGGGGCCAGAGGTATTGAAGAGCCATCCTCAAAATCTATCCGCCAATGCACAATAAAATTCGTAGATACGGAAGGATCGCAACAATTATCGGTAAATGTGCTCTCATCAAGGTCAAAAGTAGTTTCACCGGCATTAAACAAGTAATATTCGGGCCTGTCAGGCTGAATGTCCATTGTAGGATCATAATAATCTGCCTGGTAAATATCTTCTACACACAGAATAAAAGGTACTGGTGGGTCTAAGGCTGGCGGTTCATCATCCACCACCACGATCGTCTGGTAGCAGGTGTCTGCACCCGCCACATTTGTTGCAACCCAGGTTATCAGGGTAGTGCCGGCATTAAATGTAAATGGATTGGGTAAAATAATTATTCCGGCGCCATTGTCCACGGTAGCCCCTGTCATGGCCCAGGTCCATGTTATTGGTTCCGATCCCGATACAAGGGTGGGCGATCCCGGGTCAATCGTTGCTGTGCAAAGACCCGGGTCCGTACCTACAGAGATATCGGCAGGACAGGTAATAACGGGTTCATCATTCGCCTCAACCGTAACTGTAAACTGGCAATAGTTCGTATTCCCGCATTCATCGGTTACAGTATAGGTTATTACAGTAACGCCGACATTGAACAGGTATGGATCGGGAATAATCCCGGTTCCGGCATCGGTTGTTGCGCCTGTCATGGTCCAGTTAATTACTATATCTGCAATGTCACTGCAGTTATCAGAATAAACTGGAGAAGGAATTGGTACAGTAGCGTATGCTTGATTCTCATCGGCATCGACCACAATGGATATGGGGCATGTGATGCCCGGGGAGGTGTTGTCTTCCAGCGTTATTATCTGCGTTGCGAAAGCAATATTTCCGCATGCGTCGTCAACAGCCCATGTCCTGGTAATAGTGCCGCCGTTCGGGCAGTAGGGATCAGGAACAATTGGATCCTCGGTGAAAATGATATCTGCAGTTACATCAAAGCTGCAATCGTCAAAGGCAAGAATATCATCAGGAACGGGCGGTAGTGGATCTTCGCAGCTTATCGTCACGCCTGCCGGGATATTATAGAACACGGGCTCTTCATTATCAACAACTGAGATGGTTTGCGTATACACTGCCGGGGTAATATTACCGCAATCATCGGCAGCAGACCAGGTCCTTACTCTTGTATAAGTACCCAGGCAAGCTCCGGTATAGATATCATCTGATTCAAGATAGATTGTGACTCCGGAAAAACATTCGTCAGTTGCAGTAGGTTCTAATGCCAGTGCCGCATCCAACCCTGCCGGGTCATCGCAGGCCACTTCCACATCCAGCGCACCGGCAGCCTGATCCCAGACCGGTGCAACATCATCAGTAACTGTTATGATTTGAGTGTATTGAACGGGTGTAATATTGTTACAATTATCCGTTGCGGTCCACTTTCTTGTCCTTACATAACTACCGTTGCATCCACCATCAACAGTTATATCAGATACCAGTTCTATATCCGCTGTTCCGCAATTGTCGGTAGCTGTTGGAGCCAAGGCTAAAGCGTCATCCAGCCCGGTGTTATCGTTGCAGGTGAGATTGCGGTTAAGGAGATTAGGAGCCTGGTCCCATGCCGGCGCCGTGTTGTCAATAATGGTAATCACCTGGGTGAAAACAACACTCAGGTTACCGCAAAAGTCAGCGACAGTCCAGGTGTTTGCATAGGTTCCAGCCTGCGGACAATCTCCCGGAACAAACGACCCGGCTATCTTAACTGGGGTGAGGTCGGGATCGCAGTTATCCGAAGCAACAGGCTCTAATGACTGCGCAACTAAAAGGCCGCTGGCATCATTGCATTGCAGGGTAACATCCAACGCTCCAGGCGGGGTTATCCATGTTGGAGAATCTGAATCTTCAACCGTAATAGTTTGTGATTCAATTACTGTATTACCGCAGTTATCTGTTGCACTCCATGTGCGGATGATTTCTCCGCATCCATTCACAACAGTATTTATGGTTTCATTGAATTCAACAGTAATCGTAGGATCACAATTATCAGTGGCTGTCACGCTTGGTGGGGCAGGGATTGCATCACAAGCAACCGTTGCGTCAGCAGGGACTCCGGAGAGAACAGGTGGGATATTATCATACACGGTAATGACCTGGCTCAGCGAAACCGAATTGCCGCAATCATCTGATGAACTCCATGTACGTGTTATGGTCCCGCATCCTTCAATTACATTGTTTAGCTCTGTGAAATTCACCGTTACTGTCGGATCGCAGTTGTCGGTAGCAGTTACAGTTGCAGGCGCAGGGATTGCATCGCAGGAAACTGATATATTGGGCGGCACCCCAACGAGTACCGGGGCTGTAATATCCTGTACTGAAATTATCTGGGTGCAACTGATTGTATTAGCGCAGTCATCCGATGCAGTCCATGTTCGCTGAATTGTATATGATTGCAGGCATGGACCGGGGATGGTTACATCGCTATAGGTTATTTCCGGGTCAGGATAGCAGTTATCTATGGCAATAGCCGTTCCGGTATTGGCCGGATCAAAGGATTCGTCGCAGTCTATACTGATGTTGTTTGGACAGGTAATAATTGGATCAGTATTGTCGAATATGCTGATTACCTGCGTATAAACACTGCTGCTGTTCCCGCAGTCATCCACTGCAATAAATGTGTTTGTATATATCCCTGAATTAGCGCAGGCCCCTGGTACGAAAGGCTCTGCTGTTTTAGCCGGCACGAGTGATAAATCGCAATTATCGGTAGCTACAGGCACCAGCGCCTGTGCATCTGCAAGGCCTGTCGTATCATCGCAATCCAGGTTGACATCCAGCGTTCCGGGAAGTGTTGTCCAAACCGGGGCTGTGTCGTCAATGATCGTGATCACCTGCGTAAAGAATGGTGCAGCTTCATTTCCACACGCATCCAAAACGGTCCAGGTGTTGGTATAAGTTCCAGCATTGGCACAGCTTCCGGGAACAAACGCACCGGCTGATTTGACAGGATTTAATGTCGCCGAACAATTATCTGCAGCTTCCGGTGCGAGTACCTGGGCGGCAGCCAGGCCTGCCAAATCTGAGCATTGCAGTGTGTCATCAAGGCTTCCTGCAACCGTGACCCATTCAGGAAGTATATCATCCCGGACCTGAACAACCTGGCTGCATAAGGCTTCACATGACTCCCCGCCGGCTACGCTGAGATGCAGCGTAAAGGTACTGTCGCACAATGGACCTGAAATTACTGTAACGCTGTCTTCATTGGTTGGGCCGGAAATTATTCCGTTTCCTGTAATGCTCCATGCATACGTCAGCATGTCTGCAGGTCCGCTGTAAATATTACCTGTGGTATTCGGACAAAGCAGGTCATCACCGCTTATCAGGCAGATCGGTAATTCACCGACAGTAATTATGCAGGTATCGTTAACCGGGCTATCACAGCCATTCAGGTCGGTTACACTTAACAGAGCATAGACAAATACTCCCGGGGTATTGGTGGGCACCGTTATGCTGATGGAATTCCCGGAAATAGTGGTGATATCCTGTTCCGGCCCCCCGTTTAACGTATAGGTAAATGTATAAGGTTCAACTCCTTCAGCCCCCGTGAAGGTGACCAATGGTTCAGGATCACCCACGCAAACAGTGTCCGAAGGACTGATAGTGGCTGTTGCAGCAGATATTATGATTAAGTTAGTGCTTGCTGTAAGCGGTTCACATCCATAACCATCGCTGACAGAGAGATAATACTCCCCGGCATTGTCTTCATCAACAGGGGCTATGATTGGATTTGGCAAATTGGAGGTAAATCCGTCGGGACCGGCCCAGGAGTAAGTTATTGGCTCCAGTCCTCCTGTTATATTGGCGGTAAGTAATAGAATACCCCCTTCGCAAAGTGGATCACCGCCATTTGCCTCTGGATGGGGAACGGCTGGAAAAGGATTCATGGTTCCAAATGAAATATCATCAAGGCCGAAATCATTGCCCACCAATGTAGGTTCTAGATTTCTGATCCTTATGTAAGCTGATGTAGCATCTTGGGAATTCCAGGTCCCATAAAACCTGTCCTCAGGTTTCCATGGGTTATTATTATTATTAGTGCCAGGGGACAGGTCTGCTATTGTTCCCACTTGCTGCTGCCCATAATTAGGAGTCACTATTTCAAAGCGGAGTTGAGCATAATGATTTTGAGGCTCAGGGCCAACATTATTTAAACTTATTGCCCAGGCTGCGAAATAATAGTCTGTATTTGGGATCAAAGTGACAGGCCCTTGTTCCCAGACAATGAAATCGTTTCCCCATCCGTTTATTAACATAAAATTATCTGGCGGTTGCCCACTGCCTGTTGTATGGTCGTGGCCCCAGAAATTTGAGTGGGTGTATTGGGCATCATGCCAGACATTATATGTTCCTTCAGGCCATAAACCTGAGGTCGGAACACCGATGATGTATGGATCAGGTTTGTACTGATAATCTGTTGTAAATCCATAATTTCCAAGTGAAAAATCACCATTTACCACAAATTCACTGGATACTGATAATGAAGCTGTATTATCACAACCATATGAATTAGTGACAGTAACACTGTATAAACCTACAATATCTACCGTATCAGATTGTGCTGTAGCCCCTGTACTCCAATGATAAGTATGACCAGGTGGTGAAGGATTTGCTGTTAAAACTACCTGTCCCGGAACTTCACAGTAATTCGCCGTAATGCTCGCTTCCGGAACCGGTGCCATTTCAACAGTAATGGTATCACTTCCGGGACAGTTTGTGTTAACATCTACATAAGTTGCAATATAAGAAGTGGTTACAGTCTGGGTAACTCCAAAGTAATCATTACCTGTGTAAGGAAATAGAGGCCCATCTGGTATTGAAGTCCACGTGCAACTGGGTGTAGGAGATGTGCCGGATACTGTTACATTGTCAATGGCCCAATAATAGTCATCGGAGGCAACATATCTGAATCTAATTTTAAGATTAACAACTCCCGTATAAGCAGATAAATCTATAACAGCATGCGAAAAATTAGCTGGACCACCTTGCGTAGAAGTATATCTAATAAAATATGGATTAGACCATGTTACACCATTATCAGTTGAAATGTCAATATATGCATAATCACCGCTAAAAGCACTTCTATCGCGATAATAGTGCCAAAAATCTAATGTAAGAGTGGAATATCCAACAGTATTTATTGATGGACTAATTAACCTATTATTTGAATTTGCATTATAGATATCATTATTTGAAACGTAGAACTTACTATTATCATTGGAATGGGTTGGCCCGTTAGTAACATAACCATCACTTCTTACTGTCCACCTTGCACTGTTACTACTTGGATTTTGCGTAGTAGTCCAACCATTTGGGCCTGTTGTAGATCCTATCGCTGCTGATTCAAAAGTTTCTTGCAATAGAATCGGCGGCAAAGTTGGTCCAAGGTTTGACGAAGAGAATAAATCAAATGGATCACCCGCGCAAACCATTGTTGCGGATGCAGAAGCAGTTACCACTGGTTCGGGTATTACGGACACGCCTATTATTATCGTATCGGGATTTGTGCAACCCGGAGTTGCCATAGTATATTGATAACTTACGCCAATAGGATTTGAGGTCGTGTTTATGAGCGTCTCATTAATTGTTCCTATGCCGGATGCTGCGGGATTCGATATACCAATCACTTCAGCTCTTGTCCATGAGAAGATTGTTCCAGTGACAGGGCCCGATGGTGTGTAAATAAAAGGAGTATTGCTGCAAACAGTTGGAGGGTCAGGATCACCTGAAGTTAATGTTGGTACCGGTGAAACGACCACCACCACATTTTGCGCATTGCTACAGCCGTTGGCTGTGAGTGTAAATTCATAGGTAACCGCAATAGGATTGAATGTTGTGTTTGTTAATACTTCACTTATACTGCCACTTCCAGAATTGGCCGGTTCTGCAATTCCTGCAACCGCAGCCCGGTACCAGTCAAAAGTGACATTAGCGGTAAGGCTTGTTGGGATATAATCGAACTGCGACTCACTGCAGATACCCGGGGGATCAAGGGTACTGCTGAGTTCAGGAGTAGGATTGACAGTAATTGTATACGAAGTTAAAGCTCCTGTGCAGCCATTAGCTGACGGGGTTATCGTAATTGTTGCGACGATAGGATTGGGTGTGCTGTTCGTAGCCACGAATGAAGGAATATTTCCTGTGCCGCTGGCTGCAAGACCTATCCCGGTATTGTCATTCACCCAGGTGAAAATTGTGCCCGTAACCGTGCCTGTGAGCACTGTCTGGGGAACAGTTTCGCCTTCGCAATAGGATTGATTACCAACAGGATTTACCGTTGGTGTAGGATTAACCGTGATGGTGAAAACGAATGGGATCCCGTCACAGGTTCCGTAAAATGGAGTCACTGTGATAATTGCCACTACAGGGGTTCCGGTCAGGTTCGTTGCAATAAATGCCGGAATGTCACCGGTTCCTGATGCAGCAAGTCCTATGGATGGATCACTGTTCGTCCAGGTAAAAGTTGTTCCTGTAATTGGGCCGGTCAGCGGGGTAGCCGGGGCATTATCACCGTTGCAAAACACCTTGTTGGCAATGGGATTCACGGTGGCAGACGGATAGACTGTTATGGTGTAGGTTTCCGGAGTGCCTGTGCAATTTGCTGCCGCCGGAATAATTGTGATGGTCGCAATAAGCGGGGCGGGAGTGATATTGGTGGCTGTAAAGGCCGGTACATCTCCTGTGCCGCTGGCCCCCAAGCCAATAGCCGTGTTGTTGTTGGTCCAGGTGAATGTAGTCCCGGTAACCGGCCCGGACAAAGGCGTTGAAGGTGCGGCATCCCCGTTGCAATATTCCTGGTCATCAACAGGATCGACAGTTGGCGAAGGCTTAACTCCGACAACCACATTCTGGAAATTAGAGCAACTATTGGCAGTAAGGGTATAGATATACGTCACATACACCGTCAGGTTCGTCGTATTGATGAGCACCTCCATGGGATTACCTGTTCCCGATGCGGCAGGGTTGCTGATACCAGCCACAACCGGTCTGGACCAGTTGAATACCGTTCCTGTTGTCCCGCTGGTAGGATTGTAGGAAAACACTGTATTGCTGCAAATGGCCTGAGGGGTCAGGGTGCTGGTAAGCGATGGAGTTGGATTTACCGTAACAATCACATTGTAGGATGAAGGGCTTGTGCATCCATTGGCAGTGACGGTATAGATGTACGTCACATTCACCGGGTTAACGGTGGTATTGATCAGTGTTTCGTTAGGGTTTCCCGTGCCTGAAGCAGCCGGGTTTGAAATGCCTCCGACTGCAGGACGTGTCCAGTTGAATGTGGCGCCGGTAACGTTACTTTGCGGCTCATAGCTAAATAAAGTCCCGCTGCAGATAGAGGGAGGAGTGAGACTGCTGGTTAGCAACGGGGACGGATATACAGTGATTGTGTAAGAGAATGCAGTGCCTGTACAGCCATTCGCTGCAGGGGTGATGGTAATGGTTGCCATGATGGGGTCATCCGTGGTGTTCGTAGCGGTGAAGGCGGGAATATTACCTGTTCCGCCGGCAGCAAGACCGATAGCCGTGTTATCATTGACCCAGGTAAATGTGGTACCTCCGACAGGCCCTGATAAAACAGTCACCGGCACAGGTGAGCCATTGCACCAGGTCTGGTTGTTGATGGGATTTACTGTTGGATTTGGTTTCACTGCGACCACTACATTTTGGTTATGGCTGCAACCATTGGCTGTGAGGGTGAAGACATAGGTTACATTAACGGTTGTGTTGGTGGTATTGATCAGTGTTTCAAGCGGGTTACCGGTGCCTATGGCTGCAGGATTGCTGATCCCAGCAACAACAGCCCGGCTCCATGCGAAGGTTGTACCAGGTGTATTACTGGTCGGGGTGTAACTGAAAAGAGTTCCGCTGCAAATGGCGGGAGGCGTCAGGGTGCTTGACAGTAATGGTGTGGGATTGACCACAACCACCACGTTGAATGTCGTCGGATTTTCGCAGCCATCGGCCGTCAACGTGTAGATGTAAGTAACAGAAATTGGCAGTGCGGTTGTATTTGTCAGCGTTTCATTGGGATTACCCGTGCCATTTGTCCCAAATGGCAATATACCTGCAACTGATGGACGGGTCCATTCAAAGGTTGTTCCTCCTACATTGCTTTCGGGAGTATAGTTGAATACTGTCCCGCTGCAGATATCCGGAGGGGTCAGGTCGCTGATTAAAAACGGGGTTGGGTTTACTACCACCGATACGTTGAAGGGGGTAGGATTTGTGCAGCCCGCTGCACTTAACAGATAAACATAAACCACCGTGATGGGATTGGCTGTTGTATTAGTCAGAACTTCATTCACACTTCCAACACCGGCATTGGCAGGCTCTAAAATTCCTGGAACTGCAGCACGGCTCCAGTTATAAGTCGTTCCTGTAATACTGCTGGCAGGTATGTAACTGAAAATATTTCCGCTGCAAATTCCCGGGGGTGTTAATGTGCTGGTTAAGATAGGGAGAGGCCTGACAGTGATGGTAACTGAAATTGGTGTTCCAGTGCAGGTTATACCTCCGTTTGTAAAACTTGGAGTAACTGTAATCGTAGCAACTATTGGAGTAACTCCGGGGTTGACAGCTATAAAAGAGGCAATATTACCAGTACCGCTTGCTGCAAGTCCGATACTTGGCTGATTATTAGTCCAATTGAATATTGTTCCTGTAACGTTGCTTGTAAAATTTATCTGGGTTGTCGGGCTATTGTGGCAAACGATCTGGAAATTAGGACTTGCAAATACGTTAGGTGTTGGATTAACTAGTACTGTCGCAGTGATCGGAGTGCCTGTACATCCATTTGCAGAAGGGATAATGGTAAATGTAACCGTAATAGGTGTATTTGTCAGATTTGTGAGTGTTCCGCTGATATTACCATTGCCGCTTGCCGGAATACCCGTAACTGTGAGGGTATTGTTTCTGGTCCAGCTATAGGTTGTACCCGTGATACTTCCAGTCAGATTAATTGGAGTAATAGCACTTCCTGAACATATTGTCTGTGACGCTGGTGTGGCTATAGCATCCGGGATCGGCTTAACGTTAATGGCAAAGCTGCAAAGGCTTGTGCAACCGGTTGAAGGGTCAGTGTAAGTGTAAATGATGGTCTTTGCCCCGGTGAAAGCGCAGCTGGGTGTAAAAATTCCTCCGACTACGCCAGCTCCGCTGAACGTTCCTCCCGCAGGCGAGATACCGGGAAGGGAACTCAGCGTGATGGCGTCGTCGTCACAGCAAACGGCAAAACTGGCCGGGCAGGTAACCACGGGCAACGCGAACACGATGATGGTAAAGGTGCAGGAGTTGGTGCAGTTGTACCCATCGGTGTAGGTATAAGTGATCGTGTGCATGCCCACTCCGGCTGCTCCGGGATCAAAAATACCGCCGCTGACCCCGGGGCCACTGTATATGCCCCCAGCCGGGGTTCCTCCACTCAGGGTCACCGGGCTGGCGTTCAGGCATATATCGAAACTGGCCGGGCAGGTAACGACCGGCAGATTGTACACGGTAATGGTGAACATACAGCTGTTGCTGCAATTATTGCCATCGGTATAAGAATAGGTGATGGTATGGATACCTGAACCAGCGGCTGACGGGTCGAAAATGCCCAGTGAAACGCCCGGTCCGCTGTAATTCCCTCCTGCAGGGGCGCCTCCCGCCAAAACAATAGGATCGGCGTCAATACATAACTCGAAGTCATCGGGACAAGCGACAACGGGTAAAGCATTTACCGTGATGGGAAAAGTACACTGGTTCGAACAGCCGGTTCCGGGATCGGTATAGGAGTAGGTGATGGTATGTATGCCCGGCCCGGCGACGGAAGGATCGAATATGCCTCCGCTGACACCCGGTCCGCTGTAGGTGCCTCCGGCCGGCGTGGCGCCGCTGAGGGTGAATGCGGGGGCATCTTCGCAGACTGGAGCGTAGCTGATCCCGGAACAACTGACTCCAGGCAACGGAAGGACCTCGAGGGTCCCGTATATTGTGTCCTCGAGACAGGGGGCAGGCGTTCCCGTGGTGGTGACTGTGTAGTTGAATACGCCGGAAACCGTGGGTGTACCGCTAATTGTGTATACGCCAGCACTGTATATACCAGCGACTCCTGCCGGTAGGCCGGTCGTGGTGGCGCCCGTAGCGCTGCCGTCCACCTCGTAAGTGATGGGCGTGATGGGCTGATTGGCGCAAACCGTCTGATCGTCGGTGCCGGGCGCCGATGTGAGGGTAAGCAGGGCATCATAGCATGATTCAGGACCGTGGATCGCCACTGTGTTAGCTCCCCATGAGATTGGTGAACCTAAAACGAATATTCCGGGATTTTCTGCAGCCGCGGTTAACTCACGTTGAGCAGTAGTCATTCTTGCATTTTTCTCAGAATAGGGAGCAATTCCTGTATTCGCGGTAATTAAGTTGAAATAGTTAGCGGGGGCCCCAGGTAATGGCAGAGTGTTACCTCCTCCGGAATGGGCGGCTGCTAGCCACAAAGTTGGAATAGACCCAAATCCTGAGATAAGATTTGGCGGATTTGGAGAGGATGAATAGCCGGTCGATAATGATGTTGTTACCGGTATTCCATAATAAGTACCGCTGGCGATTCGATATGAGGTATGAGCACTCATATCGCCAGTTGAGGTTGTTATTTGTATAGAGGGCCCTTCGGTTCCGTCTGCGATCCTATAAATTGCGGCACATCTGTGATTATTGATGCTTAGTTGATTATATAATAGAGACCAGCCATTGGGAGGAAAAAATGTACTAAAATTATCACCATCGGACCAAAACACAATTAAAAGGTCATTTACTTGAATATCATCCGGTAATGAAACGGTATGATCTGTAACGGTTGAACCTTCTGAACTGATGTTGGTCCCCGCCACGACCGGATATTGCGCCTGTGTGCGGGTGGCGGCAAAGAAGGAGATCAGGGTTAGAAATAGCAAAGCGAGGAGTCTTGATCTCCCGGATGTTTTTTTATGACTATTACTGGTATCTAATAAACTACCGCTCATCCTCCTGGCAGCGGATAAAATCAGGAGGCGAGATGCGGGCGTTTTCTTGGTTGACCCGCACGGGGGCAATATGCAGGGGGGTATTATGGTTTCTTCATAGGCCATCTGTTGGGTTCACTGCCGTAAGCCCTTTTCAGAGCCGTAAGGCCGGGGTTGGACATTAGGCACCATGTGCCGTTTGTCGCTCTGGATTCAGCATCACGGGAAAAAGCCGGGTGAGTCGAACGGGCAGCTGAGCGATCGCTGGAAAAAGGTGGGCGGATTGTGGTGGTGGAAAAACAGAGATTGAACGTAGTAAGATCTCTGGCGGGAAAATCATGGATAACGGACTTATAAACTAAATCTGGCTGAACCTGGTGGGCTCTGCCAGTTAAATGTCGATAAAACAACCGACAATTCCATGGGGGGATGGATTGCCTTTTCATGATTTTGGGCTAAAGACCTGACAATGCTATACGAATGTAAATATACGAAGTTTCCTTTTAAATCCAATATTTTTGCCATTTTTTTAACATTTTTTTGCGGGAGTTTCTTCATCTTCGACAGGAAATCCGGAATTTCAACGCCTGAATCGGCCGGTCCCACCCGCTTTCACCTCGTTATTAACAATTTTAACGGGACCCGCCATCCAATTTTTAACGATCGCTGATCCTGTGTTGAAAACTCCTCCCGCAAACGCATTATTTTTTTATATATTTGAAGAAAAAAACATATGAAAAGAATCAACTACTCTTTCCTGTTTTTGGTTGCTGCGGTGTTTGCATTCCTCTCCTGCGATGTAAGCGCTCAGGAACTGGAAGTCTCCCCCGGGACTTTGTCATTCTCCACCAATCCTGGATCCTCACAAACCCAACAAATTACAATCAGGAACAAAGGAAGCAAAGAGCAATCTTTCATATTCAACCTCAGCGACTGGCTCACGGATGAGTCGGGCGAAGTCAAGTACTTCAGCCCCGGCACCACCCACCGGTCCTGTGCCGACTGGATCACGGTTTCACCTGCACTGGTGACCCTCCAGCCCAACGAAGCGGCCACGATCAACGTGACCATGCTGGTGCCCAACGACGACGCATCGACCAAATGGTCCGTGCTGTTCATCCAGTCGGCCGTGGAACAAACCGGCGCACGGGCCGTCGATAAGGAAATGAACCTGGGCGTGCAGCTGGCCCTCCGCATCGCCGTCACCATCTACCAGTCGCCGGTGAGCAATACGATGTACAAAGCCACCATTGAAGGCCTTGCGGAAAAAATCGGGGCGGACAATACACGCAAGTACGAAACGAAAGTTATCAACACCGGGGATAAGATCCTGAACTGCAAGGTCTACTACATCATCTCAAACCTGGAAACAGCCGAAGAGATCATGTCGACCCCCTATGAATTCTCCCTGCTGCCGGAAAACAACAAGAAAGTGGAATACATCCTCGACCAGCCGCTCGCGGCCGGTAAATACTCCGTGGCCGCCATCCTCGATTATGGTCACAACGACGAGCTGGAAGGCGTTCAGCTCGATATAGAAGTACAATAAAGCCTATGATCCGACGAAGCCTGACCACCCTCCTGGCATCGTTCCTGGTTTCACTCTCCCTGTCTGCCCAGCCGGTGCAGTTCACGGATACCGTATACCATAGCAACGGCCGCACCCTGAAATCTGTTGTAAGCTACCGCGCCACCCGGGCCGATACCGTCAAGGACGGCCCGGCCTACTACTGGTACGTCACCGGAAAACCCTGGCAAACCGGATTCCATAAAAACAACCGGCTCGACAGCCTGTGGACGATTTATTATGCCAACGGGAAGATCAAAAGTGAAACCCGTTATAAAAGCGGTCTGAAAAACGGCCCGTTCACCCAGTATTTTGAGAACGGCAATCCCAAAACTTCCGGATCCTACACAAACGATTCCCTGAACGGACCGATGACTATCTACTACTCCGACGGCGTAGTCAACGAAACCCGGGAATACCGGGACAATAAGCTGAACGGGATCAGTGTGGGTTATCATCCCACTGGAAACCTTAGTTATCGAATCGGCTATGTTGACAGTGTGCAATCCGGTATATATGAAGTCTACTTTCCTTCCGGCAAGATCAAGGAAAAAGGAACCATAGGGGATAAGGTCTTCTATGATCTGTATGAGTCCTACTTTGAGAACGGGCAGGTGGAGAAACGCATACAATACCGCAATGGAATGATCGAGGGGGAATATCTTTTATATTATGATAACGGTAAATTGGCTTTACGGAATAACTATATCAACGGGAAGCTCCAGGGAACCGGCGAAAGTTTTTACAAGGACGGCAGCCTCTATGAGCGCGGCTTGTATATCCAGGGAAAAAGAGAAGGCCCCTGGACCACCTGGTATCCCGATTCCACCGTCTACATGGAAGGTAAGTACCTGCAGGGCCTGCCCAATGGACTGTGGAAAGTATATCACCCCAACGGACAACTGAAGCAGAACGGGGAGTATGATAACGGGCTTTCCAAAGGCCCCTGGCAGTTCTACTACGACAACGGCCAGCTCCGGATCAAGGGTACCTACATTAACAATGAAGAACAAGGAAAATGGGTGCATTATTACCCGAACGGAAAGGTCAAATTGGACCTGAATTACAAGAACGGAAAGCTGGAGGGTGTTCAGTTCGGCTTTGACGAAAACGGGAACCTGAAAGAAAAAGCCGAATATTACGAAGGCCAGCTGGTCCGGAAGATCAAATGAAAAACATTGGGTTCATCCTGATTCTGGTCCTGTCATTTAATGCCCTGAGCCTTAAATCCCAGGAGATCCCGCCGCCGAATCCCGGGCTGGTGATCAATATTGTTACTGGCTACAGCATCGAATTCGTCTTCGATGAATTCAGCGAATACCAGAACGGCATTCCCAACACCAACCAGGATACCTATATAAGAATAGGCGCCATTTACGACTGGAAACTGCAGTTCAAGGCCGACCAGACGATGTTTTACGGGCAGTTTGACCCGACGCACCAGATGCAGTTGAACAATGTGGGCGTGGTGGTCGTTTCCACCGGCACCAACCAGGACGACGGCTCCAACATCGTCAACCATGCAAAGAATGCGCCCATGGCCCTGCAGGCGGTCGACCAGACGCTGATGGCCAAAGGGGCGTTTACCAACAAGGGCTACGGCATCGAGAATTCGTTCATCCTGAACTGGGAAATGGGGACGATGATCCCCCCGCACATGAATCCAGTGAGCCTGCTCGAACAGATGATCCCGGCGGATGTGTATACGGTGAACATCATCCTCACGCTATCGGTGTATTAGTAGTTTCTCACAGATCACACAGAGTTTAGCACAGATTGCACTGATTCACCATGATGCAGTACCCTTTCTCTGTGAAATCTGTGAAAAGATCTGTGCCATCTGTGAGAAAAAAAAAACACTTTAAACCGCAACCTTACTTAATCACTTTCAGTAAAACCCAATGATTTCCAGGCCCGTTTTGCCCTCTTTTTAAGTAAAATGAGGCCGGAAACGAAAAAAAACGGGAAAAGTGAGTAACCTTTTTATAAATATTTCGATTAATCCCTAAAATCCTTTCATCAACAGAAACATGTTAATAATTAACGTATAAACCAAAAATTTTAAATGCTATGAAAAAATTACTATTGCTTTTAAGTATGCTATTTGCAGTTCAAATAGCTGTTGTTGCGCAGGTTAACGAAGACAACGATGTTGTCGACTTCCTGGCTCATCTCCTGGAAACCTATGACATTACAGTTACCGACGGTAACAGCCAGGAAATTACTTTTGCTGTTGCAGCTGACTATAATGCTGGTGTGACCGAGGCCGGTGGCATCGATCCCGGGACCAGTACTGTTACTGTTGAAGCAACAGGAGACTGGAGAATGGACATTGAAGCTACCGATTTTGTCCAGGTTGCAGGACCTGGGGTAATCCCGATCAACAATCTTGGAGTTTGGGTCGAGGCAATCGGCACACATCAATTCGGTGTTGAATTGGATTGCGATTTTGACGCTGTTGGCAATGCATTAGGCCTTTCAATTGCACCAGGAGTAACTTTTATCTATAATGTTGCTGGAAATGCAGGAGACGCATCAGACAATGAATTCTTGCTGCACTGGTTGATGGGGACGCAGAATGGTTCCATGAGGCCTGAGAGTATGTTTGATCAGATCTCTGATGGAGATTTCGGACTCGGTGACTATACCAGCCAGGCCATTCTGACCTTGTGGAGCCTGTAAGATTTTATTGGTCCATAGAGAGGGAATGCGTGCGGTTCCAATATAGTCCGACCGCACCGTTCCCTTTCTGGATCCTTGAATCCGAATTTTAAGCGTGATCTACTAAGAATGAAACTTGACCTTAAGGCTGTTATGATGAAAAAATTATTTTACATATTATCATTATTACTGGTATTTAATTCAGGTGGGCTTCTAGCCCAGCAGGATGATTCCGAAGATGTCATCTTCAACGCCATCATGGGCGGCGCCTTTAACCTCCTGGTTATAGACGGCGATGTTCAAACGGCCTATTTCAACTCTGCGGACGATTACAACCTCGGGGTTTCGGAAGACCTGGGCACGCCCGGCATCGACCCCGGCTTCACCACCATCGCCATGGAAGCCACTGGAAATTGGTACCTGGAGATCAGCGCCCCCGATTTCACCCCGGTCACCGGAACGGGTAGTATCCCGATCAATAACCTGGGTGTCTGGTGCGAGGCCACCGGCGTGCACCAGTTCGGCACCGAGGTAACCTGCGGCTTCCAGACCGCCGATGCGGCCCTGGGCCTGTCGAACAGTGACGTGACGCTGATCGACCTGGGGGCTGGCAACGCAGGCGCCGCAGCCGACAACCAGTTCGTGCTGCACTGGCTCATGGGCACCATGCAGGGCTCCATGAACCCGGTCAATATGTTCACCCAATTATCCAACGGCGTGTTCAGCATGGGCACCTATACCACCACCGTGGTGCTGACCATGACAGAAGTCTTGTAATCGCAGCTTCGCTGCACCCTTTTAAGGGGAACATTACTAACAACCCTCAGGGGATAAATTGTGGTAGTGTTCCCCTTTTTTGCAGATCTTTTAATCTGTATCTTTGGCGAAATGGACATCACAAAGTATCTATATAAATCATTGGTTTTAATTGCTTTATTGCTTTGCCTGAGATCGACTGGCCAGGAAACTCCGCTGCTGATCAATACCGAAGCCCGGCTGGAGAACGTACTCATCCTTCGCATCACCCCGGAAAACTACGTGCAGTTCGCCATTAAAAGGATCAATGAAAATCTCTATCAGATCACCGAGCAACCGGAAGACGTCATCTTCAGCGTCGAATCCACCGGCAACTGGGACCTGTCGATCAACGCCACCGATCCGTATTTCACCGGTCTGAACGATTCCACCCACAAGATCCCGGTCGATTTCCTGGGGCTCTATATCGAAAACACCGGCTCAAACTGGGACAACGGTTTGTTCTCCAATATCGCCAATGCGACGAAGGATACGATCGTCTATCTTTCCAGCAACAAGATGGACCTGCTCGAAAGCGGTACCCGGGGCAATATTGGCGGATCGGAAGCCAATTCCTTCGTGCTCCGCTGGAAATTCTTCTATGAGGATGATATCCTGAGGACCCGCAAATTCTCGGATTTTGACATACTGGACGATACCTACCGGGTGGGGTACTATGTGACGTTGTCGGAAAGCACCCGGACCAAACTCAACAAATGAGCATCGGCATCACGAATTAATACGGATTTGAGACATTGCCTGATCACCGATACATCAACCTGAGGATATTCTTTCTTATCGGGCTTTTTTTCCTTCTGCAAGCCGGAGCGGAATCCTTTTCCCAGGTCCCCGACACCACTGCCGGCCCGGCGCTTTCCGTCAGCTTTATCAGGCCTGAGCTCATCCACAAGGAAGGCCAGCTCAGTTTTAACATTGTCCGGGTGAAAAATCTGACCGGACAGCCGGTCCGGTTCAAACCCGTTCTGTTTCTGCCCGACGACTGGCTGCTGGTCAGCACGCCCATTAACGATACCGCTGTCCGGCCGGGAGACTCCATCTCGCTGGCCTATCGTTTCCGGCTTCCGCCAAAGATCAGCGCGGAAGAGGTACACGAGGTCTTTTTCCGGGCCATGGCTGCGACCGGCAGGCCGTTGGCCGAAAACAGTTTCCGGGTTACCTCCGAGCCATTTCACCAGTGGGACCTGGCCCTGCCTGAAAGCCGGCTGTTCTTCTTCCCCAGGTTTAACATGTCCAGTTTTTATCTTGAAATCCAAAACCTGGGTAATGTGACCGATACATTCAAGCTAAACCTGGAGTTAGACCGGAAACTGCAGTTTTCTAAAGGTCAGGAAGCTTCTTTCGAAATAGTGCTTCCTCCGTTCAGCGACACTCTGTTTCGTGTTTTTGTCGAATACGCCAGCGATGAGGACCGGATATTCGACATTGCCAAAGTTATGGTGCATGTGACCTGCCTGGGGGGAAAAAAAACCCGTCCGGTCATGTTTGAAAAATACAATGATATTTACGCGCCCTTTAATGTTGACCGGAACCTGCCGCATGAAGTGGAACTCGGGTTGCGGCATTTTGAAAATAACGATGAACTGCTTCCGTTTGTCAAGGCCCGTGGCCTGACAACCTTCCGGAACCAGAGCAAGCTGATGTACAATTTTAATTATTACTCAGTTACGGGGAATGAGGACTTCATCAGCAATTCTTATTACACCTTTTTATATACCTGGCAGCAGCTCCAGGTCGGCCTGGGGGCCTTCAGCTCGCAACTGGGCCGCAACCTGTATACCCGCAACGGCGTCATGGTATCCAACACCATCAAGCTCAGCCCGGGCTTTTCGCTGGAGGGTTTTGCCGCGCAAAGCTTGTACACGCCCAAGACCAGTGCGGCGGTGGGGGTGACGCTCAATGCCCATAAAAAGGTCACATACAACGGCTCCGTTTCGTATGATTATGACCGCGAAAAGTTCGTGAACACCGCTTCGGCCATATTCCGTACCAGCCTGATCCCCATCACCCCCAACCATGAATTCAGTTTCAATATCTATGGTTACCAGGAGAAAAATTCCCGGTTCAAAGAGTATACCCAACTGGGTTTCGCTTATGATCTATTCTACACCGGCCGGATAGGGGATGTGCTTTCGATCCGCTTCATCAATAACTACGGTTCTCCCGACGTACCGGGCGCCCAGATGGGCCTGCTGAATTTCGGACTGAATTCCGTCATCCTGATCGGTGACAAAGGAAACAACTTCGGTATCGAATACATCAACGCCCGCAGGAAGTACCACGGATACACCTATGAAGGCGACCGCCTGCCCGACGCACGGCTCTACGACCAGTATGCCCGGCTGCTCTATCACAGCGGCGGAAACCCCAACCACATCTTCGACGCCGGGCCCAGCATTGAATTTTACCGCTCTGTCAGGCCCGTTACGGGCATTCAGAACGCCTTCTCCGAATATTCCGCCCGCAAACTCCGGTTCGAATACAAGGCATCCATCTTCAAACATCTGACCCTCAATATCAAGACCGGCGTCAGCAATGTTTATATCCGCGAAACGACGGAGTCGCGCGACCAGAAAATAGATTTTCATGTACTGGGCGGGTATAGTTTCAATCACGGCATCGCCCTGGCTTTTACTTATGATTACGGCCCGATGGTCAATTCCGGGCTCTATCAGTTCAGCGGAGACGTGGAGAACCATAGCTTCAGCATCGGGCCAAGCATCACGAAGACGTTTTTCAAAGAGCGCGTGAGTTTCAGCCTGTTCGCCAACCTGGTCTACCGCTTTGACCTGGATTACGCCGCCTTCAACGTCAACCCGAAGCTGGAGGCCTACCTGTTCCGGGATTACTACCTGGTGGTGGGCGGAACCTATCACTACACCCGGCAGGAATATACGAACTACCTGGCACAGAACGATTACTACTACCTGGAAGTGTCGGTCAAAAAGCGTTTCGGTAAATCAGA
This sequence comes from uncultured Bacteroidales bacterium, assembly GCA_964489545.1. GTDB lineage: Bacteria > Bacteroidota > Bacteroidia > Bacteroidales > JAGOPY01 > JAGOPY01. The sequence goes on from CAZAZE010000012.1 coordinate 51,130, forward strand.
CTTCAACAAATGGCAGCGCGACACCCGGCGGCTGAAGATCGTATTGTTCCAGGATGAGAATGCCAACGGGATCAAGGAAGACAACGAACGGGGCGTGCCGCATGTCAAAACCCGCATTAAACTCACGCAGTCAGGAACCCGCAATGTCAGCACTGAATTCCCGGTCGACATCACCCTGCTGTCGAACGAGGAAGGGATCGTCATTTACAACCGGCTTCCTTTGGGGTTCTATGACCTGACCATCACCCCGCTGGGCGACGTGAAGGAATATTTCTATGTCAACCGCAGCGCGGAAAAGCTGGAACTGACCGACAATGCCGTGTATTACATCCCGTTCCAGAAAGCCACGAAGATCAGCGGAAAGATCACTATGAAGCGGTCGCAGTTCATCAAAAAGGGAGAGGAAGACATCGATCTGACCAATATCCGGATCACCGCATACAACGACCTCGGGAACAGCTATTCCACGTTCACCCTTTCGGATGGAAGCTTTGTGATCTATGTGCCCGGCAACAGCGCATATCACGTCAGGATGCCCAACGTGTTCGGGGATAATTTCAAGATACTCAAGAACGATATCAATATTGTCATGGGCTCAGAACCTTTTGCCGGCCTGATTTTTGAGGTCGTGGAAGGCGCGCGCCAGGTGAAATTCAAAAGCGGGGCCCCGGCCGCAGCCGATACGGCCAAACAGGCGCCGCTCAAGATCAAGGTGCTGCACGGCAAGTTCTATGAGAACCGCACCGACACCACGGCGAACAAGGACGCCCTGCCGGAATTCAATATCCAGTATGCGCCGCCGGAGGCCCAGGAAATGCTGCCCGGCAATTTATATGTGATCCTGCGGGAAGTGTCCGGCATGGAAGAAGGGGCGCGCTACCGCCAGGTCATGCTTGAGAACGGCATCAACGCCTATGTGGGCCTGGTCAGGGAATCCGGCCAGTATTTCGTTTTCTCCAATTATTACGCCACCCAGCCGGAGGCGCGCAGGGAAGCCGACCAGATCAAGAAACGGCCCGGCATGAATGAGGTGTACATCCTGAAACTCGAAATGGATAAGGCGAAATGATACCCACTGTTTCTTTTTTCACATCCGGGCAATATTCCCTTGATTCCGGCATTATCTTTGCGTGCTGATCGCTTTGAAAACCTTAAAAACCTATTTATGAAAAGAGCATTGTTTTTGGCGGCTTTGTTTTTGTTTGTTTCTATCGTCCAATCCTTTAGCCAGGACGTGATCTTCAGGAAGGACGGAACCCGGGAAGAAGTTAAAGTGGTCCTGGTGAGCGAGAAGGAGATCCAGTATAAAAAATACAGCAATCCCGACGGGCCGGTGTATTCGGTAGGGAAAAGGGATATCTCGGTCATCACTTACGAAAACGGGGAGTATGAAGTGATCAACAAAGTGGAGGGGGATAAGCCGGCAAAGAACAACCTGAGCCAGGATTTCGCCAAAAATATCATCTCCTACCATATGTTCGACGTGGTTTTCGGCGATTTCACCCTTTCTTACGAACGACTGGTCTCCAACGGAAAAGTCGGGTTCAGGATCCCGGTTTCCATCGGATATGATTATCTGAACGATAACTACAATTTCTCCAGCAAGTACTATTCCGGGATTGGCGTCAGCTTTTATCCCATCGGGCAGGGGAAATGGCGTTTTTTTGTCGGGCCGCAGGTCCGGTATGGGGTGGCCAGCGAGAAAGAAAGCTACTGGTACTGGTATTATGATGAGGATGGCAATTATGTTGAAGAATACGAGGAAACAGAATCGGAAGGATTCTACACCCAGTTCTTCCTGGATAACGGGTTGGTTTACATGCCCCTGCGGGATTTCAGCGTTTCGGTCGTCGGAAGCCTGGGGATTCGGTATTTCCCGGAATCGGCCTATGATTATGATGTGGTCCGCCCCGACGGCTGGTTCGCGGTCAACATTGGCTATCGTTTTTAATTTTTAAATCCCGATGAAGTCCTTCATCCCGGCATTATCCCTGGCTTTCCTCCTGCTTTTTTCCTGCGCACCGCGCGAACAGAAGGTCATGTTCCTGGGCGAGGCCCAGGGTACCTATTACGCCGTGACTTATTTTGACCGGGAAGGGCGGAACTTCCAACCGGAGGTCGACAGTATCCTGAAAGCCTTCGACCGGTCGGTGTCGATGTGGGTGCCGGAATCGCTCATCTCCCGCATCAACCAGGGCGATACGGCGGTTCGCCCGGATGACTGGTTTGCAGATATATTTCATCGTTCCGCCGCCATTGCGGAAGCGACGGACGGCGCCTTCGATTTCACCGTCGGCCCCCTGGTCAACGCCTGGGGATTCGGCTTCAGGGGAAAACTGGTGATGGACTCCGCGCGGGTCGACAGCCTCAGGCAATTCGTGGATTACCGGAAAGTCAGCATGGGGGAGGACCGGCGGATCGAAAAGCCGGAAGGGTTCCGCTTTGATTTCAACGCCATCGCGCAGGGCTATTCCGTAGATCTCCTGGGACGTTTCCTGGAAGAACAAGGCATCCGGAGGTACCTGGTCGACATCGGCGGGGAGGTGCTGGCCCGGGGCGCCAAACCCGATGGCAGCCCCTGGGTCGTGGGCATTGAAAACCCGGCGGCCGACAGCCTGTCGGAGCGGACATTGAATACCCGCGTGAAGCTGGAAAACATGGCCCTGGCCACCTCGGGCTCTTACCGCAAATACCGGGAAGAAGGCGGAGTGCGCTATTCCCATACGATCGATCCGCGGACCGGCTACCCGGTGCGGCACAGCCTGCTGAGCGTTTCGGTACTCGCCGGCGACGCCGCCACCGCCGATGGCTACGCCACGGCGTTTATGGTCATGGGGTATGAACGGTCACGGGAATTCATCGCATCGCAGCCCGGGCTGGAGGCATTCTTCATTGTCGCCGGCGAAGCGGGCACCTTCAGTACGCATGCAACGCCTGGCCTCCAGGCATTCATTATTGGCGGGGATTAGATCACCTTCATTAGTCATTCGCTTTTTATGCGTGTATTAAAAGGTTAGAATCATTTAAAAAGCCACCAAAACACAAAATCACCAAATATCACAAAATACAGATAATCAATAAATTAATGTTTTATGCAATTTAGTGTTTTTGTGATTTAGTGGCATGAAAAAAGCTTTTGATATACTCTTCTACTATAACTCGGAACTCAGAATTCAGAATTCAGAACTCAGAACCTGTAACATTTCCTCTCCTCCCTTCGTCTTATGTTCGGTTCCGGAATTAAAAACGAGGCCTAATGACCGTCGCAGAGTACAACGAGTGCGTGGATCGCCATTCCGACAACGTCTATCGCTTCATCCTGAAAAACCTGAGGGATGACGAAGCTGCCATGGACATCGTACAGGACGCGTTTGAGCGGCTCTGGATGAAATTCCGGGAGATCAGCGCCGGGAAGGCGAAATCATATCTATTCACTACGGCTTACCACCGGATGATCGATCATATCCGCAAGGAAAGCAGGATGGTCCGCCTGGAGGACCGGCATGACGCTGCTGAAGGCGCATTCCCTCAGTACAGCGACCTGGCGGTTGTGCTGGACGAGGCGTTGAAAAAATTGCCGGAGGTGCAGCGGTCGGTGGTCCTGCTGCGCGATTACGAAGGCTATTCCTACGAGGAGATCGGGGCGATCACCGGCCTGAACGAGTCGCAGGTCAAAGTGTATATTTTCCGGGCCAGGACCGCGTTAAAGAATTACCTGGTCCGCGTCGATAACCTGGTTTAAGATGGGCATCAATCTGAACAACTACGAAGAATACTTCCTGGATTACCGGGAAGGCCGCTGCTCCCCGGAGGAAATGCGGGAGGTTGAGGCGTTTCTGACGGTCCATCCCGAACTCAGGCAGGTCCTGGAAGATTACGAAGATATCAGCGTTGAAGCCGGGGAAGAGCATGCCTTCCCGCTGAAGAACAGGCTCCGCAAGGCATTCCGGCCAACCCCGCACATCCATGGCGATAACTTTGAAGAGTGGATGATTATGGCGGTTGAAGGATTGCTGGATCCGGCCGGAGAAAAGGAGCTGGAGGAATTTTTACACCGCAATCCTTCGATGCGTTATGACCTGGAGAAATACCGGGCCACCCGCCTCACGCCGGATCCGGGGATCCGGTTCCCGAATCCCGGCGCGCTGAAAAGAAGGACCGCGGTCGTTTCGTTTTCCCGGGCGGCCTGGGCCATTGCGGCCGCCGCCGTGTTTTTATTGCTGCTTGGCGTGCGGCTGTTCCTGTATCAACCGGAACCGGTGAACCTCACGGCGCCCGGAATCGCGGAATCCTCCACCCCTGAAAAAACATCTACTAGTCCAACGCCGGCTTCGCCGGGTTTTGAAGGCGTATCCGGGCCCGATACTGTCAGAGGCGGGATTTCCGGCACATCGCCAGGAACCAGGGTTGTTTTATCCGCCGTCGAACGCGCAGATCCCTTCCGGATGGGCCGGGCACGGGTTGGGGAGCTTACCGCCGCAGCGGGTACGCCCGTCCTTTACGCTGCAACCCGCGACATTGAATCAGGTTCTGCCTTCACCCCCAGGCAGGCCCCGCTTCTGGCCCGGGCCATGGGTGGCATGCTGGCAAAAACGGGAAACGATCTCCGTCGCATGGTGCGCGACAACCCGGTGACGCCCGCCGAAGACGTCAACTTCTGGACGATCGCCTCCGCAGGCATCAAAGGCTTCGGCACCCTGACCGATCGCAACCTGGATTTGTATGTCGACCGCGACCCGGACGGAAAGGTGTCGTCCTACGCCCTCGTCGAAGAAGACCGGCTCATCATGGCCCGTTCCCTGAATAAGAACTGAGCCGCTGTAACTATTCTCCCCCTCCTTCGTCCCAGCATTATCAAACTCATAAAACAAAATGGTTATGAAAAGAATACTTTATTTGGTATGGCTGGCCCTTTCCGGGCTGCTGCTCCTGACCGCACTGGAAGTTAAAGGACAGAACCAGGTGGTCAGGGAAGCGCGTGAAGCCGGTGCATTCACCCAGATCAACATTGGCGGCGCTTTTGAGGCGTACCTTACTATTGGTGAACCCATTAAGGTTGAGGTGGAAACCCGGGAAAAATACCTCGCCGATGTCCAGGTACAGGTGAAAGATGGCATACTTTCCTGCTCCTCCAAAGGCATTAAGAACAACTCGCCGCTCAATATTTATATCACAGCGCCCGCGCTGGAAAAGATCGAACTGCACGGGGCGGCGACGCTGCACACCGACGGGGTTCTTGTTGGCGAGAACCTGGAAATTATCGTTTCAGGCGCCGCCGATGGCGATATCCGTGTCGATGTCCAGTCGCTCAGCACCAATGCATCGGGAGCAGCCGATATTGACATCCGGGGCAGGGCGGTCAATCACAGCGTCCAGGTGAGCGGCGCCGCAACGCTCGACGCGCGGGAACTGGAATCCCGCTTCACCGATGCGAAGGTCAGCGGCGCGGGGACCGCCAAGGTCAACTCGGAGCAGGTCACCGGTTCCACCAGCGGTGCGGGGGAGATCCTGGCCAATGATGAGGAATGGGATGAACCAGACAGGGAAGATGTCGTAGTGGATGTTGATGAAAGCGGCGATACCACCATCATCAGAGTGCCCGGCAAAGCGATCGTGGTCCATGAGGGCGACGATTCCGTTAAAGTCAGGGTGGGCAACCGGGTGATCATCGTGGATGAGGATGGCGAAGTCAGGACCCACCGCTGGAAGGACCGCAAATTCAACGGCCACTGGGCGGGATTTGACATCGGGCTGAATGGCTATGTTACTCCCGACTTCAACATGAAATTCCCAAAAGAATACGAGTATATGGATCTCAGGATGGAAAAATCCATCGCCGTGAACATCAATTTCCTGGAACAGAACATTCCCTTCACCAAAAACCAGAAATTCGGCATGGTGACCGGCCTCGGACTGGGCTTCAACGATTATCGTTTTTTACATCCGACACGGCTCAGCATGGATTCCTCCTACCTGGTTGGTTATCTTGACGAGGACATCAGCATCCGCAAATCGAAGCTTTCGGCCATGTACCTGACCCTGCCCGTGCTGCTTGAATTCCAGACTGCGCCCATCTATCACAAGAACGGCTTCCACCTCAGCGCCGGCATGATCATCGGTGCGCGGCTTTCCTCACATACCAAGAAATATTACAACGAGCTCAATACAGAGTTCAGCGTGACGCAATACAACCCGGAGACCGGGCAATACGAAGTGGCGTACACGGCCATTTCCCCGGATGATCCCAAAACGCACGTCTATGGCGACTGGTTCCTGCAGCCGTTCAAGTTCGACGCCACCGTCAGGGTCGGCTGGAATTTCCTGAATTTCTGGGCGACCTATTCTGTCAACTCCATGTTCCGCAAGGACAAAGGCCCGGAACTGTATCCCTGGTCGGCGGGAATAACGCTGGTTGCATTTTAGGTTTAAGGTTTAAGGTTTAAGGTTTAAGGTTTAAGTTAAAAAAAATATTATTTTTACAGCGCTTAAACTAAAAAACTAATTCACTATCAAACAACAACTTAAACCTTAACCTTAAACCTTAAACCTTTCGTTCATGTCCGGTCACAATAAATGGTCTACGATCAAGCACAAAAAAGGAGCCGCAGATGCCAAGCGTTCCAAGATCTTCTCCAAAATCGTCAAAGAAATCCAGGTAGCGGTCAAGGAAGGGGGGCCTGATCCCGACGGCAATCCGAGGCTGAGGCTGGCGATACAAAACGCGAAAGGCGTCAGCATGCCCAAGGACAACATTGAAAGGGCGGTTAAGGGAAGCAAAGACAAAGACGCCAACAGTTTCCAGGAACTGACATTCGAAGGCTACCTGCCCAACGCCGTCGCCGTGTTTATTGAGTGCACCACCGACAACCAGCAGCGGACCGTAAGCAATATCCGGTCCATCTTCAACAAATACAACGGCAACCTGGGGACCAACGGGTCGCTCAGCTTCCTGTTCGACCGCAAGGGCGTTTTTTCGATCCCAATGGAAAATTACCGGGCCGACGACCATGAGCTGGAACTCATCGACGCGGGCGCTGTGGATATAGAATACGACGATGAATACGTCACCGTGTTCACGGCCATGGAAGACTTCGGCAGAATGCAGAAAAAGCTGGAGGAACTGGAAATCGTGGTGGAGAATGCACGGTTGCAAAGGATTCCCAACGATTACAAAACCCTGGGAAAGGAAGAAATGCAGAAGGTCATGAAGGCCATCGATGTGTTTGAAGATGATGATGACGTTCAGAACGTCTACCACAACCTGGATGTGCCGGATGAATATTACGAGGACGAAGCCTGACGGTGTACTATTTCTTTTTGCGGGTTGATCCGGCCTGTTACTATTCTCTTATTTAAATCCTTTTTAAATTACATCCTATTTAATTAATAGTCTGTATAAACTATTGATTAAATTATTATTATTCAAGGATATACACGGGATACGGATACTTCCGGAATCCCGTATTCCCCTTTGAAAATTCGAAAAAAATTCTAACTTCGCCCTCTGCAAATCTTTTATTGTTAAACAATTAACACTGCCTTTTTGCATGAAAAGATTCCTTGCCGCCTCCTGCCTGTTCGTACTGCCTTTTCTGCTTTTCTCCCAGGATGAGGCTAAATTCGGCATTAAGTTCTCCGGTTTTGTCAAAACGGATATCCTCTGGGATTCCCGTCAGACGGTGGATCTGCGCGAGGGTCATTTTCTCCTCTACCCTAAGCCAGAGTTGCTTGATCCGGATGGCAACGACATCAACGCAAAGGCGAGCTTCAATTTCCTCAGCATTCAGACCCGCCTGAGGGGTGATATCAAGGGACCGGATGCTTTGGGGGCAAAGACTTCAGGCGCCATTGAAGGTGAATTCTTCGGTATGGCCGACGGCAACATCAACGGATTCCGGCTGCGGCATGCTTATGTCAAGCTGAACTGGACCTCCACCGAGCTGATGGTGGGGCAGATGTGGCATCCGATGTTTATCACCTCCTGCTTCCCGGAAGTGGTTTCGTTCAACACCGGGGCCCCGTTCCTGGTCTTCTCGCGCAATCCCCAGATCCGGCTCACGCAGGATTTCGGCCAGATCCGGATCGTACTGGCCGCCCTGTCGCAGATTGACTTTAAGAGCACCGGCCCCGAAGGCCCGAGCACCAAATACATCCGCAATGCTGCGATACCCTCCCTGAGTGCCAACCTCGAATGGTCGAAGAAGGATGCGGAAGCCGGAACAGACTTCCTTGCCGGCGTCGCGGGAAATTTCAAGCGCCTGATCCCCGAATTGCAGAGCGACAGCGGCTATAAGACCACTGAAGGGATCAATTCTCTTTCCGGAATGGCTTATCTCAAGCTGGGCTTCCCGAAGGTAGTGGCCAAAGTCGCCGTGCTCTATGGCCAAAGCATGTTCGATTATACGATGATCGGCGGATATGCTGAAGCGCAATACATTGACAACGAACAGGGCATGGTGACCTATGAAAATTTCACCACCTTGTCATCGTGGGCGGAGATCATGACAACCGGGAAAAAGATGCAGGGCGGACTGTTCCTTGGCTATTCAAAGAACCTGGGCACTTCTGATATCATCCGGGACAATAAAAAATATTACTACGCACGGGGGTACGACATCGCGCACCTGTACCGGATATCGCCGCGGTTTGTCTACAACGTGGGCAAGCTGCGCATCGCGCCGGAGATCGAATACACAGTCGCTGCATACGGCATGACCAATTACCTTGACGGTGCGGTCACGGATCCGGAACCGGTGGGCAATTTCCGCTTCCTGCTCGGCGTCTTTTATTTCTTTTAATCCTGAATCCAATCAAATCAAACAATAACCCAATTCATTAATTACTAATCTAAATCATAAGCAGTATGATGAAAAAAATCTCGAGTTTTGTTGACTATTTTCAACAATACCATGAAAGCGTGACGAACCCGGAAGGGTATTGGGCGAAGATCGCCGAAACGTTCCAGTGGCATAAAAAGTGGGATAAGGTCCTCGACTGGAACTTCACCGAGCCAAAGATCAACTGGTTTGTCAACGGCAAGCTGAATATCACCGAAAATATTTTCGAACGCAACCTTCCGCAGCGGAAGGACCAGGTGGCCCTGATCTGGGAACCGAACGACCCGAAGGAACCGGAAAAGCGCATCACCTACGGCGAACTGTATGAGAAGGTCTGCCAGTTTGCCAACGCCCTCAAGAGGCAGGGCATTCAGAAAGGCGACCGCGTGGCCATATACCTTCCCATGGTTCCGGAACTGCCGGTTTCGATGCTGGCCTGCGCCCGCATCGGCGCCATCCACAGCATCGTGTTCGCGGGCTTTTCCGCCAACTCCCTGGCCGATCGCATCAACGACTCCAAGTGCAAGATGGTGATCACCTCCGACGGGCTGTACCGTGGCAACAAGAATGTCCATCTAAAATCGATCGTTGACGAGGCCTTGCAGACCTGTGATTCCGTTGAACATGTGGTCGTGCTGAAAAGGACGGGCGATCCCATTGAAATGAAGGCGGGTCGCGACATCTGGTGGGATGAATTCGTGGCGGGCGTCGGCACAGAGAACAAGGCTGAAGTGATGGATTCGGAAGACACCCTCTTCATCCTTTATACTTCGGGTTCCACCGGCAAGCCCAAAGGCGTGCTGCACACCATCGGCGGCTACATGGTCTATGCCGAATACACGTTTATGAACGTCTTCCAATACAATGACGGGGATATGTTCTGGTGCACCGCCGACATCGGCTGGGTGACCGGGCATACCTATATTGTCTACGGGCCGCTGCTGGCCGGCGCTACTTCGATCATGTTCGAAGGCGTTCCGACCTATCCCGACCCGGGCCGGTTCTGGGATGTGGTTGACAAGTACAAGGTCAACCAGTTCTACACAGCTCCGACCGCCATCCGGGCGTTGATCGCGCAGGGCGACGAATGGGTGCGTTCGCACGACCTCAGCTCGCTGAAGGTGCTCGGTTCCGTAGGTGAACCCATCAATGAGGAAGCCTGGCGCTGGTATCATGACCTGGTCGGAAAAGGAAAATGCCCCATCGTAGACACCTGGTGGCAGACCGAAACCGGAGGCATTCTGATAACGCCGCTGGCCGGCATCACGCCGACCAAACCCTCGTTTGCCACGCTGCCGCTGCCGGGCGTCCAGCCGGTGCTGGTCGACAATGAAGGCAATGTGCTGGAGGGCAACAACGTGCAAGGTAACTTATGCATCAAGTTCCCCTGGCCGGGCATTATCCGCACAACTTATGGCGATCATGAGCGCTGCCGCATCAATTACTTCTCCACCTACCGCGGGCTGTATTTCACCGGCGATGGCGCCAAACGCGACGAGGAAGGCTATTACCGCATCCTGGGCCGCGTCGATGATGTCATCAACGTTTCCGGCCACCGTATCGGCACTGCCGAAGTCGAAGACGCCATCAACCAGCACCCGAAGGTCGTCGAATCGGCCGTGGTCGGTTATCCGCATGAGATCAAAGGCTCCGGCATTTATGCCTACGTGACCTGCGATGCCCTGTCGGAAGATGAGGCCAGAAGTATTGAGAAAGAGATCGCCGACATCGTTTCCAAGATCATCGGCCCGATCGCCAAGCCCGACAAGATCCAGATCGTAGCCGGTCTTCCGAAGACCCGCTCCGGGAAGATCATGCGGCGCATCCTCCGCAAGATCGGCGAAGGCGACGCCACCAGCCTCGGCGACACCTCCACGCTGCTTGACCCGGGCGTGGTCGAGGATATCATCCGCGGCGCCAAGGTCGAAGTGAAACGGTAATCCTGACTTAATGCCGCAGAGGCGCAGGGACGCAGAGCGAAATTTATCATAAACATCTCTGCACCCTCGCGCCTCTGCGGTTATTAACCTCTCATTAACCTAAAAACCAAATCAATATGAATACAAAGAAAGTCATGAACCGCAACCTGGTGGTTGTCGGTGCGATCATGATCCAACTCGCCTTAGGCGCCATCTATGCCTGGTCGGTATACACCAAGGGCCTGGTCGAAGCGGGATGGACCAAAGCCCAGACCCAGATCGTTTTCTCGGCCGGACTGGCCTTTTTTGCCATTGTGATGGTCGTCGCCGGACGGATGATGCCCAAGGTGGGCCCGCGTAAGCTGGCCATGGCCAGCGGGATCGTCCTGGGGCTCGGGTATTTCCTGGCCGGGGTGTTCGGTGCGGAGCACTTCACCACCACCCTGATCTTCGTGGGGATCATCGGCGGCTCGGGCATTGGCCTGGGTTACGTGGTGCCCATCGCCGTGGGCATGCGCTGGTTCCCTGACAAGAAAGGCCTCATCACGGGGCTTGCCGTGGCCGGATTCGGCTTCGGCGCCACGCTCTGGATGGCCCTGGCCGACAAGCTGGGCCCGCTGGGCGGCGGCCAGATCCTGCAAAGCATGGGCATCTCCGGGACCTTTATGGCCTACGGTATCGCGTACCTGGTCATTGTCCTGGTCGGCAGCATCTGGATGGTGTTCCCACCGGAAGGGTGGAAACCCGCCGGATGGAACCCGCCGGCTACCTCATCCAGCAAACCTGCAGCCGGGACCGTAGACTTTGCCAGCAGTGAGATGTTGCGCACACCACAGTTCTACCTGATCCTGCTGACGTTTGCGTTCGGCGCCAGCGCCGGCCTGATGAGCATCGGGCTGATGAAACTCTGGCCCATGCAGGCACTGCAGGATAAAGGCATCAGCCCGGAAGTGGCCAGCTCGGCCGCAACCCTGGCCATGGCCGTGTTCTTCGCGCTGTTCAACGGCCTGGGCCGGATCATCTGGGGCATCATCAGCGATAAGATCGGAAGAAAAACTTCCATCATCATCATGGCCGCCACGCAAGGCGTTTTTGTGTTCCTCTTCCAGTGGATGGCCGGCAATGAATATACGCTCTACCTATTCGCTATGCTGATCGGGTTCAACTTTGGCGGAAACTTCGCCCTGTTCCCGACCATCACGGCGGATACTTTCGGCACGAAATACGTTGGCCAGAATTATGGCTGGGTGTTCCTGGCTTACGCCATTGGCGGAATTTTCGGCCCGATCATGGGCGGAAAACTCGGAGATATGGGCAATTTTCCCCTGGCGTTCACGATCTGCGGGATCCTCTGCATGCTGGCCGTGGTCACCATCGCGATGGTGAAACCTGCCGCCCGGAAGGCTTGAGCTCACTGATGAGACGAGCCTGATGAGCATTACTATAATTCCGGTACGATCTAAAGGGCAGCTGCGACAGTTTATCCGGCTGCCCTTTTCATTGTATCGCGGCAATCCTTTCTGGCTGCCGCCGCTGTGTTTTGACGAACGGAATTTCTTCAACCCGCGCAAAAATAAATCCATGCGGGTTTGTGATACGATCCTGTTCCTGGCCTGGAAAGACAATAAGCTGTGCGGACGGGTGATGGGCATCATCAACCCGGCTTACAACACGCTGAAGTCAGAAAAAAGAGCCCGCTTTTTCAAGTTTGATTGCATTGACGATCAGGAGGTCGCCCATGCCTTGATTGCAGCCGTTGAAGTGTGGGCCAGGGAACGGGGAATGGAACAACTGATCGGTCCGTTTGGATTTTCAGATAAAGATCCCCAGGGTTTGCTGGTCAGCGGCTTCGATCAACGCGCGGTACTGGTTGCTCCGTATAACTTTCCGTATTATGCGGATTTGATTTTAGCAGAAGGTTTTACCCGGGAAATCGACCTGGTCGAGTACCTGATCCCTGTTCCGGAACAGATTCCGGAATTTTACCGGCGGATCTATGAGCGGGCCACACGGAACAGTAAGCTTAAGTGTCTTGAATTCAGCAGTAAAAAAGAGCTCAGGCCGTACATCATACCAGTACTGGAACTGATGAACGAGACTTTTTCAGACATTTTCGGCTACTATCCGCTGGATCACGATGAAATGAAGAAATTCGCCGCCGACTATCTTCCGATCCTGGACTTGGATTTTGTCAAAGTCGTCACGGACGGGAACCAGGTGGTGTCTTTTTTCATTGCCATCCCTGACGTCGGCCCTGCCTTGCAACGCGCCCGGGGCCGGTTGTTTCCGCTGGGCTTTTTTTACCTGATGCGGGAAATGAAACGGACCAACTACCTGGTGCTCATGCTGGGGGGCATCAGGAAGGCATACCAGGGTCAGGGCCTGGATGTCATCATGGGTACCCGGATGCTGGAGTCAGCCTCCAGGCGGGGCATAAAAATGATCAACAGTCACCTCGAACTGGAAACTAACCTGAAGGTCAGGGCAGAAATGGAGAAGATGGGCGGGCAGGTGTGCAAGCGGTACCGGATCTTTTCCAAGGGCATAGAGTAAATTTTGAATTTTGAATTTTGAATTTTGAATTCAGAATTCAGAACTCAGAATTCAGAACTCAGAACTCAGAACTCAGAACTCAGAA
>CAZAZE010000013.1:0-63382 GCA_964489545.1 uncultured Bacteroidales bacterium
TAAGAAACTTAATTTTAAAGAAATTCTGTCCTAAGAAGAGGGGGAATTATAATTTTCAGCCTTTGTAATTTCCTGAACCAAAAAAACATACAATGCTGGATGAATTAATTGAAAAGGTCGCCAAGCATATTTGCCGTCTTTGTTATTATACAAAGTGTAATTGACATCCACTATATCCCTTGGTTTTAAAGCCGTTGTTGATTCCTTTAGGCTTTTACCTGACAGTTCTTTTGAAAGTGTGTCTAATAGTCTCTGAAAAGAAAAATATTCAGGTAACTCAAAAGAGCGATAATTTCTCTCTTTTAAAAAAAATGCCTTTGCTTCCGCCTCCGTTAAATTTAAAACTGTTTTCATTATCTAATTAGATTAATTATCGACTTTCTGGCTCAACTCTAATCGTTCGAGGACAGAATTGTCAAAAGATTGCATTGCCTATAACGGTTAGTAGATTTGTTATGGGCGAGATTATTAGCATCTATATTGATAAGGATTATAGAGCTATCGACCATCACAGAACTGCCTGAGGAGCAAAAAACCCTGCCTATTGTAAAAGGGCTTTTATAAGATGCCATTTGTTGTTCTTTTTTTCCTTAAGTCCCTCTTTAGTCAAAATAATTATGTCAATCGGTTTTGAAATGATTTTTTTCTGAGCCCAGTTTTTATATATGTACGAAATAAATTCAAATTTAAACCTTACATAGTCAGCATATTCTTCGATGGTTTTCGGTCTATTGAAGTCCGGTAATTTCAATATTTCATTCATTGCTACGTCAATAATCTCAGAGGCAATTACATGAGTTCTTATATCTCCATTCCTATATATTTGAGTGCCGTTTTTTGCAGACATTGGGTCTGTTTCGTCCCAATGGAATAGCTTGATTGCGTCTCGTTGAAGAAAATCAGCAGTTGGTTTCCCATAATGTTCAACAGGTGCCTTATAATAAGGGCCGTCCATACCGCTAATATTTGAAAAATGCCAAAATTCAGGTAGTCCATCAGCTCGGTATCCGCATAGATGAAAACCTGAGTGATATTTTTTTCTGTATGTAAGAGATATTAGGGAATTTAATGTATCTCTTAAATGATTAGAGAATTCTTCAAGTGTTTTTGTTTGATGACTGTTAGCAATAAAATTTGGAAACCAATCAGAAAGGTAAATTTCCTTTCCAGATTTAATAAAAGAGGCTAATCCGAAGTAGGAAATAGTTGAATTGAGATGCGGAATTGGAAAAAGTTTTCGCTTGGGACTTTCTATTTTTGTGCCTCTCGTAATTCTTCTGTCTGCAGCAGCAATTTGAAAAGTTTGAGTAAGCCCGTTCTGAATGTGTATTTCGTTTAGTACTAGTGTCATCTTAATGGTTGCTTGTAACGGTTGACAATATGGACAACAAGGGATTGTGGGCGATTTCCTGACAAGCTACACGAAAAGTTTAAGCGGGCTACAACCTTATGAATACCACTAAAACCCATATTGATTATACTGTGTGTTAGCAACTGGGCTTTATTCTTCATTTATTAATCCAGCTTCTTGAAGTTTAATAAACATAAAACTTGCTATAAACAAAAGATGTATAGATTTATTCAAGTCAGGATATAAATTTGCATGGGCTTTTGGATTCCTTATTCCGATCATTGCACCTTCGAATATTTTCATATATCCTAACTGAATATTTCTACCATTTTCTGTTGTCAAATCTCCAAATTCAATTATTGGATTATTTGCAGAAAATGCACGAGTCATTAATGCTGCTCCGTCCAGTTCTTGGTGTATTGCTTGCCTTACATGTTCCTTAATCATAGTATTTATTTCCCTTAAACAAGCGGATACAGCATCAGCATAATGTCCATTTTCAAATCTAGGTCTTGCCAATTGAATGACTCTTGGATGAAGCAGATTCCAAAAATTTTGATTGTTTTCAATTTGAGTATCAGTATCTGGTTGATTTAAAGCATCAATGAGAATTTGTATAATCTCTCTTGCTTCATTTTTACAAGCTTCCAAATTATAGGCAGTTGAATCAGTTCTATGAACATCTACTCGATGTAAATTAATACTTTGAATTTGTTCAATTAATCTTTGTTCTTGTGGTAACAATCTTCTTAATAGAGTTATCGTACCATTCTTCCATGTATTAAATCCAAAAGAGTAGTCTGTTCCATTAAATGATTGTTGTCCTACATCACTTAACCTTTCAATTCTTGATTGTAATTGTTCTATCATCGTAGTATTGTTTTTTTAGGCTTATTGCCAAAGTTTGTGTATACCCATTGCAATCACCCCACCAAAATAGCATGGTAAAACCACGTATCCTGGCAAATTCAAACTGTATTCCGTATGAGCATTACCGCACCGGGCCATCATCATTCATTTGGTCATGAATAAATTGGTCTGGCCTTCGACCCACTGCGGCTATGGGGGATGGCGAGGGTAAAGATAGGGAAAAGTTGAATATGCAAGTGGCGGTGTGGAAAAAAAGTGCAAGACTTTAGGACTGTAAGACGGTAGGACTGTAAGACGGTAAGACTGTAGGACTGTAAGACGGTAAGACTGTAGGACTGTAGGACTGTAAGACTGTAGGACTGTAGGACTGTAGGACTGTAGGACTGTAAGACGGTAAGAACGGTAAACGGGGAACTGGGAACGGAATGGGGGTTTCTCACAGATACCACAGATTGCAGGCACAGATTTCACAGAGGTGGTTCTGCGTCATCCGCGGGATTTGCGAGAAGATTTTCTTATTTCTTATGGACAGTGTATGGTTTATTAAGACTGTAAGACGGTAAGACTGTAGGACGGTAGGAGGAATGGAGTTGAAGCTTTGCGCCTCTGCTGCTCTGCGGTATTATAAAAGATCGGAGATTAGCTGTTTCAACTCGGGAATGCTTACGGAGACCGTTTTCCAGACTATTTCAAAATCAACATCCAGGTAATCATGAATCAAAATATCCCGCATCCCGGCCATGTCGGCCCAGGGAACCTCGGGATGATTTTTACGGTATTCCATTGAAACCCGCTTGGTCGCTTCGCCGATAATTTCGAGTTGCCTTACAACTGCGTCCTGTAAAATAAAATCCTGAGTAAAAGTCATCTGATCAACATCTTCAGTATAAGCCTCTATCCTTTCGATGCTGTTCAAAATATGCTCGATGTATACCCGGTCATCTTTCATTCAAAAATAATTTGAAGATCTTTCATCACCTGGTCTTTTAACCTTTTGTTCTTCAATGCAGACTCGGTGATTAGATCAACTCTCCGGCCAATCAATTCAGCCAGCTCTCTGTGAATGCGGGACAGGTCGAGCAATGTGATTGTTTGACGGAACTTGACCAAGATGTCTATGTCGCTGTTCTCATCTTCCTCCTGCCGGGCGTAAGAACCGAAAATGCCTATTCTTTCCGGTTGATACTGTACCAGATAATTGACAATGACTTTATGTGTATCCTGTCTGTTCATTTAAGCAAAGATACTGAAATGTTGCTTTAAATTGAATAGGGCCTTCGGCGGTTGGGTGTTAGACGGTAGGACTGTAGGACGGCAAGACGGTAAGACTGTAGGACGGTAAGAACGGCAAACGGAATGGGGTTTCTCACAGATAGCACAGATTTAAGACACAGATTTCACAGAAGTGGTACTGCGTCATCCGCGGGATCTGCGGTTTTTGTAAGATGGGGAAGATTACACGAAGATCCACGGAGAAAGCACGGAGAGACACGGAGGGAGGAACAAAGGGATACAGGGATGTTATTCTTTGCGACGCTGCGCCCATGCGGTTCTTCAGGCTGGAGAAGGCTTTTTCACCACTTAGGCATTGAGCGCACTAAGTGACACTAAGAATAATTCAAAATTCAAAACTCAAAATTCAAAATTTCCTGGTGCCTTAGTGGTAATAATCCTTTCATCTGCGGGAAGTGTTGCGCTCTTTCATCATGACCTGGAGCGTCTCCCGCAACCCTTCTTCCAGCGGCCGGGGATTGTAGCCGAGTTCATGCCTGGCCTTGCCGTTGTCGCCAATGTAGGTGACGCCGGCGGTGGCGCGGAGGATCTCGGCGGAATAGAGTTCGGGGATGGGAAGGAAGCGCTCAAAGAAGCCAACCAAAGCGGCGGTGGCCTTCATGACTCCGGGCGAAAGCTTCATCCCGGGCGCTTTGATGCCGGTGATCCGCTCGGCCAGGGCCATCGCCTCGGTTAAAGAATGCACCGGCCCGCCAATGATGTAATTCTCCCCTGCCCTGCCCTGCTCCATGGCCAGGATGTGGGCGGTGACGATGTCGTCGATATATCCCCAGTTATAGGCGGTTTTGGATGGAAGGATCGGCAACTTGCCTTTGAGATACTGCCGGAAGGTCTCCGCCGCGGCGCTGGTGTCGCCGGGGCCGTAGACCAGGCCGGGCTGGACGATCACCAGGGGCAGGCCCTGCTGCATCATCGGCACGGCCACCTCGTAATGCGCCTGCCACTTGGTGCGGTCATACACGCTCAGGTGCGGGCCGTCGTACCGGTAGCGTTCATCGACGATCTTCCCGCCGGTGTCTGAGTTCACCGCCAGGGTGCTGGTATACACGCCCTTGTTGATCTCCAGTTCTTTCATCACTTCCAGCACGTTCCGTGTGCCGTTCACGTTGATGGCATAGGCCATGCTTTTATCCTTGACGCCCACCTTGTACCAGGCGGCCACGTGAAACACACCGTCGACGCCTTTCATGGGCTCATATAACGAAGATTTGTCGGTTATATCGCCTTTGAACAGCCTGATCCCGGGATTTTGGAGTACCTGCGCCTTGTCGGGGTCGCGGATAAGCGCATTGAGGGTATGGCCTTCGGACAGGAGGCGTTTTGCCAGTTTTCCGCCGATGAAGCCGGTGGCGCCGGTGAGGAAGTATTTCATAGTGTTGGTTTTTTTCTCGCAGATTTCGCAGATTTCGCAGATTACGCAGATTTTGCGGATGTGCTCATCTGCGACCTCAGTTCATCGCGCTTTTCCAGGAGTAACATCATAAACAATAAATTGTTTTCACAATACCATGATCCGGCCCATCCCTTCGGATTTGATGCGGCCGATGACGGATCCCTGCACACCATGAGCGGAACACTCATTTAAAAATTCAGCAGCAAATTCTTCCGGTAGGGCGATCAGCAGCCCGCCTGATGTCTGCGCATCGCAGAGGATATGCTTCCGGAATTCGGGAAAGCCCTCGGGCCAGGTGATGTGCGGGTTGACGTATTCAAGGTTGTTCCGGGTGCCGCCGGGCACGATGCCGGCAGATGCCATCTCGACCACGCCTGGTAATAGCGGGACCAAACGAGACTCCATTTCAACATCCACCCCGGAGGCAGATGCCATCTCGAACAGGTGGCCCTGCAGCCCGAAGCCGGTGATGTCGGTGCAGGCGGATACGGGGAAAGCGGCCATGACTTCGGCGGCGTTCTTGTTGAGGGTGAGCATGGTGGTTTCGGGTTCCAGGGTTCCAGGTTCCGGGGTTTTTTGTTTTTGTGTAAGTGTATTGCCAACTGCCAACTGCCTGTTGTCCAACTGTATAAGCCCCCGCTTCATTGCTGTCGCCAGGATCCCGGTGCCGATGGGTTTGGTGAGGACGAGGACGTCGCCGGGTTGTGCGCCTTTATTGCGCAGGATCTTATCTGGGTGCACGATGCCGGTGACGGCCAGGCCGAATTTGGGTTCGGGATCGTCGATGGTGTGGCCGCCGATGATCTGTATGCCCGCCTCGGCGGCTTTGTCCGCGGCGCCTTGCAGGATCCTTCCCAGGATCTCCATCGGCAGGCGGTTCGACGGAAACGCTACGATATTCAGGGCGAACAGGGGCCGGGCGCCCATGGCGTAGATGTCGCTCAGGGCGTTGGCGGCGGCGATGGCGCCAAAGGTGTAAGGGTCATCTACGATGGGCGTGAAGAAATCCACGGTCTGCACGATGGCCATGTCATCACTGATTCGGTAGACGGCTGCATCGTCGGAGGTTTCGGTGCCCACCAGGATGTCGGGGTGCGACGGGAGCGGCATCGACTTCAAGATTTTCTCCAGCTCCTGGGGACGGAGCTTGCAGGCACAACCCATGCCCGCGGTGAACTGCGTGAGTTTTGAGTTTTGAGTTCTGAGTTCTGAATTCTGAATTCGTTCATTCTTCTGGAGTTTATTCAAGGTAACAGAAAGAATTTCGGCGGCTTGAAGGATTTCTTCCTCCGTGGTCGATCTTCCTGTGGAGAACCTGATGGTGCCGCGTGCGATGTCAAAAGGCAGGTGCATGGCGGCCAGGGTGGCGGAGATGCCGGTCCCGCCGGCATGGCAGGCGGCGCCGGCCGAGGCGGCCACTTCGGCGGAGCACTCCGAAAGGATGAGGCTGGCGTTGATGCCGGGGAATGACAGGCTGAGGGTGTTCGGCAGCCGGTGTTCCGGGTGTCCGTTCAGTACCACTTCGGGCACCTCCCTTTGGATGAGGTCAAAGAGCAGGTCCCGCATTTTCCGGGTGTGTCCTGCGTTCTGATCCAGGTCGCGCAGCGCGATCTCCGCGGCTTTGCCCAGGCCCACGATGTAGGGGACGTTCTCGGTCCCTGCCCGCAAATCATGCTCGTGGTCGGCGCCGTGGATCAGCTTCTCCAGCCTTACCCCTTCCCGGACCCGCAGCGCCCCCACTCCTTTCGGCGCGTAAAACTTATGCCCGGCCAGCGAAACCAGGTCGGCGCCCAGGTTGTTCACGGGGATCTTCCCGGCCGACTGCGCCGCGTCGGTATGTAAGATGATGCCGTGTTCCCGGGCTATTTCAGCGATCTCCCGTATGGGTTGCACCGTTCCCACCTCATTGCTGGCGTGCATGATGGTGACCAGGATTGTTTCGGGCGTGATGGCTTCCCTGAGGTCGTTCGTACTGACCATTCCGTTAGCATCGACCGGCAGCCGGGTGATCCGGAAGCCGTTTCTTTCCAGGTAATCACATACTTCCGAGACGGCCGGGTGCTCTATGCTGCTGGTGATGATGTGGTTGCCCCTGGAGCGGTAGGCCATGGCCACCCCTTTGATGGCGAGGTTGTTCGACTCGCTGCCGCCGCTGGTGAAGACGATCTCGTGGTTTGGACAACCGACCAGGGCGGCGAGTTGCGCCCGCGCCTGCTCCACGGCGGTTTTCGCCCTGGCCCCGAAGGCATGGGCGCTCGACGGGTTGCCGAAGATGCCTTCAAAATACGGCATCATCGCCTCCCGCACCTCCGGGTGGACCGGGGTGGTGGCGTTGTAGTCGAGGTATATTGGGAGCGGCACGGTGAAAATTTTGAGTTTTGAATTTTGAATTTTAAATTACTGATACCAACCACGGGTTCTGTTCAACGGCTAACGGCAAACGGCCAACGGCTGACGTTTCCTGGGGGCGGGTATTCGACTTTTACCAGGAACAGTCCTTTGGCCGGGACGGATTCGCCGGCCAGGCTACGGTCCCTGCCGTCGATGATCCGCTGCAGTCCATCGGTCGTGAGCTTGCCCTGGCCCAGGTCGACCAGGGTGCCGATGATGGCGCGAACCATGTTGCGCAGGAAACGGTCGGCCGTGATGGAGAAGACCAGGCGATGGCCATCCGCGTTCCATTCCGCCCTTATTACCGTGCAGATATTGGTTTTGGCTGCGGAATGCAGTTTGGAAAAGCTGGTGTAGTCGCCGGTGCCGGTCAGCATCCTGGCCCCGGCGTTCATCAGTTCCACATCCGGGCGATCGTGCACAAACCAGGACAAATCATCCAGGAACGGATCCTTAAAGGTATGGATGTGGTATTCATAGGTTCGTGCAATCGCGTTGAAGCGGGCGTGCAGGTCGGCCGGAACGGGGAAGATCCCGTAGATGACCAGTTCCCGGGGGAGGAAGCGGTTGAGACGGAAAGCCAGCTCGTCACATTCGTCCTTTGATTTTTCCACACCGAGATCGAAATGCGCGTAAAACTGCCGGGCGTGCACGCCGGTATCGGTCCGCCCGCAGCCAACCAGGTTGATTTCGGTTTTCCACATCATGTTGATGGCGCCGGTAATCACCTGCTGGACGGTGATCGCGTTATCCTGCACCTGCCACCCGTGAAAGGCGGCGCCATTGTATGCCAGGCTGATGAAATAACGGTATGCCATCTTATTTAAAACCGTTTCAAATTTAATGGTTTCGGACGATTTTCACCGGACACCATTCATTCTTTTTATATTTGTGTCACTTTTTTAAAATTCGTGTTACATGAACATCAAAAGATTTGGCGTTTCTTTGGAGGAAGATCTTCTGGAATCACTGGACAGATATGCCGAAAAGAACAAGTTCCCGAACCGTTCGCAGGCTTTGCGGCATCTGATACGCAAGAACCTGGTTGAAGAAAGCTGGGAAGAAAACAAGACGGTTGCCGGAGCCATCACGATGGTTTACGATCACCACAAACGGGATCTCCAGCATCAGTCGACACAGATCCAGCATGATTACCAGGACCTGATCCTATCGGTGCAGCATGTTCATCTCGATCATCACCACTGTCTTGAAACCATTGCCGTGAAAGGCCGCGCGCATGATCTGCGCGAACTGGCCAACCGGTTGATCGGATTGAAAGGGATACAGCACGGGGATTTGGTCATGAGTTCAATACAATAAGAGGAATGAAGAAGATTCTGAACATACACTGGAAAACGGTAATCGTTTTCGTTCTCCTGATGACGGCCAAAGGGCTAATGGGCCAGGCCGGAGAGTTCAGGGGCACTGTGCGGGAGGACCGCACAGGTCACCTGTTGGGCGGGGCGCACATCCTTCTTGAAGGGACCCGTTTCGGGACCATTTCCGATTACAACGGCAGCTTCAGGATTGCCGGCATCCCGCAGGGGGACTATGCGGTCAAAGTCAGTTACATCGGTTATGAAACTGTTACGTACCCATTGGCCATCAGATCCGGCGAGATAGTAATCAATGAGTTTAACCTTACCCCGAAGCCATATCTGGCCGAACAGGCGGTCATCACGGCCAACCGCGTGCAGGTCGCGCGCAACATCACGCCGATGACCGTTTCCCTGGTTAGCCGCAGCACCCTTGAAAACAGCGGTGAATCGAACCTTCTTCCGGTCATTGCCCGCCAGGCGCCCGGGGTGTTTGTGACCGAACGGGGCGTCACCGGCTTTGGCGTGGCAGATGGTGCGGCAGGAAACATCAGCATCCGAGGCATCGGCGGCTCGCCCAACACCCAGGTGCTGGTGCTGGTCGACGGCCACCCGCAGTACATGGGCCTTTTCGGCCACCCATTGCCCGACACCTACGTCGCTTCCGACGCGGAGCGCGTGGAGGTGGTCCGCGGCCCGGCCTCCGTCCTGTACGGTTCCAATGCCATGGGCGGCGTGATCAACGTCATCACCCGGCAGCAGGCCGAAGAGGGCGTCTCCTTCCAGGGAACCGCGGGCTACGGCATGTTCAACACCCTCAAGATCAACGGAAACGCAGGCGTCCGGATTAAAAAATTCCAGGCCTTCCTGTCGGTCAACCGCGACCAGACCGACGGCCACCGCGACAATTCCGACTTCGGCATCACCAATGGATACGCAAAGCTGTCGTACGATATCAATTCGCATTTCCGCATCTGGGGCGACGCCAGCCTGGCGCAGTATCATTCCACCAATCCCGGGCCGGAGGGCTCCACCGATACCACCTATCAGAACCCGGGCCACTGGCAGGACATATTCCGGGGATTTGCCTCCGTAGCGCTGGAAAACACCTTTTACCGCTCGCAGGGCGCCGCCAAGTTCTATTACAACTGGGGAGAACACGAACTGTACGACGGATTTCTCTCCTACGACAAGAACTTCGGGATCATGATCTACCAGGCCTTGAAGCTGTTTCCCGGGAACACCATCACGGCCGGGTACGACTTTGCCTCGTTCGGCGGAGATGCCAAAAACACGATACCGGAGGTTCCTGTAGAATTTGTCGACACCCTGATTTTTGAACAGGCCGGTTACCTGCTGGCACAGCAGGAACTGTTCAGCCGGCTCACGCTGATGGCCGGCCTGCGGCTCCAATATCATCAATTATTCCACACCGCCTGGGTGCCCCACTTCGGTCTTTCCTGGAAGATATCGGAACCTACCGCCATCCGGGCCACGGTTTCCAAAGGATTCCGGAACCCTTCGGTCAGAGAACTCTTTATGTTCCGCGCGGCAAATCCCGACCTGGACCCGGAAAGCATGTGGAATTACGAGGCCGGCGTCAAGCAGAACCTGCTTGACAATAAGATATCCCTGGAACTCACCGGGTTTTACAGCAAGGGCTCCAACCTGATCCAGATGACCGGGGTGCCACCCGATGTGCAAAACCGGAACACCGGGAGTTTTGAACATTTCGGCGCCGAATTCCAGGGCAGGTGGATGATCAGGGAGGATCTGGATGTTTTGGCCAATTACGGGTACCTGCACACCGACAAGCCCATGCTGGCGGCGCCGGAGCACAATCTATACATGGAAGGCAATTACCGGTTCAGGGGATTTTCGTTCCGGCTCTCCGGGCAGTACATCAATAAGCTGTATACGCAAATCAACCCCGAAACTGCGGAAAACTACTTTCTGCTGTCGGCCAGGGCAAGCTATACGTATGATAACCTCGTCACCTTCTTCATCGATGGCAGCAACCTGCTGAACCAGGATTATGAGATCAACTACGGTTATCCCATGCCCGGAGCGGCGGTATTTGGCGGGATCACGGTGAAATGGAAAAGAGACTTCGGACGTTGAGTGTTTAGTGTTGCGTGTTTAACATTTAGTGTTTAATTATGATGATCAGGGAAGTTTGTTGCGGGCAGGCGGGGGTTTTTAATGAATCCATCTGCGGGCCGGGGAATTATGAAGAGGATGTCCGGATGATTATGGCTGAGACATTGGGTTTATACGGAGAAGAAGAATGGCGGCGGGTAACGCTGACGGTGGAGATCCACGGGCACCTTGGGATCTATGCCATCCTGGGGGCCAAGATGGGCGTGTTTGCGCGGGAGTGTTTTGGGAAAGGGACGGAGTCCCTGAAGGTGGTCAGTTACGCCGGCGGCACACCCCCGTTGAGCTGCATGAACGATGGCATACAGGTGAGCACCGGCGCAACGCTCGGCCACGGAGCGATAGTAATCAGTCCATCTGAAATAAGGATCCCGGCGGCGGATTTTACGTCCGGCGGCAGAACCGTTCGCGTAAGCCTGAAAAAAGACATCGCAGAAACGATCGCAATACAGATCAGGGAAATATTACATCGTTGCGGTGGGCTGACCGATGCATACTGGACGGAAGTGCGCGAGCTGGGGCTGGCCTGCTGGCGCGACCTTGACCGCAGGGAGATCTTCCATGCTGAAGAAATTGAAATTGCCGTTAGCCGTTAGCCGTTGGCCGTTAGCCGTTAAAACCCTGGAACCTGGAACTTTGGAACCCTGGAACCTGAAACTCTGGAACTTTGAAACCTGAAACCTTGAAACCAAAATGATCGCACAATTCTTCACCGGCCTGCTGATGGCCGGCGTACATGTTGTCACCGGACCGGACCATCTGGCGGCGGTCACTCCACTGGCCATCGAAAGACGGCACAAAGCCTGGTCGGTCGGGTTGTTCTGGGGCATCGGGCATGTCGTGGGCATGCTGCTGATCGGCCTGCTGTACCTGGCTTTCCGGGAGCTGATCCCGGTAGAGGCCATCTCGGAACACAGTGAATTCCTGGTGGGGTTCGTGCTGATCGGCATCGGCGTCTGGGCCATCCTCAAGGCCACGCTGCGCATACAGGCCCATCACCATCAGCACCCACACGTCCATGCAGGACCTGAGCCGGTGGTCCACATTCATCCCCACGACCACCAGGATGAATTCCAGCACGGGCACCAGCACCAGAAAGCACAGCGACAGAGTAACCTGGCCGCTTTGTCGGTCGGGACGCTGCACGGCTTTGCCGGCATTTCCCACTTCCTGCTTATCCTTCCCACCTTAATGCTCCCCAACCTTACCGAGTCGGTGATCTACCTGTCTGGATTCGCCGGCGGGACCATCGGCGCCATGCTGCTCTACGCCCTGATCCTGGGGCTGGTCGCCCATCATGTGCACAACATCCGGGAATCCCGTATATTCAGGTATCTTCGGATTATCGCCGGAATATTGGCTATCGGAGTCGGAATCTGGTGGCTGACTATGTAAGTAGATGAAAGCCAGAGGCCTGAAGCATATGGCCTGAGGCTGCATGCTACAAGCTTACTCCATGGCCTTTCCCCTCATTTTATACTCGGTCGGGGTCAGGCCGGTGTATTTCTTGAAGCAGGCGTTAAAGGATGATTTGGACTGGAACCCGACCATTTCTCCCAGGGCTTCGATCTTAAACTGTCCGGTGGCATCCTGCCGAAGCAGTTCCTGGGCCTCTTTCACCCGGTATTCATTGATCAGCCCGTAAAAATTCTTACCCATCACCTCGTTGAGGACATAACTCAGCTTTCTCCTGCTGACATTCATGGCCGTGCACAGGTCATGCAGGGAATAGTCAGAGCGCAGGTAGGGCTTATCCTTCTCAAGATGCCTGGGAATAAGGCTGAGCAGGGAATGTATTTCATCCTGGGGCAGGACGTCCTGGGATTTTTGAACGATTTGTTCCTGCTTTTCCTTATTCTCTGTCTCGGGTACCGGAGTAACGCTGGAGGAAACACCGATCCGGGCGACCTGGTTGAGCAGCGTGTCCTGCTTCATGCCCAGGTAACCGGCCAATCCTCCGGTGAGTAGCATTAAGATATTGAATATTAAAGCGATGCCAAGATTGTTCATCGGCCAGATCATACTGAACATGGCATTGACGACCATGAAGATCAGTACACTGATGGAAATGCCAATAATCCAGGGCCATTCCAGGTAGGCGAGGTGGGATGGCTGCAGACGCATGATTTCAGACTCTGTATTAATGATCTTGAGAAGTTTGATTACGGCAAAGGCAATCTGAAAAAATACCAGGATGATCCCGATGACCGGTGTAATAATCATTAGCGGAAAATGTGAAAGTTCTTCTCCCCCGCTGATAATCCCTGTCGAGAGGAAATCGGTTCGTTCCTCTGCAGAGGTTACTCCGAGCAGGATCAGGTTTAGCAATAATACGATTACGGCCGGGATGAACAGGATGGTCCTTTGTTTACCCCTGACGTCATGATTTTCCCGGGTTATGGAAAGGATGTACAGAAAAAAGGAAGGCGCAATGGTGAGCAGGATCGGTGTATAAAGAAAATACATCCAACTGAAGGTCTCGACATATCCAAGCGACTGCAGGGCGGTAAGTACGAGATATCCGGTCATGCTCAGCAGGAGCATTCCCAGGTATTTTTTAGACGGATTCCTGCGCCTGAACGATACCAGCTGGACCGTGTAAAACAGGATCTGGTAGATCGGGATGGAAAATAAAATTACGTAAAGGCTGTCGTGATTTATCATCTTTACATAAATTGGCAAGGTGCAAAGATAAGTTTTGCATCCGACAGCATCCAGTCATTCATAAATAAATTTACCCATGGAACAGGTTCAGGCCCTAAGCAACAGAACAGCGATCATTACCGGGGCCGCCGGTGGCCTGGGGCGGGCGGTGATCGACGGGCTCCTTCCCCATCAATATCGGCTGATCGCCATTGACATTGATCAGAATGCGCTGCATGCACTATCGCAGCTTTTTCCACAGATCGAAACCCATTGTGTTGATATTACCGACGCCGGGCAGGTAGAAACCCTTGACCAAAGACTCGATCTGCAGGACACCGGGCTGGATCTGCTGATCTGCCTGGCCGGGATTTATGATACTTTTCCGGTAACGGAAGGCCACAGCGAAGCTTTTCTGCGCATGATGTCGGTGAATTTCCTGTCCCCGGCCGCCATGATCCGGAAGTTCCTTCGGCCGCTGGCTGCCCGGAATGGCCGTGTGATCGTCGTCAGCAGCGAAAGCTACAAGATACAGGCCATGTTCCAGCCCTACATGGTTTCCAAAGCCGCCCTGGAGGCCTATTGCCGGGCGGCCCGCCAGGAACTCACGCTCAAAGGGATCAGCCTTTCAGTGATCCGTCCTGGCGCTATTGCAACCCCTTTGCTCGACTGGCGCCAGCGCGACCATGATCATCCCGGTTCATTGTATGAAGAAGAATTCCGGAGGAGTTTCCGGGAAAGCAAAAAACTGGTGGGAAAGGTCACTCCTCCTTCGGTGGTAGCCCAGGTGATCATCAACGCGGCACAGGCCGGCAAACCGAAGTGGGTATACCCTGTGAACAATAATCCCCTGCTGACCCTGATCACCTTGATACCGCACCGGATCCTTGACCGGCTGATTGTCGGAAGAATACGGCGTATGAGTTAACTCCAGCCCCTTACTCCACGATACCGAGTGGCATTGCGTCTTTCCAGGCTCCCCGCGTAAAGTCGGGAACCCCGACCGGCTGGCTGTTCTTGCGGACGGACTGTTCGCTCAATTCCACGATGCAGGACCAGGCCGCGGCGTCGTAAACATCCTGGTCGAGCGGCAGGCCCTGGCGCAGACAATGGACCAGCCGCCAGTCCATGATATAATCCATTCCTCCGTGCCCGCCGACTTCCCGGGCTATTTCACCGATCCGTTTCGCCAGCGGGTGCTCGTATCGCTGCATCATCCGCTCGAAATCCTCATCGCTGAGCCACTGGTGCGCATCGGGCTCCAGGGCGATCTTTCGCTCGGGCCATTTTTGTGCAATGCCCCTTGTTCCGCTGATGAGATGGATCCTGCTGTACGGCCTGGGACTGGTCGTATCGTGCTGGATCATGATGGTTTTGCCATTGGCCGTTCGGACCAGCGTGGTATTCATATCCCCCAGTGCATACGGCTGCATGGCCTGGGCAGAATCCGCGCCAAACTTTTCAGCGGCGTACAGGCTCATGCCAACCTGGTTCGTCGACATCGAGGTCAGGTATTCCATCCGGTCGCCCCGGTTGATGCCCATGATCTGCGCCACCGGGCCCAGTCCATGCGTCGGGTAAGGGTTTCCCGTATGATTCATGCTGTATTTCAGGCGCCACATGTCATGGTACCCGTTTTCCTCATCAAACTTCAGCCATCTAAGGTCGTGAATATAGGCGCACTCGGCATGCATAAGTTCGCCAAAAACACCTTCCCGCGCCATTTTCAGCGTAGCCAGCTCGAAGAAGTCATAGCAGCAGTTTTCCAGCATCATGCAATGCCTGCGGGTCCGTTCCGCCGTGTCGACCAACTGCCAGCATTCCTCCAGGGTTAAAGCCGCCGGCACTTCGACGGCAACGTGCTTGCCCTGCTCCATGGCATAGACCGCATTGGGTGTATGGAGATCCCATGGGGTGCAGGAATACACCAGGTCGACATCTTCCCGGGCGCATAAATTCATCCAGTCGTCCGGACCGTTGGAATAGCCGGCCGGCTCGATGCGGCCCCGTTCCGTAACGATGGCTTTTGCCTGGGCTACCCTTTCGGGTACCACATCGCAGACCGCCGTGATCTCAACGCCTTCCACGTAGAGCAACCGGCTCACAGCGTCCATGCCCCTCATCCCCAGCCCGATCACCCCGATCCTGACCTTATCCATAGGCTCACAGGCCAGGCCCATCACATGCCCCTGGCCGGGAACCCGATCCGGAACCATAGCCCTCAACTCTTTACCTGTTAATCCCCTTAGGCCCAGGCCCAGCGCCGCCGCTCCTCCGGCAGCCAGCCGGAGAAAATCCCGGCGGTTCGGTTTATTGTGTGTCATACTCGCGTTTTTGATCGGTTTTAATAAGTTTGTAAATTTATCAACAATTCCTGATGTATGAGAACAGAACGCGTTTTTACGACCTTCCTGGCGACACTCTTTCTGATCCTGGCCTCGGTTAGGTGTACCCATGATCCATCCGGTCTCCGGAAAGACTATCCCATTCGGCCGGTGTCATTCACCCAGGTAACGGTGGAGGATGATTTCTGGGCTCCGCGCATCCGGACCAACCACGAGGTGACGATCCCGATCGCCTTTCAGAAATCGGAAGAAACCGGCAGGATAGATAATTTCCGGATCGCGGGAGGACTGAAGACCGGGAGTTTTGCTTCCCTTTACCCTTTTGATGATTCCGACGTGTTCAAGAACATCGAGGCGGCCAGCTATTCGATGCAGCTTTTCCCCGACCCCGCTCTGGACGCGTATCTGGACACCCTCATCGGAATCATCGCCGCCGCCCAGGAAGACGACGGGTATCTTTACACCAACCGCACCATTGATCCGGTGAACCCGCACGAAATGGCCGGCCCGGAGCGGTGGTCGAAAATTGAAGAAGGAAGCCACGAACTATACAACGTTGGCCATCTTTATGAGGCGGCCGTGGCCCATTACGAAGCAACCGGCAAGCGGGCGCTGCTCGATGTGGCCCTGAAGAACGCAAACCTGATCGACAGCCTGTTCGGCTGGGGAAAGCTGGAGACCGTACCCGGCCACCAGGAGATCGAGATCGGCCTGGTAAAGCTGTACCGGGTTACCGGGGAGCAGCGGTTCCTGGACCTGGCCAAGTTTTTCCTGGATCGAAGGGGGCCCGGCGGCAGCGAATACAACCAGATGCACCTGAAGGTCGCCGACCAGCAACAGGCCGTTGGCCACGCGGTGCGCGCCCAGTACATGTACGCGGCGATGGCGGATGTGGCGGCGCTGACCGGCAACCAGGAATACCTCACGGCCATCGACCGTCTGTGGCATGATGTGACGGCGGGCAAGACTTACATCACCGGAGGGATCGGCTCAGCCGGAGGACATGAGGGTTTCGGTCCGGCCTACGACCTGCCCAACCTGGAGGCCTATTGCGAAACCTGCGCCGCCATCGCGAACGCGTTCTGGAATTACCGGATGTTCCTTCTTTATGGCGAGTCAAAATATTTCGACGTTTTCGAAAAAGTGCTTTACAATGGCCTGCTGTCAGGCGTTTCACTGAGCGGCGACCGCTTCTTTTATCCCAATCCGCTGGAATCCGACGGCCGCTTCGCCCGGAAGGAATGGTTTGGCTGCGCCTGCTGCCCGGTCAATATCACCCGCTTCCTGCCTTCTCTTCCCGGTTATATTTACGCTACCCGCGACCGTGATCTCTTCGTTAATTTATACATCGGAAACAAAGCCGATATTAACCTCGACGGCCACGCTTTCGGCCTGGTTCAACAAACACAGTATCCCTGGGATGGAAAGGTCACTTTTACCGTCGAGATGGATGCGCCGCTGCATTTCCGGATGAATTTGCGGCTCCCGGGCTGGGCGCGCAATGAGGCTTTTGTCAGCAACCTTTATCTGTTTGATTTCCCTGAAAACCTCCCGGTTATGATTTCCGTCAACGGCCAGGAAATCGCCCCGGAGACGGTCAACGGGTATGTGGTGGTGGATCGCAGGTGGGAAAACGGCGACCGGTTAACCCTCGACATCCCGATGAATATCCGGACCGTAAGGGCTCATCCCGCAGTCATAGCCGACTCAGGGCTTGCCGCCCTGCAGCGCGGGCCGGTTATTTTTTGTGTCGAACAAACAGACCAACCGGCAGGCGCTTCTCTGGAACAGATACAGATCGGGCCCGGTATTTCGCTATCCTATTCGTACCTGCCTGAAATGCTCAACGGCGTCGGAGTGATCACGGGCAAGATGAAAGGTCATAAGGATCGTTTTAAGGCGATTCCTTACTACGGCTGGGCCAACAGGGAACAGGGAAGTATGAGGGTCTGGCTGAACTATGAAGATTAATATCCCGCGAACTAAGCTTCCTTTGGAGGCCGGTCAATCCCAATGCTGAGGCTGCCGAAAATAATACCATTCGCATCCTTCAGCCTGACATTGTACCAGTCTACGGGGATTTCACGTCCGTCTTTAGCGATTACCGGGTTGCTGTACCGTGGATGAAAATCGAACTCCAGGATCTCGATAAAAGCGCTTTGAACTTCGTAAAAGTCCTTTGGAGGAAGGAAAAACTCAAACCAGTCTTTCCCAAGCACATCTCTTTCATCAAAGCCGGTGATTTTCAAAAAATAGGGATTGATATAATCGATATGCCCCATCCGGTTCAGGAACACGATGATGACATTGGCCTGGTTCAGTGTATTTTTAAACCGTTCATTTTCAATGAATTTATTTCTTTTTTCCGAGTAGTCGGCCATATATGCGTCCAGCTGAACGACATATTGAACGATCAGGTAAAGAAAAATAAAATACGGCAGGAGATTTCTGAAATGAATGATTCCGGCTTCCGCGAGGTTATCGCCTAACGCACCGAGCAGGATGAGCGCCACGGAAAGATAAACGGCCCACAAGTACTTCTTCAGTTCGGGCTGGCTTTTCCTGGCTGCCATATAAACGGACGATGGGATGAACACCAGCACACTGAAATTGGAAAACAATCGCCACAGGGTGAGGCCCGGCCGTTCCGGAAAATTCAACCCCTGAAATTCCTCAACCACCTTACCGCCTGAGGAAAGCACCCCGAAGAGCAGGTTGGCGGGTAAGGTCAGGGTAACCAGGAAAATAAGCCCGGAGATGACCAGTCCTGAGATGGAAAACAACCGCTGCCCGAGGTACGACCGGTCGCCGAGTAAAAAAATGTATCCTACCAGGATGACCTGCATCAGCAGTAACTCCAGGCGCAGGAAAATGAGCGGAGGTTCGCCCATTCCCAAATAAAGCCGGTTGAATGTTACGGCGAGCAGAAAAAGGAAGACCAGAAAGGCGTTCACCAGCATATATGGGAACGATCTGCCTTTGTTGAGCCGGAGAAAAATAAAGATTTCCGCCAGGCATATAAACATGGCAATTGCTGCAAATGCAGTAGTACCAATTATCGGCGGGATCATCCTGAATTAGCTTAAGGCAAAAGCACAACAAATTTAACCTGAATCAATGCAAAAGTCAACTCTTTAGTTGATTTTACACATTATTTAACATTTAATCCCGGAAATTCCCGGCATCAGCCATTCTCTGTTGAAATATCACTAATTTTACCCATTAATTCCTGAACTGAAAAATGCGGTTGGATCAAGCGATGAAAGGGAGATTTGGGGTCATAGGGTTGGTGGCCCTGGCGGGAATTGGTCTCGCTATGCTATCAATGGCCAATAGTTCCTGCCGCCCCAGAAAAGCTGCTGATGAGACCGGCCAGGGAGAACGGCCCAAATGGGAATACATCAGCATCCATGGGGCCAATGCCGTTTACCCCCTGGTCCAGGTGTGGAGCGATGCCTATACAGCCCGCCATCCGCAAGTCCGGATAACCGTTTTTCCCGCCAGTTCCGCCAAAGGGATCGCCGACACGCGGATGGAATTATGCGATATTGGCATGTATTCCGGTATTCCCGATCCGGGATCCAATGGCGATCTGACCTTTATTCGTGTTGCACGGGATGCTGTTCTGCCTACCATCAGCTCCGCCAATCCCGGTTCCGATTTCCTTTTTTTGCATGGGATCGGACGAGAGGAACTCAGGAACATATTCTCAGACATCATTCCTGACTGGAGCGATGTCACGGAAGGGACTGCAACCGGAATGATCAATGTATTCATTCGTTCTGACGCGGGGGGCGCCTCCGCCATCTGGGCCGACTTCCTCGGCATGCCCGTCGAGGAATTAAAAGGCAACGGGGCATATGGCGACCCGGGCATGACCATGGCCATCCGGCAGGACCCCAACGCCATCGGCTACGACAACCTCCGGTTCGTTTATGACCCGGCCACACTCCAGCCCTATCCCGGGCTGAGGGTGCTGCCGGTCGACTTTAACGGCGACGGTAAAATCAATGATACGGAAGCCATTTACGATAATCTTACTCTTCTCAAAGAATCCTTGCAGGATCAGGAAAAAGGAATTCCACTTTCCCGTGACCTTTACCTGGTCATCAAAAGTGGATTAAATAATCCCCGTGTATTGGATTATCTGAGATGGGTGCTTTCCGATGGACAGGGGTTCGTCGATTCCTCAGGATATATCGTTCTCACTGAATCAGAAGTCCTGCTTGAGCTGGATAAGTTTAAAAACCAGTAATACCATTTTCAAAACAGCATTCAAAAAATCACATCAAATATGAATACCATCAAGCGTTTGTGTGTCGTTTGCAGCATACTCATTTTTGTTGCAATCCTGGTCTCCGGGTGCGGCGGCCCGCAATCCGGCGACCAGAAGTCCGACAGGGGCATTAAAGGTGAAATTTCCATTTCCGGAGCCTTTGCGCTGTACCCGATGACGGTCAGGTGGGCGGAGGAGTTCCGCAAAGAGCACCCGGATGTGCGCATTGACATCTCTGCCGGAGGGGCGGGAAAAGGCATGACCGACGTGCTTTCCGGCATGGTCGACCTGGCGATGGTGTCGCGGGAGATCAGCCCGGAAGAGGTGGCGCAGGGCGCATGGTTTCTGGCCGTGACAAAAGATGCGGTGCTTCCCACGTTCAACACCGCCAACCCGGGTAAAGCGGAGATCCTTCATACAGGCCTGACCCCGGAGGCTTTTCAGGAAATATATCTTGACGATCAGCCCAGGGCATGGAAAGATTATTTTGCTTTTCCTGATGGATCGGCCATCAACGTTTACACCCGTTCCGATGCCTGCGGCGCCGCGGAAATGTGGGGCAAATTCCTTGGGAAAAACCAGGAAAGCCTGCTCGGGATAGGCGTTTTCGGAGATCCGGGCATCGCAGATGCCGTTAAAAATGACGTTTACGGCATGGGGTATAATAATGTCATTTACGCTTATGATATCAGTACGAGGAGGAAGTTCAAAGGAATGGAGATCATGCCCATCGACATGAACGGTGACAGGGTCATCAGCCCGGAAGAGAACTTCTACGAAAACCTGGATTCGATCATGGCCGCGATCCGCGATGGCCGATACCCTTCGCCTCCGGCGAGAGACCTGTACCTGGTTGCCAAAGGAAAGCCTGAAAATGCCGCCGCTGTCGCATTCCTGCAATGGATCCTGGGACCGGGCCAGGCGTTTGTCAATGAATCCGGCTACGTGCAGCTTTCGGAAGAGAAGATCACGCATGAAGCGGAAAAACTGAATTAGACTTGGCCAGGTACCGCATCGGCAGACATATTAGAAGCAGGCTTCATGTAACCTGGATGGTCATCAGCCTGATGCTGGTGATCCTCATGCCTTTTTTACTGGGCATCGGGCTGTACCTTAAATCCATGCTCCTGCTGCACAACAATTCGCTGAGCGATCTGCTCACTTCCAGCGACTGGCGGCCGCTCTCCGGCGAATTCGGATTCCTGCCCTTCGCCCTTAGTTCGGTCTGGGTCACAATCCTTTCACTGCTCATCGCGGGCCCGATCTGCCTGCTCACAGCCATACACCTGACGCAATACGCCAAGAGCTGGGTATTGCGCATTATGCACCCGGTTATCGACATCCTGGCCGGCATCCCTTCCGTCGTCTTTGGCGTATGGGGGATCCTGGTGGTGGTACCGTTCATCTCAAAATACCTCGCCCCTGTTTTCGGAGTATCCACCTCCGGCTACAGCATCCTGGCCGGCGCGGTCGTGCTCTCGGTCATGATCATCCCTTTCGTGCTGAACATCCTGATCGATGTATTCAAGACCATACCGGACGAGTTGAAGGAAGCATCGCTTTCCCTGGGCGCCAGCCAGTGGCAAACGATCAAGAAAGTGCTGGTCCGGAAGGCGTTTCCCGGAATCGTGTCTGCGCTGGGGTTGGGCATCTCCCGCGCCTTTGGTGAAACGATCGCCGTGCTGATGGTCGTGGGGAATGTCGCCAAGATCCCCACGGGTGTTTTCCAGCCGGGTTATCCCCTGCCGGCCCTCATCGCCAACAATTATGGAGAAATGCTCTCCATACCCATGTACGATTCCGCCCTGATGCTGGCGGCGCTCATCCTGTTCTTTGTGGTGCTGATCTTCAACCTCCTGTCGAGGTTAGCTATTGTAAGACTCGAAAAACAAACCAGTTAAGCAATGAAAAAAATCCACAGGATCGAAGAACGGTTTTTCAGGGTGCTGATGTTCATATCCACCAACCTGATCGTCCTGGTGCTGTTCCTGATCATTTTCAGCATTTTGTACAAAGGGCTCCCTTCCTTGTCGTGGGAGATGGTCTCCCAGACCCCGAAGGGCGGATTTTACTTCGGTAAGGAAGGAGGCATCCTCAATGCCATCATCGGATCATTGTATCTGTCGGTAGGCGCTACCCTGCTGGCAGTCGCTGTAGGCCTGCCGGTAGCCCTGCTGATGAATGTGATCCTGGTCAAGCAGAAACGCTTTGTCAACATCATCCGGTTTTTCCTGGACCTGCTCTGGGGAATCCCTTCGATCGTGTACGGCGCTTTTGGCTTCACAATTATGATCTATTTCGGAATGAAGACCTCATTGCTGGCCGGGATCATCACCGTGACGCTATTCATCATCCCGATCATGGTGCGTGCAATGGACGAGGTGCTGAAGACCGTGCCCTCCGGCCTGCTGGAGACCTCCCTTTCCCTGGGGTCAACACCTTCCGAAACGGCGTTCCGCGTGTTCCTGCGGCAGGCATCGCCCGGGCTGGTGACCGCGATCCTGCTTTCTTTCGGCCGTGCCATCGGCGACGCCGCATCGGTGCTCTTCACCACCGGCTATACGGATTATATCCCGACCTCGCTCGGTCAACCTACGGCTACTTTACCGCTATCCATCTTCTTCCAGTTGTCGTCACCCATTGAGGAAGTGCAGAACCGGGCTTATGCATCGGCCCTGATATTAACTATTATCATACTTATTATCAGCATTCTGGCGAGAATGTTCTCGAAAAAATATCAGAAAAACAAAATCAATTTCTGACATGGAGCAAGGCACCAAAATATGGGTTAAAGACCTCAATCTATATATAGGAAAGCAACATATCCTCAAAGACATCAATGTTGCCATTCCGGAGAAGAAGATCACGGTGATCCTGGGCCCGTCGGGCTGCGGGAAAACGACCCTGATGAAGAGCATGAACCGGCTTACGGATCTTTATCCCGACGTAAAGGTCTCCGGCCAGATTTTCATCAACGATGAAGACATTCTGCATACCCAGACCGATATCACGCGGCTCCGGCAGAAGATGGGTCTTCTTTCGCAACGCCCTTACCCGCTTCCCATGAGCATTTACAACAACATTGCCTATGGGCTGAGGATCAGCGGGCGGCAGAAGAAAAAGTTCCTCGACCGGAGGGTGGAACATTACCTGAGGGTGGCCAATTTATGGGATGAGGTGAAAGACCGTCTGCATGATCCGGCCTCCCGGCTGTCGATCGGACAGCAGCAGCGGCTCTGCCTGGCGCGGGGCCTTGCCGTCGATCCCGAGATCATCCTGGCCGACGAACCGACCTCGGCCCTGGATCCCATTTCCAGCCAGGCGATTGAGGAGAAATTCCTGGAACTCAAGAAAAGCTACACGGTAATCCTGGTCACCCATATCCTCCGTCAGGCAAAACGAGTGGCCGATCACGTCATTTTTATGTATTTGGGGGAAGTGGTCGAGGCCGGGCCGGCAGAGAAGGTTTTCAATGATCCTCAGGAAGAAAAAACCAAATCCTACCTCAAGGGTATGTTCTATTAAAGATTCAACCAAACAAAACGTGATGAAAAAGATGCGCTTTCTGCCAGCGTTGATACTGATGCTGGCTGCTATTCAATCATTCGGGCAGTTCAGCCTGAAAGCGGAGTTCCGTCCGCGTGTGGAATACCGGGGCGGTTATGGAATCATGCTGACCCAGGATCAGCAACCGGCATTCACCATTTCACAGCGAAGCCGGCTTTCCGCCTATTACCAGAACGGGATCTTCAGCGCCGGAATGGCCCTGCAGGATGTCCGCGTCTGGGGTGACGACGACACGTATTCCTCCACCGGAGTATCTGGCAGCAAGGCCAGTATCGACCTGAACGAAGCCTGGATCGGGATCAGGGCTTATAAAAACGGCCTGGTAAAGATCGGCCGGCAGTACTGGTCGTATGAAGACCAGCGGATCCTGTCGAGCCGGGGCTGGAACCAGAGCGAAATCAAATATGACGCGCTGCTCTTAAGTCATAAGACCGAAAAATGGCAGGCTGACCTGGGGCTCAGCTGGAACAACAACCAGGAAAAATCTTTTGGTAATGAGTACCCCAGCGGGAAAATGAAATCCCTCAATTTCATCTACCTTAAAAAGCAGCTGACCGATTGGATGTACCTTTCAGGAATGGGCATCCTGTCCGGGTTCACGCCAAGCGATACGGTTAATGACATCAACTGGCAGGGAACCTACGGCCTCTACGCCGGTATAAAAAAAGGCAGGCTGAGCGCCCTGGCCAGCGGGTATTACCAGAGCGGCCAAAGCCGGTCGGGCATGGTGACCCGGGCTTATTTGGTTTCAGCCAATGCGGAATATAAGATCAGCGGGAAATTCAGCTTGGGAGCCGGGATCGACTACCTGTCGGGCACCGACCAGGATAATGCGGACGCAGACTACCGCGACAAGAACCATACCTTCGATGTTTTTTACGGAATACGGCACGGGGCTTACGGCCACCTGGATTATTTCTCCAACTTGCCTAAATCGACCGGCAACGGGGGGCTTTCAGATATCTTCATAAAAATGAAGTACATGATCACTGAAAAAGCAAATATCGGCGCCGATCTCCATTATTTCAGCCTTCAGAATAATGTCTTATTTCACAATGAGGAATTGCTTGCCAAATCCTTGGGTGAAGAGATCGATCTGTACTTTCAGTGGGATATTTTGAAATTCCTGAATGTCCGGGGCGGTTATTCAACATTTTTTGCCACCGAGTCAATGGAGAAGCTCCAGGGTGTTTACGGGAACGCCCGTTTTCCGCATTGGGTGTGGGTGATGATCACCGCGAAACCGGTATTTTTAGACGCGGCGCAGAAATAACGGGTAAAAATCACCCGACGATATATCAACCGACGGGTTAACCCGTCGGTTGAATGTTAATAAATTAATGCTTCAGCTATTCCCCTAATGTCTGTTTCAGGAACTGTACCCGCTCAAAAGCCGCGATATTTTCATGGTGCCGGGTCATCTTGCCCTTAAATTCTGAGATATGCTCATACCCCTTCCACGTCATCCATTTCTGCAAGTCGTTGAGCATCGTATCGATATAACCCAGACCGTTGATATAAAGGGTGGAGCAGACCTCCACGGCGGCTGCGCCGGCCAGGATCATTTTGATCATTCCGTTTCCATCGTGGATCCCTGTGTTCCCGGCAATGTCACAGCGGACACGCGAAGCAAACAACGAAAGCCAGCGCAGCGGCTGGCCCATTTCCTGCGGACAGCTCAGGTAGTTGGGCCGGGTGATGGTTTCGGTTTCAATATCGATATCAGGCCGGTAGAACCTGTTAAAGACCACAATACCGTCAATGCCGGATTTGCACAACCGGT
Organism: uncultured Bacteroidales bacterium; assembly: GCA_964489545.1. Taxonomy (GTDB): domain Bacteria; phylum Bacteroidota; class Bacteroidia; order Bacteroidales; family JAGOPY01; genus JAGOPY01. Next base: position 25,386 of record CAZAZE010000013.1, read on the forward strand.
CGATCACCCTGAACGCATTAGTGAAGAATGGACCGATTTTAATACTTACCGGCACATTGACATTTTTCTTTACCTCTTCGACAATCTGAATATACAGATCCTCGATCTCCATGCTGGTGATCTGTTCATTCTTCGGCACGACAAACACATTCAGCTCGATTGCGTCGGCGCCCGCTTCCACCAGGGTCTGGGCGTACCGCGGCCATTCATGCGGCGTCACGCAATTGACGCTGGCAATGACAGGTACGCTGACGGCGTCTTTGGCATCACGGATCAGCTTGATGTAGTGGTTGATCCCAAATTCCTTGGAATGCTGGCTGATGAATTCGACGGCTTCCGGGTACCAGAAGTATTTGTAATCCTGGTCCATGAGCTGTGAGGCATTAGCCAGGAACTGTTCCTCGAACAAGGATTTGAGCACAATCGCGCCGGCACCGTAGTCGGCGCATTTTTTAATGTCCTCAACAGTGCTGGTTATCCTGGAACTGCTTACAATCAATGGGTTCCGGAGCTTAAGCCCCATATAAGTCGTTGAAAGATCCATACCGCTTTAATTTTAAGGTTTGAGGTTTAAGGTTTAAGTGGATGTTGGATGGAAAGATATTACGATTTTAGATATTGTTGAGGATTTTTCAGCATTTCTTTCATAAAGCCTTCGGCTTTGAGCAGGTTTTCTTTAGCCCGGGTGGTCAGGCCTTCCCTGAAATCCCACTCGTAGCCCCGGATGTGCAGCAGGTAAACGGCTGGCCTGCACCCGAACAGGTCGTTGGCCAGCTTGACGATATAACCCGGCGAAGCGGCATGCGAGGTGAATGCGACTTCGGTTTCTTCGGTTACGGGTGTCAGCAGAAAGTCGTCGATCTCTTCCACGGAAGCATCGGCGAATATCACCAGGTCTTTGCCTGCAATGGCTTCCGCATCCTCGATATTCAACTGATAATTCGAATCAAATTCGATCCCCGGGATTCCTTCCTCCCGGGCCCATTTCTCCAGCCGCCTGACCAGCTCGTTGCCCAGGCCGTCGTCCTGCCGGCCCGGGTTGCCGTATCCGTAAATCAGTATTTGAAAGAGCTTATCCAACAATCAGGTTCGCTTCCGGTCAATGACATTGTTATCCTTGTCATACAGGGTGATCTCCAGCGGCATCTGCCCCAGTGCATGGGTGGCACAGCTCAGGCAGGGGTCATAGGCCCTGATGGCCACTTCCACGGCGTTCATCATGGGCTCGGTGATCTCGGTCTTGCCATTCATCCAGGATTTGGCCACTTCGTTGACCGACCGGTTCATCGGCTCGTTGTTGTTGGTAGTGGAAACGATCAGGTTGGCCATTTCGATCTGGTCATGTTCATTGATCCGGTAATGGTGGAACAGGGTGCCACGCGGCGCTTCGATCAGGCCGACGCCTTCGTTTTTCTTGGCGCCCTTTGCCACCAGGTCGCCAGCCAGCAGGTCGGGATCATTCAGCAAATCCTTCATCACTTCCGCCGAGTGGAGCGTCTCGATCAACCGGGCATAATGGTAATGCAGGCAATGGTTGTTCGGTTTGCCGTTGGTTAGCGATTTGAATTCTTCGAACTCCTTCTGCGCCAGCGGCGTCGGGATAAAGTCACACACGTTCAGACGGGCCAGCGGTCCCACGCGATACCAGCCTTTTTGCGGTCCGAGTTCCTTCAGGTAGGGGAACTTCATGTAGCTCCAGCTCCGGACTTCTTCTTCGATATATTTTGTATACTCCTGATAATCAACGTCATTAAGTATTTTCTTACCATCGGTGTCTACGGCGCGGAGGACACCATGGTACAGGTCGAGCGCGCCGTCTTTGCGCACCAGGCTCAGGTGGTTGGACGGGAAATAAGCGTAGCTGTCGACAAACTCCTTGTTCTTCTTGTAATAGGTTTTGAAGAAATCAAGCGCACCGACCGACCAGTCGATCATTTTGTCTATGTTGAGCGGGTCGGCTCCTTTGAGGAAGCGATCGCGTTCTTCCGCCGTCAGGTGCTTGTTGATCCCGCCCGGGATGGCGCCGGTGCCATGGATCTTCTTGCCGGCCGTGGCGGCGATGATCTCCTGTCCGAATTTCCGCATCATCACGCCCTGGACGGCCAGGTCCTTGTGGTGGATGGCCACGCCGATGATGTTCCGGATCGCGGGATCGGCGTCGATGCCCAGGAGCAGGTCGGGCGATACCAGGTGGAAGAAATGCAGGGAATGCGACTGGAACATTTGCCCGTAGTGCATCAGCCGGCGCATCTTTTCGCCGGTCGGGGTAAGTCCTTCTCCGGTTCCGGCGCCGACGATCACGTCGAGTGCCTTGGCGGCGGCCAGGTGATGGCTGACGGGGCAGATGCCGCAGAGTCGCTGCACCAGCACGGGAGCCTCCCAGTAAGGGCGTCCCTGTACAAAACGTTCAAAACCGCGGAATTCCACGATGTGCAGGCGCGTTTGGGTCACCTGGTTGTTTTCATCAAGATGGATGGTCACTTTACCATGCCCTTCGACACGGGTGACGGGTTCTATCGTTATTTTCTTGGTCATGTTACGTTCCTCCGGATTAATCAAATTTTACAACTTCATAGGGAAGCTTCATCTCATCGCCGGTGAGCAGCGCCACGAGCGCGTTCCAGATCAGGTCAGCCCTGGGCGGGCAGCCGGGCAGGAAATAATCGACCTTGACGATTTCATGACAGGGATACACTTTGTCGAGCAGCATCGGAAGCTCATCGTCATTGGGAAGGATCCGTTCCTTGTTCAGGCCCACCGTGGGTCCGTTCAGGTAAGCCTCCTCAATACATTCCTGGATCGGTATGCCATTGCGCAGTGCAGGCAAGCCGCCCATGATGGCGCATTCGCCCACTGAGATCAGGATCTTGCAGTTTTTTCTGAATTCCTTCAGGACCTCAACGTTTTCGCTGTTGCAGCAGCCCCCCTCGAGCAGCCCGATATCGCACTGCTTGGTGAACTTCTTTATGTCGTCGATCGGCGATTTGTTGAACTCCACCAGTTCGATCAGGTCGAGGATTTTTTCATCTATATCGAGGATGGACATATGGCAGCCGAAACAGCCCGCCATGGATGTCGTCGCTACAATCGGTTTACTCATTGCATTAATGTATTACTGATTATTAAATGCTATTTCGAGATATAAGTGCTGATCTCGTCAAAGTCGTATTTTCTCTGACCGATCGGTGAATAATAGCCGCGTTCCTTCTTGATGATGGCTCCGACGGGGCAGATGTCCATGGCGTGCAGGGCTTCCTCTTCGGTCAGCTGGTTGGCCAGTTCGACGTCCATCTCCACGTGCAGGTGATGCCCGCCGCGCTGATTGAACGCAAACACAGGCTTGCCGTCCTTCAGCACCATACGGACGCATCGCTTGCACAGGATACAGCGGTTCCGGTCATGGTAGATATATTTGCTTTCGGCGTTGACCCCTTTTTCCGGGAACTCATACGGGAAACGGGGAACCATCATCTTGTAGCGGTATCCCAATGCCTGGAGTTCGCAGTTGCCGCTCTTTTCACAGGCGGGACAGAAATGGTTCCCGGCCACGAACATCACTTCAATGATGGCCTTGCGCATTTCCTCCAGGTCGGCGACCATGTTCTCAACGACCATACCTTCCGCCACCGGGGTGGTGCATGCCGTCATGGTGCGGCCGTTGACCTTGACATTGCAGACCCTGCATGATCCGGCCGGCTTAACGCCTTCCACCCAGCATAGTGACGGGATAAAGATGCCGTTCTCACGGGCAGCATCCATGATGGTTTGTCCCGGAGTCGCGTAGCAAACCCTGTCGTCAATGATGAATTTAATTTTATCGCTCATATTCAATGATCTTAATATTTTCAGAATCAGTTATGTTCGAATTTGGGGATCCTGCCGACATATTCGCAGGAATCGGCAACGGCGGCCTCGAGGTCGAAGGTGGAAACAAATTCCTCATCGGTCACCAGGTCTTCGTACAAGGGCCGGAAATTCTCGATGGTCGACAGGACCGGGTTGGCAGCCGTCTGGCCCAGCCCGCAGCGGTTGGCCAGTTTCATGTACTTAGCCCAGTCGTGCAGTTCCCGGATGTCGTTCCTGGTGCCATATCCGTCGAGGATCTTCTGCAGTTTGTTGCGCAGGATGACGGTCAGCGACCGGCAGGGGGCGCAGGAACTGCAGGATTCCTCGATGAAGAAATCCATGAAATTGACCACCACATCCTTCAGCAGGTTGCGGTTTTTTCCGATAACGATCATGGACCCGCCGGTGGCCAGGTCTTCAAAGGCGATCTCGCGATGGAACTGGGTCGGGTTAATGCAGACGCCCGATGGGCCGCCGACCTGCACCGCCTGTACGGAAGTGGCTCCCGCCATTTCCAGCAGCTCCCGGATGGTCATCCCCCACTCTATTTCATATACGCCGGGATTTTTGCAATCGCCGGAAACGCTCAGCATTTTGGTTCCGGAAGATTCCTTGGTGCCCATCGCCTTGAACCAGTCGGCGCCTTTGACCATCACCTTGACGACCGCGGAAAGGGTTTCCACGTTGTTGATCACGGTGGGTTTGTCCTTGTAGCCCTTCTGAACCGGGAACGGCGGCCGGTTTCTCGGTTCGCCGCGCTTGCCTTCCATGGATTCGATCAGCGCCGATTCCTCACCGCAAACATAGGCGCCGGCCCCCAGCTGGATGCGGATGTCGAAACTGAATCCCTGCTTGCCGGCGATATTCCTTCCAAGAAGGTTGCCGTCGCGCATTTCTTGCAGGGTATGATTGAGATAATCCAGTAAATACCGGTACTCATAACGCAGGTACAGAATTCCTTCCCTTGCGCCGATGGCATAACCGGCAATGATCATGCCTTCAAACAACTGCTTCGGCAATTCGGTCAGGATCACCCGCTCCTTGAATGTGCCCGGCTCGCCTTCGTCGGCGTTACAGACCAGGTAGACTTCTGCGCCCCGCGATTTGCGGCAGAAATCCCACTTCATCCCGGCCGGGAAACCAGCGCCGCCGCGGCCGCGGAGATTGGACTTCTTCACTTCTTCAATCACCAATTCGGGCGACATGTTCACGGCCTTGCGGATGGCCATGCCCAGTTCATAATCCGAGAACAGCACCGGCCCTTTCTTGACGATGTTGTTGTGGACCATGGATTTGATCTTCGGATGACTGTTCTCGCCGTCCCCGTATTTGGTCACCAGGTCCTTCACCGCCGTTCCGTTGCGGAATGCGGCCACCAGCTCCCGTACCTTCGAAGCCGTGAGTTTGGTAAACACAATATCATTGATGATGGCGGCGGGTTCCTGGTCGTTCATGCCGATATCTGCCGTATCCCATAATCCGATCAAGCCATCCGGTGTAACAGAATTGAAGGCGATCCCGGCTTCCTTTTCAAAGGCCCTGGCTATCTCATCCCTTCCCATCATGCAGGCGACGGCGCTGTTGTTCAGGTAAACAGCATATTTTCCAACCGGCTTGGTCGAGTAGAAATGATAAAAAGAAATGGTCTGGTGCACATCAACTTCTGAAGTGTTCAGCAGCCCGGCCATGACCCGGACCGATTCCTCCGGAATATAACCAAACTCATCCCGCACTTCATGCAAAATATCCATGAGCCGCATACGGTCATGATTGAATTTTGCCACTATGGCCTTAATTTTTGATTCCATCAGTTGGTGATATTAAATTATGTTTCTGATTTTCAAGGCTATATTGTTAATTTTTTCACAAGACAAAAATAATTGAAAATCTTGATCTTACAAATCAGTCACTAAATTTAGAATCGGTTCAAATAATATATATATAATTTTTCTTATATATCTATATATTGATAAATTTCATTTTTAATCAGATAGGATTCTTATCTGCCGGGTACTGATTTTTTCCGTTATTTTTGGCCCGCCAAAAGCCTTGCAGGAATGGCCATAGAAAAAGCGATACACATACACATCACAGGGCTGGTACAGGGAGTGGGTTTCAGGCCCTTCGTATTCAGAATGGCCCATGAACACGACATAAAAGGCTGGGTGGAAAATGGTAATGACGGGGTACACATCCATGCCGAAGGTGAAGTGACCGGTCTTGAACGCTTTGTTGCCTGTCTCAGAGACCAGGCGCCGGTGGCTTCACGCATCCATCATGTCATTTCCCTGGATGCGGATACTCAGGGGTTCAATGCGTTCGCGATCCGGTCCAGCAGCGACCGCACCGAAGAGATCACCGATGTCAGCCCTGATATTTCCGTTTGCCCCGAATGCCTGCATGATCTCAAAGCGCAGCCGCACCGCATCGGTTACCCCCTGATCAACTGCACCAATTGCGGTCCCCGCTTCACCATTATCCGGGAACTCCCTTACGACCGCGATAAGACCACCATGTCGGACTTCCCGATGTGCGACACCTGCCGGGCGGAGTACTCCGATCCGCTCGACCGGCGGTTTCACGCTCAGCCCGTGGCCTGCAATCATTGCGGCCCCCGGTACCTGCTGCTTTACGGCAAGGAATCCACCACCGGGTTCCAGTACCTGCTGGCACAGGCTGCGGAATTGATCGGGCAGGGGAAAATAGTCGCCATCAAAGGAACAGGTGGCTATCACCTGGCCTGTGATGCAACCGATGAAACCGCCGTGGGCAACCTCCGGAAAAGGAAAAACCGGGAGGGGAAACCTTTCGCAGTCATGTTCCGGTCGCTGGAAGCCGCAGGAGATTATGTCCGCATCGATTCATCAGCCGCCGGCACTCTTGGATCCTGGCAGCGGCCGATCGTCATCCTGGAAAACCGGACCGGCGGGAAAACACTTGCTTTTGGGGTCAGCAACGGGTTTAATACGACCGGGATCATGCTGCCTTACATGCCGTTCCACTACCTCCTGTTCGAAAAGCTGGCCACTCCGGCCATTGTACTGACCAGCGGCAATATTTCCGATGAGCCGGTGATCATCGACGACCGCGTGGCGATGGAAAACCTGGGGGGCATCGCCGACGCCTTCATTTCTTACAACCGGGATATACACAACCGATGCGACGATTCCGTGGCCATGGCGTGCTCCGGGAAGACAAGGATCATCCGGCGCTCCCGCGGGTATGCCCCGGCCCCGGTCAACCTGCATTTGGACGTTGACGGCATTTTCGCCGCCGGAGCGGAACTGGTAAACTGCTTCTGCATCGGAAAAGGCCGCCAGGCCATTATGAGCCAGCACATAGGGGACCTGAAGAACCTGGAGACGCTTGAATTTTACCGGGAATCGGCACAACGGTACCGGAAAATGTTCCGGTTCAGTCCCAAATACGTCGTATGCGATCTTCATCCCGATTATCTGTCCACCCGGTTCGCTGAGGAAATGGCCCGCAACGGCGCATCTCCCCTGCCCCTGACCGGCGTGCAGCACCACCATGCGCACATTGCTTCCTGCATGGCCGAGCACGGCCTCGATGAAGCGGTGATTGGCATCAGCCTCGACGGGGTGGGTTATGGAAGCGACGGAAATACGTGGGGCTTCGAGATCATGCGATGCGACCTCGCGGATTTCGCACGCTTGTCCCACCTGGCATACATCCCGCAGCCCGGTGGCGATCTGGCCACACTCCAGCCCTGGAGAATGGCCCTGGCCTACCTTTATCAATATGCAGACCGAAAACCTTCTCAGTTGGACCTGCCTTTTATCCGGCGGCTTGATCCGGATAAAGCCGCGCTGATCATCCAGATGATGGAGCGGAAGATCAACGTCCCGCTCACTTCAAGCGCAGGCCGCCTGTTTGACGCCGTTTCCGCCCTGCTGGGCCTGTGCCATGAATCCGCTTTCCACGCCGAAGCGCCCATGCGGCTTGAAAATGTATTAAACCCTCAGGTCAAAGGATCGTATCGGTTTACCACTGGAGAGGTCATCGACCCTGCCCCGGTTATCCGTGACATAGTGGAGGATCTGCAAAAAGGAACAGACGCAGGCATCATCTCAGCACGTTTTCACCGGGCGGTCGCCCGGGCCATCACCGATGCCGCGCTCATGGCCAGGGAACGCACCGGACTGGATAAGGTTGTACTCTCCGGCGGAACCTTCCAGAACCGCTTTCTGCTGGCCCTGTGCGAAGACATGCTCGGAAACGCCCGGTTCAGGGTCTTCATGCCGGAGCAATTTCCTGCCAATGACGGAGGGATAGCCCTCGGCCAGCTGATCATCGCCGCAAAAAGGCATCAATTGGGATTATTATCGGTACACTGAACATAATCCTTGGAAATCATTTGAATTTTAAGATATTTTTGTATCCGGAATGAATCAATCCCGATTATAGCATTAAGGTAGTGACCATTTTATTTTCTCATCAATCTGTTGTTCTATGAAATTCTGCCTGCTGACCCTCACCACCTCCCTCTTATTTCTGATCATTTTCTCTGGTTGTCGCGGCCCGGTCAATACGGAGCGCGTCAAAAAGGAGTTGCTCGAATTTGATGCTGCATTTTCACGCCTGTCGGTGGAACAAGGGGCCAATAAGGCTTTCCTTGCCTACATTTCCGACGACTGCGTCCTGCTCCGGCCCAACAAGCAGCCCATCAAGGGAAAAGAGAAGATCATCGAAATGTTCAGCAAAAAGGATAATAATTTCACTTTGAGCTGGACACCTTTGTTTGCAGATGTATCCCAATCGCTGGATCTCGGATACACCTATGGCATCTACAAAACCGAAATGTATTCGCCGGAAGGGGACCTGCTCACCACCGAAGGCACTTATGTAAGCATCTGGAAGAAAGATGCGGACGGCCATTGGAAGTTCGTGCTGGATACAGGCAACCAGGGGCTGGGCAAAAAAGGCATCTCCGGAGAATAGGATGAAATACATCGACGAATACCGCGACAAGGACCTTGTCATGAAGCTGGCCGGGGAAATCCGGAGGATATCCTCACGTCCGGCAGCGTTCATGGAGGTTTGCGGCGGCCATACCATGTCGATTCAGCGTTTTGGCCTTCCCGGCCTGCTGCCTTCCCATCTGCGGCTGCTGTCGGGCCCCGGATGCCCGGTGTGCGTCACCAGCAGGAAATACATTGACCAGGCCATCGCGTTCAGCCGCCTTCCCGGCGTCACAATCAGCACGTACGGCGACCTCATCCGGGTGCCGGGATCCACTTCCACCCTGGACCGGGAGAAAGCGCTCGGGGCCGATGTGCGGATCGTGTATTCCGCCATGGATGCCGTGACGCTGGCCCTTTCACATCCGGAACGAAAGGTGGTTTTCCTGGGCATTGGATTTGAGACCACGGCACCGGCCAGCGCTGCCGCCCTTTTATACGCCGTGGCCCGCGGCTGCAGCAATTTCTTTGTTTTCAGCGCACACAAGGTCATGCCTCCGGCGATGGCCGCGCTGGTGGACCATGGCGCCAGGATCGACGGTTATATCGCCCCGGGGCATGTGAGCACCATCACCGGAACCTCCATTTACAGCGATATCGCGGACAAATTCGGACTGGGTTGCGTCATATCCGGTTTTGAGCCGGTTGACCTGATGGAGTCTGTCCTTATGCTGGTCAGGCAGGTTGAAAAAGGCGAAGCCCGCGTTGAAGTTCAGTACAGGCGGGCGGTAAAGCCACAGGGAAATGCCAGGGCCCGGGAGATGCTCGATGAAGTTTTTGAATACCGCGAAGACTGGTGGCGGGGCCTCGGCGTGCTCCCGGCCAGCGGCCTGGGCATCAGGGAAAAATACGCCGCGTTCGACGCGGAACGGATGATCCCTGTGGCGGTGGAGCCAACACGGGAAGATAAAGGCTGCATCTGCGGCGAGATATTGAAGGGGTTGAAAAGCCCGAAGGAATGCAAACTTTTCGCCAAAGCCTGCACGCCGCAGAACCCTGCCGGGGCCTGTATGGTATCCAACGAAGGAGCCTGCCACGCATATTACAGGTATAACCGATCAGTCAATTCAGATGGATAATAAGGACAGGATATTGCTTGGACATGGCAGCGGCGGAAAACTGACGCACGACCTCATCAGCGGTCTGTTCATGCACCATTTCAGCAATCCCCATCTCCTGGGGCAGACCGATGCGGCCATCGTTGGCCGTGACGGGGCCCGGCTGGCTTTTACCACCGATTCCTACGTGGTTGACCCGGTCTTTTTCCCGGGTGGAAATATCGGGAAACTGGCCGTATGCGGAACGGTGAACGATATCGCCGTAAGCGGCGCCATACCTTTATATATCAGCGCCGGATTTATCATCGAAGAAGGATATCCATATGCCGATCTGGAGGCCATAGTAGCTGCCATGGCATCAGAAGCCGAAAAAGCCGGGGTAAGCATTGTAACGGGCGATACCAAGGTGGTTCCCCGGGGCAAGTGCGATAAGATCTTCATCAATACGGCCGGTGTGGGGTATATCGAACCGCGGCATGAACACATCGGTTTCGGCACCCAGATCCGGCCGGGCGACCGGATCCTGATCAACGGGACCATCGGGGACCACGGGATGGCGATCCTGGCGGCCCGGCAGGAACTGAACCTGACCAGCCACATCGAATCGGACTGCGCTTCGCTGAACGGATTGATCCGGGAAATCCTGGAGTCTGCGGATGGGATCAGATTCATGCGCGACGCAACCCGCGGAGGCCTCGCCACCGTACTGACCGAGCTGGCCGGGCGTACCGGCCTGGGTATCAGCATTGACGAGTCCGCTATCCCTGTCAGCCCCAAAGTCAGGGCAATCTGCGAAATCCTTGGGTTCGACCCCTTGTTTGTCGCAAACGAAGGTAAAGTGGTGATCGTTGCAGATCAGCAGGCATCGGAAAAGGTTCTATCCATCATGCAAAATCACCCCTTGGGCCGGAATGCCAGCATCATCGGCGGGATGACCGCGGAATATGCCGGAACCGCGTGGATGAACACGGCCATAGGAGGTAAGAGAATACTCGATATGCTTTCCGGCGAACAACTGCCCAGGATCTGCTAGGCCGCACCGGAGCCCATCCTAATGGTACCCGTAATCATCATAGAATTTCCGGATGGTCGTATCCAGGTCTTCGAACACCACATAGTGGTTTTTGCATCCGCTCCGTGAACAGATGCTGACCCTTCCCCCTATGTCGCAGTTCATACTGATGATGGGCGCGCCGCATAAATCGCACTCAATTTTTTTGCGTTTCAGGTCCTGATGGCATTGCGGGCAGTAAAAGTCGACCACCTCACCGTCCGGGATGGGGAATTCAGAGATAAAATTATAATCCCCGTAAATTGAGCTGAGCCAAATCATGCCATTTTGCTTGATGGCCGTCTGTATGTTCAGTTTTATGCTGGGCTTGTTGTTGATCAACCGGCCTTCATCCATGAAGGATTTACCACAGTGCGGGCACTTGACTGTCAGTGAAATGATTTTGGTCATGGTCAATAAAATTAGTTCGTCAATTCGCTATATTAAAGTTAGTTAAATATAGGTCTTTAATCAAGCACTTTTTAAGTATCGGAATAATTTAGAACAAATCCAATTTATCGCTATCTTTGACAACAAACGAAAAATTATGTGCGGCACATGCGGATGCGGGCAGCCTGATCCCGTAAGTTATTCAAAACCAGGCGAAGAGGGCGGCAGTCATCATACTCATCATCACGAGCACGAGCATGACCATGGCGGGTACGTTCACCGTCACGTGCACCCGCACACCCACGCCCATGATGAGCCCCATGTTCATGACCACAATCATGAAGATGAAGGGCATGCCCATGCTCATGCACACAGCCATGAGCATCAGCATGGCAGGGAAATCAGCCTCGAAATGGATATCATGCGCAAGAACGACCTCCTGGCTGAGCGGAACCGGGGGTACTTCGAAGCCAGGGACATACTGGCCTTCAACCTGGTCAGCTCGCCGGGATCCGGGAAAACATCAGTGCTGGAACGGACCATCAGGGAATACAAAGGAAACCGCAAACTATACGTCATTGAAGGAGACCAGCAGACGCTGCTCGACGCCGACCGGATCAATAAGGCCGGGGCCCCCGTTTTACAAGTCAACACGGGAAATGGTTGCCACCTGGATGCCCAGATGGTGAACACCGCCGTGAAAAAACTGGAAGTCGCCGATCATTCTGTCCTGATGATAGAGAATGTCGGCAATCTCGTCTGTCCCGCCCTGTTCGACCTGGGCGAAAGCAGGCGGGTGGTGATCATCAGCGTTACCGAAGGGGAAGACAAACCGCTGAAATATCCCAACATGTTCCATACAGCCCATCTTTGCCTCATCAATAAAACGGACCTGCTCCCCTACGTTGATTTTAACGTGGAGCAGTTTAAGGAATATGCCCTGAGGATTAACCATCACCTGGAATTCATCGAAATTTCAGCAAAAACCGGCGAAGGAATGGAGCATTGGCTGCAGTGGGTAGACCGTCACTGAGGCTTCTTGTCATACCTCTTTCACGTAACGCTATCATTTTATTGTTAAAAATTTAACAAATCTCTTGTTTTTATGAATGGATGAAATTATTTTTGTCGCATTCATGATTCCCGTTTTGTTAAATTAGCCATATGAGAAACCTTCCGCACAAGACCATAGAACGATTAAGCCAGTACCGTCGGGCCTTGCTGATGGTTCATGCCTCCGGAAAGACCCATATTTTTTCCCATGAGATGGCTAAAATCATCCACATTACTGCTGTTCAGGTACGAAGGGACATCATGCTGATCGGATATACCGGCACCCTGCGCAAAGGATATCATGTTAAGGAGCTTATTGATCTGATCGGCGAGATCATTGACAGTGAAAGCATCATCAGGGTATGCGTGGTGGGGGTCGGAAACCTGGGCAGGGCCATCATCAATTACTTCAGCGGTAAGAGGACGAAACTGAGCATAGTGGCTGTGTTCGACAGCAACCCGGAAAAAGTAGGCAAGAAATATTCAGGGGTAATTTGCCATCATATTGACGAAATCGGTGAGATCGTGAAGCAGGAAGATGTCAAAATCGGCATCATCACGGTACCGGCCGACCAGGGGCAGGTGACCGCCGACCGGCTGGTCAAAGCCGGGATAAAAGGCATTCTGAACTACGCGCCCAAATCGGTTTCCGTGCCCAAGGATGTGCACCTGGAAGAATACGACATGATCACCTCACTGGAAAAGGTGGCATTTTACGTCAAGACCCACACCGAATAGGCGATTTTCATTTACTTTGACTTAGCTGAGGGTATCACAATCTGGTTCTTCACCCAGTCAGCGTATATTTTCCTGGACATTTCATAGGCCGCGGCATCGATCGATCCCGGATCTGTTGTAGTCAGGTCACCGGTCCAGATCAGTTTTTCCTCAGTGGCCGAATACAGGTTCGACTGGATGCGGTAGGTTGTGGATTCGCTGTAATAGCCCGGTGAAGCGGCATAGACGCCTCCCCAGTAGCCACGGTAATAGCCATGATAGGTTGGCGGGGTGTAATTCACCGACTTATCGGCGCCCTTGGGTGAAAATACCAGCACCGCGTCCGCGCCAAAGCCCGAAATTTTGGCCTTCAGTTCATCATCGCTCATGTTCTGGTTCGGCGGCATGAAATCCAGCGATTTGGTTACCTGGAGGCCCTGATCTGTAAGGTAAGAGGCCATCTGGTTTTCAAAGGGCTGGGCGTATTCGAGCCGTTCAAAAAGGGTAAGTATGACCACATGCTGAACCTTTGCCGTTGAGGCGGGATCTTTCCAGCTGGTCAGGTTGACCGTTGTACATGAGGTAATCATCAGCGCCGCAATAGCGACCCATAACATGGAAAAAGCTTTTGGTTTCATAAGGCAAGGGATTTTTCGGATTAATTTCCACAAAATTAATAAAAAGCTTGCCTTTTACACCCTTCCTGAAAATAACTTCGCGGAGCCCTGAACCTGAAAATCAAGATTCGGAGCGCCGCGAAGCATGATCACTGCCAAAAGGATCGGTCAGGCTAGTCAGATTAAGCGCCCAGGGTGGCAACCATTACCGCCTTTATGGTATGCAGCCGGTTTTCAGCCTGGTCAAACACGATGGAAGCCGGCGATTCGAATACTTCGTCGGTCACTTCCATTTCGGCCACGCCGAACTTCCTGAAGATTTCCTCGCCCACAGCGGTGTCACGATTGTGGAATGAAGGCAGGCAGTGCAGGAATTTGACATTCGGGTTGCCGGTCTTCCGCATCAGGTTCATGTTCACCTGGTAGGGAAGCATCAGGTTAAGCCGTTCTTTCCAGGCCTCATCCGGTTCACCCATCGATACCCAAACATCGGTATAGATGAAGTCCACTCCCTTCACTCCTTCTCCCGGATTGTCGGTAACCATGATCCTGGCGCCAGTTTCTTTTGCGATTTCCTGGCATTTTGCAACCAGCTCCGGCGCTGGCTGGAACTGTTTCGGCGCGATGGAGCGAAAATCCATGCCCATCTTGGCGGCGCCCACGAGCAGGGAATTGCCCATATTGTTGCGCGCATCGCCAAGATAACAAAACGCAATCTTATTCAGGGGTTTGTCTGAATGTTCGCGCATCGTCAGCAGATCAGCCAGAACCTGGGTCGGGTGAAATTCGTTGGTCAGCCCGTTCCAAACCGGCACATTGGCGTACGCTGCCAGCTCCTCAACGATGTCCTGCCCGTAGCCACGGTACTCGATGCCGTCGTACATACGGCCCAGAACCCGGGCGGTATCCTTAATGGTTTCCTTTTTCTTCATCTGCGACCCCGAAGGCCCGAGATAGGTCACATTGGCTCCCTGGTCAAACGCGGCCACCTCAAAAGCGCAACGGGTGCGGGTGGAGTCTTTCTCAAAAAGCAGAACTATGTTCTTACCCTTTAGCTTCTGCTGCTCCGTACCCGAATATTTGGCGCTTTTCAGGTCGGCGGATAATTGAAGGAGGAATTCGATCTCCTGTGGGGTAAAATCCAGGAGTTTCAGAAAACTGCGGTTGCGAAGATTGAAAGGCATAGGAGAAATTTTGAATTATGAATTTTGAATTTTGAATTATTTCATTGACAATCAGAATATTTTAACTGGAACCGTGGAACCCTGGAACCTGGAACCTGGAACCTGGAACCCTGGAACCTGGAACTACACAATAGTGATCCGGGTGCCGCCATCGTCGACCCCCAGCAGGGTGGTTTGTGTGATGATGGCATCCCGCCCGCTGTGTTCCACGAAGTAAATGGCCGCGCGGATCTTGGGCGCCATGCTGCCTTCGGAGAAATGGCCCTCGGCAAGATATCTCTTGGCCTGGGCGATGTTCATCCGGTCCAGGGTTTTTTCCTGAGGTGTGTTGAAATTCAGGCAAACTTTAGGAACATCGGTCAGGATAAAGAACCGGTAAGCGCCAATCTGCGAAGCAAGCAGAGCGGATGCGTGGTCTTTGTCGATCACGGCGTCGATGCCCTGCAGCTTATGTTCGGTCTTGTAATAAGCCGGGATCCCGCCGCCGCCGACGGCAATCACAATCTGGCCCTCACGGGCGATTCGTTCAATGGTTTTGGTGTTATATATGACCAGCGGCCTGGGTGATGCCACCACTTTGCGGTATCCCCTGCCCCTGGGATCTTCGGCGAAAAGAGCCCCGGAAACCTGGGATATCCTGTCGGCTTCTTCTTTGGTGTAAAATGGGCCAATAGGCTTCACCGGGTTCTGGAAAGCGGGGTCATCCTTATTGACCAGAACCTGGGTGATGATCGTCATGATATCGCGGTCGATGTCGTTTTCACGGAACACATTCCGTAACTGCTGTTCAATCACATATCCGATAAAGCCCTGTGAATAAGCCACACTGATGTCAAGCGGCATCTCCGGGACCCCGTAGAGCTTCTCTCCCGCAGCATTGGCCAGCATGATATTGCCTACCTGGGGGCCGTTGCCGTGCGTGATCACCAGGTCGTACCCCGCATTGATCAGCACCAGCAGGCGTTCACAGGTCTTATAGGCGTTTTCTTCCTGCTCATCGATTGTTCCTTTTTGCTTTCCGACGATCAGGGCATTCCCTCCAAAAGCAACAACTCCAAGCTTTTTCATAAATTTTATGTTTCAAATTAGCCTGCAAAGCTATGAATTATTGCCGGGCTGAAATATGAAGCCAGGTTAATTTTTATCTTAGCCTGAAATTCTGACCACGCCCAGGTGGAAAAAACGATTCCAAAGCGAAAGGGAGATCTCTACCGGAACATCACGGGTTATGTCATTGGCCCTTTGATTTTTGCCGTTTTGGTCTTTTTTGTCGATCTCGACCCGGAACGGCCGGCGGTGACCGCGACGCTGGCCACAGGACTACTCATGGCAATCTGGTGGATCACTGAGATCATTCCGCTGGCGGCGACTTCGCTGGTTCCTGTGGTTTTATTTCCCTTGCTGGGGATCATGGACGGCAAGGATGTCTCTGCTACCTATTTTAATCATGTGATCTTCCTGTTTATCGGCGGGTTCCTCGTGGCCCTGGCCATGCAAAAATGGAACCTGCACCGACGGATCGCCCTGAGGATACTGATGTTTACCGGGTCCAAACCGGCCAGTATCCTGTTGGGTTTCATGCTGTCGACCGCCATTCTTTCGATGTGGATCTCCAACACGGCCACGGCCATGATGATGATCCCCATCCTGATCTCCGTCATGGAAAAGCTGGAGGAAAACGCCGGAAAAGAGGCCATGTCCAGATATGCCACCGGCCTGCTGCTGGGTGTGGCCTACAGCGCCTCCATCGGAGGGATCTCCACCCTGGTCGGAACTCCACCCAACCTGTCCTTCGCCCGGATCTTCCAGATCATGTTCCCTGCCGCCCCGGAAATAAGTTTTGCCAGCTGGTTTCTCTTCGCCCTCCCCTTGTCCGCGATCGTCTTCCTTTTTGTCTGGGCATACCTGTTTTATCTATATAAGCCGAATAAAAAGCAATGGCCCCGGATAGACCGGACCGTGTTCAGCAGGGAATATCACTTACTTGGTCGGATGGGTCCGGAAGAGAAGGTTATCCTTACGCTGTTCATTCTGCTGGCGGTGCTGTGGCTGTCCCGGTCAGACCTGGTATTCGGAAATTTCGTCATTCCGGGATGGTCCCGGTTGTTCAGCAACCCGGAATATGTCAACGACGGGACCGTGGCCATCATGGTCTCCCTGGCGATGTTTCTCATTCCCAGCAAAAGCCGGCCGGGCGAGCGGATCATGGAATGGGGGACAGCAGCAAAAATCCCCTGGAACATCGTCCTGTTGTTCGGGGGCGGGTTTGCCCTGGCCACTGGATTCAAGGAATCGGGGCTTTCAGCCTGGTTCGGGGAGCAAATGAAGTTCCTTTCGGGCATGCATCCCATCATGATCATCTTAATGATCTGCCTTATGGTAACGTTTCTTACCGAACTCACCTCGAACACCGCCACTACGGAGATGCTCCTGCCCATCCTGGCGGGGTTAAGCGTTTCCCTTGAGATCAACCCCTTATTCCTGATGCTGCCCGCCACCATATCGGCCTCCATGGCGTTCATGCTGCCGGTGGCCACCCCGCCCAATGCCATCATTTTCGGCACCAACCGGGTGACCGTCAGGGATATGGCGAGAACCGGCTTCATCATTAACATCGTCGGGGCAATCCTGATCACCCTGTTCACGTATTTCATGATCGGCGTGGCCTTTGGTTACGACGGGCTAGCGCATCCGGAATGGGCCACACATCATTAATCCGATGAACCAGCAAAACAGGGCATATCTTTACGCTGGCGCCGCCGTGCTCATGTGGTCGACCATCGGCTCGGCCTTCAAGCTGACGCTGGATTACCTGAAGCCGGTGCAGATGATGCTGTACGCCACGTTTGTTTCCTTTGCCGTACTTTCCCTGATCATCATCTTTCAAAAAAAGACGGATCTGCTGTTTCGTCCTGTCCGGAACGATCTGTGGCGCTCTGCGCTGAACGCCCTGCTTAACCCGTTTCTTTACTACATCATTCTGCTTTATGCCTATGATATACTCCAGGCACAGGAAGCCATGGTGCTCAACTACGCCTGGCCGGTGATCCTCACCCTGCTGGCTGTATTCATGCTCCGCCAGCACATCGGGTGGAAGAGTTTTGCGGCCGTCATGATCAGTTTTGCAGGCATCTTCATCATCGCCACCGGGGGAAAACCGCTGTCCTTCCGTTTTTCCGACCCGCTGGGCGTCATACTGGCGCTGGCGAGCACCGTCATCTGGGCCCTGTTCTGGATCAATAACGTAAAGGATCACCGGGATGAGGTGATCAAGCTGTTCTGGAATTTCGCGTTTGGGTTCGTTTTCCTTCTGGCGCTTTCTGTCTTCATGACCCTGATTGACATCCCTGACGGGAAAATCGTCATGCCCGGAAGAAAAGCCCTCCTGGGTGTAGTTTACATCGGCCTGTTCGAACTGAGCCTGGCCTTCTTTTTCTGGCTGAAAGGGCTGAAATTGTCATCCACGGCGGCCAAGGTCAGCAACCTCATATTTGTATCCCCGATCCTTTCGCTGCTGTTCATCCGTCTTACCGTCGGGGAGCCGATCCAACCCGCCACGGTTGCCGGACTGGTTTTTATCCTGACAGGCATTCTGATCCAGAGAAAACTAAAATAAATCATCTTATTTTTCTTTACATATAGAATTTTTATTCATATTTGCGGGTTCATTCTTACTTTCGATGAAAATCTTCATCTTTTAAACCTGCTAAGAAACAACGGGTGACCTGTCGCTCTCTTTTTTCTTAGTTAAAGCCCTCTTCCGGGCTATTTGTGTATCCCGCGATTTCTCTGCTTCCCTCTGTGCCATCCATTGTGTATTTGATATCACGGAGTTACACAGAGTTAACACGGAGGTCCACGGAGTGTAAAAAAAGGTTAATTATTGAAGATATTTCATTACTTTGACAGAAAAATTAAAAATCCTGAAAGAAAGGTACAGGCAGATATGGACCGATATTCGTGAAGCCATAGCCGGGACAGAGCGGGACTTCACCAGTGAGAAGCTGGGCCGCGCAATCTTTCTGCTTTCGGTGCCCATGGTGCTGGAAATGGCCATGGAGTCCATTTTCTCGATCGTCGACATCTTCTTTGTATCGAAGCTTGGTGCTGAGACGGTGGCCGTGGTTGGCATCACCGAATCGCTGCTTACGGTCATCTATGCATTGGGCGTAGGTCTGGGCATGGCGGCCACGGCGGTGGTATCCCGCCGCATCGGCGAAAAAAATCCCGGCGAAGCCTCCCGTTCGGCCGGACAGTCCCTGATCACCGGTGCAGTCATTTCCACCCTGCTGGCAGTACCTTCCCTGATCTTTTACCGGGAGTTGCTGGAGCTGATGGGGGTCAGCCAGGAAAACATCCGGGAATTCGGTTCATATACTGTGATCATCCTGAGCAGTAACCTGGTGATCATGCTGTTGTTCATCAACAATGCCATTTTCCGGAGTTCCGGCGACGCAGCGATCTCGATGCGGGTCCTCTGGGTGGCCAATATCATCAACATCATCCTGGATCCACTGCTGATATTTGGCTGGGGGCCTATTCCCGCGCTGGGGATCAAGGGCGCCGCCATTGCCACCTGCATCGGTCGCGGCATCGGGGTGATCATGCAGTTCTACCTGTTGTTCCGGGGAAAGCACCGGATCAGTCTGAGGTTACGCAGCCTGGTTCCCGACTGGAGTGTCATACGCCATCTGCTGCAGCTGGCATCAGGCGCGACGGGACAATACCTGATCGCTACCTCGAGCTGGATCATCCTGGTCCGGGTTATCTCCATGTTTGGCAGCCAGGCTATTGCCGGCTATACCATAGCGCTGCGGGTGATGATGTTCATGATGCTGCCCTCCTGGGGGATCAGCAATGCTACGGCCACACTGGTAGGCCAGAACCTTGGGGCGCAACGGGCTGACCGGGCCGAACGTTCGGTCTGGATCACGGGATGGGTCAACATGATCTTTCTTGGCATCATCGGGCTGGTTCTGGCTCTGTATCCTGCTTCGTTCATTCGCCTGTTCATCAGCGACCCGGAGGTCGTGGCTTACGGGGCCGAATGCCTGCGGATCCTGAGCTACGGCTTTGTGGCGTACGGCCTCGGCATGGTGCTGGTGAACACCCTGAACGGAGCGGGCGATACCGTCACGCCCACATGGATCAATTTCTTCTGCTACTGGCTCCTGGAGGTTCCGCTGGCCTGGTTCCTGGCCAGCCGCACCCCCCTGGACCAGAACGGGGTATTCATCTCCATCCTGGTGGCTGAAGTAGCCATGACCGCCAGCGCGCTATACTTCGTGCGGCGGGGCAAATGGAAGCTGCGGCAGGTCTGACGCCGGTCACAGACAGGTTTTAATCCGCTGGTAGGTGCGTTCGATGTCGTGGTCCAGCCCGACGGAGAAACGGATCAGGCCTTCCGAAAGGCCCATCTCGCGCTGGATCTCGACCGGCACCTCGGATGAGGTGCTTTTTCCGGGATTGCTGAACAACGTCTTGAAATAGCCCAGGCTGACCGCCAGGTAGCCGACGCCCGCCATCTGCATTTTTTCCATGACCTCGTTTGCACGCTGCGCCGTCCCCAGGTCGATGGCCATCATGCCCCCAAAACCGAACTCCGGCTGCATCAGCGTTTTCATCAGATCGTGGTCCGGATGGCTTGCCAGTCCAGGGTATTTGATCTTCAGGCCGTCATGTTCCAGCCGGGTGGCCAGGTAGAGCGCATTGGCGCTGTGTTTCTGCATGCGGATGTGCAGGGTATGCAGGTTCTTCAGGATGCTGGCCGAGCGGAGCGGGTCCAGCACGGGCCCAAGGAGCATGGCCGTCCCGTCGTTGACGTTGCTGATGGCCTCGATGAACGCGGCGTCGGAACAAATGGCGCCCGCCACGCAATCGTTCTTGCCATTGATGAACTTCGTCATGCTGTAAACCGTAATATCAGCGCCCAGCCGCGACGGGGACATGATCATCGGAACAAAGGTATTGTCGACAACCAGCTTGACATTGTGCTTCCGGGCGAGGGCTGAAAGCCTGGGAATATCCGAAACCTGGAGCAGCGGATTGGTCAGGCTTTCGGTGTAAATGAGCCGGGTATTGGGCCGGATTGCTTTTTCGACGCTATCCAGGTCGGAGATGTTCACGAAAGTAACATCGATATTGAATTTGGGAAGGTAGTTCTTCAGGAAGGCAAAGGTTCCACCATAAGTGGTCACGCTGGTGATGATGTGGTCGCCGGCGTTGCACAACTGCAAAAGCACGGTGGTGATGGCGGCCATTCCGCTGGCGGTCACCCAGGCAGACGGCGTCCCTTCCATCGCGGCCAGGGCATCCGAAAGATACTTATTGCTGGGATTCCAGTGCCGGGAGTAAAGAAAACAACCCTCCGACTCGCCGTGAAATGTGTCGAGCATGGTTTGCGCGGCCAGGAAAGTATAGGTTGATGAGTCAGTGATAGAAGGATTAACATCCCCGAATTCTCCGAATTGCTTCAGGTCGAACAATTCACCCGATGCGTCAATCTTTGTGTTGGACATGGTTTGATAATTTCTTGCAAAGATAGTAAATGAGGGATAAAGATACCGGGGAACCACGATACCCTGTCTTTCAACTTATTTTCCTTTTCCCATAATTTTCAATATTTTTGTCCGTTAAATTGCCAACAATCATTTAAAAACCGGAAATATGTGGAAAAGATTCCTTTTTAAGTCGATGATCATGCTCATGGTCATTGCCCTGGCCGGCGGGATGGGCGCTTGTAAAAGCAAGAAAAAACTCGCCAGAGAGAAAGAAGCCGCGGAATACGCGGCCAGGCTGGGCGATGCGAAAACCACCCTGCTCGACATTCTGAACGATAATACGGCCATGTCGCTGGATGAAAAGGAGGCCGCAGTCAGATCCATTAAAAACATGAATCTGAATGATCCCGAAATAGATGAGTTGCTGCGCCAGGCTGAGGAGAAGCTGGCCGGGGAACGCGCCGAATGGAATAAGGCGGCTATGGAAGCCAAAAAGAAGGAAGATGAGGCTGCGGTTAAAAAAGAATCGGGCAGCACCGAGCTGGCCGGCTATTTCAGCGGCATTGCCAACGCAGCAAGCGTTTCCGAAGCCAACATGAAGATCGCGGAAGCGTTGAAACTGTTCAGTTCTCCCGACGCACCGGTGCTGATCATCATCAGCAAACAGGGTGATATCGTGGATTACGACCGTCCCACAACGATCAAAAACTATCTGAATTACCTTAAGGATACCAAAAATAACATCAATAAGGTCGATAAGGTAAGCATGGACGCTAATGGAAAAATCAAGGAACTTGAACTGATAAAAAGTTATTAGAATATGAAATTCAAAGTTTTTGTAATAGCTGCACTTTCTTTGATCATGGCCACGGGCGCAATGGCGCAGGATGTTTTAAGCAAACAGCGCAAAGCGGCCATCGACAGCCTGGCCCTGGAGAAGGTCAGGGACCTGAGCAAATACATCAGCATCATCGGCAGTAAGGAAACCCCCTTCTCGGAGGCCAACCGGGTCATCGAACGAACCCTGGAACTTTTTGTCGAAGACGCGCAGATGGGCGTTTCCTCGCTGTACCGTGAAGAGATCAAGTACTACCCGGTCAGAAAGTACCTGGAGCGGTTGATGGCCCTGAACTATGATAAGATCAACATTCAGTGGTACGATATCCAGTATATCTCCGACCTGGAACTCCAGCCCGATGGCCGGTATGTCGGCGTCATCACGATCTACCAGCGGTTTGAGGGGACTACCGAAGACGGACTCGTGTACCGGGATACCACGAAGAAGGATATCACCGTGTACGTTGAGAAAAAGCAGACGCAGATCAGCGGCCGGCTGATCGATTTCTGGGATGTCCTCCTCGGCGACATCCGGGTGGCGGAAACTCAGCGCTGACCCCGCCCATGAAGAAAATCCTGATCGCTTTCCTCCTCGGCGTATTGCTGACCGATGCCCAAGGGCAGATCATCCAGGATTACCTCGGGGACGAAAGCGATCTTTATGCCGCCACCAAGCAGGTAAACCAGTTCTTCCGAAGGTTCAACGGGGAAGAGGACTTCAAAGGCGAACGCTTCTATCCCGAAGATCAGTATTACCGGGATTCCCGGCTACGAAAAACCTACCTGGAGAACCTGTTCAACAATGAGAATCCTTACATAACCGACGCGCTCAAGGAAACGTTCATCGGTACGGTCCTGGATCAGCGAAGCCCTCTATTCCTTGATTTTCATGGCGGAAGCTGGTTTGCAGAAGTCACAACCCAATTCTCATTCCGGAACGAAGAAAAATTTCTCACGCTGTTCCTGCAACTGGAAAAAGATACCGTCGGTTCCAAATGGGTCATCACCAATGTCTATTTCGAGCCCTTTGCCCGCCTGTTCGCCGACCAGGACAGCATCCGGAGCAACGGCCAGAAGTTCCTGCACCCCATGAGCCATGAGCTGGATTTCATGAACCTGGTCCGGGCCTTCGAAGATAAGCAAAGCCTGGAGCATTACCTGGCCTGGAAATACAAACCCGACTACCTGACCTTATTTATTTATGAATACAAACAGGGAAATCTGAAATTCAACACCATTTCCAGGGTGAAATTTCATTTTTTTCAGCTCGAAGGCTGGTATTTTGAATTGACGGAATATAACCGGCAGGGCATGAATAATGGCTGGCTCATCTCCACATTGATGAAGATCACGCCCGATGAGAAAGAAATCTTAATGAATTACATCTATCATGAGTAAACGACTACCCTGGAATTTCTTCATTTTAAGCATTTTCCTCCTGTTTGCGGCATCTGCATTTTCCCAGGCCGCGGACGCGCAAACCGGACCCGGAACGGAAAATTACCGGGAGCAGATCCGTCGTTTGATGGGATTCCTGGAATTCTCTCTGAACACACTGGGCGATCCGGAAACTTCTGCCCGGGAGAAGGAAACCATCATCCTGGAAAGCTATGCCAAAGCATTTCTGAATGAAAAAGTCCAGGTTGAGGATGACCTGGACGAGAACCGGGAGATCCTTACCTACAAAGACGTTCAGGCCTACCTGAAGGATGTTGACTTTTTTTTCACGCAGGTAGAATTCAATTTTGACATCCAGGATATCCAATCACTGACGAGCGCCGATGGGATGAATTATTTCAAGGTGACCGCCAACCGGAACCTGAAAGGGACTACGGTGAACGATGAACCGGTCAATAATAATAAGATCAGGTACATAGAGATCAACCTGGATGAGGAGGAGCAGGTGCTTAAAATAGCCAGCATATACACCACCCGGCTGAATGAGACCGAGGAACTGATCAGCTGGTGGAATGCCATGCCGCGATTCTGGAAGGAAGTCCTGGGAAAAGACTTTCTGCTTTCCGACAGCCTTCAACTCTCACAGGCTGACTTGCTGAATGACAGCACCGCACTGAGGATATCATATGAAGATACCCTTATTTCGCGCGACAGCTTCATTTACATTGGCCTGGACAGCTTGCTGGTCACCCAGCTGGATACTGTGGCCTTAAAAAAATATGATACGATCGGCATAGCCAGGGGTATTGCCCTCAGTACGCTGCGCGGGATCACTGGCATTGAAGCACTGGATGTGCACGGCAATCCCGATATTTTCGACTTGTATCCATTGAGCCAGACGAGCGAGCTGAAATCGCTGAATGTTGCCGGAACGCCGGTTACCGACCTCTTCCCGGCCAGAAGCCTGACAAAACTGAACTGGCTGAACATTTCGGGTACGATGATCGACGATCTTGAGCCGATCCGCTACAACACGCTGATCCGGGAACTATA
Organism: uncultured Bacteroidales bacterium; assembly: GCA_964489545.1. Taxonomy (GTDB): domain Bacteria; phylum Bacteroidota; class Bacteroidia; order Bacteroidales; family JAGOPY01; genus JAGOPY01. Next base: position 50,072 of record CAZAZE010000013.1, read on the forward strand.
TGCCGACAGCACATTGGTTGAATCCCTCGAACCGGTTGAAGGCTTTTCCGCACTGGAGGTGTTGCACGTGGCCGGCAGCCGGATTTCCGACATCCGTTCCGTTCGTTTCTTGTCCTCTCTCAGCGATTTCAACCTGGCCGGCACGGCCGTTTCGGATATTCAAGCTGTGGCCGATCTGGCTAACCTGCAGCGGATCAACATCTCCGGGACATCTATCGCTACTTTGGAAACCCTTCAGTATATGATCCGCCTGAAGCGGATATACCTGGAAGGAACCGCCATTTCCGATCTCACGCCGCTGTCGAAGCTGGACAGTTTGCAATACATTTATGCCGACCGTTCCGGCATTTCAGACCTGTCGCCGCTGGAACCCATCTCAGGGCTCCAGAAAGTTTACTGCGACCAGACACAGGTCACGCGTACGGAGGCCAACCGCTTCATGGCGGCGCGGCCGGGCACACTGATCATTTATGAAAGCCAGGGGCTGACTGCCTGGTGGGCCGGCCTTTCTCCGGAATGGAAGGAAGTATTCCGGGCACTGGTTTCCCTGGACGAAGTGCCCACGCGGGAGCAGCTTCACCAGGTCACCCTTCTTGCTTCGCTGGACATCAGCAGCAACACGGGGATCAATAACATGGAACCGGTATCCATGCTCAGTAACCTCAAAGAAATCAACGCCTCCGGAACTTCCATAGGTGATCTCACACCGCTGGCTGAGCTAACCGCATTACAAAACCTTAATGTCAGTGAGACCGCTGTCACGGTCCTGGATCCGCTGCAGGCACTCAGCCGCCTCGAAAACCTTGATGTTTCCGGCACTGCCCTGCAAACCCTTGACGGTCTTGGCGGCCTGAAGAACCTGAAATCGCTCAACCTGGACAATACTTCCGTCACAAGCCTGGAAGCGATTGCCGGAAATCCGGATATCGCACTGGTATACTGTGACCAGACCGGTATCAATAAGGAGGAAGCGCTTCGATATATGCAATCGCACCCTTCCAGCCTCGTTGTGTTTCAGACCGGCCGGCTGCAAGGCTGGTGGGATGGCCTTCCGGAACCATGGCGGATAGAATTTCAGGAGCATATCCGGCTGGATCAGCCGCCTACCCGGGAACAACTCCAATCTGCAGTCAACCTATTGAAACTGGACTTTTCCGGTAACCGTGAAATTTCTTCCCTGTTGCCGCTCGGGGAGATGATGGCTCCGGAGGAAATCATCCTGGCCAATTGCAATGTTTCCGACATCGGTACGCTGGGTTCGCTGGCTTCACTCAAAGCCATCGACCTCAGTGGAAATCCGCTCACCGATCTCAGTCCCCTGGCAGGGCTCAGCCTCCTTGCCCAGCTCAACATCAGCAATACGCCCATCGTGAAACTGGATGCCCTGGAGCCGGTCGCCTCACTGGAGCAACTGAACTGTTCCGGAACGCAGGTTAAGAAACTCGACCCCCTGGCCGGCCTGATCAATCTAAAGAAGATTGAATGCCAGAATACAGGCGTAAGCAACCTGAAACCTTTGCTGGGACTGCCCAATTTACGGATGCTGGTCTGTTACAATACCAAACTTTCGGAAAAGAAGATCGCCGCGTTCCGGGCGGAGCATCCCGCGGTAGAGGTTGTATTTTATTAGCTTCTCAGGTAGCTGGCGCCATTCATGTCGAGAATGCAACCCGACATGTATTCGGTACCTTCAGACGCCAGCAGCAGCACAGCCGTCGCGATCTCTTCAGGCTTAGCCACCCGGTTCATCGGGCTTTGCGCGGCCACGGCCCTGCCCCGCTCCGTCTCCAGGATTTCATGCGTCATATCCGTGTCGACCCAGCCGGGCGCCAGTGTATACACCTGAATGTTCCGGTCGGCGAGGGCCCAGGCCATCGACTGGCCGAAGGAATTCATGGCCGCTTTCGCCGCACCGTAAGGCAGCGCGTGGGGCTCTCCCCTGAAGGCGCCCCTGGAGGAGATGTTGATGATCTTCCCCTGCCCCTGCCCGATCATTTGTTTTGCGACCAGGAAGGAAAGGTTTGCCATACCGGTAAGGTTGGTGTCGATGGTCCGCCGCCAGTGTTCCTGCCATTGTGCGTAATCCAGTTCCCACCAGTGGGTTTCCTCGTAAATCCCCGCGTTGTTCACCAGGATATCCACCCGGCCATAATTGTGCATCACCTGGTCGAACATTTCGTGCACTTCCACGGGCGAGGCGAGGTCTGCTTTCACCAGGTAATGACCCTTTCCGTGCAGCTCAGCTAGTGTTTTCCTTGCACGTTCTTCGTTACGGGTATAATGGACAATCACCCGGGCGCCCGATTCCGCGAATTTCTTTGCCACGGCGGCGCCAATGCCCCTTGAAGAGCCGGTGACGAGGACGGTTTTATTTTCGAAGGTAATGTTCATTTTACGGCACCGGGACTCCGTCCCTCAGGGTTAATTTATTGATTTTTAAATATTACGTAATATGATCATGACAGGGACGGAGTCCCTGCCAGCAATTCCGCAATCAGACTTTTGAGATCTTCGTAATCATGCACTACCGGGAACTGAGGGAAATCGCGGATCACGTTTTCAGGGGGACGGAAGAGGATACCCTGTTCGGCCTGCAGGAGCATCGAGGTATCGTTATACGAATCGCCCATGGCGATGACGGTGTAGTTCAGGCCTTGCAAAGCCTGGACTACCTTGCGTTTCTGATCGGGCTGGCGCAGCCGGAAATTGGCTATAAAGCCGTCATCATCGATGATCAGCTCGTTACAGAAGAGCGTGGGCCGGTTCAGCTGGGCGATCAGCGGGTCGGCGAACTGGGTGAAGGTGTCGGAGACGATCACCATGGGAAGGTGCCTCTTGATCCAGTCGAGCATTTCCACAGCGCCGTCCAGCGGCCGGATCGTTGCGATCACATCCTGGATGTCTTTTAGCCGTAATCCGTGCTCCAGCAGAACATTCATGCGGAATCGCATCAGTTTTCCGTAATCGGGCTCATCACGGGTCGTGCGGCGTAATTCAGGAATACCGGTCTTTTCAGACACATTGATCCAGACTTCCGGAATGAAAACGCCTTCGAGGTCGGAGCAGAGGAAATGCATAGCAATTGAATTTTGAATTTTAAATTTTGAGTTTTGAATTAAGTAAGAGGGTGTTTAGTTATAGTTTTTCAGGAGGTAATCCTTGAAACTGCTGTAATTGTTTTCCAATTTTCCATAGCGCTCGGGCTTGTCTTCCAGGCCCAGGAGGCTGTCGGGCAGTTCCGGATCAAAACCCAGCAGGCGGTTGATCTCTTCCGGGAACTTGGCCGGATGGGCGGTTTCCAGGGAGATCATCAACTGGTCGGGTCTGAGGGCACTTCCTTCTTCCGTTTTCAGATATTCGCACAAACCGGCCCAGCCGACCGCGCCGTGAGGTTCCAGCAGCACATGGTGTTTTTCCCATGTTTTCCTGATGGTGTCCCGCGTCACCTCGTCAGAGACGCTCACCGACCAGAGCTCATTTCTCATCTGGTCGAGATCGGCCTGGCGTGAGATTACGCCTTTCTCGTTCATTTCGCCGCCATAAAGGGCGATGACGCGGGCCAGGTTGCTCGGGTGGCCGACGTTCATGGCGCTGGATATACAGTTCCTTGAGGGTTCAACCTTTCGGTATTCACCTGTCCGGAGATACTCCGGGAATTCATCGTTCTCATTCACCGCGATGATGAACCGCTTCACCGGCAGGCCCATCTTCATCGCCATGATGCCACCCATCATATCGCCAAAATTACCGGATGGAACGGAAATAACAGCATCGTCGTCGGGAAGGCCCACGCGAAGGCGGGAAAAAGCATAGAAATAATAAACGATCTGGGGCACAAGCCGCCCAATGTTGATGCTGTTGGCGGAGGACAGATCCAGTGACGCCAGGTCCGGATCGGCAAAAGCCTGTTTGACCAGCGCCTGGCAGTCGTCGAATTTGCCTTCCACGGCAACGATATCTATATTTTTCCCAAGTGTGGTCATTTGCTTCCTTTGGCGGCTGGTTACCTCAGTTTCGGGAAAGAGCACAACCACACGGATATTGTCCAGGCCATAGAAGGCGTTGGCGATGGCGCTGCCCGTATCGCCCGAGGTGGCGGTGAGGATCAGCATCCGGCCATTGACCTGGTCCAGGTAATATTGCATGAGCCGGCCCATCATTCGCGCCGCGAAATCCTTGAACGACGCCGTGGGCCCCTGGTCGAGCCGAAGGATGTACTTACGCCCGTGAACAGGGTCCATCGGCACGGGATAGTTGTAAGATTCCGTAACAATCCGGCGGAGCTCCGCGTCCGGCAGTTCCCCTTCAAAAAATCCCCGGGTGACTTCAAAAGCGATGTCGGGATAAGGCCGGTTGATGAACGAGTCTGTCGTTTCCTTTCCCAGGACCGGGATCTGCAGGGGAAGATACAGTCCCCTATCCGGCGCCTGCCCTTTCAATAAAGCCTCCCTGAAGGACACCTCCGGGGATCGGTGGTTCGTTGAATAATAACGCATGGAATCAAAGATATAAAAAGGTATTGGTTCGCAACTCCCTACCAGGGGGGAGATTGTTAACAGAAGCATTATTTGTATAAAAATCTTTTGGGATTGCGCTTCGGTGTTTTTTCGAATTCCGTCTTTCTTATTTCGAAATCGGCGATCCGCATGTATTTTGGCACATGATGGTTGATTTCGTGGACATAATGCCGGAAAATGTGCTCCACCTGTTCGTCGATGACGCCTGCAGCGGCCATGGCCTCTTTGTCCGGGCAGATCAGGGCAAAAAGCTTCTGATCGCGTTCAACGATGAGGGATTCGAGGACGATGGGCTTGCTGTTGAGCATCGATTCCAACTCCTCAGGGTAGATATTCTGGCCTGAGGGGCCGAGGATCAGGCTTTTGCTTCTTCCCTTGATGTATATATTGCCCGCTGCGTCTTTCAGGGCGATATCGCCGGTGCTTAGCCAGCCTTCCTCATCCAGAACCTTCCGGCTTTCTTCATCATTTTTGTAATATCCCGTCATGACATGGCTTCCCCTTACCCTTATTTCACCAGGGATGTTGAAAGGATCGGGCGAGTCGATCACCAGTTCCAGTTCATCCACCACCCTGCCGGCAGCGCCCGGGCGTGTAGTTTTCCATGAGGCGTAAGAGATCAGCGGGCCGCATTCGGTCATTCCATACCCGACCGTGAAGGGAAAACCGATCCTCCGGAAAAAACACTCCACTTCCGGATTGAATGGGGCCCCGCCAATGACCAGCTCTTTCAGGTTTCCACCAAAGGTTTGGTATAATTTATCATATATCTTTCTTAATATCAAATTGTTAACGAGTGGAACTCCAAGCAGGATCCTGACAAGCGGCTTGCTGATCCCGGGTTTTACCCTGTTTTTGTAGATTTTTTCGATCATCAGCGGCACGGTCAGGATCAGGGCCGGTTTGATTTCCTGGAATGCCGTAATGATGGTTGTAGGGGAAGGAATTTTGTTGAGGAATGTGATTTCGCAGCCCAGGGTAAACGGGAACAGGAATTCAAACGTACATCCAAAGGCATGAGCCATAGGCAGAAACGACAGGATGCGGTCATCCGGCTTCAGGGGCATATTGCGGTGCGCATACAGGATGTTGGCCTGCAGACTGCGATGCGGCAGCATCACCCCTTTCGAATAGCCGGAGGTTCCTGAGGTATAGCTGATCTCGGCCAGGGCATCGGGTTCTGTTAAGGGAAACCGGATATCTTCACGTGATATACCTTCTAAACCTCCATCAGCAAGCTTGCCGGGCAATATATCCTCGATGCCCGGAATAGCCTTCAGCACCTTTCTTCCCTGGATATCCAGGGTTAACCGAATATTATCTATAGCATTCACATCCAGCTCCTTATACATTTCTTCTTCGACAAATAGAACAACTGAATCGGAATGCCGGATGATGGACTGAACATCCGAAGGTTTAAAATCGGGAAGAATGGGTACGATCACAGCGCCATAGGTGACCACTGAAAGATACACGATTCCCCATTCGGCGGAATTTTTCCCCAGCAATGCGACCTTATCTCCCTGCTTCAGCGACAGGGATGTAAAAATGGTGTGATGCCGCAGGATCTCTGCTCCAACTTCCCGGTAAGCGAAGGTTCTGCCTTTGTAATCGCTGAGGGCGGGCCGATCCCAGTTAGCTTTGATGGAGTCACCGAATAGCCCGGAAAGGCTGGTGGTAGCTGATGTCATGATCGTGGTTCATTTAGTGGTTTGGTGCCGGGTATCAAAGGTAACAACAGATCATGAAAACCGTTAATAAATTAATGATAAAATATTTTTCGATGCAACAAATTGCCAGTCAGATCAGTATAATTTTACCATTGGAACCCAAAATTTACCGTCATGAAAAAAGCGATACTTTATTTTGCTTTCCTGTTATCATTCCATCTCCTTCAGGCACAATACGAACCCTGTGACTATTCCGCCCCCTGCTACCCTGCGCCTTTTGGCATGACTGCGTGGTGGAGCGGTGATGTCGATTTTTTTACCATCAGCAATGTTGCTGAAGATCTTACCGGAAGCCACACGGGTACTATTATGGGCAGCGGGTCGTTTTATTCCCCATTAGGCAAAGTATGTCCTGCGTTCTTCATGAACGGCTTTGATAATTACGTTTCTGTCCCCGACGATCCCGCCTGGAATTTCGGCACGAATGATTTTTCCATTGAGTTCTGGGTGCAGTTTTTCATGATCAATCCCGGCATCATCCACCCTTATGCCAACACCCTCATCGCACAGAGCAACGGCATCGATGATGCATACTGGATTCTTTATACAAATGGTCAGAGCATTCTCCTGGATGTAAAATTCGTTGGACAAACTGTCAGGACATTTGCGACATCCACCCCGGCTAATTTTATCCCGGGATCATGGTGCCACATTGCATTGACCAGGTCAGGCGACACCTTCACCTTCTACATCAACGGAGCGGTGATATCCAGTGATATAAAATCCGGCAGCATTATGCCTGACGTTGCTGCCCCACTCACCATCGGTTACTCTTATGGAGGGCCTGCATCCAGTCATCTCAGCGGCATGATGGACGAATTGAGCATTTACAGCCGATCCCTCACGGCTACTGAGATCGCCGGCATTTTCAGTGCAGGTTGCAAGGGCAAATGTAAAAACACCTGCCCGCCTGCGACCATTTCAGCCAGTGGCCCGCTTGCACTGTGCCAGGGGCAGTCGGTCACTTTGACTGCCAATCCTGAAGGTGCCTATTACAGCTGGTCGACTGGTGCAAATACCCGTGAAATCTTAGTGGATGAGCCAGGCCCTTATTTCGTCACCGTAGTTTGTTCCAATGGATGCATTGAAATGTCGGAGGTGGTGATGGTTACGGAAAGTCCTTATCCTGCGCCTGCGCTCACACTCAGTCCGGATGTGACCATAACCGCAGGGCAAAACGCGACCTTATCCGCATCGGTGGTGGGTAGCGCTCCGTCCTATTCATTCCTGTGGAGCACCGGAGAAACCAGCCCTGAAATCACCGTTTCACCGGAAACGACCACAACTTACTCCGTCACGGTGTCCGATCAATTCTCATGCGCTGTAACCGGATCGGTAACGGTCACCGTGGAACCCGGCAACTGTGAAAATTATCCTTGCGGGAACAACAAGGTATTGATCTGCCATATTCCACCAGGCAACCCGGCCAAGGCGCGAACGCTTTGCGTGAGCAAGAATGCCGTTGCAGGCCACCTGGAACATGGCGATTACTGCGGGCCGTGCCTCAATGGCAAAGATGCCTTAGCCCTGGATGGCCTGGCCGGATCCGGTATAGTGGTGGATGAGGTTTTCATTGAAGTCCATCCCAATCCGTTCGCCGGACGGACCCGTTTTGACATCGCCGTTCCCGAATCAACGGTGGTTGAGCTGGATATTCTCAATGTATTCGGAAACCGGGTCGCGCATGTTTTCAGCGGCCGGCTGGATGAAGGGAACCTGTCGGCGATCGAATTCGATGCCTGGCATCTTTCCAGGGGGCTGTACTTCTACCGGCTTACCACTTCTGCAGGAAAGACCGTTACAGGTAAGTTGATCCTGCAATAGAATTAACTCAGCACAAATTACACGGAGACCCACGGAGGAAGCACGGAGGGCCACAAAGGGTTGCCTGCATCCTTTAATCCTTTTTCCCGCGGATATAATAATGCCCGCAAATTGCGGTGATCGTTAAAACCGCAAGGACGATAAACAGGACCATCATGGGCTTATCTTCCCGCTGTCCGTAATAACCCGCCGCGTTGATGGTGGAATAAGTAACCATACCCAAGCCGCCCATATTCGTGAGCCTGGAAAACTTCTTATTTCCCAGCATCATGAATCCGCTGACGATACAGATAATGGCCATGGCGAATTCAGCATACAGGTGGAAACTCAGCTCAAGTTTTCCTTCAGGAATTTCCCTGGTCAGTAAAATCACAGTCCACATGCCGATCACGGCCAGACCAATGAGGATCGAATAAATAGCGATCAGTTTTTTAGTGTTCAAAGCAGTTAAATTAAGCTATAAATGATTGATAAAAAATCTACAATCCTGCCAACTGCCGACTGCCAACTGCCAACTACTTCCTGAGGCCTGCACTGCTGGCACCTCCGGCAGAATACTCCGGCGCGGTGACCGCATGTTTTTTGCCGTCGAGCACAGCCAGGGCCTGTTCGAGGTCGGCGATGATGTCGTCGGGATGTTCGGCGCCAACGCACAACCGGATCAGGTTCGGGGGAATGTCGGCGATTTTCCGGCCTTCCTCTCCCTGCTGCTGATGGGTGCTGATGGCGGGGATGGTGGCCACGGATTTGATGCGGCCGAGGTCGGTGGCCCGCCAGATGCGCCGGAACGCATCGAAGACATCCCGGGTGGCCTGCGCGCCGCCTTTGACACGGAATGACATCAGGTGGCCAAAGCGGTTGACTGGTTTTCCGTACAATTCATCTTTTTCCGCGTCGACCAGCCACATATACTTGCTGGCGAGCTTATGGAGGGGATGCTGTTCCAGGCCCAGGTAGTCGACCTGTTCGATGTGTTTGTGCCCGGCCAGGAAATGCGCTACGGTGGTGGTGCTGCGGCTGCACTGATCGACCCGCATGCGCAGGGTGCGGATGTCATTGAGCGCAAGGATGGCGTTCATCGGCGAGATGTTCGGCCCGTTGTCTCGGTTGGGCAGAGCCTTGAGGTACATGCAGTAATCATTCCTCAGGGCGTCATTCTCAATGTTGGTGATGATGCGTTTTTTGGCGATGACAGCCCCCCCGATACCAAATCCACTGGTGGTCAGCGTTTTGGTGACCGATTGAATGACGATATCTGCGCCCCACTGTATGGGCCGCATCAGGGCGGGCGTTGCGACCGTAGCGTCGATGATCACAGGAATATTATGGGAATGGGCCAGTTCCACCACTTTTTCCAGGTCGAAGAAAGCCTGGCCCGGGTTGGAAGGCATTTCCCCATACAGGAAACGGGTGTTTTCGTCGATCAGCCGGGCCCACTCATCAATATCGCCGGAATTGACCACCTTTCTCCATTCAATGCCCCGTTCCTGGTGTTTGCGGATGGCGAACTGCTGGAAGGTCCCGCCGTACACCTGGCAGGTGGCCACGAAGTTGATTGGCCTGTTTGGGTTTTTGGGATCGACCACCAGCAGCGGATCGGCGGCGGCGGCAATGGCCGCCATCCCTGAGGAAGTGGCCACGCAGGAGGTTTCTTCCTTCGCCCCATAGCCGTCGAGCAGGGCCAGCACGCCCTCCAGGTAGTACATGCTGGGATTGCCGATGCGCGAGTAGCACCAGGTAGGGATTTCGTAAGCCAGCGCTGCTTCCATCTCGTCTGAGTCGCGGTAAGCCTGGGAACTGGACATGTAAATAGGTTCTATGATGGAACCCTGGTTGAAATCGAGCGCTTCCTGCATGGAATATACCCCATGGACGGCGATGGTATCGAAGTTGCAGCGGCGCATCTCATCAAGGTAATTGCGGTGCCATTCGGCTGAGCGCCGGGCGGCGTCGAGGTAGTGTTGTTTTCCGGTAGACATATCTGGTGTGGTTGGGTTAATGAAAGGCTAAATTTAGAAAGAATTCGTGGGTTTCTCACAGATCGGCGCAGATTAATAAACACGATATTCACAGAAAACAAGACCTTTTCACCCCTTCATCTGTAAAAATCTGAGTATTGATCTGTTGTCATCCTTGAGAAACCACCCATCCTTTTTAATACCTTTGCACCATCAACCTAAAAAACGAACCGAATGAATTACGATCTGATCGTCATAGGAAGCGGTCCGGGCGGCTATGTCGCCGCCATCCGCGCTGCACAGCTGGGAATGAAAACAGCCGTTGTGGAAAAGGAATCGCTGGGCGGGGTCTGCCTGAACTGGGGCTGCATCCCGACCAAGGCGCTGCTGAAGAGCGCGCAGGTTTATAAGTACGCCAGCCATGCTGCGGATTACGGTGTCAAAATCGAAGGCAGCATCACCCCTGATTTCGAAGGGATGATTAAGCGCAGCCGGGATGTGGCCAACGGGATGAGCAACGGGATCCAGTTTCTGTTTAAAAAGAACAAGATAGATGCCATTAAAGGCACAGCGAAAGTGCTCCCGGGAAAGAAGATCGCCGTGACGGACGAATCAGGCAAAGTCACTGAATACACAGCCAGCCACATCATCATTGCCACCGGCACCCGGTCCAGGGAACTGCCTAACCTTCCACAGGACGGTAAAAAGATCATCGGGTACCGCCAGGCCATGAACCTTCCGAAACAGCCAAAATCTATGGTGGTGGTGGGCTCCGGAGCCATCGGCAGCGAATTCGCCTTTTTCTATAATTCCATCGGAACGGAAGTCACCCTGGTGGAACTGCTGCCAAATATCGTTCCGCTGGAGGACGAGGAAGTATCGAAACAGCTCGAACGGAGCTTCAAGAAAGCCGGAATCAAAGTGCTGACAGGTTCAACCGTCGAGTCGGTGGATACCTCAGGCAAGACCTGCAAGGTGAAAGTAAAAACCAAAAAAGGCGAAGAGATCATCGAATGCGATGTGGTGCTCTCCGCGGTCGGCGTCAAGTCAAATTTTGAGGGGCTAGGCCTTGAAGAAACGGGCATCCAGGTGGAAAAAGACAAGATCAGGGTCGATGAATTTTACAGAACGAATGTCACGGGCTACTATGCCATCGGAGATATCGTGCCGGGGCCTGCCCTGGCGCACGTGGCCTCGCACGAAGGGATCACCTGCGTGGAGAAGATTGCCGGGATGCATGTCGAGCCCATCGATTACAAAAACATACCGGCCTGCACCTACACCAGCCCGGAAGTGGCTTCCGTGGGCATGACCGAAAAGCAGGCAAAGGAAGCCGGGTATGATATTAAAGTGGGCAAATTCCCGTTCTCGGCATCCGGCAAAGCCAGCGCCGCAGGGAATAAGGAAGGATTCATCAAGGTGATCTTCGACGCCAGATACGGGGAATGGCTGGGCGCGCATTTCATCGGCGAGAACGTCACAGAGATGATCGCCGAAGTGGTGGCCGCCCGTAAACTGGAGACCACGGGCCATGAGATCATCAAAACCGTCCACCCCCACCCGACCATGTCGGAAGCGGTCATGGAAGCTGTTGCAGCGGCATATGGTGAAGTGATACACATCTGATAACTAAGGTTTAAGGTTTAAGGTTTGAGGTTTAAGTCAGAGTGGTAAGTTGGGAGTATTTAAGTTATCCGTTTGTGGGTGATCTGTGCAAATCTGTGTAATCTGTGGTGAAATAATACTGCATGCAAGTTGAAAAAACATTTATAGAAGGACTGGTAATCGTTTACCCGGATGTGTATCCGGATGCCCGGGGATATTTTTTCGAGTCGTATCGAAAGGATAAATTCGCCGGACTCGGGATTGTTGCGGATTTTGTGCAGGATAACGAATCGATGTCGGGGAAAAATGTCCTCCGCGGTCTTCATTTCCAGGCGCCGCCCTTTGCCCAGGGAAAACTGGTCCGTGTGGCCCGGGGGGCTGCGCTTGATGTGGCGGTTGATCTGCGCCCGTCTTCCGCGACTTACGGAAAATGGGAATCTGTTGTCCTTTCGGCCGAAAACAAGCTGATGCTCTGGATACCGGAAGGCTTCGCCCATGGCTTCCTCACGCTGGAAGACCATACCATCTTTCAGTATAGATGCACTAACTATTACAATAAAGAGTCAGAGCGGGGCATCATCTGGAACGATCCGGACCTGAATATAGACTGGGGATCCGATAATCCCCTGGTCTCCGCCAAGGACCTCGCAGGTGGTCTTTTTAAAAATTTCGTAAGCCCTTTCTAAAATCACCTTCCCGTGAACAGGTTTTTCATCGTTTTCCTGGCTATTCTGACCTCAGCCCTCACCGTTATGGTGATTTACCTGTATCTTAATCAATATCAGAAGGAGGAGGCCACACCCGTTACGGAATCCATGACCTTCGTCGAAGGAATGAATTATGTCATGCCTGTGCCGATGCCGGACTCGGCGAATTTCTGCGGCGAGATGGTCCCGGTTGATCTGTTTTACGTCCGGGAGCAACTGGAGCGGGAACTCACGGTCAACACCTACTGGCATTCATCGACCCTGCTGATGCTGAAGCGGACGACCCGATGGTTCCCGGTCATCGAACCGATTCTTAAGGAGCACGGCATCCCGGACGATTTCAAGTACCTGGCCCTGATTGAAAGCGGATTGATGAATGTGGTTTCCCCCTCCGGGGCTGCGGGATACTGGCAATTCCTGGAAAAAACGGCCAAAGAATACGGGCTCCGGGTGAATAAGGAAGTCGACGAGCGCTACCACGTGGCTAAAGCAACGCATGCCGCCTGCGCCTACCTGAAGAAAGCCCGGCAAAAATTCGGAAACTGGACGCTGGTTGCGGCTTCTTACAACGCCGGCCAGAACCGCATCGACGAGTCTACCGGCAGGCAGCTGACGGGCGATTTCTATGATCTGCACCTGAACGAAGAAACCTCCCGGTACATTTACCGGATCCTGGCCATGAAATACATTTGCCGGAATCCGATGAAATATGGCTTCAAGCTTCAATCAGGGGATTTTTATGAACAGCTGAAAACCCGCGATATCGAAATCAGTTCCACCCTATCCGACCTTCCCGCTTTCGCCCGGGAACAGGGCATCTCTTACCGTATGCTCAAAGAACTCAATCCCTGGCTGCGCTCCGACAAGCTTACTGTTAAACGCGGAGAAATCTGGGTGATCAGTATTCCGGCTAAATAGTGTTTAGTGTTTAGTGTTTAGTGTTTAGTGTTTAGTGTTTAGTGTTTAGTGT